>NZ_JAGSHT010000012.1 GCF_019947135.1 Occultella gossypii | reverse complement strand
GGGGAGCAGATCACGATGACCATCCCGGTGACCAACAGTGGTGACACCACGATCACGACTCTCGTGGCCCAGTCAAATGTTGGTGAGATGACCTGCGAGGCGGCGACGTTGGCTGCTGGGGCCTCCACCACATGCTCGGTGACGTTCACGCCCACCGAGGGAGAGAACACCGTGACCGTGACGTTCGTCGACGAGACGGACACCTCCAAGGTCGGGTCCTTCCAGATCGTCCTCACCTACCAGGGGACCGACGGAACCGATGGGACCGACGGAGCGCCGACTGGTGACCTGCTGGGTGGACTGCCGACCGGTGACCTGCTGGGTGGACTGCCGACCGGTGACCTGCTCGGTGGACTGCCGACCGGTGACCTGCTCGGTGGACTGCCGACCGGTGACCTGCTCGGTGGCGGCTCGAGCGACGGGACCGATGGGACATCGGGCACACCGATCTTCACCTTGGACCAAGCCACCGTGGAGACCATCCCGGCTGCCGATACCCCGGAAGGTGTAGGGGAGCAGATCACGATGACCATCCCGGTGACCAACAGTGGTGACACCACGATCACGACTCTCGTGGCCCAGTCAAATGTTGGTGAGATGACCTGCGAGGCGGCGACGTTGGCTGCTGGGGCCTCCACCACATGCTCGGTGACGTTCACGCCCACCGAGGGAGAGAACACCGTGACCGTGACGTTCGTCGACGAGACGGACACCTCCAAGGTCGGGTCCTTCCTGTTCGTCCTCATCTACCAGGGGCCGGACAGAGGGTCGAACACGGTGACCTTCACCGTGAACCAGCCCAGCGTGGAGGTCATCCCGGCCGCCGGTACCCCGGAAGGTGCTGGGGAGCAGATCAGGATGACGATCCCGGTGACCAACAGTGGTGACACCACGGTCGCGAGCCTGGTGGCTCAGTCGGAGAGTGGTGAGGTGACCTGCGCGGCAGCGACATTGGCTGCTGGGGCATCCACCACGTGCTCGGTGACAGTCACGCCCACGGAGGGAGAGAACGCCGTGACCGTGACCTTCACTGATGAGACCGACACCTCCAAGGTCGCGTCCTACCGGTTTGTCTGTGTCTACACCAGCGCAACCAGCTGACGTAGGCCACGACAACCGGTCCTGAGCGGCGAGTGAATGGCACTCGCCTGTCAATCCATGGATAGGCCCGTCCCCCCCCCCCGTTTCCCCGGCCTCGCCCCGGGGGGGGGGGGGGGGGGGGGCGCCCCCCCCCCCCCCCCCCCCGACAGGGTCGGCCGGTGGAGCCCTGCTGCGGCTGTACACGCTCCGGGTCGCTCGGCCGAGAGCACCATTCGACGCAGCCACACGAGGTCCTGCGGCAGTCGCCCCGATCCCGGTCATGGCTGGGAATGTGAAATAGGAGGTGTGCCGATGGCCCTCTCACCTGGCCGTTGGGTGCTGGCCGGGCTTCCGACGGCGGCCCTCGCGTGCGTGCTCGGCCTCGCGTTCTCCGGGGCTGCAGCGCCCACCCTGATCGGCGATGCGGGCGCCGTGGTGCGGTGGGGTCTGCCGGTGGTCACGGTGGCGTCCCATCTGGCCGCGGCGCTGACGCTGGGTGGCCTGGTGCTGCTGTTGTTCGTGCTTCCGAGGCCGGTCACCGCAGCCGTGGCCCGCGGCCTGCGGGTGCGACCCGACGGTGGCGCCTGGGCTCTCGCGGCGCGGGTGGTGAGCTGGGCCGGACCCGCCTGGGCGGTGCTGCTGGTGGTGGATCTGGTGCTGGGCTACGGCTCGGTGGCCGGGCGGCCGCTCGGTGGCCCGGGGTTCGGTGTCGAGCTGGCGTATTACGTGACGGAGATCTCCACCGGCCGCACCGCGCTGGTGACCGCGGTCCTGGCCGCGGCGGCCTCGTCGGCGTGCGTGGTGGTGGCCGGCTACGGCTCGGCCGTGATGGCCGCGGTGGCGGGGTTCGCCGTGCTGATCCCGCTGGCCACCACCGGCCACGCGGCCGGGGCGGAGAACCACGAGTTGGGCATGTCCGGGCTGTTCGGGCACCTCGCCTCGGCGTCGATCTGGGTGGGCGGGCTGGCTGTGCTGTGCCTCGTGGCGCCACGCCTCGGCAAGGACCTGCGAGCCGCCGTCGGGCGGTACTCCACGGTGGCGCTGTGGGCGTTCCTCGGCGTGGGGATCTCCGGGTTGGCGAAAGCCTGGCTCCAGTTGGGCTCCCTGCAGGGGGTACTCACCGACTACGGGCTGATCCTGGTGGCCAAGATGGTCGCGTTCGCCGTGCTCGGGGTGTTCGGGTACCTGCACCGGGAGCGCACCATGCCCAAGCTCCGGGCCGATGGCCTGCCCGGGGGCCCGTTCTGGCGCCTCGCCGGGGTGGAGGTGCTGGTGATGGCGGTTGCCACCGGCCTGGCTGTGGCGCTCGGAGCCACCGGCCCACCGGCGCCACAGCCGACCGAGATGGGGCATGGCCCGACGCAGATGCTCTCCCAGTTCCCGGTACCACCCGAACCAGGCGTGGGCCGGTGGTTCACCCAGTGGACCCCGGACCTGCTGTTCGGAGGCCTCGCCCTGGTGTTCGCCGTGATCTACCTGCGGTGGGTGCTGCGGCTGCGTCGGCGCGGGGACCAATGGCCGGCGACCCGGACCGCGAGTTGGTTGCTGGCCGCGGGAGGGCTCGCCTGGGTGACGTGCGGCGGACCGGCCGTGTACGGGCGGATCATGTTCAGCGCGCACATGGTCCAGCACATGACCCTCGTCACGGTGCTGCCGATCTTCTTCGTGTTGGCCGCTCCGGTCACCCTGGCGGTGCGAGCGCTGCCAACCCGTGCGGACGGCTCGCGGGGACCACGGGAGTGGCTGCTCGGGCTGGTGCACTCGGGCTTCGCACGGTTCGTGGGCCACCCGGTGATCGCCGCGGCGAACTTCGTCGGATCGGTGATCCTGTTCTACTTCACCCCGATGTTCGAGCTGTCGCTGGCCACCTACCTCGGGCACATCCTGATGGTGGTGTACTTCACCCTCACCGGCTATCTGTTCGTGAACGTCCTGATCGGCATCGATCCCGGTCCCACTCGGCCCAGCAACCCGCTGCGGCTGTTGTTGCTGCTCGCGACCATGGCGTTCCACGCTTTCTTCGGGATCGCGCTGATGTCGATGACCTCTGTGATCGCCGCGGACCACTTCAGCGCGCCCGGGCTGCCCTGGGGGGTGGACGCGCTCGCAGACCAGGCTGCCGGCGGTGAGATCATCTGGCTCATCGGTGGGGTGCCCAGCCTGGTCCTCGCCGTCACGCTCGCCCTGGCCTGGTCCAAGGACGACACCCGCACCGTGAAGCGCCGGGACCGCGCCGTGGACCGGGACGACGATGCAGAGCTCAAGGCGGACAACGCCATACCGCAGAAGATGCCCCAGGACACCTGACCGGAGGCGAACGCCGGGCCCCGAGACCCTGGTCGGCGCTCGAACCGCGCGCGATGGTCAGGCCCGTGCAGGCTGCGGCACTCAACGCGCCCAGCCGACGTGAGGCCAAGATCCGGCGGGTCGCCCGGACCTGGGAGGTCCTCACCCAGCGGTGCTGCCGTCACGAGCTAGCCCGGGCTGACCAGCCCGGACTCGTAGGCGAGCACCACGAGCTGGGCCCGGTCGCGCGCGTTCAGCTTGCTCAGCAGCCGGCTCGCGTAGGTGCGGGCGGTGGCCGGGCTGAGGAACAGCTCCGCCGCCACCTCCTGGTTCGACCGCCCGCGTCCGATGAGCGTGAGCACCTCCCGCTCGCGCTCGGTGAGGGAATCGAGCACGCCTGCGGTGACCCGCGGCACCGGGGCCTGCGCAACCTGCCGCATCAGCGTCCGTGTGACCGCCGGGGACAGCGTCGCCTCCCCCGCGGCGACCCTCCGGATCGCGGACCGCAATTCCGACGGCGCAACGTCCTTGAGCAGGTACCCGCTCGCCCCGGCGCGGATCGCCTCGAGGATGTCGGAGTCCTCGTCGAACGTGGTCAGCACGAGTACGCGGACGTCGGCCAGGCCCGGGTCGGCGCCGATGGCTGCGGTCGCCTCGATCCCGTCCATCTCGGGCATCCGCAGGTCCATGAGGACGACGTCCGGGTGGGTGCGCCGGGCCTCGGCAAGCGCTTCACGCCCGTTTCCGGCCTGGGCGACGACCTCGATGTCGCCCTCGTGGGTGGCGAGCGCGAGCAGGCCCGCGCGGACGAGCGTGGAGTCGTCGGCCATCAGGACGCGGATCGGGGCGGCATTCGGAGTGGGCAGCGTCATCGGTCCAGCCTCGCAGGTAGCAGGGCCCGCACGGCGAACCCGCCGCCCTCGCGCGGGCCGGCGGTCAGGGTGCCGCCGAGCAGGGTGGCCCGCTCGGCCATGCCGGCGATGCCGTGCCCACCCGCGCGCTCGGCCGGCGGCTCGGGAACGGAACCCACGCCGTCGTCGATCACGTCGAGGTGCAGGGTGCCGTCGGCGACCCGAGCGGCGATCTCGACCCGCTGCGCGTCCGCGTGCCGGAGCACGTTCGTCAGGGACTCCTGGACAATCCGGTACGCGGCGGCGTCGATCGCGCCCGAGAGGGCACCGTTGGAGACGTCGACAGCGGTCTCGACCGTCAGCCCGGCCTCCCGCGCGGGATCGGTGAGCCGGGCCAATCCGGCCAGACCCGGGGCGACGGTCCCCGGGTCACGAAGCAGCCGGACCGTGGCCCGCAGTTCCCCCATGGTCTCGGCGGTGGTCGCCCGGATCTGGGCGACGGCCCGGTGTGCGGCCTCGTCGTCGTGCCCGATCGCCTCGTCCGCGACGTTCGCGTGCACGGCGACCACGGAGAGCGTGTGGCCCACGACGTCATGGATGTCCCGGGCGATCTGCACCCGCTCGGTCTGCAGCCGCTGATCGGCGCGGTGCTGCTGCTCGGCACTGGTCAGCGCCGCGATGCGCTCGGCCTGGACCCGTGCCTGCCGCCGCGCCCGCACGCTCACCCCGAGCGCGATCGCGGCCGCGACGAGAGCCACGTTGGTGAGGAGCTCGTACCCGAGCAGGTACGCCGTCGGCTGGCCCTCGGCGATCCGGAAGTAGGCGGCCACGCCCGTCAGCAGGGCGCTCAGGGCCACGGCCCACGAGGTGTGGCCCTGCTCGGCGGCGGAGTACAGCGCGGCGGAGGCCGGCAGCGCGATCCCGATCGGCGGAAAGCCGATGGCGTAGTAGACGAAGATGCCGATCACGGTGAGCACCAGGACCAGCCGGGGGTGCCGCCGTCGGACGGCCATCAGCAGGCCGAAGCCGACGGCGAACAGGTACGCGGCCGCCGGGGCGGGGGCCGGGTCGATCCTGCCCGGATCGGCCAGGATCACGAGCGCGACCCCCATCGCGATGCCGACGCCGAGGAGCACGTCGAGGACCCGCGGGTCCACGTCGCCGGTTGGGCTGCCGGTTCGCATGGACCCCACCCTAGGAAGAACCACCCCTGGGGGACATCCCGCATCGGTCGTGGATCCGTGTCGCCTGGAGGCGACACCCACGGCCAACAACGTGCGACGGCCGCCCGCGCCCGGGGGCCGATGTGCACGGGCCCGTGAGTTCCTAGCGTCGAAGGCATGAACACACAGCCCGAACGACACACCCATCGCACCACCCCGCCGACGCCGCACCAGGCCACATCTGCGGACGCCGCGCCCACGCACTTCGGCCAGCCGCACCAGGGCGCACCGAGCACGCCCACGTACCCCGGCCGGCCCGGCGCTCCGCAGCCCGGAGCGCAGGCACCGGCCAGGGCGCCGTTGTCCTGGGCGCTCATCATCGGCCTCGGCGCCCTGACCCTGCTCTGGCCGCTGACCGCGGCCACTCCGATCGCCGACCAGTTCGGCGGGCCGGAACGTGCCATCGCGGTGCGCTCGGTCATTGCGATCGCCTGGATCCTGGTGGTCCTGCTCGCCCGGGTCGCCCGGCCGCTGGCGACCCTGACGCTCGCCGGGCTCGCCGCCGGCGTGATCACCGTTGGCGTCGACGTCCTGCTCGCGCCCGCCGGGCTGGGCAGCGGCCTGACCGCACTCCCGTTCGCGGCGATCCCGATCCTCGCGACGCAAACCCTGTTCGGCGCCGTGACCGGCCTGATCGCCCTCGGCCTGCAGAAACTGCAGCGATGACCGGGGCGACCACACCGGACCGAGCGACGTTGCGCCGTCGGGCGGCAGAAACCGCCGCGCCGACCGGGGCGACCACACCCGCCCGACGGAGCCTGCGCCGTCGGACCCTGTTGCTCCTTGCCGCCGGGGCACCGGCGGTCGTCACAGCCGGCAGCCTGGCCGCCTGCGGGGCGAGCGTCAGCCCCGTCACCGAGCCTTCGTCGTTCGACCGGCCACTGACCATCCCGCCGCTGGCCGCGTCCACCGTGGCCGCGGACGGCACCCGCGTCTTCACGCTGGACGCGCGGGAGGGGAGCTCACAGTTCCTCGACGACGCGACCACCGCCACGTGGGGCTTCAACGGGGACTTCCTCGGCCCCACGCTGCGGGCCGAGCGCGGCGAGCAGGTCGCCGTCGAGGTCACGAACTCCCTGCCGGAGGCCACGAGCGTGCACTGGCACGGCATGCACCTGCCGGCCACGATGGACGGCGGGCCGCACCAGAGCGTCGAGCCCGGCCAGACCTGGCGGGCGGAGTGGACGATCAACCAGCCGGGCGCCACGCTCTGGTACCACCCGCACCCGCACGGCCGCACCGAGCAGCACGTCTACAAGGGCCTGGCCGGCTTGTTCCTGCTCGACGACGGCGAGACCGAAGCGGCAGGGCTGCCGAGCGCGTACGGGGTGGACGACATCCCGGTGATCGTCCAGGACAAGAGCTTCGACGACGGCGAACTCACGATCGATGACGGCGGCAACGAGGTGGGGCTGCTCGGGTCGACGATCATGGTGAACGGGACGATCGGGGCGGTCCTGGACGTCACCACCGAGATCGTCCGGCTGCGGATCCTGAACGGATCGACGGCACGGACATACTCGTTCGGCTTCGACGACCGGTCGTTCACGCTCGTAGCCACCGACGGCGGGCTGCTGCGGGCGCCCGTGGAGCTGGACCGGATCCGCCTCTCGCCCGCCGAGCGCGCCGAGATCCTGGTCCGGATGGAGCCGGGCACGGAGACGATGCTGCACTCCTTCAAACCGGAACTCGGGCGCGTGGTGGTGCCGTTCGCCGTAGGCGGGAACGACGAGTTCGACGTGCTGCGGCTCCGGGCGGCCGATTCGCTCACCCCGTCCGCGGAACCCGCGGCGGCATTCACGGAGTTCGGACTGGATGCCGAGACTGCGACCACGACCCGAACCTTCCAGCTGCAGGACCGGGAGATCAACGGGCAGCGGATGGACCTGGGGCGGATCGACGAGTCCGTGTATGTGGACACCACGGAGATCTGGGAGGTCCGCAACCAGGACCTGTCGCCGCACAACTTCCACGTGCACGACGTGCAGTTCGAGATCGTGGACATCGACGGCGACGCCCCGCCGCCGGAGCTGGCCGGGCGCAAGGACACCATCTACACCGAGCCGCAGCGGACGTACCGGCTGGTGATGCGGTTCGAGGAGTACACCGATCCTGCGATGCCGTACATGTTCCACTGCCACCTGCTCCGGCACGAGGACGAGGGCCTGATGGGGCAGTTCGTGGTGCTGGCGCCGGGTGAGGTGGCACAGCCGCCCGCCGGGATGTCATCCGGCGGCGGATCGGGCGGGCACGAGCACTGACGGGCAGCGCCGGTCGCGATCTCGTCGTGGCCATGGGCGGACGTCAGCCGTAGTCTGACTCGATGCTCACCCTCAGGGTGCTCGGGCGGTTGACCGCCAGGCGCGGGGACGAGGAATTGGAGCTCGGGGGCCCTCCGGCACGCCTCGTCCTGGCCAGATCGTGCCGGCTCCCGCACACACCAGGGACCCCAGCGCGAACGCGGTCACTCCCGCTATGAAGATCGGGCCACGGCCCCGCACGTCGACGAGCCGACCGGCGTCGGGCAGCAGCCCGGCGTAGGCGACGAGGAATGCCGCCGCGACCAGTCCCAGTTCCGGCCCGCTCGGGTGGAATGCTTCGTCGAGCGCGCCGACCTGGACGTTGATGCTGGACGAACTCATGCCCTCCACCAACATCGCCAGGCAGATGCGCGTGACGCGCAGTCCTCGAACCCGTGTCCCCGCGGTCATCGATGGCTGTCCCATCGTGAACTCCTCCTCCGGCCACCCCGTCGGCGGCATTCGGAGGAACGTAGAAGCAGGCGATTGCTGCTCGGTTGCAGATCGATCAACCGCGGGTACACGACGCCGGTGACACTTCCCGGATGCTGTGGCGCGTCCTGTGGATGGTGTGGCATCTGAGGGGCGATTCGGTCGGCTGTGGGCGCTGATCGGTGGCTTGATTCCTCGTTGTCCACAGTGGGTTGACAGCCCCTTGCATGGTCGTTGGATCCGCGTAGCGTGGACCTCACTAGCACACACGTTCGAGGACGGGAGGTGAGGAACATGGACTGGACCACGGGTCACACGCCCGGCGACGGCGCACCCCAGGAGGGCGCCCGGTCGGTCGACCTCACCGCCGACCCGCGGCGCGAGGCGAGCTTGGGCGCACTGCTGGGCGGGTCCCTGGATGACCGGCTCTTCGTGCTCGATGCCGTGTCCGCGGCGCTCGCCGACGCGGACCCGTTCGAGGAGCAGCACGACCACACCGGGCGGGCCCTGGGTGAGGCGAGTGTGCGGGCCCACCGCGATATCGAGATCCTGACCGGACGGCGTCTGGACTGGCTCGCGGCCGAGCGCGCCGAGGGCATGTGGGATCTGTCCGGGAAGGTCCGCACCTACCCCCAGCACGTCGCGCGCACGCACAAGATGTCCTTCGCCCGCGCCGCCCGTGAGGTCCGCCTGGCGGACCGGCTCAGCAACGACCTGCCCGAGGTCCGCGCAGCGCTACGAACCGGCGACCTCGGCATCGAACAGGCCGGCTTGATCGCGACCCTCGCGGCCTCGAGCCCAGCCCGCCGGGCCGCACTACGCCTCCCCGCACGCGGCATCCGCGACACCACGACCCAAACGGAGGCGACCCAGGCCGGCGACGCACCGCAGACCGGCGAAGGGCCGGAGATCGGTGCTGGCGAAGGGCCGGAGGCCGCAAAATCCACGGAGGCGGGCGCGGCCGCGGAGGCGGCCGATGGCGAGTCGGGCGGGGCTGCGGAGGCGGTCGCGGCCGATGGCGAGGCGGGCGGGGCCGCGGGCGAGAGTGCGTTTGATGATGATGCGACCGCGGAGTCGGTGATCCTGAAGCTCGCGAGTGCGGGGTCGTTCGAGGACCTGCGGGTGGTGTGCAAGTACTTCGCCGCGCTCTCGGACGCCGAGTCCGACGAGCGCGGCTACCGGGAAGCGTGCGAGCGGGAGTTCTTCGACCTCGCCGCCACGACCGGCGGGTTCCACCTGTCCGGGTTCCTCACCGAAGAGCACGGCCACCTGGTCAAGGAAACCCTCGCCGCCCTCACCCCGGTCCCGGCTGCCGGTGATACCCGAACCGCCAGCCAACGCCGCGCCCAAGCCCTCGCCGACGCCGCACAACTCATCCTGAACCAAGGCCTCGCCGGCACCGGCCAATCCGTAAGGCCACACATCGGCGTGCTGATCAGCGCCCCCGAATTCGAACACATCCTCGCCACCAGCGCCCACCACGGCTGGGACACCACCGATGCCACCGAGGCCGAGCACCCCGGCGCCGACCCCACCGGGGCCGTCGGGGTGGACATCCCCGACTGGGCCCGCCTGGACCCCGACACCGACCCGGCCGACCCCTGTGACGCGCGGCCGGTGTTCGGCCGGGACCTGCCACCGCTACGGCCCGGCACGAGTGGGCTGACCACCCTCAAGGCCCTCGAGGGCGTGGACTGGGCCGCGATCTTGTCCCAACCCCCAGCGACCTGGGCCGACGGCACCGGCCCCGTCCCACCCTCAGTACTACGCCGGATCGCCTGCGGCGGCGAGATCTACCGCGTCATCTTCGGCCCCGACTCCGAAATCATCAACGTCGGACGCGCCCACCGCCGCTTCACCAACGCCCGACGCCGAGCCATGATCGCCAGAGACCGGCACTGCACCTACCCCGGCTGCGCCGCCCCACCCCCACTGTGCGAAGGCCACCACTCCGTCGTCCACTGGGCCGACGGCGGCGACACCGACCTGCACAACGGCGCCCTCCTATGCTTCTACCACCACCGCTACGTCGACACCCACCAAATCACCATGATCTGGAACGGCGGAGAATGGCAATTCTTCACCAAAGACGGCGACCAGATCCACGGCCCCGGACCATAACCAGCACGCACGCCACCCGGCGTGCCAACCCGGGCTGTCCCACGACTCGAGAGCGTCAACCGCCCCGCCATGAAACCGAAAGCACGTTCCCGGCACGAGACCGAAAGCACGTTCCCGGCACGAGACCGAAAGCACTCGGCACCGGGACCGAGCGCACGGCTCTCGCATGAGGACCCCGGGCAGACGGCACCACGTCAGCCGGTCGCTGCCACTCCCCTCTCCCGCAGGCGCCATCGCCCGCAGCAGCACCTCCAGCTTCAGACGGTCGCTGCCACGCTGCCCAGTGCCGCAAGCGCCATCGTTCGCAGGAGCACCTCCATGTCGGCCCGCGCGAGTCGTGCGCTGTGCGGTGTGGAGTTGATCAGTCCGAACACAGCATGTGCGGCGGCCCGCGCGGCCGGTTCGCCCACCTCGGGATGGATCTCGCGGATCAACCGGACCCAGGTCTCCACGTACTCCCGCTGTAGCCTGCGGACCTCTTCTCGGTCCGCCTCGGCCAAACTGTCCAGGTCCCGGAACTGGATCGTGATCAGCGGGAGGTGGTCGAGGGCGAACTCGACGTGCCAGTCGACCAGCGCCGCCAGCCCGCTGGGCGCATCAGCGGCCGCCGCCGAGCGACGGCGCCCCTCGGAGAGCAACGTAGCGCTGATCGAGACCAGCATCTCGGCCAGGAGCGCATCCTTGCTCCGGAAGTGCCGGTACAGGGCCGGCCCCGAGATCCCGACGGCGGCGCCGATGTCGTAGATCGAGACGCCGCGATAGCCGTGGCGGGCAAAGAGGTCGGCGGCGGCGGCAAGGATCTCGTCGCGCCTGGACCCGCCCGCCACTCCGCCGGACGTGCTCCCGGCCGATCCGCCCGCCGCCGCACCGGGCGTCGCACCGGCCACTCTGCTGGACCCAGCCCTCGCCCTGGACCCAGCCCTCGCTCCGCCGGAGCCAGGCGTCGCTCCGCCGGAGCCAGGCGTCGCGGATGCGCTCATGTCAGGGAGTGTAGACGGTGTAGTTAGCATCTGCTAACGTCGTCGTTATCGACTGCTAACTCGAGGAGGAGCGGAGTCATGGTGAGGACCGGTTCCGTCCCGACGCTCTCGTCGCTCACCGCCGAACTGCGCGACCGCCTGGCGACGGTCCGGATGGGCGGCAGCGTGTCCTCCCGCGAGCGGCATCTCGCGCGGGGCAAACTCCTGGTCCGCGACCGGATCGATCGACTGCTCGACCCAGGTTCCCCGTTCCTCGAGCTATCCCCCCTCGCCGCCTACGACCTGTACGACGGCGGCGTCCCCGCCGCCGGGATCGTCACCGGCCTCGGCCAGGTGTCCGGGCGGACCTGCGTCATCGTGGCGAACGACGCGACCGTCAAGGGCGGCACCTACTACCCGGTGACCGTCAAGAAGCACTTGCGCGCCCAGGAGATCGCAGCGGCGAACCGACTGCCGTGCATCTACCTCGTCGACTCGGGCGGCGCCTACCTGCCCCTCCAGGACGAGGTCTTCCCGGACCGAGACCACTTCGGCCGGATCTTCTTCAATCAGGCCAACCTCTCCTCCCAGGGCATCCCCCAGATCGCCGCCGTGATGGGCTCGTGCACCGCAGGCGGGGCCTACGTGCCCGCGATGTCGGATGAGTCGGTGATCGTGCGGAACCAGGGCACGATCTTCCTGGCCGGCCCTCCGCTCGTGAAGGCCGCGACCGGCGAGGTCGTGACCGCTGAGGAGCTCGGCGGCGGCGACGTGCACGCGCGGGTCTCCGGCGTCGTGGACCACCTCGCCGACGACGACGAGGACGCCGTCGCCATCCTGCGGCGGATCGTCACAACGTTCCAGCGCCCGATGGACCCGTCGATCCGGCAGATCGCGGTCGAGGAACCGGTGAAGGACCCGGGAGCGCTACTCGACCTCGTGCCGACCGATCCCCGCATCTCCTACGACGTCCGCGAAGTCATCACCCGGATCGTCGACGGCTCCCGGTTCGCCGAGTTCAAGGAGCTCTACGGGGAGAGTCTGGTCTGCGGCTTCGCGCATGTGTGGGGATTCCCGGTCGGCATCGTGGCCAACAACGGGATCCTGTTCAGCGAGTCGGCGCTGAAGGGCGCGCACTTCATCGAACTGTGCAACCAGCGCGGCGTCCCTCTCGTGTTCCTCCAGAACATCAGCGGGTTCATGGTCGGACGAGAGTACGAGCGCGGCGGCATCGCCAAGGACGGCGCGAAGCTGGTCACCGCCGTCGCCTGCTCCGTGGTGCCGAAGTTCACCGTGGTGATCGGGGGCTCCTTCGGCGCCGGCAACTACGGCATGGCCGGGCGTGCCTTCGACCCGCGCTTCCTGTGGACGTGGCCGAACGCCCGCATCTCGGTGATGGGCGGCGAGCAGGCCGGGGCAGTCCTGGCCACAGTCCGCCGTGATGGCATCGAGGCTCGCGGCGGCGAGTGGCCCGCCGAGCAGGAGGCGGAGTTCGTCGCCGGGATCCACGAGCAGTACGAGCGACAGGGCTCGCCCTACTACTCGACGGCGCGCCTATGGGACGACGGCATCATCGATCCACTCGACACCCGTCGGGTCCTCGGGATGGGGCTGGCCGCGGCCGCGAACGCTCCGATCCCCGAGCCCGGCTACGGCATCTTCCGCATGTGAGGCGCACATGACCTTCGGAACGCTCCTGGTCGCCAACCGTGGCGAGATCGCGGTACGGGTGCTGCGCGCCGCCCACGCCGCCGGTCTTCGGACTGTCGCCGTCTACTCCGATGCCGACCGAGACGCCCCGCACGTGCAGGTCGCCGACACCGCCGTCCGGCTGGGCCCAGCCCCTGCAGCCGAGTCCTACCTGTCGATCCCCGCGCTGATCGACGCCGCCGCCCGGTCCGGCGCGGACGCGGTGCACCCCGGCTACGGATTCCTCTCCGAACGCGCGGAGTTCGCGGCTGCCTGCCGCGACGCGGGCCTGGTGTTCGTGGGCCCCTCGCCCGAGGTGATCGACCGCATGGGTCGCAAGGACGAGGCGCGCCGGATCGCTGCGGCTGCCGGCGTGCCGATGCTGCCCGCGGTCGAAGGCGACGACGACGAAGCGCTCATGACCGCCGCACGCGCCGAGATCGGCTTCCCGCTGCTGGTCAAGGCGGTCTCGGGTGGGGGCGGCAAGGGCATGCGGATCGTCCGTGACGACTCCGCGCTGCCCGCGGCCCTCGCCGCCGCTCGCCGCGAGGCCAAGGCGGCCTTCGGCGACGACACGATGCTCATCGAGCGCTACGTCGAGCATGGCCGCCACATCGAGGTCCAGGTGCTCGCGGACTCGCACGGCAACGTGCTGCACCTGTTCGACCGGGACTGCTCGGTGCAACGGCGTCACCAGAAGGTCGTCGAGGAGGCTCCGGCGCCGACCATCAGCGCCGCCGTGCGGGAGAGCGTGACCAGCGCCGCGATCCGGCTCGCGACCGCGGTCGGGTACGTGAACGCGGGCACCGTGGAGTTCCTGGTGCAGGGCGAGGAGGCGTACTTCCTCGAGATGAACACCCGGCTCCAGGTCGAACACCCGGTGACCGAGCTCGTCACCGGCATCGATCTGGTCGCCGAGCAGCTCCGCATCGCCCAGGGCGAGGCGCTCACGTTCACCCAGGAGGAGGTCACGGTCACCGGGCACGCGATCGAGGCCCGCGTCTACGCCGAGGACCCGGACGCCCAGTTCCTCCCGCAGGCCGGGCTCGCCCGGACGGTGCGCTGGTCCGCCCGAGCCCGGGTCGACGAAGCACTGGCCAGCGGTCAGCAGGTCGGCACCTGGTACGACCCGATGCTCGCCAAGATCATCACTCACGCAGCGACACGGGAGGTCGCCCGTCACCGGCTCGTCGAGGCGATCGACGACTCCGCCGTCATCGGACTGACCACGAACCTCGGCTTCCTGCGCCGCCTCGTGGCCGGCCCCGAGTTCACCGCAGCCGAGATCGACACGGCGTGGCTGGACCGCACCGACGCACCGTTCCCGCCGGAGTCGCCCGACCTCGCGCTCGCCGTGGCGGGGTGGCTGCTGGCCGACGGCGGGGCTCCTCCGCACCCGTTCCGGGTGCGGGACGGCTGGCGCGACGGCGGACCGGCAGCCCCAGTCGTCCGCACCTTCGCCGTGGGCGGCGGTCGGCACGTCGTCCGGGTCGACGTACGCCAGCACGAGGTGCGTGTGGAGGACGACCACCCTCGAGACGCCGGGTGGCCCGGCCCGCGAGAGCACCTCGGAGGTCGCGGTGATCGGGTCGTGACCGTGCGCCCGATGCTCGCCCCGCCCGGCCGCGCTCGGCTGGAGATCGACGGCGTCGTTCACGAGGTGACGTACGAGCTCGACCAAGGGGCCGCCGTCGTCTGTTTGCACGGCCAGAACTACACGATCCTGCCCGCCGGCAACCTGGCCTCGGAACACGCCGCACCCACCGAGGACCTCGTCCGCGCACCGATGCCCGGCCTCGTCCTGGACGTCGTCGTCCGGCCGGGACAGGCCGTCACCAAGGGGGCGCACCTCGGCGTGCTCGAGGCCATGAAGATGGAGGTGACGCTGACCGCACCGCACGACGGCACCATCAGCGCCATCGCCGTGGCCCCGGGCGACCAGGTCACGTCCGGGCAGGAGCTGTTCACCGTCACCGCCGGCGGCACCGACGATGGTGAGACGGACGACGCAGGCACTGTGGCCACCGGCGCACCTGCGCCATGATCGACCACACGTCCATGCGTATCGCCCTCCCGATCGGAGAAACCGAATGTCGATGACCCTCAGTCCGCCCGTGCTGGGCGATCTGCTCCCCGCGACCCGCCTGCGCAATGCGGCCCTCGTCGTCGGCGGCGCGGCTACCGTCGCACTGGTCGGCCAGATCTCCGTCCCGCTGCCGTTCACGCCGGTCCCGCTGACGCTCGGCACGTTCGCCGCGCTCGCCGTCGGAGCCGCGCTGGGTCCGGTGCGCGCCACGCTCAGCCTGGGCGTGTTCCTGGTCGCTGGAATCGTTGGCGCGCCCGTGTTCGCCGGCTGGGGCTCCGGATGGGAGGCCGCCTCCTTCGGCTACGCGCTCGGCTACCTGCCGGCCGCCGCCCTCGCCGGCTGGCTGGCCGCCCGCGGCGCGGACCGCTCGGTGTGGCGAGCCGCCGCGATGTATGCGGCGGCGGGCACGGTGATCTACCTGTTCGGCGTCCCGTGGCTCATGGTTGCCCTAGGGGTCGGCCTGCCTCAGGCGATCGCCCTGGGCGTGCTCCCGTTCCTCGTCGGCGACGCGCTCAAGGCAGCAGCGGTCGCCCTCCTCCTGCCCGGCACCTGGCGACTCCTGGGCAGCCGCCCCGGGTCGGACGACCCCGCGGACCCGGCTCTGCGGAGGTCAGCCTCGACATGAGCGAACCGAGCGAGCCGCGCGCCGTCGTGGTGCAGCGGGGCCTGTACTACGAGGAGTTCGATACGAGCGTGCTCTACCAGCACCGCCCAGGCCGCACCGTCACCGAGGCGGACAACGTCCTGTTCACGACGCTCACCATGAACACGCAGTCCTTGCACCTCGATGCCGCCTGGTCCGCGGGTCAGCCGTTCGGACAGCGGCTGGTGAACTCGATGTTCACACTGGCCACCCTGGTGGGATCGTCCGTCGCCCAGCTCACCCAGGGCACGATCGTGGCCAACCTCGGGTTCGAGGTGATCACCTTCCCCCATCCGCTCTACCACGGCGACACCCTGTACTCGGAAACGCAGGTACGCACCAAGCGGCTGTCGTCCTCGCGCCCGGGGCAGGGCATCGTGACCCTCGAGCACACCGGCCGCAACCAGGACGGCACCATCGTCGCCACCGCCGTCCGGTCCACGTTGGTGTGGTGCGAGGACGCGATCGGTGTGAGTTCGCAGTGACCGCGACGAGCCCCACGGCTGGGACCGGCACACCTTGGGGGCCGGCACTGTTGTTCTGCCCGGCCGACCGGCCGGACCGGTTCGCCAAGGCGGCCGAGCGAGCGGACGCCGTCATCCTGGACCTGGAGGACGCCGTCGCCCCGGAGCGCAAGGCGCAGGCCCGGGCCGCGCTCCGCGCGGAGCCGCTCGACCCGACCCGCACGATCGTGAGGGTCAACGCCGTCGACAGCCCGGAGTTCGAAGCCGACCTCGAGGCGCTCGTCGGCACCGACTACCGCACGGTCATGCTCGCCAAGGCGGAGTCGCCGGCGCAGGTGGCCCGCCTCGGCGGTTTCGAGGTGATCGCCCTGTGCGAGACCGCGCTCGGCGTGGTGGCCGCGCCCGAGATCGCGGCCGTCCCTGCAGTGCGCGCCCTGATGTGGGGCGCCGAGGACCTGCTGGCCTCCTTGGGCGGCACGTCGAGTCGCGCTGCCGACGGCAGCTACCGGGAGGTGGCGCGGCATGCTCGGGCTGCGGTGCTGCTCGCGGCCGGGGCGCATGGGAAGAGCGCGATCGACGCCGTCTACCTGGACATCGCCGATCTCGACGGACTCGCGGTCGAGGCCGCGGACGCCAACGCGAGCGGCTTCAACGCGACCGCCTGTATCCATCCCGGGCAGGTCGAGACGATCCGCGCGGCGTACCGGCCCAGCCCGGACCAGATCACGTGGGCAAGAGAACTGCTCGCGGCCGCGGCCGAGCAACCGGGCGTGTTCACGCATCGCGGGCAGATGGTCGACGAGCCCGTCCTGCGCCACGCGCGCACGGTCCTGGCCAGAACCGGCGAGCTGGCCTGACCAGCTCCAGCCCTCGGCCGGCCCGCTCAGATCCCGGACTTCTCCCGCACCTGCCGCTTGATGCGGCCGAGCATCCCGGCCATCCCGCGCAGTCGCAGCGGGCTGATCGCCTCGGCGAGGCCGAGCCGGTCGGAGATGTCGTTCGGCACGGCGAGCACGTCGGCGGCGGTGAGCCCGTTCAGGCCCTCGTGCAGGATTCCGGCGAAGCCGCGGGTGGTCGGGGCCTCGGCCGGTGCGGAGAAGAACAGGTGCACCGGGGCGTCCGGGCCGGCGCCGTCCACCTCCACGATCAGGAAGATCGGCGACTGGCACTCCGGCACGCCCTCGAGGAGCTCCGGGTGCGCCGCGTACCGCTCCGGGAGCTCCGGCAGACCCGTCGAGAACTCGAGCAACAACTGCAACCGGTCCGCCGTCGTGAGCGCATTGAAGTCGTCAACGATGCCCCCCAGGGCAGCCGTCAGGTCGGACGTGTCGGTCATGGAGCCAATTCTGTCATGGAGCGGGAACGTCCCCAGGTTCCGTGCCACGCGCGATCGGCACCCGCACGGAGTTGCCCCACTCGGTCCAGGAACCGTCGTAGTTACGGACGTTCGGGAAGCCGAGCAGGTGCTGCAGCACGAACCACGAGTGCGCGGAGCGCTCGCCGATGCGGCAGTAGGCGATCACGGGCTCGGACGGGGTGAGGCCCTTCTCCTGACGGTAGATCGCGTCCAGCTCGGCGCGGGAGCGGAACGTGCCGTCCTCGTTCGCGGCCCGGGCCCACGGCACCGACTGCGCACCGGGGATGTGGCCGCCGCGCAGGGCGCCCTCGTCCGGGTAGTCGGGCATGTGGGTGCGCTCGCCGGTGTACTCCGGCAGCGACCGGACGTCCACGAGCTGCCCACCGAGGAAGCCGAGCACGTCCTCCTTGAAGGCGCGCACGCCGCCGTCCTCGCGCTGGACCACCGGGTAGTCGACCGCTGCCGGGCTCGGCACGTCGGTGGTGAACTCGCGACCCTCGGCCACCCACTTGGCCCGGCCACCGTCGAGCAGGCGCACGTCCGGGTGGCCGAACAGTGCGAACACCCACAGCGCGTAGGCGGCCCACCAGTTGTTCTTGTCCCCGTAGATGACCACCGTGGTGTCGCGCGTGATGCCCTTGCCGCCGAGGAGCTTGGCGAATCCCGCGGCGTCCACGTAGTCACGCGTGACCGCGTCGTTCAGGTCGAGGTGCCAGTCCACCTTCACGGCCCCGGGGATGTGCCCGGTCTCGTAGAGCAGCACGTCCTCGTCGCTCTCCACGACGGCGAGGCCCTCGTCACCGAGGTGATCCGCGAGCCACTGCGTGCTCACCAGCCGCTCCGGGTTGGCGTAGGCGGTGAACTTCGGGTCGTCGTCAAAGGGCAGCGGCATCGTGAACTCCTTGCTGGGTGGGTGTGTCCATCCTGACACCCGCCCACCGGGGTGACCCAGCCGGACTGCCCACGTCCACATAGTGGTCAGCGGGCACGCCCGACCGTCCTCACCGACCCGGTCGGGTATCCGGGGGAAGGTCGGCGGCCTGGCCGAGCGGCGCGGGCCGGACGGAGGGCGCGGGCCGGCCCTGCGAGGGCGCCCGGCCCTGGACCCCCGCCGCGCCCTCCGGCACCACGACGCGGAGCTTGCTCTGGGCGAGGCCGAGCAGCATCCGCTGACCGACCACGGCCGCGAGGCCGATCATGATCACGCCGAACCCGCCCCAGGACGCCCGCGACGTCAGCGCGGACATCCCCGCGTTCACGCCGCTGAGGGAGATCAGCAGGATGGCGAGCGTCCCGAGCAGGGACGTCGGCCAGCGGATGCAGAACAGCACGGCCAGGGCGAGGCAGACGGCCCCGATGATGGCCGTCCACGGTACGAAGTACAGGATCTGTTCGGCACTGAACTCGGACGCCTGCGCGGGTGCGTTCCCGACCGGCCGTCCGCGACGACTGAGCTCGAACGTGTACGTCCACACGCTGCCCGAGCCCACCGCGATCCGGATCGCCAGCGCGCTCAGCAGCCCGAGCACCGAAGGGACCGCGGCCGCAGCGAGGAAGTACCAAAAGGCGGTCGGCGTGAGCTTCTTCGAGCGGCGCAGCACGGTGACGGACCTCCGGGTCGTTCGAGGGTGCGCGGTGGACGTCCGGTTCTGCCCCCTGATCACGCCCCCTCCGGTCGCGAATCGTAACGGATGCCCACCCGGCGCCCACCACCCGGCGCCCGGCAGTCAGCGCTCGGCGGACCCTCCCCCACCCCAGGTCCCCCAAAGGTTGGCGCCCAGGTTCCCCCCTGCGCCAGACGATTCCGCACGCCGGTCCGGACAGGCTGAAGGCATCAACCACACCATCGCCGGAGGACCCCCATGCATCCGATCGAGATCACCGATCTCCACAAGTCGTACGGACCCGTCGAGGCTCTGCGCGGCGTCAGCTTCACGGCCGCGGAGGGTCGCGTCGTCGGCCTCCTCGGCCCCAACGGCGCCGGCAAGTCCACGAGCGTCCACATCCTGCTCGGGCTCGCCCGGGCCGCGTCCGGCAGGGCAGCCATCAGTGGCCGCGCCTACGCCGACCTCGACCACCCGGCCCGCACCGTCGGTGCCCTGCTCGACCAGGGCGGCCTGCACCGCGGCCGCAGCGGCCGCGACCACCTGCGCGTCCTCGCAGCCGCCGCCCGCCTGCCCGAGGCCGCGGTCGCCGTCGCCCTGGAGAAGGTCGGCATGACCCGCGCCGCGGACCGCCGCGTCGGCACCTACTCGCTCGGCATGCGCCAGCGGATCGGCCTGGCAGCCGCGCTGCTCGGCGAACCCCGGATCCTCGTCCTCGACGAGCCCGCGAACGGGCTCGACCCCGCCGGCATGGCCTGGTTGCGCGGCATGCTGCGCTCGTTCGCCGACGGCGGGGGCACGGTCCTGCTCGCCTCTCACGTGCTCGCCGAGGTCGCGCAGGTGGCCGACGACCTCGTGGTCATCGGTGAGGGCCGCGTCCTCGCCGATGGCCCGCTCGCCGACGTCATGGCCGGCGACACCCTCGAGCACGCCTATCTCGACCTGACCGCCGCCTCCGAAGGGATGTTCTGATGTACCGCTCCGAACTGCTCAAGCTCCGCACCACCAAGGCCGCCTGGATCGTCGCCGCGGTCGCCTGGATCGGGATGATCGCCGTCCAGGCCCTCACCGTCGCGCTGCCGCGGCTGGTCGACTCCCTTGGCACCGGATCGAGCGACCTGCCGCCGGACGTCGCTGCCGAACTCATCCCGGACCTCACCGCGCTCGTCGACCTCGGCAGCCCGGCCCTGCAACGCTCGATCCTGGACCTCCTCGCGCTCGGGCCCGGTAGCTCGAACGTCGGGCTGACCGTGATGGCCATGCTCGTCCTCGGCGCTCTCATCGCCACCACGGACCTGCGGACCGGCGGCATCGTGCCGACCGCCCTGATCACCCCGTCCCGGCCCCGGATCCTCGCCGCGAAGGCCGCCGCCGGCGCCACGACCGCCGTCATCATCGGGGTCGGGTTGATCGTCCTGACCGCGCTCGGACTGTTCGTCGCCATCACCATCACCCCGGGTGCGGAACTGTCCCTCTCGCCGGGCGAGGTCCTCGGCATCTGGGGCCGCGGCCTGGCCGTCCTGGTCCTGTTCACCTGGCTCGGTCAGGCGATCGGCACCCTCATCCGCGGTCAGGTCGCCACCCTGATCACCGTCGGCGCCCTGATCATCGCCGAGCCGATCCTGCGCGGCATCGTCAGCTTCATCGGCGGTGGCGGCTCCGCCATCACGGACTGGCTACCGCTCGGGCTCGGCTCGCTCGCCTCGGTCGGCCCGGGCGCGGGCATGCTCGCCGGACCGGCCAGCCTCGGAGCCCTCGGCGGACTCGCCGCGCTGGCCGCGTGGGTGCTCGTGCTCGGCTTCGGCGGGCTGCAGACCTTCCGGCGCCGCGACCTCGCGTGAGCCACACCACCGGACGTCACTACGCTGAGCCGATCGGATCGACGAGGGGGATGAGGTGACCAATTCGCTGCGCGCTCGCCTCCTCTCGCTGCGCCCGCGCACGACCACCGGCCGCGACACCGTCGTGGCCGGTGTCGTCGCGGCGCTGAACATCGTCGGCTTCGCCGGTCTCGAGGCTCTCCTCGCCGGCGGGATGGCAGCAGAGCTCGGCCTGGACGTCGTCACCATCACCGGGCCGACCCGGGCCGGCATCTACGCGCTGCTGGTGGCCCAGTCCGCGGCACTGATCCTGCGCCGCCGGGCGCCGGTGCTGTGCTTCGCCCTCACCGTCCTCGCCCAGATCCTGATGACCCCGCTGCTGCCGGACCTGGTCACGTTCCGCGGGCTCGCGACCCCGGTGGCCGCGTACGCGGTCGGGGCATACGCACCCCGACGCGTCGCCGCGATCGCCATCGGCGTCGGTGCCGTGGTCGAGGCGCTGCTCACCGTCGCCCTTGGCGGGCCGGAGTCGATTCCCGACGGCGGACCTGCCGTCAACCTGTTGGCCTCGCTCGCGTCGGCGGTCGCCGTCTACGCCGTCGCGTGCTTCATCGGGGTGTATGTGGGCACCCGCCGGGAACTGCTCGCGTCCCTGCGCGCCCAGGTGGACGCGGCGGCTGCCGAGCAGCAGAGCCGGGCGGCCCAGGCGGTGGCCGCCGAGCGGTCCCGGATCGCGCGCGAGCTGCACGACGTGGCCGCCCACCACCTCTCCGGCATCGTGGTGCAGGCGGCGGCCGCGGAGCGCCTGATCGCAGCCGACCCGGACCGCGCCCGCGAGTCCATGCAGTGGATCCGGACCCAGGGCCGCCAGACCCTCGACAACCTCCGCCTGGTCGTCGGCCTGCTCCGTGGGACCGACGGCGCCGAGCAGACCCCGCAACCGGGCCTGGCGGACCTCGACGCCCTCATCGAGGACGCGCGAGCCGCGGGCGCGCGCGTCACAGACCGGGTCGACGGCGAGCCGTGGGACCTGGGACCGACGGCGGAGCTCACCCTGTACCGCGTGCTGCAGGAGGCGCTCTCCAACGCGCGGCGCCACGCGCCCGGCCGCAGCATCGACCTCCGCCGCGAGTACACGCCGTCGGCCTGCGTGTTGACGGTCCGCAACCCCGCGCCCTCGCGACCGCCAGCCGGCGAGAGCACTGCCGGCACGCCGGGCACCACCGGGCACGGCCTGGTCGGGATGCGTGAACGCGCCCAGATGCTCCACGGTGAGCTCACCGCCGGTCCGGTTGCCGGCGGCGCCTGGCAGGTCCGACTGACCATCCCCCGACCAGGAGGAACCTCATGACAACAGTGGTGCTCGTCGACGACCAGGCCGTGGTTCGGGCCGGCTTCGAGGTGATCCTGCGTTCGGAGGGCATCGAGGTGATCGGGCAGGCGTCCGGCGGCGTCGAGGGCGTCCGGATCGCGCGGGAGCTGCGCCCGGACGTGGTCTGCATGGACGTGCGGATGCCCGGCGGTGACGGGATCACCGCTACCCGCGCGCTCGCCGGTCCGGACGTCGCCGACCCGATCCCGGTGCTGGTGGTGACCACGTTCGACCTGGACGACTATGTGTTCGGCGCCCTCGAGGCCGGCGCGAGCGGGTTCCTGCTCAAGGACGCCGACCCGGACGTCCTCGTCGACGCCGTCCGGCGGGTGGCCTCCGGCGAAGGGCTGGTGGACCAGAGCCTGACCAGGCGGGTGCTGCGGGAGTTCGCCACGCGCCGGTCCGCGACGCCGCGTGACGTCGCGGCCGCCCAGCTCCTGACGGCACGCGAGCACGACATCCTCGGGCTGCTCTGCCGGGGCTCGTCGAACGCCGAGATCGCCGCCGCGCTGCACCTGGAGGCGAGCACGGTGAAGACACACCTGTCCCGGATCATGACGAAGACGGACACCCGGGACCGGGTGCAGTTGGTGGTCTGGGCCTATTCACGGGGCATCGCCGAACCGGGCTAGGTCAGCCCCACGTGCGTCCGTGACGAGTGGCACCCTGAGTTGCGCCGTCCCTCGGCTCAGGGTTCACCCCGAGGTGGGCGGTCAGACCTTCATCAGTTCGGCGGATGGTCGGCCCCGACGGTTCCGCCTCGAGCGCGATCCGCTCGCAGTGCGCCGAGCCTTAGCGTCGAAGACGGCCCCATCTGACCCCCAGTGGCCGCTTTTGACCGCCTGTGAAAGCACAGAGAGAAGAGCCCTCCATGATCGAGGCACACGACCTCACCAAGCGATACGGCGACAAGACCGCCGTGCATGGCATCAGCTTCACCGTCCGGCCGGGCACCGTGACCGGCTTCCTCGGGCCGAATGGCGCCGGCAAGTCCACCACCATGCGGATGATCGTCGGACTCGACGAGCCCACCTCCGGCCGGGTCACGGTCAACGGCAAACGCTACGCCGAGCACCGCACACCCCTGCGTGAGGTCGGCGCCCTGCTCGAGGCGAAGGCCGTGCACCCGGGCCGCTCCGCGAGGGCCCACCTGGCCGTGATGGCCGCCACCCACCACATCAGCCCGAAGCGGGTGGGCGAGGTCATCGAGATGACCGGCCTGTCCACCGTCGCGAACAAGCGGGTCGGCGGGTTCTCCCTCGGCATGGGTCAGCGGCTCGGTATCGCGTCCGCCCTCCTCGCGGACCCGCAGACCCTCATCCTCGACGAGCCGGTCAACGGCCTCGACCCCGACGGCGTGCAGTGGGTCCGCAACCTCGTCCGCCAGCTCGCGGCGGAGGGCCGCACGGTCTTCCTCTCCTCGCACCTGATGAGCGAGATGGCCCAGACCGCCGACCACCTGCTCGTCATCGGCAAGGGTCGGATCATCACCTCCGGTCCGGTACAGGAGGTCATCGACGGAGTCCTTGGCACCACGGTGCGGGTGCGCTCCCCGCAGGCCGCGGACCTCGCGCCGCTGCTCCAGGCGGCCGGGGGGACGATCACCTCGCCGGAGCCGGGCGCCCTGGAGGTGCGGGGCCTGACCGGTGAGCTCATCGGCAACACCGCACTGGACCATCACATCGCCCTGCACGAGCTCGCCACGCAGCAGGCGTCGCTCGAGGCGGCCTACATGGCCCTCACGCAGGACGCCGTCGAGTACCGGTCCGAGACCGCCCCACCCGAAACCTCACCCGAACCGATCCACAGCGGAGCGTCCCGATGACCGCCACGACCAGCACCCCTCGGCCCACCACCCAACTGGCGCCGTCCGTCCGCCCGGCGCGGCCCCTCGTCCCGGCCCGGCTCGACTTCGCCGGCGTCCTCGCGGCCGAGTGGCGCAAGCTCTTCTCGCTGCGCTCCACGTGGTGGACGCTCGGCCTCACCGTCGTCCTGCTGACCCTGATGGCCCTCGGCCAGGCGGCCGCGATCGCGGACAGTCTCGGCTCGCCGGAAGGTGCCGCGGTGTTCGCCGACGTGCACGGGGCCGAGCTCGTCACCGGCGGCTACCAGTTCGGCATGCTCACGATCGCCGTGCTCGGCGCCCTGCTGATCACGGGCGAGTACTCCACGGGCATGATCCGTTCGACGTTCGCCGCAGTGCCCACGCGGTTGCCCGTCCTAGCAGCCAAGGCCCTCGCGCTCTCCGTGCTCACGGTGATCACGACCGCCGTCGGTTTCGCGGCCGCCTATGCGGCGACCATGCCGATCCTCTCCGAGCACGACCTGGTGCCGAGCCTGACGGACGGCACCACCTGGCAGATCGCCGGTGGCGCGACGGCGTTCCTGGTCGCGGCGGCGCTGTTCGCACTCGGCGTCGGCACGCTTCTGCGCTCGACCGCCGGAGCCGTGACGGTCGCGCTCACCGTGCTGCTCCTGCTGCCGGGCATCCTGCAGTTCATCACGCTGGACTGGGTACAGACCCTGGTGGAGTACCTTCCGCTGCCGGCCGCGACGGCGTTCGTCACCGTCAGCGAGGCGTTCGGCGGGACGGGAGGCTTCACGCCCTGGCAGGGTGCCGCGGTGGTGGCGGCCTGGGCGCTCGTCCCGATGATCGCTGCCGCGGTCGTGCTGCGACGCCGGGACGCCTGAGCGCCCCCGCACCGGGCGTCACGCGCCGGGCGCGCTCGGCAGGCCGAGGTTGAGCGCTTCGTCGCCGTCCGCCGCGTGCCCGATCACCTCGGCCGCGGCGCGCATCTGTCAGGCTTGGGCGCATGATCTCCACGGACGACCTGACGCGACTACGCCGGTGCGTGAGCCTGGCGACCGAGGCTCTCGACGGCGGCGACGAGCCGTTCGGCTCCATCCTGGTGAACCGCCGCGGCACCGAGCTGTTCGCCGACCAGAACCATGTCGCCGGCGGTGACCACACCCGCCACCCCGAGTTCGAGATCGCCCGCTGGGCCGCGACGAACCTCACGCCCGAGGAGCGCCGCACCGCCGTCGTCTACACCTCCGGCGAGCACTGCCCGATGTGCGCCGCCGCCCACGGCTGGGTCGGTCTGGGCAGGATCGTCTACGCCGCTTCCTCCGCCCAGCTCGCCGGCTGGCTCGCCGAGTGGGGCGTCGCGCCCGCACCCGTCGCGACGCTGTCGATCACGACCGTGGTACCAACCGCGCAGGTAGACGGTCCCGCCCCCGAGTTGACCGATGAGATGCGCGCGCTCTACCGGGAGGCGTTCACGCCGAACCGCTGAGCTGACGATCCCGACGGTTCGCGCGTCGAACACGCTCGCCAGGTACGGCGTGACCCATGGCGCGCTTTACTGGAGCATCGTCGTGTGCTGGAGTGTTCGATGTGGATCCCGCCTACATCGCCGGAATCGTCTTCGTCATCGCTGTGATCCTCGCCGGGCGGCTCGCCATGACGCGCCTGTTCGACCGGGCGCACGCCAGGGCGCACCGGCAACGCGCGCGTAAAGACGTGCGCAAGGACGTGGCCTCCCACCACCAGCCACGGTTCATGGTCGGCCCGCACGCAGTCGCCACCCACCCGGCGGGCTGGCAGCTTGGCGCCTCCTCCTGGTACGCCCTCGCCGCCGGAGAACCGCTCGACACCTTCGGCTACACCGACCCGCAGCACAGCCGGGCGATCCTTGCGGAGGCCTGGGCGGTTCGGACTCGGCTGGATCTGTACGTGCAACTGCTGTCCCTGCTCGTGTCCGGGCACCGCGCCGACTTCGACGCCGAGCGCGCGGCGTGGCTCGCGCTGCCGCCCGCGGGACAACGCGCACTCGCGGCCGGGCTGCACCGGGACGCGAAGCACTCCGGCACCGCCGCCGAGACCGAACTCCGCCTGCGCCGGGTCCGCAAGGACGTCCGTGGTGCCCGCACCATCGACTTCACAGCGTGGGACCTGGTCCGGACGATCATGCTCGCCCGCGCGGGCGTCGGCGCCGGCTACCTCAGCGAGGCCGAGGCGGTCGACATCGGGTGGATCGCCTCCGCTGGGCTGCGCGCGTCCTACCGCGACTGGGCCTGCCTCTACGACCACTTCGCCCGTGGACGCTGGTACTGGGAGGGCGTCGACGGGGCCGGCGAGGCCGCCTCGGACGAGCACGCGCGACAGTTCCTGGCGGTCCTGAACGGACCCGGTGGACCACTCTCCGTGGTGCCGTGGGATGCCCCGCTGCGGACCAGCTCCTACGGCTTCATCGGCGAGCTCGGCGGCGCAGGAGTCCTGCCGAACCTCCCGCTCGCCCCCGCGCAGCCGTGGCAGTCGGGCCTGTGGGAGGCGGTCCGCTCCGCCGCGATGAACGGGCCGGTCCAGGGGCGCTGAGACCCGCTCGCCCGGCCGGACGGGGACGGCATCGCGCGACCGCCACCCCGGCGACCCTCATACCTTCGACGCCTCGAGGGCAGCGGTCAGGCCGTCCAGCAGCGGCGTGGTCGGGCGGCCGATGAGCCGGGCGAGGTCACCGCTCGTCTCGGCCAGCAGGCCGTCGCGGATGTTCGCGTCCAGGCCGGCCACGAAGGAGGCGGTGCCGGCGTCCAGGCCCGCCCCGGTCAGGATCGCCTCGTGCTCGGCCGTGGTCACGTCGCGGTAGGTGACCGGTCGCCCGATGATCTGCCCGACGGCGTCGGCGAGCCTCGCGTAGTCCCACGCTTCGTCGCCGCTCAACTCGTACACGCGCGCCTGCGCGGGGTTCGCGGCAGCGTTGAGCGCGGCCACAGCGGCCGCCTCGGCGAAGTCCGCGCGGGTTGCGGCGGCCACCCGGCCGTCGCCGACGCTGCCCAGGATCTCGCCGCTCTCGCGGGCCTGGTCGAGGTTGGCCCGGTAGTTCTCGATGTACCAGCCATTGCGGAGGAACGTGGCGGGGATGCCGGCGTCGGCGATCAGCTCCTCGGTCGCCTTGTGCTCGGGGGCGAGCAGCACCGGAGTCGTGTCCGCGTGCACGATGCTCGTGTACAGGAGGTGCTTCACGCCGGCGGCCTTCGCGGCGTCGACCACGGCGCCGTGCTGACGGACCCGCTGGCCCACATCGCTGCCGGAGACGAGCACGAGCACGTCCACGCCGTCGAGCGCCGGCGCCAGGGTGTCCGGGCGGTCGTAGTCCGCTTCCCGGACGGTGACGCCACGGTCGGCCAGCTCGGCGGCCTTGGCCGGGGTGCGCACGGCGGCGACGACCTGTGCCGGCTCGACGCCCCGCTGCAACAGCGCCTCGACGATGAGCCGGCCGAGGTGGCCGGTGGCTCCGGTGACAGCGATCATGTGGGAATCCTCCTGGGACATGGGTGTGTGGTGTGGACGTGCTGCGATCGGGACGTGCGGTGGTCCGGACCTGCCCTCGGGCGTCGGTCCGACTGGACTCGCCCATGTTGGCACTAACTTTTTGTTAGTGCAATGGATTCCACAGTGCGGTGTATCTCACAGTGTCAACGCGAGGTCGCCCGACTACGCTTGCCGCCATGGCCACGCAGCCCGACACCGGACCGTCCGCGGAGATCATCGCCGACGTGTTCCAGCGCGGCTGCACCTCCCGCCAGGTGCTCGAGACCGTCACCGGCCGCTGGGGCGTGCTGACCGTCGCCGGCCTGCGCGACGGCGCGATCCGGTTCAACGCGCTCCGGCGTCGCATCGACGGCGTCAGCGAGAAGATGCTCGCCCAGACCCTGCAGGCACTCGAGCGCGACGGGATCGTCATCCGCGAGGCCCGAGCGACGCTGCCACCGCACGTCGAGTACCGGCTCTCCGAGCTCGGCGAGCGGATCGCGGACCGGCTCATCGGCCTCATCGAGGTGCTCGAGGACTCCGTTCCCGAGGTGACCTCGGCGCAACAGAACTACGACGCTCGCGACTGACCCGCCGCTCGGCCCCGCTCGCCAGCCGCTCGGCCCCCGTTCGCCGGCCGCTCAGCCGCAGTTCAGCCGTCCGCTGCGCGCTCCACCGCCGCGATGTCGATCTTGCGCATCAACAGCATGGCCTCCATGGCCCGCCCCGCCCGCTCGGGATCAGGGTCGCCGAGCAGCTCCATCAGTCGCCGCGGCACCACCTGCCAGGAGACGCCGAACCGGTCCTTGAGCCATGCGCACTGGCTCTCCTGACCACCGTCGGCCGTGAGCGCACCCCAGTAGTGGTCCACCTCGGCCTGGTCGACGCACTCGATGATGAACGAGATCGCCTCGGTGAACGCGAACGCCGGTCCCCCGTTCAGGCCCACGAACCGCTTGCCGTCGAGGCTGAAGGCGACCGTCATCACGGTGCCCTCCGGCAGCGGCGCCCCCGGCCCGTAGCGCTCCACGTGGTCGATCGAGGAGTTCGGAAAGATCGACGTGTAGAGCTCCGCTGCCTCCTCGGCCTGGCTCTCGAACCAGAGATTCGGGGTGATGTTCGGCATGATGGGCGTCCTCACTGCTGGTACCTCCCGCACTCGGATCGCGATCCACGCGCAGGTGAACGGGTTCGCTCAATTCCGACAGACGCCCGCGGGTGCCCGAATTCATCGGTGGCCGAAGCAGCCGAACCCGACTTCCGCCGTCGGGAACAACCGCGGCGCCGCCGTCGTTGGTCAACGAGTCCACCCGACAGACCGGAAAGGGGATCCGTGCCGTCCCACGCGATCAGGCTCGAACAGCAGTACCTGGATGGGCTCTACGCCCGAGTGGAGGAGTTGCGGGAGGAGACTCTGACCGCGCTGACCGCCACGAACCTGGCCGGCGCCGACGGCCCTCGCGGCCTCGTCGACCGGGACGCGCACGCCGCCCGGCTGAGTGAGCGTCGCGCCAGTCTGGACCGGGCCGAGCACGGCCTGTGCTTCGGGCGCCTGGACCGGCGGGACGGTTCGGTGACCTATATCGGCCGGATGGGGCTGCGGGACGCGGACCTGAACCCGCTGCTCGTCGACTGGCGCGCGCCCGTCGCGTCCGACTTCTACACCGCCACGGCCGCATCCGGCACCGACGTGCAGCGGCGCCGGCACATCCGCACCACGGGCCGCACCGTCGTCGGCGTGAACGACGAGCTGCTCGACCTCGACCACGCCCACGCCAGTGATCTGGTGGGTGAGGGCGCTCTCATGGAGGCCCTCACCGCGCACCGGACCGGGCGCATGGGGGACATCGTCGCCACCCTGCAGGGCGAGCAGGACGAGGTCATCCGCGCCGACGTCGACGGTGTCCTCGTGGTCCAGGGCGGTCCGGGCACGGGCAAGACCGCGGTCGCGCTGCACCGGGCGGCTTACCTGCTCTACACCTACCCGCGGATCGCGGAGCAGGGCGTCCTCGTGGTGGGCCCCAGCCCGGTCTTCCTCGCCTACATCGAGCAGGTGCTGCCCTCGCTCGGTGAGACCCAGGTGGTGCTCGCCACGCCGAACACGCTGCTGCCGGGCACGACCGTGACCACCGCCGAGGACCCGGATGCGGCCGTCGTCAAGGGCGACGTCGCGATGGCCGCTGTGGTCGCCTCGGCCGTGCGGGCGCGGCAGGAGATGCCCGACGGCGTGGAGGTCGCCTTCGCGGGTGACGTGCTGCGGGTGGCCGGTCCGGTGCTGGCCGGCGCGGCCGAGCACGCCCGGCGCACCGGACTCGGCCACAACCTGGCCCGGCTGGTGTTCGCCGAGCAGCTCTGGTCCCACCTGACCGATCTCGTGCTCGAGCGTGACCGGCAGCTCCTCGCGGACACCGAGCGCGGGTTCGAGGCGGAGCTGCGCAGCGTCGACGCCGCCATCGCGAAGCAGGCGGACCGGCTGCCGTCCGCCGTCGAGGGCGCCGGCACCGAGGTCACCGGCACCGCGGGTGAGCACGAGGTGGCCCACGTGCGCCGTGAGCTCGAGCAGGATCCAGCCGTGGCCGCCGTCGTCGACCGGCTCTGGCCGGCGCTCACCCCGGAGGACCTTCTGGAGGACCTGTTCGAGCAGATCGCCGACCATCCGGAACTTGCCCCCGAGCTGGCCGGGGCGGACCGTCTCGCCCTCGCCCGCGAGCGCGGGGCGGGGTGGAGCGCGGCGGACGTGCCGTTGCTGGACGAGGCGGCCGAGCTCCTCGGTGTCGATGACACCGTGACCGACGCCCGGCTGACGGCCCGCCGTCGGGAGGAGTTGCGGTACGCCCAGCAGGTGCTCGCCGCGTCCGGCGTGAAGGGCGTCTCCGCCGAGGACCTGGCCGGCCGGTTCCGCGAGCGGGACTCCCGTTCCCTGGCCGAGCGGGCTGCCGAGGACCGGACCTGGGCGTACGGGCACCTGATCGTCGACGAGGCGCAGGAACTGTCCGCGATGCAGTGGCGGATGCTGCTACGCCGGGTTCCGTCCGGTTCCCTGACGGTGGTGGGCGACGTCCATCAGACGTCCGCCGCAACGGGCACCACCTCCTGGGACACGCTCGTGGCGGCCCACCCCCGGCGTCGGTGGCGGCGCGTGGACCTGAGCGTCAGCTACCGCACGCCGCAGGCCGTCCTGGACGCGGCGGCCCCGGTGCTGCGGGCGTTGGATCCCGACGCGCCCGCCCCGGTCGCGGCACGCGCCGGCGGCGAGGCTCCGTGGCGGGTGCGCTCGACGCCCGACACGCTGACCGCGGACGTCGTCGACCTCGCCAGAGCGGAACTGGCGGCGCTCGACGGCGGACACCTCGCCGTCATCGCCCCCGCGGCACGGACCGGCGAGCTCGGCGGCGCGATCGCCGCCGCGCTCGATGCCACCTCCGTCTCGTTCGGCGCGGGTCCGGAGCTGACGGCCGAGGTGGTGGTGCTCACCCCGGAGCAGGCCAAGGGCCTGGAGTTCGACGGCGTCCTGGTGGTCGACGTGGCGGCGGTCGCCTCCGGTCCTCGCGGCCTCGGAGCGCTGTACGTGGCGATGACCCGGCCGACGACGCGGCTCGGCCTGATCCACCTCGGGCCGGCGCCGGAGGTCCTCGCAGGTCTGCCGGAGCGCCCGCGCTGACATCGCACCTGCCACGCTGAAATCGCACGCTCCAAGGGTCCGATCTCAGCGCGGCAGGTGCTAGGTCGCGCGACTGGAGGCCCCAACCTGAGATCGGTTGCGCCGAGCCCACGTGGTTGGGTCTGACCGTGGACGTGCCGGGCACCGGGCCCAGCCGCCACGCACCGGACCGAGGAGGGCACCATGTCGATCCCAGGGATGAGCCAGCACAGCGGCAGCCAGGGCCAGCAGGCGCCCATGCCCGGCTGGGGCACCACCGGGACCGGCGGAAGCTGGTCCGGGGCGAGCGGCGCGGGCGGGTACCCCTCGCCGTCGAGCAGTTTCGGTACGGCAAGCTCCGGCGCGTCGGGCACGGCGCCGCCGACGACCGCCTTCTCCTCGGCCTCCGGTCTCGGCGGCTTCGGTGATCCCGTGACGCCGCGCCGGCGCCGCCGGTTCCGCTTCGGCTGGCTCGGCGCGCTGCTGCCGATCCTGTTCGTCGCCTTCATGGTGCTCGGCGTACCTCGGATCGCCATGTCCTCGACCAGCTCGAGCGAGCTGCTGCCGGTCGGCGCGTTCACCCAGGTGGACGGGCGCGACGTGGTGCTGATGCCGTACGAGGCGGATGGCGTCTGGATCTGGGACGACGTGTTCCAGATCCGGCTGGCCGCCGTGGACGTGGTGGCCGGGGAGCCGATCTGGGACGTCCAGCTGAACGAGGACCTGATCGGTGCGGCCGGCGTGATCGCCGCCGGCAGCCAGTACCTGTACGTCGTGACGGACTACGGGCTCGAGATCCGTTCCGTGGCCGACGGCCACCGGGTGGCCGGGCCGGATGACATCGATGGTCTCGGCGCGGACTACATCGCCTCGTACGGCGCCTACGGGTACGACGCGAACCTGAACGCGATCGTCCTGATCACCAGCCTCGGCGAGTACCGCACCCTGCCCGTGGACGGCGTCACCGCGACCCCGTCCGACGCCCCCACCGTCAACGCCTGGCAGTCGTCGCTGTTCGCGGACTCGAGCGGCGCCTGGATGTACCTGGACTCCGACTGGAACGAGACCACGGACTCGGTGATCGTCGGTGAGAACCGGTTCGACTACGGCCCGCTGTCCCCGGGCGTGCCGGGCGGCATCGTCCGGCTGACCGGGCCGAACGGCACCGTCGAGCTGCCCGGACCGGTCTACAACGGCGCATTCCTGCTCGAGGTGACGAAGACTCCGGCCGGCCTGCTGAGCCCGGAGCAGCGCGCGCAGATGTCGACGTCGAGCGATCAGAGCTATCTGAGCTACGCCCCGGCCGGCGGGGCGGGTGGGTTCGTGCTGCTGCAGAGCACGGAGACGGCCAACGGGAGCGAGTATCGGCTGGACGTCCTCGACGCCGCCACCGGGGAGGTCGTCGGGTCCACACCGATGGGCGACGAGGCGACCCGGGTGATGACGGCGCCCGGCGGCACCACCGTCGTGGTCGCCTCCAGCGAGGAGTTCTACGCCGACTCGTTCGTGCTCATCGCCCCCGACGGCACCGTCCGCCTGGTCGAGGTGGGCGTGCCCGACCTGCTCGGCCGAAGGGCCTGACAGGGCGTGGCCTGCCGAAGGGCCTGGCCGGTCCGACCGAGCCCGGCCCGCCACGCGCGGGATCGTCCACCCGGCCCGGAGCTGCTACTCAGGCTCGGCGGGACGCCGCTTCTGCGGGTAGAAGGTCTCGCCCCGGGCGAGCATGGTCACGAACTCACCGATCTTGCGGGTCCTGGTCTCCTCCCGCTTCACGGCACCGAGCCGGTGGATCAGCGCGAACCGGTTGCCGGACGTGAGCACGTCGAACATCGCCTGTGCCGCCGGGTCCGCCGCGATGGCCTCCGCCAGATCCGTCGGCACCTGTGCGGTGGCGGGTCCGGCGTAGGCCGCCTCCCAGCGGCCGTCCGCCTTCGCGGCCTCGACGGCGGCCCGGCCGGCCGGCTGCATCCGCCCCTCCTCCTCGAGCCGGGCCACCCGCGCGACATTCACCGCCGACCACCGGCTGCGCGAGGTCCGCGGCGTCATCCGCTGCGCGGAGGTGGCTTCGTCGCGCCGGGCTGCCTGGCCGTCGATCCAGCCGACGCAGAGCGCCTCCTCGACGGCGGCGGCGTACGTCAGCGAGGTGGCGTCGCCGCCCTTCTTGCCCAGGCGCAGCCACACACCGGGAGAGGAGTCGTGGTTGGCGGCCAACCAGTCGCGCCAGGCCGCAGCGTCGGGCAGCAGGAGATCGGGAAGTTCGGTGGCCATCGTGCTCGCTTCCGTGCTGGAGCGCCTAACCGGCGGTCGGTCGGCGGCGTTGGTGCGCCGACCCGGGGTCGATGAGGGACTCGGTGGTCGGATCCTGCGGGTCCTGCCCGGAGAGGTTGCCGAGGTCCACGGGACTCGTGCCGCCCCTGGCGGGCGCCGCGTCGAGGGCGCCGGCGATGCGCTGCTCCATCGCGTCCATGGCGACGTCCGGGAGCACGATCAGCCCTTCCAGCTCGCTCTTTGCGCGTCGGTAGGCGACCTGCCGCTCGGCGTGCGTGGCGCCGTTGTCGTCCGCGATCGCGATGAGCTTGCGCGCCCGCGCCAGAGACGACCGCTCGGACTCGCTGAAGTCGGACAGCCGGCGTCGCTTCGCCTCGCGCTCGGCGACGTCGAAGGCGACCTCGAACGTGCGGACCGCCTCGCGGTACTCCGTGAGCCGGGCCGGGTCCCGGAGTTCCTCGGGGTGCGCCGGGTCCTCCGGCCGGAGGAAGTCCGCATCCCGCTTGGCCCTGTGGAAGTCCACGGTCAAGGGCTCGCGCATGTCCGAGATGAGTGGGAAGTCGATGAGCTTGGCGACGTCGAGCTCGTAGTCCAGCCAGCGCCGGTTCACCTCGTCATGCGCGGTGACGATCCGGTCGACGTCGCGTTGGAACACCAGTGCCGCGTTCGCCCGTCCCACGCCCGCCGCACCAGCCGGCCCTGCGGGCGGCTGACCACCGGCCGCCACGCCCGGGCCGTTACCGGCGTGTCCCTGCCCGTGTCCGCCGTGCCCGCCGTGCCCGACCTGACCATGCCCGGCCTGCCCGGGCTGCCCGGCCGGCCCCTGACCTGCCGGCCCCACCTGTCCGTGCCGGATCCGCTCCAGCTCGAGCTCCTGCTGGTAGCGCTCATGGCGGCGCCTCTCGTCCCACTTCTGGGCGCCCTTGACCCAGCCGCCCACGATGCCGGCCAGCGGGAAGGCCAACCACCAGAACGAGCCGACGAAGTCCCAGAGCTGTTCCACCCGCTCAAGCCTACTTGTCTACTGCAGCAGTGTGCGGTCGTCGAACCCGGCACCCTTGACCTTCTCGAAAGCCCCGAGCAGGTCCGCCACGGTCGCCCGCTGCTTCTGCTCACCGGCGACGTCCACCACGATCCGGCCCTCGTGCATCATGATCAGCCGGGTGCCGAGCCGCAGGGCCTGGTCCATGTTGTGCGTCACCATCAGGGTGGTCAGGTGGTGTCGCTCGACGGCCTCCGACGTCAGCCGGGTGACGAGTTCGGCCCGCGAGGGGTCGAGGGCGGCGGTGTGCTCGTCCAGGAGCAGGATCTTCGGCTCGCTGAACGTCGCCATGAGCAACGAGAGGGCCTGCCGCTGGCCGCCGGAGAGCAGGCCGACGACGGTCTTCAGACGCCGCTCCAGACCGAGCTCGAGCGACGCCAGCTCTGCCTCGAAGAACGCCCGCTTCGCCCGCGTGACGCCCATGCGCAGTCCCCGGCCCCGCCCGCGCGCGAGGGCGATCGAGAGGTTCTCCTCGATCGTCATGGTCGTCGCCGTGCCGGCCATCGGGTCCTGGAAGACCCGGCCGATGTACGCCGCGCGACGATGGTCGGGCAGCCGGGTCACGTCGGCGCCGTCGATCCCGATGGTGCCGGAATCGGGAAGGAGCGCGCCGGCCACAAGATTCAGCAGGGTCGACTTGCCCGCGCCGTTGGAGCCGATGACCGTCGTGAACTCCGCGGGCGCCAGCGAGAGCGACACATCGGTGAGCGCACGTCGTTCGTTGACCGTGCCGGCGAAGAACGTCTTGGAGACCGAGGTGAGGTCCAGCATCACCGATCACCCGCCGTCGGCTCGACCGCCGCGGAGCGGCGGATGGAACGTATCGAGGGCACTCGGCGCAGCACGGACCATTTCGGCAGGACCAGGGCCAGCACGACGAGTACTGCCGAGACGAGCTTCATGTCGTTGGGATCGAGGCCCACCTGCAGCGCGATCTGGATCGCAACACGGTAGAGGATCGAACCGAGGATCACCGCGAACGTCGCGATCACGACGATCCGAGGCGGGATGAGGGCCTGCCCGAGGATCACCGACGCCAGGCCGGCGATGATGAGACCGATCCCCATCGAGATGTCCGCGAACCCCTGGTACTGGGCGATGAGGGCGCCGCAGAGGGCGACCAGTCCGTTGGACAGCGCCAGGCCGAGGATCTTCGTCGCGTGGGTGCTGACCCCGAAGCTGCGGATCATGCCCTGGTTGTCACCGGTGGCCTGCACCGCGAGCCCGAGGTCGGTGTTCAGGAACCAGTCCATCACCACCTTGATGGCCAGCACGAGGGCTGCGAAGATCCCGATCGAGGCGGCGGTGCCGAGCAGGTCGTTGTCCCGCAGCGGCGTGAGCAGCGTGTCGTAACGCAGCAGCGGCACGTTCGCGCCGTCCATGATCCGCAGGTTGATCGAGTACAACCCGACCTGGGTGAGGATCCCGGCGAGCAACGGGTTGATGCCGCCCTTGGTGTGCAGCAGCCCGGTGATGGTGCCGGCGACCAGCCCGGCGGCTCCGCCGGCAGCGGTCGCCAGGACCGGGTTGACGCCGCCGACGATCAGGATCGCCGCCGTCGCCCCACCCGTCGTGAAGCTCCCGTCGACCGTGAGGTCGGGGAAGTCGAGGATGCGGAACGTCAGGTAGACCCCGAGCGCCATCACGGCATAGATGAGGCCCAGTTCGACTGCGCCGATCATGGCTGGCGCATCACTCGAAGACGGTGTCGGCGGAGTCGATCAGCTCGGCCGGGATCTCGACGCCCATCCGTGCCGCGGCGGCGGTGTTGATCACGAGGGAGAGCTCGGTCTGGGTCTCGATGGGCATCTCCGCCGGGTCCGCGCCCTCTGTGAGGATCTGCACGGCCATCTCGCCGGTCTGGTACCCGAGCTGGGTGTAGTCGAGGCCGTAGGTGGCCACGGCGCCGCGTTCCACACTGTCGCCCTCCGCGGCGATCACCGGGATCGAGCGGGACTCCGCGACCTGCAGGATGGACTCGAGCGCCGAGACGACCGTGTTGTCGGTGGGCACGTAGAACGCGTCCACGTCGAGGGAGTCAGCGGCCTGCTGCACCTCACCGGAGTTGGTCACGGTCGCGACCTCAACCTCCAGGCCGAGGCCGGCGGCGGCCTCACGCGCGAGCTCCACCTGGATCTCCGAGTTCACCTCACCGGAGCTGTACACGATGCCAAGGGTCTGCGCGTCCGGAGCAAGGTCCGCGAGCAGACCCAGCTGCTCCTCGACCGGGTTCAGGTCACTGGTGCCGGTGAGGTTGCCACCCGGGGCCTCCCAGCTGTCCACGAGACCGGCCTCGAGCGGGTCCGTGACGGCCGTGATCAGGATCGGCACGTCGGTGATCGCCTGGGCGGTCGCCTGCGCGGTGGGTGTCGCGATCGCCAGGATCAGGTCATGGTCCCCGTTGGCGAACGTGGTCGCGATGGACGTGGCGGTGGCCTGGTCGCCCTGAGCGTTCTGCTCGTCGAACTCCACGTCGAGACCGGCATCGGCGAGTGCCTGCTTGAAGCCGTCGCGCGCCGCGTCCAGGGACGGGTGGGAGACGATCTGGGTGATGCCGATCGAGTAGGACTCCTGGGCGCCGCCGTCGTCACCGCCATCGTCGCCGCCGTCACCGTTGCCGCACGCGGCCAGGACGAGCGCGGAGGCAGCGAGCGTGGCGGCTGCCGTCAGTACGGAGGAACGCTTCATCGTGGGGGATCCTTTCGGCGACGGCGATCGCATCGAGGCTACACACAATGGCCGGGGTGTGAGCATTCCTGTCTCAGCGGGCGGGCGGAAGGCGCGCATCGTGTGGGCTGGACTCGCGTGGCGCGGCGGGCCGGCGCGGCCCGCGGCGAGCCGAGGCGTGGGATCAGGCGTTCGCGGGCGCCGGCGCATCCAGGGCGAGTTTGACCCCGACCGCGCCGAGCAGCGTGCCGGTCACCCGACGCTGCCAGACCATCCAGGCCGGCCGGCCCGCGAGGAACGCCGCGATGCCACCGGCGGCGAGCACGATCGCCGTGTTCACCACGGCGCTGACCGTGATCTGCACGCCACCCAGCACGAAGCCCTGGGCCATCGCGGCGCCGCGGGCCGGATCCACGAACTGCGGGATCAGGGCCAGGTACATGATGGCCGCCTTCGGGTTCAGCAGGTTCGTGACCAGACCCATCCGGAACAGTTTCGACCTGGAGTCCTTCGGCAGGGTCACGGTCTCGAACGGGGACCGCCCGCCCGGGCGCAGGGTCTTCCAGGCGAGGTGGAGCAGGTACGCGGCACCGACCACCTTCAGCCCGACGAACAGGCCCGGCACCAGCAGGAACACCGCGGACAGACCCACGTTGGCCATCGTCATGTAGACGACGAAGCCGACCATCGTCCCGCCCAGGGAGACCATGCCCGCGCGCCACCCCTGCCCGATGCTGCGGGAGATGAGGTAGATCATGTTCGGACCCGGCGTGAGTACCATGCCGAGTGCCACCAGGGCCATGCCGAGAACCGCTGTCGTGGTCACCACCGGGTCAGCGTAGATCGGCCGGTCCTCCGAGGAAAGGAACGCCATGGTGATCTGTGCGACCTGCGCCGTCGAGTACGACGAGCCGGCTCCCGACGTGTGTCCGATCTGCGCTGACGAGCGCCAGTGGGTGCCGGCCGACGGCCAGCACTGGACCAGCCTGGCCGAGCTCGCCGCGGCCGGGCAGCATCTCACCTGGACCGAGACCGAACCGGGCCTGGTCAGCATCGCCACCGACCCGAGGGTCGGCATCGGGCAGACGGCGCAGCTGGTCACCACACCCCAGGGATCACTGCTGTGGGATCCCACCGGGTACCTGGACGCCGAGACGGTGGCCCGGGTGCGCGAGCGCGGGCCGGTCCTGGCGATCGCGGCCAGCCACCCGCACATGTTCGGGGTACAGGTCGACTGGGCCCGGGCCCTGGACGCGCCGGTGCTCGTGAACGAGGCGGACGCGCAGTGGCTCGGCCGCCGCGACGAGCGGATCGAGTTCTGGTCCGGCGAGCGTGCGATCACCGACTCGCTGACGCTGCACCAGGTCGGTGGCCACTTCGTCGGCAGCGCGGTGGCCCTGTGGGCCGACGGCGCCGACGGGCGCGGCGTCCTGCTCACGGGCGACTCGGTGTTCCCGAACCCGGATCGCACCTCGATCGGGTTCCTGCGCAGCTACCCGAACAAGATCCCGCTCTCGGGCGCGGTGGTGGAGCGGCTCACGAGAGCGCTCGAGACGCTGACGTTCGACCGCCTGATCGGCAACTTCGACAACCGCATCGACACCGACGCCCGGGCCATCCTGCGCCGCAGCGCCGACCGGCACATCGCCTGGGTGCGCGGCGACTTCGACCACCTCACCTAGAGGTCCAGCTCCCGCGGGTGGTGGCTGGGCGTCCCAGCCGTCGCGATCTCACATCGCGGGCGTCTCCGAGGGCTGCGCAGGCGGTCGGAATGAATGGCTCGACCTGGCGTTGGGAAAGGCATGACAACGATCGGAATCATCGGCGCAGGCAACATCGGCAGCAACGTGGCTCGGGCGGTGATCGAATCCGGCCACGACGTCGTGATCGCGAACTCCCGCGGCCCGAAGACCCTGGCCGGCCTGGTCGACGACCTGGGGCCGCGGGCGCGTGCGGGAACGGCCGCCGAAGCAGCGGCGGCCGGCGAGGTCGCCGTGGTCACGGTGCCGCTGCACGCGATCGACCAGATCCCCGTCGAGCCCCTCGCAGGCAAGATCGTGCTCGACACCAACAACTACTACTACGAACGCGACGGACACATCGAATCGCTCGACGACGGCGAGGCAACGACCTCCGGCCTGCTCCAGCAGCACCTGCCGACGTCCAGGGTCGTCAAGGCGTTCAACCACATCGTCGCCGACCAGATCAACACCGACGGCAGCCCGGCCGGTACCCCGAACCGCCGGGCGCTCGCCACCGCCAGCGACGATCCCGACGCAGTCGAGTTCGTCACCGCGCTCTACGACCAGCTCGGCTTCGACACCGTGAACATCGGATCGCTTGACGAGTCCTGGCGCGTCGAGCGAGACCGCCCCGCCTATGGGGCGCGGCAGAACGCCGTCGAGCTCGCGGAGAACCTCGCCAAGGCGAACCGGCTGCCCTGACCACGGCGGCACGAGCCGAGCGACGCACCGCTCACAGCCCTGCCGCCACGGCCGCTCCGGCGCGCAACCAGGCGCGCTGGGTGGCCGGGGCGAGCGCGTCGAAGCGCAGCACGGACTCGACCATGGCCCGGTCGTACGGGATGGTCACCGTCTCGCGGACCCAGCCCGTGAAGCCCTGGGCGATGTCCGAGGCAGCGGGCTTGGTGTCCTTTTCCCGGGCCTGGGAGACCACCACGACAGCGCCGCGCGCGAGTTCCGCGGACCGGCCGCCACGGGCGACGAGCTCCTCGAGCAGGAGCGCACCCGCCTCGGCGTGCTCGGGCTTGGCGATGCTGGCGACCACGAGCTGGTCGGCCTTGTCGATCATCCGCAGCCAGTTCTCGGCGGACTCGTCGTTGCCGGAGTCGACGAACACGAGCCGGTAGTAGCGACCGGCGACGTCGTGGATCGCGTCCACGTCCGGTGCACTGATCCGGGTCTCGGAGGAGAGCAGGTTCGGGTTCGAGCGGAGCACGTCGTACTTGTCCGCTGGCTGGTGGTGCACGTAGTGGGAGATGTCCCCCGCCTTCGCGCCCGGGGAGAGCAGGTTGTCCACCTCGGGCAGCAGGTCGAGCACCGTGGCCTCGTGGGGGCCCTGGTCGGTGCGCCAGCCGAGGGTGCCACGCGTGACGTTGTTGTCCCAGGCGAGCGTGGCGGCCCCGGAGTTCCGCGCGAACACGGCGGCGAGCAGGGCGGTGGTGGGGGTCTTGTTCGCCCCGCCCTTGCCGTTCACGACGGCGATCGTGCGCACCCCGGGCCAGTGCTGGGAGACGGTGTTGCGGTCGGACCGCTCGGAGCGTTCGGCGGCGCTCGGGGACGTCTTGATGCCGGCTCGGGCGAGAACGCCGCGCAGCCCGGTGCTGGCGGGCGCCTCCACCTGCTCCTGGGTGAGGAAGGACTCGCGCAGCTGCCGTCGGGTCAACGCGGGTTCACCCGGCTGCGGCAGGTACGCCGGGCCGCCGGGCTGCGGCGGGTACGCCGGGCCACCGGGCTGCGGCACGGACGCGGAGCCGCCGGACTGGTGCGGGTACGCGGGCCCCCCGGGCTGCGGTGCGGATGGTGAGAACGAAGGCATGGACGACGGCGGCTGCTGGGGCGCTGGGAACGGCACCTGGTGGGCGGCTTGCGCCGGGTACGAACCGGGCTGGGCCCGGTGCGGGGTGGGCGCCTGCTGCTGCGACTGGGCCTGCTGAGATCTCTGGGCCGGTTGGGTCACCGGAGCCGGCTGCTGCGGCTGGGTCACCGGTGTCGGTTGCTGGACCGCGGCCGGCTGGCGCGTCGGTGGAGGCGCCTGCGGTGCCGGCGGTCGCTCGTGCTCGGGTTCGGCGGGTCGGGGCGGGGGCGCCCAGTGATCCGGCGCAGCCGCCGGGGCGTGAGATGCCGGCGATCGCGGCGCCTGTGCCTGCGGCTGCGCCGGTTCCACCGCGCCCGCCGGTTCCGCTCGCGCTTGCGGCTGCGCCGGTTCCACGGCTCCCGCCGGCTCGGGCGCGGACTCCTGGCTCTCCGGCCTGGCCGGGGGACGGACCCGGGTCATCACGGTGACGTCCGACTCGGGGTCGCTCGGCTCGGGCGCCTGGTCGTGGCTCGCCCGCTCGTCGACGCTGCCGTCGGGGTGCACGGCCAGCTCGAAGCGTCCCTCCGGCTCACTCACGTGCACCAGCACGGCGCGGCCGAGGACGTCCCTGGCTCGCTGGGCGACGTAGGTGGTGACGTCCCGACGGGCGCCGGGCAGGGATCCGCTGCGCAGGTAGTGAGGCACGCCGTCGAAGATCACCTCGGCCGCACCGTCGGGGTCGATCGTCGCCGACACCCGAGGGTGCGGCGGGACATTGTCGAAATTCATCGGTGCTCCTCGGCGGTCGCTCTCCCCCGGTCTGCCGGGATCCGCGGGCATCCACAAGCATCGTAGGCGGGCATTCGGCTCCCACCCTATGGACCTTCGCCCCCCAGCGCCGCACCAGCACCCGTGAGGGTCGCCACGACAGGCGCGTCCGATGGCTGCGATCACCGCGATGTTCGAGGCTCTCGCTCGCGTGCCGGGAGCCCCGCAGGGCGGTTCAGGCGGCGCCGCGCGGCCGTCGGAGGGCCCGGTGCCGGAGCACCCGGTAGGCCACGCCGACGGCGAGCACGCCGACCCCGATCGCGATCGTCGGCGGCGGCAGCGTGGCCACCAACACGGTGCAGCCTCCGGCGCCGATCCCCTGCAGCCACCTCGGATACCGGCGGTCGGCGCCGGTCTGCGTCCAGGCGGACAGGTTCGCGATCAGGTAGTACAACAGCACCCCGAACGAGGAGAAGCCGATCGCGTCCCTCAGGTCCACGGTGAGCACCAGGACGCCGACCACGACGGCGATCGCGACCTCCGCGTGATGGGGCACCAGGTACCGGGGATGCACGGCGGCGAGCCACCGGGGCAGGTCGTCGTTCCGCGCCATCGCCAAGGTGGTGCGGCCGACGCCGGTGAGCAGCGCGAGCAGCGCCCCGAGCGCGGCGACGGCCGCCCCGGCCCGCACGATCGGCACCGCGGCCGACCACGGACCCGCGTCGACGGCGGCGGCGAGCGGCGCTACCGAGGAGGCGACGCCGTCGGGCCCCAGTACGGTCAGCACCGCGATCGCGACGAGCGCGTACAGCCCGACGGCGACCGCGAGCGCCCCGAGGATCGCGCGCGGGATCGTCCGGGTCGGGTCGCGAACCTCCTCGCCGAGGGTCGCGATCCGCGCGTACCCGGCGAACGCGAAGAACAACAGCCCCGCGGACTGGAGCACGCCGTACCAGCCGGCGGACGGCGAGGCCCACCCGTCGAGATTGGCGGCGTCCGGGTCGCCCGCACCAAGGGTCGCCGCCAGCACGAGCACGAGCACGGCCAGGACCGCGACGACGATCACCCGCGCGGCCCGCATCGTCTTCGTGATGCCGCGATAGTTCAGCGCAGCGAGGACGATCACGGCCGCCAGGGCGACCGGCCTGCGCCACGCCTCCGGCGCCACGTACTCGGCCACCGCGAGCGCCATCGCGGCACAGCTGGCCGTCTTGCCGATGACGAACGCCCAGCCGGCCCCGAAGCCCCACCACGGCCCGAGCCGCTCGCGGCCATAGACGTAGGTACCGCCCGACGTCGGGTAGACGGCAGCCAGCTGCGCGGACGAGGTCGCGTTGGCCAGCGCCACCACCGCCGCGATGCCGAGGCCGATGAGCAGACCGGCCCCGGCGGCCTGGGCTGCCGGGGCGAACACCGTGAACACCCCCGCGCCGATCATCGACGCAAGCCCGATCATCATCGCGTCGGCGGTACCCAGCCGACGCGCCAGGGCGGGCTGCGCGCCCGCCGTGGAATCCGTACCCATCACCAGCTCCCGCCCGAGCGGGAGACGCCGCTCCCGCCGAGCCTCGCGCTCGGCGGGTCGGGGGTCAAGCGGCAACCGGCCGCTCACCCACGGTTCACGCGAGGTTCGCGAACAGGTCGTTCAGGGACTCGGTCATCGAGGGGTGGGTGTAGATCTCGTCCCGCAGCTGGCGCGCCGTGATGCCGTGCCGCATCGCGAGGGCCACCGTGTTGATCGTCTCGTGTGCGTCGTGGGCGAGCATGGTGACGCCGAGGATCAGATCGGTCTCGGCGTCGACGACGGCGATCATCAGCCCGCGTGGTTCGCCGACGATCTTCGCCCGGGGCACCGTGGCCATGTCTGCGACCCGCCGGGTCGCCACGCGTACCCGGTGCCCGGCCGCCTCGGCCTCCGCCCGGGTCAGGCCCACCCGCGCCAGCGGCGGGGTCATGAACACGGTGCTCGGCACAGCGCGTCGGTCCGCGGTGGACCGGGCGCCGGTGCCGGTGAGCTGGTCGAGCACGATCCGGTGGTCGTCGAGGGAGACGTAGGTGAACTGCGGCCCACCGTTGACGTCGCCGACGGCGTACACGTGCGGCACCGAGGTGCGCAGCCGGTCGTCGACGACGACGGCGCCGCGCGCGTCGGTCTCGACGCCGGCGGCGGACAGGTCCAGGACCGCGGTGTCCGGCTGTCGGCCGAGCGCGGCGAGCACCACGTCCGCGCGGACCGTCTCGATGAGGCCGGCGCGTTCGTAGCTGACGTTCGCCCAGCCGCCGCCGGAATCGGGGCTGCCGGCGCCGCCGTCGGGCTCCTCGTCCTGAACGCTGGTGACCTGGGCGTCGGTGACGATCGTGACGCCGGCCTCGGTGAGGATCTCGACCGCGGCCGCGACGGCGTCGGGCTCCTCGCGGGCGAGGATGCTCGGGCCGCGGGCGATCAGCGTCACCGGGGTCCCGTAGCCGGCGTGCATGGCCGCGAACTCGACGCCGACGTAGCCGCCGCCGAGCACCACGAGGTGGCGGGGTCTGCCCGGGCGGGACAGCAGTTCGGTGCTGGTGACCACGGCCCGGCTGCGGCCTGGGCCGTGGAGGCCGTCGATGCCGGGCAGCGCCGGCCGGGCGCCGGTGTTGATGACGATCGTCTCGGCGCGCACGGTCAGGCGCGCGAGCGCGTCGGCCGGCGGCTCCTCCTCGGCGGAGACCGGGGACCCTTCGGAGATGGCGGCGGGCCGGATCTCGATCGTGTCGGGCCCGGTGAAAGTGGCCTGACCGGTGATGACGGTGACCGAGTCCAGCGTGTCCAGCATCTCGAAGTTCTTGCGCCGCATCGCCCCGGTCAGCGTCGCCGTGGACGCGACAGCCTCGCGGTAGGCGTCGTCAGGACCGGTGTGGGGGTCGCGTGTCTCGGCCCGGTGGATGAGCGACTTCGACGGTACGCACCCGATGTTGATGCAGGTGCCCCCGTACATCCGCGACGACTGCTCCACAATGACCACGCGGCGGCCCTGCCGGGCCAGTGCTCCGGCCAAGGTCTTGCCCGCCTTTCCCCACCCGATCACGAGGAGGTCTGCGGTCAGGTCCGGTTCGGCTGTCACGTGTGTGGCTCCCTCGTCTCATACCCAGGGGTGACGTTACGGCGGGCAGCGGGGAGCTGCCACCGAACGTGCAGATCGAACGTTTCACATGTGGCAAAACCCGACCCTGGGCTGGGTGTCGCGCGGGACGCGGTGAACTACGCCGAGCGGGGTGGGCCGCTGGAGGACCGGACCTTGAGCGTCGGGCTGACCTGGACCCGGTGCACGGGCCGGCCCGGGTCGGCCATCCGTGCTGCCAGGAGGGACACGGCCGTGCGCCCGATGGTCCGCCGCGGCGGGCGGACTGCGGACAGTGCCGGCGTGGCCAGCGGCGCCACCTGATCGTCGTAGGCGAGCACCGAGAGGTCTCCGGGCACGCTCAGCCCACGCTCCGCGGCCCGCTGCACCACCCGCAGCGCCTCGGGATCGGAATGGACGATGAGCGCCGTCGTCCCGGTCTCCAGCACGGCATCCACGACCGCCTCGATGGCGGCCGCGAAGCCGGGATCCGGCCGGTCCGGCACGGGCAGGTCGACCACACCGGCGGTGTCCAGCCCGAGGTCGGTGCACGCCGCGTGCCAGCCGGCGTGGAGCTGGCCCACGTGCGGTGAGTGCTGGCTGAGCGCCACCCCGATCCGGCGGTGACCGAGGCTGGTGAAGTGGTGCACCGCCATCGCGATGCCACCCTGATGGTCGGTGGTCACGGACTCCACGGCGCGCCGTTCGTCCCCTACGACGGCGTTGCGCTCCATGAGCACGACCGGCACGTCGGTCTCGGCGAGCCAGGCCCGGATCAGGTCTCCGCCCGGTCCGGTGACGGTCGGGGCGAGCAGCAGGCCGTCGGCGCCACCCTCGAGGAGTCGCTGCACGTCGCCGCGCTCGTCGGCAGCCTCGTACACCGACCCCCGGAGCGCCATCCGCAGGCCGAGCGCCCGGGTCTCCTCCTCGACCCCGCGGGCGACATCGGGCCAGTAGTAGTCGAGGGACGGCACGAGCATGCCCACGGCGCCCCCGACGACCGGCACCCGCCCGGACCCCACCCGTGACGAGGGTGCGATCGACCGGTGCTGGTCTGCGGCGTCGATCGCCGTCGCCCCACCGTGCACGCGACGCACCAGCCCGGCCTCGGCGAGCTCGGCCACGTCGCGCCGCACCGTGACCGGCGTGACGCCGAGTTCGCGGGCGAGGTCGGTCACGCGGATCATCCCGCGCTCGGCCACCGCCGCCAGTACCTCGGCGCGGCGGGAGCCGGCGACCGGTCGACCCAGCTGCCCGACTACGTCCATGTGAGTCCCTTCGATGCGTCAGCAAAGTAGATCACAATTCGATCACGTGCCAGTTGGCGCTGACCAGCCACGATGCTCGCGTGTTGACATTCAACGCGGGCCACCTTACTGTTTTCGATCGTAACGCACAATCGATCAACATTCGATCAGTGCCTGAGCATTTCGACTAGGGAGCTGCCCCCGTGATGACGCGGCCGCGCGTGTTGCTGGTGATGGACCAGGCCACCTTCGCGCTGCAGTTCGGCCCGGACGAGCAGGCGCGCCTCGCCCGGCTGGCCACCCTCGGCGACCCGATCGTCGTCGGTGACCTGGCCACCGTCGACCCGGCTCGTCTCGCCGAGACCGAGGTGCTCATCACCTCGTGGGGGTGCCCCCCGATCACGGCGGCGCAGCTTGACGCCGCGCCTCGCCTGCGGGTGCTGCTGCACGCCGCGGGCAGCGTGCGCGGCCTCGTGCCGCCGGACTTCCACGCGCGCGGCGTGCAGGTCGCGACGGCGGCGACGATGAACGCGGTACCGGTCGCCGAATACACGCTCGCCGCCGTCATCCTCGCCGGCAAGCGCGCCCTGCCCCTGGCCCAGGTGAGCCGGGCGCAGCCCACCGGATGGCAGAACTCGTTCGCGACCCGCAGCCTGTCCAACCTCGGACGCACGATCGGGATCGTCGGCTTCTCCACCATCGGGCGCCGGGTGCTCGAGCTCCTGAAGGTGCTCGAGACCGGCCCGGTCCTGGTGGCCGACCCGTTCGCCGATCCCGACCAGGTCCGAGCCGCCGGCGGCGAGCTCCGTCCGCTGCCGGAAGTGCTCGCCCGTGCCGAGATCCTCTCGCTGCACGCGCCGCTGCTGCCCAGCACGCATCACCTGATCGGCCGCGCCGAACTGGCGTTGCTGCGCGACGGGGCCACGCTCATCAACACCGCACGCGGCGGCATCGTCGACTCCGAGGCACTGCTCGCCGAGTGCGCGAGCGGCCGCCTGGACGCGATCCTCGACGTCACCGATCCCGAGCCGCTGCCCGTGGGCCATCCCCTGCTGTCGCTGGCCAATGTGACGGTGACCCCCCATCTGGCCGGCTCGCTCGGATCCGAGACGCGCCGGCTGTCCCACTTCGCCCTCGACGGACTGGCCGCGTACGCCGCGGGCGAGCCGCTGCCGGGCGCCGTGACCCCGGAGGCGAGCGAACTGAGCGCCTGAACCAACCGCCGTCGCCCCCTGACGGCACCTGAGAACCAGACACACCCAGCCCATTGGGCACGACCCTCGAGAGGGAGAACGCAATGAAGCGCACCATCATGATGAGCGCGGCGGCCGTTGCCGCCGCGACGCTCGTCCTGGCCGGCTGCAGCAGCGGCACGGACAACGATTCCGGAGGCGACGGCGAGGTCACCGGGGAAGTCACCATCACCCTGGCCGGGTGGAGCCTGAGCACCACGCCCGAGTTCCAGATCCTCGCGGACGCCTTCCACGAACAGAACCCGAACATCACGGTCGAGGTCCTCGAGTACGACGCGACCGAGTACGACACCCAGATGATCGCGGACCTCGCCGCGGGCACCGCGCCGGACATGTACGTGCAGAAGAACCTCAAGAACTTCGTCACCTACCAGGACGGGGGCCAGCTGCTGGACGTCTCCAGCGTGGCCGCCGAGCTGGGCGACGACGTCGACGGCGTCGAGGCCTACACGGTCGACGACGTCACCTACGCGATTCCGTACCGCCAGGACGCCTGGTACCTGTACTACAACAAGGACCTGTTCGACGCGGCCGGCGTCGCCCACCCGGACGGCTCGTGGACCTGGGACGACTACGCCACCGCCGCCGAGGACCTCGCGGCCGGGCTGAGCGCGGCCGGCAGCGACGCCACCGGCACCTACCAGCACGGCTGGCAGTCGGTGGTGCAGGGCTTCGCGAACGCCCAGGCCGACGGCGCCGACCTGCTCTCGGGCGAGTGGGAGTACCTGGTGCCCTACTACGAGCGTGCGGTCGCGCTCCAGGACGCCGGTGCGCAGGTGGACTTCGGGACGCTGACCACCAACTCCCTGACCTACCAGTCGCAGTTCGGCACGCAGTTGGCCGCGATGATGCCGATGGGCTCCTGGTACGTCGCGACCCTGCTCGCACAGCAGGCGTCGGGCGAGGCGGACACGTTCAACTGGGGCTTCGCCCCGGCGCCGCAGCTCGACGACTCCACGACCGAGGAGCCGGTCACGTTCGCCGACCCGACCGGCATCGGCATCAACCCCGCCGTCGACGACGACGTGGCCGCGGCCGCGATGGAGTTCCTGACATTCGTGGGCAGCGAGGAGGCGGCGTCCGCGCTGGCCGAGATCGGCATCACGCCCGCCATCACCAACGACGTCGTCACCGAGACCTTCTTCGGCATCGAGGGCGTGCCCACCGACGAGCTCTCGCAGTTCACGTTCGCCAACCACGACGTGCGCCCGGAGAACCCGGTGGACGTCAACACGGTCGTGCTGCAGAACATCCTCGGCGACGCCCACACCGCGATCATGTCCGGGAGCGTCTCGCCGGCGGACGGCATCGCCGAGGCGATGGACCGCGCCGCAGCCGAGCTCGGCTGACCCGACCCGCACCCACGACCCGGTGCCGCCCGAACGGGCGGCACCGGGTCCGCAACCGCTGAGGAGAACCCCCATGGCGACCACCGTCGCGCCGGCGCCCACGCGGGTACCGCGGCAGCGCCCACCCGGGAGCCGCCTGAAACTCCGGAACACGTTCATCGGCTGGACGTTCATCCTGCCGAACTTCATCGGCTTCGCGGTGCTGACGCTGGTGCCGGTGGTGATCCTGTTCTACATGGCGTTCACGTCCTGGAACGTGTTCGGCAGCGCCGACTGGGTCGGCCTGGAGAACTTCCGGGACCTGATCTCCGACCGCACGTTCCACACCGCGCTGCTCAACACCGGCTACTACGCGCTCCTGCACATCCCGCTGACGCTGGCGGTGTCCCTCGGCCTGGCCCTGCTGCTGAACACGAAGCTGCGCGGCGTCGCTTTCTTCCGCACGGTCGCGTTCTTCCCCTACATCACCTCGATCGTGGCGATCGCGGTGGTTTGGAACATGCTGTTCTCGCCCGAGTCCGGGCCGGTCAACCAGTTCCTGATGGCCCTCGGCATCGACAACCCGCCCGGCTGGACCACGTCGACCACCTGGGCGATGCCCGCCGTCGCACTGGTCAGCACCTGGCGGGACATGGGCTATTACATGCTGCTGTTCCTCGCCGGGCTGCAGGCGATCCCCGGTGAGCTCTATGAGGCGGCCCGGGTGGACGGCGCGAACAAGATCCAGCGGTTCTGGAACGTGACGATCCCGAGCTTGCGGCCGACGACGTTCTTCGTCACCGTGATGCTCACGATCGGCAGCTTCAAGGTCTTCGACCTGATCCTGGTGATGACCGACGGCGGGCCCGGCACGGCCACCCTCGTCCTGTCCCAGTACATCTACCGCAAGGGCTTCGAGGAACAGCAGTTCGGCTACGCGTCCGCCGTGGCGATCGTCCTGTTCCTGATCTGCATCACCGTGACCGTGGTGCAGTTCCTCGTCAACAAGCGGAGGAATCGCTGATGGCCACGCTCACCCTCGACCGCCCGACGGCGGCGACGCCCCGTCCCGAGCGGGACGCGCGCAAGCGGCGCAGCATCATCGGCACGATCGTGCTGTACGTGGTGCTGATCGGTGCCGCGGCCGTGATCATGCTGCCGTTCTTCTGGATGGTCACGTCCTCGCTGAAGACGAACAACCAGGTCTTCACGGTCCCGATCCAGTGGTTCCCGGACCCGGTGGTCTGGAGCAACTACGTGGACATCTGGGCCAAGTCGGACATGAGCACCTGGCTGCGGAACACGCTGATCCTGTCCGTGGCCGTGACGTTCCTGCAGGTGTTCACCGGGAGCTTCGCCGCGTACGGGTTCTCGAAGATGCGCTTCCCGGGCCGGGACGTGCTGTTCCTGGCCTACATCGGCACGATCGCTGTGCCGTGGCAGGCGTACATGATCCCCCAGTTCATCCTGATGTCGAAGTTCGGCCTCTCGAACACGCTCTGGGCGATCATCGCGCTGCAGGCGTTCGGCGCGTTCGGGGTGTTCCTGATGAAGCAGTACTACGACTCGATCCCGGAGGAGCTGTCCGAGGCGGCCCGCATCGACGGACTGTCCGAGTACTCGATCTGGCGCCGGATCGTGCTGCCGCTCTCCGGGCCCGCGGTCGCGACGCTGACGCTGCTGACGTTCGTGAACACCTGGAACGACTACCTCGGCCCGCTCATCTACCTGCGCGACCGGGACCTGTGGACGATCCAGATCGGCCTCAAGACGTTCGTGTCCCAGTACAACGCCGAGTATGCGCTGATCATGACGGGGTCGGTGCTCTCGGTGCTGCCGATCGCGATCATCTTCATGCTCGGGCAGCGGTACTTCGTGCAGGGCATCGCCACCGCCGGGCTGAAGGGCTGAGACCGTGCCCCCCAAGGCCCAGGGACCCCGGCTGCCTCGCCTCTCGGCGGACACCTGGGAGACCGTCTTCGGCGTCGCCTACCTGGTCGCGATGACGAACGTGATGCTCGTCCTCGGCGCCCTGCCGCTGGTGCTGCTGCTGATCACCACCGATCCGGTCTCCTCCTGGCCGGCGCTCGCGGTCGCGGCCGTGGCGGCGACGCCCGCGGTCACCGCGGCGTTCGCCGTCTTCCGCGCCCACACCCTGGCCCGCGACGCGGGGGTGGTCCGCACGTTCTGGCGGGCCTGGGCGCGGCACCTGCGGCGCTCGCTCGCCGTCGGAACGCTGCTGATCTCGACGGCGGTGGTGCTCTGGGTGGACGTCGTCGCCATCAGCGGGACGCGTCCGGGCGCCGTGCTCACACCCTTGCTCGTGGTGCTGTTCGTGCTCGCCCTGATCACCGCGCTGCTCGCGCTGGTGGCGAGCGTCGAGCGGCCGGACGCGCGCCTGCGCGACGTGCTGAAGGCAAGCCTGTACCTGGGCGTGCGCCGCTGGTACCTCACGCTCATCTCGCTGGTCACGCTCGGCCTGCTCGCCGGACTCTTCAGTCTGCACCCCGCCATCGCCCTCGGCCTGGCCGCCACCCCGCTGCTGTACGCGGCCTGGGCGAACTCCCGATACACGCTCGGCCCCGTCCTACCCCGCGGCGCCAGCGTGGCCGTCTGACCCGGACCGGCCTGCTACCGCCTCTTGCCTTCGACGGCGGACCGATTCCCCGGGGCGGAGCCAGGGTGCGGTCCTACACTGCGTCTGTGCCACTGCAGCAGACCGCCTCGCCACGGACCAACCGGGGTCCCGCGGCCGGACCCGAGAACCGGCGTGCGCTGATCGCCGCAGCCCGGGAGATCTACGCCGACAATGGCCCGAACGCGCCGTTCAGTGCCGTTGCCAAGCGCGCCGGCGTGGGTCAGGGCAGCCTGTACCGGCACTTCCCGGACCGGACCGCGCTCGCCGTTGCGGTCTACGAGGAGAACCTCGCCGAGCTGGAGGAGTACGCACGGTCGGGCCAGATCACGCTCGACGATCTGTTCGACAAGGCGATCACCCAGGCGTCCAGCTCCATGGGAATCATCGCGCTCATCGACGGCGACCGCCACGATCCCCGGGTGGAGGCACTCGGGGCGCGCTTCCTGGAGGTCGTCGAGCGCCTGCTCGCGCGGGAGCAGGCCGCGGGGCGCCTGGGTGACCACGTCGAGCCGGAGGACATCACGATCTCGACCGGCATGATGGCCACCGAGATCGCCCGCACGGATCCGGATCAGCGCGACGCGGTGGCGCACCGCATCCGGACGATCCTGCACAATGCGTTCGCGCCCGGGGCGGGTCGGCCCAGGCCCTGACACCGGCCCGCCTGCCATGATCGGGGCATGACCAGCGAGCCCAGCCGCCTGGCGTCCATGGCGCGTAGCGACTCGAGCCGGATCGGCGTCAGCGCCATCGGCGCGACCGTGCTGACCGCCGTGGTGGTGACCACCTGGGTCAGCCTCGATCCGGACATGGTCCCGTTCGCGTTCGTGATCGGGTGCATCGTCGCCTGGGCCCTGCTCTCCGGGATCAACGCGGCGCTGGCCCATGCCACGTTCCGCCGACTCCGCGGCGCCGACCTGGTCCGCGCGCTCGGCGTCGACCCCGGCACCGAACCCGGGACCGAACCCGGGGCCGAACCAGAGACCGAACCAGGCACCACCGGTCCTCTGCGGCGCCGGGAGGCTGACCTCTCCCGGACCACCGTGCAGCTGTCCGCCCTCGCCCTCGTGGTGGTGGCGCTGCTCGCCTTCCTCGACGGCGTCCGCTCCGAGCCCGGTCTGGTCGCCGCCGGACTCGTGATGGTCGTGCTGTCCTGGCTGAACGTGGTGGTCTGCTACGCGATCGAGTACGCGCGCAGCGACCTGCGCGAGCCCGGCATGGCGTTCCCGGGCGCCGGCGAGCCGTCGTTCCTGCGGTATCTGTACGTGGCGCTGGCGGTGCAGTCGACCTTCGGCACCACCGACGTGGAGATCACTACCGATCGCATGCGCGGGGTCACGATGACCCACGGACTGCTGGCGTTCGTGTTCAACACGGTGATCCTCGCCGTCGTGGTCTCGCTGCTCCTGGGCGCGTGACGGACGGAGACCGACCGGTTCCGGATCGCCCCGTCAGCGTGCGCCGTCGATGTGTGCCGCTATGACGGTCATGAGAGCCTGCTGGGTCCGCATGGACTCCTGCCAGTCGAACGGGATGAGGATGCTGTGATCGGCGCCGTCGATGGTTTCGAGACGGGCGTGCGTCGTCAGGGTGGCCGCGGGTGCCCACATCGGATCGACGGCACCTCCGATCGCGAGGTGGCTCGACCCCGCGCGCGCCAGCGCATCATGCACGGCGGGGTCGGTGAGTACGGGGGTGAGCCAGACCCCAGGGACGCCGTGACGGATCGCCCACGGGAGCGCGTGGCTTCCCAGTGACTTGGCGACGACGAGGTCCACGGATCCACCGACCGCGGCGGTGACGGCCTCGAGCTCCGCCTCGACCTCGCGACGAGGGTCCGCCGCAGCGGTAACCTCCGGCGGCCACTCGACCGCGATCACCCGCCAACCTCGTTGTACCAGCAGTTCAGCGCACCAGTAGAGCAGCGGACCCTGGACGGAGTAGAGGCCACCAGGGAGCATGACGGCGGTCGGCGCGTCGTCATCACCCGGCGGCCCCCACTCGAAATGTCCCATCTCGAGAACCTAGAGCCTCCGGTGCCTGGCTCTCAAGAAACCGTCCGATATGGCGCGTTCGATGCCGGGCGACGTCGTCATGCGGCCAGGGACGCCCCCTCGCCGCCGAGTCACGGCCCGTCGATCACCCCGAGCGAGACCAGGCCGCGCCGCGCGTCATCCAGACCCTTGTGGTTGCCCGCGGGGTCGGTGAGCCCGGTCCGGTCGGACGCCGCCAGCCGCTGCGCGAAGTAGGCCGCCTGGACCGCCTGGCGGTACCGGCGCATGGCGCCGAGGTGGGTCAGGTCCGCTCCGGTGCGGTCGGAGTAGGCGCGCAGGAAGGCCTCCGCCCGGCTCGGCCCGCCGAGGTACATGACGGCGGAGGCCACGTCGTAGAGCACCGGTCCGTCGGTGGCGCCGGTCCAGTCGATGAGCGCCGGCCGGTCGCCGTCGAGCAGGAACGCCTCGGGCGCCGGGTCGGTGTGCAGGGTCGCCCAGGGCTGCGGCGCGAGCGTTTCGTACTCGGCCCGGACCTGCCCGACGGCGGCGCGAACCCAAGGTTCGACGTCCAGTTGTGGTCCGTGCCAGGGTGCCTCGGGTAGGAAACCGCCCCGACGCGGGCCGAGCGTGGTCGCCCCGTGCACGGCAGCGAGAGTCCTCGCCATCAGCTCCTGCTCCACCGCCGTGGCACCGTCGAACGGGGCGCCGTCGACCTCGGTCAGCAGGCTGACCCAGCCGCCGTGGGTCCGGGCCACCACCTCGCCCGTGGCGGTGGGCACCGGCGGTCCGGTCGGGATCCCGGTCACCCTTTGTACCTCGAGCGCGCGCTCGCCACCGGCCCGGAGGGCCGCACCGAGACCGTCCGGTACCCACTTGGCCACATATCGCGCCGCGCTCCCGCGGACACGCGCGGTCGCCGAGTTCATTCCGCCGCCGAGCGGCTCGACGACGGCGCTGCCGATCTGCGGCCAGCACTGCGGCAACGCCTGCCCGAGCACGGCCGCGAGCTCGTCGTCGGTGAGCGCGTCCATCGTCCCCGGAACGTACGTCAGGTCCGTGGTCGCGGGCGAGCGGATAAGTCGGGCGACGAGGGCCGGGCACCGCCGCTGCCGGTCGCGCCAGACGCGTCGGTCGCGTCGGTCGCGTCGGTCGGACCAGGCTGGCCGGCTTCACGGTTCAGACCCACTCGCACCGCGCCGAGGACGAGCTTCAAGCCGCCACCGAGGAGCGCCATACCCGTGAGCATCTGCACCGTGGCGATGATGCGAGCCTCGTTGACGACGGGCGCGATGTCACCGTACCCGACCGTCGCGAACGTGGTCACGGTGAAGTAGAGCGCATCGGTACGGTCGAGTGACTCGGTGAATGCGGCCGGGTCACCGCGAGACAGACCCACGTACACGGCCGCGAACAGCACGAGGAAGAAGGGGATCGCCGTCGCGAGCGCCTCGATGGCACGCAGCCTCGGTCGCCTCGAGCGCGCGATTGCTCGGATCTGCCAGACCAGCATCCCGGCCAGGGCGGCGAGGCCGAGGCCGAGTGCGACCAGCGCGCCCACCGAGGGCCCGTCGAGGGGCAATGCGTAGTAGACGACGAGCACCGCGACAGCCGACATCGCCGGCCGCAGCAGTGCCCACCGGCTCCGCGCTCGGAGGTCCGCCCGGTCCCCACTCCCGACGCCGTCAGGTGGACGCCTGCGCATCTGGGTCGCCACTCATCTCGGGTGCCTGACGACTGAGCAACTCGAGGAGCACGAGGAGCAGCCCGGCCACGATCGCGACCCAGAGGACGAGGGCCGGTGTCGGGTTGCCGGCGAGCAGGATCACCAGTGCCGCGACGATGACGACGACAGCGCGCAGGACGCCCTTGTGCCGCCCGAGCCAGAGCCCGACGGGCCCGCTCGAGACGCCCCGCCCCTCGGCGTACCCGCGGGCGCCGTCGAGACCACGGCCCACACCCGCCCGGATCGCCCGCGCGGACCGGCTCGACCCGGCCAGGTAGGCCGCGATCGCGACGACGATGCCGAGCACGCCGACGGTGCGCAGCGTGACCCGCAGGAAGGACACGACCTGGTCGAACACGACCTCGGCCGCGTCCAGCCGGAGCACGATGCCGGTAAGGGCGTCCAGGTACAGCCCACGCGCAATGGTGAGCGCGAGCCCGAGCACGAGCATCGAGGCCGCGAGCGCGAGCCCGGCCACGACGAGGGTTCGCATCCTCCTGTTCGCCACCAGGACGCCGGCGGCCAGCAGGATCAGCGCGACCCAGGGCAGCCACGTCCCGAGCGCGACGACCTGCGCATACCGGTTCTGAACCTCGACCAGCTGCGAGGTCTGCATGATCGTGAACGACGCGTTCACCTGGGGGATGCTCGCCGCGATACCGAGACCCGCCTCGACCAGCCGTTCCTTCACCAGTTCGATCATCGGCGCCAGCTGGACCGAGAGTTGCCCGTTGTCGCCGATCTGCAGCAACGCACCGTCGGCACCCTGCATGACGGCGACCATCTGCTCGTGGGCCGTCCGGTTCGCCTGCTCCCAGACCGCCTCGAACTGATCGCTCTGCACGACCCGGTCCGCCGCCTCCCGGACGAAGTTCTGGACACCGCTCGTCAGCGGCGCCTCGAGGGCACCGAGGGCAGCGGACGCGCGCGGGGCGATGCCGTTCTCGTCCATGGCCGTCGAGACCTCGTCGAGGAGCGCCCCCACGTCGATCTGCTCCATGACGAGGCCGGTGAGCCGGCCGGAGAGGGCGGACTGCAGCACCGGGTCGGCGGCGAGCGGGGCGACCGTGGCGACGTAGCGGTCGGTATCCGTGAGGGTCCGCTCCGCCCATGCGGCGATGACCGCGGCGGGCGCCAATAGGGCACCCAACGCGATGAGCACGACGGCACCCACCGCGCGTAGCCGCCCCTGCGCCCGGGCGCCAGTCGGCGCGGCCGTGGCGGTCCCGAGCGCTGAGCCCGTCGCGTCGAGGCGCTGCCGCAGGACCGCGTTCTCCTCCTCCAGGATCCGGAGGCGCTCGGCCAGCGCCGACGTGTCGGCGTCCGGAACTGCCCCGGTGGCGCCCGGACGATCGTGGTCGGTGTCCATCCGTGCCCCTCTTCCTCGAACTCGGCGCGGCCGGCGAGCGCGCACCTGAGGTGTCGACCCAGCGGTTCCCGGTCCCTACAGGTAGGACGTTAGCTCTCGCCGCCCGGCGGAGCCCCACCCATTGTGGGTGAGGAAGCTACGTGCCCAGAAGGCTTGACAACCTACAACCAATTAGTTGTAGGTTGTGGGTGTGACCGGAACCGAGGACCAGAACGAGGACAGGGCCGATGCCATGTTCCACGCGCTGGCCGACCGCACCCGGCGCGACATCCTGCGCCGGGTGCTGGCCGGGGAGCACTCGGTCACGACCCTCGCGGCGAAGTACGACATGAGTTTCGCCGCGGTACAGAAGCACGTCGCGGTACTGGAGCGGGCCGGCTTGATCAGCAAGCGGCGCGCGGGCCGGGAGGCCCTCGCCAGTGGCGACGTGGAGGCGATCCGGTCGGTGGGCTCGATGCTCACCGAACTCGAATCCCTCTGGCGCGGGCGGATCGCCCGCATCGACGAACTGATCGCACAACCTAGACCTACCGAGAGGAACCAGTGACATGCCTGTCACCGACGTCCAGCACGACATGAACAACCTGACCCTGACCATCGTGGCTGAGTTCGCGGCCCCCGTCTCGCGCGTCTGGGAGGTGTACGCCGACCCGCGCCAGCTCGAGCGCGTGTTCGGACCGCCCACGTACCCGGCCACGTTCGTGGACCACTCGCTGACCCCGGGCAGCCGGTCGACGTATTACATGACCAGCCCGGAGGGTGAGAAGCACGCGGGGATCTGGGACATCAAGACCGTGGCCGAGCCGTCCGGCTTCACCTTCGAGGACGCGTTCTCGGACGCGGACTTCAACGTGACCGCCGATCTGCCGGTGAGCCAGAACTCCTACGCCTTCGAGGCCACCGACGGCGGGACCCGGGCGACGTACGTCTCCACCTACGCCACCGCGGAGGCACTGCAGCAGGTGCTCGACATGGGCGTCGTCGAGGGCGCGACCTCCGCGATCAACCAGATCGACGACCTGCTGGCCGCCTGAACACCGGCGGCAGGACCGGCCGGCGCGGGTGCGCCGGCCGGGTGCCTACTGCCGGGCCATGGCGACCCTGAGGCGTTCCTCGGGGCTGATGAAGTGGTCGTCGTCCTCCGCCCCGACATCGAGCTGGACCCAGTGGATCCTCCCGGTGAAGGCACTCTCGCGGGCGCTGTAGTCGGGGGACACCGGCGTGCCCGACTCGTATCCGATGTCGGTCGTCTCATCGGCCGAGAAGACCAGCGGCTGGGTGAACTCGATCCGGCCCGTCCCGACGTCGGTCCCGTCGTGGTAGAGCGTGACCCCTCCACCCTTGCCCAACCCACCGCCGTCGTAGGCGAACTCCATTCGCACCTGATGCGTGCCGGACGGGAGCGACGTGTCGGAGGCCGTCGTGTAGAGGTGGATCCCGAGCACGTTGTAGGCGAAGACGAGCCGACCATCGCGTACGAACAGGCTCCATCCGCCGAACCGGCCGCCCTGGGCGATGATGACGCCGCGGGCACCCGACGCCGGTGCGTCGATCTCCGCGGTGAGCGAGAAGGACCGGTTCTTCATGCTGACCACGCTGTTCTCGCTCAGCCTGCCCATGCCCGGATAGAAGAGCTGGGAGTCCCCGTGGACCAGGGTGGGCCGCCCAGCCAGGCTCGGCTCGATGCGCTCCGCGACGCGATCATCCATCGGCAGCACGTTGTACTTCGTCGCCTCGATGAGCCACAGGCGCTGCAACCGGGCGAGCACCTCCGGACGCTCCGCGGCCAGGTCGTGAGCCTGACTGAAGTCACTTCCGCCGTCGTACAACTCCCACAGGTCATCGTCGAACGCGGGAACCGCCGCGCCCGTCATCACCCAGGGCGTCCGGTGCTTCGTGACCGCACTCCAGCCGCGGTGGTAGACGCCACGGTTGCCGAACATCTCGAAGTACTGGAGGTCGTGGCGCTCCGGCGCCTCGGCGTCCCCGAACGCGTACAGCATCGAGGTGCCCTCCATCGGTGACTGCAGGACCCCGTTCACGGAGGTCGGCTCCGGGATCCCGGCGGCCTCCAGGATGGTGGGCGCGATGTCGATCACGTGGGTGAACTGCGACCGCAGGCCGCCGGCCTCCTCGATCCCGCGGGGCCAGTGCACGACCGTCCCGTTGCGGGTGCCGCCCCAATGTGAGGCGACCTGCTTCGTCCACTGCAGTGGTGTATCCATAGCCCACGCCCAGCCCACGGAGTAGTGGTTGTAGGAGGCGGGTGAACCGAACTCGTCGATCTTGCTGCGCATGAACTCGGGGGTCTCGAGGGCCGCCATGCCGTTGAAGTTCGCCATCTCGTTGAACGCGCCGTTGACGGTGCCCTCCGCGGAGGCTCCGTTGTCCCCGATGATGTAGTAGACGATCGTGTCGTCGAGGATCCCGAGGTCCTCGAGCGTGTCGATCAGCCGGCCCACCTCGGTGTCGGTGTGCTCGAGGAAGCCGGCATAGGTCTCCATCTGCCGGGCCAGTACCGGCCTGAGGTCCTCGGGCATCTCGCTCCAGGCGGGGATCTCGTCGTGCCGTGCGGTGAGTTCCGCGTCGGCCGGAACCACTCCCAGTTCCCGCTGCCGGGCGAACGTGCGCTCACGCTGCACGTCCCAGCCGTCGTCGAAGCGGCCGCGGTACTTCTCGATCCACTCCGGCGCGACGTGGTGCGGTGCGTGCGTCGCACCGGGAGCGAGGTAGACGAAGAACGGGCGGTCCGGCATGAGCGCCTTCTGCTGGTTGACCCAGGCGCACGCGTGGTCGACTAGGTCCTCGGTGAGGTGGTAGCCCTCCTCGGCCGTGGCCGGTGGCTCGATCGGCGTCGTCCCGTCGTAGAGCGCGGGATCCCACTGGTTGTTCTCCCCTCCGATGAAGCCGTAGAACTTCTCGAATCCGCCACCGCCGGTGGGCCAGGCATCGAACGGGCCCATCGGCGACGTCTGCCAGACCGGAACCTCGTGACACTTGCCGAACTGCGCCGTCGAATAGCCGTTCAGACGCAACGTCAGGGCGAGCGGGGCCTTCGTGTTCGGGCGCAGCGAGCTGTTACCGGGCGCCGACGTGGCCGTCTCGGTGATGCTGCCCATGCCGACCGAGTGGTGGTTGCGGCCGGTGAGCAGTGCCTGCCGGGTGGGCGCACACAACGCCGTCGTGTGGAAGCGGTTGAGCCGCAGCCCGCCCGCGGCCAGCCGCTCCGCGGTCGGCGTGCGGCACGGACCGCCGAAGACGCTCGACGCACCGAAGCCGACGTCGTCGAGCAGGATCACCACCACGTTCGGCGCACCCTCGGGAGGCAGGAGGGGCTCGATCGGCGGGTAGGACGTCGCGGGATCCTTCGCGTCGTAGGTCGTGAGGCCGGGCCCCGGGCGGTCCGGTATCGGGAGCATGGTTCGGGCATGCCGGTCGGGACGCATCGCGGTTCCTCCGCTGGTAGCCGGGTGGGTGCCTCAGACGGTAGGGAGCCCACGCGGGGGCCACATCACGCGGACCGCGTGAAACGGGCGGCCAGGTGAAACACCGCCCGCGTGACCCAGCGCCCTCCCCCGTGACCCTGCGCGCTCCCGCGTGACCTTGCGACGTCAATATGAACTCGGCGGTCAAGTCGCTCCGCACACCTGCTCTGCCGCCCTATCGTTGACGCGTGAGCCAGGAGCCGGGCACGGCGGCCAGAGGGGGGCTCGAACGCCTGCTGCACGAAGCCAAGCTCGACGTGCCGCGCCGGCCGGTGGCGGCGGTCAGCCGAGCCGGGCTGATCGACGCCGCGATCCGGAGCGGGCGACGCGTCGTGAGCGTGACCGCGCCCGCCGGGTACGGCAAGTCGACCCTCCTGGCCCAGTGGGCCCACCGCGACGACCGCGCGGTGGCCTGGGTCTCCCTCGACAGCTGGGACGACGACCCCCTCAGTCTCCTCATCATGTTGGCCTCCGCGTTCACCACGCTGGACGATGCTCCTCCGGACCTGGTCCAGGACATGATCAGGGCCGGCCCATCGGTCCTCGGGCGCGCCGCTCCGCGCCTCGCAGCGGCGATCGCGAACCTCAGCGAGCCGTTCCTGTTGCTTCTGGACGACCTGCAGGTGGTGCGTTCCCCGGCCTGCCATGACGTGCTCGGCCTGGTCATCGATGCGGTCCCACCCGGGTCGCAGGTGGTCATCGCGAGCCGTTCCGTCCAGCCCCATCTGCCCAGGCTGCGCGCCCAGGCCAGCACGGTCGAGATCGCCGCCCAGGACCTTGCCCTGGACGTGGCCGGGGCAGAACAGATCTTTGCGACGACGCAGGTGGCCCCCTCGCGCGAGGTCCTGGAGGCCGTCACCGAACGGACCGAGGGGTGGCCGGTCGGAATCTATCTCGCGGCGCTGATCGCGCGGCACGACAGCGATGAGGCCGCCATGGTCTCGGGTGAGGACCCGTATGTCGCGGACTACCTGCAGCGCGAGGCCTATCTGCGGCTCCCGGCGGAGACCCGGCGGTTCCTGCGTCGGACGGCCCTGCTCGAGCATCTGTCCGCACCCCTGTGCGACGCCGTGCTCGGCGGGCATGACGCGCGGCGGATGCTGCGCCAGTTCGAGGCCTCAAGCCTGTTCCTGGTCCCGCTCGACCGGCACCGTGAGTGGTTCCGTTATCACGCTCTGTTCCGTGAGTTCCTGCTCGGTGAGCTCATGACCGCCGAACCCGACCTGAGCGACACCCTCAGGCTCCGCGCGGCCGACTGGTACGAGGCCCACGGCCTCCCTCATCGCGCCGTGGAGGTCCTCCTGCCCACCCCGCACCGGGAGCGCTGCATCCGGCTCGTGACGCGCATCGTGATGTCCCTGTTCCAATCCGGAAGGCTCTCGACGGTCGAGCGGTGGCTGGGTGTCCTCGGCGCCGACGCCATCGCGGGGTACCCGCCGCTCGCGGTTCTCGCCGGATACGTCGCGGTGTACCAGGGACATGCGGCCGAGGCCGAGCGCTGGGGTGCGGTCGTCGAACGCGCCTCCTTCGAGGGCGAGAGCCTCGACGGCACTGCCTCGTTCGCATCCGCCCGGGCGATGTACCGCGCCACCCGATGCCCGCAGGGCCCCGAGCAGATGCTCGCGGACGCCCGGCTCGCGATCGAGAGCGAACCGCCGCTGAGCGTGTGGCGCGACACCGCTCTCGCGCTCGGTGGCGAGGCCGCGCTACTGGTCGGCGACGTCGCCGCCGCCACCGACCACTTCACGTCGGCCGTCGCCGCGGCCGACGACGTTGGCAACGCCGACACCCTGGCCCTGAGCGAGGGCCGGCTCGCCCAGCTGGCCATGGACGCCGGCAGCTGGGAGGACGCCCGGCTGCGGGTCGCGCACGCGCTGCGCGAGATCGCCACGCACCGAATGGATGACTACCCGACCAGCGCGCCGGTGTTCGCCGCGGCCGCCCGGCTCGCCGTCCACGACGGCGACCTGACGACCGCGCGCCGCGAGCTGACGCGTGGCATGCGCGTGCGGGTGTCCTGCACGTACGCGTTCCCGACGCTCGCGGTACGGACCCGGCTGAACTTCGCGCGCACGAGCTGGGCCCTCGGTGACAACGCCGCGGTGCGCCACCTGTTGCGCGAGATCGACGACGTGATGCTGCATCGGCCGGACCTGGGGGTGCTCGGCGACGAGGTCCTCGAGTTCCGCCGGGACTTCGAGGCGGGTCCCACCAGCGCAACCTCCGACGGGCGGACGTCACCACTGTCCCCGGCCGAGCTTCGCCTGCTGCCCTACCTGCAGACGTATCTGACGATCCGCGAGATCGCGGAGCGGCTGTTCATCTCCCGGAACACGGCCAGTACCGAGATCGGGGCGATCTACCGCAAACTCGGTGTCTCTTCGCGCGGCGACGCCGTGCGCCAGGCGATCGCCCGCGGCCTGCTCGGCGAGTAGACCTCACGCGGGGTCCATGCCGTCCATGTCCAACGGGTCGAGTCCGAGTGCGAGGGCCACCTTCGAGGCCGCGGCCACCGCGAGCGGAAGCCCGACGATCGGGGTCACCGTGGCGAGGATGTCCACGATCTCGGCAGTCGTGACACCAGCAGAGACCGCATCATCGACCTCGGTGCCGTAACTCGGTTCGGCCCCGCCGACGGCGATCAGGGCAGCGAGCCGGACCAGAGCCACCTCCCTGGATTCCAGCGTGGTCGGTTGCACCGCGAGCTCCGCCTCGAGCTTCGCGTCATTGAGGGCGAAGCGGCGTAATCGGTCGGTGTAACTCATTCCTGGCTCCCTCCTGCCCCTGGTTCGGGTGCCGGACCCAGGTCCGCACGTTGGCCGGTCCAGGCATTCAGCCATACGGACCGCCACACCGCATCACGCCGATCAGATGAACGAGCAGGCGGCAACTTCATGTGTTCTGCATGACGACAGTCCGGCCCGGCCCGGTCGAACCTTGGCTCACGCGGCCGACGCCGCACCGCAGACGGACGAAAGGCACTCCGGTGAACAGTTTCATGGACTGGTTCTGGCTGATGGTCTGGTGGTTCGCGTTCGTGATGTACCTGGTGGTCCTCTTCCAGATCGTCGCGGACCTCTTCCGAGACCGACAGCTCAGCGGCTGGGCGAAGGCGCTGTGGATGATCGCGCTGATCGTCATCCCGTTCCTCTCCGGCATGGTCTACCTCATCGCTCGGGGGCGTGGGATGGGCCAGCGGCAGGCCGAGCAGATGTCCCAGGCCCGCGCCGAGACCGACGCGTACATCCGCACCGTGGCGAGTTCCACGCCGGCGACTTCTCCGACGGCACAGGTCAGCGAGGCGAAGGCGCTACTCGACAGTGGGGCGATCGACGAACGCGAGTTCGCCGCACTCAAGGCGAAGGCGCTCGCCTGACCCCGCCCTTGGCTGCCATCGCCATGCCGGCGTTCAGACCCGCAGTACCGCGGTGAACGTCCGCCCATGGGCCTCACGCGTGTCCGCGACCACCGAGGTGCCTCCGGTCACCTGACCCACCGTGACGCCGTCGTCGGCGCTCTCCAGGCCACGGTCGCGACCGCGGATCACCACTTGCACCCGATCGCGCGTCATCGTCGGGTCGGAGATCGCGATCTCGAGGCGGCGACCGCTCTGGCGAAGGAGCACCGAGGCAGGGCCGTCGATCGTCAGGCGCTCCGCCTGATGCCGGCCGTCCGTGAACGTGTTCGCGGCCACGACGCCCAGGTGGGCGTGCTTGATCGCCTGCACGTCGGTCGTGTTCACGAGGACCTGCAGCGGGCCGTCGGCATAGCCGGCCAGCTGGTCGGCCTGCGCGTTCGGCACGAGGGCGTAGGCGAGCGTGTGTTCGCCGTCGGCCGGGTGCGCCACCGACACCGTGACGACGTCCTTGGTCACCGAGGTGTTCGGGTTCGAGACCCGGACCACGCGGCGGCTGCGGGTCACCCGCTCCACGTCGACGGTCACCTCCTGCTCGTCGAGCAGCACGTACCCGACCGCGGTCTGCTCGCCCGGGTTCTCCCACCGCACCCACGCGAGCCGCCCGACGCCGTCGCCGGTCCACGCCGTGCCGTCCGCGAGCGCGCCGGTGACTGCGACCCCGTCCGCGGGGTCGGCGATCCGGCTCTCGAGCGTGGTCACCGCGGACCGCCCGGCCCGGCCGGAGATGCCCGCGGCCAGCACGACGATCTCGTCGTCGAGCATGAACCATGACTTCGTCGCGCCAGCGTTCGGGTAGGTGACGAAGTCGTCGGGGAGGATCCCGGCCTGCTTGTCCACGTAGGCGACGTCGTCGGACAGCACCATCGCGGCCGCCCCGTAGGCGCCGAGGGTCACTCCCCCGGACTGGGGGTTCGTCCCGCGCGGGAAGTACACATACGTGTTCTGGGACTCGGACGAGGACGTGAACTCGAGCGGGTGATCGGGGTTGGAGTACCAGAACTGCCCGTACAGGTCCGGGACGGTCCTGCGCTCGCCATCGGGAGCGGTCACGCCGGACAGGCGGTACGGGGAGACGGCGGTGTAGTAGTCGACGCCGAACGCGCGGGTCTGGTCCTGGCCGGAGAGATACAGGTAGTGCGCGCCGTCGCCCTGGAACCAGGGCATCAGGTTCTCGCCGTTCATGTACTCGTACTTGCTGATCCGGTCCGAGGAGCGGGCGAGCGCGAACGCGTAGCCGGGGCGCCGGTGCACCGTCTTGTCCATGGCGTTGAACGCGACGTTGCGCTCCGCGGCATTCAGGTCCGCGGCCGGGACGGTCGCGTCGGCGAGGATGTCGGCGAACCGGACCACGCTGACGGGCGAGGCGAACGAGTTCGGCTCGAGCGAGACCGGGGAGGAGTCGTTCAGGAACTTCAGGTAGCCCTTGAGGGCGGCCGCGTCGTCGCCGACGGCGTACCCGGCGAGGTCGACGACGGCCTCGGCCACGGCGCGCACGTCGACGTAGCCGGTCGTGGTCCGGGAGACTGCCCGGCCCTTGACGACCTCCATCATCCAGCCCTCGAAGATCAGCGGCGCGAAGCCGTTCGTGACCCAGGCCTGCACCACGGAGACCAGATCGGCGCCGCCCGCTGAGGTTGCGCCGTCGAGCATCTTGATCGTCTGCGCGATGCGCCCGAGCAGGACCTTGCCGTAGGACCCGGTGTAGGCGACCGAGTGGTGCTGGATGAAGGACCCGTCGGCGTAGTAGCCGTCCGTGTTGCCATGTTGGAGGTGATACGGGTCGATGGTCGCGAACACCGTCGACTGGTCCGCGATGGCCTTGCTGATCCTGGCGTCGTCGCCGAGCAGCGCGCCCTGGAGGAAGCGGTTGGTGGTGATGTCGGCCAGGTTCGCGCCCGTGTGGAACCGGGAGTCCAGGTCCACGTCGCCGTCGATGCCGTTGCGCAGGTAGGCGTCCATGGTGGCGACGTACGTCTCGACGAGTTCCGGGCGGTATCCGGCGACCTGCTCGGCGAGCAGCACGAACGTGCGGGTCGCGTGGGAGGGGAAGCCGATCTCCCAGTTGTGCCAGTTGCCGTAGTAGCCGGCCGCCTGGTCCTCGACGTAGTTCCCGTGCAGCCACTCGAGCCCGTCGATGACGCGGCGCTGCACCTCCACGTTCGCGACCAGGTCCGAGTCCACGCCATCGGTCCGGGTGGCCACGGCGATCTGGAGCAGCCGGTTGTAGGACTGGGTGATGTTGGAGTCGTTCTCGCCGAGCGGCACGCCCGCGAACAGCTCGTCGGGGCCGGCCTGGTCCAGCTGGGTGAGGTAGGTCCGTGCCGCGGTGTGGATCGCGGCGAGTTTCACGGCCGCCTCCGGACGGGCGTTCACCTCCGCCGTGCCGGCGAGGATCGCAACCGTGTTGGCAAGCAACCGGGCGTGATCGGTGGCCTGATCGGCAAGCGCACGCAGCGGCAGGCCGACGGTCAGCAGGCCGGTGGCGGGGATCAGGGCAAGCACATGGCGGCGGGACAACTCAGGCATAACGGGTCTGCTCCAGACATCGAGTCGTCCGAGCAGTCAAGCAGCCTCAGCCGCAGGAGTCGAGGGGGCATTCGCTCCGGACCCGTCGCGGATGCCCCCCGGTCGGCCTCAGTGGCTGCTCCGACGGCGTCGCACCAGGACGAGCGCGCCGGCTGCGATGAGCAGTGCCGAGACCGCAGCCAGCCAGCCCGCGTCGGCACCGGTCACCGGAATGCCCGGGACGGCCTGGCCGGAGTCGCCCGGCTCGACCGGGACGGGCACCGGGTCGAAGGCGTTGGTGACGGTGACCAGGGCCTTGACGACCTCCACCGAGGTCACGTCGAAGACGTTGGTCAGGGTGACCGTGGCGACCTCGGCCTCGTCATCATCGCCGGCCGCAGCCGGGTCGAGGATGGTGACGAGCCCGCCGGCCGGCGCGATCGTGGAGCTGGTCGCCCCGCCGGTGGCCGTCTCGGTGACCCACGCACTCGCTGCCCACCAGCAGGTTCTCGACGGTCGCCGAGTACCCGTTCGCCGCGCTCAGGGTCACGATGCCCTCGTTCGGAAGGTCGATCGTGACCCGGTCCCCGTCCCGGTCCCAGGTGCAGACGGCTTGGGCGTTGAACGGTCCGGCGCCCCAGACCTCGGCCCCGGCCCCTTCGACGACCTTGACGATCTCGAGCGTGCCCAGCACGAACGTGTTCGTGGCGGTCACCACGGACTCGCCCACGCCGTCGTCGTCACCCGCGGTGATCGTGGTGACGCCGTCCGCCGGGTCGATCACGGTCGCGTTCGCGCCACCGGTCGCGGTCTCGGTGACCACGCACTCGGTACCGGCCGGGTACGTTCCGAACGTGCGGTCTGCGTTCGCGTCGAGCTGGAACTCGGTGTCCAGCAGCACCTGGTCGCCCGCGTAGGTGCACACGGCCGTGAAGGTGAACGGTCCGGCGCCGTAGGCGTCCGCCCCGTCGCCGTCCACCACCTTGACCACGCGCAGGATGCCCGCGTCGTAGCCGTTGGTGAAGGTGACCTCACCGGGCGTGGTCCCGACCTCGACCTCGGCGCTGCCGTCACCGTGGTCGGTGACGCCGGTGCCGACGATGACGATGTTGTCCGCAAGCGAGCTGCCGACCTCGGTGGCCACGCAGAGCGCGCCGGCCGGGATCGTGTTGTCCGGGGCCACGTAGGTCTCACCGGCAGCCAGCGTGAAGGCCACCTCGGTGGCATCGGAGTCGAAGGTGATCGGGGTGCCGAGCGCACTCTCGCAGGTGAGGGTGAAGTCGAACGGCCCGAAGTCGCCCTCGCTCGCCTCGGTCTCGACCAGCTTCGTCACCGACAGGCCGGCGAACTGGTAGTCGTTGGTGATCGTGGCGATCTGCGCGGCGGGAATCTCCTGCCCGACGGCGGTGGGTGCGCTCACGTCGAGCGTCACCGGCGTGCCGGTGCGGCTGGTCTCGCCGTAACTGCCCACTTCACCGGTCTCGGTGACGGTGCACTCGGCCCCGACGGGAATGCCGTCGATGCGCTGGGTGTAGCCGTTGGCGTCGTTCAGCTCCACGAGTTCGTGCTCGCCGAGACCGAGCTCGACACCCTCGACGGTGCAGACCAGGTCCGCCGTGAACTCCTCCGGGGCGTAGCCCGCGGCCGGGCCGGTGACGAGTTTGTCGATCTCGATGGCACCGAAGATCAGGTGCACCCCGACGCGCGACGGTGCGACCTTGCTGTAGGCGCTCGCCCCGGTGTTGAGGAACTTCACGCCGAACTGGTTCCACGCGAAGGAGTCCGTCGCGGGGACGTCCGACGGCGCGCCGTCCGTGTTGTCCGCCGACGCGGGCACGTTCACCGAGGAGTAGGTGACGTCCACGAACTGACCCGGGGTGAACACCCCGGCGGGCGTGGTCGAGAAGTCCACGACGATCCGCAGACCGGTGACGGAAGCCCAGTCGGTGCCGTCCGCGGCCGGGGTCCACTGCTCACCGTTCTGCTCGCAGACCTCCTGGTTCGCGAGGTTGCTCCAGGTGCCGACGCAGACCCCGGCGCTGGTGGTGACCTCCACGGTGGTGGTGGCCCCCTCCGGCGCGGTGACCAGCAGGTCGTCGAGAAGCTCGGGACGGTAGACGGAGCCACGGGAGGAGCCCGAGATCAGCTGCTGGTCGCCCACGTTCGGCAACTGGTCGAAGATCGTGAGCTCTTCGACGGTCACAGTGCCGGCGTTCAGCGTGCGAAGCACCCATTCGTCGGTGCCGCCGATCATGGAGTTCGCTGCGCACGGGGTGCGGAAGTAGTCCCCGCCGGTGGCACTCAGGTTCTGGCCGCACACGGCACTGGGGTTGAGCGGGTTGATTGCTCCGGCCAGTTCACCGCGCACACCCTTGACCGTGAAGAGGTTCGGTCCCGGTGCCGGGGACACGTAGTCCGTGGTGCCGCAGGTGGTGCGCTCCTGCGCCCAGGCGTCCGTGATCGGCACGCCCGGCACGATGTTCGCGCAGGAGGCCAGCTCCTCGGCCGTCTGCACGGTCATCGTGTTCTCGGCCCGCTGGCCGGCGGACAGGCCTGGCTGCAGTTCGAGCAGCAGCCTGATCGTGAACGTCTCGCCCGGCGTCATCCGGTTGCCGCCGTCCGGCCAGGTGAAGACCAGTTCCTGCCCGTCCTGGGTGACGCTCACGTCGCCGGAGAGCAGGCCGTCCGGGTCCGGGGTGTAGACCGGCTCGTCGCCGAGGTACAGCAACGAGGAGGGCAGCGTGTCCCGGAGCTCAGTGACGGTGAGGTAGCCGGTGCCGGTGTTGGTGAAGGTCAGGTCCCACGGCACGAGCGCGCCGGGGCTCGCGAACCGGTCGCCGTTGTTGGCCAGCTTGTTGACGGCGATCTGGTGGACACCGGCGGACAGTGAGATGACGGCGTCGGTGGTCCGTTCCGGCGACACCTCCCCGTTCAGGCGGTCGCTGACGGCGGTCACCGTATTGGTGACGGTGCCCTCCAGCAGCACCGGATCCTCGGTGCCGTAGTGGTTCGCCCGCAGCTGGACCGTGAACGCGGCGGTGGCCGACCACTGCGGCGCCGGGAGCTGATCGGAGAAGAACGCACCGTCGGCCCGCGAGAACACGAACCGGATGCCCTGCACGTCGGCGTGGGCGTCGGCCCCGACCGGCAGCGCCGCCTCGGCGACCGCGGCTGGTTCGCCCTCGATCCAGGTGTTCTCGCCGTCGGGTCCGAACGGACCGTAGACGTCGACGTGCACGCGATCAGCACCGGCCGGAGCCACGATGTCACCGAGCCCGGTGAACGCGAAGGCGCTCCAGAACTCCGGCGACGTGGTCACGTCGTCGGTCACGGTGACCTGCGCCGGGGAGAGGGTGCTGGCCGGGTCCACGCCCTGGTTGGCGCCGAGGGTCACGGTGACCGGGGCGTCCCGCGTGGGTTCGGTGAGTGCCGCCGGGGCGACGGTCTTCGTCGGACCCACGTTGATGTCGCCACCGGTGAGCTGCACGGGGGCGACGGCCTGGTCGCCGGTGCGGACGCCGTCGGCCAGGATCGGGTCGTAGGACTGCGCGAACACGCGGTTCGGCACGTCCACCCGTTCGCCGGCGGCGACCACCTGGTCGGCCCCGGTGCTGCGCAGGGTGGTGCGGGCCCGTGCGTCCAGGCTCACCGTGAGCCGGTTCGCGGCGGTGATCGTGCCACCGGTCGAGGCGGGATCGGTCCCCTGGAAGGTCACCGAGATGCCGACGACGTCCGCGAGGTCCGCGGCGCTCATCGCGTTCACCGCGGCGGCGGTGCTCTGCTCGCTCGAGTAGCCGGCGCCGTCGTAGCGCAGCAGCCAGACGACGCTGGCGGACAGGTCGACCTGGTCCGGAAGGGAGGCCCCGATGCGGACCGCGGTCAGGTCGAACCGGTCGAACGGGTTGCCGATCCCGGCCTCGCGCAGCCAGTCGACGTCGGCCGTGAACGGGTCCCCCGTGGCGCCGGCCGCGGTGCCCGCGCTCTGACACACGGACACCTCGTCGGCGTCGGTGCAGGCGGGCGGGTCCGTGACGCGCACGTAGGAGGCCCGCGCCACCGAGTTGCTGTTCGCGGTGATGGTGAAGGTCGTGGAGGGGTAGCTGTCCGCGGGTGTGCCGGCGACCGGCACGTACAGGCCGGCATTGGGCTCCGCCGTCTTCGCGACGGCCACACCCGGGGCGTAGTCGACCACGACGATCGTGTCATCGGCGGTGTCCGTGGCAGCAGTGCCGCCGCCGGTCGGGATGGCCGCCAGCAGGGCGGTGTTGTTCACCACGCCGGCGTCAGGGGTGTTGTAGGTCGCCTCGCCCGTGACCCACTCGCCGCTGGGGCGCATCTGGTCGCGCACCTGCCAGGACATCGTGAACACCCGGTCTGGCCCGGCGAAGCCGACACCGGAGCCGACGGCGGGGGCGTACGGGTCGTAGGCCGGCCCTGCCTGGCCCGCCGCGGCCCGGGCGGGGCCGTTCTCCGTGAGGGTCAGCCGGACCCCGGTGGTGTCGGCGCGCTCGGCGTCGCTGAGGGTGTGACCGACGAACGCGCCGTTCTGGATCCAGCCACTTCCCGGCGCGGGGACGCTGACCCAGGCGCCGTCTCCGTACAGCTCGACGTCGGTGATCAGGTCGTAGCGCAGTTGCCAGCCGTTGCTGAAGGGCTCACTGCTCGCCCCGATGCCCTCGATCCGGACGAGGTCGAATGCCTCGAACACCGACTCGGACGGCTCGGCGGGGTTCGTCGGATCGCTGATCTGGACCGTCTCGTAGCCGCTGCCCACGGACCAGGACAGAGCGGTGGCGCGTCGCTCGCTGGACTGCGCGGGCACCGAGTCCAGGTTCCACGCCTTCTCGATCCCGACCGGTCCGGTGCCGGGGTCCGGCTCGACGGTCGCGGAGCCCTCGCCGATCTCAGAGTCGGAGATCTCGGTGCCGGCCTCGGTGCTGCCCGAACCGTCGGCGGTGGCGACGTTCGCGTAGTCGGTCGCGTCCTCGGGGATGTCGCCGCCGGACCGCAGCGTGTCCCGGGCCTGCGCGGAGAAGTACGGCGTCACCGTCGTGTCGGACGGGAAGCCGGTCGCGTTGTCGAAGGTGAACCGGATCCCGGTCAGGTCGGTGGGGTCCGTGCCGGCTGGCAGCGCGGCCTGGATCTCGGCGGTCGTCATCGAGGCGAGGAACGGGCCGTCCTGGGCTGCGAAGACCCGGAGCTCGATCCAGCTCCCGTCCGCGTCCTGGACCTCGATGGTCAGGGCGGTGTTGCCCGGGACCTGCGTCGGTGCGACGGAGGAGAGGTCGAACGCGTCCCAGAAGTCGCCGTCGGCGCCGGTGGCGGCGTCCTCGACCACGATCTGGGTCGCGGTGACGTAGTCGGAGGTGGTCGTCAGGTTCGCCTCGAGTGCGGTGACGACGCTCTCGCCGGGCTGCACGCTGGTCGAGGGGCGCACCGACTTCGCCAGGGTGATGTCGATCGCCGGGTAGACCAGGGTCAGGACCGAGGAGTCGGAGTCGGTCTCGGTGAGGCCGTTCGGCGCGACGACCTGGGCATCGACGGTGTTCGTGGTGGCGAGGGTCTCGCCCATGGCGACCGCGTCCTCGGAGGTCTGGATGAGGACGTCGAACACGCTGGTCGCTCCGGAGGTGATGCCACCGGCCTCGGCGGTGAAGACGACCTCGAACCCGGAGATCGAGCCGCTCGGACCCGCGGGCACGGCGCCCTGGGTGAACGCGACCGTCTCGGGGTCACCGCCGTCGAGCGGGTGGTAGATGACCTGAGCGGCCGTGGCGCCGACCGGCCAGGAGGGCGCGGTAGTGAAACCGCCGAACGTGACGGTCTGCGTGAAGTAGCCGAGGTCGGAGACGCGCAGTTCGTTGACGCCCCCGGCGGAGGAGTTCGTGACGCCGATCCTGGCGGTGGCCTCGTCGCCCGCGGCGATCCGGCTCGGGCTGATGTCCTTGACGGTGTCGACGCCCAGCTGCAGCGGCCGCAGGAGGTAGTCGGCGCTCGCAGTGTCGGTGGCCGGCTCCCGGCCTTCGACGGCGGCTTCGGCACCGACCACGTTGGTCACCGTGTGCGTGGCGGTGGACAGGTCGTCGCCGCTGTTGCGGTCGGTCGCGCGCTGGGACAGTCCGAGGGCGACGGTGGCGACCGCGGCCTCCTCGATGGCGGCTCCGACATAGGTCAGCCGGACGCCACCGACATCGGCCGGGTCCACGCCGTCGGGCAGTTCGGCGGTGCCGGCCGGGGTGCCGAGCTGCCACGCCCAGGTCCCGTAGCCCTGCTGGACGTAGACGTCCACCTGGACGGTGTCGGCGCCCGCGGGCAGGCTCGCGTCGGTGAAGGCGGTGAAGTCGGTGATGGTGAACGGGTTGCTCGGATCGAGGGTGGCCGCGCCGTCGACGGCGGCGGCGGGCTCGGTGAGCACGAGGGTCTCGACCGGGCCGTTCGAGGTGTTCGTGATACTCAGGTCGATCGTCGAGGGCGCCCAGGGCTGGAAGGTCTGCTCGGACGGGCTCCATGCCTTCGTGACATCGACGTCGATGATCTCCGGCACCCGGATCGTCACGGTCGCGTCGTCGGTGTCCGGGTTGGAGTTCGTGGCCTCGGTGTGCGCGGTGTTGGTGATGACGTGGTCGCCGGGAGCGACGGTGGTGGGCACCTGCAGGGTGATGGTGATGGACAGGGTCAGGCCGTTCTCCAGGCCGGTTCCGACCGGGCTGACGACGGGGCCGGTGAAGTCCACCCGCAGGTGGGTGTCGGCGGTGACCTCGGCGGGCGCGACGGAACTCGCGGCTCCGTCGACGGTCCAGGTGACCTCGCGCGGGATGGACGTCTCGTTCGGCGCGATCGCGACGTCCTGCACGGCGTAGCCGGCCAGCTCGGGCGGCAACGAGTCCGTGAGCTGGGCTTCCAGGCAGGACGCCTCGGAGCAGTTCACGCTGATCGTGTACGTGAAGGTCTGGCCCGGGGAGACCACCTCCGGCGCGACGGTCTTGTTGACGGTCAGGTACTGCGGGTCGCCCGGGGCCGCGAGCGCGGCGCCCATGCCAAGGCCGGCCAGCGGCGCGGCGAGCACGACGGCAAGCACCGCAGCCCAGATCAGACGCCACCTGTTGATGGCACGTGAACGGTGTCCCTGCATGATTTCTCGCTTCTGGTCGTGCCCGCGACGGCGGGCCCCCTGCCGATGGGCCCCACGGCGCGATGGCACGACTGGGACCGGGTCCAAGGCCGATTGTCGGCCGCGTCACCGGTGGTGCCGGTCCGATCCGCATGCAGTGTCGCCCACTCGCGCACGCAGAGTCGCTGAGTGCGGCCCCGGCGCGGACTAGAGGGCGAGGGTGCCGGCGCGGTACTCGCCGGGCAGGAGGCCGGCCTCGGCGCGGAAGACCCGCCGGAACTGGTCCGGGCCGCCGAATCCGCAGCGCCGGGCCACCCCCGCGAGGTTCAGGTTCGGCCGAGCGGTGAGCAGCACCTTTGCCGCCACCACCCGTCGCGCACGGACGATTCGCGCCACCGTCTCGTCGGTCCCCTCGAACGCCTCGTGCAGGGACCTGACGCTCATCCCGAGCGCACGCGCCACGTCCGGCGCGCTCAGCGTCGGATCGGCGATATGGACGTCGACATACGCCCGAGCCCGGGCACGTACGCCGCCGCGGAGGTCGGCGGGTGCGGCATCGACCGCCATGACACCCATCACGAGGTCGCGCAACGCGCCCTCGGCCCAGGCCGCCGCGGCGACGTCGAAGGGCTGCACCGGTGGCTCGATGAGGGCATCGGCCAGCGCGCGGCCGGCGTCGGCCAGCGGCACCAACCGATGCAGACCCGGGCGGACGAGGTCCGGCTCCGGGTGCGGTACCCCGATGAACAGGACCCTGCTGGCCTCGCCGAAGCGGATCGTGCAGATGCCGTCCGGGGGTACCACCACGAGATCCCCAGGGTGCAGGTCCGCGGCTCCACCGTCACCGACCACCCGTGCGCTGCCCTCGGCGAGGTAGATGGTCATGGCGATCTGCCGGTGCGGCCCTTCCGTGGGGAACATGGTCAGGGTGACGGGATCGCCGGCGTACCGGGCGACGAACAGCTGCGCCGAGCGATAGCCGCGGAGATGACGGCCGGCCGCCTCCGCGCCGTCGGGCTCGTGGAGTTCAACGGCCCACCCGTCCATCGGACGCAGCGCGCGCATCGAGACGTCCAGCCAGTCCGCGCACGGAGCGGCGCCCCTACAGTGGCAGGTCTCGTGCCAGCGGACGGCGGTGCCGACCTCGACGATCTCGGCCGTGCACGACGGCACGGCGCGCCCTGCCCGTGCGCACATCCGATGAACGCTTCCGATCGCTGACGTACCGGTGGGCGATCTCTGGTGTGAGCCGCCTCACACCGAGTCGCCCGACGCCGGACCTCCGTCCGGGGCACCGGTCTCATCCCGGAGTTCCACGGTGAGGTGGGCGTAGCGCTCGAGCAGTCCGGTGTCCAGCTCGGTCGCCATGCCGAGATCCGGATCCAGCAGGAACCGGACGGTGGTCCCGGCACCCGGCCGGGGCGGCAGCTCGACCAGGTCGTTCGACGGGACGCCGTGGAGGTAGCGCTGGGTCCAGGACCCGGCAATGCGACGGTTCGTGTGCTCGAGCCACCGGCTCGGGGCCGCGACGGTGGACATACCGCGGCGCGGCAGTCCGTCCGGCAGGAGCGGCGGATGCGCCGCGTCGAAGAACCTGACGTCCTCGGTGGCCATGACGGGCTTGCGGATCATCCGGCCGCGGTCGTCCCGGCGGGTCTCGGTGCCACGTCCGTCGTCGGCCACGGAGATCGACCCGTCGCGGTGCCGGGTGATCACCGCAGCCCCGGTGCGGCCGAGGGCCTCGGCCTCCTCGTCCGCGTACGCGAGCACCTCCAGCACGCAGTGCTGCAGGCCACCCGCGAGGTAGGTCCGGGCGTTCGCCCGGATCGTGGCCAGGTGGGCGCGGTCGACGGCGACCGACCAGTCGTGCGTCGTGACCTTCCACTGGTCCGGGCGGTCGTTCATGCGGACCCCTTTCTGCCGCTCGCGCCCACGCCGCCCGAGGCGGTCGAGCGACGTTGAAAGCCGACCCTATCCGCCCCTTGCGCGCTCGCTACTGAGTGCTACTATCTACCGGTAGTCAGCACCACTGAGTAGCGATAGGAGGAACTCCATGGGCAGACAGATGACCGAGATGCTCAAGGGCACGCTCGAGGGCATCGTCCTCGGCATCCTGGCCGCGCAGCCGGCGTATGGATATGAGATCACGGCGCGCCTGAGGGAGCAGGGCTTCTCCGACATCGTCGAGGGCACCGTCTACGCGCTGCTGGTCCGGATCGAGCAGCGCGGCCTCGTCGACGTGGTGAAGGTCCCGTCCGAGAAGGGCCCGCCACGCAAGGTCTACTCGCTGAACGCACAGGGCAGCGAGTACCTCGACGAGTTCTGGAGGACCTGGAACTTCCTCGCAGAACGGATCGAACAGCTTCACCACCACACCGAACAGCCACACACAGAAGGAGAATGATCATGGTCGCCAAATGGATCGAGGCCCTCACGGGGTCGCTCGAGCAGAAGAAGCAGTACAAGCAGGACAAGGCCCGAATCGACGCCCTCCCCGAACCGTATGCAGCCGCGGCGAAGGCGATGCACCGCTACTTCATGTACTACGGGGGCGTCACCGACGGCGACACCCTCATCACGATGTTCGGCGACCTGGCCGACCTGTGGGAGCGCGCCGCCGTCGACGGGACGCCGGTGCGGGAAATCGTCGGTGACGACCCGGTCGAGTTCGCCGAGACCTTCGCGCAGTCATACGCCGGTCAGCGGTGGATCGACAAGGAGCGTTCGCGCCTGACCAAGGCGGACGCCGAGCGGAAGGAACAGAGGTGACCATGGACTCAGCCATCAGGGTGCAGGGCATCGAGAAGTCGTTCAAGGACCTGCACGTGCTGCGGGGGGTCGATTTCGACGTGAAGGCGGGCTCCATCTTCGCGCTCCTCGGCTCCAACAGCGCAGGCAAGACGACTCTCGTGCGGATCCTGTCGACACTGCTGAAGGCCGATGCGGGCACGGCGACGGTCAACGGGCTCGACGTCGCCGCAAGTGCCGGTGAGGTGCGCGCGTCGATCAGCCTGACCGGTCAGTTCGCTGCGGTCGACGGCGTGCTCACCGGCCGGGAGAACCTGGTGCTGATTGCCAGGCTGCGGCACCTGGAGAACCCGGGTGCGATCGCCGACGAGCTGCTCGCCCGGTTCTCGCTCACCGACGCGGGAACCCGCAGGGCGGCCACCTACTCGGGCGGCATGCGCCGCCGGCTCGACATCGCCATGAGCCTGATCGGCGACCCGCCGATCATCTTCCTCGACGAGCCGACGACCGGGCTCGACCCACAGGCCCGCATCGAGGTGTGGCAGACGATCAAGAAGCTGGCTGACGGTGGCACGACGGTACTGCTGACGACGCAGTACCTCGACGAGGCCGAGCAGCTCGCCGACCGGATCGCCATCCTGCACAAGGGCACGATCATCCAGAACGGCACCCTGGCCGAGCTCAAGCAACTCCTTCCGGCCGCCGAGGTCGAGTACGTGCAGAAGCAGCCCTCCCTCGAGGACGTGTTCCTCGCGCTCGTCGGCGACACCGGTGCGACCGACACCGCCGGCGACGCCTCCGACCGGACCGCCGACTCCGCCCCAGCAGGAAAGGAAACCCGATGACCGCGCACGTCCTCGGCGACACCGGCGTCCTCACCGGCCGCTCGCTGCGCCACATCCTCCGCAGCCCGGACACGATCGTCACCACGGCGATCACGCCGATCGCGCTGATGCTGCTGTTCGTGTACGTCCTGGGCGGCGCGATCGAGACCGGATCCGACCAGTCGTACATCGACTACATGCTCCCCGGCATCCTGCTCATCACGATCGCGTCCGGCATCGCGTACACCGCGTACCGGCTGTTCCTGGACATGCAGGACGGCATCTTCGAGCGCTTCCAGTCCATGCCGATCGCGAGGTCGAGCGTGCTCTGGGCACACGTGCTCACCTCCCTGGTCGCGAACCTGGTCTCGGTCGCGATCGTCATCGGCGTCGCGCTGATCATGGGTTTCCGCACCGGAGCGTCCGTGGGGGCATGGCTCGCCGTGGCCGGCATCCTGATCCTGTTCACCCTCGCCCTGACCTGGCTCGCCGTGGTCGCCGGGCTGTCGGCGAAGACCGTCGACGGCGCGAGCGGGTTCAGCTACCCGCTCATCTTCCTGCCCTTCATCAGTTCGGCGTTCGTGCCGACCGAGTCGATGCCGGGCCCGGTCGCCTGGTTCGCCGAGAACCAGCCGGTGACCTCGATCGTGAACAGCATCCGCGCCCTCTTCGCCCAGGAGCCCGTCGGCAATGACATCTGGATCGCCGTCGCCTGGCTCGTCGGTATCCTCGTCGTCGCCTACGCCCTTGCGATCGCCAAGTACCGGCGCCGGATCAGCTGACGCCGACCGCCCGGTCGATGGCCCGTGCGCTCGCGCGGGCACCGTCCTCGGTGCCGAACGCCACGCGGATGCGTTCGGCCGCATGCCGGAACGCGGGTTCCTCAAGAAGTCGGGTCACGGCGCGGGCGAGGTCCGGGGTGTCCGCCTGTTTCGGGGTCAGGGCGAGGGCGTTGCCCTGCCGGACGCATACGTCCACGTTCCAGACCTGCTCCGGCTGCAGTCCCATGCCGACGAACGGGATCCCGGCGGAGCAGGCGGTCTGGACGGTGCCCTGGCCGCCGTGGAGCACCGCCGCGTCGACGAGTCCGCCGAGCCGGTGCGCGGGGATCAGACCGGTGACGTACACGTTGGCCGGCAGCCGGTCGCCCTCGGCGACGTAATGCCTGATCGGGGCGATCACATTGACCGGCAGTGAGCCCAGCCGGCGCGCCGCGGCGAGCGCGAGCTCACGGTTCGCCGAGGAGCCGAGTCCCAGGTAGACGAGCGGTTCGGGGGCGGCGGCGAGCCGTTCCACCACCTCGGGCAACGGCGTGTCCAGGCGCGCGAAGATCGGGCCGACCCGTTCGTAGCCGGGCGGCAGTGTGTACCCGTCGAGCTCCCATGGCATCACCGTGAGCAGGTTCTGGTCGGCCTCGATCAGGGACACCACGTTGCGCAGCGGCGCCACCCCGTTCTCGCGGGCGACGCGCGTGAACGCCCGCGGCGCCAGCGGGGCGTGGTTGTAGGCCCAGCGCAGCAGCGTCGACGCGATCGCGTCCCTCGCCCGGGCGGACGGACCGGTGCCCCGGATGAGCCCGAGCCGCCGGGTCTGCTCCACCTGCGGCCGGGTCAGCGCGAACGGCACCGGGTAGAGCAGCGGCACTCGCTCGGCGCGTGCGGAGATCATCGAGGTCGGGTTCGTTCCGATGACGACGGCGGCCGCACCGGTCGTGCGGATGAGTTCGCGTTCGGCGCGCACTCGCTCGGCTACGAGGTCGTAGGTGAAGGGTGAGCGCAGCGTCTTGCCCTGGTCGAAGCGCATGGCCTGATCGCGCTCGGCACGTGTGAAGGCGGGATCGCTGGCCCGGTAGTCGAAACCGGCGTCGGTGATGAGGTCGGCGAAGTCGGTCTCATAGCCCATGAAGACAGCCGTGTGCCGCGGATCCAGCGCGCGGGCGACCTCGATCATCCGGGTCACCTCGGCGAGGTTGAACGTGATCGGGCAGAAGATGACGGTCGCCATTCGGTGTTCCTCCGCGAACGAGCCTACGTGCTGTACCGAAGCGGTACGGGACGCCCGTGAGACCGGCCCAGGCTCCGCCGTCGGGCAGGTTCGAACGACGCCACGCACGGCCGGGAGCCGTACGGATACCCTGACGCGGTGAGTGCAGTGCGTGTCCACCTGCTCTACGGGCTCGCGGGCTCGGGTAAGTCCACGCTGGCTCGGGCGCTCGCCGCAGACGGCCGCGCGGTCCGGTTCACGCTGGACGAGTGGATGCTCCGCCTCTACCCGGATATTTCGGCTTCAGTCCCCCGCGCCCTGGCCCGGGCTCGTAGCGGCCAGAGCTACGCGCATCCGGTCACCGCCGCGGGCAACGAGCACCTCGCCGCGCTGATGGAGGAGCCGTCGCCGGACGAGGGCGTTCAGATCGTCGAGCTCTGACACCCCGGCGAGCGACCTCGAAGATCGACGCTACGCCGTGAGGTGGGCGGTCCGGTTCAGGTAGGCGATCGCATGGCTGTGGGTGCGCTCGTCGAGGTGGAGCTTCGTGATTGCGCCCGAGGTGAGGTCGAAGCGGACCCGACCGGACGCCTCGATCGGCATGCCGATCCACGCGGCCAGCAGCAGGGTCGCCGTTCCACCATGGGTGACGACGATGGTGTTGGCTGCCGTCGAGGTCTCGATCCTGCGCATGGCCGCGTACGCCCGCTCGGCCAACTGCCACCTGGTTTCGGCGCCGGGGATCCCTTCATCGTGACGCAGTCGCTCACCGACGGCCGGAAGAGGGATCTGCCGCTCACGTAGCCACGACTGTGGTCTGCCCTCGGCGTCGCCATAGGACTTCTCACGCAGGTCGCCATCATGCCTCGGTTCGGTGCCGACCCGGTCGGCGATGATCCGCGCGGTCCGGCTCGCGCGGCGCAGGTCGGAGCACACAACGTCGACGGGGTCCCCGGCGATGGCTTGCGCGAGCTCGGCAGCGATCGCATCAGCATCACGCCGGCCCAGGTCGGTCAGGTCCGAGTCGAACCACCCACCGACCAGCCCGTCAACATGATGTGTCGCCTGCGGGTGCGTCACCACGTAGATGTTCACGGCCACAGCCTCCCGTGCCGTCGCTACAGGTGTCGACCGCCCCGGTCACCCTCGGAGTCGGTCTCGGAACGACCGCTCGTGAAATCTGCTCGGCCGTGGGCGCTGTTCCTCATACCCTGCCTGGATGACGAGCCCCATGACGGCGAATGCGGTGCCGCCCGCGGTGACCGCCGCGTTGGGTGGCAGCGGAGCGGAACTTGTGGACCAGGTGCCGACCCCGTTGACCGGGAGCACCGGTGCCGCGACCGCCGCGGTAGAGCGGCTCACGCTTCGGATCCGAGACTCGGCCGGGACGGTGCGCACGCATCGCGTCGTCCGCAAGACCCTCCGGCCCCTCACCAGCGGACGGCACGCTCTCGCGTCCCGGAGCGCCGATCACTGGGCGTACTGGCGCCGGGAGTCGCTCGCCTACGCCAGCGGCGTCCTTCCGACCGGACCCGGACTCTCGGCACCGCCTGTCCTCGCCGTCGAGGACGACGTGGTCTACACGAGCGAGGTCGACGGGGCACCGGAGGACCCCTGGGTGGCGGCGCGTCGCCTCGGGCGATGGCAGGCTGCGACGCCGGTGCCGAACGCGCCCTGGCTCGCCCAGAACCAGCTGGCCCAGCGGATCGCCGTCACCGACCTCGACTGGGAGGACGTCGACGCGGACCCACGTCTGGTGGACCTGTGGGGGCGCCGCGAGGAGATGCTCGCCGAACTCGCCACGCTGCCGTCCACCGTGGTGCACGGCGACTACTCGGCGGGGAACCTGCGCGCGGCCGACGCCGACACCACGGTCGCCATCGACTGGGCCACGTTCGGTGTCGGACCCGTCGGCGCCGACCTCGCCTCTCTGACCCTCAGCACCGGGGTCTGGCTGCTCGACGACTACCTGGCAGGGCTCGGCAACGCCTTCACCACCGAATCGGTCCGCCGGGGCTACCAGATCGCCCTCGCGCTGACCCACACGAGCCGCGTGCACTGGGCGCTCAGCCTGCAGCGGCCGGTCGATCCTTCGCTGACGGAACTGGTGCTCTGTCGAGCCGCCCGCTAGATGTTGGCCCCGGCCCTCCGTGCGAAGGTGAGGTGCGTGACCCCGCTCGGGGATGACACGGCCTCGATGTCATAGGTGTCCTCGAGGACCTCCAGCCCATCCCAGACGCGGACGCCTCGGCCGAGCACGATCGGGACCTGGACCAGGTGCATGTGGTCGACGAGCCCGGCGGCGACGAAGTCCCGGACGACGGTAGCGCCGCCACCGATCCGAACATCCAGGCCTCCGGCGGCCTCGGCGGCGGTCGCCAGTGCTTCGGCCGGCGCGGCCTGGAGGAAGTGGAAGGTGGTGCCGCCCGCCATCTCGATGGGCGGCCGCGGGTGGTGGGTGAGCACGAAGGTCGGCGTGTGGAACGGCGGGTTCGGTCCCCACCAGCCCTTCCAGTCCGGGTCGTCCTGCCATCCGGGTGGACCGAACTTGTTGGCGCCCATGATCTCGGCGCCGAAGCCGACACTGTGGCGCGCGGCGAAGGCGTCGTCGACGCCGACGGTCCCGCCCGCGTCCCAGAACCGGGTCGCGAACATCCACTCGTGCAGCCGCTCGCCCGCATGGCCGAACGGTGCGTCGGCGGACTGCGGCTCGCCGGTGGCGAAGCCGTCGAGGGAGATCGACAAGTTGTGGATCCGGGTGAGAGACATTTCGGGTACTCCTCGGTTCGTAGCTCCCGCTGCGGGTGTTCCGACGTGTCCGACCCGCGGCGAGGGCGAAACTCATCGGCCCCGGTACCGTCGGGCACCGGCGCACATCATCGGAGCCTGCGTGCGGAGCACCGGGCGTGACCCGCTGCTACCGCTACGACCTCGACCTGGATGAGACGTTGCGCCGGCACCGCACCAAGCCGCTCGCGGCCGAGGTCACCGAGGACTCCGTCCGCTCCTGGTACCGCGCGGCCGATCCGGTCCACGGTCTCGACGAGAGCAACCCCGGCGCCGAGGACTGCACGCTCTACGGACCGCAGTGGCCCGGAAACGTCGGTGGGCCCCCGGGTCCGCAGACACTCTGGGTTCCGCTGCGCAGTAGCGAGAACGCGTCGCGGATCTGGACGGTCTCGGAGCAACTGACCGGAGTCGCCTTCGAGTGAGGCCCGGGGGCTGAAGCCGATAACGACCGGCGCGGGCCGAGGCGCGCGATCGCCGCCTCCACGAACGCGCGAGCGCTCGGGGAGCACGAGCCCAGGGCCACGCCGGCCGCCTGTGCCGCCAGGGCGGAGGTCACCAGCGGAGCCGGCCCGAACCGCTCGAGCCACCACCGGCCGCCGTCGATCTTGGACAGCAAGGCCCCGTGATCCGCGTACGCGACCGCACGACATGCGTTGAGCACCGCGTACCGCTGATCCGCTTCGTCGCGCCCCCACTCCAGCTCCCCCATGAGGTGCCGATGAGGACGTCACGTTCGATGCGACCCACGACGGCGGAGGGGCCAGGGCCGTAGAGCGGCAGTCCGGCGGCGCGCACGACGGCGTAGTGAGCGATCAGGTCCGGGTCACCGCCGTCCCCACCGAGGACGCAGCGGCGCGCACCGCTGTTCACGTGGAGCACGAACGGCCACGGCGGCGCCGGAGCGGCAGCGGCGCTCGACCGGACCACGGAGAGCTCAAGTGCACGTCCGCCGTCAGCCGCCCGCAGCAGTGCACTGCCCACCGAGTCCCAATCGAGGTCAGGTTCGTCGCGGACCACGACCAGCACGTCGAGATCCGACGTGGGACCGAACCCGCCCAACACTGCGGACCCGTGCAGGTAGATCCCAACCACCGTGGTCAGCTCGGCGGTGAGTAGGCCGCTGATCGCGACGGCCTGAGCGTGCCACGGCTCCGAGATCGAGACGTTCATCTGCCGACCGTAATGGAGCGGCCCAGGAAACTGACCCGGGCGTTGGCACGCTACGGTGCTCGGATGCCGGTCGAGGACGCAGAGCGCTTCGTGCCCGGTGACTCCGTTGCGTTACGGGACGTTCGTGGTGGTGTGGTGCGCGCGGTCTCAGCAGCCGTCGTCGTCGAGTACTCGCAGGAACGCCTTGTCACGTGGATTCCCCTGGGCAGCCCACTGTTGCTGCCCGGGGATGCCAACGGCCAACCCGTGAAGACCGAACGGGTGGACCGGTTGACCGAGGTGTCCTGGAACTCGTGGGGTGGCCCGGTGTTCGTCTGGCCGCAGGGTGACTGGCACTCGGTGCGCGCTTCCTGGTCCGACGCCGGAGCGGACCGATCGCTGGACCACTGGTACGTCAACCTGCATACGCCTCTGCGGCGAACCTCCTTCGGATTCGATCTGGAGGATCTGATTCTCGACGTCATCGTCACCCCGGACCGGCGGTCGTGGAGTTGGAAGGACGAGGCCGAGTTCGACGCGGCATGCGCGGACGGCATCATCGAACCCGACCTTGCCAAGGTCGTTCGTGACACGGGTACCCGTGTGGCCGCCGACGCCCAACGGGGCGCCGAGCCCTTCACGGAGCCCTGGGAGATGTGGCGTCCCGACCCGTCGTGGCAACTGCCGTCGCTCCCGCCTGGATGCACAACGCTGTAGCCGGCGATGTCCATCGACCAAGCGTCGGTCCCGTGCCGAGGCCACCAGACCCCGGCTTGGCCCACGGCGATGAGACCGGAGGACGGATCTAGGCTTCAGCCATGGACAACGTCGTGCCGTACGCCGCACTGCCGTATGACATCGACGGCATCGTGTACGAGCATGGGGACGACTCGGTCCCTCGCGTCGGAGTCTTGCCCGGAAGCACGATCGAGGTCACGCATCGTTCCAGCAGGGTCTACCCGGGAACCACACGATCGGTGTGGATCCACGTTCCCGCTGCGTGCGCGGCGAGCGAACCATCAGCGGTGATGTTCTTCCAGGACGGCTGGTGGTACCTCGACCCCACCGGCCAAGTCCGGGCCGGGATCGTCCTGGACAACCTCACCAGCACCGGAGCCATCCGGCCCGCCATTGGTGTCTTCGTCGACCCAGGACTCCGGGTCGACGTCGATGACTCCCAGCTGCGCAAGAACCGCAATGTCGAGTACGACGCATTCGATGATCGCTACGCGACGTTCCTGATCGAGGAGATCGCACCGCTGGTCCGCCAGCATGTCCGCATCACCGAGGAGCCCGACGGGTGGGGAATCTGTGGCGGCAGCAGCGGCGGCAACTGCGCGCTCACGGCGGCATGGACCCGACCAGACAGGTTCCGCCGAGTAGTCGCGTACCTGTCCAGTTTCGCCCAGATGCCGAACGGAAACCCCTACCCCGACCTCATCCCGGACACACCACCGAAGCCGTTACGCGTCTTCATGCACACCGCGCGATACGACCTCGGGCACCACCAGCCGCATCGAAACTGGTATGCCGAGAACCTCCGCGTCTCAGCGGCCCTGGACGAGGCAGGCTATGACCACCGCCTGGTCGTCGGCGACGGCGGCCACAGCACGAACCACGGCGGCGTGCTGCTCCCGGACGCGCTGCGTTGGGTCTGGCGCAACTGAGGTCCGATCCCCGTACCAACTGAACCGGTCGGGATCGCCCGAGAGTGAGTCCCCTGGGGTGGTGTAAGTAGCCGGTGTCGCGAACGGGACGCGAACGAGCATGAGCGTGCCGTCACCCGTATCGAAGCGATGCTCCTGCCGGAACCAGGCGAACGGCCTGGAGCGCGAGTTCGCGGTACCCAGCGCGCCCGCGGGCCGCACATGCGTCATGAGCCTGGTCACGCCTCGTCGGTGTCGGCTTCCAGGCCGCTGCGGTAGACGAGGAGTCCCTCGACGCCCCGCAGGAAGGTCACGCAGATGGGTCGCGGGTCGGTCAGAGAGCCGGAGACCATCGCACCATCTCGCAGCATCACGAAATGCCGCGCTGCGGGTTCTGCGTCGATCTTCCCGGTCTGGGCGAAGAGTTCGGACATCGTCGTGAGGAACCATTGCCGATGCTTGAGGACGGCATGGTGGACCGGGTGCTCGGGGTCGGGGTATTCGGCCGCGGCGTTGAGGAATGCGCACCCGCGGAAGCCGGCGCCCTGGATCTCGTCGGCGATGGCCTGGGCGATCGTTCGGATGATGGCGTCGGGGTCCGCGCCGGAGGTTCGCGCGGCGTCCGTCCGGGTCCGGATCGCCTCGCCGACCTGAGTTAGGTAGGCGACGAGGAGGTCGTCCTTGCTAGGGAAGTGCCGATAGAGCGTGGCGCGGGTGACCTGTGCCTCGGCGATGACGCGATCTATCCCGACGGCGCGTAGCCCGTCGGCGTAGAAGAGCCGGCTGGCGGTGTTGAGCAGTCGGGTTCGTGCCTCAGACATGTGTATCTCGTTCCTGACTAGGTGCGGTGTCCCGAGGTTAACAGACAGATAGAACGATCGGTCTTGACATCCAGAGCGAACTCATGCAGGCTCAAGTGGACCGATCGTTCTATCTATGAGGAGTAGCACATGTCCGCTTCAGTCCACACCGGCGCAACAGCGGTTGCCTCGGACGCCGCCAGTAACACGAAGGCCTTGCGAGACCTGTATTTCCTGCGATTCGGGTTCGCTCTCATCTGGGCGATCCTGCTGATCGTGACCGCGAAGTCGATCAACCCCGGCGCGATCGCCTTGCTCGTCATCTACCCGTTGTTCGACGTCGTGGCAGCGATCATCGACTTCCGCTCTTCCGGTTCCAGTCGGCCAAAGGCCCCGCTCTACATCAACATCGCGTTGAGCCTGGCGGCCGCGATCGCCCTCGCCGCGGTCGTCGGCTCCGGCACCCCGAATGTCCTGCGGGTGTGGGGTGGCTGGGCGATAGCCACGGGAGTCGTCCAGTTGATCGTCGCGATTCTGCGCTGGCGCATCGGCGGCCAACTGGCACAGATCCTCAGCGGTGGACTCTCCGTGCTCGCGGGTGTCGGCTTCCTCATGGTTGCCAGCGGTCCGAATGCCGCGCTGACCACGGTGGGCGGCTACGCGATCCTCGGTGGCATCTTCTTCCTGGTCTCGGCGATCCAGTTGCACCTCACGATCCGGAAGGCGGTGAAGTGAGCATGATCGAAGCCACCCGACCGTCCCTCATCGCATCCGACGTAGACGTGGATCCCGTCGTCGACGTGATCGTCATAGGTGCCGGAGCGACCGGCGAGAATGTCGCCGACCGAGTCGTGCAAGGTGGTCTGACCGCGACCATCGTCGAACGCGAACTCGTCGGCGGTGAGTGCACGTACTGGGCCTGCGTGCCCACCAAAGCACTCCTCCGCGATGCCGCCGCCCTCCGAGCTGCCCGTGCTCTTCCCGCCGCCGGGAAGGCCGCAAGCGGCATCCTCGACCCGGCCACCGTGTTCGCCCGTCGGAACCGGTTCGCCGAGCACTGGCACGATTCGGGTCAGGTCGGGTGGCTGCGAAGTGCCGGCATCACCCTCGTCCGCGGACAGGGACGGATCACAGGTCCTCGCACGGTGACCGTCACCGACACCGGCGACGGCACGACGACGACCCTGCGGGCACGCCATGCCGTCGTCATCGCCACCGGCAGCAGCGCACACATGCCCCCGATCGCAGGACTGGCGGACGTCCAGCCGTGGACGAACCGCGAAGCCGTGGCCACCAACAAGGTCCCGGACCGTCTGGCGATCATCGGTGGCGGAGCCGTCGGTGCAGAGATGGCGACTGCATTCAATGCGTTCGGGTCCCAGGTGTCCCTGATCTCCCGGACGCGCCTGCTTCCCCGAGCCGAGCCGTTCGCCAGCGAGCACGTGACCGAGGAACTGCAGTCAGCCGGTGTCGCACTGCACCTGAATGTCGATGCCATCGAGGCTCGACGGACCGTATCCGGCACCCTCGAGATCACCCTGTCCGATGGCAGCACCGTCGCGGCGGACGACGTTCTCGTCGCCACCGGACGCACGGCGAACACCAAGGACATCGGCCTGGACCGGATCGGCCTGGAGCCGGGCAGCTGGCTGACGGTCGACGACACCCTCGCCGTCCTCGACCGCAACGGCAAGCCGATCGGCGACGACACCGCCGCCGATCCAGGCAAAGCTTGGCTCTTTGCCGCCGGCGACGTCAACCATCGTGCACCGCTGACGCACCACGGAAAGTACCAGGCCCGCGCGCTGGGCGATGCCATCGCAGCACGAGCGACCGGCGCAGAACTCGGCCTGGATCCGTGGGGACGCCACGCCGTGACCGCAGACGAACTGGCTCTCACACAAGTGATCTTCACCGCACCCGAGGTCGCCACCGTCGGATTTACCGCACAGGACGCTGCGGCAGCCGGACGAGACACACGGGTCGTCGACTACGACCTCGGAAAGGTCGTCGGCGCCGCACTGCACGCAGACCAATATCGCGGCCGGGCCCGCATGGTCATCGATGCCGACCGCAACATCGTGATCGGGTTCACCGCCGTCGGCCTGGACGTCGCCGAACTCCTCCATGCCGCGACGATCGCCATCGCGGGCGAGGTCCCGCTGGACCGGCTCTGGCACGCCGTCCCCGCCTATCCGACCATCAACGAAGTCTGGCTCCGCTTGCTTGAGACAGACGGCCGAGATCACGCCCCCGCCACACGCGACAGGACCCTCGTTGCCACGGCCGACTCCGCGACCGACGAGGCAGTCGCCTGACCATCCCACCATCCACCTCACCACTCAACGCAAGGAGTTCCACATGTCCACGAAGATCACTCTCATCATCGACAACCCCATCGACCCCACCGCATTCGAGTCCGCCTACCCCGACCTGATCGTCGGTGCCCGGAACGTTCCCGGTCTCCTGAAGCTGGAGACCTCCAAGGTCTGGCCCAAGGAAGATGGCACCGCCACTCCGGCCTACCGCATGATCGACCTGTACTTCCGCGACTACGAGGCAGCGAACGCGCCTCTGGGCACGCCAGAAATGGCGGCATTCTTCTCGCGCGCCATCGAACTTGCCACCGGTGGAATGAAGGGACTCTTCTCCGACGTCGAAGACTCCTGAGCCGCGTCCGGGGATCGCCCGGCGAACCATCCACCACGAAAACACCCGAAAGGAAAGTCCAATGAACACCCACTTTTCCGAGCGCCGCACCCAGGTCCCCGGCACCGCAGTGACCGCAGCGCCCGCCTCCGGACCCGTCGCCAGCGGAGCGCAGGCCGACGCCGGCCACAACCCCGCGCAGCAGCCGGCCGAGAAGCCCACGGTCGTTCTCGTACACGGCGCCTGGGCCGACGCGAGCGGCTGGGGCGGTGTGATCACCACGCTCGAGCAGGATGGCTACCCGGTGCTCGCCGTCGCCACCCCGCTACGCGGCTTGGCGTCCGACTCGGCCTACGTCCGCAGCATCGTCGACTCGATCGACGGCGACGTGGTTCTCGTCGGCCACTCCTATGGCGGTGGGGTCATCACGAATGCCGCCGCCGGCGCCGACAACGTCAGCGCCCTGGTCTACGTGGCGGCCTTCGCGCCCGACGAGGGCGAGATCATCGGCCAGTTCAATGACCCGGTGAAGTACCCGGGCTCCGAGCTGACGCCCGACTCCTTGATCCTGCGCCCCTACCCCGGCGGGCTCGACGCCACCATCGACCCTGAGCGGTTCCGGCAGATCTTCGCCGCGGACCTGCCCGTTCGACAGACCGACATCATGGCCGCGACCCAGCGCCCGACCAACGTGGCGGTTCTGGAGGAGCAGACCGGCGAGCCGGCGTGGAAGACGATCCCCAGCTGGTACCAGGTCTCCAACCAGGACAAGGCCCTGTCGCCGGTCGCGCAGCGCTTCTTCGCCCAGCGGATGGGCGCGCACACCACCTCGATCAATGCGTCGCACGCAGGGTACGTATCGGACCCGACCCAGACCGCGAACCTCATCCAGACGGCAGCCCGCGTGAGCAGCTGACCGACCCACCGACCCGCCCGCCGCGGCGGGCGGGTCGAGCAACCCGTCACTCACTCGTACGCTCGGTTCCCCGGACGCCCGGACCGCAACTACAGGTCCAGGCACGGATCCACTGATGTGAGTCGGGCTGGGTGCTACGGACGCGAGGGGACCGCTCTTGAAGTCGGGAAGCGTGCCGGCTCAGATACTCGCAACCTTGATCTGCCGGGCGTTTCTCGGACAGGGTTCCTGTCATTGTTATGCGGCGGTTGCTAGCGATTGGTAGCTATCCGGAGTCGCCATCCGGAAGGTTGAGCCGGCCGATGCAACAGCGATGCACGAGTTGACGCAGACCGTGTGGGGTGGCCGCAGCTACTTCGTGATGCCGTCGCTCGAGTCGTGTCGTGCCTGGGTCCGCGAATCGGATCCTGCGCTCTTCCTCCTAGCAAGCACCAGCGACGGCCTCGCAGGTTACGTCGCAGCCTTCGAGCAGGAGGGTGAACTGGTCATCGACGATATCCAGGTCGGTCCCGCGCAGCGTCGGCAGGGAATCGGCACCTTCCTCCTCGCACGCATCCTCGCTGAGGCGCGACGGCGTCGGATAGGTCGCGTTCATCTGGAGACCGAGGGCGATGACCCTGTGGGCGCACGCGCCTTCTACGAGCGGTTGGGGTTCAGCAGCGCAGCCGACGATCTGAGATTCAGGAAGTCAGTCGCTCTCACGACGGCGGAACTCCTAGGCGGATCGCCGCCCGAAGGCAACGGGTCGTTCGAATCAGAGTAGGGACTCCCACTCGGGATCTGCTCCGAAGAGCGCATCGCCGACGTCGCTTGGATGGCAGCCAAACTCATTCATCTGTTGGCTGAGCGCGCGTGCTGTCATTGGTCGTTGAGATGCAGCCACCACTGCACGATCGAGAGCATGCGGAGGTCCGTGCCGGCACGCTCGGCCCGCGCCGTTCAGGCGTTGGTGAACTCGAGACACTGCAGGATCATGCGGTGCCCTTGCTGCTCGAAAGCCTCGTCGCCCACCTGGTAGGCCCAGGCGGCCGTGCCGATGGCCTCACGAACGAGAGTGCGTTGCCAGGCCGCTTGCTCTCTGGGGTCGCCGCCATAGCCATCGAGGAAGGCCGCCTCGAGGTCTGGCCGTGCCTCCCATTCCTGTCGCGCGAGTCTGCCAAGGTCGGTCAAGGCTGGGCGCCACGCCGCACGCCCAAGGTCGATGACGCGGACGCACCCCTCGTCGTCCACCAGCCAGTTGCGTGGCTGCCAGTCGCCGTGCGTTGGCACGAGCACGGCGGGTGCGTGATCGTGAGTGGCGATGATGCTCCGCAAGTCACTCTCGGTCTCGGCGCCGATGCGATGCTCGCCGTCGAGCCAGCGGGGCGCCTGAGCGTCCATCCTGGCCTCGTAATCCTCGCTGACCGTCGAGGCCTGCCCATGGAAGGCCGCGAGCAGCTCGCCCGCTTGCCGGTAGATCTTCGGGTCACCTGCAGCGGGAGTGCCCTGGACCAGCGTGCCAGGAAGATAGCTGAGGGCTAGGACATTGCCCTCAGGGTCGGCGTGCAGGAGGCGGTTGACATGCCCCCCGCCCAGCCACGGCCCGGCCCACTCGCGGTGCCCGCTGATCTCGCGGCCGATGTGGTGGTTGCCTGGTCCGGCTGCCTTGACCACCACCTCACCGACATGGGTCTTCAGGTGCAGGACGACCGTGTCCACCAGGCCCCAGCTCATGTCTGCAACGACTTCGGCACCAGGGAACCACCGGTCGACGGTTTGCTGCTGAGTCTGCGCGAGAACCATGCGGTCAATCTAGGAGAGTGAGTCCGTGACTGGTAGCGGGCGTGCCGTTCTCCCTGCTGCCAGGTCAGGTCGCATCTGCCGCCGCTGAACTCGCCTTCCGTGCTGCGGCCTCGACGGCGGCGACGTGGGCTCGCCACCGCTCGGCATCGTGCAGGGAAGAACGTGCGCCAGTATCGCTCCGCCGAGCATCCGTTCCGGCGTTCTGTCGAATCGACACGGGGTGTCCAGTTGCACCTGGACACCCCTCGGCACGGTGACCGTCTCGGGTGCTCAACTGACGATGAGCCATTCTGCGTAGAAGATCCCGAGTCCGCTGGCTACGCACAGTCCGCAGATGATCCAGAAGCGGATCGTGATGGTGATCTGTTCCCAGCCGAGCAGCTCGAAGTGGTGGTGGATAGGTGTCATCCGGAAGAGTCGCTTGCCCACGCCGCCATTGCTGCGCTTGGTGAGCTTGAAGTAGCTCACCTGAAGCATCACGGCAGTCGTCTGGATAACGAACAGTCCGCCGAGGATGACGAGGAGCAGCTCAGTGCGGGTCATGATGGCCAACCCAGCCAGCGCCGCGCCCAGGCCGAGAGAGCCGGTGTCACCCATGAACAGACGCGCCGGCGATGCGTTCCACCACAGGAACCCGAAGCACACGCCCATCACGCACGCAGCGACGACAGCGAGATCGAGCGGGTCACGGACCTCGTAGCACTGAGCGGACGGGTCCAGACGACAACTCTGGTTGTACTGCCAAATCGCGATCAACGCGTAGGCGCCGAACACCATGGCCGAGGCGCCGGCCGCCAGGCCATCGAGTCCATCCGTCAGGTTCACGCCATTGCTCGCTCCGGCGATCATGAGGTTCGCCCAGACGACGAACAGGGCCACACCGATGAGCGGACCGAAGTGAGCGAGATCGACCGCAGTGTCGCGGACGAACGAGATGTTGTAGCTGGCGGGCGTGACGCCGTCACGCGCGAACCTGGAGGCAAGGATGGCGAAGACGACCGCGACGACGGTCTGTCCGATCAGTTTCTCCCACGACCGAAGCCCCAGCGAACGTTCGCGCCTGATCTTGGTCCAGTCGTCCAGGAACCCGACGAATCCGACACCGACCATCAAGAACAGGACGAGAAGACCTGAGACGGTTGGCAGTGTCCACGTGAGCAGGTGCGCCGCCGCGTAGCCGACGAGAGAGCCACCGATGATGACGAGCCCGCCCATCTGAGGGGTGCCGCGTTTGGTGTGGTGGCTGGTCGGCCCGTCTTCGCGGATGAACTGGGCCCATCCCCGGCGCGTCGCGAGCGTGATGTAGAAACGGGTGCCCAGCAGTCCGATCAAGAACGCCACGAGGGCGCCGATGACGACCAGCCTCACAGGCGGACGCTCCGACAGGTCAGCGACCTACTCGTGAACTGGCTCCGCGAGTCCCAGCGCATCGTCCTCTGGTCCCCTTCGCTCACCGTCCCTTGCGCGGTCGCGCTCCTGACCGCCGCAAGCAAGGTTAGGCGACGACACGGTCCGATCCAGCGCAGACACCCCGCAAACTGACCCACGGCCGAATGAGATTCGTACGCGGCAAGATCTGCCTGCTCAGGCGAGAACCTCGGTGACCTGCGGCTTCGCCATCACACCCGGAATCTCGCCAACTCGGACATACGACTGGGTCGCGCAAGCCTCGCTACATCTCGACAACCCTTCGGCAGGCTACTGCGCCATGTCGACGAACCGCGCGTAGTGCCCCTGGAAGGCCACGACGATCGTGTCCGTGGGGCCGTTACGGTGCTTGGCTACGATCATGTCCGCCTCACCTGCGCGCGGGGACTCCTTCTCGTACATATCTTCGCGGTGCAGCAGGATGATGACGTCCGCGTCCTGCTCGATGCTGTTGTGGACAGCGATCCCATTCGCAACGAAGTTGTGCGTGCCAACGACCGTCGCGTCGAAGACTTCCTGCTCGCCCTCGTCGGTGATGGCGACAACGGAGTCCCAGAGCAGGTCGTTGACCGCCATGATCTCAAGGTCCTCGTCCTCCAGGACGTCGGCGATCCGGCCGAGACGTGCACGTGAAGGTGCGTGCTTCCACATCGTGCTTCCGCAGAACTGAGTACCCATCGCCGCAGCAAACTCTCGGTGCGACATACCCCGTTCAGCCAGAACACGTCGGACGTCCTGCCAGACCCCCGTCGGAACGGTGTCCACGTTGGGGTTCGACTGCTGGTCCCGAATGATGCCGAGCAAGGCCGCCGCACTCTCTCCGCGCTCGCCGTGGACGCCAATCTCCTGGAGGAACCGACGCTGGTCGTCCATACCTGAGAGATCCAGTGTGTAGCCGGGCCGATAGTCCCCCTTCACGACCTTCCGGGTCCGGGTCGAGATCCCGAACCTCAAGAGCAAGCGGCTCAGTCCGTCAACCAACTCACGAGACGTCGAGGCGTAGTAGACGCGACCGCCTCGACCGTTCTTGTTCACGGTGACCGAACCGTCCGTTGCCCAGATGTGTCGAACGAAGAGGGCGATCTGTCGCTTCGGGAGATGGAACACAGCACCGGGAATGAACTTCTCATGGCTACGACGCCCAAAGAGGTCGAACTCGTCCAACCACGCGGCGATCGGATTGCGGCGGCCGCGAGCGAGCTTGAACGGAGCGGGTAGGCGGAGGGTTGTACACCGCGCCACGGCGTACTCGTCGCGGACCGGTGTGATGCCGAACGCCGCGGCCGCGTTGGAGACCGCCTTCAGATTTGCCTCGTCGACGGAGGCGTATCGAATCGGCTGACGGGCGACGAAGGAGCCATCACCGAGCATGTGGGCCAGCATCACGACCCTTCGGTCGTCCCAGGCGGCCTCCTGTTCGGGAGCGGGAACGTGTCGGGGCACTCCGATCCGCGAGCCCGGCTCCAGATCACCCAGTGGCTTCCAGCCCTCGTATGTCAGGAACGGGTGGTTCGCAGTGGCGGTGATCTCTTTACCGGAGGTCAGCTTGAGGCGGTAGACGCGCTTGGTGCCTGTTGAGAACACATGGGTGAGGTGCCGCCGCACGTACTTCAGCCGGTCGTCGAGTGCCCAGACGGGGATGTCCTTGGCGCCGTCGGTAAATAGCTCACCCATGGTGACCTCGGCGCCAGTGTCCGCCCGGAGGATCTTGGTGTCAGCGGTCAGGCAGCCCGATTCGCGAAGGTCACTCATCTGCGGCTTCTTGTCGGTGCGCTGTTCGGAGCCACGGTTGAGCTGCGAGATCGCGATGACCGGGACCTCGAGCTCCTTGGCGAGCAGCTTCAGAGCACGGGAGAACTCCGAGACCTCCTGCTGCCGGGACTCCACGCGCTTGCCAGAACTCATCAGCTGCAGGTAGTCGATCACCACGAGCTTGAGGTCGTGGCGCTGCTTGAGCCGGCGGCACTTCGCGCGGATCTCCATCAGCGACATGTTCGGGCTGTCGTCGATGAACAGCGGCGCCTCGGACACCCGGCCCATCGCACGTGCCATCCGGGTCCAGTCCTCGTCGCGCATGTTTCCCTTACGCATGTTCTGCAGAGGCACCTGTGACTCCGCGGAGAGCATGCGCATCGCGATCTCGTTGCGGCTCATCTCCAGGGAGAAGATGACCGAGGTTTGACCGTTCTTGATCGACGCCGCACGGGCGACATCGAGTCCCATCGTCGATTTGCCCACAGCTGGTCTGGCGGCCAGCACGATCATCTGCCCGGGGTGCAGACCGTTGGTGAGCGCGTCCAGATCGGCGAACCCTGTGGGAACCCCCACCATCCCCTCACCACGGTGGGAGGCAGCGTCGATCTCCTCCATCGTGGAATTGATGACGTCCTTGAGTGGGACGTAGTCCTCGGCGGTGCGCCGCTCGGTGACCGCGTACACCTCGGCCTGGGCGGTGTTCACCAGCTCGTCGACGTCGCCGCCGTCGGTGGCGTAGCCCAGCTGCACGATCCGGGTGCCGGCATCGACCAGGCGCCGCAGCACTGCGCGCTCGCGCACGATCCGGGCGTAATAGCCGGCGTTCGCGGCCGTGGGCACGGAGGACAGCAGCGTGTGCAGATAAGGGGCGCCGCCGATGCGGGTGAGCTCGCCGCGCTTGGTCAGTTCGGCGGAGACCGTGACGGCGTCGGCCGGCTCGCCGCGACCGTACAGGTCGAGGATCGCGTCGTAGATGACCTCGTGCGCGGGCCGGTAGAAGTCGGTGCCGCGGAGCACCTCGACCACGTCGGCGATGGCGTCCTTGGACAGCAGCATGCCGCCGATCACGCTCTGCTCAGCGGCCACGTCCTGCGGCGGGGTTCGCTCGAAGCTCTCCCGCGACGGCGACATCTCGGCGACGCTCACCGGGTCACCGCCCGAGCCTGGTCAACTCCGACGAACGGTGCCGATGCCATCGTGTGGACCGCCTCCCCTGCCTCTTCAATACCGGCTCTTCGAGCCCTGTCGAACATGTGTATCGGCGACCACCGACAACGCCTGCCTCACCGCCCACGGCGATGGCCACTCCGGCACACCCGCGTGACCGTATGCCTCCCACCATGCCCCCCACAACTCGATGGCGCTCCAGCCTGGGGACGAAGACCCCCTAGGCTGTGGACAGCATGTGGATCACGGCGGAAAAGGTTGTGCACAGGGTTCATCCACTGGTGTGGATAACGTCCGACATCGGCGGCATTGCAACGGACTCGCTGTACCCAAGGTGTGCATAACAAATACTCGGAGGATCGGTGGACGACACGCCGGGCGTACACGCCGATGACCGGCGGGCCCTCGATCGGCGCATCCTCTCCCTCGCTGTCCCCGCGCTCGGCGCCCTCGTGGCCGAGCCGCTCTTCGTGCTCATCGACTCCGCCGTCGTCGGCCGCCTGGGCACCGCGGAGCTCGCCGGCCTGACCATCGCCTCGACGGTCCTGGTCACGATCGTCTCGATCTTCATCTTCCTGGCCTACGCCACCACGGGCGCCGTCGCCCGGCGCCTCGGCGCGGGCGACACGAAGGGTGCGCTCGCCGTCGGGCTGGACGGGATCTGGCTGGCACTCGGGCTCGGTGCGGTGACCTGCGCCGTCGCGATCGGCGTCGCCGAGCCGATCGTCACGGCACTCGGCGCCTCGGCGGACGTGACTCCCCACGCGGTCGCATACCTGCGCTCGTCGGCGCCGGGGATCCCGGGGATGCTCGTGGTCCTGGCTGCGACCGGTGCGCTGCGCGGCCTCCAGGACACCCGGACCCCGCTCGTCGTCGCGGTGATCGGCGCCGTCGTCAACACGATCGGGTCGATCACGCTCGTGTACGGGTTCAACATGGGCATCGCCGGGTCCGGCCTGGCGACGGCGCTCACCCAGATAGGCATGGGGGTGGTCCTCGCCGGGATCGTGCTCCGGGGCGCCCGGGCCCGCGGCGTGGGGCTGCGGCCCCACCCGGCCGGGATCATGGCGAACGCCCGAGCCGGCACCCCGCTCCTGATCCGGACCCTCACGCTGCGCGCGGCGATCCTGCTCACCGTGGCCACCGCCACGAAGCTCGGCGACGCCACGCTTGCGGCACACCAGATCGTGAACGCGGTCTGGGGGCTGACCGCGTTCGCTCTGGACGCCCTCGCGATCGCCGCGCAGGCACTGGTCGGCCACGGCCTCGGCGCCCGCGACGTCCGTCAGGTCCGCGCGGTCACCCGGCGTTGCCTGCAATGGGGCATGGGCGCCGGGGCAGTCATCGGCGTCGTCATCGCCGGCCTCGGATGGCTCGTCACGCCGCTGTTCACCACCGACCCGCAGGTGCAGCGGACCGCGGCCATCTCGCTCGTGGTGATAGGTCTGCTGCTGCCGCTGGCCGCGTGGCCGTTCGTGCTCGACGGCGTGCTGATGGGCGCGGGCGACGGCCGGTTCCTCGCGTGGGCAGGTGTGATCACGCTGGTGGCGTATCTCCCGATGGTCGGTGCGGTGTGGCTGTGGGCGCCCGACGGCGCGGCGGGGCTCGCGTGGTTGTGGGTCGCCTTCGCCGGTGGGTTCATCGGGGCGCGCGCCATCACCACAGGTCTGCGCGCACGGGGGACGGCCTGGATGGTGCTGGGCGCGTAACGCGAGAGCAACCGCCGACACGCCCTGGCCCACGGCGGTTCTGACGACCGCACAGCGCCGGGTATCAGGACAGCCGGTTCGGCCTCTTCCCGGGGTGAGACGAGCCGCCCGAACGGGCACCTCGGCGGGCCCGACCGGCCTATGCTCAGAACGTTCCGACCGGGAGGCTACACGTGGCCGAAGGCGTCCGACTCGATGACCTGGCACAGGCCTCGATGTCGCGCATCCCCACGGCCGGCGGAGTGCCGCGGCCGGCGCTGCTGCGAGCCCTCGACGGGATCAGGGCGACGCGCCTCGGGCTCGTCGTGGCATGGCCGGGAACAGGCAAGACCACCCTGATGGCGCGCTGGGCCCGAGGCCAGGGCGGACTCGTGGCCTGGTGCCGGCTGACCCTTGCCGATGCGGACCCGCGCGCGCTGATCCGCACCCTCGAGGTCGCCGTCCGCAGCGCCGGGATGACCGGCGCACCCCAGTCCAGCGCGCTGGCCGGACCCGAGCCGGGCCCGGTGGCCGGGCCCGCGAACCGGGCGGGCGAAGGCGCCAGCGGACACCTCGTCACCGAACCGGCCAACGCCCACGACGTACTCCACCTCGTCGACCTGCTCCCGGCGCCACTGCTCCTCGTCCTCGACGACGTCCACCACATCGTCGGCACCCCGGCCGAGGCCGAGCTGGAGACCCTCATCCTCGGCACCGGTGACCGTCTGAGGATCCTGCTCGGGTCCCGGTCCATGCCCACCCTGAACCTGACCCGCTCGGAGATCCCTCCGCCGGTCGTGCTCAGCGGGCGCGATCTGCGGTTCCGCATCTGGGACACCGACGCCCTGATGCGCTCGGCCGGGGACGAGCCGCTCCCGCTCGACGACCTGGTCGTGATCACGCGGGAGACGGAGGGCTGGGCCGCCGCGGTGCGGCTGTTCCAACGTTCCATCGAGGGCCGCCTCCCCGCTGAGCGCCGACGCGCGGTGCATGCCCTGGCGATGCACGCCGACTACGCGGCCGGCTACCTGGACGCGACCGTGCTTCGTGGGCTCCCCGCGCACCAGCGCGACTTCCTGTCGGACGTGGCCGTGTTCGAGAACCTCAGCGCCGCCCGCGTGGACGCCCACCGAGGGACCAGCACCGGGCATGAGGACCTTCGGGCCATGGCTCGTTCCGTGCCGCTGCTGATCGACGTGGGCAACGGCCGCTTCCGGATGCACCGTGTGCTGCGCCGCCACCTGATCTCGGCCGCCCGTGCCGAGCTCGGTCCGGTGCGGACCTCCGCCTGGTTCGCCGGAGCCGCCGCGATCCTGCGCACCGAGGGCGCCACCCACGAGGCGCTACGAGCGCTCTGCCTGGCCGAGGACTGGCGACACCTCACCGACCTCCTCGAGGAGATCGGCCCCGGATCCGTCGACATCCAGGGTCGGCTGTGGACCGACCCGCTGCCCGTGGACCGGATCGGTCCCCCGCCCTGGCGCACCATCGCGCGCGCCCGCGCCGCGCACCTCGAGGGACGGTTCGACCGGGTGCGCAATCTCCTGAACGATCTGAGCGACTCCACGAGCCCCGCGGAACGTGCCGCGACCCGGCTGATCTCGGCAGGCGCCGGAGTCTGGTCGACGGTGCCGGCCCGGGATCGTTCCGATGGGTGGGAGCACTGCGTCCGCGAGGCAAGCAGGCGCGACCCGTTGCAGGCCGCCCGGCGAGCGGCCCGGCAACGCGGCCCCGGCGCGGCACTCGCCGAGGGCATCAGCCTGCTGATCGCCGGGGATCAGCGGACGGCGACAGAAGTACTGCACCGGTGCGCGTCCGACCCGGAGGCCCCGGACGAGATGGCGCTCGCCGCCCGGCTGGTGGAGGTCTCGATGGCCTCCACCCGCCCAACACTGCCGACCCTCGCCGCGATCGACCGGGTATACGTGGCCGCCGAACAGGCGGGACACACGTGGCTGGCCCGGCTCGCGCACGGCGCGATCGTCAGTTTCGACGGCGACGAGCGGTCCCATCGCCGCGCCCAGCAGTTGACCCGCCATTGCGACGGGATCGGCGACGCCTGGGGCGCGGCGATCATCGCTTGGTCACTGGCGCTGTCCTGCCTACGCGCCGGTGGCGTGCATCCGCAGGAGTGGGACGATCTCGGTCTGCGCTTCCGGACCCTCGGCGCCACGTCGCTCGAGGCGTGGGCACGGTCCCTGTACGCGCTCACCGCCACCGCCGCCCGGCTCCCGGATGCGGCGGCCGACGCGATGGCGGCGGAGTCCTTCGCCCGCACCCTCGCGGTGCCCGGCGCCCTCGCGGTCGCGTACGCGACGCTGGCCCGCAGCGCCGGCGCCGACAGTGCCCACGCCGCCGAGATGATGCACCTGGCGACGTCGACGGCCGAGGCGGAAGGACTGCTCGCCCGGCCGTGGGAGTGGCTGTCTCCCGCGGCCGTCGAGGCCTACCCCACCGAGGACGCCAAGTCCAGGCTCCGCCACGCCGCTGAGCCCGCGCCGAGTGTCGGTGCGCCGGGCGTGGGTGCATCGGCCGGCCCGCCGGACCGGTCCGCACCGCCATCACACGTCGTGGCCGAGCTCGACGTGCGCTGCTTCGGTGCGTTCTCGATCACGGTGCGTGGCCGCGCCGTCGACCTGGGTCAGATGCGTCCCCGGGCCCGTGCCGTGCTGCGCATCCTCGCCCTCAGCGCCGGTCGCCCGGTGCACCGCGAACGACTGGCCGAAGCGCTCTGGCGCGACCTGGACCCGGCCGCCGCGATGCACAACCTCCAGGTGAGCGTGTCCACGATCCGGCGCTGCCTGGAACCGGGTCGCCCGGCCCGTAGCAGCACCCTGTTGGTGCGGGACGGCGAGGCCTATGCGCTGCACCTGCGCAGCTCCTCACGCTGCGACGTCGTCGAGTTCGAGGCCGCGCTCCGGACCGCGAACAAGACCCGCCGCACCGACCCGGCCGCGCAGGCCGCGGCGCTGCGGCGGGCCCTCGACCTGTACGCCGACGACCTGCTCCCGGAGGACGGCCCGGCCGAGTGGGTGACCGGCCCCAGGGACCGCTACCGCAGTCAGGCCGCGGAGGCCGCAGCGACACTCGGCGCTCTGGAACTCGCCGCCGGGAACCTCGAGGCGGCTGTCTCCGCGGCCAACCGCAGTATCGAGCTCAACACCTTCCGCGACGCGTCCTGGCAACTGCTGATCGACGCCCTGCACCGTTCGGGCGCAGCCGCCGAGGCCCAGCGCGCACAACGTGACTACGCCCGGATGCTCGCCACCCTCGGCGTCCCCGCGGGCACTACTCGCGTCCTCGGAACTCTACCTCTGCCAGTGCCACGAACGACTCCGGGCTAGGCGCGAACGTGTCCACGATGGTCAGCCGGACGGCGACCACGTTCTCCGTCACGAGCTCGACGCTCTGCGCCCCCGCCCGGTCCTCGAGGACGATCTCCTCGCTCTCCTGGGCCCCGGTGGACGTGGTCGTGGTGACGGTCAGGGTCTGTGGCCGGTCCGCGGCCAGGAAGTCCTCCTGCACGGTGGACGCGCCCGGCGTGATCAGGATCCGGACCAGCCGGAACGGCTGAGCGAACGTCAGGTCCACCCACTCGCCCGCGCCGGCTCCCGGCGCCGCGGGTGTCCAGGCCCGGTCGAAGGTGCCGTCGCCCACGTTCGTCACGGGTGTCTCGGCGCCTTCACTGGAGGCCGTGAATCCGGTCGGGTTCACGGCGGCGTTGCCCTGGGCACGGTCCAGCACGGCCTCGTAGGCGCGCTCGAGCTCGGGCCGGAAGTAGAGCCCGACGGCGGTGAGCAGGCCGAGGATGACGACGGTGCTGACGAGCTTCGTCGGGAACCGGCGCCGTCGCGTCTTGGGCCGGGTGCCGGCCACCGGCCCGGGCTTGGCGTCGGGCCGCAGGAGTCGCCGCCACCAGGACCGGCTCGGCTGCACCTTCGCCTCGGCGAGACTGGTACCGCACCGGCGGCAGAACTTGCGGGTGGGCACGTTCCCGGTGCCGCAGCTGCCGCAGATGAGGTCACCCGGCGCGGGCGGTGGCTCGTCCTCGGGGACGGGTCGGGGCGCCGGGCGGGGTTTCGCGGCCCCCGGCCGTACCGCCATCGGGGCACCCGGCGTCCGCGCGGACGGCTCGTCCGCGCCGGCGGCGGTCGGGCGGGGCGCGCCGGGGCGTTGCCCGCCGGCGGCTGAGGTCGGTTCGCCTGCGGACCTGGTGGTTCGGCGTCGGCGCTGCGCCGGAGGCGCGACGAGCGCGGGCGCGATCGCCGCCGCCGGCTTCGCCTGCTCGATGGTCTCCCGGGTCGGGGTGCCGTTCGGGTGCGGCTGGTCGGCCCGGCGGGCCGGGACCTCCGCGACGCCCGACGGCGCAACCTCGCCGCTGCCCGACGACGCACCGTCATCGTGGCCCGAAGCCGCGGCCTCGCCAGTGCTGGACGGCGCAGCCTCGCCAGCGTTCGACGGCGCAGCCTGGTTGGAGCTCGACGGCTCGGCCTCCTTGGCGCCCGACGGCGCGGCCTCGCCACTGCCCGATGGCGCAGCCTCGGTCGGCGCGTTCGCCGTGGACTCGCCGGCGGGTTGGGTCACCGGCGCCATCTCGGCGGTGGCAGCCGTGTCCGGCTGCGTTGCCGGCGCCGTCTCGGCGGTAGCGGCGGTGGCCGCCGCAGCGTGCTGCCCGGTCCGGGGAGGCGACTCGACGGCGGTGCGCCGCTCGGCCCGCGGCGCCGGCTCGGGGACGGGCTCCGGTTCGGGAACCGGCACAGGTCCCGGCTCGGGGTCGGGAACCGGCAGAGGTCTCGGCGGAGGAGCAGGCGCCGGTTCCGGTGCGGGCTCCGGTTCCGGCGCGGGCTGCTCGAGTTCGAGTTCGAGCTCGGGCTCCTCGAGTCCGGCTTCGGGCTCGGCAGCCGCGGGATCCTCCCACTCCAGGTAGGTGCCGCAGCCACCACAGAACTGCTCCCCGACCTCGTTGCGGGTGCCGCATTCGGGACAGATCACCATCAGGCCACCTCCACGATCTCCACGACGTGTGGCACGTGCGCAGGTTTGACGTCACGCACCACGCGATCCACCCGGCGCAGGTCCACGGCGTCGACGTCGGGTACCTCCACCGTCACCGTCAGCTCCGCCGGCGCCCGCCCGGGCAGGTCCGCGCCGGGGGTTCGCGACCAGATGGTGCCGCCGGAATCCGTGACGGTGACCTCGCCACCGGTGACGAGCCGCACGGCCAGTTCCACTCCGGCCACGGTGCCGCGGCGGCGGTGGATCTGGGCGGCCTGCGCGACGATCTCGCGCTTACGCTCGAGGGACCAGGAGTCGTCGACCTCCACCCCCACCCAGTCCGCGAGCCAGTCCAGGAAGTCCTCCGGCGCGACGTGCGGGTCGATGTAGGTCCACAGCGAGTCCAGCGTGGTGAACGTCGGCGCGAGCACCTCGTCCAACGCCCGGGCGAACAGCTGCATCGTCTCGTCGTCGCCGTAGACGCCGGGCAGCCGTGAGCCGATCGGAACCACCGGGACGAGCCCTGGGATCATGCCGCGCATCTCAGTCCCCCGCCGTGACGCGGACCTGGTGACGGTAGGAGAACGCCAACGCGTGCTGGTCCAGCTCGATCCGCTGCACCGGCTCCCCACGGCGGGACGTGATCGGGTCCGCCGCGAACAGCTTGACGTCCTCGACCAGCTCCGTGCCGGGCAGCCGCTGCAGCACGGCGTACACCTCGCCCGCCTGGACCGGCCTCCCGAACGGCCACCCCTGGCCGTCGAGCCCTCCGGTGAGCGGGTCGAAGTACCTGTTCAGGGCCCGGACGGCGTCCCGCTCGAGCACGTGCGCCGTCGTGCGTGGTCGCGGACTCAGCCGGGCGACCACGGTGACCCCCTGATAGAACGGTGGCTCCACGAGCACGCGCACGCCCACGGGCCGCCGGTCGTCGAGGTAGGCGGCCACGGCGGCAAGGTCATCGGTGGAGGGCACCATGTCCTCGAACCGGAGCTGGCCCTCGTCGTCCGGAACTGCCGAGGGCACCACGAGCACGCGCACGCCACCGGCATCGTCGTCACCCACGGCGGGCACGCACCGGACCCTCGCGATGCCGGGCGCCGCAGCGCGGGCGAGCTGTTCGTAGTCCTCGGCCGTGATCGCCCGGTCCCGGGTCCGCAGCGCGAGCGGTCCACGTAGGCGTGCCTCGGCCACCGACTCCGCCGCGACTCCACCGAGCGCCGGGCGCCGGTTCTCGACCCGGTCCACGAACGGGACCGTGGCACGCATCACGCCGATCGTCCTGGCGCCGACGTTGCCGGCCGGGCCGCCCCCGGTGCGGTAGCTGCGGACCCGCAGCGGCGCGCCCTTGGGCGGCACCGCACCGTACCCACGCAGCGAACCGTCCACCTGACGCACCGCCGGACCCAGGTGCACCGCCCCCTGCGCCCGGTCGACCCAGAAGACGTGGTCGTCGGGGCCGGCACCGGCGAACGAGTCCACCTCCGTCCAGCGTTGCCAGCCACCGCCGTCGGCCACATCGAGCTCGATCGGCGGGCCGCCCGCCACGACCGGGCGGTGCTCGAGCGGGAACACCTGCGCGGGCGTGCCCTCGGACAGGCCGAGGACCTCCTCGTCGATGGTCTCCGCGTGGACCACCGCAACCGTGCCACCGATCGTGAAGGCGCTCGCGGCACTCATCGTCGGGGACGCGCTGTAGAACGGATAGCCCTCGTCCGCGGGGATCACCCGGCACCGCAACCAGCCGGCACGGATCCGCCCGATGACCGAGGCCGTGTGGGTCTCGGGGACATGCACCACGACGTCCCCGGCCCGGTTCAGCCCGCCGGTCCCGTCACTGTCCACGTCGCACCCGACCCAGCGCCGACCGTCCCACGCCTCCCAGACCAGCGGCGGGTTCCGCGGGTCGACGCCCACGCCCTGCACGTCGCACTCGAAGCGCAGCACCACGGCACACGACGGCGCCGGCTCGTCGAGGCCGAGGAGAAGCACGTCGTCCTCGACCGGCTTCCCGGAGAAGACGTCGAACCCGTCCCCGCCGAGCAGGTCATCGTCGCGCGAGAGCGGTTCGCCCTCGGCACCGTGGGTCAGCACATGCGCGAGGCGACGCGGCGGCACCTCCAGCGGGCGGACGGTCGCGAACCTCGTGGCCGGGTCGTCCTCGGTACGCAGCGTCGAGACCTCGAACGCCTCCGGCACCACGACCGTCTCCGGCTGCTCGGCGGAGAGCCAGAACGTGGCGTCCGCCGTGGCAGCCGTGGGTGGGAGCAGGCTCATGCCGAGCAGGTCGAGGAACGTGAGGTAGAGCCGGTCGGGGACCCGGTTGAGCCGGTAGAACAGCTCGTCGGTCATGAACGCGACCGTCTCGATGAGGGTCACGCCGGGGTCGGACACGTTGTGGTCCGTCCACTCCGGGTTGTGCCGTTGGACCATCCGTTTGGCGTCGTCGACGAGGTCCTGGAAGCGGCGGTCGTCGAGGTTCGGGGTGGGCAGCATGTCAGGCTCCGGCCTCGTCATGGGTGGGGATCACATAGAACGGGAAGACCAGGTTGCGCGGCTCGTTGGTGCCGCGGACGGAATAGACGACGTCGACGTACAGGACGCCGTCGTCGACGGCGTCGAACCGCACCACCACGTCCTCGAGGTCGATGCGAGGCTCCCACCGCTCGAGCGCGACCCGCACGACGTAGGCGATGTCGCCGGCCGTCGCGGCGTTCGCCGGTGCGAAGACGTAATCGTGGATGGCGCACCCGAACTCCGGGCGCATCGGCCGTTCCCCGGGCGAGGTCGCGAGGATGAGCCGGATGGCCTCCTCGATCTCGCGGGTCTCGCGTACCAGCGCGACCCGGCCGGTCCGGTCCAGCCGCAGCGGGAAGGACCAGCCGGCCCCGATGAACTCCTGACCCATGCCTGCCTCCCGCCTAGTTGATCTTCACGAGGGCGCCGCGGATGGTGGCCATGGCGCCACCCGAGAGCTCGGCCTGGGCCTGGCCGCTCACCTTCACGTTGGCGGCGGTCACCTCCGCCGTGGACTGGCCGGCGACCTTCGCAGTGGCACCTGCGGCCTCGAATCCTGCCGTGGCCTTGAGCTTGATATTGATCGCCTCCATGGTGATGTCGCCACCGACACTCTTCACCGAGATGTTGTTCTGCGCCTCGACGGCCACGTCCTGCTTCGCCTTGATGGTCACGGGCCCTTCGGAGAAGATCTCGATGCCCGCCTGCTGCTTCTGGGTGAGGGTGATGCGCTGCTGGCCGGCGTTCGTGCTGATCACGAGCGACTCACCGCCCGGGTCCTCGAGGAACTCCACCAGCATCCCGGTGCGGGAGACGAACGCCCGCCGGGTGACCTTGCCATCACTGCCGATGTGCGCGCTCCAGGCCTTGTCCGGCAGGTCGCGGCCGTTGTACAGGCCCCCGAGGACGTACGGGGAGCCGAACTCCCCCTCGGCGAACGCGACCAGGACCTCGTCGCCGACCTCGGGCAGCACCACCGTGCCGCGTTTCGAGCCCGCGCCCACCTGGACCATGGGGGCCCATTCGCTCTCGTAGTCGCCCGAGTAGGTGGGGAACTTGACCTTCACCCGCCCGCGGCCGTCAGTGTCCTTGAGGTTCGTGACGATCGCCGGGATCACGCCCGAGCGAACCGCGGAGTGGTCCGCACCGCGAGTGACGCCGTACAGGGACCGCTCGGAGGCGCCGGAGGCGGTGAACGAGGTCCGGAAACCCTCCGCGGTGAAATCGTGCTGGACCTGGGTGAGGGTGTACGTCCCCTCGAAGGTCTTCCCCACCCCGACCACGCGCACGGCGACCCCGGCCGCGAGCGCCGGGTTACCGTATCCGCCGCCCTCGATCTCCGCGAACCCACCACTGATCCGCTCGGCGAGCGCCGCCGCCTCGACGTCGCACTCCGCCTGGGTGCGCAAGGCCGCGCGGGAGACCACGTGGCTGGATGCGCCCACCCTCGATGCGAACGTGCTCGGTTGGTTCCCGGCGCCGACCTTGCCCACCTTGGTCTTTGCCGGGGCATGTGCGACGAGTTCCCGCTTCTGGACAGGATCCCAGCCCCGGACCTCGACACCGGTCACCTGACCGGTGGAGGTCACCGTCGCCCGGACCCACTCGAGGTCGACGCCCCGCTCGATGACCAGCGGGTTGTCGCGACCACCCGGCGCGGGTGCGGTTGAGGAGTCGGTCGGGGCGAGGAAGTCGAGCTTCCCGGCTCGGACACCTGGCCGGGCACCGACCCGGTCCCCGATCCTGGCGAGGAACTCCCAGTCGCTGATCCCGTCCTGGGTGATGTGCGTGAAGATCGGGGTGCTCACGTCGACGGTTCCGACGCCGAGCCCGTGTGCCCCGGCGATGGTGCGCACAATGTCACCCGGACCGACATTCAAGTAGGCCTTGATCCGGGTGCCGTGCTGGAGCTTGTGGGAGACGTCGAGTCCCCGGACGACCGCGAACATGCCGGCCGGCCCGAGTTCCGCCTCGAGGGCCGTGACGTCGCCGGTGAGCAGTTCGTCGGGTCCACCGGTGCCGCTGGACTGCACCTTCAGGGCGATCTTGGACCCGACCTTCAGTCCCGCCTTGTCGATCAGGTCTGCCTGCGGGTCGGCGAACCGCAGCGAGAAGACGGCCGGCAGGCGGATCGCGTCCTCGATGGAGCCGGAGACCAGCGCGGCGGCGAGGACCGGGGTCAGCGGCGACCCGTCCACGGTCACGATCAGGCTCGAGGTGAAGGTCTCAGTCGCCGGCACGGGCCACCTCCCGCGCTCGGTCACCGCGAGGCACGGCCACGCGCGGCAGTTCGTCGACGGCAGGCAGCAGGAGCCGACGCCCGGGCCGGAGCCGGACCGGGTCGTCCACCCCGTTGAGCTCGGCCACCGCCCGCCAGAGCGACGGGTCCCCGTACTCGGCATAGGCGATGCCGGCGAGCGTGTCCCCCGCCCGGAGCACGTGCTCCCGGCGCGGCACGAGCCCGCCCGACGTGGGGTTCTGCCCGGGTTGCTCCCCGGCGATCTCGTTCAGCGTCACCGTGCACGTGGCCCGAACCGGCAACCCGGCGGACGTGAACAGGGTGTAGGTCGCCGTGACGGACTCGATGTAGGCGAGGAACCCGGTCAGCGCGCCCCACCGGAACAGCACCCAAGGAGGGGAGGCCTTCTTCTGCCCGAACGACGCCGACGTCGGCACGCAGCAGGAGAACAACCGCTCGACCTTCTTCACCACCGAGGAGTCGAGCGTGTCCGAGGCGTCGAAGAACATCTCCAGGGTGAGCGAGGTCGGCTGCGGCCCGGTGTACTGCGGCGGTCCCGCCTTCTTGTTGCCGGTGGCCGGGCTCTCCTTCCATACCGCCCGCTTCGACAGGCTCAGTTCCTTGGGGTTGAACTGGAAGTCGATGCGGTCCAGCTTCGGTCCGGGTTTGGACAGCGACCCGTCCATGGACGGCTCGTGCAGCTGCAGGTAGGCGTGTTCGAGCCGCGCCGGGGAGCCGGCACCGCCGGCCCCGGCGGCCTCGAACGCTACGGGTGCGGGAGGCATGACGTCCTCACTTCGACCCGGGGGCGAGGAACCCGTGGTGGGCGATCTCCACCGACTCGGTCAGCACGGCAGGGGAGTCGGGGTTGAACGTGGGGCCGGACCAGCGGACCGGAACGATGTCCATAAGCCCCCAGCTGGCGATCACCCGCCCGTCCACGGTCTTCGCCTCGATGGCGCCGGTGCGGCGCTTGTACCCCTTCGCGATGGAGGAGAACCACTCGGCGACCTTCGTGGTGTCCTTGCCGAGCGGGCGGGACAGGGTGATGTTCGGGTACTTCAGGCGGGTCGGCAACTGCCACGGGTTGCCGTTGTTGCCGCCCTCCTCGCGCACCTCGATGACCACCTCGCAGCCCAGGCCACTGCACGAGCTGAACGCGCCGAGGTCGACGCCGTCGAGTTTGACGGTGTACTGGACCCCGATGCCGGTCTCGATGTCTTCGAGCATGTTCGTCCTCTCCCTACCGGAGGTCCGTGCGCATCCCGCGGCGTTCGCGGTCAACGAGCAGTTGCGTCCGAAGCCGTCGCAGGATCGGGCCGGCCAACCGATCTGCCAGTTCGTCGACGGCTCCCGCGGACAGGTCGCGCAGGGCCGACGAACCGCCGTCGGGCGGTGGGTCCGAGCGGGAGACCGTGGTCACCACGGGCGTGGCTGCGGCAGCAGCCGGGGCGACGGCGGGGGTCGGGTTCGCCGCGGGTGCGGCGGTCGACGGCGGGCCGGGTTGGGCCGCGGGTTGGTTCAGCGGCATCGCGGCGGACCGGGCGGCGTCGGAGCCGTCGCCAGGCGCGGTCGCGCCAGGCCCGCGGTGGCGGCCGAGGAATCCGCCACGGGAACGCGGGGACGGACGGCTGCGGGGTCGGTTCGGCGCGACGCTGGTCTCGATGCCATCGATGCCGACCGCCCGCGCGACGGGGAGCTCCTCGGCGTCGACCGCGGTCCGGGACACGACCGGGTCGCCGACCGTGGTGGGCGATGCCCAGTCGGCTGACGCCGGGTCCCAGTCCGGCGCGACCAGAGTCGTGGCCGCCTCGGCGCTGGGAGTCCGAGCCTGGTCGGGGGCACGCGGGCCGGCGGCGGCCATCCCGTCGGAGGTGCGGGTGAGCATGGCGAGCGGACCGCGGCCGGTGTCTCCGATCAGGCCGACCGGCCGCGGCGACCGCGCAGGCCGCGGCGCAGCCAGGACAAGCCCTGCCGGCCGCGTACCGGCGAGGGCCGCCCCCGAGGCGACGGTTCGGGCGACCACCGGGGGCATCGACGCCGGTGTTCCCCCAGGCGCTCGGGTCGGTGCCGGCGCCTGGGTTCCCGAAAGCTGGGCGCCCACCGCCACCTGGGTCTCCACCGACGACTGGGTCTCGACCGACGACCCCACTGACGACTCTGTCCCGACCGACGCCTGACTGGACGCGGCTCCAGGGGCTGCCGGCCCGCCGACCGACGCGACGGGCAGGTCCACCCCCGGCCCACCGACCCCGGGGCCGCCGGAGATCGGGCCCGGCGTGGGGTCGGGTGCAGCATCCGTCCCGATCGAGCCGGCCCCGGTGCGCTGCGAGAGGATCCCGGTGTCCGTGAACGTGGTCATCGGGTCGCCGGGTACTGGCGCACTCGAGTCCATGCCGCCGCCCGACTCCTCGTCGGAAGGGCTCGCCGCGTGGGCGGTGCCGGGCGCCGAGGCCGGGCCCGGATCCGTTCGGGTGTCCGGGGTCCCGGCGGCGCCGGTGGTACGGACCGGTGCTGCGTGGTGCGCCTCGGCCGAGCCCGCGGTGCCCGAGCCCGCAGCGCCCGGGGTTGCGGTACCCGAGGCGGCGGAACCTGGGGACACCGCTGCTCGCTGGACCAGCGGGGGCTGCGCGGCGTGGCCCGGCACCGGATGACCTTGGGGCGGCGCGCCGGCTCCGACGGCGCCCGCGACCCTGTGCCACTGCTCGGCCACGCGTTGCAGCGGCGCGAGCGTCGGCCGATCTGCCGCGCGCCCGGCGCTCGTCCCGGTTCCTGCACCCGTTGCTGACCCGGCACCCGTGCCGGACCCGACGCCCGCGCTGAACCCGACGCCGGTCGCGTCATCGAGGACCGGTGCGGGCACGGCGGCCGATGCCGGCTCTCGGCTCGTCGTGCCCGCCGCCGGCACACTCGACGCCGGCGTGGCGCCCGGCTCCGGGAGACGCTGTAAGGGCGTCCGCCCCGCGTCGATCTGGGGCTCCGGACCTGGTACGACAGCTCCGAGGCCGACGGTTCCAGGCCCGTTCGGCACGTTGCCGGGAGCCTCCGTGACGGCCGGCGACGCGAGCGGCATGGGGGCGTGCGGTGGATCGACCGAGGGGACGATCGGCGGATCCACCGCACGCGGTTCGGGACCGATGCCGCCCACGATGGGTACCTCCGTCGGCGCTGCGACGAGGCCCGGTGCCGTGGTCGATATCGGGTCGTCCGGGGTCGCCGAGCCCACCGGCTCCGGGCCCGGCGAGCCGAGCGTGGGTCCGCCATCCGGACCGATAGGCCCCGGTCCGGGGGTGAACCGTTGGAGTGGCAGCGGTGTCGCGGCGGGACCTACCGAATCCGCGAGGTCACTAGAACCCAGGGCCGGACCGCTCGTGGCGCCACCCGGTCGCGGCCCGAGCGTGCCCGGCGTCGGCCCCAGGAGGCCCGCCGTCGCAGGCGATGCGGCCGCCGACGCCTCCGCCACGCTCGGCTCGACCGGGGTCGGTGGACCGACTGCCTGGGTCGCCTCTCCCCGGGCTGCGGTCGGCGCGGTTGTCGGCGACGACCCGCTGCCGGGTGGCCGCGCCGGGGACGACACCGCGCCCGGCACCTGTGCCGGGGTCGGCCATGAGCTCGACCCGGCCGAGGCCGAAGGCGCGACGACAGTGTCCCGCACATCCGCCGTCGGCAGCGGTGCACCCAGCCCGAGGCGCGGGGGCACCACCTCCGACGCGGGGCGCGCGAGCGGCGCGGGCGCCGCCGGGCCGGTCCGCTGCAGGGGCATGCCCGCGGCGCCGATCCCCTCGTGGGTCGACGGCGGCTGCGGGGCGGCGACGATCGGCACGAACGTCGCACCGCCCTCGGAGTATCCGACCGGGTCGTCGGCGACCGGCTCGGGCTCCTCGGGTCCAGCCGCGGGCGCCACCGGGTCACTCCCGCCGTCATCGCTGGGCCCGGCGTCCGGCCCTGGATCGATCCGGGCGGGCGTGTCTGGAACGACGACGGGGTGGGGCACCGGCAGTCCCCGCACGTCGGCGCCGGCCCGGGTCAGGGGGCCCGCCGCGCCGAGGGCGGCCCGCTGGACCCGGGGCGAGGGCGGTGGGGGTGGCAGCAGCGTGAGTTCCGATGCGGCGGCGCGGTGGGTCGGCGCACCGGTGCCTGGAAGGCCACGACGATCGCCGTCGACGACCCCCGACGGCGCGGACGCGTCCACGAGGTGCGTCATCGCCCCCGTGAACGACGGCGACGACCAGGAACTCAGGGAGTGCGGGAACGCCGTCGGGCGGTGCACCAGCTGGACCGGCCCGATGGTGCGCTGCAGGGGCGGGAGGAACGCCCACCCGGCCGGCCCGGGCTCAGCTGCCGCCTGGCCGGCCGGCCCGCGCGAGGGCGACGCCGGTGTCGGTGGTGCCGTCTCCTTCGCTCGTTGCCAGGGCCATCGCATGGCTCACCTGTCCTCGGAAAGACGCCGGTTGATGTCCGCGATCTCGGACACGAAGCGCAGCCGCTGCGGGTGCTCCAGATCGAGGATCTCGTCACGGGACCAGTGGAAGTGGTAGGCGACGTACGCGACCTCCTGGTAGATGCGATCGGCCGCGTACGTCACGATTCCCCCAGGCGGCCACCCGAGAGGTCGAGGGTGAACCGGTGCGAACACGACGGACACGTGACCGCCGCCCGGGTGTGCCCCTCGGCGTTGATCCGCCGGTAGAAGTCCTGGAGGAACGCCACGTCGGAGGCGAACATGTTCTCGACCACGTTCGCGTTGACGACCCCGAGGGTGCCGAGCGACGTGATCACGCGGCCCAGGAGGACCACGGTGGTGAACGCCGGGTTCTCCTGAACCCGCGCGTCATAGAGCGGCAGGAGCTCGTCACGCGCCGTGGCGAGGCGCATCGTGCCCCGACGATGCACCGTTCCGTCGCCGTCCATGAAGCCGCGCGGCAACTCGAAGTCGAACTCGGTGCGCAGCGCCGAGCGATCCGGAGCAGCAGGCTCAAGCGCCTCCTGATCCGGATCGGCCGGCGCCAACGTGGCGTGTGTGCGCTGCATCAGACGATCGCGACCTCGTCGTAGCAGACGGTCGCCTTCTCGGTCGCCTGCTCCGTGGCCCCGGCCTTGAGGGAGGTCACCTCGAGGCTTCGGACCCAGCAGTTGGTGAAGTTGTAGGTCATGAGCAGCCCGTCCTGGTAGTCGAGCAGCTCGACCGCGGCGGTCTTGCGTGACCCGGCCATATCGCCCTGCATCACGGTCTTCAGCCAGTCGCTGATCGTCTTCGAGTCGGTGAGGCCCCGCGTGACGGTGAACTCCCCCGGCTTCGGTCGGCCGACCATCTGACGGACGACGTACTTGCCGTCCTTCATCTGCTGTTTCATCTCGATCTTGTCCACCTCGGACTTCAGGCCGCCGACCTCGATCACCTTGGGGATCTCGATGCCGTCGATGGTGACCCTGAAGGCGTAGGCGGATGATGAGTCGAGTGGGTCTGCGAGTGGCATTGTTCGGCTCCTTCTATTCGCTCACGAGTGATGTGCCGCCGGAGAACTGCGACAGCTGGAAGATGACGAATTCGGCCGGCTTGACCGGCGCGATCCCGATCTGGCAGACGACCTGGCCGGCATCGATGCCCTCCGCCGGGTTCGTCTCGTCGTCACACTTGACGAAGTACGCCTCGTCGGGGGTACTGCCGAACAGTGCGCCCTTGCGCCACTCGTTCACCAGGAAGGCCGAGATCGTGCGCCGGATCCGGGCCCAGAGGGCTCGGTCGTTCGGCTCGAAGACCACCCATTGGGTGCCACCGAGGATCGACTCCTCCAGGTAGTTGAAGAGCCGCCGCACGTTGATGTACCGCCACGCCGGATCGGAGGAGAGCGTCCGCGCACCCCAGACCCGCACGCCCCGGCCCGGGAAGGTCCGGATCGCGTTCACGCCGACCGGGTTGAGCAGGTCGTGCTCGGCCTTGGTGATCTGTGTCTGCAGCGTGATGGCGCCGCGCACGACCTCGTTCGCCGGGGCCTTGTGCACGCCACGTTCACCGTCGCTGCGGGCCCAGATGCCGGCCATGTGGCCCGACGGCGGCACGAACCTGGTCGATCCGTCACCCGGGTCGAAGATCTTGACGTAGGGCCAGTACAGCGCCGCGTACTTGGAGTCGTAGCCGGCTCCGCCGACCCGCCAGTCCTTGACCTGCTGCGCGTTGAGGTTCGGCGGTGGGTCCAGGATCGCCATCCGGTCGCCCATCAGCTCGCAGTGGGCGATCATCGCCAGCTGCACGGCCTGGAACGTCTCCAGATCGATCGCCTCCTGCTCCAGCGCGGCCACCAGATCCGGGACGGCCACGATGGTGACCTCGTCGATGGCCTCGAGGCCGCTGAAGCCGGTGCGGTCGGCGGCGTCGCCGATGTAGTCGTCGGCGCCGAGGTCCGTGGTCGACGGCGGCTCCGGCTCGGGCTCGGGCGCGACGAGGGCCACGGTGCCCTTGTCCGGCTTGGCGAGGGCGCTCCCGGAGGCCACCTCCTCGATCGTGATGAGCTTGGAGTGCTGGTTCACCTTCGTGGCGACGTTGTCCGCACCGCGCTTGGTCGTGACGTTGTCGAAGGTCTCCGTCTCCTTGCCCTCGACGTTGATGACCAGCTTGAACTGGTCGTCCGGCGGGTTCTCCCCGCCGGCGTCGGCGACCTCGACGCTGACCTTCTTGCCCTTCGGTGCGTCGTCCTTGGCCACCACGCGGTAGCCGCCGATCTGGGCATTGGCGGGCCCTGCGGGCAGCGCCTTCGGTGCCCGCGACCGTCCCGACTTGGCACCGTCGGCACCGTTCGCGCCGATCCGGACGACGTAGCAGTTGCCGCCGCCGTTCAGGAAGTACCCGTACACGGAGTGGGCCAGGTACGACCCCGAGATGAAGTCCCCGAAGGTCTCGGAGAACTGGGTCCAGTTGGATACGAGCGTCGGCTCGTTCACCGGGCCCTTCGCAGCCAGGCCGACGAAAGCTGCGACTGAGGTACCGACCCCTTCGATCGGTCGTGACCCAGCCTCAACCTCCTCGACATATACGCCTGGCGAGAGATACGTCGGCATGTCGCCTCCTCGGGCGCTTCGATGGTGGGAAGGCCAGCCTGCCGGGCACCGAGGGCGGGCACAGTGTCCGCGCGGACGAGCAGTCGGGAAGCAGCGGGTGCGCGAACGGGCACCCTCGGTTCACGCGTCGAGCGCGTCCTCTTCCGCCTCGCGCTGCACGAAGGCTCCTTGGAGCTCCTCCTCCTCGGCCTCGCGCTGCACGAACGCACCCTGGAGCTCCTCCTCCTCGGCCTCGCGCTGCACGAACGCACCCTGGAGCTCCTCCTCCTCGGCCTCGCGCTGCACGAACGCACCCTGGAGCTCCTCCTCCTCGGCCTCGCGCTGCACCGGCGCCGGCCCGGACATGACCCGCTCCGCGTTCGCCGCCGCCTCCTGCTCGAACCGGTCGGACGGGTCGCTGACGCGCACCCCGTCACCGGTGGGCGTGCCGTCCACCGGGCCGCCGCGCTGCTGCACCACGTGCGTGAGTTCGTGCGCGAGCATCGTGCGGCCGGCCTGTGAGGCCGGGTCGTACCGGTCCCGCTGGAACACCACATTGGAGCCGACCGTGTAGGCGTGGGCGTTGACGGCCGCTGCGGAGTCGCTGGCGGCCCCGTCGGTGTGCACCCGGACGTCGCTGAAGTCGTGCCCGAGGCGCGCCTCCATGTCGGTGCGGACGCCCTCGTCGAGGGCGCTCCCGCCACCCGACCCGATCACGTCGAGGACCGGGGACCGCTCCTGCTCGACCAGCTCGGAGACCCCCGCATTGCCGATGGCGCGCTGCAGACGGAGCAGTCCTTCCGAACCGAGCACGTCCGGGCGGCCAGGTCGCGCGGCGCCCGGGGATGCGCCGGACTCATCGCTGGTGCGCCTGGTCGAGCCCGGCCGGACCGGGCCGATCTCGTCGGCGTGGTCGTGGCTGTGCATCGCACACCCCTCTTCAGACGCGGGAGTCCTGGGTCGGTGGACTGCGATGCTGCCATCTCCTGGCCCTGCGGCACATGGTCGCCGGTGCGCCCGATCGGGCACCGCGGGGGGACCGTCCGGGCAGGCCGGCCGGGTCGCTCAGCGCGGTCGGCGGCCCGCTGGGGCACCGGGGTCCAGCGGACGCCGGGCGCGGCACGCATCAGCCGATGAGGTCCCAGTACCTACCGAACTCGGCGGGTAGGCTCAGGCGCCCCATCTTGCGGTACTCACGCTGGACGGCGGTGACGAGATGGCCCATCCCCAGCGGTGCGCCGTCGGCGGCGGCGAGGTAGGCGGCGGTGACCGCCGAGGACCGGATGGCCCCGCCCGCGAGCGCGAACGCGTCCGCGCAGAAGGCTAGGTCGAGGTCGTCCGCCCGGGGCACCACGGTGCCGAGGCAGCGGTCCCAGAGCGCGAGCCGGTGGGTGGGGTCCGGCAGGGGGAAATCCACGAGCACGTCGAGCCGTCGGGTGAACGCGTCGTCGATGTTGGCACGCAGGTTCGTGGTCAGGATGAGCAGGCCGTCGAAGCTCTCGATGCGCTGGAGCAGGTAGGCGCTCTCGACGTTCGCGTACCGGTCGTGGGCGTCCTTGACCTCGGAACGCTTGCCGAAGACGGCGTCCGCCTCGTCGAACAGCAGCACGGCGTTCATCCGGGCCGCGCCGGCGAAGATCCGTTCGAGGTTCTTCTCCGTCTCGCCGATGTACTTGTCCACCACGGTGGCCAGGTCCACGACGTACAGCTCCAGGCCGAGGTCCCCGGCGACGACCTCGGCGGACATCGTCTTCCCGGTGCCGGAGTCCCCGGCGAACAGCGCGGCCACCCCGTGTCCGCGGCCACCACCGGGCCGCATCCGCCAGTCGCCGAGGACGCGCTCGCGGTGACGCGCGCGCAGGCTCAGTTCCCGCAGCCCGGTCAGGGTGGCCGACGGTAGCACCAGGTCCTCCCAGCCGACGGCCGGTTCGATCCGGCGGGCGAGCCGGTCGAGCGCGGTGCCGTTCTCCGCCCGGGCACCCCGGCGCAGGTGCTCGGCCGCGAGCCGGCCGCCGTCGAGCCGCGCCTGGACCTGGGCCGCCCGCGCGGCCCGGACCACCTGTTCGGGATTCAGCCGGTACTGCGAGGTGGCTGCCGCGACATCCAGCGCCTCCTCCTCGAACGTGGCGTCGGCGTCCGGCTCGGCGTCGCCTGCGACCGATGGAGCGTCGGCGTTCACCGGAGCACCCGGTTCGGACAGGGCGAGCGCCCACAACTGGGCACGTTCGGCATCGGTACTGGCCGGCGCATCGACCAGCAACGGCGTCCGGGGCGCCCACGCCGGGTCCCACGGGACGGTACCGACGAGCAGTACCGGCAGGCCGCGGCGCCCGGCCAGGCCGGTGAGCGCGATTCGCGCCGACGGCACCTCGCCGAGCGCCTCCACGGGACCGGCCACCAGTCCGGCCCCGCCGAGCATCGCCTCCCGCACCGCCAGGTCCACGAGTTCGGCCGGCTCCGGACCTTCGGCCAGGTGCTGCAGGTCGAGCACGACGGCGTCCCGACCGAGCTCGCGCAGCGCACCGATGGCGAGCAGCCGCCCCGAACCCGTGGCCGCCTCGCGCACGTGGATGAGGTCCACACCCGCGGCGAGCGCTCGGGCCACCGGTCCCACGTCCCCCCACACGGCATCCGGGGCCGACACCAGGGCGCCGACGAGCGCCGGGTCCGGGTTGTCGTCGCCGAGCAGATGAGCGGCCACCCGATCCGGTATCCGCAGGGTCCGCACCGGCAGCGGCTGGTCGGCGTCGTCAACCTGCACCAGGCGTCCGCTGATCAGCGGTCCGTGCACGAGATGCGCCCGGGCCGCTCCGGACCCGAGCGGCCGGCCACACAGCGTCAGCGCCGTCGCAACGGTCGGCCGCCGCCGGGTCACGTCATCGTTGAGGTAGCCGAAGAGCTGCCCGAACCGAGGGTCGACGTCGGCGGCCAGCGCGAGCAGGAGCAGGTCGACGTCGAGGGCATCGAGGCCGAACCGGTCCGCAACCTCCCGTAGGCGCAGCCGAGCCCCGGACCGTTGCGCAGTGTCCGCCGTACGCTCGCAGTCCGTCAGGCGCGCGGATGCCGTGGTCGAGAGCGGCAGTTCCGGGCGGCGCTCGAGAATCGCCTCGACCGCCTCGTCGCTGAGGTACAGCCCCCGGAACGGATCGTCGGGCTGCGGGTCATGGGCCCGCCGCTGCGTCACGAGGCCGCGGATCCGCTCCTCGATCACCCCGAGTCGACCGAGCAGGTGCGTGATGCTGGCCTCCCCCTCTGGTCGGTCGCCCGGCCCACCCGCGCCCGCCGCCGGGAGCCGTTCAGGATCGGCCGTCGGGCCTGATGCCCGCGGCGACTCGACCCGGGCCGGGTCCTGGGTCGTCGTCACCGGCGCCGCCGCGCCCTGGCCTTCGGCGACGATTCCTGCGCGCCGGCAGCCGCGGTCGCCTCGGTGCGCGGCGGCGGACTGTGCTTGCTCCGCCCGACGTCCGCTCCGCCGTCGGGCAGCACGTCCCGCGCATCGAGGACGAGCGGTTCGCGCACGGGCGGGCCGGCCGCCTCGCCCGGCTGTACCGCGAGCGGCGCCACCACGACCACGTCGATCGACGGCTTCAGCTCCCCACCGAGCGCGCTCCACACGTCGGCGAAGCCACGGTCCTCCGGGGGCGGCAGACCGACGAGCAGCTGGATGAGCGGGTCCGCACCCGGCGGGAGCGGCAGTTCATGGTCCGGGAGGACCTCGTGCTGGACGAGGTGGGCGAGCACCACCTCGAGCAGCCGGTGCTCGTCCTCGGGCCGCTGCGTCCAGGCCGTGACGAGGTAGGACATGCGGAAGTACCGCGGCGGGTGGGACCGGGTGACCCCTTCCGGCGTCCGCGTCTCGATGATTCCTCTCGTCCGCCGGCGGAGGTCCTCGCGCAGGTCGTAGAGGTAGAGGTTGACCGTCGGGGCGTTGCGCCGCGCTGCCCACTCGGTCGTCGGCGCGTCGAGGACCACGTCCGCCTCGGCGCCGCCGAGCGCCGCACGCACCATGGCGCGCAGGGCGGTGTCCACCTCGGTGATCATGCCTCAGCCCCTGAACAGGAAGTTGGGTGCCTGGATGGACCGTGCGACCACCAGCAGCGGGCCGCGGACCTCGCCGAACGCGCCGGCCGGCGAGGTCGCGATGACGTCCCGCTCCCCGAGGAGGTCGCGGGAGACGAGCACCAGCGGGATGACCAGCCGGCCCTCCGCACTGACCACGTACGGTCCCGGATTGACCGTGATGCCCTGGCTCCAGGTCAGCATCACCGCCTGCCCCGGCGGGAAGTCCTCACCGTAGGCCAGGACCGCGTCACCGGGGCGGGCCACCGACGGCAGCAACCGGATCTCCGGCTGAAGGACACTCACGACGGCAGTGGCCGCATCGTTCGTGGGGTCCACGTCCACATGCGCCGCGGTCGCCTCCAGCGCCACGGTTGCGGTGAGCTGGCCGGTCCCTTCGGGCCCGACCGGGAGCAGACTCGCCTCCAGCACGACGGAGTCGCCGATCAGGAGCGGGCCGATCGGGCAGGACCCGGCTCCGGTCAGGCACGCCACGGTCGCGGGGTCCGTCAGGTCCACCGGTGGCGCGAGATCGTCCGGGGCCGTGGACGAGATGTTCAGGGCGGTCGGGACCACACCGGCCGGGAACCCGGTCGTGACGGTGGCACTCGTGATCGCCGCGGGCCCGTTGTTCGTGACCGTGATCCTGGCGATCATCGGTTGGCCACCGACGTACCCGGTCGGGGGACTCACCGCGAGGGTCAGGTCGAGGTCGGTCTGCTGGTCGCTGCTGCCAGTGATGGTGATCGAGGTTGCGGCGCGGTTGTTGCCGGCGTCCCGGTCCGGTCCGCCGGGCAGCACCACGGCGGTGACCTCCGCGGTGGTGCCCGGCACGCGCCCGAGCACGGTGAGGGTCAGGATGCTCACGCCGAGCGGGCCGATCGGCTCGGTCGGCAGACACGTGAGGATCAGGTCGTCGAGCGTGCAGCCGGGCGGAGGCTCACCCAACTGCAGCTCCGCCGGCACCTCCAGCAGCACCCGGTAGGTGCCGACGGGGCGTTGGCCCTCGTTGCGCACCGTGAGGGTGAGCTCGCTGGCGCCGCCGACCGGCACCACGTTCGGGCTCGCCGCCATCGTCAGGGACAGGTCCACGTCTGGCTGGACGGTCGGCTCCGTCTCCGGTCCGGGACCCTGGGCGACTTCGCGCAGGCCCTCACCGTCTGGGCGGACCGCGTAGATTCCCCAGTCGTCCGCGAGCCCGGCGGGCTTACCGGCGAGGTAGATCTCGGAGCCGTCCGAGGACCAGGCGGGATCGGTCGCCGCCGACAGTTCCAAGCGGCTCGCGGTTGGGACGCCCTCGTCGTCGAACCCAACAACAGGGACGGCGTCGATGAACGGCGCGGTTGGGTCCTCCGGATCCAACGTGATGAGCGCGATGCCGCCACGCACATCGAACGGCACCGAGACCGCCGCGATCGCCGCGCTGGACATGTTCGTCGGGATGTAGGCATCGGCGACAGCGATCGTGGTCCCGTCCGGTGACCACGTCGGCGCCCGGCCCTCGATCGTGGAGGGTGAACACGATTCCGGCAGGCAGCCCTCCGGGTAGTGGAGGAGCGGTATCGCCGAGTTCGCGGGGTCGGTGGTCTCTGGATCGATCAGGACGAGCCCCATTCCACTGGTACCCACCAGGTACCGGCCGTCCGGCGACCAGTCGGGCTCACCGACGTACCACTCCGCGGAAGTATCCGTGACCGGGGTGGTCGTCGCCACGGGGATCCCCGGACCACCCGCGCCGGGGACGAAGTCGGCCACGAGGACCTGCCGGTCGTACTCCTCCCCGAGATGGCGCAGGCGTTCGAATGCGATCCGGGTGCCGTCGGGTGACCACGTCGGGTTGATGTCCTGGGCAACCCGAAGGTCTCCTGGGAACTCCGTCCCTGGCGGTACGGGCTCGCCGGGATCCCAGGCGTAGTTGAGCGGGTACGTCACGCTGCCGTCCGCCGCTGCGAGCATGAGACGGCTCCCGGTGCGGCCGTCCTCGGTGACCGCCTCCGAACTGAACACGAGCCAGGAGCCGTCCGGCGAGTACGCCGGGTCGGCATCGTCCGCGTCCGGGATCGACGCCGTCGACACCCGTCGACCGCTCCCTGTGCGCGCGTCCACGTCGCCGAGGTTCGAGTCGGCTGAGCCCATCGACGCTGTCACGACGGTATCGATCTCCGGCGGCCCCGAGCCACCCGCCGGTGGATCCGTCCAGGCTGCATGCGACTCCGCGTTGGGCACAAGGGGATCGCCGAACGTCCACCCCTGGTACTCGAAGTCGAACCGCTGGGCGCCGACCCCCTCGCCGCCGTAACTGACCGAGGCGTCGATGATGTCCCCGTACGGTCCGAGGCTGGTGCTGGTGATCAGGAGCACCGCGTCCGATGGCCATTCCCCTTGTGTCAGGCCCCAAGCGGGTTCGCTGCCCTGGACGCCAGCGAAGGAGAATGGCGACCAGGGGTCGAAGATCTCCCCCTGGTCCTCGAGTTCCTCCGGTGAGGCGGCGAAGAGATCCACCAGGGCGACTGAGCCATCGGCTCGGTACCGGGTGGTGGCAAATGCAAGTGCGACGCCGTTCCCGACAGCCCCGACCGATGGCTGGGTGTCCGCGGCCGGATCGGACGTGATCCGCCACAACGCAGGCTTCGAGCCGAGGTTGGCCAGGTAGATGTCGCCGAGCGGGTCGTCCCGGGTGGAGGAGAACACGAGGTCGTTGGACTCGAGGCTGGGCAACCACGATGGCCATAGATCGTCCCCGTCACCGCCCGGGACCTCCTCGACCATGCCGCCCTCGCACGGTGGATCCCCGATGGACGCCACCGCAATCCGCCACGGCCCGTCGTCCACGCTGGTCGCGTACGCGACCAGTTGACCGTTCGGGGAGACCACCGGATGCGAGACGCGCGCGTCGTCACAGGTGATTCGCACGGGTGCGTCGGTGCCCACCACCTGGACGTACACGTCACCGACGCCGGACTCGTCGGTGCGCACGAAGGACGAGACGGCCTGCTCGGCCGACGGTACGTAGACCACCGAATACTCGCTGTCGCCCTCGCGCCCGGACAGGCGCTCCACGTCCGAGTCGGGCAGGCTCCCGGCCGTGCCGACGCTCCACGCCGCCTGGCCGAGCCCACCACCACGCTCGGTGAAGGCGACCCGCGTGGACGCCGCGTCCGGCGCCGGCAGGTCCGCGGTGATCGGGGGCATCGGCACGGCCGCGACGGCGGCCGGGGCGAGCAGCCCCAGCGCCGCGGTCACCGCCAACGTGCGTGCCATGTCCCTCTTCCCTGAATCCGGCTCGTCCTACTCGGGGACAGGCCGATCGCCGCATCGAACCCCACGGTGCCCGATCGGCCCGCCCACGTCAGCGGCACCGGGCCCGCCCCGCAGGCAGCGGCGCCTGCCCGATCGGGCAGGCACCCGCGCCCGCCGAGTCCGCCTAGATCAGGCCTTCGCGCAGCGCATAGGCGACGGCGTGCGACCGGTTCCGTAGCTGGAGCCGGGTCGTGACGTCGTGCAGCACGTTCTTCACGGTGCGCTCGGAGTAGGCCAGGTGCTGAGCGATCTCCGCCGTGTCCAACCCGTCCGCGATCAACCGCAGCACCTCGATCTCCCGGGTCGCCAGACCGGTGAAGGTCAGCCCCCGGGGACGCAGCACCTGCCGTTGCAGCGTCCCCACCTGATCGAGCAGCCGCCCGAGCAGATCCGGCGGCACGCTGCCCTCCCCGACAGCGGCGCCGGTGATCACCTGGATCAGCCGGTCCGGCGTCGCCTCGCTGCGACGCACCAGACCCACTGCTCCGGCCTCCACCGACGTGACCACGTCCGAGCCGTCCAGGGTGCCGGCCACCAGGACCGGCCTGCTCAGTCCACGACGGTGCACCACCCGGATCGTCCGGAGCGCCTCCTCGTCGACGGCGTCCGTGACGACCACGACCACCCGCGCGTCATCCGCCTCATCCGACCGCAGGACCCGAACCTCGGGTCGAGGCCGGAGCGCACTGACCACGCCCGCCTCCGAGATCGGATCGCGGGCACTCACCCACACTTCTACGCGTTCCATGTCCAGTTGTCCCATCCCCCACCCGATCTCTGATCCCGGGTGCTCGGGCACCAGTGTGCTCAGCGCACTGATCGTGCAATCAACGCTGACTCACCGGGCAGCAGCGTTGCCCGCATGGCCCGCCTCCCGGGCGGTCCCGCGAAGCCCCTGCGGGAATACCGTCGACGACATGACGACCTTGGCGAAACTCGACTCCACGAGCCTGCGGCTGGCCGCCGGCTCGGAGGCCGTGGTGCCGCTGAGCATCCGCAACACCGGCACGATCGTGGAGGGCTACCGGATCGAGGTGCTCGGCACCCCCGGCGCCTGGGCGACCGTGGAGCCCGCCCAGATCGACGGGCTCTACCCGGACACCTCCACCACGGCCTCCATCACGTTCCGCCCACCGAAGGACGGAACGGTCCCGGCCGGCTCGTTCGACTTCGGCGTGCGCGTGGTGCCGATGGAGCACCCCGAGGAGGCGGTGATCCCCGAGGGCGTCGTCGAGGTGCTGCCGTACCTGGACACGACCGCCGAGCTGGTGCCCCGCTCCTCACACGGGCGCCGCGGCGCGACGCATCAGGTCGCCGTCGACAACCGGGGCAACGTGCCGGTCACGGTGAATCTCGCCGGCGCCGACGACAAGTCCCAGCTGACGTTCAAGATCCAGCCGCCGCAACTGGTGGTCGAGCCGGGTCAGGCAGCCTTCGCGAAGGTACACGTCAGGCCGGTCAAGTCGTTCTGGCGCGGGCCGGACGTGACCCACCCGTTCGTCGTGTCCGCCGCCGCGGATGCCACCACCCCGGTGGCCCTGGACGGCTCACACGTACAGACGGCGATGCTGCCGAAGTGGTTCTTCAAGGCGCTGCTCGCCCTGCTGGCGCTGCTCGCCCTGCTGGCGCTGCTCTGGTTCACCGTGCTGCGCCCGACCATCGAGTCCGCCGCGCAGGCCGCCGTCGCCGAGGAACGCCAGGAGGCGGTCGAGGCCGCCGAACAGGCCCAGCAGGCAGCGGTACAGGCCCAGGAGGCCGCCGCCGGTGCGCAGACCGCCGCGGAGACGGCCGGGAACTCCGCCGCCGCGGCCGAGGAGCGCGTCGTCGAGGTCGAGGACGCGGTCACGAACATCCTCGGCGGTTCCGAGATCGTGGTCCCGACGAGCCTCCGGCTCCAGGTCGACACCGGGCAGGGCGCCACGGCCACGACCTCGCACACCGTGCCGGAGGACACCACGCTCCGGGTCACCGACTGGGTCTTCTCGAACCCGCAGGGCGACTTCGGCCGGGTGGTCGTGCGGCACGGGGAGACGATCGTCTTCGACCTCGCCCTGGAGAACTTCCGCACGGTCGACTTCCACTTCCAGTCTCCGCTCGTGGTGGCCGACGGCGAAACTCTGGTCGTGACGGTCACGTGCAGTCAGGTGGGGGCGCCGCCCGCCGTCGACCCGCCGACCACCTGCGACACTGCCGTCCTGATCGGCGGCACGAACGCCACGCCCGCCCCGCCGGCCGCACCCTAGGCGGCGGCGCCGTGCCCATGGGACCCGCGCTACGGGCCGGTGACATGGCCCTCTGCTCCCTCTTTGACGGCCCGAAGCCGCACGTGGGCGGCCCGATCACGCCGGCCGCCACGGTGCCGACGGTGCTCATCGGCGGCCTGCCCGCGGCCGTCGCGAACAACCTTCCCGGCGGGGTCGCCTGCGTCTCCCCCGCGCCGAACGGGATCGCCATGGGCTCGGCGACCGTGATGATCGGCAACTTCCCCGCCGCCCGCCTGGGCGACCTGACCATGCACGGGCAACCCATCGCCCCCGGGCCCGGCTGCCCAACGGTCATCATCGGCGGCTGAGCACCTGCGCCTACTCGACCCGACCCACCCAACGGGACCCTCCGCCGTCGGGCCCGGAGATGCACGCGAGGGCCCGGCGTCGCAACGCCGGGCCCTCGCGGGTACTACTGGGGGGACTACGTCAGGCCGGGACGACCTGGATGTCCACCGTCGCGGAGACGTCCGTGTGCAGACGGACCTTGACGGAGTGGGTACCGAGGGACTTGATCGGGTTACCGATCTCGACCTTGCGGCGGTCCACGGCCGGGCCACCGACGGCTGCGATGGCCGCAGCGATGTCCGTGGTGGTGACCGCACCGAAGAGCCGGTCGCCCTTGCCGGCACGGACCTTCACGACGACCGGCTTCGACTGCAGCGAGTCACGAACCGCGCGGGCGTCCTCGATGGTCGAGATCTCGCGCTTGCGACGAGCCGCCTGGATCTGGTCGATCTGCTTCTGCGCACCCTTGGTCCAGCCGGTGGCCAGACCGCGCGGGAGGAGGTAGTTGCGGGCGTACCCGTCCTTGACCTCGATCACGTCGCCGGGAGCGCCGAGGCCGGTGACCTCGTGGGTGAGAATGAGCTTCGTCATGGTGTGCTCCTCCAGCCTCAGCGAGCAGAGCTCGAGTAGGGCAGCAGAGCCATCTCACGGGCGTTCTTGACGGCCCGGGCGATCTCACGCTGCTGCTGGACGTTGACACCGGTCACGCGGCGCGCACGGATCTTGCCGCGGTCCGAGATGAACTTCCGCAGCAGGACGGTGTCCTTGTAGTCGATCGGCCCCTCGAGCTTGACGGCCTTGAGGGGGTTGGCCTTCTTCTTGATGATGGGCTTGCGCGACTCACGCTTCGCCATGGTGGTACTCCTTCGCTACTCGCGCGTCAGGCCCGCGGGCCGCGCGCGATCAGATGATGATCTAGAAAGGGGGCTCGTCGCCGAAGCTCGAGCCGCCCGTTGCCCACGGGTCGTCCGCCGGAGCGTTGCTGCCGCCGCCGCTGTTGCCGCCACCGCCACCGGTGCCGCCGCCGCTGTTGCCGCCGCCGCCCTGGTAGCCGCCACCGCCACCGCCACCGAAGTTGCCGCCGCCACCGCCGCCACCACGCTGGGTGCGGGTGACCTTGGCACTGGCGTACCGCAGCGACGGACCGACCTCGTCGACCTGAAGCTCGACGACCGTGCGCTTCTCGCCCTCGCGGGTCTCGTAGGAGCGCTGGACGAGACGGCCCTGAGCCACCACGCGCATCCCCTTGGTGAGGGACTCCGCGACGTTCTCCGCGGCCTCACGCCAGATGGAACAGCGCATGAACAGGGTGTCGCCGTCCTTCCACTCGTTCGACTGGCGGTCGAACTGGCGGGGGGTCGAGGCGATCGTGAAGTTCGCGACGGCCGCACCCGACGGCGTGAACCGCAACTCGGGGTCGGCCGTGAGGTTTCCGATCACTGTGATGACGGTGTCGCCTGCCATGAACGCTCCTTCTTCGGTTCGCGGTCAGTCGCGCTCAGTGCGCGTCGGGACGGATGAGCTTGGTGCGGAGCACGGACTCGTTGAGCCCGAGCTGACGATCGAGCTCCTGAGCGAGCTCGGAGGTCGCGGTCAGATTCACCACGGCGTAGATCCCCTCGGACCGCTTCGCGATCTCGAAAGCCAGGCGGCGCTTGCCCCAGATGTCGACCTTGTCGACACTTCCACCACCAGTGGTGATGACGCCCAGGAGCTTGTCCAGGGACGGAGCAACGGTGCGCTCGTCGATCTCGGGGTCGAGAATCACCATCAGTTCGTATTGACGCATGCTTAAACCCACCTCCTTCGGACTTTACGGTCACGGTCTCTCCGTGACAGGAGGGTGCTGCGTGCTCCCCGGGTCCGTCCGGACACATGGATGACCACGGTTCCGGACGAGGGGGAATACCCGACCAGCCTACCGGACCGTCACGGCCTCGACCGACGCGCGGTCGCGGGTGTGGACAACGTCACGGTGCCGGCCTGGCGGGATCAGGGATCGGTGCGGCCCGGCGGGGTGAACAGGTCACCCCAGCCCGGCAGACCGGTGCCGTCCGCCGGGGGGTCGGTCGGATCGGTCGGTTCGCCCGTGGGCTCCTCGGTCGGCTCCTCGGTCGGCTCCTCGGTGGTCGGCTCCTCGGTCGGCTCCTCGGTGGTCGGCTCCTCCGTGGGCTCCTCGGTCGTCGGCTCCTCCGTGGGCTCCTCGGTCGTCGGCTCCTCGGTCGGCTCCTGCGTGGTCGGCTCCTGGGTCGGCTGCCACGTCGGCCGCTCCGGCTCGGTCCGATCCGGGAACTCCTCGACCGGCAGGTCCGCGACGGCCGTGGTCATGTACTCGGTCCAGATGTCGGTGGGGAACGACCCGCCGGAGATCGGACTGACGCCACCGAACCCGTCCACCATCGAGACCTCCTCACCGTTCTCGCCGACCTGATACATGGCCACGGACGTGGTGATCTGGGGGACGAAGCCGACGAACCAGGCCGACCTGTAGTCGTTCGAGCTGCCGGTCTTGCCGGCCGCGGGGCGGTCGATCTCGCTGGCGGTCTCGCCGGTGCCGCTCTCGACGACCTGCTGCATGGCGTAGGTCGCATCCGCGATCACGTCCGCTTCGAACTCCTGCTCGCCCTCCGACCCCCCGGTGTAGAGGACCTGACCGTCACCGGTCGCTGCGGAGGCGACGATGAAACGGTCCCGGTGCACGCCACCGGAGGCGATCGTGGAGTAGGCCTCGGCCATGTCCGCCGGGTGCGGGGCCGCCGGGCCGAGCACGTTGGAGGGCACCGGGTCGATCACGGTCTCCTCCGGGATCCCCAGCCGGTGCGCGACATCGACCAGGCGTTCGGGGCCGACGTCCGAGTTCAGCTGCACGTACACGGTGTTGACCGAGTTCTCGGTTGCCTCGACCAGATCGATGTTGCCGCGATTGACCCTGTCGAAGTTGCGCACCTCGTACCCGTCGACGTCCATCGGCGAGTAGCTCGCGTACCGCTCCTCCAGCGAGACGCCGCTCTCGAGGGCAGCGATCAGCCCGAACACCTTGAAGGTCGAGCCACCCTGCGCCACGTCCTGGGTGGCGGCGTTGCGTTGAATGGTCAGATAGTCCGCGCCGCCGTAAAGCGCGACGATCGCACCCGTCTCGTTGTCGATCGAGGTCAGCGCCACCCGGACCCCCTCCGGGGTGTCCTCGGGCACGTTCTGCGAGGCCGTGATCGCCGCCTGCTGCAGTTCGGGGTCGATCGTGGACACGATGTCCAGGCCACCGCCGTCGATCTGGTCCGCGGTGAGGCCGGCCCCAAGCAGTTCGGCCCGGATCATCTCCAGCAGGTACCCGGTGGGTCCGGCGTAGGTGTCGGTACGGGTCGGCTCGATCGTGGCCGGGAACTCCTGGGCATTGCGCTCGGTCTGGGTGATGAAGCCACCATCGACCATGTAGTCGAGCGTCCGGTTCCAGCGCGCCTCCGCCTGCTCCGGGCTCACGGCCGGGTCCCAGTTGGACGGCGACGGGATGATCCCGGCGATCAGCGCGGACTCGGACAGGGTCAGTTCCGCGGCGGAGTGACCGAAGTACTCCTGCGCGGCCCGCTCGATCCCGTAGGCACCACGGCCGAAGTAGATCGTGTTCATGTAGTTGCCGAGGATCTCGTCCTTGCTCTGCTCACGATCGATCTTGATCGCGAGGATCGCCTCTCGGAACTTGTCCGCGTAGCTTGAGGTCTGCCCGGTGTAGTACCGCTCGACGTACTGCTGGGTGAGGGTCGAGCCGCCCTGGGTCGGGTTGCCGCGGAGGTTGTTCCAGAGAGCACGGAGGATCCCGATCGGGTCCACCCCCGCGTTGGAGTAGAAGCGCCGGTCCTCGGACGCGACGATGGCCTGGCCGACGTGCTCGGGCAGGGTCCCCGCGTCGACGATCTCGCGGTTCACCTCCGCGAACGTGCCCATCGGGGTGGTCCCGTCCGCGTAGTAGACGGTGCTGCCCTCGGCGAGCGCGACGTCCTCCGGTTCGGGCACATCGGTCATCTGGTAGGCATACACGAACAGGCCGACGCCGAGGAGGAGGAACGTCACGAACGTGCCGAGCACGAACCGCCAGCTCGGCAACCAGCGGTGGATGGGGCCCTTGTTCGGGCGCGGGTAGTTCCAGAACCGACGGGGCTGCTGGTACGGGCGGCCCTTGTAGCCCTTCTTCGCCTTGGCCTTCTTGCCGCCGTTGGCGGACCGGCCCGACGGCGCGGCGGCGCTGGTCGTCGTGGTGGTGGTGCTCTTCGTCGGGCGTGCCGTCGACGTCTTCTTCCACTGCGAGGGTCCGCCGCCGGCGGCCGGCGGGATCACCGGCGGCCGCTTCGGTCCAGAGCCGGTCGCGGCGGGCTCGGCGGGGCTGGACTCCTGGCGGCCACGCACGCTCCGACGGGTCGGCGGCGTCGCCGGGTCACCGGGGTCTGGAGCGCCGGGACGTCGTCCTTCTGCCACGTTCGAACCTCTCTGATGGGTCACGCCGGTACCCATCCGGCGGGCACAAGCGCCTCCCAGTATGCGTCCGAAGTCTGGGAGAACACCGGATCCAGGCCGGTTTCACCGGCCCCACACAGGATCCGCCCCTCGCCGGTGACCGCCACCACAGCCGAGACGTGGGCCCACGCGATGTCGGCCGGCAGCGGTCGCGTCCTTGACGCCGGGCTTGGTTCCGATGTATCAATTCGATACATCGGAGGTACAAGTGGCGTCACGTGGTGAGGTGCTGGAGCTGGCCATCCTCGGCCAGCTGCGCGGCTCACCCCTGCACGGATACGAGTTGCGCAAGCGGCTCAACGCCACGCTCGGGATGTTCCGGGCGTTGTCCTACGGGTCGCTGTACCCGTGCCTGCGCGCGCTGCAGGTGGGCGGGTGGATCCAGCCCGTCGACACGGCCGCACTCCCGCACGCGCTGGCCGGCAAGCGGACCCGGATCGTCTATGAGCTGACCGACGTCGGTCGGGAGCGGCTGGGCGACTCCCTCGCCCGGGCCGAACCCGCCGCCTGGGAGGACGAGACCTTCGATGTGCGGTTCACCCTGTTCTCCGACACCGACGCCGAGACCCGGCTGCGCATCCTCGAGGGGCGCCGAATGCGCATGGTGGAGCGGCACGAGGTGATGCGTCAGCACACCCAGCGCAGCCGCGAGCGCCGCGATCGCTACACCCTCGCCCTGCAGCAGCACGGCCTCGACCAGATCGAACGTGAGGTTCGCTGGCTCGAGGACCTCATCCACGCAGAACGGCACCCGAACGCACCGAGTGCGCCCACGCCGTCGGGCCCCACCGACCCACCCACCCGGCCCGGACAGACCGGCGCCGAACCACCCACCACGACTTCAACCACACACAGCAAGGAGCAAGGATGAGCACCATTCGCGTGGCCATCGCCGGCGTCGGGAACTGCGCCGCCTCCCTCGTCCAGGGCGTGCACTTCTACGCCGGTGCGGACCCGTCCGTCAGCGTGCCGGGCCTCATGCACGTCGAGTTCGGGCCGTACCACGTCCGTGACATCGAGTTCGTCGCCGCGTTCGACGTCGACGCGAAGAAGGTCGGGTTCGACCTCTCCGAGGCCATCCTGGCGAGCGAGAACAACACCATCAAGATCTGCGACGTGCCGCCGCTGGATGTCCCGGTCCAGCGCGGGCACACCCTCGACGGCCTCGGCAAGTACTACCGCGAAACCATCGAGGAGTCCGGCGCGCAACCGGTCGACGTGGTCGCGGCGCTTCGCGAGTCGGGTGCGGACGTGCTGATCTGCTACCTGCCGGTCGGGTCCGAGGACGCCGCCAAGTTCTACGCGCAGGCTGCGATCGACGCCGGCGTCGCGTTCGTGAACGCGCTGCCGGTCTTCATCGCGGGCACCAAGGAATGGGCTGACAAGTTCACGGCCGCCGGGGTGCCGATCGTGGGAGACGACATCAAGTCCCAGGTCGGCGCGACGATCACCCACCGCGTGATGGCGAAGCTGTTCCAGGACCGCGGCGTGGTCCTGGACCGCACGTACCAGCTGAACGTCGGCGGCAACATGGACTTCAAGAACATGCTCGAGCGGGACCGGCTGGAGTCGAAGAAGATCTCCAAGACCCAGGCGGTCACGTCCAACGTGGACCACGACCTCGGTGCCCGGAACGTACACATCGGTCCCTCGGACTACATCCAGTGGCTGGACGACCGCAAGTGGGCGTACGTGCGCCTCGAGGGCCGTGCGTTCGGCGAGGTGCCGCTGAACCTCGAGTACAAGCTGGAGGTCTGGGACTCGCCCAACTCGGCCGGCATCATCATCGACGCACTGCGCGCCGCGAAGATCGCCAAGGACCGCGGCATCGGCGGCCCGATCCTGTCCGCGGCCAGCTACTTCATGAAGTCCCCGCCGGAGCAGTACGACGACGAGACCGCCCGGTCGAAGGTCGAGGCCTTCATCCGCGGCGAGATCGAGCGCTGACCCGGCGCCCCACGCACACCCGAACGCCCACCGCTGCATCCCTCGAGCGGTGGGCGTTCGCACGTGTGCCTGCCGTTCTGGCTCGCGGGCCCGAAGGAGGGACCCACGACATCGGGTCAGTCGTCGAACAGCTCCGACAGCCAGTGCTCCCGGCGCTTGCGCGGCCGCCGGCGGTCCTCGCGGTACGGCTCCTGATAGCCCCCGTACCCGGGCTGCGGCGGCATCGGGTCGCGCCGCGGAGGCGGGAACGCCTCGGGCCTGGGCTGCTGCTCCCATGGAGCCGCAGGGGTCGACGGTCCCGCCGCGAGCTCCGCCGTCGCCCGGTCGAGGATCTTGTCGAGCTCACCCCGGTCCAGCCAGATCCCGCGGCACACGGGGCAGTAGTCGATCTCGACACCGGCACGCTCGCTCATCACGAGCGTCGCGTCGTCGTTCGGGCACTTCATCTCGGTCTCCTCATTTCGACTCCGTGGTCCAACGAGCGCCGCGGCCCTGAGGTTCCCTGATGGTGGCGCGCAGATCGACGAACCGCGCGTCGCCCGCTGGATAGCTCGGCGGCGGCCCGACCCTTCCGCGGCGAACTACTTCGTGAAGTCCTCGCCCGAGCAGTACGACGACGAGAACCGCCCGGACGAACGTCGAGGCCTTCATCCGCGGCGAGATCGAGCGCTGACCCGGTGGGCCCTCACGGCCCGAGCGGCCACCGTCGCGGCCTGCCGGCGGTGAGCGTTAGCACATCCTCGGCCGTCCGAACTGTTCCCGCGTCCTGATCCGGCGGGCAGTCCTAACCATCACCCGACCCCCTGAACGGCCGGCCCCATCGCTAGGCTGATTGGAGCGACGACCACGAAGGGGAACCATGTCGATGCTGCTCCCGATGCGCCCGAGGGACCTCGCGCTCGTGGGCGCTTGGCCGGCGCGCCGAGAACCAGCGGGGGAGATCGCGCAGCAGGCGTCGCTGGTCCTGCAGGCCGTGTGCTCACTGGAGCCACGCATCACCGGCTGGAAGCGGAGCCGGGCCAAGAAGGTCGTCAGCCCTGACGACATCGCCGGCCTCACGGACCTCGTCGAGCGTGGCGCCGTGAAGGACTCCTCACACCCGCCGAAACACATCAGGGAGATGGGTTACCTGGTCTGGTTCTGGCCCGTGGGTGTGCCGGGCGTGACAGTGGTGGTCTCGTCGGGCCAACTCTCGAACCGGGCGACAAGCACCTGCCTGGTGCAGATCGAGGACCGCCTGCCCGCACTGCGGACGGCCGAGGCCGCGCTGCGACTGCTGCGCGCCATGGTCGTGGCGTTCGATCCCGAGTGGGCCACCTGGACCACACCACCGTTCGGGGAGGATGACAACCTCACCGTGGACGGCCGGTCGCTCGGCTACCTGAACTATGGGGACCCGGACGCGATGCGTCGCCTCGACCCAGACGCCCGGACGTACGCCCGCGGCTCGATAGCCCGGATCGGCGACGACCCGGAGATCCGGGATGCGAGCCCGGTGCTGCGCCACCTGCGACCGGCCGCCCCCGCACCCGCCGCCCCCGCACCCGCCGCCCCCGCACCCGTCCCGAGCGTCTTCACGAGTGGGTGGCCCGACGATCTGCCGGAGGACGGGACGGTGCTCGTACCGATCGGTATGCCGCTCGGCCTGGCCGACCCGCCCTCGCATGCCGCCACGGCGTTCCGGGTCCGGCGCGGCCGCCAGGTCCACGTCCTCCACGACGACCTGCTCGGCGCCTGGTTCCTCGCCCACACGATGGGTCACGACGAGTCGTCGCTCACCTCGAGCATGCGTCGTGACGGTGTCGCAGATCCGCGCAGTGCCATCGCCTCGCTCCTCGCCGGTGACCTGCTCAGGAATGTCCGGATCAGCGCCGAGGGCGCTCTGCTCCTCGCAGCCGAGCACCGGCTCGTCCCGCTGATGAAGGGATTCGGCACCGACGGCCGGGGCGCGTACACCCTCGGAGTCCCCGGATACGCCGAGCACCTCGTGGACGAGCAGTTCCTCGAGGTCTACCGCCGATCCGCGGCCGCCCCGACCCTGCTCGCCGCCCTGGTGGGCGCGGTGGAGGCTCCGGGTGCGGTGACCGCAGGACTGCGCCTGGACGACCTTGCCGCCGACGTCCTTCGGTATCTCGCCCGGGCCCGGCTGCTCGAGAACGGCGTCGTGGCCCTCGACCTGGGGAGGGCGTCATGAGCACGGTGCTCGCCGTGGGGCTGGCAATCGGACACACCGGCGCGCAGCCGAAGTCCCCGTACAGCGTCGCCGACACCGACATCCACCTCCTCGGCGAACCGCAGTGGCAGGTCTGGGTCCTCGCTGGGGGACCTCGGCCGCAGGACCGGAGCTGGAGCCGCGCCGACCTGGCCCGGGAGGCAGCGGCGCACGGGGTGGCAGGCTTCGACGCCGCCTACGAGGACCTGCTGGCACGCCGGCTGCTGGTCGAGACCGACCCGGCCGGGACGTGGGCGCGCACGGTCCGCTTCCACCCCCTGCTCAACGGACTCGGCAAACTGGACGCCGACGGTACCGAATACGGGCTCGGGCTCCTCGGCGAGACACCCCTCGTCCACCTCGACCGGGACGCCTACGACGCCTGGCAGTGGCTCCCGTTCACCCCGACCGTCGGTGCGGCCGCCGAGACGCTGAAATTGGCGTCCGGTCCGGACGGCTGGGCCGCCGTCGCCGAGCGGGTCTCCGGGCTGCTCGCCATGGACGTCGGCTACCTGATCTCGGTTCCCGGGACCACCGGCGAACAGCGCGGATCGCCCGGTTGATGGCGAGTACCTGAGCCGGCTCGGCAACGCCGTGGCCGGGTACCTGCGCGCGCGGCGCGCCGGTCTGACCGACTGAGCCTTCGCCGTCGGGCATTGGCCCTGGTGGCAGGATGCACGCCATGGACGGACCCTTCACCCGGAGCACGTGGGGCATGCGCACGAGCGTGCTGCGGCGCGGCCAGGGGCACGACTCGAACCGGGTCGGATACATCGAACTGTTCTTCGACCTGGTGTTCGTCTTCGCGGTGACCCAGCTCTCGCACTCGCTCATCGCGCACCCCGACCTGACCACGCTCGGGCACACCCTGATCCTCGCGGCCGCCGTCTGGTACATGTGGATCGACACCACCTGGGTGACCAACTGGCTCGACCCCGAGCGACTGCCGGTGCGGGCGCTGCTGATCACGATGATGCTGTTCGGGCTGGTGATGTCCGGCGCGATCCCCGAGGCGTTCGGGCCCAAGGCGCTGCTGTTCGCGGTCACGTTCGTGACGATCCAGGTGGGGCGCTCACTGTTCACGGTCTACGCGCTGGCCCGGCACTGGCCCGTGAACGCGGTCAACTTCGCGCGGATCACGATCTGGCTGGCCGTGTCCGGGGTCTTCTGGATCGCCGGGGCCCTGGTCGGCGACGACCGGCTGCAGCTGGCCCTGTGGGTGCTCGCGGTGGTGATCGACTACTGCGGACCGCGGGCGATGTTCCGGGTGCCGGTGCTCGGCGCGACGGACCCGGCCACCTGGACCGTCCGTGGGGAGCACATGGCCGAGCGGGTCGGGCTGTTCATGATCATCACGCTCGGCGAGTCGATCATCATCACCGGCTCGGCCTTCGCGGAACTGGACCTCACCCCGGTCACCGTCGCCGCGTTCCTGGCCGCCTTCGCGAGCACGGTGCTCATGTGGCTGCTCTACTTCGACCGCGCGGAGGGGCGCGCCACGGCTTTCTTCGCCGGCTCCGACCGGACCGGGATGATCGCGCAGACCGGCTACACCTACGTGCCACTGCTGATGGTCCTCGGCATCGTGGGCACCGCCGTCGCCGATGAGCTGGTGCTGCTGCACCCGATGGGGCACGACGGCGTCGGCCACGCCGACCCGTGGACGGCCGGCCTGATCTGTGGTTCCGCCGGGGTCTTCCTGATCGGCAACGTGTTGTTCCGCCGCGCCACCGGCCGGGCGTGGTCGCGCCCGCACCTCGCCGGCGTGGCCGCGCTCGCCCTGCTGTTCGCAGCGCACGCGGTGCTCGCGCCGCTCGCCCTCAACTGGATCTCCAACGCGGTCCTCCTCGGCGTGATCTGTTGGGACCTGGCCGGTACGGACGAGCCGGCCGGGGCGGCCCCGGAATCAGAATCGGATCAGTGAGGAACGGCGTTCACCTGCCTGCCACCGGCGGTTCAGCAGCGTCAAATAAGGTGCTCGCGTTATCCATTCCCCATGGTCAGGAGCATCATGCACGTCTATGCACACCGCGGCGCGTCCATCGATCTGCCGGAGAATACTCTGGCAGCGTTCGCGAAGGCGCTCGAATACGGTGCCGAGGGCATCGAGCTCGACTGCTACAAGGCGAAGGATGGACGCGTAGTCGTCATTCATGACGACACCCTCGACCGCACCACCGATGCCACCGGCCCGGTGAAGGAGCGGACGTCGGAGGAATTGCGCCAGGTGAATGCCGGTCACGGTGAATACGTGCCGACCCTCGACGAGGTCCTTGCTCTGGTCACCGGGAAGATGCGCGTCAACATCGAGATCAAGGACCCCGAGGCGGTGGACGGCGTGATCGCGGCCGTCGCGGCGTTCGACGACCTCGACTGGTTCGCGTCGTCCGGGCACTGGGACGCCCTCACGGAGATCCACGAGCGGTCCGGCGCCCAGGTGTACCCGCTCACGATCGGGACGAGGGAGAACGCCGAGGCGCTGCTGGAGCGATACCGCGACCAGGTCACCCCCGAGCAGGCCGCCGGGCTGGAGCGGATGGCACGGGACTGGACCGACGCCGTCGAGTTCGGTAAGCGCCTGAACGCTCCCGGCCTCTCGATCTACGAGCAGAACATCACCTCGGAGATCATCGACGGCATCCACGCGGCCGGGATGGAGGCGTGGGTCTGGACCGTCAACGACCCGGCGCGCGCCATGGAGTTGGCGGCGATGGGTGCCGACGCCATCTGCACCGACGCCCCACGCGAGGTGCTGGCCGCACGGGACGCCGCACCGGCGACCGCCTGACCCGGCTCGACGCCGGTTGGCTCGCTGAGATCGACGTCGCCCGGCCCGGCGGATTCCTGCCGGGCGACGCGGAGGTCAGGCCTGACGGGTCCCGGCGAGCCAGCCGAGCAGCCGGTCCGGCCGGTCGGTGATGATGGCGTCCGCACCCGCCTCGAGCGCTGCGGCCCAGCCATCGGGCTCGTTCGGCGTCCAGACCATCGTGCGCAGGCCCAGGTCGTGGATGGCATCGACCACGCCGAACCCGCCCTCGAGCAGGTCCGCCCGCGGGTTGCACCAGCGGGAGCCGGTGTCCGTGCACGTCTCGAGGACGTCGTCGGACCAGGTCGCGGTCAGGTACCCGCGCGGCAGCTCCGGTGCGAGGTCGCGCGCAAGGCTCAACGACTCGGCGCTGAAGCTCTGCACGATCACCCGGCCGGCCAGGCCCGCGTCGGCGATCGACGCCAGCTCGTGCCCCAACGCGTGCGCCGTCCACGGCCCGCTCACCTCGAGCAGCAGGCCGAGGTCGTCGTACCGGGCGAGCACGCCCAGCACGTCCGCGAGCAGCGGGACCCGCGTGCCCGAGTGGACCGGGTCGAACCAGGACCCGACCTCGAGGCGAGCGACGCCGTCGAGGTCGAGGTCCCGGAGCAGCCCGGACCCGGCTGCGGTCCGCCCCAGTGGATGGTCATGGAAGACCACCCCGACGCCGTCGACCGTCATCTGCAGGTCGATCTCGACCAGGTGGGCGCCGGCCCGGGCGGCGCTGACCAGCGCCGCCACGGTGTTCTCCGGCGCCACCGACGAGTTCCCGCGGTGGGCGACGACGAGCGGTGTCACAGGTGCGGTTCGACGTTCTGCTCGAAGGCGCGCTGGAGCTCGTTCGTGAGGTCGGCGAAGACGGGCTCGGCGTCCTCGCCGCTGAGGATGATCCGCTCGAAGTGCTCGGAGATCAGCAGGTCGCCGCCGGGCAGGAGGGCGCGGGCGTAGTCCTGGACCTTCGTGATCTCGAGCTGGTCGATCGGGATCTGGCGGTCCGGGACCTCGGCGATGGCGGCCTGCATGGTCTCGGTCTCGATCGCGGCCTTGCGGGTCGGCATGTAGCCGGTGGACACGGCCCACCGGGCCGAGTTCTCGGGCGTGGTGAGGTGGCGCAGGAGCATGCCGCCGGCGAGCTGCTTCTCCGGGGTCGGCCCGGAGATCGTGAGCCCGTTCCCACCGGTCGGGACCCGGGGGGCGTCAGCCGGGATGGTGCCGCCGGGCATGAAGGCGACGCCAAGCGTCGGGAGCATCTCGCGGTAGGAGACGATGCCGCCGGTCGAGCCCATGATCGCCCCGTACAGGCCGGCGGCGAACTCGGCGGCCTGGTCCACGGCCACCTTGGACCAGGCATCCGGGCCGTTGAACGCGTCGCGGTAGAAGTTGCCGACCCAGAGCGCTTCCTCGGTGTCCAGGGACCACTCCCACTCGTGGGAGAACGCGGCGTCGTGGGCCCACAGGATGCTCTGGCCGAACCAGGCGGTGTTCGAGGGCCCGGGCGCACTCCAGCCCATCGCGGCCCCGTCGGCCGGCAGCACGGACTGGATCTGCGGCGACCACTCCTGGAACTCGGTCCAGGTGTCGGGACCCCGGTCCGGCAGGCCCGCGGACTCCCACACGGTCTTGTTGTAGTAGAACATCGGCGTCGAGCGACCGTACGGCACAGCCCAGTGCTGGCCGTCGAACTCGTAGTCGCCGTAGAGCGCCTCCTGGAAGTCGTCCACCTCGACCTCGAGGTGCTCCAGCAGCCCGTCGACCGGAATCGTGTTGCCGGAGGTCAGGTACTGGAACCAGAACACGTCCGAGGCCTGTGCGACGTCCGGCTGCTCGGACGTCCCGGCCGAGGCGCGGAAGTTCTGCGCCAGCTCCTCGTACGAGCCGCCGCCCGAGACGTGGTTGATGGCGATGCCGGTCTCGGCGGTGAACTCCGCGACCAGTTCCTGCTCGAGCTCGGTGCCCTGCTGCAGGGACATGAACGTGATCTGCTCGGCCGGCTCGATGGTGGACCAGTCGGTCCCGGCAGCTGTCTCGGCGTTGCCGCCACCGTCGCTGGAGCCGACGGACGGGCCGGAGCAGGCTGCGAGGAACCCGGCCCCGAGGCCGAGCCCACCCAGCTGCAGGAGGCTTCGGCGGGACGGCTGGCGGAGGGACTCGGGCAGGATGAGGCCGCTACGAGAACGCATGGGGGAGTACTCCTTGTGGGGGTTTCTGCTTGGGGTTGGGAGGGGCTTGCGGGGGTTCGGGCCGGCTCAGCCGGTGACCGCCCCGGCGGTGAGGCCGGCCACCAGCCGGCGCTGCAGGACCAGGAACACGGCCAGCATCGGGAGCGTCAGCAGCGTGGTGGCGGCCAGCAGCACGCCCCAGTTCTGGATGCCCTCGAGGTCCTGCAGGTGGGTCAGGCCCACCGGCAGGGTCATCAGGTCCGGGCTCTTGGCCACCAGGGAGGGCCAGAGGTACTCGTTCCACTCGCCGACCAGGGTCACGAGGGTGACCGCTGCGATGGTGGGGACCGAGATCGGGACGACCACCCGGAACAGCCGGCGCAGGTGCCCGGCGCCGTCCAGCTCCGCGGCCTCGAGCAGCGACCTGGGCAGCTGCATGAACTGCTGCCGGAACAGGAACGTCCCGAACGCGCTGGCCAGGCCGGGCAGGATGATGCCCAGGTAGGTGTTCGTCCAGTCCAGGCCGGCCACCAGCACGTAGTTCGGGATGATCGTGATCTGGCCCGGGATCAGCAGCGTGAACAGCACGAGCATGAACGCGAGCTTCTTGAAGGGGACGTCCACGAAGACGAGGGCGTAGGCGCAGGCCAGGCCGAGGACCACCTTGAGGAACGTGCTCACCACCGTGATGAACACGCTGTTGAAGATCATCCGGCCGATCGGGATCGAGTTCGCGACCGCGATGAAGTTGTCGAAGTTCCACTCCTGGGGCAGCCACTGGATCGGCCAGGTGGAGATCTCCGGGTTCGACTTGAAGCTGGCCAGCAGCATCCAGATCAGCGGGAACGCCATGACGAGCGCGGCCAGCACGAGCGTCACGTAGAGGCCGCCGTCCAAGACGACCGCACCGGCGCTGCGCCGACGTCGACGGCGCTCGGGCGGCTTGGGCGCTTCCGGCGCCCCCGCGGTGCTGCGCTGGTCGCGGCCGGTGGCCGGAGTGGCCGGGCTGTCCGTGGTGATGGTGCTCACTGGTAGTGCACCCGCCTCTCGACGAACTTCATCTGGATGGCCGTGACCACGAGCAGGATCACGAAGAGGATCGTGGCGACCGCGGACCCGTACCCGCCGCGGCCGATCTGGAAGCCCTCGACGTAGACCTGGTACATGAGGGTCTTGGTGGAGCCGAGCGGGCCACCGTTCGTCATCGAGCGGATCAGGTCGAAGGACTGCAGCGCGCTCAGCGTGAGGGTGATCAGCAGGAAGAACGTGATCGGCCCGAGCAGCGGGAGCACGATCGCCCGGAACACCCGCCAGGTGCCGGCACCGTCGAGTGCGGCGGCGTCACGCAGGTCCTGTGGCACCGCCTGCAGGCCCGCCAGGTAGATCAGCGCGACGTACCCGATGTGCTTCCACAGCGTGACGATGATGATCATGATCAGCGGCCACGGCTGCTGGGTGAACCACGGCGGCGAGGAGAGCCCGAGCCAGCCGAGCACCGTGCGGAGCAGTCCGATGTTCGGGTTGAAGATGTACATCCACAGGAACCCGACCGCGATCCCGGACAGGACGTACGGCGCGAAGGTGACCGTGCGGACGATGCCGCGCCCGAACAGCTTGCGGTTCAGCGCGAGCGCCAGGGCCAGACCGATCGCCATCCCGCCGGCGACGGTGGCGACCGTGTAGAGCAGGGTCGTGGCGACGATCCGGGCGGACTCGGGGTCGTTGAACCATTCGACGTAGTTCCCGAACCCGATGAATTGCGCGAAGTCGGAGCCGATGTTCCAATTGAGCATCGAATAGTAGAAGCTCAGGAACATCGGGCGATAAGTGAATATCAGGAGCAGCGCCAGGTTCGGTCCCGCGAGCAGCGCGAAGACGCCGATATTGCGCCACAGTTTCTTTCTTCGGGCCGTCCGCCGCCCCGGCGGGGCAGCACTGGAGAGGGCATGCGAACTCATGGAGATGCATTCCGATCGTGACGGTGATGTTTCTTGATGGCGCGGCAATCAGAAGGCGCGCTGCAATTCCAGTGAGGACGCTACCCCCGGCGCTCAGGCGTGGTCGACCATCCGCGGCCCTCACGACGGCTTGTTCCGTTAACGTTCACCTGCCGTCACGCATCGGACACCGTGCCGTTGAGGTCGTCCCACGATCCGGACCGGCCCGGTGGGTCGGCGCGCTGTTGTGCTGTCCGGGGCGCGCGCCCTCGACCGCGATAGCCTGCGTTGGTGAGTGTGATCGCGGACCTCCGCACCGTCCTCGTCCACCGGGACTTCCGCAAGCTGTTCTCGGTCCGACTTGTCTCGCAATGCGGGGACGGCATGTTCCAGGCCGGCCTGGCCACGCTGTTCTTCTTCTCGCCGCAGAACCTGGCGACGGCGGGGGCGGTCGCCGCTGCCTTCGCGGTGCTGCTGCTCCCGTTCACGATCGTCGGTCCGTTCGCCGGTCCGTTGCTCGACCGTTGGCGTCGGCGTCAGGTGCTCGCTGTCGGGAACGCGATCCGGGTGGTGCTCGGCCTCACCCTCGCGGTCCTGATGGCCACCCAGGGCGTCGGCCCGGCGGTGTACGTCCTCGCGCTGCTCACGCTCGGCGTGAACCGGTTCCTGCTCGCGGCGCTCTCGGCCGGGCTGCCGCGGGTGGTGCCACGCGAACAACTGCTGATGGCGAACACCCTCACGCCGACCCTCGGGGCGGTCTCGGCTGTGGCGGGAGCCGGGCTCGGCTTCGGGATCGGCTGGCTCGTCCCGGCCGGCCCGGGCAAGGACGGCCTGGTGCTCGCCACCGCGGCGGTGTTGTTCGGCTGTGCGGCACTGCTCGCGCTGCGGATGGGCCCGGATCTGCTCGGCCCCACGCGCGCGGCACGCACCCGCGGCGGGTTCGAGGCGTTCTCGGCGGATGTGCGCGCCACCCTCCGAGACCTGGTCGACGGCGCCGGCTACCTGATCCGGCGGCGCACCCCGGGCATGGCGCTGGCGGTGATGGCGCTGCACCGATTCCTGTACGGGCTGAACTTCATCGCGCTGATCCTGATCTCCCGGAACCTGCTCTCCGAGCCGACGGACGCCGGCGCCGGCCTGGCGATGTTCGCGGTGCTCACCTCGATCTCGTTCGCCGGGAACGGCCTCGCGATCGTGGCCACCCCGATCGCGCACGAGCGGATGTCACCCTCGACGTGGATCGTCGTGTGCCTGGGCCTGGGCGCCGTCAGCCAGATCCTCATGGCGGCGGCACCGGAGTTCGCCGTCATCGCGGCGGCGGCCGTGCTGATGGGCCTGGCCGTTCAGGGCGCGAAGATCGCCGTCGACACGATCGTGCAGCGGGACACCCACGACTCGTTCCGCGGCCGCGCGTTCTCCCTCTACGACATGCTCTACAACGCCGCGTTCGCCGGAGCCGCGGCGCTGGCGGCGGCGGCGCTGCCGGACACCGGCTGGTCGAGGCCGGTGTTCGCGGCCCTCGCGGTGGCCTACGTGGTGATCGCCGTGGCCTACCGGCGTGGGGTACGCCGGGTGCACGACCGTCCGGTGCCGGTGCTCGACGGCGAGCGCACCCCGGTCTGACGCGGCACCCTGGCGGGGCTGCTTCGAGCATCGCTCGCGATGAGTTCGGGCCGTCCGGACGGTCTGTTCCCAGCAACAGGAGTTCCGAGAGGGAGGACGTGGGATGACCATGAGGCTGACCGTGCACGAGTTCGTGACCATGGATGGCGTGATGCAGGGACCGGGCGGCCCCGACGAGGACACCTCGGGCGGGTTCGCCCAGGGCGGCTGGATGGTGCCGTTCGGTGACGAGGACTTCGGCTCGATCGTGGACACGTGGTTCGCCGCGACCGGCGCCTTCCTGCTCGGCCGGACCACCTACGACATGATGCAGGAGTACTGGTCGAGGATCACCGACCCGGGCAACGCCGTCGCCGTCGCCCTGAACACGCTGCGCAAGCACGTGGTCACCTCGGCCGGCACCACGGCCCGGTGGGCGAACACCGACGTGATCCCGGCCGGCAGCGACGCCGCCGTCGTCGAGGCCGTCCGCGCGCTCAAGGCCGGACCGGGTAGGGGCGAGCTCCAGGTGCACGGCAGTCACCGGCTCGCTCGAACCCTGCACGTCGCCGGGCTCGTCGACACCTACCGGCTGATTAGTTTCCCGGTCCTGGTCGGCGCTGGCAAGCGCCTGTTCGAGCCGGGCGACGACCCGGCGGCATTCACCGTGCTCGAGACCCGGATCACCTCCACCGGTGGGGTCTACCAGGTGCTCGAGCGCAGCACGGCCGCGCCGGCGCGTGCGGAGTACGTCGTCGGCGAGGACGGCAAGGAGTCCGTCCGCTGGGAGTGAGGCGGCCCACCGCGAGGTTGTTGGCGCCTACGAACGTGGGCAGCACAACAACCTCGCGGTCGAGCGCGCGGCGACACGGTCAGCCGGCCCGGCGGGCCGCCCACCAGGAGCGCAGCTCGGCCTCGGCGCGCTCGGGGCCGAGCGGGCCGTGCTCCATCCGGAGTGCGAGCAGGTGCTTGTACGCGGCGCCGACGTCCCGGCCGGCCGGGATCTGGAGGATCTCCATGATCTGAGTGCCGTCCAGGTCCGGGCGGATGGCCTTGAGCTCCTCCTCGGCGGAGAGCGCCGTGATCCGGCGCTCGAGGTCGTCGTAGGCGTGTGAGAGCCGGGCCGCCTTGCGCTGGTTCCGGGTGGTGCAGTCGGCGCGGGTCAGTCGGTGCAACCGCTCGAGCTGGTCACCGGCGTCGGTGACGTAGCGGCGCACCGCGGAGTCCGTCCACGCGGCTTCCCCGTATCCGTGGAAGCGCAGGTGTAGCGCCACCAGATGGGAGACGGCCTTGATGGTGGCCTTGTCGAAGCGCAGCTCCCGGAGCCGCTTCGTGGCCATCTTCGCGCCGACGATCTCATGGTGGTGGAAGCTCACGCCGCCGCCCGGCTCGAGCCGCCGGGTCGCGGGCTTGCCGACATCATGGAGCAGCGCCGCGAGGCGGAGCACCAGGTCCGGCCCCGGCACGGGGCCGTCGGGACCGGACTCCAGGTCGATGGCCTGGTCGAGCACGGTCAGCGAGTGCTCGTAGACGTCCTTGTGCCGGTGATGCTCGTCGATGGTCAGTTGCATACCGGGCAGTTCGGGCAGAACGTACTCGGCGAGGCCGGTGTAGACCATCAGCTCCAGGCCGCGCCGAGGGGCGGTCGACATGAGCAGCCGGACGAGCTCCGACTGGACCCGCTCGGCCGAGACGATCGTGATCCGCTCCGCCATCGCCGTCATCGCCTTCAGCACGGACTCATCGACGTCGAACCCGAGCTGGGCGCTGAACCGGGCGGCGCGCATCATCCGCAGCGGGTCGTCGTCGAACGACTGCTCCGCCGTGACCGGGGTGCGCAGCAGCCCGTTCGCGAGGTCGGTGAGCCCGTCGAAGGGGTCCACGAACGTCAGGTCGGGCAGCCGGACCGCCATCGAGTTGACGGTGAAGTCCCGACGGGACAGGTCGCCGTCGAGCGAGTCGCCGTACGCCACCTGCGGCTTGCGGGACGTCGGGTCGTAGGCCTCGGTGCGGTACGTGGTGACCTCGACGATCACGTCCCCGCGCCGGGCTCCGATGGTGCCGAACTCCCGGCCCATGTCCCAATGGGCGTCACCCCACGTGGCCAGGATCCGCTCCGTGTCGTCCGGGCGCGCGGAGGTCGCGAAGTCCAGGTCCACGCCGGCCCGGCCCAGGAAGGCGTCGCGCACCGGTCCGCCGACCAACGCCAGCTCGTGCCCGGCGTCCGCGAACGCCTTCCCGAGTTCGATCGCGTCGGGTGCGTACTCGGCGAGCACGCCGAGGGCGACGCGCAGCAGTTCCGCGGGAGACTCTCGGGGCGGTGTGGGTGACGTGGGGGGCACAACCGTCAAGCGTGCCACGTGCGGGCGGGGCGCTGCCAGCCGGCGTCGACCGATCCGCCTGCCGATCGGTGCCCGAGGGCCCTGAAGACGCGTGCCGGGTGCCCCACCTGCGCGTGGCCTTGATTACAGTGTCGTTATGTCCGCCGCAGCTCCGACCCCTCGACCGCGGGCGCCACGGCCCCCGGTCACGCGCCTGCGGCGCACCCACGCGCACTCGCTACCGGTGGTCGATGAGACCTCCGCCGGTGGCCTGGTGGTGCGGGTCGTGGGCGGTGAGGCGTACACCGCGGTGATCGCGCGGCGCAACCGCGCGGGCCGGCTGGAATGGTGCCTGCCGAAGGGTCACCTGGAGGGCACCGAGACCGCCGAGGAGGCCGCTGTCCGGGAGATCGCGGAGGAGACCGGGATCGAGGGACAGGTGCTCCGTCACCTCGCCACCATCGACTACTGGTTCGCCGGCTCGGACCGGCGCGTGCACAAGGTTGTCCACCACTACCTGCTCGAGGCGCTCGGCGGTGACCTCACCACCGAGAACGACCCCGACCACGAGGCCGAGGCCGTGGCCTGGGTGGCGCTGACGGATGTCGCGGCCCGGCTGGCCTACCCGAACGAGCGCCGGGTCGTGGCAACCGCCCGGGACATGCTCACCGGGCGCTCATGACGACCCGCCGCGTGAGCCTGGGATGACGCGCCGAGGACCCCGCACATTCCGCGTGCGGGCTGCGCTCGTGGCGTGCCTGCTCGGGATCCTCGCCGCGATCGGCCCGCTCGCCCCCGCCGAGACCGTGCCTGCTGCCCATGCCGCGCCCGGGGACGTCACCGTCGAGATCACCGGCACGACCCCGGCCGTGCTCCGACCCGGCCTGGATCTCGTCGTCACCGGCACGATCACGAACGAGACGGATGAGGTCCTCGCGGATCCGTACGTGCGCCTGCGGATGCAGACCCGGGTCCCGGACTCCCGGAACGGCCTGGCCCGGTGGCTGAGCGGTGAAACCACCTCCGGCCGGGTGGAGACGCTGACCCTGGCGAACCTCGGCCAGGACGTGGCGCCCGGCGCCACCGCACCGTTCACGGTCTCGATCCCGGCCGAGTCCTCACCCTTCGGGGGCACCCCGGCCTGGGGTCCCCGCGGCTACGAGATCGTGGTGTCCGACGGCGGCGTCACCGGCCGGGCCAGATCCGTCCTGCTCTGGTACCCGGAGGCGATCGAGTCCTCCGGACCCACCGAGCTGACCGTGCTGCTCCCGCTGACCCCCACGGCGCAGGAGTGGAGCACGGCCATCGAGGAGGGGGTCCTCGTCGGGCAGGTGGCCGCGACGCGGATCACCGCCCTGATCGAGGCGACCCGGAACCTGCCGGTGGCGTGGGGCCTCGACCCGGTCCTCCTCGAGTTGCCGACGGGTGCGGCACCGACCGACGAGGGTCCCGACGGGCAGGATCCGACCCAGGACCCCACCCCGACGGACGAGGTAAGCGACGCGCCGACCGGCACCCCGGACGACGGTGCGGCGACCGACGCTCCGACGGCCGACGCTCAGACGACCGACGCCCCAGGTGCCACGGATCCCACGACCGACCCCCCGCCGTCGGGCACCGCGCCCGACGACGACGCCGCGGAAGGTGACGACGACGACCCGATCCTGATCGCCGCCGAACTGCCCACGTTCGTGGAGATGCTCGTGGAGGCCAGCGCCCGGCGGGACGTCGTCGCCCTCGCCTACGCGGACGCGGACGCCATCACCATGGCCCGAGCGGACGAGCGCACGCTCATCGATGCGGCCGCGGACCGGACCGCCGGCCTGCTGGCCGAGCGGGAGGTGGCCGTCCTCGACGACGTGATCTGGCCGGCCGCCACGGATGCGCCGACGCTCGCCGCGATCGCGCGGTCCGGGCCGGAGACGGTCGTGCTCCCCGCCGACCAGGTACCCACCACCGGGGACCTGACCTACACGCCGTCCGGCCGGACCGAGATCACCACCGCGGGCGGGAACGTCGAGGCGGTGCTCTGGGACGGATCGCTCTCCGACACCCTCACCGCCCCGGACCTGACCACGGCGGAGGCACAGCAGTCGTTCCTTGCGCAGACCGCCGTGATCACCCGGGAACGTCCGAACGACCCGCGAGGGCTCATGGCCGCGCTCCCGCGGGATCTCGGCACCGACCCGTCCGAGATCGAGCGACTGCGCACCATCCTCGACTCGCTCGCGGAGGCACCCTGGCTCGAGGTCACCAGCCTGCGCAGCCTGCTCGGTCGCTCCGTGGGTACGGAGGGCCGGTCGCTCGAGCTGGCCACCCCCGCTGGTGATCGCCTGACCACTGCGGAGCTCGCCAGGCTCGGCGAGACCTGGACGGAACTCGACGCCTTCAACCACGTGCTCGCCGAGCCGGGCACCCTCACGAACGCGCCGGCCGTCGCGCTGCTGAGCGCACCCTCGGCGGCCCTGCTCGAGGTCCCGCGGGCCCGCGGCACGCTCACCGACGGTGCCACGGATGCCGTCGCCGAGCTGCGCTCGATGATCACCGTGCAGGCCGGGAGCAGCGTGCTGCTCATCTCGGACGCGAGCGAAGTGCCGATCACGATCGACAACGCACTCGACGCGGACGCCGAGGTCGTGATCCAGCTCGACCCGAACGACCCGCGCCTGCAGGCCGACGAGGTGGTGCCCGCGACCATCCCGGCGAACGGCACCACCACGGTGCGGATCCCGGTGACCGCGGTCGCGAACGGCGACGTCACCGTGGTGGTCCTGGTGCTGCCCGAGGCGGGTGGCACGCCCGTGGCCGAGCCGTCGTCGTTCGACGTCCGGGTCCGCGCGGACTGGGAGAGCACGGGGCTGACGGCGGCCGTCGTGGTGCTTGGGGTGGCGTTCGTGTTCGGCCTGTTCCGCACCATTCGCCGGGGTGGGCGCCGGTATCCACCGGAGGCCGCTGCGACGCCCGCCGAGGCCGACACCCCACCACCTCCCGCCGACACCAAGGACTCCCGATGAGTGAACCGCGCGGAGGCCTGGCCGGTTCGGCGGCGCTGATGTTCTCCGGGACCCTCGTGTCCCGGGTGCTCGGCCTGGTCCGCAACGCCCTGCTGGTGGCCGCCATCTTCTCCATCGGTGGTGCCGCGGACGCGTTCTCGGTGGCGAACAAGCTCCCGAACATCATCTACATGCTCCTCGCCGGCGGGATCCTGAACGCCGTCCTGGTCCCGCAGATCGTGCGGGCGATGCGCCGCAAGGACGGTGGCCAGGAGTACGTGAACCGGCTGCTCACCCTGGCCGGGGCGTTCCTGCTGCTCGTGACCGTGGTGCTCACGCTCGCGTCGAGCCTGCTGGTCACGCTCTACGCCGCCCGGTTCCAGGACGGCCCCTGGGGAGCACTGGCGGTCTCGTTCGCGTTCTGGTGCATCCCGCAACTGTTCTTCTACGGGATCTACGCGCTGCTCGGGCAGGTCCTCAACGCGCGGTCCATCTTCGGCCCGTACATGTGGGCCCCGGCCGCGAACAATGTCATCGCGATCACCGGGCTGATCGTCTACCTGGTCATCTTCGGGGGCTTCGACGAGACGAGCCCACCGACCGTCGAGGCATGGGACGCCGGCCGGATCGCGCTCCTGGCCGGGACCGCCACCCTCGGCGTTGCGGTGCAGGCCCTGGTCCTGATCATCCCGCTGGTCCGCAGCGGCTTCCGGTTCCGACCCATCTGGGGCCTGCGCAACACCGGCCTGGCCAGCGCGGGGCGGGTGGCCACCTGGGCGTTCGCCGCGCTCGCCGCGGGTCAGGTCGGATATCTGGCGGTCTCGAATGTCGCGGCCGCGGCAAGTTCGACCGCCGACGGCGACTTCGGTGTCGCCGGCAACGCCGCCTACGACAACGCGTTCCTCATCTTCATGCTGCCGCAGTCGCTGATCACCGTGTCCCTGGTGACGGCGATGTTCACCCGGCTGTCGGAGCAGGCCGCCTCCGCCGACACCCGCGCGGTCCGGGACAGCCTGTCCTTCGGGCTGCGGACCCTGGCCGTGTTCACGGTCTTCGCGGCGGCGGCGCTCATGGTGCTGGCCATCCCGGTCACGCAGGTGATCCAGTTCGACGCCGCCTCGTTCCCGGCCTACCGAGCCGTCGGCGGCGTGCTCGTCGCGATGCTCGCCGGCCTGCCTGCGATCGCGATCTGGACGATGGCCCAGCGGGTCTACTTCGCCTTCGAGGACACGAAGTCCCTGTTCCTGATCCAGGTGCCGATGGCGGTCATCCTCATCGTCGGCAGCGTGCTCAGCTACTTCCTGCTGGACGTGCAGTGGTGGGTTGCCGGCGCCGGGGTGGCCACCACGGTCGCGAATACGGTCGGCGCGCTCGTCGCGTACCTGGCGCTGCGCCGCAGGCTGCCGAGCCTTGACGGCAGCCGAGTCTTCCTGACCCACCTGCGGGTGTTCATGGCGGCCGTGCCCGCCGCCCTGATCGGGTGGGGCCTGCTGCACCTGTGGGGCGTCGAGACGGGGTTCGCCGGGGCGCTGCTGCGGGTGCTCGTCCTCGGTGCGCTGATGCTGGCGATCTACCTGATCCTGCTGCGCCGGTTGCGGGTGGGAGAACTCGACGCACTCATGCGCCGGGTCTCCACGATGGCGGCCCCCGCGACCCGGCCACTCGCCGCTCTGGCCGCGCGCGTCCCGATGCCCGCGCCGTTGCGTACCATGTGGGGAAAGATCAGCGGAGTTCCACAGCGTATCGGAGGCGCCCCCGTGAATCGAGGCACCGCCACGGACCTGGTGGTCGGATCAACCATCGCGGACCGGTACGTCCTGCTCGCGCGGCTTGCGGCCCCCTTGGCGCAGACCACCCACTGGACCGCCAGGGACGAGATCCTGCAGCGCGACGTCCGGATCGTCACCCTGGACGGGTCGCACCGCGAGGAGGCGCTCGACGCCGCCCGCCGCGCCGCCCTGGTCGGGGACGAACGCCTGGCCCGGATTCTGCGCGTGGGGACCTCCGACGGCTTGGGCTACCTCGTCATCGAGACCGCAGACACCCCCTCCCTCGCCGATCTCGTGCGGTCCGGTCCGCTGCCCGCGGCCGCGGCGCGCGCCATCGTCGGGGAGGCTGCCGGTGCCGTGGAAGCCGCCCGTAAGCGCGGCGTCCACCACCTGTACCTGCGACCGGCCTCGCTGCTGGTCAGCGAGCGCGGCGTGGTGCTCACCGGCCTCGCCGTGGACGCTGCCCAGCTCGGTATCGACGGCGGTGATGCACGGTCCGCGGCACGTACGGACAGCGTCGACCTCGTCGCCCTGCTGTACACGGCACTGACCGGCACCTGGCCCGGCGAACCCGCACGCGCCGGCGGGCTGCCCGTCGCTGCGCGCCACAGCGGCGCACCGGTGCCGCCCGGCGACGTGGTCGAGGGCATCCCCCACGACCTCGACACGCTCTGCTCCGTGACGTTCGGTCCGCACGAGGACGGTCCGTACACCCCGGGCGAGCTGGTCCGTGACCTCGCACCGTGGGACGACCTCGACCCGAGCGTGCTCGCGTCGGCACGAACCGCGGACGACGGCGGAACTTCCGTCCCGCCGTCGGCTGCCGGTCTGGGTGCCGCGCCGCAGGGCGCCGGACCGGATCGGCCTTCGTCTTCCGGGGCCGGCGCCGCCGCAGAGGCCGGTGCCGGGGGCGCGGCTGCTGCCGGCGCCGCTGCAACTGGCGCGGCCGGCGCGGAGGCAACGGTCGAATCCGGGACCGCCGCACGCTACGCAACCACCGGGGCCGATGTCGGGTCGACCGAGGCCGACCTCCCGGGGCCGGACGCGGACCCGGCAGCCCTCGGCGCTCCGGACGCGACCACCCAGCTCTCCCCGGTGCGCGGACCCGTGGACCCGAGCAACTGGACCCTGAAGCCCCCGCCGGACCCGGGCCAACAGCGACCCTTCGACGATCTGGTGCGCATGGACGAGCAGGCTCCCGACCGCATCCAGATCATCGACAGCTATCACGCCCGTCACGAGCATGCGGGAGCCGCCTCGACGGCTCCGGAGTCGCAGGAATCGCTGTGGCAGCGCCTCGGCGCCAAGGGCCGGGCCCTCGTCGGAGCGGTCACAGGCGCGCTCGCCGGAGCCGGCGCCGGAGCTGGCACCCGCGCGGCCGAGACCGGCGCCACCGCGGCCGGATCGTCCGGGATCGCGGGCGCCACGACGTCGTTCGACGGAGGGCCGGCCGCCATCGACGGCGCACCGGCCATCGGGGCCGGACCGCGTCCCGCACCAGCCCCCGCGCAGGCGGGCTGGGACCTGCCCGCCGAACCCGGGAGCGGTCCGGACGGCAGCGTCGGTGCCGATGCGGCAGCGGCCGAGATCGACGGCGCACCACCCGCCCCCGCGATCGGCGCCGGTCCACTCCCGACGCCCGGAGCGCCATTGGCAGGCTGGGACCTGCCGCACGAGGGTGCCGACGAGGGCCTCGACGGGTTCTCGGACACGGACCGGTCCCGCTCCGCGGTCGGCGCGGGGGCCGCGGCCGCCGTCGCCGGTTCACAGCGCGCCTTCGGTGCCCTGAAGGAGAACGCCCGAGCCGTTGGGGACCGGTTCCGACGCCCCGAGACCGACGAGGCCACCGACGCCGAGCAGAGCGAGCCCCGTCCGCGGTTCAACCCGACGCCGATCGTCATCCTGCTGATGATCGCCCTCGTCCTGCTCGCGGGCTTCCTGGCCTTCAAGTCCCTCAACGACGCACGCACGTCCTACGCACCCACGACCGACCCGACGGCGACGGTGCCGACGGACGGCACGGAGCCCGCGACGACGACCGAGCCGACCCAGGAGCCGACCACACCACCGCCGCCCGTCGTGGCCACGTTCGTCTCGGCGCAGTCGCTCGACCCGGCCTCCGGCGTCGGCGACAACGAGGACACGGCCGGCCGGGCGATCGACGGCAACCCGGAGACCACCTGGAACTCGCTCCGGTACAACAACCCGAACTACGGGATCAAGGACGGCCTGGGGTTCGCCGTCGGGCTCGAAGAGCCCACGCTGATCACGACGGTCACCCTCGACGTGCATGGCAGCGGCGGCATCGTGCAGATCCGCAACACCGACCCCACCGCACCCGACGGCGGCGAGGTCCTCGCCGAGGGTCCGATGGGACCGAGCACGACCTACACCCTGTCCACACCCACCGAGCTCAGCTCGATCGTCCTGTGGTTCCCTGAACTCCCGGTCGCGGAATCCGACGGCCGGAACCGGATCGAGCTCGCGGAGATCACGGTCGGCTGAGCCGCTCCCAGGAACAATGCCGGGTCGGCCATGGTTCACCTGAACAGCACCCACCATCCAGCGAAGGACCGAGCATGACCGAAGCCACCCCCACAGTCCACGACGTCGTCATCATCGGCTCGGGGCCGTCCGGCTACACGGCCGCCGTCTACGCAGCCCGTGCCGGCCTGGCCCCGATCGTGTTCGCCGGGTCGGTGACGGCGGGCGGTGCCCTGATGAACACCACGGACGTCGAGAACTTCCCCGGATTCCCCTCCGGTGTGCTCGGCCCCGAGCTCATGGAGAAGATGCAGGAGCAGGCGGAGCGGTTCGGCGCCGACGTCCGGTACGAGGACGTGACCTCGGTCCGGCTCGCCGGCGACATCAAGACCGTCACCACCGAGGACGGCGAGGAGATCTCGGCCCGCGCGGTCATCCTGGCCACCGGCTCGGCGTACAAGGAGATGGGCCTGCCCGAGGAGAAGCAGTTCTCCGGTCGCGGCGTCTCCTGGTGTGCCACCTGCGACGGCTTCTTCTTCAAGGACCAGGACATCCTGGTGGTCGGCGGCGGCGACTCCGCGATGGAGGAGGCCCTGTTCCTGACCCGGTTCGGAAAGACGGTCACGGTGGTCCACCGCCGTGACGAGCTCCGCGCCTCGAAGATCATGGCGGAGCGTGCTCTGAACGACCCGAAGATCAGCTTCGCGTGGAACAGCGAGATCGTGGCCATCCACGGCGATGCCAAGGTCAGTGGCGCCACCCTTCGCGACACGGTGACCGGGCAGACGCGTGAGGTGGGTGCCAGCGGCATCTTCGTGGCGATCGGGCACCTGCCCCGCACGGAGCTGCTCGCCGGGCAGATCGACCTCAACAGCGAGGGCTACGTCGACGTCGAGCACCCGAGCACCCGCACGAACCTGCCCGGCGTGTTCGCCGCGGGCGACGTCGTCGACCACCACTACCGCCAGGCCATCACGGCCGCCGGCACCGGCTGCGCGGCCGCTCTGGACGCCGAGCGCTACCTGGCGGCGCTGGATGCGACGAACTCCGGGGACCCCGTCGGCGCGTTAGCCGCGGCCCTCGCCGAATGACCACTCCCATTCCCGCACTCGAGATCCGAGGACACGCATGAGCAACAACGTCACCCACGCCACCGACGACTCGTTCGGTCAGGACGTCCTGGAGGCCGATCAGCCGGTCATCGTCGACTTCTGGGCCAGCTGGTGCCAGCCCTGCCTCCAGTTCGCCCCGATCCTCGAGGAGATCGCGGACGAGTACGCCGGCAAGATCAAGGTCGTCAAGGTGGACGTGGACGCCAACCCCGATGTGGCCCGGGACTACAACGTGGTCTCGATCCCCACGATCAACGTCTACACCGGCGGCGAGCTGTCCAAGTCCCTGGTGGGCTCGCGCCCGAAGAAGAAGTTCCTCGACGAGATCTCCGAGTACATCGCCTGACCGGCCCACGGGCGGTAGTGCCCGCCGAGCCGTTAGCGCTCCGACCCCCCGAGACATGAAACACTCGGGGGGTCGGTCGTTTCCAGGTCGACGACCCATTTTCCGGAAGGCAATCGCAATGAACGAACGCAGCCAGCAGGCACCCGTCGAGCCGACGCCCACCGTCGCCGCCGCCGCCGCTGCTGCTGCCTTCGCTCCTGCAGCCCCGTCCGCAGCCGCGGCACCGACCACCGCCGGCGGCACCACACCCGCCCGCGGCACTCGCCTGGACCCGTGGCTCGGGAACTATGCCGACCGGACCCACGGGATGAAGGCCTCCGAGATCCGAGCGCTCTTCGCTGTCGCCAACCGTCCTGAGGTCGTCTCCCTGGCTGGCGGCATGCCGTTCCTGGCCGGGCTCCCGCTGGACAACATCGCCGACCTGACCCAGCGGCTCCTCACCGAACGGGGCGCCGTCGCGCTGCAGTACGGCTCCGGTCAGGGTGAGGAGGCGCTGCGCGAGCAGATTCTCGAGGTGATGTCCCTCGAGGGCATCCAGGCCCACTCGGACGACGTCGTGGTGACCACCGGCTCGCAGCAGGCGCTGGATCTGGTCACGCGGATCTTCATCGACCCGGGCGACGTGGTCGTCGCGGAGGCCCCCAGCTACGTGGGCGCCCTCGGCGTGTTCCGTGCGTACCAGGCGGATGTCGTGCACGTGGACATGGACGACGCCGGGCTCATCCCCGAGGCCCTGGAGGAGACCCTCACCCGGCTCAGCGCGGAGGGGCGCCGGGTCAAGCTGCTGTACACGGTCCCGAACTTCCACAATCCGGCCGGGGTCACGCTCTCCCTCGAGCGACGCCCGCGGATCGTCGAGATCGCCAAGCGCCACGGCGTCCTGGTGCTAGAGGACAACCCGTACGGGCTCCTCGGCTTCGACGGCGACCCGTTGCCCGCACTGCACTCCTACGACCCCGAAGCGGTCGTGTACCTGGGCTCGTTCTCGAAGACGTTCGCGCCCGGGTACCGGGTGGGCTGGGCCGTTGCCCCACACGCCGTCCGCGAGCGACTCGTCCTGGCCAGCGAGTCGGCGATCCTGTGCCCGTCGATGATGAGCCAGCTCTCGGTCTCCACCTACCTGAGCACCTGCGACTGGCGGGGCCAGGTCAAATCCTTCCGGGAGGTCTACCGGGAGCGTCGGGACGCCATGCTCGCCGCCCTGGCCGAGCACATGCCGGCCGCCACCTGGACGGTGCCCGCCGGCGGGTTCTACACCTGGGTCACGCTGCCCGCCGGCCTCGATGCGCAGGCGATGCTCCCGCGCGCGGTCACCGGCCTCGTCGCCTACGTCCCGGGCACGGCCTTCTACGCCGACGGTCAGGGTCAGGACCACATGCGGCTCTCGTTCTGCTATCCCACACCCGAACGAATCCAGGAGGGCGTCCGCCGGCTTGCGACCGTCGTCAACGACGAGTACGAGCTGGTGCGCATGTTCGGGACCGGTGCCGCCACCCAGGTGGTCCGCGGGACCCAAGCCCCCTCCCCGAACCAGGCCTGAGGACTCAACACCATGGACGCCGCCGCACCCGACGCTGCCGGAGCACCCCTCGAACTGCTGATCCTCGCGGGAGGGCTGTCGCACGAACGGGACGTCTCGCTCCGGTCCGGGCGACGGGTCGCGGAGGCGCTCCGGGCGCTCGGGATGTCCGTCAGCGTCCGCGACGTCGACGCGGGCCTGCTGAGCTACCTGGAGTCGGCACGCCCGGACGTCGTGTGGCCGATCCTGCACGGTGCCACGGGTGAGGACGGCTCGATCCGTGACCTGCTCGAGCTCGTCGGCGTGCCCTACGTGGGCACCGACTCGGCCGGCTCCCGGATCGCCTGGAGCAAGCCGGTCTCCAAGACACTGATGGCCCGGGCCGGTGCGTACACCCCGGAGTTCGCGAGTTTGCCCCAGTCGCTGTTCCGGGAGGTCGGCGCACAGGCGGTCCTCGACATCGTGCTCGAGCGGCTCGCCCTGCCGCTGGTGGTCAAGCCGGCCAAGGGGGGCTCCGCGCTCGGAGTGTCCGTGGTGACCGACGCCAAGGAACTGCCCCGGGCGATGGTCACCTGCTTCTCCTACGGGGAGAACGCCCTGCTCGAGCGAGTGATCGTCGGGACCGAGCTGGCAGTGTCCGTCGTCGACGTGGGCGAGGGTCCTGTGGCGTTGCCCGCCGTGGAGATCTCCACCGACGGCGCCTACGACTATGACGCCCGCTACAACCCGGGCCGCACCGAGTACTTCGCGCCGGCTCGGCTGACCCCGCAGGCCGAGCGCGCGGCGGCCGACCTCGCGGTCCTCGCCCATCGCACGTTGGGTCTGAGCCATCTCTCCCGCACGGACATGATCGTGGACGCCGACGACGTGCCCTGGTTCCTCGAGGTGAACGTCGCCCCGGGCATGACCGAGACCTCGTTGCTCCCGCAAGCGGCCCAGGCCGGCGCACAGCCGCTCGGTGACCTGTACCGGAGCATCGTGGCCGCGGCCCGCCTCACCCAGCGGGACTGAGCGCGAGGCGGGTCAGCCTCGCGGCCTCACTCGGCGGTCGGCTGGAGCACGCCCGGATCGTCGGGAGTGAGGGCGTTCAGGATGCGATTGAGGTCTTGCACGCTTGCAAACTCAATATTGATGCGGCCTTTACGCTGACCTAGGTTTACCTTGACCTTCGTGTCGAGTCGGTCCGAGAGCCGGCTGGCGAGGTTGTCGAGTGCTTCGCTGTGCTCGCCGGCTCGCGGGCGCCGCCGCATCTCAGGTTGGGTGGGGTCGTCACCGAGGGTGACGATCTCCTCGGTCGCGCGAACGCTCAGCCCCTCGGCGACGATCCGTTGCGCGAGCCGCTCCATCGCGCCGCCGTCGGGCAGTCCGAGCAGCGCACGGGCGTGGCCCGCGGACAGGACTCCGGCCGCGACCCGGCGCTGGACCAGGGGTGGCAGCTTGAGCAGTCGGAGAGTGTTCGAGATCTGTGGCCGGGACCGGGCAATCTTGGTTGCCAGCTGATCGTGGGTGCACCCGAAGTCGTCCAGTAGCTGCTGGTATGCGGCCGCTTCCTCGAGCGGGTTCAGTTGCGCCCGGTGCAGGTTCTCCAGGAGCGCGTCCCGGAGCATGTCGTCCTGGGCGGTGTCCCGGATGATCGCGGGTACCGTGTCATTCCCGGCGAGCCGGGATGCGCGCCACCGGCGCTCACCCATGATCAGTTCGTAGGTGGGACGTCCCTCGACGTCGGTGCCCGAGGGGCGCACGACGACCGGCTGCAGGACGCCGACCTCACGGATCGAGCCCGCGAGCTCCTCGAGGTCGTCCTCGTCGAACACCTGACGGGGCTGGCTCGCGTTCGGGCGGATCGCATCCAGTGGGAGTTCGGCGAACCTTGCCCCGGGCACCGGCCGAAGCTCGCCGTCATCGAATCCAGGCTGTCGCTCGCCTGCCGCTGGCGCACGGTCCGTGACCTCGAAGACCGTAGCCGCCGGGCCGGTGATCGCATCGACGGAGTCCTCGGGGCCCTCGGTCGAGTCGTCGGACGGCGCGAGGCTCGATTCGCTCACCGCGGTCTCGGAATCGACCGCGCCTGCGACCAAGGCCGTCGCCGGCTCGTTCGCGCTCGGGACCGTCGGGGACTGCGGACTCTGCGACGCCGACTCAGCAACCGGGTCCGGTGGTGTCGCCACTGCCGTCGCCGCGCCACGGGAGTCCGGGAAGAACACGTCGACCGGCCGCCCTGCCCCGCCGCCGCCCGACGGCGGTGTGGTCGGAATCAGCGCGCCGAGCCCTCGGCCAAGTCCTCGTCGACGCTCGCTCATCGGTTCGCTCCCTCAACCTCGGGCGCCTCGGTGGACGCTTCGCCGAGTTCCTGGTCTACGGACTGCTCCTGGGTGGACGACTCATCGACTGCCTGATCGACCGACGTCTCGGGGGGCAGCGCCCCTCTCTTCGCGATCTCGCGTGCTGCCTCGAGGTAGGCGAGCGCCCCGGAGGACCCTGCGTCATAGGTCAGGACGGTCTGTCCGTAGCTCGGCGCCTCCGAGATACGGACGGACCGCGGGATGGAGGTGTGGAGGGTCTGGTCCGGGAAGTGCTCGCGCACCTCTTCGGCGACCTGGTGGGCAAGGTTCGTGCGACCGTCGAACATCGTCAGCAGGATCGTGGATACGTGCAGCGCGGGATTCAGGTGGGCCCGAATGAGGTTGATGTTGTTCAGGAGTTGGCTGAGGCCCTCAAGGGCGTAGTACTCGCACTGGATCGGGATCAGCACCTCGCGTGCGGTGACGAATGCGTTCACCGTGAGCAGTCCGAGACTCGGCGGGCAATCCACAAAGACGTAGTCGATCCGCGGTTGACCATCTCGTGACCGTTCCTTGAGATAGGCGGCCAGTGCATTGCGCAGCCGGTTCTCCCTTGCCACGACCGACACCAGTTCGATCTCCGCGCCGGAGAGATCGATCGTCGCCGGGACGCAGTACAGGCCCGGGATCACGTCGCTCTCCTGGATCACCTCGGAGATCGGAACGTCGTTGATCAGGATGTCGTATGTCGACGGGACGCCACTATGGTGTTCGATCCCAAGCGCTGTGGAGGCGTTTCCTTGAGGATCATTATCAATAACGAGGACCTTCAGGCCGGCCTTCGCGAGCGCAGCAGCCAGGTTCACGGTTGTCGTGGTCTTGCCAACACCGCCCTTCTGGTTCGCGACGGTGAAGACCCGGGTCTGCCACGGCGGAGGGAACCTCCGGCCCGCGAGCTCGATCCTGCGGCGGGCATCGACGGCGAGTTCGGCTGCGAGAGGCGTCGTCTCGTCCATCAGCGGGATGGCCGACATCAGCTCGAGTCGGCGCTCCTCCTCGGATGAGAGCGGTGATGTGACATCCGTGGGTGTCTGACCGACGACACCGGTGTCTTCCTGATCCACGTGGAGCGTCCATTCGAGGGGGATTGGCGTACCACCACAGCCTAAGCGTGTTCCGGTGCCGCTCAGACCATCCGCACCCGCGCGTCGTGTACGTGTCGTCATGTGTTGTTTCACGTGGAACGACGCCTCGTTTCACGTGGAACCGGCCGTAGGAACCAAACGAACGCGATGTGCACGACGGCGCAGCCGGGAGATGTGCCGCGTTCGCCTTGAACAGCGCCGCGACTCGGGTACATAGCGATACGTCGACAGGTGCACCGCTGGGGAGCGCGCTGGCGTCTCCCGCCTTCACGCCGGCTCGAACCGCTCTGGCAATATCGAGCAACCATGGTGTTCCACGTGAAACGTTGGCCACTCCGATCCAGGTGGCGGACCCGCACGCCGTCAAGGGAAACTGAACTCGCGAACCCGGCCGTCGGCTACGTCCACACGACCAGCCGGTCACACCCGGGTCCATGCGAGAGACGATCAGCACGGTCGCCGCACGACGCGGGCGAGGCCGTCGGCGACGTGTCGCCGTGTGCATGAACGCACATGAAGCCGTAGCGAGCACGAGGTGCATCCAGTCGAGTTGGACCACGTGGCGCGGAGCTGTGCGGCCCGGTAGACGTGCGTGGGGTAGCCCCGTTTCACGTGGAACAGGATCATTGCCTCGGCTTAACGCACGCGGCCGCCGTTTGGCACCCCGGACCCCCAAGCCCCGCGACCGGCCGCCAGCGTGCGATCGGCAGCCGGGAGTCAGCAGCAGGTAGCCGGCAGCCGGCAGCAATGCGCCCGAGCCCTCCGACCTCGCCATGCCGCCGCGCCGCGTTCACCGCAGCCAGTACCGCTCAGCGCTGGCGATAGGAGTTCACCGTCAAGCGGACACCCATGCAGGCCAGGTAGATGAGTCTCGCGGACGTCTGCCGACCTCTCCCGACGCGGCGAGGGGTTTCACGTGAAACCACCTCGACCAGTGCTCGTTGGACCCAGCCACGACCAGCATGCGCGCATCGGCCTGCGCCGCAGTCGCAGTCATGCGCCAGGCCATCGGCGCTGCGCACGCTCCGACTAGAGCGCCAGCTCGCACGCCAACCACCGTTCCGAGCGAACCATACGTGCCGGAGTTCCACGTGAAACCGAACCCGCTGCTTGTCACGGATCACACCCGTGGCAATGCTGCGTATCCATTCACCGACGTGATCGGCTCATTCCTAGGTCGCTGAGGAACGCAGTTGAAGATCCAGGACAGGGCGGGCAATGAACCGTCGCCCCGTTTCACGTGAAACACGGACCCCATCAACACCCTCTTCATAGCCTCCGTGGCACCTCGGGAGCAACGCGAGCGACGCAACTACCAGAAGCGTATGGCAGCAACCGCACCGGGCGCAGACATCCAGAGCCTGCGCGATACGCCGCGGTCGTCAGTGCCACCCCATGGAGGCAGGTAGGACCGGCCGCCACAACACACCACAGCCTCTCGAACATTTCGTCCCAGCGGACGGACCCTCCCACGGGCCCGGGTGCGGCGCCGCCTCCTCGAGCAGGTCGCTGAGGCGCCCGCTGGACCGGCCCTCCGCAAGTCGACCAGATCGAACCCTTCGCGCGCTCTCGGCGCGCGATGGAACGGGGAGGATTCACGTGAAACAGATCCGGAGCGAGGAGGGTTCACCAACGACCCTCTCGTCATGTTCCATGTCGATCTGGGCCGGCTACAAGATGAGACCCGTCAATCCACCAACGGCGGATACCGCTCCACGTCGGACCGCATCACCAAAGGGACACTTGCCAGGCGTCCCACCATCGCCGGGCAACGTTCCACGTGAAACAGAGCCGACAAACGCAGGCGGCACTGACGATGGAGAACAGGCTGATACGCCGCGTGGGGCAGTTCCGACAAGCGGAGCACCGCGAGTACAGACCGTGGAACTCTCACCCGAAGCGGTGCCCGACTTCTGGAGAACCGCAACCGCACACCCGCGACGTTTCACGTGAAACGGGTGCTGATTCCCGTGGAGCTACGCACGGTGCAGACCAGTGACGATTCACGTCAAACGGAATGCGACACGGTCACACCACACGTTCCCGAACCATGTGCGGGTCAACGTGACAACCGCCTCCGGGAGGACAGACGCCCGCACCTCAATGACACAACAGTACGCCGTCGGCCACATCTGACGAACTCGCAGATCCCTCAGCGGACCGCTTCACCGCGGGTGAGGTCTGGACTCGACCGGAACCTACTCGGAACGCCGATCGCACGGCGACTCAGTTCCACGTGAAACGACCGCAAGATAGCAGTCGAGAGTCCCGCAAGTCAGCAGGGCCGGACGACCCGGATCGCCGCACCACATCGAGTCGGGTCCGACAGGAGCGACCTGGTGACGTCGGGGCAGGCCTCTGCCGGACTGGTCCGCGTCGCCCCAGGCTCACCGGCTTGGCGCTGAGGGCCGGACTCCGCCGGCTCTGCCTTGCGCTCGGAGCCGTTCCACGTGAAACCATCACCCCGACGAGCACGCCGCTGGCACCCATTCGCAACCACAACACTCATCGCCAAACTGCACCGGCCGAGAGCACCTGGGACGACGGGACCGGCCCTTGCGATGCGCACAGAGCCGGGCCGGCCGGCCGCGACCACACCGGGACACCGCTCGCGCATTGCGCCGATAAGCAAGTGAACTCAGGACTCCAAGACGCCACAAAGAACCTAGAACATACGTTCTAGGTTCTACTTGCGGACCTCGACCACCTTGGTCGTCTCGCCGTCTCCAAGGAGATCGACCTCATGCACCGAGAAGGACTTCACGCCCAGCTTCCGTAGAACGGGAGCCGCCTCAGCGAGTTCCTCCTCCGCACGGCGACCCTTCTGAGCGAGCAGGACACCTCCACGTTCCACCAGAGGCAACGTAAGCCGAGCAAGCTTTCCGAGCGCAGCAACGGCGCGCGCTGTCACAGCAGTGACCCGCAGGCGACCGTGCAACTCCTCGGCCCGAACCTGGTGGAGCGTCACGTTGTCCAGGTCAAGTTCTTCGACGACCTCCGCCAACCACGCGATCCGACGCTCCATCGGCTCGATCAGGTGCACGTCAAGGTCGGGTCGCATCAACGCGAGCACCACACCCGGCAGGCCGGCACCAGATCCGACGTCGGCCAGCGACCCGGAAGCCGGAAGGAATCGCGCCACCGCCGCAGAGTTGACGACGTGGCGAGTCCAGAGCCGCGGCACCTCGCGCGGACCGATCAGCCCTCGCAGCTCACCCTCGTCCGCAAGCATCTCTGCGAACCGTGCCGCTCCGGACCACGCAAGACCGAGAACGGCGCGACTCGCGGCATCGTCGACGACCACATCCGCATCCTCGGTCGACTCCCCGCCGTCCGCCGCCGGACCGGACACGTCCCCTCTCAATCCGCAGCGGGAGCGCGAACCACAACGTGACGCTTCGGCTCCACACCCTCGGAATCACTGATGAGGGACGCCGTCGCAACCGCGTCATGAATGACCTTGCGCTCGAACGGGTTCATCGCGGGGAGCGAAACGTCGGCGCCTTCGGCTCGCGCACGGTCGATCGCCTCCTGGGCGATCGCCGTGAGCTCAACCTTGCGTGCCTGTCGGTGACCAGCGACATCCAGCATCAGCCGGCTCCGCTCACCCGTCTTCGCCTGAACCGCCAACCGAGTCAACTCCTGCAGTGCGTCGAGGACCTCACCCTCGTCGCCGATGAGCCGCTTGAGCGAATTCGCATCATCCGAATCGGTCACGATCTCGACAGCCGCGCGACCGTGGTCGACGTCAATGTCGATGTCGCCGTCCAGATCCGCAATATCGAGCAGTTCCTCGAGGTAGTCGGCCGCGATCTCACCCTCCTCCTCGAGCCGGTTGCTGGGGGCCACCTCGTCGGTAGCGGGCTTGGCGTCGGCGACCGCGTCAGCGGGAGTGACCGCTGTCTCGACCTGGTTGGTGTCGTTCGTCATCATCGGACCTCTCGGGCTGTGGGGCGCTCTCAGCGCTACTTCTTGGGCTTCGTGGACTTCGACGACGGCGCGGGAGCTGGCTCGGCGATGGCCTCCGGCTCGCTTTCCTGCTCAACCGCCCCACCCGCCGACACCGCGGCCGGTCGGCCGCCAGCGCGCTTGGACCTCGGACTGTTGCGCTTCGGCTGCTGCCGCTGGCCGCTTGCGCCGGTCGTCAGCGTGTCCGTATCCGTCGTGTCAGGGGTGTGGGCGCCATCGTCCTCGAGCGTCCTGCCGCGGCGCTTGGCCTTGCGAGCCTGACGCTCCTTGTACTTCGCCTCGGCCTCAGAGCCGGGCGCCGGCGAATTCCGGATCACGAACCACTGCTGGCCCATCGACCAGAGGTTCGAGGTGGACCAGTAGACCAGCACACCGATCGGGAAGTTCACGCCGGAGAACGCGAACACCAACGGAAGGATGTACATCAGCATCCGCTGCTGCCGCGCCATCGGGTTGTCGAGTGCCGACTGCGGCATGTTCTTCATGGTCAGCTGACGCTGGGTGAACAGCGTCGTGGCCGACATGATGATGATCAGCGCTGCGGTCACGAACTTGACTGCGAGGTCATCAGAACCAAGGAACGTGGAGGACAACGAGGCCCCGAAGATCTCCGACGACTCCGCCTGCGCCGCGAGTTCCTGCGTCAAGGGTCCGATGCTGTCGCCGCGCGCGTAGGTGCCCGTAGCAACGGCCTCAAGGGACGAGAGCACCCTGAACAACGCGAAGAAGATCGGCATCTGCGCCAGGATCGGCAGACAGGAGGCGAACGGCGACGTCCCGGCCTCCTTGTAGATGGCCATCATCTCCTGCTGCATGGCCTGCCGAGACGCCGGGTCGGTCTTGCCCTTGTACTTCTTCTGCAGCTTCTGGATCTCCGGCTGCACCAACTGCATCCCACGGGACGCCTTGATCTGGCGGACGAACAGCGGAATCAGCAGGATCCGAATCACCACGACGAGCGCGACGATCGAGAGCAACCAGGTCCAGCCCCCGGCTGGATCCATCCCGAGCCAGGTCAGAACGTCGTGCGCGCGCACCATGATCCACGCGACCGCAACCTTGATCGGCCACAGCAAACTGTCGAAGAAATCCATGGACTAGCAGTTCTCCAATGTCAGGACCGCGGCTGCGGACCCAGGCTGGCAGGTCTACCGAAGAGCGTACGTGTTCGTCGGAGGGGGCTGCGGCGGATGCGATCATGCCGGGATCGCCGGGCTGGTACGTGGTCGACACCGCCGGCCGACCAGGGATTGCAACGGAGCACTCGCCAGATCGCGAGCCCGATCCCCACTACCGGGCCACGCTTCCTCAGCGCATCGATCGCGTAGGCGGAGCAGCTCGGGTAGTAGCGGCACGTGGGTGCGAACCACGGAGAGACGATCAACTGATAGCCGCGGACGAGGCCCATCAACAACCACGTCACCGGATTCCGGACCCGTCCACGCGCGCTCTCGGCCCCGGAGGACCCCGAGGACTCACCGATCGGCTGCGTCATCGCTTCACCTCCGCGCGTGCGCTCCTGTCCAGACAACGCACCATGTCGCGTTCCAGTTCCGGGTAGGTCGCGGCTGCAGCGGGCGCCAGCGCCCGCACCACGACCGAACTCCCGGCCGGAAGAGCCTGCACCCGGGCCGCGCTGATCGCACGCAGCCGACGCTTCACCAGGTTCCGCTGAACCGCGCCGCCGACCGCCTTGGACACAACAAAACCCACCCGAGCCGGATCGGCTCGGGTGGATCCTCGGTAGTGCACCACGACTCGTGGCGTGCCACTGCGGGCACCGAACCGGATCGCGTCGGCGAACTCGTCACCACGACGCATCCGGTGCTGTGCCGGCAGCACCGTGCTCAGGCAGACAGCGCGCTGCGGCCCTTGCGGCGACGAGCCGCCAGGATCGAGCGACCAGCGCGGGTGCGCATGCGCAGTCGGAAGCCGTGCACCTTGGCTCGGCGCCGGTTGTTCGGCTGGAAGGTCCGCTTGCTCACGGGAATGCTCCAAAAGATGTTGGGAAGGGCGCCATCACCGGGGAAGCAAGGCGCAGAACCGTCCGAACGCGGGCCTCCGGGCAGGAGGACACGCGCGTCCATACGACTGATCCACGGTACGCGAGGCTGGGTTACCCGGTCAAACCCGCGGTAGAGGCCTTCCCCACACTCCCCGCATTCTGCCTCGCCGGCCGACCGGGCGCGATCCGCGCGGTCCCGCCGCACACACGCCGGAACCGGACCGAACTCGATCCACAATCCTGTGGACGACCGGTGGCACCCGCCGCTCAGCGGGGTTACGCTCGCACCTCCCGACGGTGACATCCACGCCTCACTGTCCGCAGGATCTCGCGCGTTCTCGAACCGAGACCGGTTGCACACAGACTGTGGATAGAGTTGTGGACGACACCACCGTCGATGCTGTCACCATCTTGCTGCAGGGGGTCATGTGTCCGAGTCACCAGTCGATGCCGCAGCGCTCGGTCCTGCATGGACCCGGGCCATCGAGATCCTCACCGACCGCGGCGAGCTCAGCGGACCGCACCTGGGTTTCATCCGGCTCACCAAGCCACTCGGCGTCATCGACGACACCATCCTGCTCGCGGTCTCGAACGAATTCGCCAAGGAGTTCATCGAGACCCGCGCCCGCGAGTCGATCACGGCCGCACTGTCGGCGGCCCTCACGCACAACGTCAAGGTTGCGGTCACGGTCGACCCGTCCCTTGAGGAGACCCTGACGATCGACGAACCTCCGCGCCGAGCCGAACCGGTTTCGGACCGCGAGCAACGGCCGGCGACGCGACCGGCGCCCCGGTCCGCGCCACAGCCGGACCACTACGCGACCGGCGTCGACCCGAATGCCCGCCTCAACCCGAACTATTCGTTCGACACGTTCGTGATCGGATCCAGCAACCGATTCGCGCATGCCGCGGCGACCGCCGTCGCCGAAGCACCCGCCAAGGCGTACAACCCGCTCTTCATCTACGGACAGTCAGGGCTCGGCAAGACCCACCTGCTCCACGCGATCGGGCACTACGCGAAGAGTCTCTACCCCGGGATCCGGGTGCGGTACGTGAACTCCGAGGAGTTCACCAACGACTTCATCAACTCGATCCGCGACGACAAGGCCGAGGCGTTCCAACGTCGGTACCGCGAGGTCGAGGTCCTCCTCATCGACGACATCCAGTTCCTGCAGGGCAAGGAACAGACGATGGAGGAGTTCTTCCATACGTTCAACACCCTGCACAACGACAACAAGCAGGTCGTCATCACCTCTGACCTGCCCCCGAAGCTCCTCAACGGCTTCGAGGACCGGATGCGGTCGCGGTTCGAGTGGGGTCTGATCACCGACGTCCAGCCGCCCGACCTCGAGACGCGCATCGCGATCCTCCGCAAGAAGGCCGGCAGCGAGAGCCTCCAGGCCCCGAACGACGTGCTGGAGTACATCGCGTCGAAGATCTCCTCCAACATCCGTGAGCTGGAGGGCGCGCTCATCCGGGTCACGGCATTCGCGAACCTCAACCGACAGTCCGTGGACCTCTCGCTCGCCGAAATGGTGCTCAAGGACCTGATCACCGACAACGACGGAGCCGAGATCACGCCGTCGTCGATCATGGCGCAGACCGCCACCTACTTCGGCGTGACGATCGAGGCGCTCTGCAGCGCCGACCGCTCACGGGTGCTCGTGAACGCCCGTCAGATCGCGATGTACCTGTGCCGGGAACTGACCGACCTGTCGCTGCCGAAGATCGGGCAGCTGTTCGGCGGCCGCGACCACACCACCGTCATGCACGCGAACCGCAAGATCCGTCAGCAGATGGCCGAACGTCGGTCCACGTTCAACCAGGTCACCGAGTTGACGAACCGGATCAAGCAGCAGCAACGCGGCTGACCGCCGCCTCGGCCCGCGTCCAGCACCTGGACCGTGGACCAGCAGCTCCTCGCCACGAAACGTTCACTCATTTCAACCAATTCACAGTTGTGGATGAACCTGTGGACACCCGTGGACACACGACACGTTCCCGTGGACACAGACCCTGAGATCCGTGGACGGACCTGCTGGGGACTTTGTGATTACACAGCTTCCATGGGGCCCTGTGCACGGCGGTCGCACTGCCGGTCCACATCGCCGTCGCCGCGCTGACCTGCACGGACGTCGGTTGTCCACAACATCCACAGCTCCTATGACGATGACTACCTATCTCTATGGGATCCGGGTGTGAACAACCAACATCTGCCCGAACGACAACTTCTGCTTCCCGATCAGACCATCGAGGCCACTGGACCTGCCCGGCAGGTCCACCCTCGACTAGTCTCGGCAGGGCGGCTCGCACGAGCAGACCGATGGGGCAGCCACCGGCTCGATCGTGGTTCGAGCGCTCGAACGTTGTCACTATGCTCTGAGGACCCACGGGAACTCCGACGCCGGGCCGCGCCGAGAGCCGAGCAGCACCGCCGAGTACCACCAGATCAGGAGAGAGGCCGACATCGTGAAGTTCAGGGTTGAGCGAGATGTGCTGGCGGAAGCCGTGACCTGGACGGCACGCACGCTGCCCAGCCGCCCGTCGGTGCCGGTGCTCGCGGGTGTCCTCCTCGAGGCCAACTCCGACGGCACGCTCGTGCTCTCGACCTTCGACTACGAGGTGTCGGCCCGTTCCAGTGTCGTAGCCGAGGTGGACGAGCCGGGCTCGGCACTGGTCTCCGGACGGCTGCTCGCCGAGATCTCCCGAGCCCTGCCGAACAAGCCGGTCGAGGTCAGCGTCGACGGCTCGAAGGTTGTTGTGGTCTGTGGCGCGTCCCGGTTCACCCTGCTGACGATGCCGGTCGAGGACTACCCCGCGCTGCCCGATCTGCCGGACACCACCGGCTCCATCTCCGGAGACGCGTTCGCCCAGGCCATCTCCCAGGTCACGATCGCGGCGGGCCGCGACGAGACGCTGCCGCTGCTCACCGGGGTACGCGTGGAGATCGAGGGCGACAAGGTCACGCTCCTGGCCACGGACCGCTACCGCCTCGCCATGCGCGAGGTCTCCTGGACGCCGGCATCGCCGTCGGTCAGCCGGGTGGCCCTGGTCCGGGCCCGGACACTGTCCGACGTCGCGAAGAACCTCAGCAACGCCGGATCGATCGACGTCGCTCTGGTCGAGAACGGGGACATCGTGGGATTCGAGGCCGGCGGGCGTCGAACCACCTCGCTCTTGGTCGACGGTGAATACCCGCCGGTCCGCCGACTGTTCCCGGAGCAGACCACCACGCACACCGTCACGAGCACCGCCGAGCTCGTCGAGGCCGCCAAACGTGTCGCGCTCGTGGCCGAACGGAACACCCCGATCCGACTGTCCTTCAGCGAGGGTCAGGTCGTCCTCGAGGCGGGTCAGGGCGACGACGCGCAGGCATCCGAGGTTCTCGAGTCCACGCTCGTGGGCGAGGACATCTCGACGGCATTCAATCCCCAGTACCTGCTCGACGGCCTCGGCGCCCTGGACACCCCGTTCGTACGGCTGTCCTTCACGCACTCCTCCAAGCCGGCCGTCATGACCGGCCAGGACAGCATCGACGGTGCGGACCACGCGGAGGAGTTCCGGTATCTGCTGATGCCGATTCGATTCGCGAGCTGACCGGCCCGACTCCACACTGGTCACCATCACCGCAGGCAAGGGAGATCGCTCATGCACATCGGATTGATCGGGCTCGGTCGCATGGGCGGCAACATGCGCGACCGCATCCGCAATGCGGGTCACGAGGTGACCGGGTACGACCAGAACCAGGAGATCTCCGACGTCGAAGGAGTTGCGGACCTGGTCGCAGCGCTTCCGGAAGCCCAGCGCATCGTCTGGGTGATGGTCCCGGCCGGCGAGATCACGGATTCCGTGGTGACGCAGGTGGCGGCGCAGATGCACTCCGGCGACATCATCATCGACGGCGGCAACTCCAAGTTCAGTGATGACACCCGCCGCGCCGCGGACCTCGCCGAGCGTGGGATCGGTTACGTCGACGCCGGGGTCTCCGGCGGTGTCTGGGGCCGCGAGAACGGGTACGGCCTGATGGTCGGAGGCCCGGACGACACGATCGCGACGCTGATGCCGATCTTCGACGCACTCCGGCCGGAAGGGCCGGCCGAGGAGGGCTTCGTCCACGCCGGCCCGGTCGGTGCCGGCCACTACGCGAAGATGGTGCACAACGGCATCGAGTACGGCGTCATGCAGGCCTACGCCGAGGGCTACGAGATCCTCGCCGCCCGTGATGACCTGATCGATGACGTCGGTGCCATCTTCACGGCCTGGCAGCGCGGCACCGTGGTCCGCTCCTGGCTGCTGGAGCTGCTGGTCAAGGCGCTCAACGAGGATCCGGACCTGGACGAGATCCGAGGTTTCGTCGCGGACTCCGGCGAGGGTCGCTGGACCGTGCAGGAGGCCGTGGAACGCGCGGTTCCGGCGCCCGTGATCAGCGCCGCGCTGTTCGCACGTTTCGACTCCCGTCAGGAGGACTCGCCGGCCATGAAGGCCGTCGCGGCACTGCGCCAGCAGTTCGGCGGGCATGCCACCAAGGCCGCGGCGGACGGCTGAGCACGACCACTCGATGCATGTCACCGATCTTGCCCTGACCGACTTCCGGTCCTACACCCAGGTCGTCGTCGCCTTCGAACCGGGGATCAGCGCCCTGGTCGGGCCGAACGGTCAGGGAAAGACCAATCTTGTGGAGTCGCTCGGCTATCTGGCCACGTTCTCCTCACACCGGGTGGCTTCCGATGCCGCGCTGGTGCGTCGTGGCGCTGCCCGAGCGGTGATCCAGGCGAAGGTGGTCCGCTCCGGGCGCCCCGCGACGCTCGAACTCGAACTCGTCGCAGGCAAGGCGAATCGCGCCAGGATCAACCGGTCCCCGCTGCCCCGGACGCGGGATCTGCTCGGCCGGCTCCGGACCGTGTTGTTCGCCCCCGAGGACCTCGCCCTGATCAAGGGTGACCCGGACGGACGGCGCCGGTTCCTCGACGAGCTGCTGGTGCTGCTCAGCCCGAAGCTCGCCGGCGTGCGCTCGGAGTACGAACGCGTGATCAAGCAGCGGAACGCCCTGCTGAAGTCGGCCGGCATGAGCCGCCGATCGGGTTCCGGTCCGGACCTGCGCACCCTGGACGTCTGGGACGAGAAGGTCGCCACCGCCGGCGCCCAGCTCATCGCCGCGCGCGTGACCGCTGTTCGCAACCTACGCCCGCACGTCGAGAGCGCCTATGAACGGGTCAGTTCCGCGCAGAGCGCCGCCGAGATCGGGTACCGGTCGAGCCTCGAGCAGGCGATGTCCGACGGCGAGCGGCCGGCCGGTACGGCTCTGGCGGCCGAGGAGTCACTCACCAATGCCGATCTGGTCCAGGCTCGGCTGCTGGACGCGATGTCTCGGCTGCGGTCCCGGGAGATCGAGCGCGGTGTCTCCCTGGTCGGCCCCCACCGTGACGACCTGGAGTTGCAGCTTGGTGGACTTCCGGCGCGCGGCTACGCCAGCCACGGCGAGTCCTGGTCGCTGGCGTTGGCGCTGCGGCTGGCTTCCTACGAGCTCCTCCGAGCCGACACAGACTTCGAGAGCGACGGCGAGCCCGTGCTCATCCTGGACGACGTGTTCGCGGAACTGGACAACCGCCGTCGGGCACGCCTGGCCGAACTGGTCGCCGGCGCGGAACAGGTGCTGATCACCTCGGCCGTCGCCGAGGACGTTCCGGACGGCCTGGACGGCGCGCGGTACGACGTCATGGACGGTGCGGTCACCCGTGTCCGCTGACCGGCCCGACGGCGGAGGTCCAGTTCCCAGGGGCGGCTCCCCCAAGGCCGGGGCCAAAGCGGTGCGGTCGGCTGCGCCGACGGAACGGGCTGTGCCGACGGCGCCAGCTGAACCGGACGTGGACGCAGCGGCGCGGCACGCGCTCGCGCGGGCGCGGGACGCGGCTCGGTCGAAGGGCCTGGCGCCCGGTGGGCTCGGCCGGGCAGGGCGCCGTAAGGCCGGGCCGGGGTCCGAGGCCGCGGCACCCGCGCCGGGTCACGGGACGGGCCGCGATCCGCGCTCGATCAGTGCGGCCATGGACTCCCTGCGCGGGCAGCTCGGCTGGAACCAGCCCCTGTCCATCGGCGGCGTGGTGGGTCGCTGGCGGGAGGTGGTCGGAGACCAGATCGCCGACCATTGCGCGCCGGAGACGTTCGACGAGGGGGCGCTGGTGGTACGCGCGGACTCCACCGCGTGGGCCACGCAGATCCGGCTGCTCCTGCCTCAGCTGGAACGCCGGCTCGTGGAGGAGGTCGGCGAGGGTGTGGTCACGTCGATCCAGGTCCTCGGACCGGGCGGACCGTCGTGGCGCAAGGGGCCACGGTCGGTGCGCGGCCGGGGTCCGCGCGACACCTACGGCTGACATCCGGCCCCCGCTTCGCTGGGTCTCGACCGCCTTCGTCCACAGCCTGCGACACGCTGTGGATAACTTCTGTGGATATTCGGAGTTTGCGCGGTTTCGGAGTAGAATTGAGCGACCGTCCGGGGGCAAGTGGTTCATCTGCCTGTGGTCCTGGGCCGGCACGCAGGCACCTCACTCATCCGAGCGGTGCCGCGCGCGTGCCTCGATGACGATGAGGAGAGCCAGAAGAACGTGGCTGACGACAAGACTGAGCCGGCAACCGAAGCACAGACCTCGGGCCCCACAAGCTACGACGCCAGCAACATCACGGTCCTCGAGGGACTTGAGGCGGTTCGTAAGCGTCCTGGCATGTACATCGGCTCGACCGGTGAACGAGGCCTGCACCACCTCGTCTATGAGGTGGTCGACAACTCCGTCGACGAGGCGCTGGCCGGATACTGCGACCAGATCGACGTGACCCTGCTGGCCGACGGTGGCCTCCGGGTCCGGGACAACGGCCGCGGCATCCCGGTGGACGTGGTCGCGTCCGAGGGCAAGCCGGCCGTCGAGGTCGTGCTCACGGTCCTGCACGCCGGCGGGAAGTTCGGCGGCGGCGGGTACGCCGTCTCAGGTGGCCTCCACGGAGTCGGCGTCTCCGTGGTGAACGCGCTGTCCCGGCGCCTTGAGGTGGAGGTGCGACTTCAGGGCAGCGTGTGGCGGCAGAGCTACGCCGACGGTGTCCCGATGGCCCCCCTCTCCCGGGACGAGGACACGGACGAGACCGGCACGACGGTGACGTTCTGGCCGAACGCCGACATCTTCGAGACGACCACCTTCGACTACGAGACGCTCCGGGCCCGGTTCCAGCAGTACGCGTTCCTGAACAAGGGTCTGGGTATCGCGCTGACCGACGAGCGGGTCATCGCCGAGGACACCGGCGACGAGGTCGCCGGCCCCGAGGGCGAGCGGGCGGAGCCGATCGGGGAACACTCGAGGTCGGTCGCCTATCGCTACGACGGTGGCCTGGTCGACTACGTGAAGCACCTCAACGCCGCCAAGCGCACCGAGATGGTCCACCCGGAGATCATCGACTTCGAGTCCGAGGACACCGAGCGCAAGATCTCGCTGGAGATCGCGATGCAGTGGACCGGCGCGTACTCCGAGAGCGTGCACACCTACGCGAACACGATCAACACCTCCGAGGGTGGCACGCACGAGGAGGGCTTCCGATCCGCGTTGACCACGCTGATCAACCGGTACGCCCGCGAGAAGAACCTGCTCAAGGAGAAGGACGAGAACCTCACGGGTGAGGACATCCGCGAGGGCCTCACCGCCGTCATCTCGATCAAGCTCGGCGAGCCGCAGTTCGAGGGTCAGACGAAGACCAAGCTCGGCAACACCGAGGCCCGCACGTTCACCCAGAAGGTCGTGTTCGACCAGCTCGGCGGCTGGCTCGAGTCCCACCCGGCCGAGGCCCGGGACGTGATCCGCAAGTCGATCCAGGCCTCTGCGGCTCGGATGGCGGCCCGCAAGGCCCGTGAGGCGACCCGCCGCAAGGGCCTGCTCGAGGGTGGCGGGATGCCCGGCAAGCTTCGCGACTGCTCCAGCCGCGATGCCTCGATCTCCGAGGTCTTCATCGTCGAGGGCGACTCGGCCGGTGGCTCCGCAGTGCAGGGACGCAACCCCGAGACCCAGGCGATCCTGCCGATCCGCGGGAAGATTCTGAACGTCGAGAAGGCGCGGATCGACAAGGCCCTCGCGAACATGGAGGTCCAGGCGCTGATCACGGCGTTCGGCACCGGATTCGGTGAGGACTTCGACATCACGAAGTTGCGCTATCACAAGATCGTGCTGATGGCCGACGCCGACGTCGACGGCCAGCACATCGCCACGCTGCTCCTGACGCTGCTGTTCCGGTACATGCGCCCGCTCATCGAGCGCGGCCATGTGTATCTGGCGATGCCGCCGCTGTACCGGCTGAAGTGGACGAACGCGCCGCACCAGTACGTGTACTCGGACCGGGAGCGCGACGCGTTCGTGGCCGAAGGGCTGGCGAAGAACCACCGACTGCCGAAGGACGGCGGCATCCAGCGGTACAAGGGTCTCGGCGAGATGGACTACCGGGAACTGTGGGAGACCACGATGGACCCGGCCACCCGCACCCTGCGTCAGGTGACCATCGGTGAAGCGGCGGGAGCCGACGAGATCTTCTCGATCCTGATGGGCGAGGACGTCGAGTCACGCCGGTCCTTCATCCAGCGCAACGCCCGCGACGTGCGCTTCCTGGACGTCTGAGTAAGGAATCGAACACGTGAGCGAACAACCACCCATGCCCCCGACCGGCCCGAACGACGACGACCAGCCCATCGACGCCGTCGTCACCCACGACCGCATCGAGCAGGTCGACCTCCAGCTCGAGATGCAGAGGTCCTACCTCGACTACGCCATGAGCGTGATCGTCGGGCGTGCCCTGCCGGAGGTGCGCGACGGCCTCAAGCCGGTGCACCGCCGCATCATCTACGCGATGTTCGACGGCGGCTACCGCCCGGACTCAGCGTTCTCGAAGTGCTCGCGTGTGGTCGGCGACGTCATGGGCCAGTTCCACCCGCACGGTGACACCGCCATCTACGACGCGATGGTCCGTCTCGTGCAGCCGTGGTCATTGCGCTACCCGCTGATCAACGGGCAGGGCAACTTCGGCTCCCCGGGTAACGACCCGGCGGCCGCGCCGCGGTACACCGAGTGCAAGATGGCACCGCTGGCCATGGAGATGGTCCGCGACATCGAGAAGAACACGGTCGACTTCGGGGACAACTACGACGGCCGCACCCGCGAGCCGCTCGTCCTCCCGGCGCGCTTCCCGAACCTGCTGGTCAACGGCTCGTCCGGGATCGCCGTCGGGATGGCGACGAACATCCCCTCGCACAACCTCCGCGAGGTCGCCGACGGCGTGCGGTGGCTCCTTGCGAACCCGGACGCGAGCGCCGAGGAGCTCCTCGAGGCCCTGCTGCTGCGGATCAAGGGTCCCGACTTCCCGACCGGCGCCCAGATCCTGGGCCACCGTGGCATCGAGGACGCCTATCGGACCGGCCGCGGCTCCATCACGATGCGCGCGGTCGTCGAGGTCGAGGAACTCCAGGGCCGCACCTGCCTCGTGGTCTCCGAGCTGCCGTACCAGGTGAACCCGGACAATCTCGCCGCGAAGATCGCCGATCTGGTCCGCGACGGTCGGATCCAGGGCATCGCCGACATCCGCGACGAGACCTCCGGGCGGGCCGGGCAGCGCCTCGTGATCGTCCTCAAGCGGGACGCGATCGCGAAGGTCGTGCTGAACAACCTGTACAAGCACACGCAGCTGCAGGACACCTTCGGCGCCAATATGCTCGCGCTGGTGGACGCGGTGCCGCGTACCCTCAGCCTCGACGCGTTCATCCGGCACTGGGTGCACCACCAGGTCGACGTGATCGTACGTCGGACCGAGTGGCTGCTGCGCCGAGCCGAGGACCGCATCCACATCCTGCGCGGCCTCATCAAGGCACTGGATGCCCTCGACGAGGTCATCGCGCTGATCCGCGCCTCGCGCACCGTCGAGGTCGCCCGCACCGGGCTGATGGAGATGCTGGAGATCGACGAGATCCAGTCGAACGCCATCCTGGAGATGCAGCTGCGCCGGCTCGCTGCCCTCGAGCGGCAGAAGATCCTCGACGAGTTCGCCGCCATCGAGGCGGAGATCGCCGACTACAAGGACATCATCGGCTCCGAGGAACGCCAGCGGGAGATCGTCGGCAACGAGCTCGACGAGATCGTCGACCGCTACGGTGACGAGCGACGCACGACGATCCTGCCGTTCAACGGCGAGATGTCCATGGAGGATCTGATCCCCGAGGAGGACGTCGTCGTCACGATCACCCGCGGTGGTTACGCGAAGCGCACCCGCACCGACAACTACCGCCAGCAGCACCGGGGCGGCAAGGGTGTGCGCGGGGCGCAGCTACGCGGTGACGACATCGTCGACCACTTCGGTGTCACGACGACGCACCAGTGGTTGTTGTTCTTCACGAACTTCGGGCGGGTCTACCGCGCGAAGGCCTACGAGCTGCCCGAGGGTGGCCGCGACGCGAAGGGCCAGCACGTCGCGAACCTGCTGGCGTTCCAGCCCGACGAGCGAATCGCCCAGGTCCTGGCGATCCGCGACTACGAGCAGGCCGAGTACCTCGTGCTGGCCACGCGCAGCGGTCTGGTCAAGAAGACCCGGCTCAGCGAGTACGACTCCACCCGCACCGGCGGCGTGATCGCGATCAACCTGCGCACCGACGACGAGGGCAACCCGGACGAGGTGGTGTCCGCCCGGCTGGTGAACCCCGACGACGACCTGCTGCTGGTCTCCCGCAAGGGTCAGTCGCTCCGGTTCACCGCCAGCGACGAGGCGCTCCGCCCGCTCGGTCGGGCGACGTCGGGCGTCACCGGGATGAAATTCCGCGACGGTGACTCGCTGCTGTCGCTGGACGTGGTCCAGCCCGGCAACGACCTGTTCGTGGTCACCGAGGGTGGCTTCGGCAAGCGGACCCGCGTCGACGAGTACCGGGTGCAGGGCCGTGGTGGCCTGGGCATCAAGGTCGCGAACCTCGTAGAGGCTCGCGGAGACCTGGTCGGCGCCCTGATCACCGGTCCCGAGGACGAGGTGCTGGTCATCATGGAGCGCGGCAAGATCGTGCGGGTGTCGGTCTCGGAGGTGAATCTCACCGGCCGGAACACCCAGGGTGTGACGTTCGCCAAGCCCGACGCCGGCGACCGGATCATCGCGATCGCCCGGAACGTCGAGGCCGTGGTCGAAGAGGTGGAAGCCGAATCCGGTGCGGTCGAGGGGGCTGCAGCAGCGCCGGAGTCCTCCGATGGCGTACCGTCTTCGGGTGAGCACGGCGGCGCGGACACCGCGGACGCCGACGCCGAGCAGGAAGGCAACTGATGACCGAGAACACCCAGGGGAACTCCACGGGTGCGCCGGTGCGCACCTCGACCCGGACCACCCTGGGTGGCCAAGCCCCAGGGCAGCGGCCACCGAGCATCAAGCCCGCGGGCGATGCGAGGACCGGCGCGGTCAGGCTCGAGGTCGGCACAGAGGGCACCGAGGCCGGTGCCAAGCGACCATCGGCCACCCAGGCCCGGCCGGGCGCGAAGGCCTCCGGCGCGAGCCAGTCCTCCGGCAAGGCCACTCCGGGGCCGCGCCGGGTCAGGCTCGCGATCTCCCGGATCGACCCCTGGTCGGCGATGAAGATCTCGTTCCTGCTCTCGATCGCGATCGGCATCGCGATCGTGGTCGCCACGGCCGTCGTGTGGGGTGTGCTGAACGAGATGGGCGTCTTCGCCAGCATCCAGGGCATCATTGCGGACGCCGAGGCCATGGCTCAGTTCGGCCCGCTGCTCCAGTACGTCGAGTTCTCCCGGGTGATCTCGGTGGCGACCGTGGTCGCGATCGTCGATGTGGTTCTGCTCACAGCGCTGAGCACCCTCGGTGCCTTCGTGTACAACATTGTCGCGGCAATGGTGGGCGGACTGCACCTCACCCTCACCGACGACTGAGCGAATCGGTTTTGGCGCAGCCGTGCGCCTGAGGTAGTCTCACTCCGGCGCCCCCGCGCGATTACGCGGGGATCCGGGCCTATAGCTCAGTCGGTTAGAGCGCTTCCCTGATAAGGAAGAGGTCGCTGGTTCGAGTCCAGCTAGGCCCACGTCTCGCAGATCAGGAAGGTGGCGGGTAGCGATGAAGAAGCTCCTCACACTCCTCGCGGTTGCCGCCGCCGGGTATTTCGTCTGGCGGAAGTTCGCCGCAGACCGCGACGAGCGGGATTTGTGGGCAGAGGTCACCGACCCACTGCCCTGAACCGGTCCGGTCCCGGGCGAGCAGCGCACAAACTACACACGGGGCCATGGCGCAATTGGTAGCGCACCTGCTTTGCAAGCAGGGGGTTGCGGGTTCGAGTCCCGCTGGCTCCACCATCCCGGTGTCCCATCGGGGCCGGTGATCCCTGGACCGGTGCCGGGGCCGCGTGGCACCATCGAAGGATGTGCCGAAACATCCGCCCGCTGCACAACTTCGAGCCGCACGCCACGTCCGGCGAGGTCCACGACGCGGCGTTGCAGTTCGTCCGCAAGATCAGCGGGATGAACAAGCCGTCCCAGGCGAACGCCGAGGCGTTCGAGCGAGCCGTCGCCGAGATCACCCACATCACCGAGCACCTGCTCGACGACCTGGTCACCACGGCCCCGCCGAAGAATCGCGAGGAGGAGGCGGCCAAGGCCAAGGCCCGCTCGGAGAAGCGGTTCCCTCGGACCGAGCCGGCCGCCGTCGCTTCCTAGTCCCGTGTTCGCCGAGCCACACCGTTCGGTGCGGGCCCGCCGCCCCCGAGTTACGCGCGCGGCGCGATCACGCCGGCGATGCCGGCGCGCACGAGCCTGCCGACGTCCTCGCCGATCGGCGTGGGCAGTGCATCCAGTGGCCACCAGCGCACGTCGTCGGACTCGTCGCTGACCACGGGCTCGGTGCGCCCCGACGGGTCGACTCCGACGAACCGCAGATCGAGGTGCTCCGTGCAGGCGGAGTAGGCGCTCGCCGGCAACGCATGGCGGTCCAGGTCCACCAGCTCGCCGAGCAGCACACCGGCCAGGCCGGACTCCTCCCGGGTCTCCCGCTCCGCGGCATCACGGATCGAGGTGTCCCCAGGTTCGAGGTGCCCGCCGAACGGGAGCCAGAGGCCGATCTTCGCGTGCAGCGTCAGCAGGACGTGGGTCCGGTCCGCGTCGAGGACGAGGCAGCTCGCGGTCAGGTGGGCCGGGGTGCCGTGCCGCCACATGGCGCGCGGCTCGGCGCTCAGGAGTGCCAGGAACTCGCGGCGGAGTTCCTCCTGGCGCGCACCCGGGGCGGTCCAACCCTCCAGGAGGGTCGTGGCGTCGTCGTGCAGACGGGCATAGGGGGCGGGAATCGTGGTCAGGGAAGTCTCCCGGTGCTCTCGCGGTCGGTGCGCGCCGGTTTCAGCGGCGCCGGACCACTCCTGACGTGGTCCGCGCTACACGCTAGCGTTCATCCCCTCGTGGCATGGGCCCAGGCCTTCCGAACAGGAGCGGACGTCCGCGCCCGGGTAGCATCGGGAGCCGTGCCGGAACCCGATCGAGAACGCCGCCCACGTCCGCTGGGCGGCCTTGGTTGGACCATCCGGCCCCCCGTGCGGTGGCCCGTCGCGGCCAGAGCGGCGCTGGCACTCGGGATCCCGCTCACCGTGAGCACGCTCCTTGGGCAGCAGACCTTCGGTCTGCTCATCGGGACGGGAGTGTTCACGGTGCTCTACGGCGCCGGTCGGCCGCTGCGGACCCGGCTGGTTCTGCTGCTGACCGTAGGGCTCGCGATGGTCGCGTCCGTGTTCGTGGGAACGCTCACCACCGGCAACACCCTCGCGTCCATCGGCGTCGTGGTCGCCGTGGGAATGGTTGCGACCCAGATCTGCCACGCGCTCCGGCTCGGTGCCCCCGGAGCGTTCTTCTTCGTGCTCCTGGCCGGCGTCGGTGGCTACCTACCGGCTCACGGGGTGCACCCCGGCACCCTGGTGGCCGCCACGGCGATCGGTGCGGCGGTCGCCGTCGCGGTCGCCATGTCCGACCTGGTCGTGCGTCCCCGAGGACCGCAGGAGGATGCCGTGGATGCGGCCCGGACGGCCGTGGGCACCTTCGTGGCGGCCGGCTCGGCGGCGTCCGATGCCGAACAGCGCAGCGCCGCGGCCACGAACGCCCTGCACGACGCCTGGACCACGCTGGCCGACGGCGGTGATCCCGTTTCGCGGGATGCTCGCGCCCGGGCTCTCGTCGCCGATCTGCACCGCATCCAGCACACCTACGCCAGCCACCAGCTGCCCGGTGACGTCCCGGACCCTGAGCTCTATGCGGAGGTGACGGAGGCCCCGCTGGGTCAGCCGTCCGTCCAACACATGTTGCGCCGGTCGGTTCGGTGGCCCACCACCGCCCTGCAGGCGGCGCTGCGGGTCGGTGCCGGCGTGGCCACCGCCGGGCTGATCGCGTCGATCGTCGGCACCGACCATGTGTACTGGGCGATGGCGGCCACGATGCTGGTGCTGCACACCGGGCTTGACCGCAAGAACACCGTGATCCGGTCGGTGCACCGCCTGATCGGGACCGTCCTGGGCCTTGGCCTCTTCCTGGCCGTCCATGCGCTGGTGGATCTCGGTGGCCCCTGGGTCCTCGTGGTCGCGCTCATCGTGATGCAAGGGACCGTGGAACTGCTGGTGGTGCGCAACTACGCGGCAGCGGTCCTGTTCATCACGCCGCTGGCGCTGACGATCGGGACCGCCGGCACCGGCGTCGGAGTCGGTGACGTGGCGCTGGAGCGGCTCCTCGATACCGCGATCGGGATCACGGTCGCGGTCGCGGTGCCCTGGCTGATCTTCCGGCGCGGCACGCCGGGGCTGGTCCGCGCCCACCTCGCCCGCGTCCTGGCCTCCGCGGCGGAGGTGCTCGATCAGCTCGGAGGTGGCACCCACCGCCGGCCGGCTGGACGGGCGGCGTTGCGGGACCTCGCGGTGGACATGCAGGAGCTCTCGGGGGTGGTCCGCCGGGGACTGCAGGATGACCCGGACGGGATCGCCGAGCTGCTCGAGGTGCGGGAGGCGACCGCCTGGCTGGGGTTCACCGTGCTCGCGCGCGGCAGCTCTCAGATCGAGCCCGCCTCCGGCGTGGAGGGCGCCGCCTGGGCCTGCCGGCGGATGGCCGCACAACTGCGGCAGGGCGTGGTGCCGGCTGCCGCCGATGTCCGCGCGGTTCGCGCCGCGGCCGGCGTGCTCCCGACGACGGACTGATCAGCGGGGCTGCCGGTGCCAGTGGGCGGATCGGATCCCGGCCCGGAACCGTTCGGCGGCGAGCGCCGCCCGCGCCCGGGGATCGAGCCAGATCGCGGCGTCCGGCGGGAACGGGAGGATCTCGAGCGTGACCGACAGGGCTGCCCGCGCCGGCACACCTGCACGCTCGCGCAGATCCGCGGCGGTGATCTCCCACGCGGCTCCGGAGAAGAACTGGTCGGCGAGCAGTCGGTCACCGAGTCGTGCGCGCAGCACGTCCCCGGTCCACTCCACCCGCAGGAGTCCCTCCTGCGAGGGCACGTCGACCTCGAACCGGGCGGCGCCCGCGAAGTCCTCGTCCAGGGGTGCGCTCAGTCGTCCGTTGCTCGCCGACCGGGACGTAGGCGGTACGCCCGACGGCGCCAGTTCCCGCACGCTCAGATCGGCAACACCCGCGTCGGCGCGGTCCGCACCGGAGCCGCCCGCGGGGGTCCGGCCGTGGACGGATCCTCCCGAGAGGGACCCACCGTCGCACATCGGACCCGGTCCCGCCGTGCTCCGCCCCATCCAGACCGGGCTCGTGACCCGCCCCACCGGATCCTCGGAGTCCAGGAACGCATCGAGGTCTCCGGCATCGAACACACGCAGCTCGATCCTCGCGTTCCCGGTGGAGACCACGACGGGCTCGCTGCCCACCGCCACCACGACGTCGCCGTCCCGCCCCGAACCGCCGGCCTGATCATCGTCGACGTCCGTGAGCGCCCCGGTCAGGCTCGCCCCCGGGGGGAGTCGCAGCGCGAACCGCGTCTCGATACCGGGGGTGCGCAGGAATAGCAGACTGACTGAACCGTCCGAGCCGTCGCCGACGATCCGTGCGACCGGCTGAGCCGTGGCCCACCCGATCCGCACACCTGACTCGTCGAGGTTGAACGGCCATGCGAAGTACGCGCCGACACCGACGTCGACCGTCGGCCAGGCCACGGTGCCGGACTCGGTCTCGATGCTGAGTGCCACCTGCGGGTGCGCGGGCAACGGCTCGTGCGGCTGGTGGTTCGTGACGAACACGAACCCGCTCTCGCCGTCGGTGCGTACCGCCCACCGCAGCGTCGCCGCCGACCCACCCTCGCCGTCGGGCGTGGGCAGCACCGACGCCATCGGCGCCAGCCGCGGACCGAAGTCGGCCAGGAACCGGTGCTGGCGTCGCAGCAGAACCAGCGACGGCCGCACCTGACCGGCCGCACCGATCGGTGCGCCGAAGTCGTAGTCGAACTCCGGGAGGTCGTTCGGGTAGCCGGACGCGTGGGACTCCTGCAGGCCGCGCACCGGCGGGTTCAACCCGCCGTGGAACATGTAGTAGCCCTGCCACACCGAGCCGGAGCCGAGCTTCGTGAGCGCGACCGCGGCGACGTCGTCGGGGTCCACGAGGGGGCGGCGATGGTAGGCGGTGGCCATCCCCGAACCCAGCTCACAGGTGGCGACGGGGTACGGATCGGGCGTGGGGAACCGGCGGTGCGTGGACGTGGAGTCCGGCCGCGCCGTCGGCATCACGTCGGCGCCGATCGAGGTGTCGTCGAACAGGTGCGTGTAGGTGAACTGGGACCGGCAGCCCGCGCTCCACGGCTCGTCGGCGTCCGTCCAGAACGACTCCGTGTACCCGCCGTACAGAGGCAGGAACCCCTCCGTCGGGAGCACGGCGGTGTTCCACGCCGTCATCGTCCACAGCGGTGCGCGCAGTCCGGCCTCGTGGGCGATCCCGCGCAGGGTGACCAGGTGCTCAGGAGCGTCTGCGAGCTCGTTCTCCACCTGGACCCCGATGATCGGCCCTCCGGAAGCGGCGTCCAGGCCGTCGAGCTGTCCGGCGATCGCGGCGTACCAGCGGCGCACCTGCTCGAGGTAGCCCGGGTCGTCGGTGCGGATGTGCCACGGCCCGTGCTGCACCCAGTCCGGCAGGCCACCGTTGCGCGCCTCGCCGTGCGCCCAGGGGCCGATCCGGACGAGCACGTCGAGCCCGGCCTCGGCGGCCAGCGTCACGAAGTGGCGGATGTCAAGGATCCCGGTGAAGTCCGGGGTGCCACGCTCCCGCTCGTGGTGCAGCCAGAACAGGTAGGTGGCGACGGTGTTCAGGCCCGCCGCCCGCACCTTGGCCAGTTCCGCTGCCCAGGTGGCTCGCGGCGACCGGGTGAAGTGGAACTCGCCGGAGATGGGGATCCAGGGCACGCCGTCGCGCTCCAGGTGCGACCCGTAGACCTCGATGCCGGCGCCGCCGGGTAGTACGGGGGCACCGCGACCGTGTCGTCGGGCGGGGCGGGCATCGATGCGGTACGGGCTCACGGGAGGCGACCCTACCTGCGGACCTCCAGCAGCGGCAGGTGCCCGGCGGCGAGTTCCGCGGACGCGTTCACATCCGTTCGGGCGCGGCGATTCCGAGGAGGTCGAGCCCCGTGGCGAGGGTGCGCCTGGTGAGGTCCACGATCGCGAGCCGACGGTCCCGGACCGTGCCCTCGGACGCGAGCACGGGGCACGCCTCGTAGAAGTCGGTGAACGCCCGCGAGAGTTCGTACAGGTAGCCGGCGAGCCGGTGCGGCTCGAGGTCGACCGCCACCTCGGCGAGGACGTCCGCGAACGCGTCCAGGGTCAGGATCAGCCCGCGCTCGGCAGCCTCCAGTGGTGTCTCGACGGCGGCCGGCACGTGCTCGGGAACGGTCAGGCCGCGCTCGGCGGCCCGGCGCAGGATCGAGACCATCCGGGTGTGCGCGTACTGCAGGTAGACGCCGGTGTTGCCGTTGAACGCCGTCATCCGGGCGACGTCGAAGACGTAGTCCTTGACCCGGGAGCCGGACAGGTCCGCGTACTTCACGGCCCCGATGCCGGCCTGCTCGGCGATCAGGGTGAGCGCGTCGTCGTCGACCTCGGTGCCCTTGGCCTCGGCGCCCTCGCGGACCACCGTGAGGGCCGCCGCGACGGCGTCGTCGAGGAGGTTCATCAGCCGCACGGTGCCGCCGGAGCGGGTCTTGAACGGCTTGCCGTCAGGACCGAGAACACTGCCGAACGGCACGTGCAGCGCCTGCACCCGCTCCGGGTCCAGCCAGCCGGCCCGGCGCGCGGCCTCGAACACCAGCCGGAAGTGGAGGGCCTGCCGCGAGTCGACGAGATACAGGATCCGGTCGGCGCCGAGGCCGCGGATCCGGTACCGGATCGTGGCGAGGTCCGTGGTGTCGTAGCCGTACCCGCCGTCGCGCTTGCGGACCATGAGGGCCACCGGCTCGTCGTCCGGGCCGGTCACCTCCTCGGAGAGCACCACGAGGGCGCCATCGCTCACGACGGCGATCCCGGCTTCCTCGAGCTCGGCCGCGACGCCGTCGAGCATGTCGTTGTAGAACGACTCGCCCGCGGAGTCCGCCTCGGTCAGTTGAACCCCCAGGCGGGCATAGACCTCGTCGAACGCGTACTGCGACTCCTTGACGATGTCGCGCCAGGTGGCGAGGGTCGCCTCGTCGCCGGCCTGGAGCGCGACCACCCGCGCGCGGGCCCGGTCGGCGAACTCGGGGTCGGTGTCGAAGACGGCGCGGGCCGCCTTGTAGAGGCCGTCCAGGGCGGACACCGTGGAGGCGTTCTCGCCGTCGGCGTCGGTGGCGGTGATCTCCGTGTGCCGCCACGGCTTCTCGGGGTGCTCGTCGATGTACTGGATGAGCATGCCGAACTGGGTGCCCCAGTCCCCCAGGTGGTTCTGGCGCACCACGTCCGAGCCGAGGAACGTCAGGATCCGGGCCAGCGCGTCACCGATCACGGACGAGCGCAGGTGCCCGACGTGCATCTCCTTGGCGATGTTCGGCCCGGAGTAGTCGATGACGGTGCGCACACCGGCCGCGACGGGTGGCACGCCGAGGCGGGCGCCGGCGCGCCGCGCCTCGACCTGCCGCCACAGGGCGGCGTCGGTCAGGGTGAGGTTCAGGAAGCCCGGGCCGGAGATCTCGACCTGCCCGACGACGTCCCCCACGGCGATCCGTTCGGTCACGTTCGTCGCGACCTCGCGCGGGCTCGCGCCAACCTTCTTCGCCAGTGCGAGCGCGGCGTTCGCCTGGCGGTCGGCGTGGTCGCTCGGGCGGATCAGCGGATCGGCGCCGCTCTGGGCGGGGTAGGCCGCCGCGATGGCGTCACCGAGCGCGTCGGTGAGCTGGGTCTGCAGGGAGGCGACGGCGGTCGCGCCGGATTCAGTCGAGGTCTCGGACACGGGTGCCATTGTTCCACTCGCGCGCGCCGGGTCCTGCAGCGGTGGTGTGGCCGGGTGCGCAGAGACGGCGAGACCCCGCACACAACCGGTGTGCGGGGTCTCGTTCTGGCGTTGGGGAGCGTCAGCCGTTCTTGTCGTCCGGCTTCTCCTGTGCGTCGTTCGCGGCGTCCTTGGCCTGCTCGGCCTTGTCGGCCACCGCATCCTTGGCCTCGCCGGTCTTGTCAGCCGCCTGGTTCGCGGCGGCGTTCGCCTTGTCGGCTACCTGGTTCTTGGCCCGGGTGGCCTTCTCGGCGACCTGACCGGAGACCTCGCCTGCCTTCTCCGCTGCCTGTGCGGTGGCGGCCTCGGCGTCCTCGGCGACGTGCTTCGCCTTGTCCGCGACGGTCGCGGCGGCGCTCTCCCCGGCAGCGGCAGGGGTGGCGACGGCGTCGTCCCAGTACTCCTCGGCCCAGGGGTCGTCGACGGGCTGGGTGCGGCGCCAGATCAGCACACCGGCACCAGCGACCGCACCGGCCACCAGGACCCAGCCGATCGTCCTTCCGACCTTGCTGCCACCCTTGGCCTTCTTCTCCTGCTCCGCGACCGCAGCGGCGGCCGCGTCGAGAGCGGCGTTCGCCTTGTCCTGCAGATTGTCGGAGCCGGACTGGGCGGCCTTGGCGGCCTCCTCCATCGCGGCGATGACCCGCGGGATGACATCGTCGACGACCTTGTCATGGGCGGTGTCCACGACGTCCTTGGAGCGCTCGGCGTAGTCGGCGATCACCGGGGCGGCTGCGGTCACGCCGGTGCGCCACGCCTTGTCGACGCGCGGACCGGCCCACTCGAGCGCTGCCTCGACCTTCGGTGTAGCCCAGTCCTTGCCGTGGTCGGCCAGCTGGCGCGCGGCCTTACCGGCCTCCTCGGCCTGCTCGCGGAGCTGCTCGGCGTTGATCTTGTCCTTGCGCGACATGTGTCTCCCCTAGTTCCCTTCCCGCGGGTCTCCACGGAAGATCGGATTCGGATCGTCTGCGTTGATGCCTCTATCGTGCCACCCGCGTGGGCGATGTGCATACGTCCTTCGTCCCACCCTCGCTGAGCCCGGCCAGTAACGCACCCCGAGCCAAGGGTGCGAGGATGGGGACATGGACGCCATTCTGCACACGACCGCCGGCGACATCGTCGTCGAACTCCTGCCCAACCACGCGCCGAAGACGGTGAAGAACTTCACCGATCTGGCGACCGGTGCGGGCACCTGGACGCACCCGGAGACCGGGGAGTCCAGCAACGAGCCGCTCTACAACGGCACGATCTTCCACCGCGTCATCCCGAACTTCATGATCCAGGGCGGCGACCCGCTCGGCACCGGCCGCGGTGGCCCCGGGTACGCCTTCGACGACGAGATCCACCCCGAGCTGCACTTCCGCGAGCCGTACGTCCTCGCCATGGCGAACGCCGGGATCCAGATGGGCCGCGGCACCAACGGTTCGCAGTTCTTCATCACCACCGCGCCGACCACCTGGCTGCAGGGCAAGCACACCATCTTCGGGAAGGTGAAGGACCCGGCCTCCACCGCCATCGTCGACGCCGTCAACGTCGTGTCCACCGACCCGCGCAACGACCGGCCGGTCGAGGACATCGTGATCAACTCGATCGAGATCGTCGACTGACGGCTCGATGACCGCTTACCCGCCCGCGCCGCCGCCGGGGCAGCCCGGAGCGGGAGGCGCACCGCCGGTGTGTCCGCGCCACCCCGACCGTGTCTCCTACGTTCGGTGCCAACGGTGCGGGCGCCCGGCGTGCCCGGAATGCCAGCGGCCTGCCGCCGTCGGCGTGCACTGCGTCGACTGCGTGCGCGAGGAGGCCCGCGCGGTCCGGCCGAAGACCACCGTGCTCGGTGCCCGGATGGGCCCGAACAACCGCCCGGTCGTCACCATCACGTTCATCGCGATCTGCGTGCTGCTGTTCGTTGTGGACTACGTGAGCCCGACGCTGCGGATGCGGCTCATCTTCGCGCCGGTACTCGGGCAGGTCGAACCGTACCGGATGATCACCACGGCGTTCCTGCACGCAGGCATCGTGCACCTGCTGTTCAACATGTACGCGCTGTGGATCGTGGGACCGTTCCTGGAGCAGATGCTCGGCCGGTGGCGCTACGTCGCCCTCTATCTGCTCAGCGCGCTCGGTGGCAGTGTGGCCGTGCTGGCCCTGGCCGGCGATGACGTCTGGAACGTGGCCACCGTCGGCGCGTCCGGTGCCGTGTTCGGGCTCTTCGCGGCGATCGCCGTGGTGCTGCGCCGGACCGGGCGCGAGGCCCGCCAGATCCTCATCGTGATCGGGATCAACGTGGTCGTCGGGTTCGTGATCCCGGGGATCTCCTGGCAGGCACACCTGGGCGGGCTGGTCACCGGTGCCGCTCTCGGCGCCCTGTTCGCCTACCTGCCGAAGAAGGAACGTACGCGCGGCGCCATCGCGGGCGTCGCCCTCGTCGCGGCGATCCTCGTCGGGATCACGGTAGCCGTCTACGCCTGATGCTCTGATCGGCACCGACGCCGGTCCCTGACCTCGCATACGGTGGACCTGGACGTCGACCTCGCGAGCCAGCCGCCGAACGCAACCCTGTCACGATCCATCCGCCAGATGGATCGTCACAGGGCTGCGTTCGACGTGCCTGGTGGGCTGGATGGTGGGACGGGACGCTGGGCAACGGGTGGGTCGGGTCCAGCGGAGCCGGCCCGCGACGACCGTCGAACGCCTGTCCACAGGGTTGTTCACACCTGTGGAACTACATCGCTGTAGTTCTCCACAGACGTCTCCACAGGTGTGGAAATCACACGGCTGTAGTTCTCCACAGGTGTGCACAGACCTGGGGACGGAGCGTGGATCCCACCGGTCGCGGGAACGGCGAAGGGCCGCGTCATCCGAGCGGATGAGGCGGCCCTTCGAGGGAGCTTGTGGACTGCGGGCTCAGCGCCAGCGCATCGTCATGACGAAGCCGACCATCATGATCGCGAAGCCGATACCGAGGTTCCAGGCTCCGATGCCCGGGACCGGCCCGGCCGACTCCATCAGGTAGGTGACGACCACGTACACGAGGCCGACGATCAGCAGGGTCACCATCGTTGGTGCCCACCAACGCGGGTTCGGCTTGACCGCGCTCGACGCCGGCGGCGGGGTGTAGGCCGGCTTCTTGCGGGACCTGGATTCGGGCATGGTGACTCCTCGGCTGGTGAACTGCCCCCAATCCTAAGGGGGAGGGCAACCTACACTGGGACACATGAGGACTCCCGGGCTGCCGTCGCGGCCGCCGCGTGTGCGTGGGCGTTCGATCGCCGTCGCGCTGGTGGGGGTCCTCGCAGGTCTGATGTTCGCAACCAGCGCCTCGGTGTTCGCCGAGGACACCGAGCGCCAGCCGCAGAATCTCCCGGAGCTGGTCGCAGCCGAGGAGGCCCGGCTGCAGGAGACGAACGCCGAGGTGACGCAGCTGCGTGCGGAGGTGGACCCCTTGCGTGGGGCGCTGGGGGGGGTGGGGGGGGGGGGGGCGGGGCGCGTGGGGTGGGCGCTCGCGGCGGGCCGGTTGGCCGTCACCGGGCCGGGCCTGGAGGTCTCCCTCTGGGACTCCCCGCTCGCCCAGGACGTCCCGGAAGGGTTCAGCCCCGACGACCTCGTGGTGCACCAGCAGGACCTGGAGGCCGTCATCAACGCCCTCTGGGCGGGCGGCGCGGAGGCGATGACGGTGCAGGGGCACCGGATCACCGCCACCACCTTGATCAGGTGCGTGGGGAACGTCCTCCTGCTCGACGGCGAGACCTATTCGCCGCCGTACCGGATCGCCGCGATCGGGGACGCGAGCGAGCTCGAGGACGCCCTCGACGACTCCTCCGCGGTCCGGATCTATCGCCAGTATGTGGATGCGGTGGGGCTCGGGTTCTCGGTGACGACCCAGGATGAGATCGAGGCACCCGGGCACGAAGGAAACCTGAGCACCAGTTATGCCAGGATTCCTGGTGGGGACCCGATCACGCTCGAGGGGCCCACCACCGATCCGAACGGACCACAATGACAAACGCAGCGCCGCCGTCCACCGACACGGTGGACGAGGTCGAGCAGCCGGTTGTCCGTCGCAGGCGTCCCTCCATCGGTTCCCGCATCCTCGGCGGCGCCGGGGAGCTCCTGATCACGGCCGGGGTCCTCCTCGGGCTGTTCGTCGTCTGGCAGTTGTGGTGGACCGACGTCGAGGGCGAGCAGCAGGCGGCCAGCGCCGTCGCCGAGCTCGAGGAGGCGCTCCCGCCGGTTCCCGAGGTCGCCGGCACGCCCCGCACCGACACACCCCCGGTCGAGGTGGCCGCCGCCGAGGGTGCGGTGTTCGCGACGCTCTTCGTGCCCGACTGGGGTATCGACTACGCCCAGCCGATCGCCGAGGGCGTCGACCGCCCCACCGTGCTCGACGCCGGTCGGGTGGGCCACTACTCGGAGACCGCGCAGGCCGGTCAGATCGGTAACTTCTCCGTCGCCGGGCACCGACAGACCTACGGCAAGCCGTTCTACGCGATCGATACCCTTGCGGCCGGCGACCAGCTCATCGTTCGTACCGCGCAGGCCTGGTACGTCTACGAGGTCACCACCAGCGACATCGTCCGGCCCGATCAGGTCGAGGTGATCGCTCCGGTCCCCGGGGATCCGGGGGCGGTCGCCACGGACGCGATGCTGACCCTGACCACCTGCCATCCGCTGTGGTCGACCCGGGAGCGCTACATCGTGCACGCCCAGCTGGCGCACTGGATCCCCCTCACCGACGGCATGCCCGCCGCCCTGCTACCGGAAGGGTCCTGATGTACGGCTGGATCTTCACCCACCTGCCCGGCCCCGCGTGGGCGCGGGTCATCCAGTCCGCGATCCTCGTCGCGGCCGTCGTGGCCGCGCTGTTCCTGTGGGTCTTCCCCGCCGTGGCCCCGTACATGCCCTTCAACGACCAGACCGTGGGAGAGGGCTGATGAGCCGCATCCTCGTCATCGACAACTACGACAGTTTCGTCTACACGATCGTCGGGTACCTGCAGCAGCTCGGTGCGCAGACCACCGTGGTGCGCAACGACGACGAGTCCCTCACCGGGGCGGACCCGCTCGCGGGATACGACGGCGTGCTCGTCTCGCCCGGACCGGGCACCCCGAAGGAGGCCGGCGAGAGCACGGCCATCATCGAGCGGTGCGCGGCCGAGGAGCTCCCGATGCTCGGCGTGTGCCTCGGCCACCAGGCCCTCGGCGAGGTGTTCGGCGGGGTGGTCAACCACTCGCCGGAGCTCATGCACGGCAAGACCTCCGAGGTGGAGCACGACGGGACGGGCGTGTTCGAGTCGCTGCCGTCCCCGTTCACCGCGACCCGGTACCACTCGCTCGCCGTCCAGGCGGACACCGTGCCCGACGAGCTCCGGGTCACCGGGCACACCGCGAACGGCATCGTGATGGGCCTGGTGCACCGCACCCTGCCCCTGCACGGGGTGCAGTTCCACCCCGAGTCCGTGCTCACCGAGGGTGGGCACCGGCTGCTCGCGAACTGGCTCGCGCTCGCGGGCGACGGCGACGCGGTCGCCCTCAGCGCGGGCCTGGCCCCGTTGGTGACGCAGCACTGACACCCGGACTTGCTGCGCAGGCCGACGGGCGCACGCAGGGTCCCAACGCTGAGATCGCACGTGCCACGCTGAGATCGCACCCGCAGCCGGTGTGATCTCAACGGCTCAGGTGCGATCTGGCGCGAACGCGTCCTACGGGTCGGTCGGCTCCACGGACGACTCCTCGCCGCTTGGCTCCGTGGTTGGCTCCGTGGTCGGGTCGGTCGTCGGGTCCGTCGTAGGCGGGTCCGTCGTCGGCTCCTGGGTCGGCTCCGGGATCGACACGATGAGCTCCACCACGGTGCCCTGCGGCACCGAGCCCTCGCGGTCCTGGTTGAGGACCACGCCGACCGGGCCCGGGTCCTCCTGGTTCGTGACGCGCGAGCTCAGGCCGAGTTCGGTGATGGTGTTCTGCGCCGCCTCGAGCTCCTGGCCCACGAGCGAGGGCAGGTCCACGTTCCCGGTGGCGAGGACGATCGTGATCGCGTCCTCCGGGTTGGCCATGATGCCGGCCTCCGGATCGGTGCGGATCGCCTCGTCCTGGCCGAAGTCGGGACTGTTCTCGGTGGTGGTGCGGATGTTCGCGCCGCTGAAGCCGGCGTCGATGAGTTCCTGGCGGGCCCGGTCCTGGCTCAGCCCGGACACGTCCGGGATCTCGATCTCGCCCGGACCGGACGAGAACACCACGGTGACCTCGCTGCCCTCCTCGACCTCCGTCCCCGTGGTCGGCGTCCAGGAGACCGCCTCACCCTCGGGGATCTCCGGGTCCGTGACCGGGTCGCCGATCACGAGCTGCAGGCCCTGACCGTCCTCAGAGGAAACGGTCTCCGAGAGAGCGGTGCGGGCCTGCTCCTGCGTCATCGAGGTCAGATCCGGTACCTGCACCGTGGTGGGCTCGGGTGGCTCCTCGGGTCGGTTCAGGGCGAGCAGGATGATGCCGATGATGGCGGCGACACCGACGATCGAGAGGATCCAGATGAGCGCCTTGTTGTTCTTGGGCTTGTCCTCCGGCTGCTCCTCCGGCTCGGCCACCGGCACCGGGTCGGCGATCGCCGCGGCACCGAGGACCTGGGTGGCACCCGCCGCGGCCGCCACGGGCACCGCGCCCAGGGGCGGCGCACTGATGGCCTCCTGGCGGGCAGCGGCCTCGAGGTCGGCCCGGAACTGCGCCGCGGTCGAGTAGCGGTGCTCCCGGTCCTTGGTGAGCGCCAGCATGGTGATCCGGTCGAGGGACTCGGGGACGTCCGGCGCGAACGTGCTCGGCGTCGGCGGTTCCTCGCTGACGTGCTGGTAGGCCACCGCCACGGCGGAGTCGCCGACGAACGGCGGCCTGCCGGTGAGGAGCTCGAACAGGAGGCACCCGGTCGAGTACAGGTCCGAGCGGGCGTCCACGACCTCGCCGCGGGCCTGCTCGGGGGAGAGGTACTGCGCGGTCCCCACGACGGCGTGGGTCTGGGTCATCGTGGCGGCTGAGTCGGCCATGGCGCGGGCGATGCCGAAGTCCATCACCTTCACGGCGCCGGTCGGGGTCAGCATCACGTTCGCCGGCTTGATGTCGCGGTGCACGATGCCGGCGTGGTGGGAGTACTCGAGCGCGGCCAGGACGCCCTGGATGATCTCGATCGCCTCGTCGATGGGCAGGGCGGCGCCGTCGCGCAGGAGGTCGCGGACCGTGTGGCCCTCGACGTACTCCATCACGATGAACGGGATCCGCACCTCCGCGCCGTCGATCCCCGCGCTGAGGTCCTCACCCGTGTCGTACACGGAGACGATGGCCGGGTGGTTGAGCGACGCGGCGGCCTGGGCCTCGCGGCGGAACCGGGCGTGGAAGCTCGGGTCGCGGGCGAGGTCCGGTCGGAGCATCTTGATCGCGACCGAGCGCCCGAGCCGGTTGTCCCGCCCGATGTGCACCTCGGCCATGCCGCCGCGACCGATCAGCTCGCCGACCTCGTAGCGTCCGGCCAGCACTCGGGGAACGTCGTCTACCACTTAGCGTTCCTTCACTCTCTGGTCTGGGACTGGTCGATGCAATGCGGCCGCGAGCAGGGGAGACGCGATCGCCATGGACGCGTCAGCCTCCCATAGCCTACCGAGCCACAGCGCCACCACTGTCAGCACCGCCGCCATGGCCACGATTCCGGCCGCCCACCACCATCCGGAGCGGACCCAGGCGATGAAGCCGCCGGCGGCGTGTGCCGCGCCCAGGCGCTCCCGGTGGACCCCGACCGCGGGCCGGGTCACGGCGGTGCGCTCGGTGCGCTCGGTGCGGAGCGTACGCCGCGTGGGCACCGGGCCGGCGACGGCGGCCGGGCCGGCTCCGGAGATCGCCGGCAGCGGGGTGGGGGGCGTGGTGGGAGCGGCCGGGTCGACCTGGGACAGCGGGCGCCACCGCGGCCGGGTCGGCGGTTCGTCGGTGCCGTCGCCGTGCTCGTCGTCGCCGGAATCGTCGTCCGAGGCCTCGTCGGTGTGGGCGGTGTTGTCGGAGCCGCCGCGGTCGTCGCCGTCAGCGCTACCGTCACCGCCGCGGTCGTCGCCGTTCGGGTGGTCACCGTCGCGACAGTCGCCCTCCGGATGATGATCGTGGGCGTCGTCGGCGCGCTCCGCGGTGCCGGTGGCCGCCACTGCAGCGTCGCCCGCGGGCGCGTCGACGGCTACGCCGTCGGGCCTCGCCTCCTCGGCGAACCAGACCTGGGTGAGCGCACCGGACCGGGGTGACCGGTCGCCGTCGGGCTCGGTGATCAACGTGGCCGGGCGGTCGGCGGCCGGCTCGATGGTGACGTCCAGGTGGCCGGCGAGCTCCTCGAGCGAGCGCGCCAGCGAGGCGGCGCTGCGTGGCCGTTGCTCGGGGTCCTTCTCGAGCATCGCCATGACGACGTCGCGCACGCGGGCGTCGACCGTGTCCGGTAGCGCCGGGACCGGCTGGTTCACGTGCGCGAACGCGATGTCCACCTGCGAGCCACCCGTGAACGGGCGTTTGCCGACGAGTGCCTCGTAGGCGACCACGCCGAGCGCGTAGATGTCGCCGGCGCCGGTGGCGGCGCGGCCCATGGCCTGCTCCGGAGGCAGGTACTGGGCCGTGCCCATGACCATCCCGGCCGCCGTCATCGGGGCCTGGTTGGACCCGAGCGAGATCCCGAAGTCCGTGATCTTCACGTACCCGTCGGGCGTGATCAGGATGTTGGACGGCTTCACGTCCCGGTGCACCACCCCGGCCATGTGGGCGGTGTGCAGTGCCCGCGCGGTCTGGGCCAGGACCGGCAGCAACTGGGCCGGCTCCAGGGTGCGCTCGCGCTCCAACAGCTCCGCGAGCGGCTCGCCCTGCACCAGCTCCATGATCAGGTAGCCGGAGCCGTTCTGCTCCCCGTAGTCGTACATGGCGGCGATGTTCTGGTGGGACAGGGCCGCCGAGTTCCGGGCCTCGGCACGCAGGCGGTCCAGGAACGTCTTCTCCCCGGCGAACTCCGCCCGCAGGACCTTCGCGGCCACGCGGCGGCGCAGGTGCCGGTCGAGCGCGACCCACACCTCGCCCATGCCGCCGATGGCGATCCGGGACTGCAGTTCGTACCGGTCGCCGAGGACCAGGCCCGCCGTCGGGATCATTCCGCCAGGACCGCCTGGATCACGGCGCGGGCGATCGGTGCCGCCACCTGAGCGCCGGTGGCCTCGTCACCGAGCTGGCCACCATCCTCGACCACGACCGCCACGGCCACCTGCGGGGCGTCCGCGGGCGCGAACGACGTGAACCACGCGTCCGGGGCGACGTCGTCGGCGAGCCCGGTCTCGGCGGTCCCGGTCTTGCCGGCCACCTGCACACCCGAGATCTGCGCCGGGTGCCCGGTGCCGTTCTCGACGACGTTGACCATCATGTCCGTCATCTGCGCGGCCGTCGTGGCGGACATCGGGGTGGCCCACTCCCGCGGCGACGCGCTGTAGGTCAGCTGCAGGTTCGGCCCGCGCTCCGCGGCCACCAGGTACGGCTCCATGATCACGCCGCCGTTCGCGACCGCGGCGGAGACCATGGCCATCTGCAGCGGGGTGACCCGGGTGTCGAACTGGCCGATCGCCGTCATCGCGGTCTGCGCCGGGTCCAGGTCCTCACCGATGGTCGACGGGGTGACGTCCAGCGGGATCTCGAGGTCGCGTCCGAACCCGAACGCTTCCGCCTGCGCACCGAGCGCGTCCGCGCCGAACTCCACTCCGAGCGCAGCGAACGGCGTGTTGCAGGAGACCTGGAGCGCGTACGTCAGGGTGACGGTGTCCGCGCTGGTGCAGGGACCGCCGCCGGGGTTGCGAATATAGGTGTCCCGCGTGCCGGGCAGCAGGAACTGGGTCGGGGCCGGTACCTGCGAGTCGGGGGTGTACTCGCCTGACTCGAGGGCCATGGCGACGTCGATGAGCTTGAACGTGGACCCGGGAGGATAGAGGTTCCCGCCGATGGTCCGGTTGAACAACGGGTCCGACGGATCCTCGAGGAGGGCCTGGTACGCCGCGGTCACCTCGGCCGAGGTGTGCCCGGCGAGGACGTTCGGGTCGAACGTCGGCTTGGACACCATGGCGAGGATCGCGCCGGTGTTGGGGTCGAGCGCCACGACGGCACCGTTGTTATCACCGAGGGCGTCCCAGGCGGCCTGCTGGACCACCGGGTCGATCGACAGCTCCACCGTGCCGCCCTGCTGCTCGGCACCGGTGAACAGGGCCCGGATCCGGGACAGGAGCAGGGAGTCGTCGGTCCCGTTCAGGACCGTGTTCGCGGCCTGTTCCATGCCGCTCAGGCTGTACATGCCGTAGTAGCCGGTGACCGGTGCGTACAGCGGGCCGTTCGCGTAGGTGCGCTGGAACCCGAAGGCGTCGTCGACGGGCACCGAGTAGGCGACGGACGTGCCGTCGACCACGATCGGGCCGCGGTCGTGGCCGTACTCGCGGTACAGGGTGCGCACGTTGCGGGCGTCGTTGTTCAGGGAGTTCGCCTGGAAGAACTGGACCCAGGTGGCGCCGCCCATGAGGGCGAAGAACATGACGACGATCACGATGCTGAGCTTGCGAAGGGGTGAGTTCATGGGCGCTCCACCACCTCGGTGTGCTGATCGTCGGAGGCGAACTCGCCGGTATCGCCCGGGTCCAGGTCCCGCGCCGGGGGCTCGGAGTCGCCGGGCACGACCTCGAGGGAGGTCTCGGTCGAGACCAGACCACCGCCGCCCTCACCGGCGGGGCGACGGGCGCCGTCGGACATCCGCAGCAGCAGCGCCACCACGATCCAGTTCGCGACCAGTGACGAGCCACCGCTGGCCAGGAACGGCATGGTCAGCCCGGTGAGCGGGATCAGCCGGGTCACGCCGCCGACCACGACGAAGCACTGCAGCGCGACCACGAAGGACAGGCCGGAGGCGAGCAGCTTGCCGAACCCGTCGCGCAGGCCGATGCCCGTCCGGATGCCGCGCTCGATGAGGATCAGGTACAGCATCAGGATCGCCATCACGCCGGTCAGGCCGAGTTCCTCGCCGAGCGAGGCCATGATGAAGTCGGAGTTCGCGTACGGCACCAGGTCCGGATAGCCCTCGCCCCAGCCGGTGCCGAACAGCCCGCCGCTGGCCATCCCGAACAGGCCGCGGACGACCTGCCCCGAGCCGCCGGGGTCCCGGTTGTAGATCTCCGGGTCGAGGGCGTTCAGCCACACGTCAACACGTGCCCCGACGTGCCCGAAGATGTTGGCCGCGAGCACCGCGCCGGCCGCGAACATGAGCAACCCGATCAGGATCCAGCTCCACCGCTCGGTGGCCACGTACAGCATCGCGACGAACAGCCCGAAGAACAGCAGCGAACTGCCGAGGTCGGTCTGGCGCACCAGCACCAGGATGCTGACCGCCCAGGCGAGCACGATCGGCCCGAAGTCGCGCAGCCGCGGCAACTGCAGCCCGAGGATCTTCGGCCCGGCGAGCGTGAGCACGTCCCGGTGGGTGACGAGGTACCCGGCGAAGAACACGGCGAGGGCGATCTTCGCGAACTCTGCCGGCTGCACCGAGAACGGCCCGACCCGGACCCAGACCTGGGCCCCGTTGATGTTCACCCCGAGGCCGGGGAGCATCGGCAGGACCAGCAGGACCAGGCCGACGACCATCGCGGTGTAGGTGTAGCGGCGCAGGGTGCGGTGATCGCGGAGCAGGATCAGGACGACGGCCGCGCAGGCGGCGCCGATGATCGTCCAGAGCTCCTGACGGTCGCCGAATCCGGCGGTCAGGCCGCGGGCGTCCAGGCGCAGGTCGATCCGGTGGATCATCGCCAGCCCGATGCCGTTCAAGGCCATCACGATCGGCAGGATGAGCGGGTCCGCGTAGGGCGCGCGCCACCGTAGGATCAGGTGGAGCCCGACGGCGATCGCGGCCAGCGTCGCCGCGTAGCCTCCGAAGCCGGCCGGTAGGGCGTCGCCGGTGGCCAGGCCGACCAGTGCGTACGCGCCGATGCCGAGCGTCAGGGCGAGGAGCAACAGAGTGATCTCCACGCCGCGCCCGGTGCGGACCCTGCTCGGGGCGACGGTCGCCATCAGGGTTCCTCGGTCGTCTGGGCGCGCAGGTCCTCGACGATCGTCTCGGCGTCGGCCAGGGACGTCGCCGCGATCACGTCCTCGACCCGAGTCCGGGCGAACGCGGGCAGGTCGTCCAGCGCGATCGTGGTCCGCTCGTGCACGTGGGACAGGTCCAGCGGGCCAAGGGACTGCGGGATGCCCTGGTAGATCGCGACATGGTCGGCGTCCGGCGCCACGAAGTACTGGGTCTGCGTCCAGCGGTAGCCGAGGGTGAGCGCACCCGCGACCAGGGCGAGCGCGACGAGGACCCAGATCCCCACCCGGAGCGCACGCCGGCGCGGCGGCTCGAGGGCGAGCACGGCCTCCTCGGCCGCGCGTTCGTCCTCGGCGTCCTCGTCGCGGTACCGCTCGGCGTCCGCCGGGGAGTCGGAGCCGTCGCCCACCCGGGCGGGACGGCCGGTGGTGCGGGTGAGCGCGGCGGCCCGGGCCGCCGCGCTGTCGCCGCCGCGGGTCGGCTTGGACCGGTCGACGGCGGCCGCACCCACGATCATCGGCGTGTTCTCGGGCAGTTCGTCCGTCTCGACGACGTCGGCGAGCACGATCGTGATGTTGTCCTGGCCGCCGGCACGCAGGGCCAGGTCGATCAGGGCGTCCGCGCACTCGCCGAGGTCCGGGATGGACCTCACGGTCTCGGCGATGGTCTCGGCCGAGACGTAGGAGGAGAGTCCGTCGGAGCAGAGCAACCAACGGTCCCCGGCGCGGGCCTCCCGCACGGACTCGTCCAGCTCCGGCTCGGCGGCGTCGTCACCAAGGACGCGCAGCAGCACCGACCGATGTGGGTGCTGCTCGGCCTCCTCCGGGGTGAGCTGCCCGATGTCCACCAGATGCTGCACGAACGTGTGGTCGGCGGTGATCTGGACGAGCTCGCCGTCCCGAAGCAGGTAGGCGCGCGAGTCGCCGACGTGCACCATGCCGAGCTTGCGCCCGGAGCGAAGCAGGGCGATCACGGTGGTGCCGAGGCCGGCGAGCTCCGGCTTGGCGTCGGAGTACTCGACGAGGTCGGTGTGCGCGGCGCTGACCGCCCGGCGCAACTGGTCGACCAGATCGTCGCCGCCGTGTGCCTCGCCGTCCAGCGGTGCCAGGTGCGCCACGGCCACGGAGGAGGCGATGTCACCCCCAGCCGGTCCGCCCATGCCGTCGGCGAGCACCAGCAGGTGCGGGCCGGCGTAGCCGGAGTCCTGGTTCACGGAGCGGATCAGACCCACATCGGAGCGGGCGACGTATCTGAGGGTGAGGGTCACGTGGCCTACCGGTGCAGTTCGATGACGGTCTGGCCGATCCGGATGGGGGTTCCGATCGTCACCGGTGTGGGCCCGTGGACGCGGTGCGCGCCGAGGTACGTGCCGTTGCGGGACTCGAGGTCCTCGACGAACCACTGACCGTCCTCGGGGAAGATCCGGGCGTGCCGGTTCGAGGCGTAGTCGTCGTCGAGGACGAGGGTGGATGACGGCGCCCGGCCGATCAGGACCGACGACTGGCCGAGCTTGAGGGTCGTGCCGCGCAGCGGGCCCGCGGTCACGCGGATGGTCGACGGAGCCCCTCGGGAGGCGCGCGAGGAGCGTTGGTTCGCTCCGCCGTCGGGCACCGACCGGCGTGAGCCGGTCAGGACCGAGCCACGCGCGATGACGCGGGTTCCGAAGATGTCCCGACGCAGCACGGACACCGCGGAGAGCACCAGCAGCCAGAGCACCACCAGGTAGCCCACCCGCAACAGGGTGACGATCAGTTCGCTCACGAGGCGCCCTCAGCGGCCGTCGCCGTCGTCGGCGCCGGTCCAGAAGAGGATGCGGGTCCGTCCGATGGTGAGGGTGTTGCCGTCGACGAGAGTCGCCGCGGCAACCTGGTGCCCCTCGACGAAGGTGCCGTTGGTGGAGCCGAGGTCGGTCGCGATCACGCCGTCCGAGGTGATCCGGATCTCCAGGTGCCGTCGCGAGACGCCGGAGTCGTCGACGATGATGTCCGCCTCGGAGCCGCGGCCGATCACGGTCACCGGGCCGGTCAGCAGGTAGCGCTGGCCGTCGATGTCCACGATCGGGTGGCGTGTCGTGGCGCTCGAGGTGGCCGGCGCGACGGCCCCCCGCCGGGAACTGGAGCGGACCTTGAAGCGGCCCGGCTCGAGGTCCTCGGACTGGTCGAACTCGACTTCCACCGGTCCCACGAACACGTAGTTCTGGCTCGTTGCGTGGTCCGTGGCGGCGGCGATCATCTCGTCCGCCATCGCCTCCTCGCCCCAGTCCAGGACCTGGTCGTAGTCCTTCGGCGAGAGCTCCACCACGAAGGTGTTCGGGACCACGGTGCGGCCGCGGGACAGCGCGGCGGTGCGATCGTCCATGTCCCGGCGGATGGCGCTGGCGATCTCCACCGGCTTCAGCTCGGACCGGAACGCCTTCGCGAACGCGTTGTTGACGACTCGTTCGACACCCTTCTCAAAACGGTCCAGCACTCCCATGGCGCACCTCCTCCCTAGTGTCGGTGGGCCGGCGGCCCACTGTGTGGTTGCTCACTGGCACACGCTGCGCACCCTCGGCGGGCACACGACGAATGCGGGCGAACGCCCACGTGTTACACCAGATCGTAAACGTCAGAGGGCGATGGCGGGGTGAGGCGGGCCCGGACGGCGCCCACGCATGGCCGAACAGGCACGTGCGTCGTGATAATCTACGGAACGCTGATCGAGGTGGCGTGCCACCGAGTGAAGCGGCGCGCGCGAGTGGCGGAATAGGCAGACGCGCACGGTTCAGGTCCGTGTGCCCGAAAGGGCGTGGGGGTTCAACTCCCCCCTCGCGCACAAGAAGAAGCCGCAGAATCCCACCAGTTCCACGGGATGCTGCGGCTTCTGTCATGTCCGCGAACGACCGTGCTGGCCTCGTGCGCACCCAAGCACCGTTCCGGCGAATGCCGCACTCATCCGGGCGGTCAGAACGGCTGATCGGCTACGCCCGTCGGACCCAGAACACCGAGCCGCCGATCTCTGAGGCACCGGCCACCTGCGCGTAGAGGTCGCGCTCCTGCTCGCGGTGGCGGTCCTGCTGCTCGCGGATCCACGTGCGATAGCCCGGGAGGTCGGCGGCGGCATGCAGGGCGCCGCGAAGACCCGCCAGTAGCCCGTGCCCGGACAGCGGGTCGGCCGACAGCGCCGCATCGCCGATCGGTAGCGCCGCAGCCGGGTCGTCCGGCGATGCGCATTCCGAGACCGTGGACCGGCGGGCCACCAGCCGGGCTCCGGCGAGTTCCGCCGGCGCCCACTCCGCGGTAGGTAGTACCCGTGACCACGTCTGCTGGATCCGGCTCTTCCGGAGGCGAGCAGGTCCCTGTCGGTGACGTAGCCGACGGTGCTGGAGTGGCCATCGCCCATCGCATACCACCAGCCCTCGGCCGCGGCATCCACCAGCAGGCGCGGCCCGAGGCCCGGCAGGCCGTCGGGCAGGTGCGCGGTGATGGCGACCATCGGGTGCCTGCGCACCGGGTGCAGCCCGGCGCCGCGGTGCAACCGGTCCGAGCGGCCGGTAGCCAGGGACAGCGCCGAGCCGGTCACCGCCGCCGGGATCCGCGACGGCCCTGCCACCTCGACCTGCCAAGTGCCGTCGCGGGCCAGCGACGTGGCCGATCCCTGGATCAGCTCGATCTGCGGGAACCTCCTGGTCACGCTCTCCCGCAGCATCGGATCGAACCAGCTGCGGTCGATCATCCAGCCGCCCGCCCACCGGCCCCGGTCCCCGCTCTGCTCCACGAAGTCGGGTCGCCCCCACCGGAACACCGAACCCGCGCAATGCGGTGCCCGGTGCTGCACCTGCGCCAGCACGCCGAGGACGTGCAGCACCGGAGCCAGATCGCCCGAGAGCAACTCGAACGTTCCGGCCGGATGGGCCTTGTCGCGGCCGATCACGGCGACGGACCGGCCGGCCGCCGCATGCGCTGCCGCATGCGCCAGTCCGACCGGTCCGTCTCCAGCGACCACCACGTCATGGTGGAGAGCTGTCATACCTTCTGATATTCCAGGACCCTGGAGCTGGGTGCGGAGTCGATCGATACTTCGATGCCGTCGATCAGCGCCTGACCGAGCAGCTCCTGCGTGGTGCCCGAGTCCCGGTCCGTGAGCGTGTAGCTCGCGTCCGGCGTGAGCCCACGCAGGCGGATCGTGCTCGCGGTCTCGGCCGCATCCGGCCGACGGAAGACCTGCACGTAGCCGGCCGAGCCGTCCGGCTGACCGAACTGCCAGGCGATCCAGATGTCCGGAGCCGCGCCGCCGGCGGTCAGGGGGTAGTAATCGCCGTAGAGGTGGCCGGACAGGCCGTGCCATTCGGCAGCGAGTTCCTTCAGCGTCTCCCACGGGGCATCGGCTTGTCGCACGTCGAGGGCGTGGTGCATCGACGGTGCGTACGCGCTGCGCGAGTCGTAGACGTCGGTGGGGCCGCCGGTCACTCGCGCCACCCCACCATGCAACCCCACCCAACTGGACACCCCGTGCTGGTGCGTCTGGTTGGCGGTGGCGTTGAGCACCCGGTCGCTGCGCAGGAAGTTCACCGAGACGCCGAGGGTCTCGACGTCCATCCGTCGCCCGCCGCTGGCGCAGGTGTCGATCACCAGGCCCGGCCGGCGGGTCTGCAGCGCCTTCCAGTACGCGAGGTGGCCCTCGACGTACCGGATTTGCTTCATGCCACGGCGGCCGTGCACGTCGTTCGCTCGCCACAGCGGCAGCGGACCGATGTTGAAGTCCTCCCGGTAGACATCGATGCCGTCGTTCACGATCATGTCGCCCATGGTCGTCGACGCCCAGGCCAGCGCGTCCGCGTTGCCGAAGTCGAGCAGGAAGTTGTCCGTGCCACCCGGTGTCGCCAGCAGCCACTCCGGGTGGTTCACGTGCAGCCAGGTGCCCGCGCGAACCCGCTCCGGCTCGAACCAGACGATGGTGCGCATCCCGAGCTCGTGGGCACGGTCCATGACCGGCTTGAGGCCGTCCGGGTATCTGTCCGGGTCGGGGAACCAGCTGCCGGGCCAGTTCCACGAGTGGCTGGCACCGTCGGGGACGGCGGCCCAGCCCGCATCGACCCACCAGTGGTCGTGCGTCCCGCCGGTGCTGGGAGTGGCGTCGTTGTCCTCGTAGGCGTTGAGCCAGGTGATCTGGTCGGCGGCGGTGTCCCACTGGTCCGGGAATTAGTCGTTCGACTGGGTCGGGACCAGGGGCGGTACCGGGTTGCCGTCGAGTCTGGGCATGTGCTCATGGATGAACCACTGCCGCCAGCGGTTCTGAGCGTCGAGCTGGTCGCCGCCCTTCCAAGGCAGCAGCACGATCTGCGGGGTGCGGATCTCCTCGTCCTGCGCGAGCCACAGCTCGGTCAGTTCGGCCTCCTGGATGCGCTCGCCGTGCGCCAGGTTGTCGAGCTGGGTCATCCCGGCGCAGAGACGAAGTCCCCGCCCGGCACGTTCGGCCTGCAGCGCCCACTGGCCGGGCCAACCGATCGCGGCGATCAGGCCCTCGCCCTCCCAGTCGAAGTTGAAGTAGGGCCAGCCGTTGCGGATGAAGGTCTCGGTGCCCGACTCCTCCCTGGCGTAGACGATGCGAGGGTCGTTGTCGTTGATCACCTCGGCGCCGACCTTGAAGGCGTCGACGTTGACGTTGAAGCCGAGGCCCGCGGGGTTCTTGTCCGCGCGCGCCCGCACCGTGATCGTGTGCGTCCCGGCGGCCAGATCGTCCTTGCGGAACAGCTCGACCTGCTTGAGCCAGGACGTCGCGTACTGGTCCACAGCGCCCGCGTCGACGCCGTCGATCAACACGTCGGCCTTGCCGCAGTCGACGTTCCGCACTCCGATCCAGGCGATCGAGGTGCCCTCGAACGTCAGACTGGCGGTGGCGCCGGGGAGCACCGTGGAGTGCTGGTCGGAGTTGATGTATCCGGGTGCGCCGGACCCCGTGAGGTAAGTTCCACGGGCTGCTGCCGGAGGACGCCGAGATGCCGTCGGACGGACGGCCGTTCGCCGTGGAGAACACCTTGAACCCGTCCGCCGCCAGGGGCACGTCGAACGGCGCGAAGTCGGCGTCGCGGGCATCGCTGCCGTTGTTCGTGTGAATGGTCCAGGCGCCACGGGAGGTGGGTTGGTGGGCCAGATCCAGCGCGAGGACGTCACCGATCAGCCGGGTGCCGGTCCTGCCGTCATTACGGAACCTGACGGTCCAGCTGACGGTCCCGTACTTCGTGGACTGCTTGCTGTCCAGCGTGACAACGAGGCTGGTGACGGGGTCGGTCCAGGTATCGATGGTCTGCCGAGCGCCCGTCGGCCGCCTCGTCGACCGGGAGTGGCGCCATCGTGGTAACAGGTCGCGCGACGGGGTTCCCCCGTAGGTGAAGGAGAACGGTGGCGTCCGCGAGAAGTCCGGGAGGTTCCACGTCGTGGTCCCGCCCGAGCCATCGGCGGGGGGTGTTGCCATGGCGGAGCCGGCGAGCGGCAGCAGGGCGGCGGCGCCGGCGGCCACGCCGGCGAGCTCGAGGAAATGGCGTCGCTTGACGCCGGGTTTGGGTGGATCCGGCGTCTGATCCGGGCGGGCATCCTGCATGAGGGCGTACTTCCCTTCGATCAACACTGAACGTGGGCTGACAAACTGTTGACAAAATATTCATCAACAATGCCGAACGTTAGCGGCGACCTACCGCCCGAAGCAATGGCGATCCAGGACCGGATGTGCCGAGAGGTACCGAGCGGCGTCGACCGAGAACGGCGTCGCCCAAGGGGGTGAGGGCCGCAGAGCTACTGGAGCCACGCGGCAGGGGCCGACCCGGGCAGGGCAGGCCAGTCAGGCGATGCGCGCTGCCATCGCCGTGATCGCGGTGCGGAGCTCGGCAGCTGTCGGGACGCCCCCGGGGTCGACGAGCCACTGCGCCGCCAAGCCCCCGATCAGCGCGTGGTAGAGGCCGCCGACTCCGGGGACGTCGACGCCGACGAGCACGGCAAGGGCCTCGCGGGCCTGCTCGTTCGCTTCGGCGAACGCGGCCCGGAGCTCGGGCTGGTGATCCAGGGAGCCCAGAAGTTCGAACTGCACCGCCCAGAGCCTGCCGTTCGACGCGAACGAGGCCAGGATGTGCCGCCAGGTCTCCTCGAACCGCTGGGACGGCGTCGCCTCGTCGCCGGCCGCCAGGGCCGACGCCAGATCGTCGCTCCACTCCTCGACGGCCTGTCGCAGGGCGACGGTGAGCAGCTGGTCCTTCGAGCCGAAGTGGTAACCGATCGCCGAGAGGCTGACGCCCGCTGCCGAGGCGAGATCGCGCGCGGTCGTGCGGGTGTAGCCCTTCTCGAAGAGGGAGCCCTTCGCTGCGGCCAGGAGGTCCTCGCGGTTTCCCATGGCGTCATCCTAATGGCACAAACGTCTTGCACGTTCGTCTTAGACGTGCGTACGATCGAAGCATGACCTCGATCCTGATCTCCGGTGCCGGCATCGCCGGCCTCACGCTCGCTCACTGGTTGCGTCGGCACGGCATGACCCCAACGCTCGTCGAACGGTCAACGTCACTGCGTGATGGCGGCTACAAGGTCGACATCCGGGGCGCTGCGCTGGACGTCGTCGAACGCATGGGTCTCCTCGACGACGTCCGCTCCTACAGCACCGACGTCGGCCGGGGGGACGATCGTCTACGCCTCGGGCCGCAGGGTCGCGAGCATGGACGGCGACACGTTCGGAGGACGTGATCACCGCGACGCCGAACTCCGCCGTGGCGACCTGTCCCAGTTGCTCCGCGGCGCGGCCGCGGAGGTCGAGTGCCGCTGGCGCGACTCGGTCGTCGCCCTCACCCGATCCGGCGACGGCGTCGACGTGGAGTTCGCGCGCGGTGACGCCAAGCGGTTCGATTACGTCATCGGCGCCGACGGCGTGCGCTCCGCCACGCGCACGCTCGCCTTCGACGCGCCCGACGCGGTCCACGACCTCGGCTACCGCGTCGCCGTCGTCGATATCCCGAATGACCTGGGCCTCGACCGCGAGGAGGTCACGTACGTCGCGCCCGGACGCACCGCCCTCGTATACAGCACGGCGCAGTCCACTGGGGCGACCGCGATGTTCCTGTTCGCCGACGACCGTCCGATCCCGGCGGATCCCAAGGCGCTGCTCCAGGAGATCTACACGGACCAGGGATGGGAGTTGCCCCGCCTGCTCGGTCATGTTGCTCGCGCCGAGGAGGTGTACCTGGACGCACTTGCCCAGGTGCATCTCGACCGGTGGTCGGTGGGTCGGGTCGGGCTCGTCGGTGACGCGGCGTACTGTGCGTCGACCGCCTCCGGGCAGGGGACCGGCCTGGCCCTCGTCGGTGCCTATGTGCTCGCCGGGGAGCTTGCCACCGGCGGCGGCCTCGCCGGCTACGAAAGCGCCATGCGCGAGTTCGCGCGCCGCAATCAGGCGCTCGCCCCGCCCAACCTCGGCCGCATGGTGCTGGGCAGCGCCCGCCAGGTGCGGACCGCGCTGACCACGTTGTCCCTGCTCGGCAGGCTCCCGGGCCGGGACCGGCTGGCGGCGCTCGCGATACGTCCGATCCACCGTGCCGCGAACGCGATCGAGCTGAGCGACTATGCGTCGCCGGTCGCGCCTCAGCTCGCGCGGTAGGTGCGGATCTCCTCCGGCCAGGCGAGAGTGACGCCGAGAGTGTCGGTGAGCAGGCGTTGGTAGTCGGCGAGGTGCGCGCCGTCGCCCCGGACCTTCTTGGGTGGGACGTCGAGCTCGAGGCAGTAGGCGGCCAGGGCACCGGCAGCCTCGCCGATGGACCACTCGACAGGGTGCAGGCGGTAGCAGCCGTTCGTGATGTGGGTGGCGCCGACGGTCTTGCCGGCGGCGAGCAGGTTGTCGACGCGGACCGGGATGAGCGCGCCGAGCGGGATCTGGAACGGGTAGGACTCGATATCCACGTAGGTGCGGCCGGCGGTGCTGGGGTGCAGGTCGATGCGGTAATGGCCGATGCCGACGCTGTCGGCGAAGATCGCGCTGCCGGCGTCGGGAGGGCGGGCGTCCACTCCGACGTGCTGTTCGAGCACCGTGAACTCGGCCTGGATGCGGCGTGACTCGCGGATGTAGGGCGCCTTCGCCAGGCCGTCGAGGGTGCCGACGACGTCCCCGCGCAGCCGCAGGCCGGGATAGCCATGGCCGTCGTCGCCATGGTGCGGTGCCTCGGTCTGCATCCAGTACAGGAACGACCGCGACAGATCCCGCGCTCCGGCGAGCGCCGCCGCCCGAGGCGCGGTATCGACACCGAGCAGTGGCGCGTCCCAGTAGTCGACCTGCGGCCAGTTGACGAGGCTGATGTCGCTGTCGAAGGCGCCCGGCGTGAACTGGCGGCGCGCGAGGATCCGCCGGTAGTGCCACAGGTCGGGCTCGCGGGCGCTGTCGGGCTCGCCGAGGAAGATCGGGCGGCTGCGCTGCTCGAGCGTGATCGGGTCGACGTCGGTCCAGGACAGCTGCGGCCCGGGCCAGAAGTCAGGCACGGCTGTGCGCCAGTGGTCGTAGCCGGCGGGCCGGGAGATCGTGTGGTCCTCGCCCGGGTGGTAGTCGACGGCGAAGCACCAGGAGATCGCCTGCTGGTCGAGCGGGTCGGCGATGGCGGGTGCGTGGAGCTCTCCGGTGGTGTCCTGGCCCTCGGCTCCGACGACGTGCTCGACCCCGGCCAGCGGGAGCAGGTCACCGAGCTCGCTGGCGTCCAGCACGTAGGCGGCGGTGATCGTGACGTCGCCCGCCGGTCCGCGCAGGGTGACCGCGTCGACCCGGTCGCCGGTGGTCTCGGCCGCGATCGGCTCGTGCTCGGTGAGCACCGTGAGCCGCCCGGAGGAGCGCCATGGTGCCAACAGCTCGTCGATCGCCGCGACCGCGGCGCGCGGCTCATGGCAGAGCCGACTGACGAATCCGAGGCCGGGATTGAGGGTCGGGTTGGCGGCCGCCTCCGGAGTGAGCGGGTAGCCGCGGCGGTAGTAGCCGCGGATGGCCTCCCGCAGGCGGGTGTACCCGGCGGCGGTGTGCTCGGTGTCGATCCAGCGGTTCTCGTCCGGTGGCACGGCCTGGCTGGTGAGCTGGCCGCCGAGCCAGTCGGTCGGCTCGGTGAGGACGACTCGTCGGCCGAGCCGGGCGCTGGTCAGCGCGGCGGCGACCCCGCCGATGCCGCCGCCGACGACGAGCACGTCGGTGCTCAGTTCGCGCGCAGCCGCCACGTTCGTCACCACTCCGCGAACGAGCCGTCATCGTGTCGCCACAGGGGTGGTCGCCACCGGTGCGGCTGCCCGGCTGCTGCGCGGACCGCGGCCTCGTCGATGTCGATGCCCAGGCCCGGGCCGGTGAGGCGTTCGATGTGGCCGGCGCTGATCCGCAAGGGGTCCGGGTCGGTGAGGTAGGGTGCGTTCCCGGCCTCGTCATAGGTGCTGAACGGGAGTTCCTGGATCAGGTAGTTCGGCACCGTGAACCCGATCTGCAGGCACGACGCGAGCGCGATCGGGCCGAGCGGGCAGTGCGGCGCGAGGGCGACATCGTAGGCGGAGGCCAAAGCGGCGATCCGCATCGTCTCGCTGATCCCGCCCGCGTGCGACAGGTCCGGTTGGGCGACCGAGATGCCGGCCTCCAACGCGAGGCGGAACTCGCCGACCGAGTAGAGCCGCTCGCCGGTGGCGATCGGCGCGCTGGTGCTCGCCGTGAGCCGCCCGAGGTGGACCGTGTACTCCGGCAGCACCGGCTCCTCGACGAACAGCGGTAGGTACTCGGCGAGCAGCGGCAGCACCCGCCGCGCCATCGGCAAGGAGAACCGGCCATGCAGGTCCATGGCCAGGTCGGCGTCCCCGAGCGCGTCCCGGAGCGGGTCGAGGAGTTCGCGCATACTGCGGATGGCGGCGCGGTCGTCCAGGAATCCCAGCCTCCCGGCGGGAGTGACCTTCACGGCCGTGAACCCGTCGGCGACGAGCTGGGTCGCGTGATCAGCGACGTCCGCCGGGGTATCGCCGTGCGCCGCGGTGTAGACCCGGACCCGGTCGCGGACCGGTCCACCGAGCAGTTCGTGCACGGGCACGCCGCGGGCCTTGCCGGCGATGTCCCAGAGCGCCTGGTCGAGACCGGCCACCGCCGAGGACAGCACCGGCCCGCCGCGGTAGAAGCCGGACTTGGACATCACCTGCCAGTGGTCGGCGATCCGTAGCGGGTCCTTGCCGACGAGGTACTCGGCCAGGATGTCCACGGTGGCCTGGACGGCCTCGGCCCGGCCCTCGACGATCGGCTCGCCCCACCCGACCACGCCCTCATCCGTGGCCACCCGGACGAACAGCCAGCGGGGAGGTACCTGGAACGTCTCGATGTCCACGATCCGCATGCTGCGAGCTCCTTCAGGGCATGGCGACGGCGGTGCGAGGAGTTGCCGCCGACGCTGGCGAGGTGGTCTGCCTCGTTCGAGGCACCCGGGCTGGCGGGCTCGATTACACTAACTTTAGCCTTTTTGACATGTCAATCGATTCCGGGGTGAGACAGAGTCTTCGGGGCCGTCGAGTGGGAGGTGGCAGATGAGTGAACGGGATGGGGACCCGCGGGTCCCGCTGTATCAGAACGTGAAGTCCGAGTTGCTCCGTGCCATCGCTGCGGGCGAGTACACGCCGGGGGAGCCGTTCATCACCCAGCGCGAGATCCGCGAGCGGTTCGGCGTCAGCAACACGACCGCCGTCAAGGCGTTGAACGATCTCGTCGTCGACGGACTGCTGGTCCGTCGCCGCGGCAAGGGGACGTTCGTCGCCGAGGGCCCGAGGACGACCCGGTCCGTCGAGGACGGTGCGGACTGCTCGATCATGTGCGTGTTGTCGCTGTTGCATGACCGGAGCCCACACGCAGCTCGCCTGATCCGCGGTGTCGAGGCGGTCTGCGCGGAGCACGGCTACCGGATGTTCCTGTCCGACACCAAGGGCGATCCCGACCTCGAGGAGCGGGCGCTGTTGCGGGCCGCCCGCGGCGGCGCCGCCGGGGTGGTGCTGTATCCCGTGGAAGGTCGGGCGCCGCTGCCGGCTCTGGAGGGGATGCGCCGCCGAGGCGTCCCCATGGTGATGGTCGACCGATACCGGCAGGACGTGGTTGCCGACGCGGTCGTGGCCGACAACTTCGCCGTCGGCTTCCAGCTCACCGAGCACCTCATCGCCGCCGGCCACACGCGCATCGCGGTCCTGTGGGAGGAGACCGACTCGACGAGCGTCCGGGATCGTCTGGCCGGGCACCTGCAGGCGTTGCAGCAGCACGGAATCCGGCAGCGCCGCGAGTTCTCGGTGCTGCGGCCCTACCTCGGCCCGCCCGCCGGCTCTCGGATCGAGACGGTCCGCGAGTTGCTCGCCCTGGCTGAACCTCCCACGGCGATCATGTGCGCGAACGGGTACGTGCTCGCCGGCGCGGTGCACGATCTGACCTCGCTCGGGGTGCAGATCCCCGACGAGATCGAGTTGGCCGGCATGGATGACGGCGGACCGCTGGAGCTGCCGCCCCTGACGCTCGTCTCGGCGATCCTGCCGTCGGAGGAGATCGGCCGCCGGGCGATGACGATCCTCGCCCGCCGTATCGCCGACCCGGCCGGCGGGGACGTCGAGCATGTCGTGCTCCCGATCGGTGTCCGGGTCCGGGACTCCTCGACCGGCCATCTCCGGGTGGTTCGCACGCAGGCGCCCGGGCCGGTCTGACGAACCCGCACGGGCGCCCGCGATCGAGGTCCCGCATCGAGGTTCGAACGGGGCAGGTGGACGCTGACGGCCGGCGCAAGTTGGTCTCTCCTATTGACACGTTAATGGGTCATGGGCAGGATTGGCGACGCCGTCCGATCAGCGTTGTCCCTCGGTTGCACGCGTCACCGCCGGTAGTTGGACACCGTCGCGGCACGGCCACAGCCCGGCGCCTGCCGGAGCTGCCTGACCGCCGAAGGTTCGCGAAGGAGCAACCTCATGAAACCGTCCAGACCACCCGGCGTCACGCGAGGGGTGAGACGTCCACTGGCCATCGCGGCCGCCGTCGCCGTCGGTGCGGCCGTCCTGGTCGCCCCGGCCGTGCCCGCCGCCGCCGATGACGCCGTCGTCACGGCCTCGATCACGTTCGACGACCCGCCCGTCAACCAGGGGATCACGGTCCGGACCGGCGACGCCGGCCGAGGAACCTGGCTCGAGGTCGGTGGCCTGCCCGCGCTGGCGACCAATCCCTCGATCGGCAACACCTACATCTACAACGACATCGACGACACCTTGATCAACGGTGGCACCAACACCGTCCGGATCACGGTGGAGTACTACGACGCGGCCATCTCCGGCGGGTCCTGGGACGTGACCTACGACTCCGTGACCAACCCGTGGCGGGCGCTGCCGGCGGTCCCGCTCACCGGTAGCAACACCTGGCGGACCGAGGAGTTCACGGTCACCGACGCGCGACTGTCGAACCGTGAGAACGGGGCGGACCTGCGGATCGGGACCGGCACGTCGGCGATCGCCTTCCGCAGCGTGACCGTGGAGCGGCTCGTCGACGCCCCGGCACTGAGCCTGCGGACGCCCGGCAACATCTTCGTGACCGGCACCCCACCGAAGGTCGACTTCACTGCCGCCCCCGACGCCCGAGTGGAGTACCGGGTCTACGACGTCAACAACAACCACGTGACCCAGGGTGTCGCGACCAACACCGACGGTGCCGGGACGATCCAGATCGGCACGCTGCCCGAGGGCTACTACCGGCTCCAGGCGACCGCGACCATCAACGGCCAGGCGTCGCTGCCGGCAGAGACGACGCTCGCCGTCGTCGCGCCGCAGCCGGACGCAGCGAACTCCCCGTTCGCCGCTGCCGTCTCGCACCGCCAGCTGCCGTCCGGCAGTGCCCCACTGGCCGTGTTGGCCGGTGACTCCTACTACCGCCCCACGCTGACCTGGGCCGGCATGGAGCGCACGGCCGGGGTCTACACCTACCCGACGGCGTGGCAACAGCAGACCATCGAGGCTCGCGACGCGGGCCTGGCGCCGATGCCGATCTGCGCCTACACCAACCCGTTGTACGACAACGACGCCACCCCGCACACCGACGCCGGACGGGCGGCGTTCGCCGACTACTGCGCCGCGGTGCTCGACGGGTACGTCGACCTCGGCAACCCGGCCCCCGCCGTCGAGGTCTACAACGAGTTCAACGCCGGCTTCGGCGACCGCGGCGACGGCCCTGCGAACTCGCTGCCGGAGTACTACTTCCCGTTGCTGCAGGCGACCTACGAAGCCGTGAAGGAGGCGCACCCGGAGACCCTCGTCGTCGGCCCGGCCACCAGCTGGCCGGACCTGGGCTGGCTGGAGACCCTGTTCGCCCTCGGCGCCCTCGACTACATAGATGTCGTCTCCGTGCACTACCCGGGTGATCCGCCGGAGGCGGCGGTCGCGAACCTCGAGGCCGTGGATGCGCTGGTCCGCGAGTACAACAACGGCGAGAGCAAGCCGATCTGGGTCTCGGAGTGGGGCTGGTCGAGCCGGACCGGCAGCGTCGACGAGCACACCCAGGCGTCCTACGCCGCTCGTGCGGGCGTCATCGGGCTGTCCCAGGGGGTCGAGCGGAACTTCTGGTACGACTTCAACAACGACGGCCTCGACCCGGCCGACCACGAGAGCAACTTCGGTCTGCTGCGCAACGCCGCCGACCCGCTGGGCGCGCTCACGCCCAAGCCGTCCTACGCCGCGCACGCCACGATGAGCAGGTTGCTCACCGGTGCGACGTTCGAGGGCGCCCAGGAGGTCGCCGACGGGGTCACTGCGTACGAGTTCGCCACGGCCGGTGACGACAACCTCCTGGCGCTGTGGTCCACGTCGGGACCACGGACCGTCACGATCGAGACCAGGGTGCCGGTGACCGTCGTCGAGATGTCCGGCCGGTCGCGCACCCTCACCCCATACCTGCATGGCGTGGAGCTGACCCTCACCGAGGATCCGGTGTACGTGATCGGCTCCGCGGGCAGGGACGACGTGACCGACGGCGGCCAGTTCACGCTGACCGCGGCCGGCCCGACGCTAGCCGGCGACACGATCGCGCTCACCCTGGACGTGGACAAGGTCGGCGGCCCGCGAATGAACCTGGCCGTCACCGTCAACGAGCGAACCGTCCCGTGCAGGTCGCCTCCGGCCAGGCGAGCGTGCAGATCCCGATCAGCATCCGGGACACCGGTCTGCTCGGCACCCGGGGCCTCGTGGCACTCGTCACGAACAACGGGACGCCGGTCGCCCGGCTGACCGCCGAGATCGATGTGCTCTCCACGCCGATCACCGTGACCGCCGGACATGCGCTGCGTGAGGACGCGGACGTGCTGTCCGTCTCGGTGACCAACCAGGTCGCGACCGACCAACCGGTCGGTGACCTGGCGTGGCAGCTCGGTACCGGCAGCGGAACGGAGACGATCGGCACGCTGGCGGCCGGGCAGACCGTCACGCTCGACATCCCGACCACGGGGCTCACCTCGCCGGGCACCCACCCGTGGTCGCTGAACCTGGCCATGCCGGACGCCGACGCGGTCACCGAGAACGGTTCGCTGGTCCTCGTCGACCCGGCGGCGGTGACCGCGCTGCACCAGCGGACGATCACCGTGGACGGCGTCCCCGACGACCTGAGCGGGATCACACCGATCGATCTGGACACCGACGGCGAGGTGCGCCAGATCCCCGACTGGGGTGGCGCCGCGGATCTGGGCGGTGACGTCTGGTGGACCTGGGACGAGGACAACATCTACCTGACGGCGGCGATCACCGACAACGTGCACGCCCAGCCGGGTCTCAACGACACGATCTGGACCGGTGACAGCATCCAGTTCGGCGCCGTGGCCGGTGCGCCCGGGGAGGACCTGACCGGCTATTACGAGTACGGCCTCGCGCTGACCACTCAGGGTCCGCAGGTGTTCCGGTGGAACGGCGGCGGCGGCATCCTGCCCAACGGGCCGGTCGACGCGGTCGACCTCGCGGTCACCCGCGACGAGGCCACGCACACCACGGTCTACGAGATGGCGATGCCGTGGAGCGAACTCGCGCCGTTCGACCCTGCCGACCGGCTGCTGGCGCTGTCGTTCCTCGTCAACGAGAACGACGGCGCGATTCGCCGGGGATGGTTGGAATGGGGCTCCGGGATCGGGGCGGGCAAGAACCCCGCACTGTTCCCGAGCACCAGGCTCGATCCGTAACACCGACGCGACGGGTGGGGCAACCGGAGGGTTGCCCCACCCGTCGCATGCCGGCCTGGCATCCTCGCTCCAACACACCCTTCGAAGGAGAACCGTGCTCGTCGACATGCCGCTGGACCGCCTCCGTGACTATCGACCCGATCGGGACGAGCCCAGCGACTTCGACTCGTTCTGGGATGCGACCCTGACGCAGGCCCGGGACGCCGCGACCGAGCCGGCCTTTGCCCTCCTCGACTCCGAGCTGGTCACCGTGGACGTCTTCGACGTCACCTTCAGCGGATACGCCGGCCAGCCGGTCAAGGGCTGGCTGCTCATCCCGCGCCACCTCGACGGCCCACTGCCGTGCGTCATCGACCACATCGGCTACAACGGCGGACGGAGCCTGCCCCATGACTGGCTGGCCTGGAGCGCCGCCGGCTACGCCAACCTGGTCATGGACGTGCGCGGCCAGGGCAGCAAGTCCGGGCTGGTCGGCGCCACGGCGGACCCCGACCCGGTCGGCGCGCCGCAGGTGGGCGGGTTCCTGACCCGCGGTATCACCGACCCAGCCACCTACTACTACCGGCGGCTCTACACCGACGCGGTGCGCGCGGTGGACACCATGCGCGCCCATCCCCGCATCGATCCGCAACGGGTCTTCGTGGCCGGCGGCAGTCAGGGCGGCGGCGTCGCGCTCGCGGTCGCAGGGCTCGAGCCAGGGCTGGCCGGGGTCATGGTCAACGTGCCGTTCCTGTGCCACATCCGCCGCGCCACCGAGATCACCGACGCGTCGCCGTACGCGGAGATCACGTCCTACCTACAGACCCACCGCGGCGACGTCGAGCAGGTCTTCCACACGCTGAGCTATTTCGACGGCGTCAACCTGGCCGCGCGGGCGACCGCACCCGCGCTGTTCTCGGTCGGCCTCATGGACGTGACCTGTCCGCCGTCGACCGTGTTCGCCGCCTACAACCACTACGGCGCGCCGGACAAGGAGATGGTCGTCTGGGCCTACAGCGGACATGAGGGCGGGCAGGCCCAGCAACGGGCCGAGATGTACCGGTTCGCCCGGAACCACTGAGCCGGCCACGAAACCCGGCTCGTCGTCGAGGTCGCGTCGCCCGGCGGGTCCCCGAAGCGCCTCAGAAGAAGCCGCCGCCCCAGACGAGCGTCGTTGCCAGGCTCCCGACGAGGTGGCTGGCACCGATGCCCGTGCCGGCGCCGGCCGCCGCCTTGGGGCCGGGGTTCCGAAGCCCGATGATGCCGAGGACCACGGCACCGATCGCGGCAGCCGTGCCCACGAGGTTGGGGATCCCACCTCCGAGGCCGATGGTGCTGGCGCTCCAGCCCTGGCGGATCAGCATCGCCTGGATGATCGTCCCGACGAGCGAGAGGACAACGGCAACGACACCGAGGATCAGGGAGATCCGGCCCTGGGGATTGGTGGTCGAGGCCGGGTTCAGGATCGAGTCCGGGGCGTACGGCGATCCGGTGGCAGGGTAGTCGCCGGGGCGCCAGTTCCCGGGTGGGGTTGGCCCGGGGGCGTTCGTGCTCATGTGGGAATCCTTCGTAGCGGAGGGGCAACCGGATCAGTCGAGCCAATGGGCTGCGGCGAGTCCAGCGGGGCGGCGCCTCGGGCGCTCACCACAGGTACAGCGCCAGCGACGTGGTCACGCGTGAGAGCAGCCAGAGCGCCACGAGGGTCAGCCCGATCCCGGTGGCGACGCCGGCTGCGCCGCGCGGGCCGCTCCGGCGCAATGCGTAGATCCCGGCGCCCAGGGCGCCGAGCGCGAGGATCAGCCCGACCCAGCCGCCCGCTCGCAGCACCTGGAAGACAACCCGGCTGTAGGAGCCGGTTGAGAAGGCGATGGATTCCGCGACGTCGAAGCCAAGCCAGCAGACCAGCGCCACGATCGCGAGCACGAGGGCGGTCCGCCCGGCAGCGTTCGAGGTGGCCGCCGAGGCCCCGAGGGACGCCGGAGCGTAGGGGGAAGTAGCCGAGGCGTACGGGGAGGCGGGATCGGCCGGACCGCCGGGTCGCCGATCGCCGGGCTGTGCAGAACCTGTCGGGTCACTCACGTGGACTCCTTCGTCGTCGACGCGTTCCCCGACAGGGAACCAACCTATCGCCGGTCTGTCGAGGACTGCCGTGGGCAGGAGTACCCATCGCGGGTGGTGGACGGCACCCGGCGGCGGTTGCCGGCGACCCGAGCCGCCCCGGCCGGCGCTATCGCGTACCGTCGAGCCGTGGCCGATCAGACCCCAGGAGACGACGCCTCGACGCCGACCGGTGCGCTCGGCGAGCCGCTGACGGTTCAGATCCCGTCCGCTGGTCCCACGACCGGTCCGGTACGCCGGTCGGCCCGCACCCCCACCGTGTGGAGCGTGCCGCAGCGCACCCTGCGGGCGCGGGCTCGCCGGGCCATGGCCGGGGACGGCCCGCCGACCGTGACGTTCGCGATGGTCCGCAAGGATTCGGGCCTGACGGCGGAGGTCGAGCGGTCAGTGCTCGACCTGGTGCTGCGCACCGGCGAGGTCATGGTCGCCACCGGGGCGCCGGTCGCGGACACGACGGCGGTGATGCTGCGGCTGGCCGCGGCGTACGGCGTCACGAACTGTCAGGTGGACATCACGTTCATCTCGATCACGGCCTCGATCGACCGGGACGACGATCCGGTCACGAAGGTCCGCGTCATCAACGTGCGCACCTCGGACTACAGCCGGCTCACCGACGTGACCCAGCTCGTCGACGAGGCCGGCGCCGGCGACCTGTCCCTCGAGGCGGCGCACGAGCGGATGAACGTCATCCTGACCTCGCCGCACCCCTACCGGCGCTCGGTGGTCACGGTCGCCCTTGGCATGATGGCGGCCGGTGTTGCCGTGCTCCTCGGCGGGGGGCTCCCGGTGGCGGTGGTCGCGGCGGCCACCACGATGGTTATCGACCGGTCGCTGCGGTTCCTGCGCAACCGCGGCCTGCCGTACCTGTTCCAGCAGGCGCTCGGGGCGGGCATCGCGACCCTGGTTGCGCTGCTGATGCTGTGGGGCAAGCCCTATCTCGACATCCCGGACCAGGTGCTGCCGCCATCCCTGGTCGTCGCGTCCGGGATCGTGGTGCTGCTGGCGGGGTTGTCCCTCGTGGGCGCGGCGCAGGACGCGATCTCCGGGTTCCCGCTCACCGCCGCGGCCCGTTCCTACGAGGTGGTGCTGTACACGGTCGGGATCGTCATCGGCATCGGGTTCGTCCTGGACGTGGGTCGGCGGTTCGGGGTGCCTCTGAGCATCAGCGACATGACCGGCTTCGCCACCGCGCTGCCGCTGCAGATCGCGTGTGGTGCCGTGATCGCCGGAGCATGGTCGGTCGCCTCGTACACCCGGATGCGCACCGTACCGGTGGTGATGGGTGTCGGCGCGCTCGCATCGGCCTCCTACGCGGGATTCCTCGCCCTCGGCATGGGACCGGCCGGCAGCTCCTTCGGCGCCGCCCTGGTCGTCGGGCTGCTCTCCGCCCTGGTCCAGCGCGGCACGCGCACGCCGTCGATGGTGATCGCCGTCTGTGGCATCACCCCGTTGCTGCCCGGCCTGGCGATCTATGCGGCGATGTTCGAGTTCGTCGATTCCGGGGACGTCATCACCGGCGCGGTGCGGCTGGTCGCGGCCCTCTCGATCGGGCTGGCGCTCGCGGCCGGCGTCACCCTCGGGGAGTTCATCGGTACCCCGCTCGGGCGCAACGCCGACCGGTGGCAGCGCAAGGTGCAGGCCCGGGCCCGCGGGACGCGGATCTGACATCGGAACGTGACCTTCGCCGACCGCGTGTGCGGTGGCGAGCAGAGCGGGACGCGCCCATCATGGTCGGAGGCGACCAGGGAGGGCAGCGATGCGGATCGTCGTCACGGGGGCTTCGGGCGTGCTCGGCACACAGGTGGTCCACCGCGCCCGCGAACTCGGTCATCACGTGGTTCCCGCGAGCCGGCGCTGGGGCGTCGACCTGTCCACGGGGGAGGGGCTCGCGGCGGTGCTGGCGAGCGCCGACGCGGTGGTCCATACCGCCTGCAACCCGCGCCGGGCCCGGCTGGTCGACGTCGACGGCACCGTTCAGCTGCTCGCCGCGATCGCGAGCATGGCCACCCCGCCGCACCTGGTCTACGCCTCCCTCGTAGGCTGCTCGACCTCCACCGCGCCCTACGCGCGCATCAAGCGGGCCGTCGAGACCCTCATCGAGGACAGCGGCCTGCCGGCGACCATCGTCCGGTCCACCCGGTTCCACCCCTCGGCCGCGTTCCTGGCCCGGGCCACGGCCCGCGCGCACCGTGATGCCTCGTCGGCACCGGCCCGTCCGGTCGACCCGGCCTGGGTCGCAGCCGAACTCGTGGCATACGCCCTCGGCCGGCGCCCGGACGGCTGCGTACACGCGCCGGACCTCGCCGGGCCGGAGATGCTGACGACCGACCAGCTGGCCGACGCGGTGCTCGCCCACGACGGTCGGCCATACCGGTTCCTGCGGCTGCCCGGCCTCGGCGGGCCGGCCCGGGCCTTCGCCACGGTCGCGGACCTGCCGGGTCCCGGCGCCCTGCTCGGCGGAGCCTCGTTCCGTGACTGGCTCGGGCAGCAGCCGCTGCCGATCCGGCGCTGACCCTCCACTGATCCGGGCGGATCACCGTCCGGCGACGGTGTCTCCTTGCCGCACCTGGTCCTTGCCGAGCCCACCCATGAGCAGCCCGACCTGGTCGCCCGGGCCGGCCTCCCGGCGCAGGCGCCGTGCGGTCTCGACGCCGGTCAGCTCGCTGGAGGCGACGTGGACGCCGTCGCGGATGATCGCGACCTGCTGTCCGGTCCGCGCCACACCGTCGGCCAACGTTCCGGTCACGACCGTGCCGCGGCCGGTGATGGTGAAGACATCCTCCGCGACCAGGCTGAAGGCGCCCGGGACCGCCTGGGGCGGTGGCGCCGCCACCGGCGGACCGAAGTCCGACGGCGGAGCACCGGTGGGTGGGCCCGTCACCGCTGACGGGGGTCCGGTCACGTCGCGCTGGTGGGAGTCGACACTCGGGGCGCTGTCGCGGTCCTTCTTCTTCTTCCAGAACACCTGCTCGAGGCTAACAAGCGGCGCCGGATCCGCCAGTCACCGGGCGAGGTGGGCGTCCGGGGCGTCGAGCAGCTCGGTGATCGCGTGCGCGCCGATCGCCGCGAGCTCGGGGTTGTCGTCGGAGTGCTCCGCGAGCGCGGTGGCCAGCACCAGGGCCCAGCCGCGGGCCCGGGCCCAGACGGCGTCGCCGACGCCGGTGCGCAGCGAGTACCGCACCACGAAGTCGGCCCGGCCGGCGGCGTCGAAGGTGAGCCACGCCGTCGCCAGATCCGTGGCCGGGTCACCGGAGGTGACGTCGCCGAAGTCGACGACGGCGCTCAGCCTGCCGCGCTCCACGAGCAGGTTCAGCGGATGCAGGTCACCGTGCAGCCACACCGGTGGCCCCGTGTGGACGGGCGCCGCCAGCAGCGCGCGCCACAGCGCGAGGAGTTCGTCGCTGCGCGGTATGTGACCGGACGCGAGCCGTCGGGTGACGACGGCGTCCCTGGCCGCCAGCGGCACGCCCCGCACGGGATTGGGCGGCGCCCAGTCGGGTGCGGGTACGTGCAGGTCCGCGAGGAAGTCGGCGAGGCCGGCGGCCCAGAACCAGCGGGCCGCGACCGCCTGGCCGGTGGCCGGGTGCCCAGGCAGCCAGCGCAGCACGGACCAGGGCCAGGGGTAGTAGTCGGTCGGTTCGCCGGCCAGACGCGGGTTCGGAACGGGTACCCGGACGAGCCGGCGGATCGCCGGCAGGCTCAGCTGCTCGTGCCGCACCAGGTCCACGGCGGCCGCACGCCGGGGCAGGCGCAGCACGAAGTGCTCGCCCGCGCGGATCATGACGTTGTCCCAGCCGTTCGCAACCGTGTGCAGGAACGCCGTCGCGAGCTCGGGGAACTGGTCGGTGAGGAGCCGGTGGGCGAGGTCGGTGGTGATCTCCACCTCCGCCGAGGGCATGTCCGGCATCGGCGGGGCTCAGCCGTTCTCGCCGGGGGCGTCGCCCGGACCCGTGACCGGCGGCTGGGCGGACCACGGGAACGAGATCCACCGGTCGGTCCGCCGCCATGTGTAGTCCGGCTCGATCACGGACCGCGGCTTGGTGTAGAGCACGGCGCTGCGGGCCTCCACCGGCAGGTGCTCGCCGGCCTCGATCCGGCCATCGCCGTCGAGGTCGATCGGCAGGCCGCGCTGCAGCAGGCCCATGACCACCCGCAGCGTGTGCCCGGAGTCCGCGACATCGTCGACCACGAGGACCTTGGCGTCGGCCAGCACGGTGGTGTCGAGCAGTGGCGGCAGCACCACGGGCTCGGGCAGCGTCTCGGCAACGTCCGTATAGAACTCGACGTTCATCGTGCCCATCGCCTTCACCCCGAGCGCGTAAGCGATCGCGCCCGCGGGTACCAGTCCGCCGCGGGCCACCGCGATCACCAGGTCGGGCATCCAGCCGCTCGCGACCACCTCGCGGGCCAGTTCACGGGCCGCCTCGCCGAACCTGTTCCAGGGCAGGACTTCCAGGGCCGGGGTGCGCGTGGTCTCGGGCATGGGCCAAATCTAGTGGAGGTGGCGGGCGTGCCTGGCGACACGTCCGGCCGTGGTGGAATTGGGCCGGATCTTCCGACCCTGAACGGAGCAGACCAGATGAACACCGTCATCGGCGTCGACCTCGGCGGCACCAAGACGGCCGCCGCACTCGTGGACGCCGACGGCAACCTGCGCGGGCTGCGCGAGGTTGCCACGCCCGCGAAGGCAGGACCGGACGCGGTGCTCGACGCCGTGGCCGGCGTGGTCCGGCAGGTCGCCGCCGACCAAGGCACCGTGACCGGCGACGGCGGAGCACCGGTCGGTCTCGGCGTCGCGAGTGCCGGGGTGGTCGAGGCGCAGTCCGGCAGGATCATCTCCGCGACCGACGCGATCACCGCCTGGGCCGGCACGGACGTCGCCGGTGGGCTGCTGGACCGGCTCGCCGACGTGCTCGCCCCGGGCGCGGCCGTCGGGGTGCTCAACGACGTGGACGCCCATGCCGTCGGGGAGGCCTGGATCGGCGCCGGCGCCGGGTATGAGGTTGTCCTCATGGTGGCCGCCGGCACCGGGATCGGCGCCGGACTGGTCGCCGGTGGCCGGCCGTGGCGCGGGGCCCACCACAGCGCCGGCGAGCTCGGACACCTGCCGTCGCCGGACGCCGTCGGGCTCACCTGCACCTGCGGGCGCGACGGCCACCTGGAGGCGATCGCCGCCGGGCCGGCGATCCACCGCCGGTACCTCGCCCTCGGTGGCGACCCCGCCAGCACGGACACCCGCGATGTCGCCCGCCGCGCCGCCGCCGGCGAGGAGCCGGCCGTGCAGGCTCTGACGGACACCGGCCGCGCGCTCGGTCGGGGCATCGCCGGGATCGTGACGATGCTCGACCCGGACGTCGTGGTCGTCGGCGGGGGCGCTGCCGGGGCCGGCGACCTCTGGTGGCGGCCCTTGGAGGAGGCGCTTCGCGGCGAACTCATCCCGCCGCTCGCCGGCATCGAACTGCGGCCGGCCCGCCTCGGTCCCGGTGCGGCGATCGCCGGGGCGGCCCGGTGGCTGCGCCTGGGCAGGCCCTGGGCCAACCTGGCCGGCTCTCCCGGGTCCGCGGCCGCGTCGCGAGCGGAGACGGCATGAACAGCGGTGGCCTGCTCGAGTCCCTGCGCGGCACCCTCATCGTGTCCTGCCAGGCCTACCCCGGGGAGCCGATGCGGGACCCGGAGGTCATGTCCAGGGTCGCCCGGGCCGCCGTGATCGGTGGTGCGGCCGCGGTTCGGGTCCAGGGACTCGCGGACATCCGCGCGACCGTCGACGCCGTCGACGTTCCGGTGGTCGGGCTGTGGAAGGACGGGGCGGACGGCGTGTTCATCACCCCGACCCTCGAGCACGCGCGGGCCGTGGCGGACGCCGGTGCGCAGATCGTCGCGGTGGATGGCACCCGTCGCCCGCGACCGGACGGGCTCACGCTCGCGCAGACCATCGCCGGACTCCGGGCCACCCGCGACGTTCTCGTCATGGCGGACTGCGGCTCCCTCGAGGATGCCGTGGCCGCGCAGGAGGCGGGGGCGGACCTGCTCGGGACCACCCTGGCCGGGTACACCGACGAACGTCCGAGGACGGACGGCCCGGATCTCGACCTGATCGCCCTGATCGCCGCCGCGTGCGCGGCGCCCGTCATCGCCGAGGGCCGCATCCACACCCCCGCCGCGGCCGCGCAGGCGCGCCGGGCCGGGGCGTTCGCCGTCTGCGTCGGCACCGCGATCACGCACCCGAGCACCATCACCGGCTGGTTCGTCGACGCCATCGCCGCCGACGGGTAGCGTCGAGGCGTGGATCCGATCGACGCGCTGGAGCGGGTGGCGTTCCTGCTTGAGCGCGACCTCGCGGACACCCACCGGATCCAGGCGTTCCGCCGGGCCGCGCGCCGGCTGCGTGGGCTCGGGCCGGACGAGCTCGCGTCGCGGCTCGCCGCCGGCACCCTCACGGAACTTCCCGACGTCGGACCGCGCACCGCGGGCGTGGCCATGGCGGTCGCGCGCGGTGAGGTGCCGGACTACCTGGCGGACCTGGAGTCCGCCGCCGGCCCGCTGGTCGAGGGCGCCGCCGAGGTGCGCGGCTGGCTGCGCGGCGACCTGCATACGCACTCGGACGCCTCCGACGGAGGCAGCCCGGTCGACGAGATGGCCGCGACCGCGATCGACCTCGGGCATGAATACCTCGCGCTGACCGACCACTCGCCCCGCCTGACCGTGGCGCGCGGGCTGTCCCCGGAACGGCTGCGCGCCCAGATCGCGCAGGTCGCTGCGCTGAACGCCGAGCTCGCGCCGTTCCGGATCCTCACCGGCGTGGAGGTGGACATCCTCGAGAACGGCACGCTCGACGGCGAAGAGGACCTCCTCGACGAGGTCGACATCGTCGTCGCGAGCGTGCACTCGGCCCTGCGGATGCCGGCCGAGCAGATGACGTTGCGGATGGTCACGGCGATCGCGAACCCGCGTGTGGACGTGCTCGGACACTGCACCGGCCGCCGGGTCATGGGTGGGCGCGGCACCCGTCCGGAGTCCGAGTTCGATGCGGAGATCGTCTTCGAGGCGTGCCGCCGGTTCGGCGTCGCCGTGGAGATCAACTCACGCCCCGAGCGACGTGACCCACCCACCCGGTTGCTCCGCCTCGCCGTCGAGATGGACTGCGTGTTCGCGATCGACTCCGACGCGCACGCCCCCGGCCAGCTCGACCTGCTCGATCACGGATGCGCCCGCGCCGCTGCCGCCGGCCTCACGCCGGACCGGATCGTGAACTCCTGGGCCGCCCCGACGCTGCTCGAATGGACCCGCGTGAACGGGTAGATTGGGGACTTGAAGACCGACCACCACGAAGGATCCAACGATGGCTGAGCGCACGGCGACCATTGGCTCGCCCGTGGGGTTGCACGCCCGCCCAGCGGCGATCTTCACCCGTGCCGCCGAGGACTCCGGCATCCAGGTGCGGATCTCCAAGAACGGATCGGTGCCCCAGGACGCGGCGAGCATCCTCGGAGTGATGACGATCGGCGCGAAGTACGGGGACACCGTCACCCTGCACGCCGAGGGCGTGCGGGCCGAGCGGGTCCTCGACGAACTGGCCGAACTGCTCTCCCGCGACCTCGACGCCTGAGCGCGGATGTCGCGCCGCGAGGATGTCGACCGCCGCATCTACGCGGCGGCGATGAACCTGCTCCGCACCCATGGCCCGCTGGCCGTGACGGTCGAGGCGGTCGCCGCCGAGTCCGGTGTCGCCCGGACCACGATCTACCGGCGTCACAAGGACCGGGACGCGGTCCTCGCCGCGGCGCTCGGCGACCACATGGCGAGCCGGGTCCTCGAACCCGGCGATGACGTCTGGCGGGACATGCGCGCCGCCGTGGAGTCCCTGATCGCCACCCTGGAGGGCGGCCCGGGGTCCGGGGTGTTCCTCGGCCTGGTGCAGAGCGGGGACCCGAACCAGGTGGAACTCATCCGGGACAAGCTGCTGCGGCCACGGATCGCGCTCGCGGTCGAGCGTCTGCGCGACGGCGTCGCGACCGGGCAGGTGCGACCCGACGCTGACATCGAGGTCGCCGTCGACCTGCTTCTCGGCGCCGTGGCGGCCCGGTTCGCCCACTCGGGAACATTTCCACCGGGCTGGGCCGGCTCGGTCGTGTCCACCCTGCGGATCGCACTGCAGGCGGACCGCGACCCATCCGAACGCTGATGTGGCACGAACTCCGGGAAAGGCCTTAGGCTCGGACCGTTAGGCGCTACACGGTGTGTAGCGTTCACCCGCCCCGGGCCGACGGCGCCTGGCCGTCAGCGCAGCACCGGGAGTGAAGGGCACACCTCATGGCATTCGATATCGAACGGTTCACCCAGGACTCGGTACGGGTCAACTGGGAGGACCTCGACCTCGACAACTTCCGCGAGAACCCGCTGCCGCCGGAGACCCTGCGGACGCTGCGGTACATGTGCGACGTCGAATACCACACGGTGTGCTACCTGCGGGACATGTTGGTCACCCGCTCCCACGGGGAGGGCGAGGTGAACGCCTTCATGACGATGTGGAACCGTGAGGAGTTCTGGCACGGGGAGGCGCTCGCCCACGTGCTCTCGCTGCACGGCGTGACGGTCAACTACGACCAGCTCAAGGACCGCCGCAAGAAGCTGGGCTGGCGGGACCGGCTCGCTCCGGTGAAGCAGTCCCTGCTCAGCAACATCGTCGGCAAGGACTTCGTGGCCGTGCACATGCTCTGGGGCGCCGCCAACGAGTGGTCCGCCGCAGCTGCCTACAAGCGTCTCGGTGTGCTCGAGGGGCACCCGTCCCTGGCCGAACTGCTCCGGCGGATCGCCGCCCAGGAGTCCCGGCATGTCGCCTTCTACGCCACCCAGGCGAAGGCCCGGCTCGCCGGCAACCCCAAGGCGCAGAAACTGGCCCGGTTCGCGCTCAAGAACGCGTGGGCGCCGGTGGGCTCGGGAATCATGACCGACGACGAGGTGACCCACGTGATGGGTCACCTGTTCGGCGGTACGGAGGGTCGCAAGGAGATCAACGCGATCGACCGCCACATCGGCCGACTGCCCGGCATGGAGGGCCTGACCATCTTCGCGGACGCCCTCGACGCGCGCGGCGTCGCGGCGTGAGCGGCGGGACTCGCAGGACCGGCGGCCCGGGCCGCCAGGCAGGTCCGGACAACCGGACCCGATCCGAGGCCCCCGAGACGCTGGGCGCGACCGACGACGGTGCGCAACTGCCGTTCATGTCCGACTCGGACGGCTTCGACGTGCGCGCCTACACGCGCGACCCGCGGTCGCTGCGCCGGGGGGACTTCGACCTGGGTGCCATGCAGGGCCTGCCCACGAACACCCTGCTCACCCTGCGGCATCTGCAGCAGGTCGAACGCGGCACCCTGCGGCTGATGCGGGACCTGCTGGTCACGCCCACGCACGCCGAGTCCCGGGTCACGGCGTTCCTGACCACCTGGGCCTACGAGGAGTACTGGATCGCCGACGCCCTTGAGGCGGTGCTCGAGGCCAACAACCACACCGAGGTCGCGCACAGCACGAAGCTCGGGCGCATCCGCCGCGGCTGGGACGACCGGATCATCCCCACCGTGGACGCCATCAGGACGAACCTGCTCGGCAGCGACATCGTCGCCGGACACATGGCAGTCGGCCTCCTGGACAGCCTCGTGGCCCGTGCCAGCTACGCCCGCATCGGACAGCTGGAGCCCCGCCTGGCGAGCCTGATCGACCCGATCGTGAAGATCAAGGACCGGCACGTCGAGTTCTACACCGACGAGGCGGCGGACCGGCTCGCGGCGTCCTCGGGCGCGCGCCGCCTCGGGCAGCACGCGGTGCGGTCCTGGCGCTGGCCCGGATCACGCTACGGCGCCCCCGGTTACGTCCAGCCGGTGCTGCGCTACCTCTTTGCGGATCCGTCCGTCCGCGCGGACATCGATGCTGCCGACGCCCAGGTCGCCGCCCTACCCGGGATGGCTGACACGCACCCGATCCGGCGGGCCCTCGGACGCTTCGCGTCCCGGGGAGCACGGCAGTGACGACCCCGCGTACAGTATCCGGGGTGTCCGACCCTTTGAACAACGCCCACGTCCTCATCACGGGCGCCACCGGCTTCGTTGGCCAGGCCGTCCTGGAGAAGCTGCTCTCGACCTACCCCACCACCCGGATCAGCCTGCTGGTCCGGCCTCGCGGTGCGCTGACCGCGCAGATGCGGGTGGACAAGCTGCTGAAGAAGCCCGTGTTCTCCGCGTGGCGCGAGCGGGTCGGGGACGACGGCGTGGCCGCCGCCGCGGGCCGCGTCACCGTCCTGGCCGGTGACCTCGGAGACGTGCCGCCGCTGTCGGACGACATCGACGTCGTCATCCACTCCGCATCGAGCGTCTCCTTCGACATGCCGATCGACGACGCCTTCCGCGACAACGTGGGCGGCCCGGTCTCGCTCTACACCGCGCTGCTGGAATCCGGCTCGGACCCGCACGTGGTGCACGTCTCCACCTGCTACGTCGCCGGACTGCGCAAGGGCGTCGCCGAGGAGCAGTCCCTTGACCACGCCGTCGACCGCGCGGAGGAGATGACCCGCGCGCTGGCCGCACGGGCCGAGGCCGAGGCGGCCTCCCGCCGCCCGGAGGTGCTCGGCAAGCTGCTCGAGAAGGCCCGGTCCGTGCACCGCCGTGCCGGCGCCCAGGCCGTGTCCCAGGCCGCCGAGGAGGCGCGTACCGCCTGGGTGACCGAACGGCTGCAGGACGCCGGGCGTACCCGCGCCCAGTCCCTCGGCTGGCCCGACGTGTACACGTTCACCAAGGCGCTCGGGGAACGCGTCGCGGAGGAACTGTGGGGTCGCGAGCACCGACTGTCGGTAGTGCGGCCTACGATCATCGAGAGCTCGCTCAGTCACCCCTACCCGGGCTGGATCGACGGCTTCAAGGTGGCCGACCCACTGATCGCGGCGTACGGGCGCGGCATGCTGCCCGAGTTCCCCGCGCTCGCGGACGCGATCCTGGACGTCATCCCGGTCGACCACGTCGTGAACGCCATCCTGGCCGCGGCGGCTGCGCCGACGCCCGTGGGTGAGCCGCGGTACTACCAGGTGGCCTCCGGCATCCGTAACCCGCTGCGGTTCGGAAAGATGGTCGCGATGATCCGCGAGTACTTCAGCGCGCACCCGCTGCTGGACGACGAGGGCAGCACCGTGCAGGTGCCGAACTGGACGTTCCCGAACGGGCCCGCCGTCGAGCGCAGCCTGCGCCGCCGCGAACTCGCCGTCGACCTGGCCGACCGCGCCGTCGGCCGGCTGCCCGCGAACGACCGCACCCGCGGCTGGATCTCCGCCGTCTTCAAGGCGAAGCGGGACCTGGGCACGCTCCGCAAGTTCACGGACCTGTACAAGCCGTACACGCAGACCGAGGTCGTCTTCGACGACGCGAACACCCGGGCCCTGCACGAGTCCCTGCCGGCTGAGCGCTCGGCCTCCCATGGCTTCGACATCACCGCGATCGACTGGGACTACTACATGATGGAGGTGCACGTCCCCAAGGTCCCCGGCCTGATGCGGGCGCGCGGCCGGCGCGGCGCCTCCGGGACCTCGACCAAGCGCGCCCTGCCGCAGCGCACCGACGTGCTCGCGGTGTTCGACCTGCACGGCACGGTCGCCGCGGCCAGCCTGATCGAGCACTACGTGTGGGTCGAGCTCGCCGCCAAGGGGTCGGGCCAGGCGTTGCGTGAGCTCGGCGGCATGGTGGCCAACTCCGGCACCTACCTGCAGGCGGAGTGGCGCGACCGCGGCGACTTCATCCGCAGCTTCATGCGCCGGTACGAGGGGGTCAACGAGGCCGCGCTCCGGGATGTCATCGCGCGCAAGGTGACCCCGTCGCTGCGCGCCCGGGTCCTCGCCGAGGCCACCGAACGGATCGCCGAGCACCGCGCCGCCGGCCACCGCACCGTCCTGGTGACCGGGCAGATCGACGTCTTCGTGGAACCGCTCGCGGACATGTTCGACGTGATCGTGGCCGGTCGGATGGAGAAGGACGCCGACGGACGCTGGACCGGCCATCTTGCCGCGTCCCCGCTCGTGGACGAGGCCCGCGCCACGTGGCTGACCCGGTACGCCCGGGACTCCGGCGTCGACCTCGCCGGCTCCTACGCCTACGGCGACACCTACTCGGACCGGCCCTGGCTCGAGGTGGTCGGGCACCCGAACGTCGTCAACCCGGACTCCTCGCTGTACCGGTACGCGAAGGAGAAGCGCTGGCCGGTGCACAGCTGGACCACCACCGCCGAGGGGCGGTTCTCCCCGGTCCTGCGCAGCCTCAACGGATCGGGTCGTCGGTGACGTCCGCGGCCGCCGAGCAGTCGCCGCTGACCGGGATCGCCATGGTCACCGGCGGCACGTCCGGTATCGGCCTCGCGTTCGCCCGCGGTCTCGCGGGCAGGGGATTGGACCTGGTCCTCGTCGCTCGTGACGCGGCGCGGCTCGAGTCCACCGCGGCCGACCTGCAGCACGAGTTCGGGATCGCGGTCGAGACCCTGACGGCGGACCTCGCCCAGCCTGACGGCGTCGCAGTGGCCGTGGCGCGGCTGACCCGTCCGGAGAGCCCGGTGACCGTGCTGGTCAACAACGCCGGGCACGGCGTGCACACGCCGCTGATCAGCGAGGACCCCAGCCCGCACCTGCAGGCGATCGACCTGATGGTCAGCGGGGTGCTCGTCCTCGGCGGGGCCGCGGGACGGGCCATGTCCGAGCGTGGCAGCGGCCTCATCATCAACGTGGCCTCGGTTGCCGGCCTGATCCCGATGGGTTCCTACTCAGCCATCAAGGCCTGGGTCAACGCCTACTCCGAGGGCCTCGGCATCGAGCTCTCCGGCACCGGTGTCCGGGTGATGACGCTGCTGCCCGGATGGGTGCGCACCGAGTTCCACGAGCGCGCCGCGATCCGCACGAACTCGATCCCCTCGGTACTGTGGCTTGATGCGGATCGACTGGTGTCCGACTGCCTCGCCGATGTGGACCGGGGCCGGACCAGGTCGGTGCCGTCGCGGCGGTTCAAGGCCCTCGCCTGGGGAGCCCGGCACGCACCGCGGCCGTTGGTGAACAGGGCCACCGCCCTGATCAAGAAGGGACGCAGATGAGCGCACAGCGTAGGACCGCCCGGTATCACCGCGCGTGGCACCGCTGGCTGCGCTACGTCGCGCAGCGGCTGATCCTGCGGCCCGTGATCTTCGCGAACACCAGGGTGACCGTCGAGGGGGAGCGGCACCTCGCCGGCATCGACGGACCGTTCATCCTGGTCGCCAACCACTCCAGCCACCTGGACGCGCCGCTGTGCATCACCGCGCTGCCGTACCGGGTCACGAAGAACCTCGCCACGGCGACCGCTGCGGACTACTTCTACAAGCAGAAGTGGCGCAGCACGCTGACCTCCTTCTTCTTCAACTCCTACCCGGTCGAGCGGGGCAGCAACCGCGGCAAGGGCGCCGGGATGTCCGTTTCCCTGCTGCGCCAGGGCGTGCCGCTGATGATCTTCCCGGAGGGCACCCGGTCGCGGACCGGCGAGATGGCCGCGTTCAAGCCCGGCGCCGCTGCGCTCGCCCGGTCCCTTCGGGTGCCGCTGATCCCAGTGGCCCTGGTCGGCGCGTATGACGCGATGCCGGTGGGCGCCGCGTGGCCCAAGCCCGGCCGGATGCCCGTGAAGGTGATCGTCGGCAAGCCGGTCCGAGCGCGCGCGGGCGAGAGCCTGCCGGACCTGAACGCGCGCCTGACGGCGCGGGTGCGCGCCATGCACACCATGCAGACCTCGTACGTCCTCGTCACCGATGACGACCGAGCCACCAACCGGCCGGAGACCGACCTCGGCCAGGCACAGGAGGATGTTTCATGACCGACGTCGAACACCAGAAATGGTGGGGTTGGGGCGTGGAGGGCATCGCCTTCCACCACGAGGACAAGCCGGCGTTCGCGGGCTTCGTCCTGGACAAGGTTGGAATCGACCTGACCCAACCCGGCGGCGAACCGCCGACATTCGACGAGATCGATGTGCCGGCCAGCCGCCTGGGCGACGACCTCGGCGCCCAGCTGCGGGCCGCCGTCGGCGACCACCAGGTCAGTACCGACGACATGCTGCGCGTCGTACACACCTACGGCAAGGGCATGCGGGACCTGGTCCGCGTACGGGCCGGGGACCTGCCCCGGGTTCCGGACGCGGTGGTATACCCGGCGAACGAGGACGAGGTGCGCGCCGTCGTCGACGCAGTAGTGGCCGCGGACGCCGTCCTCATCCCGTTCGGAGGGGGCTCGAACATCTCGGGCAGCCTGACCCCGCAGCCGCACGAGGAGCGCACGGTCATCTCGCTCGACCTGGGCCGGATGAACCGGGTGCTCGAGATCGACGAGAGCTCCGGCCTCGCCCGGATCCAGGCCGGCGGCCTCGGGCCGGACATCGAGGAACAGCTCACCACGCGTGGGTGGACGATGGGCCACCAGCCCGACTCGTTCAAGCACTCCACGCTCGGCGGCTGGATCGCGACCCGCTCCTCGGGGATGCAGTCGGACAAGTACGGCGACATCGCGGACATCACCCGTGGCATGCGGGTCGTGCTGCCGGGCAAGGTCGTGGAGCTGCGGCCGCTGCCGTCGACCTCCACCGGGCCGAGCGTGCGCGAGATGATCATCGGCAGTGAGGGGCGCCTCGGAGTCGTCACCGAGGCCTGGGTGAATGTGCACCGGGTCCCCGAGAACCGCGACGTCATCGCCTATCTGTTCCCGAACTGGGCGGCCGGGCTCGCGGCCATGGCAGAGATCTCCACCTCCGATGCCGCACCCACGATCACCAGGGTCTCCGACGCCAACGAGACCACGTTCTCGCTAGCGACCCGCAAGGCCTCGAAGGGCATCTCCGGCAAGGTCGGCGAGGGCCTCTTCGAGGTACTGCGCCGGCGCGGCTGGGACCTCGAGAAGGTCTGTCTGTCCTACATCGGCTATGAGGGCGGCACCGCGAAGATCCGCGCCGAGAAGTCCGTCGTCGGCAAGATCATCGGCAAGCACGGCGGCATCCGACTCGGCCGCGGCCCAGGGTCGCTGTACGACCAGAAGAAGTTCGACACCCCCTACATCCGCGACTTCCTCCTCGACCGCGGGGCGATCGGTGATGTCTCCGAGACCGCGGCGCCGTGGTCGAAGCTGGGTCAGGTCTACACGACCACGGTGCGGGCGGCGCGGGCGAAGTTCGCCGAGCTGGGCGTACCGGGGTTCATCATGTGCCACCTGTCGCACTCCTATCACTCGGGTGCCTGCCTGTACTTCACGTTCGCGTTCCCGCCGAACGCCGACGATGACTTCCTCGGCCAGTACGACGCGGTGAAGACCGTGATCCAGCAGTCGTTCATCGACGCGGGCGGCACCCTTTCACACCACCACGGTGTGGGAACGGACCACGCACCGTGGCTGGAACAGGACATCTCCGAGGCGGGGACTGACCTGATGGTGGGCCTGCTGCGCGCGGCGGACCCGGGGCGCAACCTGAACCCGGGCACGCTGATCCCCGACCACCGGGAGTGGTGACGGCGCCAGGGCACGCTGCGTGATCGCCGCCGGGCGGACAGACTGACCTCGTGGAACTCGACGAGGCCACCGTCACGTCGATCTTGCGGGTCATCGACCTGACCGGGGTGGCGGGCATGGCAGTGCTCGGTGGTGCGCTCGCCCGCACCCACCGCCTGGACGCCTTCGGGTTCGTCACGCTGGCCATCCTTTCCGGGATGGGCGGCGGCATGATCCGGGATGCGCTCCTCGGCCAGGGCCCGGTGGCCGCCCTGACCGACGGCGCGTACCTGCTCACCGCGCTGATCGCGGCGGCGGTCATCTACCTGGTGCGCATCGAGGGCCGCTGGTGGGACCGGACCTGGCCGGTCATCGACGCCCTGGCCCTCGGCTGCTGGGCGGTGGTCGGCACCCAGAAAGCGCTCGCGGCGGGGCTGGGCTGGCTGCCGGCACTGTTCCTCGGGACCCTGACCGCCGTCGGCGGCGGCGCGGTCCGGGACGTGATTCTGAACAAGGTGCCCTCGATCCTCGGTGGCAACACCCTCTACGCGAGCTGCGCGATCCTGGCCAGCGGTGTCGTCATCGCCTTCGGTGTCCTCGACCTGCCCACCCTCGGGTCACTGGTGGGACTGGTCGTAGGCGCAACCGTCTGCCTGGTCGCCCGCGCCCGGGGGTGGCGCTTGCCGGAGGGGTACGAACCCTCACTCACCCGGGCGGGGGCGCACACCTTGGAACTGGGCCGCAGGCTGCGCGGTTCCGCGCGGCTGCCGCTGCGGGTGGTCCGACGAATGGAACACGACGGGCCACCGGATCCGTCGCGACACTGATCGGGCCCCCGGCCCAGCGGCCGAGTGGCTACCGCGGAGCGGCTCAGAGGGCGTGCAGCCGGCCCGAACCCACGGCCACCCGGACCACGCGGTCCCCGAAGTCCACCAGGGTGGCTATCTCACCCTCCACGCCAACCACTCGGCCGAGCCCGTGGCGGTCATGGGTGACCCGCTGTCCCACCTCGAACAACACCGGCGGCGGGGGCGGTAGGCGGAGGTTGTTGAACGGGCTGGACGCGAGGGATCGGGGGGTGGCCATCCCTCAAGCATCCTCTCTTCTGGCAGAATGTCACGTTTGGCGTCGAACGGGTCCAACCGGACCGGTCCGCAGATCCTAGGCTGGGGCGGGATGAGCCACGTCCTGTACCCCGGTGACCGGCCCGATCAGCACGGGCGGACGACGCCGGCCGAGGCCGAGCGGGGCACCTTCTCGACGGCGAACGTGGTACTCGTGCGCCACGGCGAGTCCGTCGCGAACGCCCGGCACCTGTTCACCGGCGTGATCGACGTCGGCCTCACCCCGGCCGGGGAGGCCGAGTGCGTGCTCGCCGGTCAGCGCCTGGCCGGTGCGGGCTGGGTGCCGGACGTGATCTGCACCTCCGAGCTCGTGCGCGGCTGGCGCACCGCTGAGCTGATGCGCACGGCTTGGCCGGAACCCGTCCCCGTGGAACGTGACTGGCGGCTCAACGAGCGCAACTACGGCGCCCTGTCCGGGTACCTGAAGACCGAGATCGCCGAGCAGTTCGGCCGTGACCGCTTCCTGTACTGGCGGCGCTCCCTCGAGGGCCGGCCGCCCCCACTCGCGCCGGAGGTCCTCACGCTCTGGCGCGCCCTGCCCCCGTTCGACACCCTCCCGCCGGAGGCGCTGACGGCCACCGAGTCCCTCGCGGACGTCGTGGCGCGGGTTCGGCCCTGGGTCTGCGGCGTGCTCGGCGCGCATGTCGCCGCCGGTCGCCGGGTGCTGCTGGTCGCCCACGGCAACTCCCTGCGGGCGGTCTGCGGTGTCCTGGACCGGCTCGATGGCGACGAGCTCGCGGCGCTCAACCTCCCGAACGCGCGACCCCTTGCCTACCGGCTGTGGGCCGAGTCCGCCGCGGTCCCGGTGCCCGAGGTCCGCGGCGGCGAGTACCTGGACCCGGGCGCGGCCCACGCGGAGGCGGCCGCGATCGCGGCCGAGGGGGGCACATGAGACGGCGACTGCCGAGGGACAGTTCGGCACGTTGACGCAGATCGCGGCCCCGGGCCGGGTCGAGCGCCGGTGCTACCGTGCCGCCGTGGACCACTTCTCACGGTCGTGGGCGGCGCTGCTCGCTGCGGTGGCCGAGCTCGCCGACGAGGACCTGGCGCAGCCGTCCGGCTGTGCCGGCTGGCTCGTGCGGGACCTGGTGTGCCACCTGATCATCGACGCCCAGGACGTGCTGATCACGCTGGCCACGCCCGCGGACGTGGAGCCGACCCGTGACGCGGTGACCTACTGGGACGTGTCCGCGACGCCGCCGACCGGTGACGACCCGCTCGATGCCCTGACCGTGCGGCTCGCCGCCGCGTACGGCGAGCCGTGGCTGCTGAAGTTCCATCTGGACGACGTCGGTTCGGCCGCGGGACGTGCGGCCGTACTCGCCGACCCGGACCTGCGGGTCGGCACCCGCGACGAGGTGCTCACCGTCCGCGACTACCTGGACGCCTACGTCATCGAGTGGACGTTGCACCATCTCGACCTGATCGCGCACCTGCCCGGGCGTGCGGCGCCGCCCGTCGCCGGGCTCGCCCGCTCCCGCGCGCTGCTGCAGGAGATCGCCGGGGCGTCGTTCCCGGCCTCGTTCTCCGATGCCGATGCCCTGCTTGTCGGGACCGGACGGCGGACGGCGACGGAGACCGAGCGCGCACGGCTCGGCCCGTTGGCTGCCCGGCTCCCGTTCGTCCTCGGGTGAGCCCTAGGCTGACTGCGTGCCTGACCCCGCAGCACCTGATGACACAGCACCCGACCGACCGGCGCCGGTCCGGACCGAGGTACCCGGCCCGGGTCGTCCCGGCCCGCGGGTGCCCGACCCCGGTCACTTCGATGCCGACCCGTCCGGCTACGAGGCGGGCCGCCCCCCGTACCCGGACGCGCTCTGGGCGCGGCTGCGTGCCCTCGGCGTGCTGCGCCCCGGACTGCGTGCCCTCGACCTCGGCGCCGGCACCGGCCAGGCGACCGGGCCGCTCCTGACAGCCGGACTGAGTGTGACCGCGGTCGAGCCGGGCAGACGGTTGGCGCGACGCCTGGCCGAGCGGTTCCCCGCCGTCGACCTTCGGGTCGCACGCACCGAGGACGTCGAACTGTCCCCGTCCGGCTACGACATCGCAGTGGCTGCCACGTCGATCCACTGGATGGATCTCGATGTGGTGCTGCCGCGCGTGCGCGAGGCCCTGGCCGCAGACGGCCGGTTCCTCGTCTGGCGCACTGAGTTCGGGGACCCGACGGCGTCGCTCACGCCGTTCCGGGAGCGCGTCGGTGAGATCGTGGGGCGTCGTGCGCCCGTGGTCGATGTACGTCGTCGTGGTGGGACGGCGGAGCTCGCCCAGGCACTGACCGCTGGTGGCCTGTTCGCGGTCGAGGAGATCGACGTGACCCGCTGGAGCCTGGACCTCGACGAGGCTCAGGTGCGTGCGCTGTTCGCGACGTTCAGCGACTGGAACGAGGCCGAGGTCGCCGCTGCCGGTGACGCAGTCCGGGACCTCGGCGGCACGGTCCGGGAGCACTACGTCACGCCACTGATCGTGCTCCGCGGCACCTGACGGACGCGGCGGCCAGCGCCGGTCCAGCCCACGCCGGGGCGGGACCGGCATCGGCGTCAGCCGACCCGGACCACGATCGGCTCCGAGGTGGACGTACCGGCCGCGTTCGAGAACTCCGCGTGGTAGCGGTACTCACCCGCGGGCCGGTCCAGGACCGTCGTCGACGCCTGCTGTGCGGCCGGCGTGGCAGCGAGCAGCTCCTGGGTGTCGATGAGTGCCCCGTCCTCGTAGAGCCGGTACTCGGTCGCGTTCGTGCCCCACCACAGGTTGGCGCTCACCGTGTAGTCCGGCTCGGCGACGTGGTTGTCGTGGGACAGCACCGGGACGGCCGGCTTCGCGTCGCGGACCCGGACGGTGGCCGAGCCGGTCGGGACGCTGCCGGCCGCGTTGCTCAGCGTGCCGGTGTACACGTAGTCGCCGTCCACCCGGCCAGTCAGGGGTACCCGGACCGTCTGGGCGCCCGGAGAGGCCGGCTGCAGCGAGCGGGTCGCGACGAGGTTGCCGTTCTCGTACAGGCGGAACACGGTCGCGTTGACGCCCCACCACAGGTTCAGCGTGACCGCGAAGGTACCGTCCGTGACGCCGCTGTGCCCGCTGTCGGTGGACAGCACTGCGGTGGCGGCCGGCGGCTGGGTGGCGACCTCCGCGGGGGTCGCGAACGTGTAGGTGACGTCCAGCGCGCCGTCGTGGGGAATCCAGAGCAGGTGCTGGCGCCGCGTCCCGCCCAACGCGGCCCGGTCCGTCGCGGCGAGCGTCACGTCCCGCGCGCCGTCGAAGGCGATCTCGAAGGTGGCGCCGTTGCGAGCAAGGGTCAGGCCGGTGACACCGGCCAGGTCCACGGCGTCACCCGACCGGGCGAGCGTGCCGTCCGAGAAGGTCAGCACGTCCGCCGGCTGTACGAGCAGCGGCACCAGCGCCCGACCGGGCTCGGGCGTGCGGATCCGCTGTGTGAACGCATGGTCGTGGAAGCTCATGTCGGTGTCGGTGCCGATCGCGGCATCGAGGTAGGCCACACTGAAGTCGCCTGCCACCGCGTTCACCTCGGCCGCCGAAAGTTCCGTGCCGCCGCGCCCGGGAGCACTGAAGTAGGTCGGGTCCACCTCCACGACGGCGATCTCCGACGCATCGGGGAAGTGGCCCCAGCTGTCGTCGGTGTAGTTGTTCAGGACCAGCGCCAGCGTGCCCATGGTCGGGTGCCAGAGCAGCCCAGGGCCCATCCGGAGCCGGCGGTACGGGCCGCCGCGTCCGTCCCGGTGCCCGAGCGCTGCGGTCAGGTAGTAGGAGGGTCGGCGGACGAACAGGTAGTCCAGGTCGAAGCTGCCCGCCTGGCGCACCTGCGTGAACCGCTCGCTCGCGTGGTACGGCAACGCCTCGATCGCCGCCTCGCGCTCGGCGACCGTGAGGCCGAGGGGTGCCCGGCTGCCATGCATCCAGGTCCGCGGGGAGGTGCCCTTCTTCGCCAGTGGGACCACCGGGCTGGTCTCCGCAGCCCACGCTTCGCGGGCGGCGAGGATCTCGACGTCGGTCGGGTGGAACGCGCCGATCTCCGGCAGCTCGCCGAGCAGGGCCCGGCCGAGCGCCGAACGGTCCGTGACCTCGCTCGGCTGCACCGAACTCGCGAACGCCGGATTCCGGACGCAGATCGCCGCCCAGTGCACCCACCCGGCTCGGTCCGGCTCCCAGACCGCGGCCAGGCTGACGAAGCCCATCATCGAACGCGCCATCTCGACCGCCTGCGGCACGCCGGTCTGCGCCGCGTCGGCGATGTCCGGCAGGGCGACGGTGAACGAGTAGCCGTTGTCGTAGCCGGCCGGTTCCATGGAGTGGCCGGCGGGCGTGATGCTGTGCTCGAGCAGCTCGGTCCAGCACTCGTCCGCGGAGGCAGCGATCGTGGGGTCGCCGAGCGCCTCGGCGGCGTTGGCCACCCCGACGAGGCCGGCGACGACCTGGTTCGTGTAGAGGACCGGCCGGGCCCAATGGTGCCGGGACAGGTCGGTCAGCCAGACCGCGGCAGCCCGCAGCGCAGCCTCGATGCGCGGCAGCATGCCTGGCAGTTCGCCGGCCTCGGCGAGGTAGGTGTAGGTCAGCGAGAGGGCAACGGAACCGAAACCGGTCGGGGACAGGTGCGCGACGTCGTAGGCGTATTCCGACCACGCCCCGCTCGGGAGCTGGATGCCGAGGTAGTAGGTGAGGGCCGCCTCCAGACGGTCGCGCAGCCTGGCGTCGCCGAAGTACGGGTTCCAGGAGCGCTCGTGCGTCAGGAACCAGGTGAGCGTGGCGACCTGCTCCATCTCCCGGGCGTTGTACGGCTGCTCGGGTGAACGCCACCAGCCGTCCTCCATCCACCCGTAGTTCGGTTCCAGGTCGCGGATGCTGTTCGCCATCGGGGCGACCACCGTCAGGTAGCCGGAGAGGACCTGCTCGGAGGCTTCGAACGCGGTGCGGTCCGGCGGCGCCTCGAGCGGGACGACGAGCGGGAGCACGGTCCCCTCGGACGTCGCCCAGACCCGGGAGGCGGGGGCGGTGCTGAGTGCCAGCGCACCCGCCAACCCGGCGGTGCCGAGGAGGACCGCGCGCCGGGAGACCCCCTCGTGGATCCGGTCGGTGTCCCGTGTGCTCCGAGGATCGGGGCCGGCCTGGTTCTGAGCGTGCATCTGCATTCCCTCCATTGGGTTCCTTGCGCCCGGGCGCCCGCGGCGGGCCCCAGGTGGCGCGATCCCGCGATGCGCAGGACCGGTCCAACATGCAGTTCTGGCAGTGAAGGTCCGCTTCGCCGAGGTCGGCGAGGCTGGTGACCGGGATCAGTCGATGAGCTCCTCCACGGGGATGCCCAGATCCAGGCGCGGCAGGTCCGGCGGCGGGCCGCCGAGGTCGGGCACCTCGAGCTGGGTCCCGCCGACCAGGCTGGAGGCGTGCGCGAGCAGACCCGGCAGGGCGAACTTCGCCGCCTCCCACACGTTGACCGGTGGCACCGACCGGGTGTGCACGGCGCGCACGAAGTCGTCGGCGAGGAAGTGGTGTGAGCCGAGGTGCCCGTTGCGCAGACCGGCGTAGACCCGCGGCAGCCGGGCGGTGGGGTGCACCGAGGCGTACCGGCTGTTGAAGTCCTCCCGGAGCACCTCGTGCAGGTCGGCTCGATCGCTGGTCTCCGCGTCGGTGACCTCGTCCCGGGTGTGCGCGGCGCAGGCGAGGATCTCCGACACGTCGGTGGGCCCGTCCTGACGGTCGACCCACAACTGGCTGCCGGCGTTCTCCTCGTACGAGGCGAGCGTGCCGTAGATGGTGAGCGGGTTGCTGCCGTGCCGGCCGCGCCAGCCCGACCGGCGGAACTCGTTGATCCGCATCATCCCGCCGTCGTCGGTGCGCATCAGCGCGGTCTGGTTCGAGAAGGGGTTGTCCCATTCGTTGCGACCCATGCCGAACACGCCGTCATCCGCGGTGTCGGTGTAGCCCAGGCAGCTGACCTGGGTCACCCGGGCACCGGTCACACCGAGCACGGCACCGGTCGAGTGGGTCGGGTAGAACATCGGCGGGAAGCCGGCGACCCGGCGCCACTGCTCACCGCCGCTGTGCTGGAACGCCGTGTAGAAGCCGTGCGTCATGTCGTGGAGGTAGTTGCCCTCGCCATAGACGAACGCGCCGAAGTCGCCGGCCGCGTACCGGTCCCGGCAGTAGATGGTGTGCGGGTAGTAGTAGGACGTCTCACCGCTGGCGTACACGAGCCCGGTGCGCTCGACCGTGCCGACGATCTGCTCGACGTCGGACGGGCTCGACGCGATCGGCACCGCACAGTAGACGTGCTTGCCGGCCCCGAGGGCCTCCAGGGTGAGCGGTCCGTGCAGGTGCCGCTGCGCGAAGATGGCGACGGCGTCCACGTCGCTCGCGCACAGGTCGGCGTGGGAGGCGGCCGTCTCGGTGATGCCGTGCCGGGTGGCCACCTCGGCGAGCCGGTCGGGGATGAGGTCGGCCAGGACCACCCGCTCCACGAGCGGGTGCTTGGCGAACAGTGGGATGAACGACTCCGCGAACAGGCCCGCGCCGCTGATGCCGATGCTGATCATGAGTATCTCCGTGACTGCGAGGGTTGGTGTCGGCGGTCCGTCAGCCCTTGAGGCCGGTCCTGGACAGGCCCTCGACGAACTGCCGTTGGGCGAACAGGAAGACGATCAGGACGGGGATGACGGTGAGTGCCGTCGCCCCGATCTGGGTGTTGTAGAGCGGCTCGCCGTACCCGTCCTGGTACCGGGTGAGTCCGAGGCCCACCGGGAACAGCTCCTCGCTGCGCAGGAAGATCAGCGGCTCGAAGTACATGTTGAACGAGGACAGGAACTTCATGATCGCGACGGCGGCGATCGCCGGACCGGACAGCGGCAACGCGATCCGCCAGAAGAGCCCCAGCCGACCGAGCCCGTCGAGCCGGCCCGCCTCCTCGAGTTCAACGGGTAGCGAGAGGTAGAACTGTCGGAAGATGAAGACGCCGACGATGCAAGCGGGCCCGAAGATCGGCAGCACGATCAGCGGGATGTGCGTGTTCATCAGTCCGAGGTCGGCCACCCAGCGGAAGATCGGGATGATCGTCACCTCGCCCGGGATCATCATCCCGGACATCAGCACCAGGAAGAGCTTGCCGGCGAACGGGAACCTGACCCGCGCGAACGCATACCCGGCGAGCGAGCAGACGATGATCGACCCGATCGTGATCACGGTCGCCAGGTAGAGCGAGTTCAGGTACTGCTGCGCGAACGGCGTGACGGTGAAGATCTTCGAGACGCCATCCAGCGTCCAGTTCTCGGGAAACAGCGTGGGCGGAATCTGGAAGAACTCGTCCGTCGGCTTGAAGGTGGCGAAGATCATCCAGATCGTCGGGTAGATGAACGGGATCGAGAGCACGCACAGCAGCGTGTACAGCACGATCTTCGTCCACAGCCGGCGTCGGCGGGCCTGCGCCGAGTCCGGCGTGTGCTTGCTCCGAACCGGCTCGGAGCCCTCGGTCACCTCGATGTTCGCGCCCTGCGCCTGGGCCGCGATGACTTCAGACCTCATCGTGCACCCATCTCTTCCGGGAGTTCCACTGCAGGGCGGCGAGCACGAGGACGACCACGAACAGGACCACGCCGATCGCGGAGGCGTACCCGAAGTCCTGCTGTTCGAACGCCGTGCGGTAGAGCAGGTAGGAGATCACCGTGGTCGACCGCCCCGGGCCACCCTGGGTGAGGATCTGGATCGGCACGAACACGTCCATCGCGCCGATCGTCGTGATCATGACCACGAGCAGGATGGTCGGGCTGATCAGGGGGAGGGTGACGGACCGGAACACCCGGGCCGGGGAGGCACCGTCGATGCGGGCAGCCTCCTTCAGCTCCGCCGGCACGTTCTGCAACGAGGCCAGGAACAGGATCATGTTCATGCCGACGCCCTTGAAGACTTGGATCACGACGACGGTGACGAGCGCCCAGGTGGGATCGCGCAGCCAGTTCGGACCCTGGATGCCGATCGTGGCGAGGGCACCGTTGATGCCCCCGTTGGCCGCGACGAGGTAGTTCCAGACCAGGACCCAGGCCACGGCCGAGACGATCACCGGGGAGAAGAAGAACGCCCGGAAGGTCGTGGTGCCGCGCAGCTTCTGATTCAGCAGGACCGCCAGCCCCATGGCCAGGGTGATGTTCAGGACCATCAGCAGCGCCGCGTACTTGAACGTCGTGAGGAAGGACGACCAGACCGTGTCATCGGCGATCAACCGGGTGAAGTTGTCCAGCCCGATCCAGTTGAACTCCCCGATCAGCGGGCTCCAGTCGTGCAGGCTGTACCAGATCACGTACCCGAACGGCACGAGACCCAGCACGAGCACACCGATCACTGCGGGGGCCGCGAACGAGAGCCCGACGGCCGCATCGATCCGGGCCAGCCGCTTCGAGGAGCCGGTCCGCGGCCACCGGGTGCGACCGACCTCGCGGTCGGTCGCACCCATCGGTTCGGCGCTCATCCGATCAGCCGGCGAGGCTGTCGGAGATGGCCTCGCAGATCGCCGGCATGACGGTGGCGGCGTCGCCCTCCGGCACCCAGAGGGCGTCGAGCTCCACCCGGACCGGATCGGCGATCTCACTCATGTTGACGTGCCCGGCCTTCGTCACGCCGACCAGTGCCTGGTCGATGACGGTGCCCTGGATCTGCTCCTCGGTGAGGGCCGGGGCGGCAGCGGACAGGGTCTCGACGGTCAGCAGGGACTGGCGCGGCGGCGGGAAGAACTGGGCGAGCAGCTGCGAGTTCTCCGGGTTCGTGAAGTAGGCGAGGAAGTCCGCCGCGATCTGCGGGTTGTCGCCACGCGCGACCACCCCCACACCGCCCTGGCCGACCACAGGCACGGTGCCGGCAGGTCCGTCGGGCATCGGGACGAAGTCCCAGGCGAAGTCGTCGCCGAGCGCGGTGGAGGAACTGAGCTGGGACAGCCGCAGCCCGACCTGTCCGGATGCGAAGTCGAACTCCGCGCCCGGTTCGGCGACCGCGCCGGTGTCATAGATCTGGCCGTGGAACCAGTCGAAGAACTCGACCATCTCCGGGGAGTCGAACGTGCACTCGGTGCCGTCCTCGCTCCACGGCGCCGCACCCCAGGACATCCACATCGCGCCGAGCGCCGAGTTCCAGTTGGTGTACGGGTCGTCCGAGGCCTGGAAGCCGGTGGTCGAGCTGCCGTCGGCGACGGCCGCGGCGATCTCCATCGCCTTGTCCCAGGTCCATTCGCCGCTCGCCATGAGGTCGCGCGGGTTCGGCTGGCCCGCGGCCTGGAGCAGATCGTTGTTGACGTACATCCCGAACGGGCTGTTCGAGAACGGGTAGCCGTAGATCTCGCCGTCCGCGGACCAGACATCGATCGCGCCGTCGAGCAGGTCGTCGATGTCGTACCCCTCGGTCTCGGTGAACGTGGGCTGGAGGTTGTACAGCACGCCGCTCTGCACGAACTGCGCCGCGTTCGCCTCCGAGACCCAGGCCAGGTCCGGCGCGTCACCGCCGGCGATCTGGGTGGTCAGGGCGTTGACGTAGCCGGACCCGGTCAGCGGCTCGAACGACACGGCGCTCACCAGGTCCGGGTTCTCGGCGATGTAGGCGTCCGCGATCTCGTTGAAGATCTCGTGGTGACCCTCGTTCGCGCTCCACATCACCATGCGCAGTTCCACAGGGCCGTCGGGGGTGTCCCCATCAGCGCCGCCGTCGTCCCCGGCGCTGCACGCGGCGAGCACCATGGCACCCGCGCTCAAGGTCGCGGCCGCCGTGAGGAAGCGGCGCCGGTTCGTCGATCCGTTCATCGGAGCTCCAGTCGGTGGTCGGGCCGCATGACGGCCGGACGCCGGTGGGGGTACCGGCGGGTGAGGGGGTGCGGTGCATCGGGACGCCCAGTTCGGGGGCGATGGAGTGCCTCTGGGATAGCCATCGTTGGTGTTCACCTCAACATCGGTGTTGGGTAGCAGTGGTCCCTGCTGCGAGCGAGGCTACTGCACGTTCCCCGAAAGTGTCTAGAGACTTTTGGAAGAATTTTCGGGGAGTGACACGGGTGGCGCGGGGGTCCGGGTCGGGCCAGGGGGCGGGGCGGGCGCGGGTCCCGGAGGCCTCGGCTCGGGCGCATGGCTCGAATCCGGCGCGGGGCGGTCCTGGACGCGATGGTGGCGCGTGGGTGGAGGTCAGGCGCGGCGGTCGGTGGCCAGGATGCGGCGGGCGGTGGTCAGGTGCGGGGCACGGCCGTGGAGTGCCGGACGACGAGCCGGGTCGCCAGTTCCGTGTGACGCGGTCGGGTGGTCGCCTCGCCGAGCAGGGCCACGATCGTCTCCACCGCGGCGGCCCCCATCTGGTCCACGGGCTGTCGCACCGAGGTCAGTGGAGGCGAGGCCAGCTGCGCGATGATGAGGTCGTCGAAGCCGATCACGCTGAGGTCGTCGGGCACGCTCATGCCCGCCCGGCGCGCGGCCTCCAGCACCCCGAGGGCCTGGAAGTCGCTCGCTGCGAAGATCGCGGTCGGTGGTTCCGGCTCCGACAGCAGGGCGAGGCCCTCCTCGAGACCGGAGTCGTACGTGAAGTCGCCGGGGATCACCCGTGGCGGTTCGTGGTCGACGGCAGCCATGTTCAGCGCCGCCAGGTACCCGGACATGCGGGCCCGGCTGGCCATCGCCGTCGGGAGACCGCTGAGCATGACGATCCGGCGGTGTCCCAGACCGAGCAGGTGCTCCGTCGCCGCGAGGCCGCCGGCCCAGTTCGTGGCGCCGACGCTGTAGGTGCTCTCGTCCGGGTTGCTGAGCGCGTCGATCACGACCAGCGGCAGGTGATGGGCGTCGAACCGGGCCCGCTGGGCATCGTCGAGGACGGACGTGATCGCGATGACGCCGCGTTTGCCGGCCGCCTGGATCTCGTCGATCCAGCCGAGGTCCTGGGCGTCGTTGGGGTAGAGCGCGATGCTGATGTCGATCTGGGCCGGTCCGGCCGCGTCGACCGCGCCACGGATCACGTCGAGGCTGTACGGGGAGTGCATGTCCCGGGCCAGGATCACCACGGGAGTCAGCGAGCCCCGGCGCTTCTTGGTCGCCACGTAGCCACGGTCGCGCAGAATCCGCTCGACCCGCTCCCGGGTCACGTCGGAGACGTCGGCGCTGCCGTTCGCCACCTTGGACACGGTCGAGATCGACACGCCGGCGATGGCGGCGACCTCGGCCAGCGAGGGCTTCTTGCGCTTCGTGGGACGGTCGCCCATGACCGACTCCTCTCGTTCCTGGGCGGCGTTGCGCCCTTCGATCCGAGTACAAACTGTAGCAAACAACCCTAGAATTCTCCGAAAATGTTCGGGTAGGCTCCCAGGAAGGATGCTTCGGCTGGAACCGGAGCATGGCACAGGTCTCACATAGGAGTGGTGCATCGTGGAGTTGCAGGCAGACATCGCCGTCATCGGCGGCGGCATGGGCGGGGTGTCGGCGGCCCTGGCAGCACTTGAGGCCGGACGTCGCGTGGTGCTCACGGAACAGACCCGGTGGCTGGGTGGACAGCTGACCAGCCAGCTCGTGCCGACCGATGAGCACCGATACATCGAGGACGACGGCGCGAACCGCTCCTACCGCCGGCTGCGCGATGGTCTCCGCGACCACTACCGCCGGAACTTCCCGCTCACCGATGCGGCGCGGGCGGACCCCCACCTGAACCCGGGCCACGCCTGGGTCAGCCCGGTCAGTGTCGACCCGCGGGTGGCGGTCGCGGTCATCGACGACCTGCTCATGCCGTACCTGGCGGCGGACCGCCTCGTGGTCCTGCGCGAGACCGTGCCGGTCTCGGTCGCCACCGACGGCGACCACGTCGCCTCGGTCCGGGTGCGTACTGCGTCCGGCGACGAGATCGACGTCGCCGCCGCGTACGTCCTCGACGCCACCGAACTCGGTGACCTGCTCCCCCTGGCCGGGGTCGAGCACGTCTCGGGGCGGGAGTCGCAGGAGCAGACCGGGGAGCCGGGCGCCTGGCCGACGGCCGACCCCACGGACATGCAGGGCGTGAGCTGGTGCTTCGCCATCGACCACCTCGAGGGCGAGGACCACACGATCGACCGTCCGGACGACTACGCCCACTGGCGTGATCTGCGCCCACCTCAGCTGGACGGGCGCAAGATCCTCAGCTTCGGTGAGCCGGCCACCCCCGCGGGCGAACCAGGCCGCGTCTTCACCCTGAACCCGAACCCCGACGACGACGTGATCGACCTCGACCACCGCAACATGGGCCTGGCCCCGGAGCTGTGGAACTACCGCCGGATCGCCGTCCGCCGCTTCTTCACGCCAGGCTTCTTCCGCAGCGACGTGGTGGTGGTCAACTGGCCGATGAACGACTACGTCGGCGGACCGCTCTTCGGTGTCCCGGACGCCGAGCACCACTGGCACCAGGCCAAGGCCCTGAGCAGGTCACTGGTGTACTGGCTGCAGACCGAGGCGCCCCGCCCGGACGGCGGCACCGGCTGGCCCGGGATGCGGCTGCGTGCCGACGTCGCCGGGACCGAGGACGGCTTCGCCATGTACCCCTACATCCGGGAGTCCCGCCGGATCCTCGCTCTGAAGACGATCGTCGAGCAGGAGCTCTCCACGGCCTATCGCGGCGACGACGGGGCCGAGCGCTACCCGGACTCGGTCGGCACCGGTCACTACTACTGGATCGACCGGCACCACACCACGGGCGACGGCCGAGGCGCCGGCGGCACCCCGCACCCGTTCGAGATCCCGCTCCGGGCGCTGATCCCCCGTCGGCTGCGCAACCTGCTGCCGGCCGCGAAGAACATCGGCACCACGCAGATCACCAACGGCGCCTACCGGCTGCACCCGGTCGAGTGGAGCATCGGCGAGGCCGTCGGGACGCTCGCCGCCTACTGCCTGGAGAACGGCACCGAGCCACACGCCGTCGTCGCGGCACCCGCCTCGGTCGAGGACTTCCAGCGCGTGCTCACCGCGCGCGGCGTGCAGCTGCGCTGGGCGGAGGACAAGCGGTGGTGAGGGCGCCCGCGACGGTCGGTTCAACCGTGGTTCGCCGCGCGCTTGCCAGGGACCGGGCGCTCGGCGCACCCGGACCCGGGCTCAGAAGTCGTAGCTGACCGACCACCGGTCGGACTGACCGGCGCCGAGGGTCCGCTCGAAGAACGGCTCGAACGAGAACGTCTCGTGATTGCCCCAGATCGGCAGGAACGTCGGCGCGTAGCTCGTCGTCGCGGTGACGAGGCCGAGGGCGGGATGACGCTGCGTGAACGTGGCCCGCTCGTGCGCTCGCACGCCGAGCGCCGCGTAGTGGCCCCCGTGCCCCGGGGCGAGCGCCCGGCGTCGGATGAAGCCGTTCGGAGCGAGGTCGTAGCCGTCGTTGCCTGGCATGTCGATCGGCAGGCTCGTGCGCAGCAATTCGTCCCCGGACGGCTGCGGATAGAAGGGATGCGGGAACCAGGAGACCGGCAGCAGCCGCTGCCCGCGATTGTGGATCTCGGTCTCGGAGTGCAGCGTGCGGTTCTCCAGCGTCACGGTTCGCACGAGGCTCAGGTCGAAGCCCTGGAAGGCGTGCGCGGTGCGGTAGGTGATGGCGCCACCGCCGGGGGTGGCCACCTGCTCGGTCTCCCAGGAGCAGAACTCGAGCACCTCGCGCCGCTCGAGATCGCAGGTCCCGACGCCGATCACGAGCGAGGTCGTGCCGGTGCTTGCCGGGTCCCGCAACGGCGCGAGGTTGAACGCGTCCGGGATGCCCTGGCCGTCGAACCAGTTGAACTCGTGCGGATAGGTGGGCCCGGTCAGCAGCGGGCCATGCCGACGGTCGTGGATCTGGAAGACGTAGCCACCGGTGCAGTACCGCGGCCCGAACCTGGCTCGGTCCGCGACCGGGTCCAGGAGTTCGACGGTCAGTTCGGTGTTGGTCAGGGTGTTCATGGAATCCGGTCCGCTCATGGTGCGTACAGCGCGCCGTCAAGCCCGCGCACGCCGAGGGCCCACTCGTCGTGCCGGGACAGGCTCGCGGGATAGCGAGCGGCCGCTTTCTCGTCGATGTCGATGCCCCAGCCGGGTGCGCCGTTCGGGCGCAGATAGCCGGCCTCGGCTCGCAGGGTGCCGGGGAACACCTCGTGCACGGGCTCGGAGTAGTGGTGGTACTCCTGGATCCCGAACGCGGCGCTCGTCACGTCGACCGCGACGTTCGCGGCCGCGCCGACCGGGGACACGTCGCCGGGGGAGTGCCACGCCGTCTGGACGCCGTGGAACTCGGCCAGCGTCGCGAGCTTGCGGGCCGCCGAGAGACCACCGATCGCGGTGATGTGGCAGCGGATCAGGTCCACGCCGCCGCCGGTGATCAGTCGGGCGGCGTCGGTCAGCGAGGTGCACAACTCACCGACCGCGATCGGCACCGGGGAGGCGGCCCGGACACCGGGGAGCTCGTCGAAGAACTCGGGTGCCACGACGTCCTCGAGGAAGAACAGCCGGTACGGCTCCAGCGCGCGGGCGAGCAGCACCGCCTGCTTCGGGGTCAGCCGGGAGTGCACGTCGTGCATCAGGTTGACCTCGTCGCCGAGTTCGGCGCGGGCGCGCGCGAACAGTTCCGGCGTGGTGCGCAGGTAGTGCTGCACATCCCAGCCGTCCTCGTTCGGCTGTCCCGGGTAGGCGGCCTCGGAGCCGGCGCTGCCGTAGCTGCCGCGCCCGGGTTGCGAGGTCTGCAGCCGCACGTGCCTCCAGCCGGAGTCCATCCAGGCGCGGGCCGAGGCGAGCGTGGCGTCGACGCCGGCCCCGGAGGCGTGCGCGTAGGTGGGCACGGCGGCGCGGACCCGGCCGCCGAGCAGCGCGTGCACCGGCAGCCCGGCACGCTTGCCGGCGATGTCCCAAAGCGCCATGTCCAGACCCGAGATCGCGTTGTTGCCGACGGGGCCCTCGCGCCAGTACGAGGAGAACTTCACGGCCCGGACGATGTCCTCGATGTCCTCGGGGTGGCGCCCGACCACGAGCCGAGCGACGTGCTCGTCGACGTAGGTGGCCACGGCGCGCCACCGCTGGGTGAACGTCGCGCAGCCGAGCCCGTAGATCTGCGGGTCGGTGGTGTCCACACGGACCACCACGAGCGGGATCCCCTCGGGCGCCGTGACGATCGTGCGCACCGCGGTGACGCGCAGGTCGTCCGGGGCGGGCCAGGGTGGGGTGACGGTCGGGAAGGCGGGCTCGACGGATGGGTCGGCAGGCATGCGGCTGGTTCACGTCCTCGTGGTGGTGGTGGGGTGGGTGGTTCGGTCAGTCCGACTCGGGGTCGACGATGTGTTCGGCGCTGAAGGCGAGCAGGTCCTGCGCCGGGCGCAGGTCGATCGGAACGTCCCGGCCCGGGATCCGCCGGCGCCGCGGCACGCCCGGCCAGTACCGGTCGAGCGCCGCCTCGGTGGGCTCGGTGAGGTAGGTGGTGGGCGCGGCCACGTGCACGGCGAAGGCTCCCCGACGGCGGGGGCTGAGGGCGGCGAGTGCCGCGCCGGCGGCGTCGCGCACCTCGAGGTAGCTCCACCCGTCGGCGGCCACGCGGGCCGGGTTGGCCCGCCCGTTCGCGATGCCTGCGAGGAGCCGGTCCCCGAGGCCCGGCTCCTCCCCGAGCCCGCCGGTCATCGGGTACCGCAGGGCGATCACGTCCATGCCGTACGCGCGGTGCATCGCGCGGGCGGTCTCCTCGTCGACCCGCTTCGAGAGTGAGTACGGGTCGGCTGCTGCGGTGGGCATCTCGACGTCGAGCGGGAAGTACGCGGGCGCAACCGGCACCGGGCTGTAGAGCACCCCGAGCGCATTGATGCTGCTCGCGATGGCGGCGCGTCGCACGCCGGCCCGGCCGGCCGCGTCGAGCACGGTGAAGGTGGCGGCAGTGTTGCCGCCGAACACGTCGTCCGCGGTGCCCAGGTGCGGCGCCGCGAGAGCGGCAAGATGCACGACGGCGTCCGCGCCGTCGAGCGCGTCCGTCACCCGGTCGCGGTCGGTCGCCGTGCCGAGCACCACCCGGTTGGCGTCGAGGTCACCGGGGTCGTCGAGGACCAGTGCGGTGGACGCGATGCCCGCACGCCGCAGCGCCCAGAGCACCCCGCGTCCGATCGTGCCGGCCGCCCCGGTGACGAGGACACGGCGCGGCGGCTCGACGATCGGGGGCACGGGGTCAAGTCTGCCGAGCCGCCGGGTGTGCCCGGCGCAGACACGCGGGGGACGGGCGTGCGATGACGGCCGGTCAGCCGCCGTCGCCGCCCAGGGAGGCGGCCACCGCCGCCTCCACGTGCAGGCGAGTGGTGGGGAACACCGGGATCGGACTGTCCCGCGCACCGATCAGCAACTCGATCTCGGTGCACCCCAGGATCACGCCCTGCGCACCGGCCGCGGCCAGGCGGTCGATCACGCGGCGATAGCTGGCGCGCGAGGACTCCCGCACCTCGCCAAGGCAGAGCTCGTCGTAGATGATCCGGTGCACCTCGGCCCGGTCGTCCGCGGCCGGGACGAGCACGGTGAAGCCGTGCCCGGCGAGCCGGTCCCGGTAGAAGTCCTGCTCCATGGTGAACGCGGTGCCGAGCAGACCGACCGTGTGCAGGCCGTCGGCTGCCACGGCGGCGGCGGTGGCGTCGGCCAGGTGCAGCAGCGGGATGTCGATCGCGGCCTCGATCTGCTCAGCCACCTTGTGCATCGTGTTGGTGCAGATCAACAGCAACTCGGCACCGGCGGCCTGCAGACCCACCGCTACCCGGGCGAGCAGGTCACCGGCCTCGCTCCAGCGTCCGGCGACCTGCAGTTCCTCGATCTCGGCGAAGTCGACCGAGGCCATCACGATGCGCGCCGAGTGCAGCCCGCCCAGTCGCTCGCGAACCAGTTCGTTGGCGAGCCGGTAGTACTCGGCGCTGGACTCCCAGCTCATCCCGCCGAGCATCCCGATCACCCGTGGTGTGGTCATGGTCAACCCTAACGACGGCGTGCCGGATCCTCGCCGCCGGCGTCACCGCACCCGTCCACACCGCCGAACTCGTTCGAACTTCAACTGGGCGCCGATCCGTTGACGGCGCTTCGCGCGCAGGTCGGACGGAGTTCACCCGGCAGCGACAGGCTGGGTACCCGGGCGATGACGTCCGCCCCGGCCGAGGTGCTGGCGGGGACTCCATGACGATCCGGGGGAACGGAACGTGCGCAGCAGCATGCGAGAACGTAGCGGGAGATCAGGGCGCGCGAGCGCCATCGCGTTGGTGACCGGGGTGGGGCTGGTGGCGTCCGGCTTGATCGCGCCCGGCGCGCTGGCCGATCCGGAGGACGGGGCGCCGATCCTCCTGCCGGAACAGGGCAGCTACCTGCACGGCGACGCCGCGGTCGCCGCCGAGCCGGTCGTGGCCGGGGACTCGGTCACCGCGCTCCGGCTCGACGGCGAGGACCTCGCCGCCGACGTGACGACCGGCGAGGCCACGCTCCTGTTCGACGTCGGTACGAACTCGATCGAGGCGCGGTACGGCAACTCGGTGGTCGTCAACGGCAACGTCATCGGGCTGACCGAGCGCGACTACGTCGACGAGCGGGTCGCGCTGCCGGTCCCGAACGACTACCTCACCGACGGCACCAACACCGTCGAGTTCGTCACCGGCTCCATTTCGGCCACGTGCGGGGACAACTTCGACGACTTCGACATCTCGAACCTCGCCGTCGAGTTCCTCGACGGCACGGCGGACGGGTCCGCCAACGAGTACGCCTACCTGATGGGCGACGGCAGTTGCGGCTCGAACACCTCACGCCTGCTCGAGGTCGCCCTGACCTTCGAGCTCGACGGCACACCGGGCGCGACCACGGGCCTGGCCACCACCCTGGACACCGCCGCCCTGACGGACGGCACCCACACCCTCGAGGCGATCACCGCCGCCGGAGTGAGCACGTCCCACTCGGTCGTCGTGAACAACGGCGACCCGGGTGCACCGACGATCACCCCCGAGGACGGCGCCCTCCTGCACGGACCGCAGACGTTCCTCGCCGCGCCCACGGACGCCGCGGATCCCGTCGAAAGCCTCACCCTCGACGACGCGCCGCTGCCCGTCGTACCCACCCTCGGCGCCGACACCTCGGCGTTCGTGTTCACGGTCGGCACGAACTCGATCGAGGCCCGCTACGGCAACTCCGTCGTCGTCAACGGCCTGCCCATCCTGCTCGGCGACCACGTCAGCGAGACCGTGCGCGTGGACGTGCCCAACTCCTACCTGGTCGCGGGCGAGAACACCATCGAGGTGGTCACCGGAACGTTCGTCACCTCCTGCGGCGCCAACCGCGACGACTTCGTCATCTCGGACCTGAGCCTCGCCCTGTCCCAGGGCACCGCCGTCGGGCAGGACATCGCCGCCTCGTACAACATGGGCGACGGCAACTGCGGCGACAACACCACCAAGCCCCGCGAGATCAGCGCCACGTTCGTCGTGGACGCCGAGACCTCCGGCCTGCGCGCCGACGTCGACACCGCCACCGTGACCGACGGCGAGCACACGCTGACCGCGGTCACCGCGTCCGGCGCGACCTCGCGCCGCACCATCAGCACCGACAACACCGGGCCCGCCCTGGCCGGCAGCAGCCCCGCCGACGGCGCCGAGATCGGCTCCCCGGTACCCCTCGCCGTCGAGCTGGAGGACCTCTCCGGCGTGCTCGGCGAGCCCACCCTCACCCTCGACGGCGCGGAGGTGGCCCCGGGCACGTCCGTCGGCCCGGGCCTGACCGCCGGTGAGCACGTCATCACCGTCACCGCCGAGGACGTGCTCGGCAACACCTCCACCCACGAGATCACGTTCGTGGCGCTCGGTGTGCCGTCCGTGCCGACCGACCTCAGCCCGGCCGACGGCGCCGTGGTCACCACCGACACGGTGGACCTGTCCGCGGTCGTCGCCGAACCCGACGGCGGTGACGTCACCGCGACGTTCAACCGCGCCGTCGCCGACGGTGCGACCGTCGCCTACCAGGGCGAGTCCGAGACGGTGCCGACCACCCTCGACATCGAGGGCGCCGAGGAGGTGCCGGTTGACGCGCTGAACCTCGGAGACGGGCTGACCCTCGACTCCCCGTCCGGCGCGGCAGTGGTCTACCAGCGGTTCGACATCGCCACCGCGTCCGACCTCGACGGCGGAGGCGTCTCCTGGCAGGGCACGCTCGACCCACAACGTCTCGCGTCCCTGTACGTGTGGGACGTCCAGACGGGTGCATGGGTGCTGGTCGACAGCGCCCGCGGCGTGTTCGACGGCGTCACCGCGCTCTCGGCCCCGGTCACGGCCGGCCACCTCGACGCGGGCCTGGTGCACGTCCTCGTGACCGGCACCGACCCGTTCGCCGACGACATCGAGCCGGGGGACCCGGCCGGGTTCGCCGACCGTGACGACTACGACTTCTCGCTGGCGCACTTCACCGACACCCAGTACCTGTCCGAGGGTGCCGTGGAGCAGGAGAGCGAGCAGGAGCGAGCCGTCTGGGAGCAGGCCTACACCGACGTCACCCAGTGGATCGCCGACAACGCCGACGAGCGGGGCATCGCCTACGCCGCGCACACCGGGGACATCATCGAGAACTACACCCAGAACAATGACGACCCGGCCTACGTCGCCAACGCCCGCGCCGAGTACGAGGTGTCCTCCGCGGCCCAGCGGATCCTCGACGACGCCGGCATCCCGAACGGGGTGCTGGCCGGCAACCACGACAACCGCACCGGCACCGACGACGGCCCGGGTGCGCTCTTCAACGAGTATTACGGACCGGAGCGGTACGAGGCGCTCTCGGGCACCTGGGCGGGCGCCGCCTACGGGGCGCCCTGGCGCGAGGGGGACAACCAGAACCACTACGACCTGTTCACCGCCGGCGGCCTCGACTTCGTCGCGGTCTACCTCTCCTACGGCGTCACGAACGAGGAGGCGGCCTGGGCGAACGAGGTCCTCGCGCAGTACGCCGACCGCAATGCGATCCTGCTCGCCCACGACTACCTGCGCCCGAGCGTGAACCCGGACGGCCGTGACGCCGGGTTCTCCAGCCGGGACGGCGCCCTGCTCTACAACCGGGTGGTCACCGTCAACCCGAACGTGTTCCTGGTCCTCGGCGGCCACGAGCACGGCGTCGGCACGAACGTGCGCACCGACGTCGGCGCCGACGGCAACGGCGTGGTGGAGATGCTCGCCGACTACCAGTTCTACGAGGTCACCGCCGAGCGCGCCGGCCTCGTGGACATCGGCGGCTACGACCCGCAGCAGGGGCTGCGGTTCGGCGCCAGCTTCTTCCGGCTGCTGCAGTTCGACGTGGACCGGTCCGAGATGATCGTGGACACGTACTCCCCGTGGCTGGACGACTTCGGCGCCACCGAGTTCGACACCGACGCCCGCTACAACGGGCTCGAGGACAACATGGTGCTGCCGGTCGACCTGTCCAGCCGGGCCACCAGCCTCGCGACCGACGGCGTGGCGCTGTTCACCCCGACCTCCGAGGTGATCGGCACCGCCACCGCCTCCTCGGGCGCGGCGGCCACCGTCACCTGGGCGGACCTGGAGCCGAACCAGACCTACGCCTGGTTCGTCGAGGCCACCAGCGCCGCCGGCGGGGTGACCCTGTCCGACACGCGGGTGTTCACCACCGAGTTCGAGGCGCCGGGCGAGATCGTCCCGGTGCCGCGCGAGGCACTGGTGCCGGGCAACCGTGGCGCGGTCGACCTGCCGCCCTCGGCGCGGGCCGGCGCGAGCCTCACCGTGACTGTCGGCGCCGAGTACGCCGGCACCGAGGTCGGTACGTTCCTGTACTCGACCCCGCTCGGCGACACGACCGGACTCGGCACCACCGTGGTGGCCGATGACGGCACCGTCACGATCACCCTGCCGGCCGACGCCCGGGCCCGGGCCCGGCTCGCGGTGCTCGCGGCGGACGAGGTCATCCTCGGCTGGGACGACATGACGGTGATCCCGACGCGGGGCTGACGTCCGAGGCGCGAACGACACGCCGGCGGCCCCCGAGACACCTCACGGTGACCCGGGGGCCGTCGCCGTCCGGCGGCACCGGCTCCGGGACCGCGTGCCCGCGTCGCCATGTCCGTCCCGGTCACAGTCGACCGCACCCTTCGAGGTTGCGTGCGGACCCGGCCCGCGCGCCTCGACGACCAATGTCGGTGGTCGGGTCGAGACTGGTGTCGTGACCAGAAGGTGCTCCAGGTGCCGGTCCGCGGTTGTGGATCCGTGGACGGACGGTGCATGGGCCGGTGGATTCACGGACCGTCGATCGGGCCCCGCCACGGCCCCGGCTGTGGACAACTCGGCCGCACCGACGCCGTCGGGCGGTTACCCACAGGTCGGCCCACAGGCCGTACACAGAACGGCCGCGGAAGTCCACAGCGACACGCCGCCAGCTGTGGAAGACACGCCCGCGACACGACGCGCCGACACAATCCCTAGGGGTTCGCGCGGATCGTCACCACTAGGTGTAGTGTCTGTGGAACGGGCAGCAGTAGTTCGCCCGACGAATGACATGAAGGTAGTTACACGGCGGTAGTCCAGGGGGACGCACCACCGACACCACACCGAAGGGATCCCCGCCATGACCATCACCGTCTTCAGCAAGCCGGCCTGCGTGCAGTGCGACGCGACGTACCGAGCCCTCAAGAAGCAGGGCCTCGAGTACACGGTGGTGGACATCACCGAGGACGCGCAGGCTCTGGAGTCGGTGAAGGCGCTCGGTTACCAGCAGGCACCCGTGGTGTTCGCCGGTGGTGACCACTGGTCGGGCTTCCGTCCGGACAAGATCAAGGCGCTCGCGGCCGTGGCCGCGGGAGCGGCCGACAGTTCCAACGCCGCCGCCGTGCTCGCCTGAGCACCACCACCCACCGCCGGCGACGGGACCGCTGAAGTCCCGCCGTCGGCCACTAGTCATACCGTCTGAGCACCGAAGGCGTGATCATCGTGACCGGCATCGTGTACTTCTCCTCCGTCTCGGAGAACACGCGCCGTTTCGTGGACCGGCTCGAGCTACCGGCCGAGCGCATCCCGCTCCGGGCGCACGAACCGGCGTTGAAGGTGAAGGCACCCTACGTGCTCTTCGTGCCGACGTACGGCGGCGGGAACGGGCGCGGCGCCGTGCCGAAGCAGGTGATCCGTTTCCTCAACGACGAGGAGAACCGGTCGTTGATCCGCGGGGTGGTGGCCGCGGGCAACACGAACTTCGGCTCCGCCTACTGCATCGCTGGGGACATCGTGGCGCGCAAGTGCCAGGTGCCCTATCTCTACAACTTCGAACTACTGGGAACCGCAGAGGACGTGCATCGCGTCCGTGAGGGATTGGGACAGTTTTGGCTGCAACGCTGACGACAATGACAGAGACAACGACGAGTGAGCCGGCGATGGACTACCACGCGCTGAATGCCATGCTCAATCTCTACGGACCGGACGGTGAGATCCAGTTCGACAAGGACCGGGAGGCGGCGCGGGAGTACTTCCTGCAGCACGTCAACCAGAACACGGTCTTCTTCCACAACCTCAAGGAGAAGCTCGAGTACCTGGTCGAGAACGGGTACTACGAGGCCGAGGTCCTGGAGAAATACTCCTTCGAGTTCCTGCAGACGATCTTCGACTACGCGTACGGCAAGAAGTTCCGGTTCCAGACGTTCCTCGGCGCGTTCAAGTACTACACGTCGTACACGCTGAAGACCTTCGACGGGAAGCGTTACCTGGAGCGGTTCGAGGACCGCGTGGTGATGGTGGCGCTCACCCTGGCCGACGGCGACGAGACGTTCGCCACCCGGATGGTGGACGAGATCGTCTCCGGACGGTTCCAGCCGGCGACCCCCACGTTCCTCAACTCCGGCAAGAAGCAGCGCGGCGAGGCCGTGTCCTGCTTCCTGCTGCGCATCGAGGACAACATGGAGTCCATCGCTCGTGCGATCAACTCCGCGCTGCAGCTGTCCAAGCGTGGCGGCGGTGTGGCCCTGCTGCTGTCGAACATCCGTGAGCACGGCGCCCCGATCAAGAAGATCGAGAACCAGTCCTCCGGCGTGATCCCGGTGATGAAGCTCCTCGAGGACTCCTTCTCCTACGCCAACCAGCTCGGCGCCCGTCAGGGTGCGGGCGCGGTGTACCTGCACGCCCACCACCCGGACATCCTGCGCTTCCTGGACACCAAGCGGGAGAACGCGGACGAGAAGATCCGCATCAAGACGCTCTCGCTCGGTGTGGTGATCCCGGACATCACGTTCGAGCTGGCCCGCGAGAACCAGGACATGTACCTGTTCTCCCCGTACGACGTGGAGCGTGTGTACGGCGTGCCGTTCGCCGAGATCAACGTCACCGAGAAGTACCACGAGATGGTCGACGACGGCCGGATCAAGAAGAAGAAGATCAAGGCGCGCGACTTCTTCCAGGTCCTTGCGGAGATCCAGTTCGAGTCGGGCTACCCGTACATCATGTTCGAGGACACGGTGAACAAGGCGAACCCGATCAAGGGCAAGATCACCCACTCGAACCTGTGCTCGGAGATCCTGCAGGTCTCCACCGCCTCCACGTACAACGAGGACCTCTCCTACGACCACGTGGGCAAGGACATCTCCTGCAACCTGGGCTCCCTGAACATCGCCGCCACCATGGACTCCCCGAACTTCGGGGCCACCGTGGGCACCGCGATCCGGGCCCTGACCGCCGTGTCCGACCAGACCCACATCTGGTCGGTGCCCTCGATCGAGCAGGGCAACAACGACTCGCACGCCATCGGCCTCGGCCAGATGAACCTGCACGGCTACCTCGCCCGGGAGCGGATCTTCTACGGCTCCGAGGAGGGCATCGACTTCACGAACATCTACTTCTACACGGTGCTGTTCCACGCACTCACGGAGTCGAACAAGCTGAGCATCGAACGGGGGTCGAAGTTCAAGGGCTTCGACGACTCGAAGTACGCCAGCGGGGAGTACTTCGACAAGTACGTCACCCAGACGTGGGAGCCGGCCACCGAGCGGGTCCGCACCCTGTTCGCCGACGCGGGTGTGCACATCCCCACCCAGGAGGACTGGGTGGCGCTGAAGGCGTCCGTGCAGGAGCACGGCATCTACAACCAGAACCTGCAGGCCGTGCCGCCCACCGGTTCGATCTCCTACATCAACAACTCGACCTCCTCGATCCACCCGGTGGCCTCGAAGATCGAGATCCGCAAGGAGGGCAAGATCGGGCGCGTCTACTACCCGGCGCCCTACCTGAGCAACGACAACGTCGAGTACTTCGAGGACGCCTACGAGATCGGCTACGAGAAGATCATCGACACCTACGCCGCGGCGACCCAGCACGTGGACCAGGGCCTCTCGCTCACGCTGTTCTTCAAGGACACGGTCACCACCCGGGACCTGAACAAGGCGCAGATCTACGCCTGGCGCAAGGGCATCAAGACGCTGTACTACATCCGGCTGCGCCAGCTTGCCCTGACCGGCACCGAGGTCGAGGGCTGCGTGTCCTGCATGCTGTGAACCTCCGGCCGGTCCCCTGACCGGTTCGGATCAGATCCCCCTCCCGGCGCGTGATTCGCTCCGCGCCGGGAGGGGCCCCCATTTCTCCCCTCCCCAGAACCACCCGCGCAAGGAGCAGCACCCGTGTCCGAGAAGCTCAAGTTGGTCAGTCGTGTCACGGCCATCAACTGGAACCGAATCCAGGACGACAAGGACCTCGAGGTCTGGGATCGTCTCACCGGCAACTTCTGGCTGCCTGAGAAGGTCCCGCTGTCCAACGACATCCAGTCCTGGCACACGCTCACCGCGGACGAGCAGCTCATGACCACCCGGGTGTTCACCGGCCTGACCATGCTGGACACGATCCAGGGCACCGTCGGCGCCGTCAGCCTCATCCCGGACGCGGTCACCCCGCACGAGGAGGCCGTCTACACGAACATCGCGTTCATGGAGTCGGTGCACGCGAAGTCCTACTCCTCGATCTTCTCCACCCTGATCTCCACTGCGGAGATCGATGACGCGTTCCGCTGGTCGGAGGAGAACGAGAACCTCCAGCGCAAGGCCGACATCGTGCTGAACTACTACCGCGGTGACGACCCGGAGAAGCGCAAGGTCGCCTCCACCATGCTGGAGTCGTTCCTGTTCTACTCGGGCTTCTACGCGCCGATGTACTGGTCCAGCCGGGCGAAGCTGACGAACACCGCGGACCTGATCCGGCTGATCATCCGGGACGAGGCCGTGCACGGCTACTACATCGGCTACAAGTTCCAGAAGGCCCTGGAGAAGGCGACGCCGGAGCGCCGTCAGGAGCTCAAGGACTACACGTTCGAGCTGCTCTTCGAGCTGTACGAGAACGAGGAGCAGTACACCGAAGATCTCTACGACCCGCTCGGCCTGACCGAGGACGTCAAGGCGTTCCTGCGGTACAACGCGAACAAGGCGTTGATGAACCTCGGCTACGAGGGCCTGTTCCCGAAGGACCAGACCGCCGTGAACCCGGCGATCCTGTCCGCGCTGTCCCCGAACGCGGACGAGAACCACGACTTCTTCTCCGGGTCCGGGTCCTCGTACGTGATCGGCAAGGCCGTCAACACCGAGGACGAGGACTGGGCGTTCTGAGCCGCTGTGTGGGTCGTCAGGAATGGTGGCCATTTCGTCATCGAATATGGCCACCTTCCAACCTTGGTGGCCACTTGAGGCGATAGTTGGCCACGCCTGGGAAGGGTTTGGCGCCAAGCTGATGGGCAGTGTCCGTCCCAAGCTCATGGGCAGTGTCCGTCGTCAGTGGGGAACAGATCCATGAGAAGACTTCCAGCACCGTGTGCTGGAAGCCGAGGGGGTTCCTTCGGCCCAATAGCCGAAAGCGGCCCCAGAACGTGGTCGCGCATGGCGGCGGCATGACTGAGGGCGTTAACGCCCGCGCTCCTCGCTGATGGAGTTGGCTCCGTCGACTGTGATCAACTGACCCGTGATGTACGACGCGCCTTCGCCGGCGAGGAACGCGATCACGTACGCCACCTCGTCTGCGGTGCCGGACCGGCCGACGGGTGTCGCCGCGCCCATCTTCCGCTCGTGGTCGGAGGCGGATGCCGTGTCGATCCACCCCGGAGCGACCGCGTTCACCGTGACGCCCGCCCGGGCCGTGTCGATCGCCGTCGAGCGTGTCAGTCCGACAACGCCGGCCTTCGCCGCGTGGTACGCGACGTCGCCGCCGTAGGCGGCGACGGGCCCTGACACCGAGGACACGTTGACGATACGGCCGTAGCCGGCAGCCCGCATGTGGCCCAGGACGGCGCGGGTCATGAGGAACGTCGTGGTCAGATTCCGATCCAGCGAGGCACGCCAGTGGTCGAGGGGAAGTCTGTCGGTCGCACCCGAGGCGTACGAGCCGGACACGGCAGTCATCCCGGCGTTGTTGACGAGGATGTCCACGCCGCCGAACGAGTCCGACGCGCACGTGACGACAGCGTCCACGCCGGCCTGATCGGTGAGGTCGGCGACCACCCCTTCCGCGCGGATACCCCTGGCACGCAGCTCTGAAACTCTTCCGAAGATGCGATTCGTCGTCGACGTGATCACCACCTGAGCTCCGCTGGTGCCGAGCAGACGTGCCGCCGCGAAACCGATTCCCCTCGTGCTTCCGGCGCCGGTGATAATGGCGACTCGCGGTCCTTGCGTGGTCATGGTGACGCCTTCCGTTGTCGTGGCATTGCCGCGCCGGAGTCGCCGCGGCGGTTGACGGCACATCCCGCGACGATCGCCGTCGCCGGGCCGCGAGGGGTGGCCTCACTCACCCTGGTTGCGTCGAACTGGGCCATGACCAGTGCGGCTGTGCTCGCAAATCCGGACGCGAGAAGGAGGAGTAACGAGGGAACGAACTCGGCGGGTCGCGGAATCCACCCGCCGAGCGCCCAGGGCAGAATCATGGCGGCCAGGACCGCCGCGCTCGTCGCCCACTCATTGGTAACGAATGCGTGGGACATCCCGGATCTGCCACCGGCCAAGGTGCGACGTCCCGTCTCGACGGTCAGCACGGTCAGGACCATGCCGAGGGCGGCGAACGTGATCGCGCCCCAGAGCGGGTCCATCACCGCCAGGACGAGCGGGACGAACAGCGGGATCGAGTAGGCGGTAAAGACCCACCGCGTGCCGGACCGGAGGTACATCTCCATCGCTCGGGAACCGGTCATCCGGCGATGCATGCTGGATTCGATGTAGAAGAACACCCCGACGATGAAGGTTCCCAGGAGCGTGGCGGACACACCGGCCAAGCTCAACAGGAATTCCTGATCCACCGCGTTCATGCGCGTTCCCACTCTTTCTGGGCGACGCGCCGAGCACAGCACGATGCGCTGCTGCGAATACGACCCCACCACCGGGCGCGTCCGGACGACTCTCGTTCGTATCCCAAGATCTGTTCCGCGCCGTGGGGTCCGATACTGCTCGTCGTCAGCACGGCGTCACCGACCTCGGTCCGCCGCGCCGCGCGGTTGCCGACCAATCCGGCCGAGGTGCGTGTGGGTGAAGCCCTCGTCGAACTTGAGTCCGTAACCGAGCGCTCGATCGACCGCGACGTGGAAGGCCCAGCACGCCGCGAGGAGGGAGAGCCAGACCGCCTGGTGGTCCGCGATGAGCAGCGCGAGGTACAGCGCCGACGTGATCGCCGGACCAGCGTAGTTGTGGATCGCGTTGTAGGAGGCGGCACCGGCGCGCGAACCGCGGAGGTACCCGACGGCAGAGAGGTCGAAGAGCAGGAACGCGGCGAGGAGCAGCCACCACGGCTGCCCGAAGGTCACCATCGCGAGAAGGATCGCGACGGCGATGGCAGCGTTCTCGAATCGCTGGATCGCCGTGGCCATGTCAGTCCCCTTCACCGGGACCTCGCCGTGCCTTACCACGTGGTCCACCGCGGCGGTCCACGCCGGCGATGCTTGCCGCCTCCAGAGCCTTCATCGCGCCCTCACCATCGAGGGCGGCGGTAACCTCCCGCGCGCCGCCGTTCGACCCTGCGGTGTAGACGAGGGAATCGACGCCCCATCTCGAGAGATCGGCTCGCTGCTCCTCACGACGCACCAGGCCGGAGACGTCGTCACCGCGCTCGGCCAGGTCCCGCGCCAGCAGCCGTCCTACCGCGCCGCTGATCCCGGTCATGAATACCTTCATCGAATGCTCCTCTCCGCCGCCGCAGGTCGCCAGATCAGATGCCGATCCATCCCGGAGCTCCGTGAGCAGGAGGACGAGGTGGACCGAGGCGACGGCTCTGCTTGGAGGTCCCGGCAATCCGCTCGCTGCCGGTCCCTGAGATCTCCTCAGGCTCGCACCGGTGGCGGAGTCTTCGCATCGGTAGAAGCCCCTTAGGTCATGATCGGCTGCACAGCCGTGCTCCTGGGGTAGGTGGGCAGGTCGGTCCGGCGCCCTGGCACCTCGTGCGTCGGACCCGACTAGGTAGATCTCACCGATGCGACCCCTCACCGGCCAAATTCCCGATCTGGAGGCGGACGCGTCGGTGGTAGCCACGCTGGGGGCCGTGCTCAATTGCGGCGTCTCCCCCAGGATTCCGCGCGTCGCACCCGCCCATCGATGGTGCGGTTTCGGGTTCGCGCCGCCATCGAACGGGCGGCTCGCGGCACCGTACCACCCGGCGGACATATGGGGACTTCCACCGACGCGACCCCACAGGCGCCGTTGAAATTCTGAGGTCACGGCAACGACCGGCAGCGATTGGTCGGCCTGATCACATCCATCCGCTACGGCCCCGAGCGGCGCGGCCATTGTCCCGCTCCGGATCGTCGACCTCTGAGGAACCACCATGTCTGCCAGTCCTGTCATCGAAGTCGACCAGCGGAACCTCAGGTACGGCGAGTTCCACGCCGTGAAGGATCTCTCGTTCCAGGTCGAGCGAGGGGAGCTTTACGCCCTCCTCGGAACCAACGGAGCGGGAAAGACCTCGACCCTTGAGGTCATCGAAGGACACCGGGACCCGTCGTCGGGGAGGGCCCGGGTGTTCGGCAAGAGTCCCACCAACCGGCGCGAGGTGCGATCCCGGATGGGGATCATGCTGCAGGAGAGCGGCATCGCCCAGGATCTCACCGTCGCCGAGACTGTCCGACTGATCGGCCACATTTCCGGACGCCAGGACTCGGTGGAGCGGGTGCTCAATCTCGTCGACCTCGCCCACAAGGGCGGCACTCGGTCCTCCCAGCTGTCCGGCGGGGAGAAGCGACGCCTCGACTTCGCAGCCGCCGTGTACGGCCGCCCTGAGCTGATCATCCTCGATGAACCCACCACGGGGCTGGACATCCAGTCCCGCGATGCCCTGTGGGAGACCGTGCAACAGCTGCGCGAGGACGGGGCGACCGTCGTGCTCACGACCCACTACCTGGAGGAGGCGCAGCAGCGCGCCGACCGGATCGGACTGATGCATCAGGGCACTTTTCACCTCCAGGGCACGGTGTCCGACCTGACCCGGACGCTGCCGGCCTCGATCCAGTTCTCGCTGCCTCCCGACGCCCCCGCGCTGCCGATGTGGCCGGCCCCGCTGGCCGGCCGGTCCTACTCGATCGAGACCTTCGCGCTTCAACGAGACCTCAAGAACCTGCTCGAGTGGGCCGACGACCACGCCGTGGAACTGTCCGACCTGTCGGCAGCACCAACCCGGCTGGACGACGTCTTCCGCGCCATCGGCGCCGAGTCGGTTCCCTCTCCTCTCCTCGTCCGCTGAAAGGACCACCCAATGTTTGCCATCGCGTATGGCGAGCTCGTCCAGATCCTTCGGAACCGGGCCGTGCTCATCACCAGCCTGCTCATGCCTGTGGCAGTGAGCATCTTCATCATCAACCTCCGGGACACGTTCGCCCGGATCGGCAGTCTCGGCTACGTCGGCGCCGTCCTCGTGTTCACCATCGCTGCCTTCACCCTCTACGCCACCACGGTGACCTCTCTGGCGGCCCGCCGGCAGGACCGCTTCCTCAAGCGGCTGCGTTCGACGGCCGCCAGCGACCCGACGATCCTCTCCGGTCTGGTAGCCCCGGTCACCGGGATCTCGCTGCTCCAGATCGCGGTCATCCTCAGCGTGTTCGCCGGCATCGGCGGCGCTGCCGTTCAGGTCGCCCTGCTCGTGGCGGGGGTCGTCGCGTCGTTCGCCATGATGCTCGCCCTCGGGATCGCCACGGCCGGCATCACGAAGTCGCCCGAGCACGCCCAGGTCACGGCGCTGCCACTGAGCCTGGGCGTGATCGCCGTGGCCAGCTGGGTGGGAATCACCGGGACGGAGAGCCTTGCCCCACTGGAGCGACTGCTTCCCGGCGGCGCCGCCACCGAGCTGATGGTCAACGCCTGGAACGGCGATGTCCCGGTGACCGAGTCGCTACTGCTGCTGCTGCCGACGCTCGCATGGGTCATCGCGGCAGTCGCCCTGGCGTCGCGGATGTTCCGCTGGGAGCCGCGCCGATGAGACCCATCGACATAGCACCCGGCTCATCCCCACCCCTGCCACTCGCCGGCAGCGCGCGTCACGAAGGAGTGCTCGGGAGCGCGGAGCGAGTCCTCGGCGGGCGCTACGCGATGGGTGCTGTCATCGGCCGGGGTGGTATGGCCACCGTTCACCTCGGTCGTGACCTCCGCCTGGGCCGCCGAGTGGCAATCAAGATGCTCCGAGCAGATCTGGCCGGCGATCCCGTCCTCCAGTCCAGGTTCCGACGCGAGGCGCAGGCGGTTGCGGCCCTCGACCACCCTGCGATCGTCACCGTCTTCGACACCGGATGTGAACCAGCCGACGGCGCACCCTCAGAGGAGGGACCCGTCCCGTTCATCGTGATGGAGTACGTCGCCGGCCAGTCCCTGAGGGACCTGATCCGCGACGGTGCACTCACACTCACGACATCGATACGCCACCAGGTCGCGATCCTGTCCGCACTCGAGGTCAGCCACCGAGCAGGCATCGTCCACCGCGACGTCAAACCGGCGAACGTGATGATCACGCCGGACGGCGACGTCAAGGTCGTGGACTTCGGAATCGCCCGCAGCACTGGTGACTCCTCGTCGACGATCACCCAGACGTGGGCGATCCTTGGCACCGCGCACTACCTGTCTCCCGAACAAGTCCGTGGCGAGGTCGCCGACGCGCGAAGCGACCTGTACTCCGCCGGGTGCCTCCTCTACGAACTGCTGACCGGCCGGCCGCCCTTCGTCGGTGCCGACCCGGTCTCCGTCGCCTACCAGCACGTCCACCAACAACCCGCACCGATCAGCAACCTCGACCTCCCCCCCGCGCTCGACGCGGTGCTCCACAAGGCTCTTGCCAAGAACCCCGACGGGCGGTTCCAGAGCGCGCGGGACTTCAAGCAGGAGCTCCTGTCGGCAGCGACGGGCCTCGCCGGGGACGGCGCCGAGGTGGACGCATCTGACAACCCGGTCCCATGGCATCGGTCATGGGCCACCAGGACGCCGACGACAGCGGTCCTCGGCAACCGAGTCCTCCGATGAGGACGACGATTCACCTCCGCTCACGAAAGGAACGAGAACCATGGGTCACATCACCGTCGGGAACGAGAACGGCACACCGATCGAGCTGTACTACGAGGACCAGGGCACAGGTCAGCCGGTCGTCCTCATTCACGGCTACCCGCTGAACGGGCACAGCTGGGAACGCCAGACCCGGGACCTGCTCGCCGCAGGACACCGCGTCATCACCTACGACCGTCGCGGTTTCGGGCAGTCCTCCAAGGTCAGCTCCGGTTACAACTACGACACCTTCGCAGCCGACCTGAACACCGTTCTGGACACTCTCGACCTGCACGACGTCGTCCTCGTGGGATTCTCCATGGGCACCGGCGAACTCGGGCGCTACGTCTCCCGGCACGGCCACGAGCGCGTCGCCAAGCTCGCGTTCCTCGCATCGCTGGAACCGTTCCTCCTCGCCCGCGAGGACAACCCCGAAGGGCTGCCGCAGCAGGTCTTCGACGAGATCGAGGCTGCGGCGAAGGGGGACCGGTACGCCTGGTACACCCAGTTCTTCTCCGACTTCTACGATCTGAAGGAGAACCTCGGGTCCCGAATCAGCGCCGAGGCAGTGACCGGGAGTTGGAACGTCGCCGTCTCCAGCGCCCCCGTGGCGGCCTACGCCGTCGTCTCCTCCTGGCTCGAGGACTTCCGAGCGGACATCGAAGCGGTCCGCGACAGCGGCAAGCCCGCACTGATTCTGCACGGCACCGCTGACAAGATCCTTCCCATCGACGCCACCGCACGCCGTTTCCATCACGCCCTGCCTGATGCAACGTACGTCGAGATCGAGGGCGCTCCGCACGGGCTGCTCTGGACGCACGCCGACGAGGTCAACGCCGCCCTGCGCGACTTCCTCCGATGAGCCGACGGGTACGACACCGTGGAACCACATATGGAAGAGCCAAGGTCGAAGATGCAGACCGCTGAGGACGATGCGCTCGAGTCCGATCGGCCGCGGGCAGACCTCCATCGCCGGCGACGGCGATGGCCCTGGATCACCTCCGGAGTGGTGCTCGTGGTCGTGGTTGCCCTCGGTGCTGCGACGGCGGCCTTCCAGCTCGGTCTGCCCTGGTGGATGGACGACGGGGACCGCAATCACGTGTACGAGAGCGACGCCGGCTCGCTGCGCTACCAGGTTCACATCCCGCCCCAGTACGACGGCAGCACCCGGCTGCCGGTGCTGATGGCAATCCACGGCTGCGGGATGACCGGCTACGGCTGGAACTCGATGAAGGCCACGACGCAGCTCAACGATCTGGCCGACAGCGAAGGCTTCATCGCCGTCTACCCGACCCAACGGATGCTTCGCAGCGCGATCAACTGCTGGAACTCGGCGGACCCACGGGAGCAGCACCGTCACACGGGTGAACCGGCGTTGCTCGCGGGCGTCGCCCTGCAGGTGGTCGAGGACTACGGCGCTGACCCGGACCAGGTACACGTTGCCGGCGCCTCCTCGGGCGCGGGTGCGGCCGTCATCCTCGCCGCCACCTACCCCGACGTCTTCGCGACCGCGACGGCGGTCGCCGGCGGCGAGTACGGGCTGAACCAGGTGGACCCGGAGGATCCCGATGTCACGCCTCCGAGCTACACCGCACGTCAAGCGTGGTCCCAGATGGGCGAGCAGGCACGGCAGGTGCCGCTGCTCATCATTCAGGGTGAGGACGACGACGTCGTCCCGCCCCTCGTCGCAACCCGTCTCGTCGAACACTGGGTCGCTGTCAGCGACCTCGTCGATGACGGCCTGCTCAACGACAGCCTCGACCTCGTCGAGACGACGACGACGGTGCCGGCGGACGAGGGCAGGCATGGCTACCTGCACACCACCTTCACCACGGCCGCGGGTGCGTCACTCGTCGAGTCCTACCTCGTCCACGACATGGCGCACGCCTGGCCCGGACATGCCGGCGAGGGCCTCTTTACCGACCACGCCGGTCCGGACGCCAGCGCCATCGTGTGGGACTTCGCGAGACGTCACCCGCGAGGGGCACTGTCATGACGCTACCCAACAGACCTGACTCACGGTATAACCGACCACTCGTTCTGTAGTGTGTGGTCGTACCTCCGCGCTGACCCCTGACCACTGAGAGGAATCGTCATGAATCACGCGCCACCCAAGGCCACGGCAAAGAGCTGGATCGGCCTTGCCGTGCTGGTCCTGCCTCTACTCCTGATCACGATCGATGGAACCGTCCTGATCCTGGGACTGCCCGCGATCTCTGCCGAAAATGAGCCCCACAGGTATCGAGCAGTTGTGGATGATCGACATCTATTCCCTGGTGGTCGCCAGCCTGCTGGTGGCCATGGCCGTCCTGGGCGAACGGTTCGGGCGGCGCCGCAACCTGCTCATCGGCGCGGTCATCTTCGCAATGGCGTCCGCGGCCGGGGCGCTGGCGACCTCCCCGTGGATGCTGATCGGCGCCCGCGCACTGCTGGGCGTGGGCGGCGCGATCATGATGCCGTCCACGCTGTCGTTGGTGCGAAACATGTTCCTCGACCGGCAGCAGCGCCGCTACGCGATGGCGGTGTGGGCCGCGATGGCCTCGGTCGGCGCGGCAGTCGGGCCGATCGTCGGCGGCTGGGTCATCGATACCTTCAGCTGGCAGGCCGCCTTCCTGATGAACATCCCCGTCATGCTGCTCCTGCTCGTTCTCGGCCCCTTCCTGCTGCCCGAGAGTCGCAACCCCGACCTGCACCGGATCGACGTCCTCAGCGTCGTGCTCTCCTTCGTCGGCTTGATCGGCGTGGTCTATGCCATCAAGACCTTCGCCGGCGGCACGGACATGGCCATCGGGGTCGCCGCCCTCGTCCTCGGCGTGGTCGCCATCGCCCTGTTCGTCCGCCGACAGCTCACTCTGACGACGCCGCTCCTGGACGTCAGGCTGTTCAGGATCCCCTACTTCCGCGGCGCCGTCGTCGCGGACTTGCTGTCGATCCTTGCCATGGTCGGCGCACTGGTGGCCCTCATCCAGCACCTCCAACTCGTGCTCGACCTGAGCCCGTCGCGGGCGTCCGTCTGGCTCATCCCGCAGGCGATCCTCGCCGCCGTGGCCGCTTTCGCCGCGGCGACGCTGGTCAAGCGGTTCCTCCCCGCCTACGTGATCTCCGCCGGTCTGCTGATCGCCGCCGCGGGCTTCGCGCTGACGTTGTTCCTGTCGCCCACCTCGAGTCCGGCCCTGATCGCCACCTGCCTCGCGCTGGTCGCGCTGGGCGCGGGCATCGGTCTCGCGCTGAGCAACGACATCATTATGAGCTCGGTCAAGCCCGAGCGTGCCGGCCAGGCGGCCGCGATCTCGGAGACCGCCTATGAGCTCGGCACCACCCTGGGTACTGCGGTCCTGGGTGGCGTGCTCGTCACCTGGTACACCCGGGTCGTCACCTCCGGGACCGAGTCGCTCGATCTGCCCGCGTCGCTGGCGGAGCGGGCGTCCGCGACGATGGCGGAGGCCCACCTGGTGGCGGCCGAGGTCGGCGGCCCCACCGGCGCTGCGGTCCTGGAGGTCGCCAAGGACGCGTTCACCGAGGCGATCACCGTCACCGGCATCGCCGGTGCCGCAATCATGGCCCTCGCCGCGATCTGGGCCGGCGTCACGCTCCGGGCGCCGCTGCCAACCAGGACCTGGCCGCAGGGCACGAACGCGAACTCGTCCACTGAGCAGCACTCGCCGTGGGTGGACGGTGCAGCGGCCGAGACGCGCTGAACAGGCCACGCCGTGCGCGCGTGCTCTACTGTGGACCAGTTGGTCAGTTGGTGTCGAGGGGTATGACGGTGGTCCGGTTGGTGGAGGGGCGAGCAACGCGCAACACCGAGCGCACCCGGCGCGCGGTACTCGACGCCGCCTCGCAGCTCATCCTGGAGAAGGGCGCCGCCGTGACCCTCGCCCAGGTCGCCGCGGTCGCCGGGGTCTCCAAGAGTGGCCTGATCCACCACTTCGGGAGCCGGGACCAACTGTTCATCGCCGTCGTAGAGGACGTGCAGGAGCGCTTCCGAGCGACGGTCCTCAGCCACCTCGACCTGTCGGAGAACTATCCCGGGAAGATGCTGCGGGCCTACGTCCGCGCGCTCTGCGAAGGGAGCTCACAGGCTGTTGCGACGCGCGACTTCACGGCAGTCGCCTCCTGGGGCGGCCTGCACGCGCTCCCCGCGGTCTCTGCGGTGTCTGACGAGCACAGCGCATGGTGGCATGAGCAGTTCGCCATCGACGGGCTGGGTGTCGAACGCATCCAGATCGTGCGTCGGGCCGCGGAGGGTGTCGCCCTCGCTGCCTTGTCTGGCGAGGAGGACGAGGCCAGCATCGCGACGGCCCGCGGTCTGCTGCTCGCACTTGCCACGGACGGCACCTTTCACACGCCGATATGAGGCCGTGCGCCGTGGGCTGGCGTTGCGCTTGGCGGCCTTGTCAGGGCAACGACAGTTCTCTGAGCTGGCGGCGGGAGGTGATGCCGAGCTTGCGGAAGATGCTGCGCAGGTGCGCTTCGATGGTGCGGGGGCTGAGGAACAGCTGCGCACCGACCTCCCGGGAGGTCGCACCGGTTGACACCAGCCGTGCCACGTGCAGTTCCTGGGGCGTGAGCTCATCGGCGGGTTGGGCGGTCCGCTTGCGGGGGTGCTCGCCAGTGGCGCGCAGCTCGCGGGCGGCGCGCTCGGCGAAGGCCTCCGCGCCCATCTCCGACAGGAGCTCGTGGGCTGCGCGGAGCTGTTCGCGGGCGTCCTGGCGACGGCCTTCGCGACGGAGCCACTCGCCGTAGACGAGGTGGGTGCGGGCGTGATACGTCGCGATTCGGCACTGCCGGAGCCGCTCGATCGCCTCGCGGTAGTGCTCCTCTGCGGTAGCCCCTGTGCTGAGCAGCGCTCGCGAGCGCGCCGCCAGCCCGAGCCCCCACTGCGTCCCGGTTGCGTGGGCTCGTGTGCTGAGCTGGGCTAGCGCGAGCGCCGCACGCTCCGGTTCGCCCGCACGACACCCCGCTTCGACCATCTCGGGGAGCGCGAGGCTCACGTGCGCCAGCTCGTCGGACTCGCAGGCCTGCGCTGCGGCGTCCAGTGCGGCGGAATAGTTGCCCTGGCCGTTGTAGAGCACCGCCAGGGCGTACTGGGGCAGACTGACGCCGCCACGTCCGGTCGCCACCTGCAGGCTGGCCGTGTGCTGCTCGGCGGTCTCGTCCTGGTGCCCGCGCCAAGCCGCCAGGACGACACGGGCGATGTGCCACGGCAGGGCGGCCCCCGTTGCCTGCGCGAGAGTGCCTTCCTCGGCGGCCAGTTCGGCGGCCTGCGCGAGTTCGCCCGCGAGCACCATGTCGAACAACCGGATGAGGAGTGCGGAGGGCAGGGCCGCCAAGGCACCGACCTCGCGGGCGTACCGGACGTGGCGGGTGGCCAGCGCGTGGACCAGGTCGTCGTCGAACAGTGCCAGCGCGATGCGGCTGGCGAGCCACAACCACCGGCTGTCACGGTTGTCCGCGACCTGAGCTTGGGGCACGTCGCGGAACGACTCCAGGGCACGGCGTAGCACGGGCACGCCCGTTTCGTACCCGTGAGTGAGCGCCGTCACCAGACCGTCGAGCAGCAGGTCCGCAGACGTGGGATCTCCTGGCGGATCGGGCGCCGCCCGGGCGGCTTGAGCAACCTCCGCCACGTGGCGGCCAGGGCCGCTGCCACCGATGACGGTCGCAGCGCCGACGGCGTTGAGGTAGGTCTCGCGGGACAGCGCGGCGTCCAGCGGGGCGAGTGTTCGGGCGGCCTCCAGCAGCATCCCGGGTACGTCGTTGCCACGCGTCAGATGGAAGGCGATCTGGGCGCGGAGCAGCTCGAGACGGGCCTGCGGTAAGGCGTCCAGCGGCCCGGCGGCTGCGATCGCCAACAGCTCCAGAGCTGCCTCGCTTGCACCGGCCTCATGCTTGGCGTGCGCGGCCTCGAGCGCCCGGCTCGCCCGAGTGGCAGGCTCAGGGGTGAGCTCGGCCGCCCGCTCGAGAAAGGCCCCCGCAGCGGCCAGCCCACCGCGGGCACGCGCCCGGTCGGCCGAGCGCTCCAGGCCCGCGGCGGCGGCTTCGTCGACTCCGAGGACTTCCTGCGCGTGGTGCCACGCACGGCGGTCCGGGTCGGCCGCGGGGTCGGTCACCTTTGCCAGCGCGCCGTGGGCGCGGCGACGGTCCGGTGGTGCAGCGGCATGGTAGACCGCCGAGCGCACCAGCGGGTGGCGAAACCGCACCCGGGCGCCAATCTCCAGCAGCCCTGCGACCTCGGCGGGTGTGGCCGCCTCGGGGGAGATACCCAGGTGTTCGGCCGCTCGCAACAAGAGTGCCACCTCGCCGGTCGGCTCGGCCGCGGCGACCAGCAGCAGTACCTGAGTCTCGGCTGGCAGGCTGCCAGAGCGGCGCTGAAAGCTCTGCTCGATGCGGCGCGGGACGTCCAGTGCGTCGGGCAAGGCGTAACCGCCGGCCAGCTGTGCCGCAGGGGCGCTTCTGGGCAACTCCACCAGTGCGAGGGGGTTCCCCCGTGCCTCGGCGAGTATCTGCTCGAGCACCCCAGCATCGAGCGGGGTACGAACCGCCGTGGCGAGCAGCGCCCGCGCGTCGGCTTCGCCGAGTCCGTCCAGGCGGAGCTCGGGCAGTCCCGCGAACGGGGCAACGTCACCCGCGGCGGAGTCGCGTAGTGCGAACACGAGCGCCAGATGCTCGGCCGCCAGCCGTCGTGCCACGAACGCCAGAACCTGTGCGGACGCCTGGTCCAACCACTGGGCGTCATCGACGAGGCATAGCAGCGCCCCCTCCTCGGCGACCTCAGCCAACAGGTTGAGTGTCGCCAGTCCGACCAGGAACCCATCTGGCGCAGGACCGTCACGCAACCCAAACGCCACGTTCAGAGCAGTCTGCTGCGGATCGGGCAGCGCACCCGCGCGGTCCAGTATTGGCGCGCAGAGCTGGTGCAAGCCCGCGAACGCGAACTGAGTCTCGGACTCCACTCCGACCGAAGACTCCACCCGGAAGCCAAGTCGGACGGCCGTGTCCCGGGCGTTCTCGAGCAGTGCAGTCTTCCCGATACCCGCCTCGCCACGCACGACGATGGCCCCGCTGCGACCGGCGCGTGCCTGCGCGAGGAGATTCTCGACCGCTTCACGCTCTGCGCGCCGGCCCAGGAGATTGGTCAGAGTCGCTCCCGTCAGTGTGGACCCGGTGCTGCGCATCGGCTTAGGTGATTCTTACCGATGCGAACCGCGACGCGCCAGGTCTAGTGTCCGAGCAGACCGGTGGCCGACACGCACGCGGTCTGCTGCCGCGCGAGCGGCGTTGTCCAAGATCCGCACGTCGCGCGCGCGGATCGGCGGAACCGGTCATTGGTCTCGGAAGGCACCGGGTGCACCGGACACGGTGCGGAGAGGACATGATGACTGAAGAGCACCGCGAGCCGGTCGGGGCATCGGCCGCGCGCCAGTTGGAGGAGCCGCTGCTCGTCGAGGACCTGCTGTTGCTGCTGTTCCAGCCCGACTCGGGAGCGATCGCCGGCGAGACCACCCTGTTCTACGTCCTGGGTGGTGCCGTCGTCGCCGAGCTCGCGCTCCGTAACCTGACCGAGGCGACCGGGCGGCCGACCCACCGGGTCAGCGCGCGCGGCGAGGCACCTGAGGACCCTGTACTGCGTGCGGCATGGGACTACCTGCGCACGAGGGCACTGGACCCGCAGAGTGCGATCGCGGCGATCGGACCGCCGCTGCGCGGCCAGGTCCTGGACAGGCTGGTCGGCAGCGGACATCTGCGCCGTCACAAGAAGAAGCGGCTCGGGTTCATCCCCTCGACGTCCTTCACGCTCGGTAGCGCCCGGCGAAGCGAGCTCCTCGCGGGGGTCCGCGCCACGCTCGTCGACGCTGCAGAGCCTGACGCACGGACGGCCGCGCTGGCGGCTCTGCTCTCCGCGAGCGCGAACCTGCACCAGTTCGATCCGGAGATCCCGTGGACGTCGGCAGTGATCCACCGCGCGAAGGACCTGGAGAACGGGAGCTGGGGTGCGGCGGCAGCGGGCACGTCGGTGACGATGACGACGCTGTCGATCCTGCTCGGTGCCCTGGGTGCGACGTCCGGAGCGAACACCGCGGGCCGGTAGCGAGGGCGGGGATCGCGGGACTGGCGTGCGGTGGCCACGGCCGGCCAGTCTCCGCTTCCGGAGGTGCCGTGGCGCCCTTCGCTGCCCTCGATAGGTCGGTCAGGTACTTCTAGATCACCATGACGACATCTCTCGGCTTCAGATGTTCTGTTCCGGTGCGTCCTACCTGTGCGCGCGAACTCGGCAAGGCCTACCAGCCGGCGAGAGCGACCTAATTCACTCGCCGATCACTGCAGATCGATTGCTTCACTGTGAGCGACCACTTCAGGCGGGCTGGTGCGGAGCGGCGGCGTCGACGACGGGGGGCGTGATATGCCGAATAAGAGCTTCCGGAGGCGGGGGTGGTGTCGGACTTCCACCTCGTGGGCGACGGGCAGCGTGGCGGGCCAGGCTGAAGGTCCACCGCCGGCGGCTTGGACGAGCACAGCCGCGACCGACAACAAGGGCACGCCGGGACGACTTACCCCGACCACACCATCACCATCACGAGGACATCGCCACATACGGCTCGCGAGCGCCGTCGCACCCGTGCCCATGAGTCCAATCCGGAACGCCGGACCGCTCACGCCAGTGATGGAGTGGATGCTCGCCAACCTCGCCGAGCCGCTGACGGTCGTCGCCGGCGTGTTCCTCGCGCTATCTGTGCGCGGGCATTGCGCGGCAATGGCGATTCCGATGTTATGGGGTCTGTGACCGCGGACATGACCGGGCCGCCCGGTGAGCTGATCGGCCGCGGCCGCACGGCGGACGTGTTCGCGCTCGGTGACGGCTCGGTGCTGCGCCGGTACCGGGACGGCCAGAGTGTCGAACGCGAGGGGGAACTACTCGGATACCTCGCCCGTCAGGGCTTCCCGGTGCCGCTGGTGCACAAGGTGTCGGGCGGGGATCTGGTGATGGAGCGGCTGCACGGGCCGACGATGCTCGGCGCGCTCACGGCGGGCCGGACGGACCTCGAGAGCGCGATGGCCGTGTTGGCCGACCTGCATCACGCGCTCCGGCGGGTGCGACCGCCGTCCGAGGCGCGGCAGGTAGCGCAGGCACCCGGGGCCCCGCAGGCCCCCACCTGGCACGGGCTGATCCATCTGGACCTACACCCGGACAACGTCATCCTCGAGCCGGGTCGCGGCCCCATGCTGATCGACTGGAACAACGCCGAGATCGGACCGGGTGACCTGGACGTCGCGATGACCGCGCTGATCATGGCGGAGGTGGCCGTGAACCCCGAGCGGGCCGACGCCGTTGGTGCGCTGCACGACGACCTGCCCCACGCCGTCGAGCAGTTCCTGGCCGCCGCCGGCGGCGACCCGGCCGCCCACCTGGACGAGGCGGCCCGCCGGCGGCGCGCGAACCCCACCCTGTCTGCGGCTGAGCTGCGGGCCGTGGTCCGCGCGGGCGGCCTGGTGGCCGAACTTCTTCGGTAGCCGCCGTGCTGCGGTCAGTCGATCAGCCCGAGGTCCATCGCGTCACGCAGCACGTCGGCGTGGAGCACATCGTGCGACTCCAGCTCGGCGACCGCGGTGTCCGGGTCGAGCTCGTCGACGGCGACGATCTGCTCGCCGTCGGCCGGGTTCGTGGGTGGTCCCGTCACCTCGACCCGCCCGACGGCGTAGGCCCAATAGGCGTGCGGGTGCGGCTGGTGCGGGCGGTAGGGGTGGGGCAGTCGGCTGGTCGCGGCGTGGGCGGCGAAGACGAGCGGCTCGCTTCGGAACACCGCGCCGGCCTCCTCGAGCAGTTCCCGCCCCGCGAGCTCGCGCACGGACTCGCCCGGCTCGCGGGTACCGCCGGGCAGGAACCGCCACCCCTCGATGCTGTGACAGACCAGCACGCGTCCGGCCGGGGTGATCCCGACCAGGTGCAGCCGGGTGATGAGCTGTTCGGCCGGCGCGCCCCGCTGGTAGTGGATGTCTGCGCCCGCGTACGTCACGAATCGAGGGGAGGCGAGCCGTGCCTGCCACTCCGGAGTACTCACGGCGATGAGTATCGCAGGGCGTCCCCAGGCCGGAGCCCTATACGCCGGCCAGTCCCAGCGTCTCGGCGGTGGCGCGGCGGATCTCCAGCGCCCACGCCTCGTCGGTGTTCATCGATCGTCCGAGGGAGGGCACCAGCTCGCGCAGCTGGTGCGTCCAGCCCTGATACTGGTCGGGGAACGCCTCCTGCAGCAGTCGGATCATGACCGGGACCGCCGTCGACGCGCCGGGTGAGGCACCGAGCAGGCCGGCGATGTTGTTTCCGGGGGAGATCACCAACTCGGTGCCGAACTGCAGGGCGCCATGCCCGCGCTCGTTCCTGCCGATCACCTGGACGCGCTTGCCGGCGTCGATCATCTCCCAGTCGGCGTCGACGGCGGCGGGCATCAGCTTGCGCAGCGCCAGCATCTGCTTGTCACGCGGGGCAGTGATCTCGCGGATCAGGTACTTCAGCAGATCGAAGTTGTCCTTGGCCACGGTCAGCATCGGGGCGATGTTCCCGGGCCGGATGCTGCGGAACAGGTCCAGGCGGGAGCCGGCCTTCAGAAATCGCGGGTCGAAGCCGGCGAACGGGCCGAACAGCAACGAGTCCTCGCCGTCGACCGTGCGGTGATCGAGGTGCGGAGCGCCGAGGCCGGGCACGCCCTTCTCGGCAAGACCGTAGGCCTTGACGGGGTGGGCGTCGACGACCTCGGGGGTCCGGGTGCGCAAGAACTTCCCGCTCACCGGGAAGCCACCGAAGCCGTTCGCCTCGGGGATCCCCGATCGCTGCAGGAGCCGCAGCGAGCCACCGCCCGCGCCGACGAAGACGAACCGGGCCGGGCTGGTGGCGACGCCGGTCGGGGTGCGGTGCTCGATCATCCACCCATCGCCGTCGCGGCGCAGGTCGGTGACCCGCCGGCGCAGGTGCAGGCGCGCGCCGCGCCCGACCAGCGCGTCGGTCAGCGCACGGGTCAGGGCACCGTAGTCGACGTCCGTGCCGGAGGCCTCGTAGGTGGCAGCGATCGGCTCACCCGGTGTCCGGCCCTCGACGAGCGCCCTGGACCACTCGCCGATCTGAGCTGGGTCGTCGCTGTAGTGGAGGTTCGCGAACAGCGGCTGCGACCGCAGCGCTTCGTACCAGGTCCGCAGGAGAGAGACCTGCTCCGCACCGGTCACGAACGCGAGGTGCGGGGTCGGGTTCACGAACGCCGACGCCGTCGGGAGTTCGCCGCGGGTGACCAGTGCGGACCAGAGCTGGCGGGTGACGTGGAACTGCTCATTGATCGCGATCGACTTCGACACGTCGAGGCCACCACCCGGCAGCGGGGTCGCGTAGTCGAGCTCGCAGAACCCGGCGTGCCCGGTGCCGGCGTTGTGCCACGCGTTCGAGCTCTCCTGCGCGGCCCCGTCGAGGGATTCGAAGATCTCGATCGACCAGTCCGGCTCGAGGTGCTGGATCAGCGTGCCAAGAGTCGCGCTCATGATGCCGGCGCCGATCAGTGCGACGTCCGTGGTGCCTGAACCCATGGACCGCAGCCTACGGACTACGGCGGCGATGGCCAGTACCCGGCCGACCGGTGGACACCGTTCGGGACGTCTCCGTGGCTCTTGCCGCCGATGCGTCGCCGACGAGCTGGAGCCGGCTCAGCGCTTGCGGCCGAAGGCGAAGTAGCTGATCGGGCCGACGAAGTTCACGAAGCTCGCCGCCACCCAGGCGCCCTTGGGGCCGCGGACCTGTTCCGCGGGCCGTCGCTTCAGGTCGACGAGCGCAGCGACGAGCAGGCCGACCTCCACCGCGGCGACACCGACGATCGCCGCCTGCTGACCCGCGGAGAAGTCCGCCCACCGCATCTTCTGCTCGTCCCGGCCCATGGCACCAGGCTACGACCACCTGGTTCGCGTCAGACCACCACCGGCTCGGCGGCATCCTCACGCCGCCGCACCGCGACGCCGTCGGGCCCTTCGAAGCGCCGGCCCCAGCCGGTCGCCACCGCCACGATCAGGACGACCGTGAGCACCAGCGGGTAGAGCGTGGCCCCGAACAACTGCACGGTGGAGAGCGCCGGTGCCTGCTCGTGACCGCCGGTGAGGAGCGCGCCGATGAACAGGAACGCGCTGAACACCGGGACCACGCAGGACACGCCCATCGCGAAGCAGTCCATCACGTTCGTACGGCGGTACGGGTGGAGCTGCTGACGGGCACCGATCTCGTCGGCGATCGGGCCGAAGGCGAGCATCGAGGCCGAGTTCACGCCGCCGAAGAGCACCGTCGTGGCGCTCACACCGAGCCCGATCGCGGTCTCGGCGCCACGCGGGGTGCCGGCCAGCCGGCCTCGGGCGAGGGCGTCGACGATCCGTTCGAGCACGCCGCCGGCGCGGAGCACGCCCATGATCCCGAACACGGAGATCACCAGGCAGACCGTGGGCAGCAGGGCTGCGACACCTGTGACCAGATAGCCGGTGGGGGCGCCGTCGACCACGCCCAGCACACCGGACGGGTCCAGGAGCCCGGAGAGGAGCGCCGTCGCCGTGCCGAGGATCAGTCCCACCGTCACGGCCAGGAAGATGTTCCGGGTGTAGAACGACACCACGAGCAGCACCGCGATCGGGATCAGCATGAGCAGCCCGCGTGGGTCCGCCGCCTCGGCCAGGTCGGCGCTGTCCACCGGACCGGCGCCGGTGCCGCCGAAGACCAGGTAGGCGACGGCGCTGACCCCTGCGGCCACCAGCGCGTACCGGGCGCGGCTCGTCACGACACCGCCGATGTCCGCGGCACCGTCCTTGCGGCGGAAGCGCTGGGTGGACGCGGAGATGATCGTGGTGTCTGAGATCGGCGCCAGGTTGTCGCCGAAGATCGCGCCGGAGACGATCGCGCCCGCCAGTAGCGTCGGGTCGGCGCCGAGCAGCACACCCGCCGGGTAGAAGATGGGGAACGCGGTGAACATGGTGCCGATGGATGACCCGGTGGCCATGGCGATCAGGCAGCAGGCCAAGAACGTGAACAGGGTCAGCGCGGCCCCGCTCAGACCGGCCTGGTCAGCGATCCAGACGAAGCCGCCGGAGACGTTCGAGTCCTTGATCAGCTGGCCGAGCATGCCGACCATGAACAGCACCATGACGATCGAGACCGAGGTCGGGCTCCCGATCCCGGCCATGACGGCGTCCCAGTACTTGCTGTAGCCACGGGCCAGGAGTGCGCCGATCAGCAGGGCGATGAAGCCGCCGGTCGCCAGCGCCGTCATGTCGAACGCGTCGAGCACCACGAAGTACAGGACGCAGAAGATCAGGAAGATCCCCACGGGTACGAACGCCATCGTCCAGCCGCCGCGGAACTTCAGTTCCGGCTCGTCATTCATCGATTCGACCTCGTACCTCGCCGTGACGGATCTGCCGCGACTCGTCTCGCGCGGCTGGCCACGGACCTTACACGGACGTGGAACGCCGGGTCGTCGCCGTCCACCGATCGGGGATACTGCTTGTTCGGAGCAGGAGGATGCGATGAGGGACGAGACGGGCGAGCGCGCCGGCAACACCGGGGCGGGGCGTCGGACCGAACTGAGTGATCTGCGGGTGGTGGTGGACCGGATCGAGGGTCGGTCGGTGTGTGGACTGGCACCCGGTGACTCCTTCGACGTGTCCTGCTCGAGCCGGCTGACCATCCCGGAGGGGCGCCACTTCTGCATCTACGCGCTCTCGGCGGTGCTGCCGCTGCTGCCGGCCGCTCAGCGGGCGGTCGACCCCGACGACTGGCTGGCGAGCGATGAGGTCGCCTGCCCGGACCCCGAGGAGCGGCTGATCATGCGCATCGAACGCACCGGCCGACGCAGCATCCCCACGGAGGACCTCACGTGAGCGTGTCGCTGACGATCGCACTCCAGTCGGACAAGACCGCGGTCGAGTACGCCCGGTTGGCGCGGATCGTGGAGGGGATCGGCTTCGACGGCCTCTCCGTGTACTCCGACCTCGGCTACCAGCCGCCGATGGCCGCGCTCATGGTCGCCGCGGACGTGACCGAGTCGGTGCGTCTGGGTCCGTCCTGCCTGAACCCGTACCTGCTCCACCCCGTGGAGATCGCCGGTCAGATCGCGGCCCTCGACGAAGCCTCCGGCGGGCGCGCCTACCTCGGCCTGGCACGCGGCTCCTGGATGTCACAGGTGGGGGTGCGCCAGGACCGGCCGCTCGCGCACCTCGAGGACACCGTGCAGATCGTCCGCCGGCTGCTCGCCGGCGATGATTCCGGCTACGCGGGGACGGTGTTCGCGATCGAGCCCGGCTTCGCCCTGCAGTACCAACCAGTCCGGCCGGCGGTGGACGTGCTGCTCGGGGTCTGGGGTCCGCGCGGCGCCGCGCTGGCCGGCCGGATCGCGGATGAGGTGAAGATCGGCGGATCGGCCAACCCGGATATGGTGCGCCAGATGCGCCACTGGCTGGACGACTCCGCCATCTCGGCGGGGCGCGGTGCCGGCGCGGTCGCGGTCTGCGCCGGCGCGGTCACCGTGGTCGATACCGACGGCGACGTCGCGCGGGGCATCGCCCGCCGCGAGGTGGCGATGTACGTGGACGTGATCGCCGCACTCGATCCCACGGTGCAGATCGAGGACGAACTCCTGGTGCGGCTGCGCGCCCTGCTCGCGCAGGATCGCGCCGACGACGCCGGCGCATTGCTGAGCGACGACCTGCTGGACCGGTTCGCCTTCGCCGGGACGCCCGCCCAGATCGTGGCGCACACGCTGGAGTTGGTGGAGGCGGGTGCCGGCCGGGTGGAGTTCGGCACGCCGCACGGACTCACCGGGGCGGGTGGCATCGACCTGCTCGGCTCCGCGGTGCTGCCCGCGATCCGGTCGGAACTGGCCGCCGCCTGAGCGATCCGGCGGTCGCTCGCCGGGGCGGGCAGCTGGCGTGGTCGTTAGGCTGCGCGGTGTGATGGCGTCCGGCGTGAACCGCACCACTGCCGGGTGCGTGGCGATCGTCCGGATCGTCGCCGGGCTGCTGATCATCGGCGTGCTGGTGTCCGGATTTGCCGCACAGGTCGTGGTCGGCGGCCGCAATCCCTTCGACTACTTCGGCTACTTCACGAACCAGACCAACCTGCTCACGAGCGTCGTGCTGATTATCACGGGAACCATCGTGCTCACGGGACGACGGATCCCAGGCTGGCTCACCCTCGTGCGCGGGGTCGCGACCGCGTGCCTGCTCGTCGTCGCGGTCATCTACAACCTCCTCATCCCGGGCACGGGGTCCGCACCGCCCGTGGTGAGCGCGATCCTGCACATCGCGTTCCCGCTCGCCGTCGCGCTCGACTGGCTCCTCGTCGGAGACCGCGAGCCGCTCGCCTGGCGCCGGCTCTGGCTCGTGCTTCCCTACCCGCTGCTGTGGCTGCTCGTCGTCCTCGTGCGTGGCGTCACCGACGGTTGGGTGCCCTACGGTTTCCTGCTTCCCGACCGAGGGCCGGCCTCGCTGGGCCTCCATGTCGTGGCGCTGCTCGGCACGCTCTTGGCGGCGGGCGCGCTCGTCTGGTCGGCCAGCCGGTCACCGGGACGCTGGCTCCGGACTCCCGGACGGACTGTTCCCAGCCGCGTGTGATCGGCGCCTCGTGCCGAGAGCCTGTCAGCCGGGCTCAGAGCCGGGATCATGCTGCGCGAGCCACTCCTTGGCACGCCGCCGCGAGGCCCGGCTGAGCCAGCCGTCCTGGACGAGTTCGACGATCTCGTCGCGTGACACCTGGCCCACGTGGGCCGCGCGGATCAACACCGAGGGATGGCCGTTGAAGTGGGGCGTCGTGAAGAACGGCCGCGTCTCGTCCTGCACCAGTGCGATCCGGTCTGCCTCATCGCTGACCCAGATGACGATGACGTCGTCGTAGAGCTCTCCGGTAGCCGGGTCGAACGCGTCCTTGCGAGGGTTGCGGAAGAAGACGAACGACTTCCCGCCCACCTGGTATACGGGGTTCTGCCCGGCGGACTCGACTGTGACGAACGGCATCGCGAGGGCGGCCGCGTGGATGTCCTCCACCCGGGCCGGCGTCGTCGCGGGCTCCCGCATGCTCCGATGGTGCCACTCCAACGCGCGATCTCACAGTGGGTACCGACCGGCTGAGCGGAGATCGTAACGAGACCGGGTGGGCGCAGACACGCTGATGAAACGGCCCGCTCGTAGCGTCGGGGACGCCGTCCCAGCGGCAGACCTCCACCGTCCGATCCACGGAGCCGTGCCACATGTCCTACGTCAAGCCAGCTCAGCTCGTCCCGACGATCATCGACGCAGGTGCCAGCAAGGTGCTCCTCTCCGCCCGCGACACGCTGGTCCGGTCCACGATGGGTGGCGCGATCCTCGCGATCGCCGCCGCGTTCGCCGTCACGGTCACGGTGACGACCGGCCATGCCATCCTCGGCGCGGTGCTGTTCCCGGTGGGTTTCATCCTGCTGTACCTGCTCGGGTACGACCTGCTCACCGGCATGTTCGTGCTCGGCCCGCTCGCGTGGCTCGACAAGAGACCCGGCATCACGGTGCGGGGCGTGCTGCGCAACTGGGGACTCGTGTTCGTCGGCAACTTCCTCGGGGCGTTCGCCGTCGCGGTGATGATGGCGATCGTCGTGACGTACGGGTTCGACACCCCGCCCAACGAGGTCGGTCAGGCGATCGGGCACATCGGTGAGGGACGGACCGTCGGGTACGCGGAGCACGGGGCGTCGGGCATGCTGACGCTGTTCGTGCGCGGCATGCTGTGCAACTGGATGGTGTCGATGGGGGTCATCGGCGCGATGGTGGCCAAGGATGTGCCGGGCAAGGCGATCGTCATGTGGATGCCGGTCATGCTGTTCTTCTTCATGGCGTTCGAGCACTCGATCGTCAACATGTTCCTGTTCCCGTCCGGCCTCCTCCTCGGTGGGCAGTTCACGATCATGGACTACCTGATCTGGAACGAGATCCCGACGGTGCTCGGCAACCTCGTCGGTGGTCTGCTGCTGACGGGGCTGCCTCTCTACCTCACGCACGGTCGCCCCGCGGCGCGCCGCGGGGCTGCGCCGGCACACCAGGACTCGGAGCCGAGCACCACGGCGGAACTCGACCTGGTTCCCGAGCGCGCCTGACGCGTCCCAGCCGCGCCAGTGCGCGCGCTGCAGCTCGCAGCTGACCTCGCCCTCGTCCGAACCGGGGAGCGGCTCGTCCCACTCGCGCACCTCGATGGGGAACTCACGACGAAGCCGCCACCCGACGTGGCCGAGCGTGAGGTGACCCGACCGCCCGAGCCCTCACTCGCCGTCGCGCACCACGACGTACCGGGCACACGCGAACTCGCGGTTCTGAGCCAACTCCTCCAGCCGGAACTCGACGTGGCGGGGGAGCAGGGGCGCACCGGCGCCGATCGTGACAGGTGCGTAGGAGACGATCATCTCCTCCAGCAGGCCGTGGTCGGCGAACTGCCCGGCGAGGTCGCCGCCGCCGACGATCCAAACGTCCTTCCCGGCGGCCGCCGCCACCATCGCGGCGTGCACGCTCTCGATATCGTCCGTGGTGAACCGGACGTCGGCGCCGTCGGCCGGCGGTGGGAACTCCCGGTGCGTGAACACCCAGGCGGGCATCGCATACTCCCACCCGCCGGGCGCGTGCTCGAGGATCCAGGCGTACGTCGAGGCGCCCATGGCGATCGCCCCGACCTTCGCGATGAACTCGTCGTAGTTCATCGGGCCGGTGTTGTCGATGTCGCGGGTGAGCAGCCAGTCGAGGGAGTGCTCGGGGGTGGCGATGAAGCCGTCCAGGGTCGTTGCGGTGTAGTAGACGGTGCGGGTCATCGGTTCTCCTCGGTGGGGGTCGGGTTCGGGCCACGCAACCAGTCGATCGGGTCGCCCTCGCCAGGGTCGACGCCGGCATCGCGGAGCAGGTGGCGTACCAGCAGCCGGCGGTGCGCGGCGTAGGTGAGCACGTGCGCGATGACGCTGCTCAGCACGAAGCTCTCGGGTGGTTCGCAGAGTGCGTCGATGAGCCGGTCGTCCCAGGCACCGCGTCGCTGGATGTCCCGGACCGCGTCCAGCCAGCGCGCGGTGGCGCTCTCGTGCCGGGCCGACAGCGTCGCCGGGTCGTCCGCGCCTCGGTCCGGGAAGTCCCGGCCCTCGATCGACGCGAGCCAGACCTCCTTGGTCCAGATGTGATGCTCCAGGACGGCGGCGATCGACTCCTCCGGCCCGTCCCAGGAGAGCACGGTCAACCCCGGCCAGCGCACGCGCCGGAAGGCGTCAGCGTCCAGATCCGAGGCGAGCCGCAGCAGGTGGCGGGTGTCGTCGACGTCGTGGCGGACCAGGTGCGCCGTCAGCGCACCGTCCGGCGCGGGCGCCTCGCCCCCGCTCACCCACAGGTTCGTCGGCGGGTGGAAATGGATGCCGTTCGGCGCGGGCAGCCAGTGCGTGCTCGCCATGGCGCGCCCGGGTGCCGGTCCGGAGCCCGGCTGCTCGGGGTGCCCGACGGCGGAGGTTGCGTCGCCGTTCTCGCCGACGGTGCTCGGTGGGTAGCCGTAGGCGCGCGCGAACGCGCGGCTGAACCCGTCGACGGAGTCGTAGCCGGCCGCCCACGCGGCGTCGGTCACGGTGTCGCCAAGGCTCAGCCGCCACGCGGCCCGCTCCAGGATCACCCGTCGGCGCAGCGCCACGGGAGACTCGCCGGTGCCGCGGCTGAGCTGGCGGCTGAAATGCCACGGCGAGGAGAACGCGCCCGCGGCCATGCCCCGCAGGTCGGCGTGGTCGTCGTCAAGGACGGCGTCGAGCAGTTCGCGCAGCCGGTCGCGTCCGTTCTCGGTCATGTACTCCAGTGTGCGGCCGGTCCGCCCACCGGCGCCCGACCGTTCTTGCTCAGGCGCCGATCGAGCCCTTGCTCAGCCCTCGTCGAGGCCTGTCTCGATCAGGGCCTGCCCCTCCTCCCAGAGATAGGTCCACACCTCCGGGTCGTCGACGTGGCGCTGCTGCCTGGCGATCATGGCCTCCAGCCTGTCGAGCTCCTGATGCATCCTGGTGACCCGGCCGGCTTCCTGGTGGCGCAGAACCCGCGCTACCGCGGCGTGCAGCTGGTCGGCGCTGCTGGGGTCGAGTCGCCCCTCGGCGACGTAGGCGTCCACCTGGGCCAGGTAGTCCTGGCTGCGCTCGGCGAAGGTGCGCTCGGCATCCGCAGGTGGGCCGACCAGGAACGAGGTGGTCCAGCTCTGCCCGCCCGGACCGGAGACCGTGACGGTGCCGACCCGCGCGACGGCGTCGTCATACGGGTGCTCGCCGGTCACCTCGTACACGGAGTTGCCCACCTTGCCAGCCGCCGAGGTGCCGGTCAGGGCCCCCTCGGAGACCGTCCCGTCGCCCCAGTCGATGGTCGCCGTCAGGTTCTCCACCCGCACCGTGGGCGAGGCGACGGTGGCGAACGATCCGCTGACGGTGAGATCGTCATCGTCGATGAGGTGGCTGGTGCCGACCACCGATGTGGTCCACGCGACGTTCGGGTCCGGCCAGAAGTTCGTGCCGGCGAACTGCCACCTGCTGCCCTGCACCGCCAGGCGGTCCAGGAAGGACCGGGAGTCAGCCGTCAGCTCCTGCGGCGACCAGGCGAGGTCCAGGATGGAGGCGAGCCGGGGGAAGACCTTGTGCTCCACGTCCACGGCGCCGCCGCTGTTGTTCTCACCCCAGGCGGGGCCCTCGATCCCGATGATGTCGTCGTCGTCCAGCCCGAACGACTGCAGGGACAGGTTCCGGTAGTCGTCGATGACGTTGCTCGGGTCCCAGTCGTGCGTGCTGTAGGCGTTGTGGGCCGGGTAGGGGTAGTCGAGATAGGCCTTCGAGGTCGGCGACAGGATGACGTCGTTGCCGCCGGCGAACCACTCCGGGGTCATCTCCAGACTCTGGTCCCGCCAGTACTGGTGCACCGAGGTCGGGTCCAGGCCCGCCATCGGCAGCGGCGTCCAGCCGACCATGCGCAGGTCATGGTCCATCACGAAGCCCTCGAGCTTGGTGATGAAGTCGATGTAGGGCTGGCCCGAGATGGACTCGTCGCCGCCGATGTGGAACAGGTCCGTGTTCACCATCGGGGCGACCGTGCCGATCACGTCATTGATGAAACCGTCCACCACGGCGGAGGTCGTGCACACCGTGTTGGACGACCCGCAGGAGAGTTCCGGGTAGGAGGCGATCGCCGCCGTGGAGTGACCCGGGAGGTCGATCTCGGGGATCACCTCGATATGGCGGGCGGCGGCGTAGGCCACGATCTGGGCGAACTGCTCCTGGGTGTAGAAGCCGGAGCGTCCGCCCGGCATCGACATCGACCCGCCGATCTCCGTCAACAGCGGCCACGACGGGATCTCGATACGCCAGCCCTGATCATCCGAGAGGTGCATGTGCAGGCGGTTGCCCTTCAGCGCGGCGAGGGCATCGATGATGCCCAGCACCCCGTCGACCTCGATGAAGTTGCGCGCCGGGTCCAGCATCACCCCGCGGTGCGAGAACCGTGGGTAGTCGACGATCTGCGTTGCCTCGACCTGCCACGGGCCGGGGCGCACCACCTCGCCGGCGATCTCGGCCGGGAAGAGCTGCATGAGGGTCTGCGCGCCGTTGAAGAGGCCCGTGGTGGTGGCGGCAGCGACGCGCACGCCGATGGCGGAGGCCGTCAACGTGTACCCCTCGGCCACTGCGAGCTCGGTGTCCGTGGGGCCTTCCTCGGCGTCGAGAACCAGGCTGATGTCTCCGGCCGCAGGCTCCTCGAGAACGATCGGCAGGTCGTGACCGGTGGCCGGGCGCAGTCGTTCGGCGAGGAGCTCTGCCTCCGCGCGGACGGCCTCGGCCCCGATCGTGATCCGGGTCTGGGCGGTCAGCGTGAAGGCGTCGGCATCGATCTGGGTCTGTGAGACCGGGGCGGGCAGGATCGTCCCGCCCGGCTCGGGCGGGGCCTGGGGTCCGGACCAGACCTCGAAGCTCCACAACGAGTACCCGAACGTGGTGGCGGTCTGGATGCCCTGCATGCGAACGTGCGAGACCGGCTCCTCGAGGCCGAGGCGGTACTCGGTGCGTCCGGTTGCCGGGCTGGTCACCTCGCGCACGGTGGTCCAGGTCAGGCCGTCGGTCGTGGTCTGGAGCTCGAACAGGGCGGGTCGAGCGGTCTCCCAGTCGAGCACCACGCTCCACACCGGTGACGGCTCGGCGAGCGCGATCTGGATCCAGTCGTTGCTCGGGTCGTGGTCGCTCGGCGGTGGCTCGGCAGGGTTGGTGCGTGCGTAGTCGGTGCCCCAGCGCGTCGCCGAGTTCCGGTCGTTGGCATTCGCCGCCGCGAAACGTGCCGGGTCACCGGTGTAGACCGAGGAGGCCGTGGCGACGCCCTCGGGGGCGATGTCGATGCCGTGGTCCCAACCCGTGGGGTCCGGCTCCTCGCTCGAGGTGGCGGCGTCCCAGATCTCGAAGGAGAACATGGAGTAGCCCCACGCGGAGGCCTCCCGGCCCTGCATCCGCACGAAGCCGACCGGGTCGGTGAGGTCGAGCACCACCTCCTGGCGCCCCTGGTGCCCGGCGAGGCCGGCCACGGTCTGCCAGGTCTGCCCGTCGTCGGAGACCTGGATCTCGTACTGACGTGCGTACGCGGCCTCCCAGTCGAACACCACACTGTGCACGACGCTGGGCTGCGCGAGTTCGATGGCGATCCAGTCGTTCGTCGGGTCGTGATCGCTCGGCGGGTACCCCGGCTCCTCGTCCCCGTGGGTGTAGTCCGAGCCCCACCGCGTGGACGGGTCACCGTCGTTGACGTGCGCCGCGGCGAACCGCGCCGGATCCGGGAACTCCGACGACGCCGCCGCGACGCCGTCGAGCGCCACGTCCCGCGGGGGATCGGCCGCCAGCGCCGGAGCGCTCGCGACCACAGCCAGCGGTCCGACCAGCGCCAACGCACCGACGAGTCCCACGACTGCCCGGCCAGGCCTTGAGAACAACGTCACGATTGATGCTCCTCGTGTCGATCCGGGCCGCCACTTCGCGACGCGAACGTCGAACAGATCTCTGGTGTGGCACACAGTGGTGCAGACCGGGCACGGGGGTCAAGGCCTCGGACGCCTGGGCCCACCCGTCGGAGCGGCCGGCGAAGGACGAGACGCGGCGCAGGCCCCTTGACCGACGTTGAGTCGATTCAGATAAGGTCATGCCTCAGCACATCGACGTGCCTACTCGGAGGTTCTGCCCCATGGCATCCCACACCCGGACCCGGCGTGGCCTGGTCGTCGTCCTCGGTGCGGTCCTGACGTTCGGTCTCGCCGTCGCGCCCCAGCCGGCACACGCCGCGGACATCGACATCTTCGACGTGGACCCGAACCTTCCGGACGGCCTCGTGAATCTCGCCGAGGGCAAGCGCGCCACGTCCTCGTCCTCGTACGAGATGTCGAACGAGGGCTGGGCCACGTCCTTCGTCAACGATGGCCGGATCGGCACCGCCACCCTGCCGTACGGCTGGACCACGAACCCGATCGGCAACACGGCAACGGCGACCACGCCGGCGTGGGTGCAGCTGGACCTCCTCGCGCCGAGCACCATCGACAGCGTGGCCCTGTGGCCGCGGATGGACGCGGCCAACGACGGTCAGAACTTCCCGGTGGACTACCAGGTGCAGGTCTCCGACGACGCGAGCACCTGGACCACCGTCGCCACCAGCACCGGGAACACCGCGGTCACCGATGCACAGGTCCTCGAGATCGACGCCGCTGAGGCCCGCTACGTCAGAGCCCTCGCGACCCGCCGCGCCGAGCCCACCGGCCGTGACGGCTACCTGGTCCAGCTGGCCGAGTTCGCGGTGTACGGCACCAGTTCGGGGGTGCTCGTCGAGCTCGACAAGCCCGCCCTCGAACTGCTCCCGGGCGATACCGACCAGCTGACTCCCAGCCGCAACGGCGTTCCCACCGACCCGAGCGCCTTCACGTGGACCTCGGCCGATCCGTCCGTGGCAGGCGTCGACGCCGCCGGGCTGGTCACGGCGGTGGCCCTCGGTTCCACCACGATCTCCGCGACCGTCGACGGCGGTGCGCCCGTGACCATCCCGGTCACGGTCATCGCCGAACGGGTCGACACCGATGCCGAGTTCATGATCTCGGCATTCTGGCCGCCGACCGCGCAGTACACGACGGCGGAGCAGTACGACTACCTCGCCGACGCCGGCATCGACTACGTCCAGAACGTCGACTCCACCGACCTGCAGGGCCGGGCCATCAACATGGAGATGGCCACCCTGGCCGCCGAGCGCGGCATGCTCGTGGGGGTCTCGGACCCCCGGCTCAACGAGTCCCTGTCCCTGACGGATCAGGAGATCCGCGACATCGTCGCCGAGTACGAGAACGTGCCGGGCGTGGGTGGCTTCTACCTACGGGACGAGCCGTACAACGCGAACGCGTACGGCCGCGTGCACCAGGCGGTCAAGGACGAGGCGGACTGGCTCTACCCCTACCTGAACTTCCTGCCGATGTTCGCCTACCCGGATCGCGCCACCTACCAGAGCCAGGTCGACGACTTCGCCGAGCTGGCGCGCACCGATGAGCTCGCCTACCTGATGTACGACCGGTACCCGTTCGGCGACGCCGCGGACTCGTTGGACTACGCGTCCATGCTGGACAACATGGACGCGATGCGCGTCGAGGGACTCGAGAACGACGTGCCCACCGGTCTGTACATCCAGTCCATCGGCCGGGTCGACGCGAACGGCAACCCGGCCGGATTCCGGCGCACGAACCCCGCGGAGATCAGGTACGAGGTGAACGCGGCGCTCGCCTACGGATACACGCAGCTGTCCTACTTCACGTGGTTCACCCCCACCGGGCGGCCGGAGACGTTCACCGACGCGATCATCGCGCCGGACGGGACGCCCACAGATCTGTACCAGCCGGTCAGCGAGCTGAACGCCGAGGTGCACGCCCTCGGTCCCACCCTGATGGACCTGGACGCCGCGGAGGTCTACCTGCACGGGCCGGACCTGTTCGGGCAGCCCGCGATCCCGGACGGGTTCATCGCTCGTTTCGCCGACGACGACAACGTGATCGTCTCCCGCCTGGTGGACTCCGAGACCGGGCGCCAGTACCTCATGGTCGTGAACAACGACTTCACCAGCGAGCAGCAGGTCGAGCTGCGGCTACGCGGTGGGGTCCGCGACCTGGAGGTCATCAGCCGGGAGGACGGGTCGCCACAGCCGCTGTTCGCGAGGAACGGCAGGTTCGACCTCGACCTCGCCGCGGGTGACGCCATGCTGCTCGCGCTGCCGGATGACCTCCGCTACGTGGCTCCGGGCCCAGCCGTGCCGCTGAATCTGGCCGCGAACGCGGATGTGATCGCAGCCTCGTCCGAGGGCGCCAACGGCTGGTACATGGACAAGCTCACCGACGGTGAGCGCTTCTCGACCCCGAGCAGCCAGGGCTGGCGCGCCACCGAGATCGTCGAGGGCGACCCCAGCACGGTCACGCTGGACCTACGCGCGGAGCGCCGGTTCAACCGCGTGGACCTGTACCCGGCCGGGGGAGTGTTCGGCTACGGCCAGGCGTTCCCGGAGGCGGTGACCATCCAGGTCTCCACCGATGGGCTTCAGTGGCGGGCGGTGGCCGAGGCGGACCTCGAACCGCCGACGGCGTCCGTGCCGGTGCCGAGCATCACGTTCCGGTCGGTGCGGGCACAGTATGTGCGGGTGGTCGTCGACGCCCACAGCACTCGGACCGGCGCGGCCGCGCTCGAGCTCGCCGAGATCGAGGTCTACTCCGACGATGGTTCGCTGCCCGGCCCCGAGGCGTTCGACGACACCGTCGCGGAGACCCCCTGGTATGACGGCAAGGACCTGGCGCTGGCGCGCCCCGTGGGGGTCTCCAGCTCCACGGAGGCCGCACAGTGGGGCTGGGCCAGCACCTTCGTGAACGACGGTCAGTTCGGTCCCACCGCCACCACGAACGGGTGGACCTCGCAGGTCGGCACGAACACCTCGCCCACCGACTCCGAATGGGTGGCGGTCTACCTCGGCGGGCCGTACGCCGTCGAACAGGTCGTGATCCACCCACGCAACTCCGCCACCGACCAGGCGAACGCCGGCCGCGGGTTCCCCACCGACTACCGGATCGAGACGTCCACGGACGGCGTCACCTGGACCGTGATCGCCGAGGTGGTCGATGACGTCGCGGTCACCGCCGAACCGCGCACCGTCACCCTCGAGACGCCGACCACGGCGGCCTACCTGCGGGTCGTGGGCACCGAACTGAAGCTCGCGCAGCCAGCCGCGGACGGGTACCTGATGCAGATCGGGGAGGTCCAGGTCTACGGAGCGCCCGCCTGAGCGGCGAGCCGGCGCCGTATCGATGACGACCGCGCGAAAGGTGTCGACACCTGGTGAGCCCCCGTGCCACCATCGGCGCGATGCTGCGACTGAGCGAGATCCGGGCCGTGCAGGCTTCCGTCGACGAGGACTGGCGCTCCCCGGTCGCGGACGCCGCGGCCGCTGAGTGGACGCTGCCTCCCGGGGCGGCCAGATGGTGGCGATCGAGTGCAACGCACGTGTTCGTCGTGCCGGGCCCACCGCGGCGTTACCTGCGGTTCGCGCCGACCGGATCGCCGGCGGCGGTGCGACTGCACGTGGGCGCAGGTCTCGCGGCCGCGTTCCCCGCCGGCGCGGACCTGATCGTGTCCTCGCCCGTCCCCACGGCGTCGGGAACCCGGACGCCGACCGTCGACACCCCGGTCGGGCCGATGGTCGCGATGCTCGTCGAGGAGGCCGCCGGGGAGTCCCTCGACGCGGACTCGCTGACCCGCGAACAGGCCCACCGGTGGGGCGCCGCCCTGGCCGGCTTCCATGAGGTGGCTCCGTCCGTCGACGCCGAGAGGCGCCCGCTCGACACCGCCGAGCCCGGGCTGTCCGTTGCTCTGACGGATATCGAGGCACGGCTGGCGGCCCTGGACCCGCGCACCCACCGACGGGTGACGGTCCACGGTGATTTCGAGCTCGACAACCTGCGCTTCGACGGCAATCGCGTCAGCGTGTTCGACCTCGACGAGACCCACTCGGGGTGGGCAGCCGAGGATGTCGCGCTGGCGACCAGGGAGCTCCGGGGGGAGGAGGGCGCGCCGCCACGCCCGCGTCTGTTCGACGCGTTCCTGGCCGGGTACCGCTCGGTCGCACCCTTCTCGGAGGCCGAGCTGGACGCCGTCCGGTTGCACGCCGTTGCACATTCGGCCCGGCGCGCGACCGACCGGGAGACCCTCGACGAGGGAGCAGACCCGAACGATCCCGACTGGCAGCGTGACCTGCATGTGGCGATCGCCGGCGCGAACGCGTGGCATCGTCAGGCGGTACTCTCGCGCCACCCGTGAGCGAGCCTTGCGAACTCCGGGCGTTCACGCCTGGACCGGCGGGTGTTCGAGTCCGCTCAGCGTGCCCCAGGTAAGCGCTGGGGCAGCCGGTGAGTTAGTGGGAGTCGGTGCGAGGGGGTACCACGAGGTCTGATCCGCGACGTGAAACCTTGACTTTGACGCTACGTCACGGTGGAGCGTGAGCGCGTGATCTCCCTGAGCAGCCCCGTGACGGACTCTCTCACCGTCGACTCGGTGATCGAGAGCTCCGCTGATTCCGGTGCCCGTCGAGTTCGCGACGTGCTTCGTGCCGGCGCTCGTGCGCGGAACACGATCCTCATCGACGACGAGGAGAACATCGTGCAGGCGTTGCGCAACGGGATACGGCTGAACGGCATCTACGTCACCAATGACCCGCCGGCACTGAGCGACGAGGTGCGGGCCGCTGCGTGGTCCGACCGCATACCGATCCACCGACTCGCACGCGCCGTCGCCGACGAGCTGTTCGCCGGCGAGAAGCGGACCCGCGTCTTCGCGCTCGCCACGCATCCACACCCGTACACGCTCGACGATGTCGCACGGCGCGCCGGCGACATCGTCGTCCTCGACGGGGTACGCCTGACGGGCAACGTCGGCGCGATCACCCGCACCGCGGCAGCACTCGGGGGAGCCGGGATCGCGCTCATCGGGAGCGGTCTCACCTCCGTCTTCGACAGGAGGCTCATCCGTTCGAGCCGTGGCCTGGTCTTCACGCTCCCCGTCGCGCTCGCGTGCCGAGGCGAGATGCACCGGTTCCTGCGTGACGCCTCGGCCACCCTCGTCAGTCTCGCCCCGGACGGGACCACCCCACTCAGCGAGCTCGCGTCCTTCTCCGGCCGGGTCGCCCTACTGCTTGGCGGCGAGCGCACCGGAGCATCGCCCGGGCTCGACTCACTGGCCCGGCATCGCTACGCCGTTGCGATGCGCCCCAGCGTCGAGTCGCTGAACGTTTCCGTCGCCGGGGCGCTCGCGCTCTACGAGCGGCACCGCGCCCCGCTATGAGCTCTCCCTCCGTGCGCTCGTAGCAACCGTCGAGATCCGACACCCCAGAGAACGCCCCCGTCGACCGCCAACAGTGACGACAACCAAGGTCGACCGACACCAAGGAGATCATCATGACCGCCACGTACACCTTCGACGTCTTCAGCAGCCTCGACGGCTTCGGCTCCTACAATGCCGACGGCGACTGGGGCGGCTACTGGGGCAAACAGGGCCCGGAGTTCCTGAGCCGTCGCCTCGCCCAGTACCGTGACGACACGCGTCTGGTCCTCGGGGCGAACACCTTCCGACAGTTCCTGGAATACCTGGGCCCGATCACCCAGGAGTCCGAAGCGAGCGATCCGGTCAACACCAGGATGAAGTACCTGCCGACCACGGTGGTCTCGAGCACCCTCGAAGGACCCGCCGACTGGCCGGACGCGACCATCGCGAGCGGTGACGCCGTCGAGATCGTCGCCCGTCTCAAGGAGGACTCCGAGGTGCCGCTGCGCTCGCACGGCAGCCTGTCGCTGAACCGGACGCTGATGGCGGCCGGCCTGGTGGACCGCGTCCAGGTGACGGTCTTTCCCGTGATCACCGGTCACACCGGGACGGACCCGATCTTCCGGGGCGCAGCCGACTTCGACCTCGAGCTGATCGAGGCCCGGACGCTCGACGGCCACACCCAGGAACTGATCTACCGGCCCACCCTGCACGGTCGAGTCGCACATGAGTGAGTCGCCGAGGCCACCGGGCGTGGTCAGCGAAGCACCCCCTCCCGCCGCGTCCCAGGGGATAACCGTCCCGCCGAACGGCTTCCGGGTCTTCCTGCACGTCCTCGTGAACACTGCGGTCGCCAATCTCGCGACGAGCTTCCTGTGGTTCGCACTGATGTTCTGGATCTATGCCGAGACGCGCAACGTCATCGCCACCGGCATGATCGGCGGTGCGTACATGCTGTTCGTCTCGGCTTTCAGCATGCTCTTCGGAACGCTCGTCGACCGCTTCCGCAAGAAGGCCATCATGGTGTGGGCAACCGTCGCCGCGCTGACCGTGCTCATGCTCGACTCGGCGTTCTTCTTCGCGGTCGGCGCGGAGCGGATCGTGGACCTCGCATCGCCGTGGTTCTGGATCTTCGCGCTCGTGATGCTCGCCGGCGCCGTCGTCGAGCAGCTGCGCACCATCGCGCTCTCGACCACCGTCACCCTGCTGGTGCCCGACGAGCGGCACGGCAACGCGAACGGGCTCGTCGGCACCGTGCAGGGCATCGGGATGCTCGTGACCAGCGTGTTCAGCGGTCTGTCGGTCGGCTTCCTCGGCATGGGCTGGACCCTTGTCATCGGCGTCGCCGCACTCGCGCTCACCATGCTCCATCTCGTGACGCTGCACATTCCCGAGCGCGAGATCATCCATGGCGACCAGCCGGTCACGTGGGTGGACGTCCGCGGCGGCTGGCTCGCCGTGCGCAACGCACCGGGCCTCCTGGCGCTCGTGCTGTTCACCGCACTCAACAACATCTTCCTCGGCGTCGCCATGGCGCTCACCGACCCGTACGGCATCGACCAGTTCGGGGTGCAGGCATGGGGCATCTGGTTCGCTGTCGCATCGACCGGGTTCATCGTGGGCGGAGCCATCGTCGCCGCACGAGGTCTCGGCAAGAACCCGATCCGCACGTTGCTTCTGGCCGCGGCCCTCATCGGCACGGTCGGCGCACTGTGCACGATCCGGGAATGGGGCTGGTTGTTCGTGGCCGGCTGGTGGCTGATCCTGGCGTTGGTCCCCGCCGTCGAAGCCGCCGAGCAGACCGTGGTCCAGCGGGTGGTGCCGTTCGAGAAGCAAGGCCGCGTCTTCGGCTTCGCGATGACGTTCGAGGCCGCGTCCGCCCCGATCATGGCGCTACTGGTCGCGCCACTGGCCGAGCTGTGGGTCATTCCGTACATGCGCACCGACGCAGGTCAGCAGCAGTGGGAGTGGCTACTGGGCACCGGAGACTCCCGGGGTATCGCCCTGATCTTCGTCATCGCCGGTCTTGTCTGCGTGGTCCTGGCTCTCGCGGCGTTCCACTCTCAGCAGTTCCGCCTCATCTCGACCCAGTACGAGACCACCGCGCCGACGAACGATTCGGACGAGGTCGCAGCAGGGGAACCGGAAGAACGCGAAGCCGCCTCGGCGCCGGCCGCGAACAACGGGCGGCGAAGGCCGGCTTCGTGATTGCTCCGGCAGCCACCGAAGTTGACGACGTGCCTGCGGACCGGATCACCCACCCACACCCACGCGAAGGAGTCACACATGTTTGTCATCACAGGAGCCACCGGCAGGGTGGGCTCCGCCGCCGCGAACGCGCTGCTGGATGCCGGGGCGCCCGTGCGCGTCCTGGTGCGCAGTGCCGAAGCTGCTGAGGGTTGGCGAAATCGCGGAGCGGATGCGGTCCGTGTGGATCTGCGCGATCGCAGGAGTCTCACCGAAGCGCTCCAAGGGTCTGCCGGCCTGTTCGCCCTGCTGCCCTTCGACCCGACCGCCGACGACATCCACGCGCATACACAGGCCCTCGTCGCCTCGATCGCCTGGGCGGTCCGCGCCAGCCGCGTTCCGCACGTCGCGATGTTGTCCTCGGGGGGTGCGGACCTCGCGTCGGGCACGGGTCCCATCGCGAGTCTGTACGCGCTTGAGCAGGCCCTGACGCAGACCGGCGCCATCCTGTCGGCGATCCGCTCGGGCCACTTCCAGGAGAAGGTCGGCGACCTGGTGGGCGTGGCCCGCGTCGAGGGGGTGTACCCGGTGTTCGCGGACTCCGCGGAGGTGGCCACCCCGATGGTGGCGACCAGCGACGTCGGCCGTGTCGCCGCTCGCGCATTGCTCTCGCCCCCACCGATCAGTGAGGCGATCGATGTCATCGGTCCCGAGTACACCGAACGTGACGTTGCCGGGGTACTCGGCGAGCTGCTCGGGCGCAGGCTGGAGGTGGTCACCCTCCCTCGTGCCGACTGGGTCCCCGCACTCGTTCAAGCCGGCTTGCCCGCAGCCGCCGCCGAACTCCTGGCCGAACTCCATGACGCTGATCAGCACGGCTTGCTGGCGCCACGCGGTGACCGCACCGAGCGCGGCGCCACCGGACTGCGGCCCACGATCGCCCGCCTCGTCGGGGTCGCAGGCTGAGCGGCACCATGCTCGAAGCGGACCCACCCGACTACCTACCGAAGTAGGTATATCGACCTCCTGGTGCCCCATCGGGTCCAGCCGTCCGGCCGCAGCGCGCGAAACTCGTGCGCGCGAGCCTGGAGGCATGACGAAGAACCTGAAGAAGCGAGTGCGGCGCGCGTCCCGCCTGCTGCTCGACGTGGCCGCGCCGCTCGTGCTCTTCCACGGACTGCTCGCCCTCGGCGTCGATGAGATGCCCGCATTGATCGTCGGCATGGTGCCACCCGCCGTGAGTTCCGTCGTGAGCCTGGTCAGGGCCCGCACCGTCGACGCGCTCGGCGTGCTCGTCCTGCTCGCGATGGTGGCCGGTCTCGTGGTCGGCGTGGCAACCGACGATCCGCGGCAGCTGCTCGTCCGCAACGCGTGGGTGAGCGCGCCGCTGAGCCTGTGGACGTTCGTGACGCTCGCACTGGCCAGGCCGATCACCTTCACGGTGACCCGTGAGGTGCTGCCCGGCAAGGCGGCACTGATGGATCGGCTGTGGGACTCCGACCCCGCGTTCCGGCGGGCCTGGCGGCAGATCACCGTCGTCTGGGGCGGCTCGGTGATGCTGGACGCCGTCCTCCGGATCTGGATGTCACTCACGCTGCCGGTGGCACTGGTGCCGAGCCTGGACACGGCCCTGACGTTCGTCACGATCGCGGCCCTGCAGGTTCCGACCCACCTGCTGATCCGCCGGACGGGTCACTGGCGCACGCTCTTCGGGAGTCAGTGGGGCAGGCCCCGTCCCGCTCAGGTCTCCTCGAGTGCGACCCCGGTCAGGTCCGGCAGGAACAATGAACCCACCATCGCCACCACGAACGCGGCCCCGAACACCCCGAACGCGAGCGGCGAGCCGCCGGTGGCGATCAGCACCGGGACGCACAACGGCGCCACGATGGACGCGATCCGGCCGAAGGCGGCCGCAGCGCCGGCGCCGGTGCCGCGCAACGCCGTCGGGTAGACCTCGGGGGTCACCGCGTACAGGGCGCCCCAGGCGCCAAGGTTGAACGCGGACAACGCCATGCCGGCGGCGATGATCCCGGCGACGGTCTCCGCCTGGCCGAACAGCACTGCCGAGACCGCCGAGCCGGCCAGGAACGAGGCGAGAGTGGCCCGCCGGCCCCACTTCTCGATCAGGAACGCGGCCAGGGCATACCCGGGGATCTGCGCCAGGGTGATGATCAGCGTGTACTCGAAGGACTTCACCAACGAGAAGCCCTGCGCCACCAGCAGCGACGGCAGCCAGATGAACGCACCGTAGTAGGCGAAGTTCACGCCGAACCAGGCGACCCAGAGCGCGAGGGTGCGGCGGCGGAACCGGGCGGTCCACAGTTCCCGCCAGTGCGGCGGGGCGGGTTCGGGCTGCGCCGGCGGAGAGGGCACCGGTGCGACGCCCGCGGCCTCCTCGAACCGGCGCACCGCCGTCTCGGCCTCGTCGGTGCGGCCCTTGCGCTCGAGGAACCGGACCGACTCGGGCAGGGCGCGGCGCACCACGAGCGCGTACGCGGCCGGGATCATCCCGATCAGGAACGCCCACCGCCACCCGTTCTCCAGCGGCACCACGAAGTACCCGATGAGCGCGGCCGCGATCCAGCCCACCGCCCAGAACGCCTCAAGGATCACCACGATCCGGCCGCGGATCTTCTTCGGGGCGTACTCGCTGACCAGCGTGGACGCGACCGGCAGCTCCGAGCCCAGACCGAGCCCGACGATGAAGCGCAGCACGATCAGCGCGGCGAGGCCGCCGGCGAGCGCGGACGCGCCGGTGGCGAGGCCGTAGACGAGCAGGGTCAGGGCGAACACCTGCCGGCGCCCGATCCGGTCGGCGAGCAGACCGCCGACGCTCGCGCCGATCGCCATGCCGACGAACCCGATCGACGCGACCCAGGAGACCTGCGCCTGGCTCAGGTTCCACTCCGTCGCGAGCGCGGCCAGGATGAAGGAGATGAGCCCGACGTCCATGGCGTCAAGGGCCCAGCCCACGCCGGAACCACCGAGCAGTTTCCCGTGCAGGCGGGTGAACGGCAGCCTGTCCAGACGCTCGGAGCGGGTCACGGCTCCGTCGGTCGACTCGGGTGCGGCCTCGGTGCGGGCTTCGTCGGACATGGGTCCCTACCGGTCGGGAGCGGGGCGGATCGACCGGATGGATACCGGCCCGCGGGCGGCGGCCGCTCGTGCGTTGCCCGCGGGTACACAAGGTACTTCAGTCCTCCGTCGAGGGCGCCAGTACGCCGCCGCGTGTGCCAGGGTGGCCGGATGCCCGCCGACGATCCCACGAGCGCGGCGTCCATCGCAGCGCTTGCCGCGCACCACGGACTGACGATCGAACCCGGATCGGTACGTCTCAACGAGGCCGGCCTGGACTTCCGGGTCGCCTACGCGACCACGCCCGACGGCGTCGCCTGGGTTCTGCGGATCCCGCGCCGCGGCGACATGGGTGCTTCGATCGCCCGCGAGTCCGCGGTCCTGGAGGTGGCGCGGCGGCATCTGCCCGTCGCCGTGCCGGACTGGCGGATCGCGGGCGAGGACCTGATCGCCTACCCGCAGCTGCCGGGCTCGCCCGGCCTCACCCTCGACGACGCCGGCCGGCCGGTGTGGCACATGGACGTGGCGTCGGCGGTCTACGCCGTCGAGATCGGACGTCTGCTGGCCGCGCTGCACGCGATCCCCGCCTCCGAGGTTCGGGCGGCTGGGCTCGAGGCACCCGGCCCGGAGGACGTCCGGGCCGAGCGCCGGGCCGAGTACGAGCGGGTGGCCGCACAGTTCGTCATCGCCCCGGAGCTACGCAGCCGGTGGGAAGCCTGGCTCGACGACGAATCGCTGTGGCCCAGGTGGACGGTGTTCAGCCATGGTGAGCTGTACCAGGCACACGTGCTGCTGGATCCCGACGAGCGGATCACCGGCGTGCTGGACTGGACCACCGGTGGCGTCGGCGACCCGGCGCGCGACCTGATGCTGCAACAGATGACGGCACCGCCGGAGATCTTCGACCTCACCCTCGACGCCTACCGTGAGGCGGGCGGACGAACCTGGCCTGCCCTCGCCGCCCAGTGCACGGAACTGCACGCGTTCGGTCCCGTCGGGTACGGCCTGTTCGCCCTGACCACCGGACTACCCGAGCACCGCGAGGCCGCTCAGTCGTTGCTGGATCCGCGGGAGTAGGCCACCGCGGCCGGGCACGGCCCGGTACATCTAGGCAGGTGTGGGCCGGGTCGCCTTCCCGTCCAACCAGAGCGTGTCGGACGCGTCCCGATGGGTCCCGGTGGTGCCGACGTGCTTGCTGCTGATCTGCGGGCCGTTCTTGATCACGTGCCACAGCGCCATCGAGTGCCCGCGGCCCAGGCCGTAGTCGTCGGCCAGCCAGGTGACGACGTCACCGGCCTTGGAGTCCGCGGTGATGCCCTTCGCCTCGGCGATCGCGAGTAGTTCGCGCGGGGTGTGCCCGGTCTTGTCCTCGATGGTGTCGAGGTAGGCCTGGAAGGACATGTGGAACTCCTTGGATCGTCGGGGGAGTGCGGCACGGCGCCGACTCAGAGCCTATGGACTCACGTCCTCGGCGTTTCTCATCGGTCGTTCAGACCAGACCCAGTTCCCGTGCCCGCACGCCGGCCTGGAACCGGGACTCGGCACCAAGGGCGTCCATGAGTTCGGCCACCCGGCGCCGGTAGGTCCGCACGCCGAGCCCGAGGATCCTGGCCGCGGACTCGTCCTTGGCCCCCTGCGCGAGAAGGTCCAGCACCCGTGGAGCGAGTTCGCGTACCTCGGCGATCCGGGCGTCGTAGCGCGCGAGCTCCGTGGCGGACCTCCAGGCAGCCTCGAACAGCGACGTGACGCCCTGCACCACCTCGGGCTGGGTGATCACGCTGTAGCTGCGCCGCCCGGCCCTGACGTCGCCGGCGAGGACCGCGAGGCGCCGGTCGAAGATGATCGTCTCGTTGATGTCCTCGGTGGTGATGCGGATCTGAGCACCGTGCCGGTCGCGGGCCGTGGCCACCTGCTGCGCGGACACCGGGTCGAGCAACATCCCGGGCCGATAGATCTTGCGGACCCGGACGTCCTCCCGCCGCGACAGCGCCGCGGCGTCCAGCCACTGCGGCTCCTGCCTCATCGTCCAGGTGCCGAGGTCGTTCGCCGCGCATGCCACGTCCGTCGCCGTCTCGAACAAGTGCTTCGTCCGAGCGAGCAACTCCTCCTCGCCGTGTACGAGCGTGACTGCTTCGCCGGTCTGCATCCATCGATTCTTGCTCGCCGGCAGCATCCTGCCAAGGATCGGCAGCAACCTGCCATGGGCCCCGAAACCGGCGTGCGCCGCGCAAGGCTGTCTCCATGACAACGAACACCGCAGCCCCGAACGCCGCAAGCCTGTCCGGTCCGAACGCCGCCGCGTCCGGCGCCTGGCAGCTCGGCGACCGGACCATCAACCGGATCGGCCTTGGCGCGATGCGCCTCACCGGCATGCCGTGGGACCCCGCCCCCCGGGATCGCGACGACGCCGTCGCCGTGCTGCGCCGCGCCGTCGAACTCGGCGTCAACCACATCGACACCGCCGCCTTCTACTTCGTCCCGACCCGGTCGGCGAACGAACTCATCGGCACCGCCCTGCAGCCCTATCCCGACGACCTCGTGATCACCACCAAGGTCGGGGCCAGCCGTTCGCGCGACGGCGGCTTCGAGCCGTACGCGCGCCCCGAGCAACTGCGCAGCCAGGTGGAGGAGAACATCCGCCAGCTCGGGCTCGACCACCTCGACGTGGTCAACCTCCGGTGGGGCTCCGGCATGACGACCGAGGCGGGACCGGTCGCCGACCACGTCGGCGCGCTCGCGGACCTGCGCGACGCCGGCCTGATCCGGCACCTCGGCATCTCCAACATCACAGCCGAGCAGCTGACCGAGGCACTGACGGTGTCCCCGATCGTGTGCGTGCAGAACCAATACGGCCTGACCAACCGCGCCGACGATGCCCTGCTCGTCCGCTGCGGCGAGCTCGGCATCGCGTTCGTGCCGTTCTTCGCCGTCGCGGCCGTGGTGCCCGGCACCAGCCCGCACGACGCGGCGGATGAGACCGGGACGGCGCAGATCGCCGCGGTCGCCGACGCCCACGGCGCCACTGCGGCCCAGGTGCGCCTGGCCTGGACGCTGCAGCGTGGCCCGCACGTGCTCGCGATCCCCGGCACCGGCAACGTCACGCATCTCGAGGAGAACGTCGCGGCCGGCGCGCTGGAGCTGAGCGAGTCCGAGCTCGCGCTGCTCGACGGGATCACCGACGGGCCCGCCTGACGCGTCAGTCGGCGTCGGCGGCTCCGGGGCACGTGACGGTCCCGCAGGCCGGCAGCGTGTCCGTGTACCGGGAGTCGACCACCAGGCCGTACTCTTCGACGACGTCTGGTGCTCCGGGGAGATCGTTCGGGAAGATCGTCTCCACCTCGAGGACCTTTCCCGTGTCCGGGTCGAGGATGAGGACGGACTCGATCTCGACCGTCTCGCCATCGCCGTCCTCGAAGCGCGAGGCCCCGAACGCGACCCCGTCGCGGCCCGCCCGGTCGGTGACCAGCCCGTAGGAGGTGACGTCCCCGGCGAGCGCTATCGCTTCCAGGAAGGTCGCACGGTCCGCCTGGCTGAGTGCGTTCGCCTGGCCGTTGTACGCGTCGATCAGGTAGTGACCGGGGAAGCGCTGATGCTGGTCGTTGTTGAGCATGACCAGGTCGTATATCGACTGCGGTGAGTCCGGCACATCGGACGGGTACGGCGCACCTTCGCCCGGGGCGAGCAGGATCTCGTGGGTCTCGGGCGTCTCGCCGTCGCGCAGGTACAGCTGCCCGCCGGAGAGATCCCCGGTCTGGTACCAGCGGTAGGACTGGTCTACGACCGGGATCAGGCGGTCGACCTCCCAGTAGCCCTCCGACACCTCGACCTCGTGCATCGCGTAGCCGACGTACTGGCGGTGCTCGAAGAAGTACCGTCCTGACTCGGCGGGTGCCGTAGCCGCGCGCAGTTGGTCCGCGAGGGCGCGCAGGCCTGTCGGCCCGTCGACACCGTCCGGCTCGGAGTACGCGAGCATCGGGAGAGCCGCAGCCGGTGACGTGGTGGTCCCGCCGCCGGGAAGGACGCTCGGCAGCACTCCCACGACCCCGAGGACGAGCACGACCGCCGCACCGATGAGGCCGACCCGGCGACGCCCGGGGTGGCTCCGCCGCACCTTGGCAGCGACGGGTTCCTCCTGGAGTCGCGCAACCAGATCGCTCACACCGGCGACGGCAGGCGCGCCCGCGCCGGCCGCGTGAGCGGCTCGGTCGTGGCCGAGCACCCAGAGCCGGGTGCTCTCGATGGTCTCCGGGTCGGTCGGAGTCGACGCGGCGGCGGGATCCAGGACGGCGAGTTGACGCAGGAGTGTATCGGTGGTGTTCATGAGAGGGCTCCGTTGGTGACTGGACGCGCGGGCCGAGCCTCGACGGGCGGTAGCCGGTCGAGGATGTGTAGGAGGTGGCGCCGAGCTCGCATCAGGCGCATTCGGAATGTGCCGATCTGGCAGTTGAGGACCGCCGCGGCCTCGTTGGTGGTGAGCCCGTCCCAGGCGATGAGGGCGAGGACCTCCTGCTCGCCCGCGCTGAGTTTCGCCCAGGCACGAGCGAGGTCGGTTCGCGTGGCGACACTGCTGGCGAGGTCCTCGGACAGCAGTCGGGGTTGTGCCGCGAGCCGTACCTGCAGGGCGTGCCACCGACCCGACGAGCGCATGCTGCGGAGCATGAGGTTGCGGGCGATCCCGAAGAGCCACGGCCGTGGCTCGGCGGGCACGTCGTCGAGGCGCCGCCAGACCACCAGGAACGTCTCGGCCACGATGTCCTCGACCTGCGCCGGCGGGATCCGGCGGCGGACGAACCCCTCCAGGTCGGGCCGATGCGTCTCGTAGAGACGATCGAACCGGTCTTCGTCGGTCATCTGGCGGCCCACCTCACCCTTGGGACGAAACGCTGCTTACACCTCTACATCCCCGGGACGAGCCCGTCCGTCACATCGCCATCAGATGTATCCGCCACCGAGCGGTCAGTCCGCACCGAGTCCCAGCACGTCTGCCAGCGCCGGCAGCAGCCGGGGGTCGGTCTGCAGGATCAGCGTGGTGACCACGCTCGACTCCCAGGCCGCCAGCTGCTCGCGGATCGCGGCGGGCGGGCCCACCAGTGCGACGTCCAGGACCAGCTCGAGCGGGATCGCGGCCGCGGCACCGGCCCTGTCCCCGGCGGCGTACCGGTGCTGCACCTCCGCGCACTCCTGCGTGTAGCCGAGCCGCTCGATCGCGTCGCGGTGGAAGTTCGTGGTCGCCGAGCCCATCCCCCCGATGTACAGGGCCAGGTGCGGGCGGATGTGGTCCGCGGCGCTCTCGAGATCGTTTCCGAGGGCCACGGGTACGCTCGCGCACACTTCGAAGGACTCCGACGGCGACAGCTCGGGTGAGCGGGCCGCGAACCCGTCCGCGAGGTGCTCGCGGTAGGCCGCGTCCAGCTTCGGTGACACGAATGCGGGCAGCCACCCGTCGGCGATCTCCGCGGCCAGCGCGGTGTTCTTCGGTCCCTGCGCGGCCAGGTGGATCGGCAGGTCGGCGCGCAACGGATGGACCGTGGACCGCAGCGCCTTGCCCTGCCCGGTTCCGCCGTCGACCGGCAGTCGATAGTGCGCACCGGCGTAGGTGACCGGGCCCTCCCGGCGCAGCACCTGCCGGACGATGTCGACGTACTCGCGGGTGCGGGCGAGCGGCTTGGGGTACGGCTGGCCGTACCAGCCCTCGACGACCTGCGGCCCGGACGCGCCGATGCCGAGCACGAACCGGCCCTCCGAGAGGTGGTCCATGGTCAGGGCCGCCATCGCCGTCGCCGTCGGGGTTCGGGCGGACATCTGCATGATGCCGGTCCCGAGCCGGACCCTGCTCGTCGCGGCGCCCCACCAGGCGAGCGGTGTCAGGGCGTCCGAGCCGTAGGACTCGGCGGTCCAGACCGAGTCGAACCCGAGCCGGTCGGCGGCAAGGACCGCCTCGGCGGCTCCGGCCGGCGGTCCGGCGGCCCAGTACCCGGTGTGGAATCCGTAGCGCATGACTGCCATCCTGCCGCACGGGCCATCGGCGAGCGGGCGCGTCGGCCTCAGTGGCTCCGGCGGGCTGTCACCGGTTCAGAGGATCTCGACGCCGATCAGCCGCCAGGACTCCTCCGCGGTGACGAGCGGGAAGTCGGGGCGAGCCGGGCGCGGTGGCACCGGTGAGGCCACGAACGCGACCGGGTCGGCCGAGGACGGCGCCCAGACCGAGCGGATCGGGAGCTCCACCTCCAGGACCACCTGACCGCGGCGCCCGAGCTTCAGACCCTCCTGCGTGGCCTCCCACCGCGACATCGTCCACCGGGCCAGGGGCGTGAACACGAGATGGTGCTGCGCGTGGCGGAGCGGGTTGTGGTCGCCGTTGGCCAGCATGTGCCGGCCCTCGGCCAGCGCCCACTCGGCCGCGGGTCCGGTCAGGGTGATCGTCCGGTACAGGACGATCCGGTCGATCTGGGCACGGGTTGCCTGGAGTTGTACCTGGTCGCGCCAGTGCCACAGCAGGTCCAGGGTGAGCAGCTCCAGCGACGGGACCTCCTCGCGCAGCCGGAGGGCATCGATCCGGGCCACTCGAGCCGCGGGAGCCTCGTCGAGGAAGAGCGTGTGGAAGCCGCGGCGGCGGCGAAGCAGGCTGCCCACGCATTCCTGCAGGAACTGGCCGAGGGCGCCGGTGCGCAGCTGTCGCTCGGAGCGGACCGCGTTGCCGAGGTGGTGGGCGAACTTGTGCAACAGCGGCGACCGGTAGGCCGCGGGCCCGTCGTACCAGCGATCGAACCACGGGAACGCCGAGTGGATCAGGTCCGGCTGGCGATCGTGCGCGGCGATGAGCTCCTGCTCCACGGCCGCGGCCCACGCGGGCACCTGGCTGTGCGGCCGCAGCTGGCCGAGGGTGTGCTCGAGCTGGATGCCGGCCATCTCGAAGATCGACTGCTGGGTGTCGATGGACGCGACGGCGGGCATCGTGTCGTCGGTGAGGTCGCCGATGGAGAGTGCGGCAGCGAGAATGGCTTGCCTGCGACGATCGGTCATCGGAGAACCCTCGAACGAGAAGAAGTGCGTGGAGGGGGGATAGGGCGTCAACGATCGATGTACCGGACACGTGGTGCGCGGACCAGCGTCGTTCCCCCGAACCGACTGGCCATACACCATCCGCCAGCGACATAGTAGCGGCCCGGCCCGCCCGTGTCTGGAGTCCGCGTATGACGTGAGCCACACGCCTGGCCCGGCGCCACGGTGGTCTGACGCTCCGTCAGACGTCCTGCGCCCGACGTGCGTCGGCCGCGACCTGACTTTGCCCTGAGATGACGGGGGTCGGAGCCAGGTGTCGATGATCCGTTGCCGGTTCGTTTGTCTAGTCATCCGTGGGGACGATAGAGTACTGGGTGCGGATACGCCGCCCTCGGTTCACGCGGGGGTGCGTCAGGTACACCAGCAAGGGGCCAGGTGAAGGCGCAATTCATGAATGAGACGCCAGCGGCGGACGCCGCCACGGTAGAGGCCCTTCCGGGCGAGTTCGAGCAGTTGCCGATGCGATACGGCGGCGCTCCCATCGCGCCCGATGAGGCGCTCGCGGTCGCCAGGCGGATCGCCCGGGTGCAGATGTCCCACGGCCGCAAGGGCGCCACGGTGCCGGACGAACTGCCGCCGGCGGATGCGCTCCTCGTGCCGTGGGCATGCCGACTGCCGCCACGCCTGCTCGCGTTCGTGCGAGCCAAGGCGGACATGGAGGGCGTGACGGTCACCGACGTGGTCACCCAGGCGCTCCAGGCGTACGCCAACTCCTCGCCCGGCGCGCAGGTCGCGTACAAGGCGCCGCGGCAACGCTGACGTCACGGGCGACGAGCCCGCGCAGAACCCACGAGCCCTCGCATCGAACCCGGTGCGAGGGCTCTTCTGCGACCGGCCGGACCGAAGGTCACAGAACGGTCACAGAAAGTATTGCGGGTTGTTGACGGTTCGAGCCGGTTCCAGCGAATGTGTGTCTTGCGCGGCCGGGGAGGGTCGCCTGTCATGGCGTGGAGGGTGGAAGGATGTCCGTAGTTGCGGAGGTGTGTGACCGTGCCGATTGGCGTGTCACGCAGTCACCGGCGGTTGCCGAAGCGGTCGAGCTTGAGGACTGGCTCGCCGGACTCGCGGGGGACGCGAGGCTGTTCGGAGCCGATGCACTCGGCTCGCTGGAGTTCGATGGCCCGGTGGACGGCTTCGCCGCGGAACTGATCGCCTGGCACGGCGCGTTCTGATCGCCGCACCCGGCCTGCGCGTCTCGAGGGCCGCGCCCGCCGCTCTGCCACCTGAGGGCAGCGCCCGACCCTGCCCGTCCTGAGGGCCTCGCCCGACCCTGCGGGCCGCAGGCTACTCAGCCCACCCGTCTGCGTCGGTTGCCGATCCCCACCACGGGATCGGTCGCGCCTACGTGGTCGGCTGCTGGGCCCACCCCGCTCGGTCGTCCGGGTGGCCGGCTCAGCTCACCCGCGTGGTCGTCTGCGCCGGCGGCAGCACCGACTCGCGCCACCACCGCCATTCCGGCTCGTAGGCCAGCGGGTGTCCTGGTTCGATGCCGTCGGCGCGATCGGCCGCCGCGTGCTCCGCGTCCACGATGTCTGCCAGGAGTTCCTTCTGCGCCAGGGTCAGGCCTTGAACGTCGTAGGGGTCCAGCCCGACCGCCATCGCGGCGATGAGCGCCTGAAGCGCGCTGGGCCGGCTCAGGTCCGCACTGGACCCGGGCTGCGGTGCGAGGTGTGCCATGTCCACTCTGTTCGTCTAGACGTCGTCTGAAGCTTGTGCGATGCTTGCCGCGCCCGCGGGTGCGAGCAGTGCGCGGATCCGGTCCTCGTCTGCCGCGGAGGCGTGTGCTGCGGAGACATTGGCGGCCGAGACGGCCTCGACTACCTCTGCCCGGTGAACCGTCACGGACCGTGGTGCATCGATGCCGATCCGGACATCGCCGCCGCGCACCTCGATGAGAGTGATCGTGATGTCGTTGCCGATGACGATCTGCTCGCCGGCCTTCCGCGTGAGTACAAGCACGTGGCAACCCTACTCCAATGTATAGACATGGGCGAGTCCTGAGGAGGAATCCGCCACTGCTGTGCCGTCCACCCAGCCGATCGGCACCTCGAGTTCGGTGACCGTCTCCGGAGTGGCGGTGGCGCCCGCGCCCTCCACGGCGACGGCATCGATCACCATGGCCGCGCGTACGTCCCGCACGTACCGGGCGGTGTCGTCCACCTTGCGGCCGGCGTCTACCACGAGCCACACCTGATCGGCGGCGAGGGCGCGGACCGTGGCCGCGTGGGTCTCCGGTTCGGTGCCGTGACGGCCCAGGCCGACCACGATCACGGCGGCATGGCCGCCCTCCACTCCCGAGGCGCGCGCCCGGGTCGCGCGGTTGCGTGCCTCCAGCGGTGGGATCGGCTCCCGATCGAGGCTTCCCGAGCGCAGCAGATCGGACGCGTGGAGCCCGAGCGCGCCGAGCATGGTGGCGCCGACCTCGAGCGCCGCTCGCTCCGGCCCAACGACCAGCACCAGATCCCCGGGGCCGCGCAGCAGCCGCGGAGCCAGCGGCGGGCCGACCGTGCTCATCGGGCGGACCGTGCCGATCGGGTCGAGCGGGCCGGCCTCGTCCTCGGCCTCCTGCGTGAGCGCGTCGAGGAGATCCGCGAACCGCCGCGACTCGGTCGATACCGGCGCCCCTCGCATCGACTCCTCCTCGGCCTCGGCCGAGGCGAGCAACGCGGCCAGGCCACCGGCCTGCGGGCCGGACGGGACGCCGTCGGGCAGTTCCAGGACCAACTCGAAGTGCTGCCGGGCGAGGAAGCCCGCGATGCCGCCCACCCGCACCCGTTCCGCGGACACGATCCTGGCCCGCGGAAACTGGCGCCGGGCCTGCGCCCGCAGGTCCTCGAGGTGCTCACCCTCCAGTCGTAAGCGTCGCTGCACCACGCACCACCCCCACCGTCTCGATCGGCACCGCCGCCGAGGTCACCTCGCCGTAGGACAGGACCGCTGCCTTCGGGGTCCGGGCGGCCACCAGGCGTCGGACGGCTGGTCGCAGTTGGGGCGCACACACGAGCACGGCCTCGGTTCCGGTTGCCTCCAGGGTCGCGATCTCGGTGCCGATGGAGGTGAGCGCGGCGTCGATCTGCACGGGGTCGAGCAGGATCTGGCTGCCGTCCTCACCAGGGCGCAGCCCTTCCAGCATCGCCTGCTCCAGGGTCGGGTCGATGGTGACGACCCGCAGGACGCCGTCGGCGGTGTGCCGGGCCACCAGTGCGGGGGCCACGGCGGCCCGCGCCGCCTCGACCAGCTGCTCCGGGTCGGTGTTCGCCCTGGCGCGCAGCGTCAGCGCCTCGAGGATCCGGGTGAGGTCGTTGATCGGTGCCTGCTCGACGAGCAGCCCCTGCAGGACCTGCTGCACCTGCGCCAGGGACAGCACGCCCGGCACGAGTTCGTCGACCGCCGACGGGCTGACCGCGCGGACGGACTCGACCAGGACGCGGACGTCCTCGCGGGTGAGCAACCGGTCGGCGTGGGCCGTGACGAGCGCGGACAGGTGAGTCACCAGCACCGAGACCCGGTCGATGACGGTGGCCCCGGCCAGCTCGGCGGCGTGCTGCATCTCGACGGGGATCCACTTGCCGGCGAGGCCGAACACCGGCTCGACGATCGGGGTACCCGGCAGCGATCCGAGATCCTCTCCGAGGGCGAGCACCTTCCCGGCCGGGGCGTGCCCGCGACCCACCTCGACCCCGGCGATCCGGACCACGTACGTGGCGGCCGGGAGCTCGAGGCTGTCCCGGGTGCGGACCGGCGGGATCACGACGCCGAGCTCCATCGCGATCTTGCGGCGCAGCGCCTTGACGCGGGCGAGCAGGTCGTCGGCGGTGCCGGAGACCAGGTCCACCAGGTCGGGGGCGAGCATGATCTCCAGGGCATGTACCCGCATCGCGTCGATCAGGTCCTCGGTCTCGTCCCTGGGGGCACCCTGCGTCACGGCCTCGGCCCGCGCGGTCTCGCGTGTGGTCACCTCCTCCCGCGCCTTGATCCGCTGAGCAGCGAGCAGGAGCACGCCGCCGATCAGGACGAACGGGAGTTTCGGCATGCCCGGGATGATCGCCAGCGCGATGGCGGCGCCGCCGGCGATCATCAGGGCCGAGCGCGACTGCGTGAGCTGGGCGCCGGCAGCGGTGCCCATATCCGTCTCGGCGTTCGAACGGGTCACGATGAGGCCGGTCGCGACCGCCATCAGCAGGGCCGGGATCTGGGAGACCAGACCGTCGCCGATGGTGAGCAGGGAGTAGGTCTGGAGGGCGTCCGTCGCGGACATGCCGCGCTGCAGCATGCCCATCGCGAAGCCACCGATGAGGTTGATGAAGATGATGATGATGCCGGCGATGGCGTCGCCCTTGACGAACTTGGACCCGCCGTCCATGGCCCCGTAGAAATCGGCCTCCGCGGCCACCTCGCTACGCCGTGCACGCGCCTGTTCGTCCGTGATCAGCCCGGCGTTCAGGTCCGCGTCGATGGCCATCTGCTTGCCGGGCATCGCATCCAGGGTGAACCGGGCGCCGACCTCGGCGACCCGTTCGGCGCCCTTGGTGATCACCACGAACTGGATGACGACGAGGATGCAGAAGATCACCGCGCCGATGATCATCGAGCCGCCCACCACGATGTGGCCGAACGTCTCGATGATCGCGCCCGCGTAGCCGTCCCGCAGCACGAGCCGGGTGGAGGCGACGTTGAGGCCCAGCCGCAGCAGTGTCGCCACGAGCAGCAGGGACGGGAACACGGAGAAGTCCAGGGGCTTCTTCGCGTACATCGCGGTGAGCAGGATCACCAGCGCGCCGACGATGTTCACGACGAACAGCACGTCCAGCAGGGCCGCGGGCACCGGGACGACGAGCAGGAGCACGATCGCCACGACGAACATCGGGACGACCAGGCGGGCGTAGTTGCGGTTCATCGCACTCTCCTAGGCGGGCAGTGACTGGGTGGGGGCGGCCGGGCTGTGGGTCGGCTGGGGGATCCGGGTGGTTCGGCCCCGGGCGCCGGGCGCCCGTGGCCGGGCGGGCGCGGCGGGTCGTGCCGCAGGCACCGTGTGCACGGCTCCGGGTGGTGCCGAACCGCGCCGCTTCAGGGCCATCACGAACGCGAGGATCGCGGCCACGGAGTCGTACAGCTCGACCGGGATCTCCTCGCCGAGGCGGCACGCGGCGTGCAGCGCCCGGGCGAGCGGGACGTCCGCGACCAGAGGGACGCCGTCGGCCGCGGCCTGCTCCCGGATCCGGGTGGCGACGTGACCCGAGCCCTTGGCCACCACCCGCGGCGCCGACCGGCCGGGCTCGTAGCGCAGCGCGACGGCGACGTGCGTCGGGTTCACCAGCACGACGTCCGCGTCGGCGATCGCGGCGATCATCCGGTTCCTCGACGTGGCGAGCTGCCGGGACCGGATCGCGCCCTTGATCAGCGGGTCGCCGTCGCTCTGTTTGTTCTCGTCCTTGACCTCGCGCTTGGTCATCCGGGTCTTCTTCCGGTTGCGCCGGATGATGATGAAGACGTCGAGGGCGGCCAGCACGAGGCCGGCGGCCACCGCCGCGCGCAGCAGCGAGGTGACCCCGCCGCCGGCCGCGCCGAGCAGCGCGGACAGGGACAGCCCACCGGAGGAGAGCAGCACCGGCATCAGGGACTGCACCGCGCCGACCAGAACCACCGCGACGACCGCCGTCTTCAGGGCGGCCTTCACGCCGTTCCACAACGCCTGGGGACCGAACGTGCGCTTGAGGCCGGCGACCGGGTCGAGGCTCTGCGCCGACACCTTGAACTTCTTCCGGTGGATCCCGCCCTGCCCGACGGCGCCCGCCACCGCCGCGATGATGGTCGCCCCGAGCACGGGGACGAGCGTGGGCAGCACGGTGCCCAGGCCCTCGCTCAGGGCCGCCACGGCCACGGCGGGATCGGGTGCGGCGATGATGCGCTCGACGGCGCCCATCTGGTCCCGGGCGGCCTCGGCGCCCAAAGTGAGCGTCCAGGGCAGGACGAGGGCGCCGGCGCCGGCGCCCAGCCACGCGGACAGGTCCTGGGACTTGGCGAGGGAACCGTCGCCGCGGACCTCCTTCATCCGCTTGTCGGTGGCCTTCTCGGACCGTTCCTGCCCACCGGACTCGGCCATCTCAGCCCACCCCCACGAGCAGGTCGGTGACCTGGTCCGTCAGCGAGGCGACGATCCGGGGCAGGGCCAGGAACGCCGTCGCCGCCAGGGACACGGTGAGCAGGATCTTGACCGGGAAGCCGAGTGCGAACGCGTTCAGGGCGGGCGCGACCCGGGTGAGCAGGCCGAGCCCGGCATCGGCGAGGAAGAGGACCACGATCATCGGGCCTGCAATCTGCAGGGCCGCGACGAACATCTGGGTCACCGCGGTGGTCAGTGCGGCGGCCGGGTCGGCGGCCGGCCAGGCCTCGCCGAGCGGCAGCGCGGTGAAGGTGCGGACCAGGCCGGCCAGGATCAGCTGGTAGCCGTCTGAGGCGAACAGCAGCACGATCGCGGCGAACTGGTAGAGGCGGGCGAAGGGTGCGGCCGAGACCTGCAGTCCCGGGTCGAACGCCTGCGCCATCTGGAATCCGCCGAAGAGGTCGATCAGCCCGCCGGCCGACTGCACTGCGGCGAACACCACCGCGACGAGCGTGCCCAGACCGGCCCCGATGAACAGCTGCGACACCAGGCTGAGCAGGAACGCCGGCAGGTCCCCGGTGACGTAGCCGGCCGTGACCACGGGGGACACCGCGAGGGCGAGCCCGACGGCGAGCATCGCCTTGATCCGGGCAGGCACTCCCCGGTGCGCGAACGGTGGGGCGATGAACAGGAACGCGGTCACCCGCACAGTCGCGAGCAGCACCGCTTCCAGCCAGCCCTGATCCAGGTCGATCCCCACGTCACCCTCCGCCCAGGAGCCCGGGTATCGAGTCGAACAGGCCCGTGGTGAAGGTGGTCAGCTCGGCGATCATCCAGTGCCCGCAGACCAGCAGGGCGACCGAAACGGCGGCGGCCTTGGGCACGAAGGAGAGCGTGATCTCCTGGATCTGCGTCATCGACTGCAGCAGGGAGATCCCGAACCCGACCACCAGGGCGGTGACCAGGATCGGGAAGCAGAGTTTCGCGGCGAGGACGAGAGCGTCCACCGCGATGTCCAGGACGGCCGAGGTATCCATGTCAGGCCACCTGGTATGAGGACACCAGGGCCGTGATGATCAGGCCCCAGCCGTCCACGAGGATGAACAGCAGGAGCTTGAACGGCAGCGAGATCATGACCGGCGGCAGCATCATCATGCCCATGCTCATCAGGGCCGCGGAGGTGACCAGGTCGATGATCAGGAACGGGACGAAGATGACGAACGCGATGATGAAGGCGGCCCGCAGTTCCGAGATCATGAACGCCGGTACGAGCGTGGTGAGCGGCACCATCGCGGTGGTCTCCGGGTTCTCGGAACCGGCGGCCCGGGTCATCAGCGCGAGGTCCTCCTCGCGGGTGTGGGCCAGCATGAAGTCGCGCAGTGGGCCCGAGCCGAGGTCGAAGGCGTCGCTGACCAGGATGTCCCCGGCGAGGTAGGGCTGCAGCGCGATCTCGTTGATCTCGCTCAGCACCGGCGCCATGATGAACAGGGACAGGAACAGCGCCAGGCCGGCCAGCACCTGGTTCGGCGGCACGGTGGTCAGCCCGAGCGCGTTCCGGGTCATCGCCAGGACCACGAAGATCTTCGTGAACGACGTCATCATGAGCAGCAGCGACGGCGCGACGGCCAGCACCGTGACCGCGAGCAGCGTGACGATCGCGCCGTTCGGCGCGTCGTTCGGGCCGTTGATGGACACCGAGACGCCGCCGGAGGGATCGCTCGTGTCGTCGGGACCGCTCGGGCCGGCTGGGCCGGCGGGCGCCGTGGGCACGGTCGGGTCCGCGGGTTCGGCAGTGTCGGCGTGCGCGGTGCCGGCGAACAGCACCGACACCAGCACGATCAACGTGACGACGGCCAACAGGATCAGGACGAGCCTGCGCACCCGAGCGGCGCCGCTCACCGCGTCGGCGGCGGCACTCACGCGGCCCGGTTCCTTCCGGTGACCGCCGCGGCGGCCGCCTTCCAGGTGCCGGCGTCCAGCAGGGAGCCCCCTGCCCAACCCTTCGCCGGCTCGAGGGCGTTCACCGGCAGCAGGGTGGGCTCGTCGGTGGTGGCGTCGTCGGCGGCGCGGGCCAGGGATGCCTCGAACACCGGCTGCGCGGGTGCGTCGGTGGTGTGCAGGACGCTGACCTGGTGCTCGGTGACGCCGAGCAGGAATCGGCTGCCGGCGGCCTCCAGCAGGACCACCTGGGCCTTGCCGCCCAGGTTCTGGCGGGCCACGACCTCCAACTCGCCATGGCGCCGGGTCCGGGCCCGGCCGAGGCGACGCTGGGCGAACCACATCAGACCCAGCACACAGGCCAGGGAGAGGGCCACCCGCAGGGCCAGCAGCAGGGAGTCCATCAGTGCGCCTCGGTCGCGTCCAGGATCTGGGTGACCCGGATCGCGTAGTCCTGGTCGACCACCACGACCTCACCGTGTGCGATCAGCCGGCCGTTCAGGAGCAGATCGGCCGGGGCACCGGCGGAGCGGTCGAGCTCGATGACACCACCGGGCTCCAGGTCCAGCACGTCCCGCACGCTCATCCGGGTGCGGCCGATCTCCACGGTGAGGGTCATCTCCACGTCGTTGATCCGGCCGATGCGACCCGGGCGTGCGCTCGCCGCGTCCACGGTGCCCTGGCGGGCGGCCTGGCGCGCGTTCGGACGGAGCCGGATCGCGAACCAGCCGAGCGTCCGCCCGTCCGGGGCGTTCAGGTCGTACACCGCGACGTCCGGCGTGGCGAGCAGGTCGGCGGCATCGCCCTCGGTGACGTCCGAGAGGATCCCGGCACCGAGGGTGGCGGTCGCGGCTTCGAGCGCGGGGCGCAGCACGTCCGCACCGGAGACCACGCCGTCGGTGGGCAGGTCGTCGGTGAGGACGAGGGCCACGTCCGCGGAGGTGGCCCCCACGAACGAGGCCAGGTACGCGGTGGCGGCGCCGTCGGCAGCGAGGTCGTCGGGCCGGATCTCGACCCCGGACACGGGCATCGGCAGCAGCGCGGTCAGGGCCGCGGCGGCGTCGAGGGTGGCGGTGGGGGCGGTGGTGGTGCTCATCGGTCGGACTCCTCGGTGGTGACGATGACGCAGGCCAACCGGGAACCGGTGGACCCGACGGCGGCGGTGGCGAGCACCCGATCGTCGACGGCGACGTCCAGGGGACGAGTTCGGGGGTGGGAAACTGAGATCAGATCGCCGACGGCGAGGTCGAGGATCTGCGCCGGCCGCACCGGCACGGGCGCGAGCCGGACGGACACCTCCAGGGGCACCAGCTCCAGCGCTCCGGCGATCAGGTCGCCGGAGTCCGCCCCGACGCTCGGGACGGACCCGCCGAGCTGCGGCAGCAGGACCGCGGACGGCAACGCCAGCGTGGCCGGGCAGCTGCGGTCCCCGAACGTGACCGTGAACGCGGCCACGACCATCGGTTCGTTCGGCCCGGCGGCCTGGGCGAACTGGGCGTTGAAGCGGAGCGAGCGCACCACCGGGGCGACGTTGAGCAGATCGCCGAGCGAGTACCTGAGGTCCTCGACGGCGTCGCTCATCAGCCGGCGCACGAGGTTCTGTTCCAGGGCGGTCAACTCCCGCTCGGCGTCGGGAGCCTGCTCCGCGGTGGCGCCGAGCATGTGCCCGATCCAGGTGAGCGCCGCACCGACCGGGAACTGGATCACCGCGCGCGGCGCCTCGTCGGGCAGTTCGAGGAGCACCATCGTGGTCAGCGCGGGCAGGGCGGCGGTGTAGTCGTCGTAGGTCTGCAGACGGACCTGGTCGAGTTCGACACGGCACCGCACCCGGACCTTGGCGGTGAGCTGCGTCCCCCACTGGCGGGCGAACGTCTCGAATGCCAGCTCCAGGATCCGCGACTGCTCCCTTGCCAGCGCCGTGGGGCGTCGGAAGTCATACGCCACGGGTTCGCATGCTGTGGGCGAGGGGGCGTCTGCGCGCGTATCTACGGCTGTCACACCGCTGACTGTCGTCGACGACGCCGCCGATGTAAGCGAATCGTGTATAGACGTTGGTGGATGTTCAGGATTCCTGGGACAGCAACTCCGGCAGCAACTGGCGCACGGACTCCGGCGCGTCCGAGAGCACCACGATGTCGACCCGGCGGTTCATCGCCAGGGCGTCGGGGTCGGAGCCGTCCGCGAGGGGGCGGGAGTCGCCGAACCCGACGGCCGCGATCCGCTCCGGACCGATGCCACCGGTTCCGATCAGGTGCCGGACCACCTGGGTGGCGCGACCGGAGGACAGCTCCCAGTTGGTCGGGAACGGGTAGGTGCCGGTGCGGTGATCGGCGTGCCCCTCCACCGAGACGCTGTACCCGGAGGCCACGACGGCGGGGGTGACCGCGTCCAGGACCTGCACGGCCCGGGTGGTCAGCTCGGCACGGTTGGGCTCGAAGAACATCTCGGAGGTGACCAGGCCGATGGTCAGACCCCGTTCGTCCAGGGTGAGACGGGCGGCCCCCTCGAGCCCGTGGGCGGCGAGCGCGGCCGCGACCTCGTCCCGGAGCTGCTCCAACGATGCCAGTTCCAGCGCGGCCCGCTCGGAGTCGGTCTCCGGCTGCGCCGAGGACGCCGGGTCGGGCATCGCCTCGGGCGGGACCACCACGCCCTCGGTGACGTCGAGCCGGCCGAGGTCGGTCTGACCGAAGCCCGAGGACAGCGCGTTCCGCAGCTCGTCGTACTTGCCCTGGTCCACGCTGGAGATCGCGAACATCACGATGAACAGCGCCATCAGGACAGTGATCATGTCCGAGTAGGAGACCAGCCAGCGTTCGTCGCCGCCCTCCTCGCCGTGGACGGCGTGGCCGCGCCTGGTGCGGCCGCGGGCGCGGCTCATGCCGCCTTCTCCTGCGGGAGGTCGTCCGGGACGAGCGCACGGAGCCGTTCGTCCAGGGCGCGGGTCTGGAGCCCGCCCTGCACGGCGAGCGCGCCCTCGATGACGAGGGTCATCCGGTCGCACTCGAGATCGGACAGACGCTTGAGCCGGTTCGAGATCGGCAGCCAGAGGAAGTTCGCGGTCATCACACCCCAGAGGGTCGCCACGAACGCTGCCGCGATCGACGGCCCCAGGGTGGCCGGCTCGGACAGGTACTCGAGCACGTGCACCAGCGACACGACGGTCCCGATGATGCCGATGGTGGGCGCATAGCCCCCCATGTCGGAGTAGAACTTGGCGACCTGCCGGTCCCGGCCGGACTTGGTGTCCAGCTTGTCCTCGAGGAGCTGACGCAGTTCCTCGGAGTCCATGCCGTCCACGATCGCCTGGAACGCCTCCCGCAGGAACGAGTCGTCGACCTCCTCGAGCATGCTCTCCATCGAGAGCAGCCCGTCGTTGCGAGCCTTCTCGGACAGTTCCACCAGCGTGGTGATCGTCTGCGCCGGGGGCACCGGCTTGCCCCGGAACGCCTGGCCTGCACCCTTCAGGGCGCGGCCGGCGTCCGCGAGCGTGCCCCCGGCGATCGCCACACAGACGGTGGCACCCACCACGAGCAGGATCGGTGCCGGCAGCAGCACCGAGGTGAGGTTCGCACCCTCCAGCGTGATCATGCCCACCAGGGCACCGAACGCGAGGAGGATGCCGATCAGCGTTGCGGGGTCCACGTCGGATCCTCCTTGGTGCGGGGTCGCAGGTCCACGGGAGCCGACGGGCCCGCGGCTACGGCGGGTGGCACCAGCCCGAACAGCGTCCGGTCGGTGGTGACGGGGAGGTCTCGTGCGCGGGAGACGACCGCGGCGCGGAACTCGATGATCCGGTCCAGGACCACGTCGAGCGGCTCGGCGACCACGTGCTTGGAACCGTCCACCAGGATGAGCGTGGTGTCCGGGGTGGCGTGCATGCGTTCGACCAGGTCCGGGTTGATCGCGAAGGCGGTGCCGTTCAGGCGCGTGAGGATGATCATGGGCTTGTCCTAGCTGCGGGCATGGCCCGATCGGGCCTCGGTGTGCACTGTCGGCCGGTGGGCTGGTCGGGTAAGGCCTGGTCACAGGCCGAGGCGATCAGCGCTTGAGGTTGACGAGCTCCTCGAGGACCTGGTCGGACGTGGTGATGATCCGCGAGTTCGCCTGGAAGCCGCGCTGGGCCACGATCAGGTTCGTGAACTCCTGGGACAGGTCCACGTTGGACATCTCCACGGCGCCGCCGATGAGCTGCCCGAGACCGTTCGACGCCGCGGTGCCGACCTCGGCGGCCCCGGAGTTGGCGGAGGCCCGATAGAGCGAGCCGCCGGCCTTCTCCAGGCCGGCCGGGTTCGTGAAGCCGGCCAGGGCGATGCGGCCGATGGCCTCCTTCACGCCGTTGGAGAACGATCCGATCAGGGTGCCGTCGGGGGACAGCGTGAACGACTCGAGCTCGCCCACGCCGCGGCCGTCCACGTCGGTGACCTCGACCGAGCTGAGCTCCGCGTAGCCGGTCACGCCGGCCAGATCCACGCTGACCCCGCCGACGGTGAGGGCACCGCCGCCGGTGAGCCGGCCGTCGGTGAACGTCAGTGCCTGCGCGGGTGCGGTGGCTGCGCCGTCGGACCCGGCGACCGTCCAGCCACCGGCGGTGGAGAACTCGAACGTGAGGGACAGCCGGCGGGTGCCGCCGAGCGCGTCGTAGACCTCGACGTCCCGGACCAGCTGGGTCCCGTCCTCGGCATCGGCCGGGAGGTTGCCGCCCACGGTGGCCGTGGTGGTGGCCTCGGCGGACGCGAGGGCCCCGACCGGGAGGGTGATGTCGGTGAGCGGGCCGGTCGGGTTGACCTGGCCGTTCACGGCGGCCCAGCCACGCACGAACGAACCGTCCGTCGTGACGAGCCGGCCCGCGCCGTCGAAGTCGAAGGCACCGGCTCGGGTGTACAGGGTCTCGTTGCCCTTGCGGACCACGAAGAACCCGTCGCCGGCGATCATCATGTCGGAGGCTCGCCCGGTGGACTGGGCCGCGCCCTGGGTGAAGGTGGTGGAGATGCCGGCCACCTGGACACCGAGACCGATCTGGGCCGGGTTCGTGCCGCCGGCACCGGCCTGCGGGCCGGCGGAATTCTGCACCATCTGGGACAGCGTGTCCTGGAACCGGATCGTGCCCGCCTTGAAACCGGTGGTGTTCACGTTGGCGATGTTGTTGCCGGTGACGTCCAGCATCTGCTGGTGGGCGCGCAGCCCGGTGATTCCGGAGGTGAGTGAGCGCAGCATGGGTCTGCCTTTCGGTTGTCGATGAGGTGGTGGGTCAGGCGTCGGTGGTGGCGGTGACGCCGCTGAGGGCGTCGAGGGTCACGCGTTCGGTGCCGATGGTCACGGTCGGCACCTGGTCGGCGTACGAGACGGCGCTCGCGATCCCGGTGTGGGTCGCGCCGTCTGCGTCGGCGTAGCTGACCTCGCGGCCGAGCAGCTCGGCGGCCGCGGAGCGCATCTGCAGGGAGAAGGACTCCTCGGTCAGGCGCGCCAGCGCGGTGAGCTGCTCCATGCTGGCCAGCTGCGTGGTCTGCGCGATCATCTGGGTGGTGTCCATCGGCGAGGACGGGTCCTGGTTGCGCAACTGGGTGACCAGGAGTTCCAGGAACACCTCGGAGTCGAGGGTCTGCTTCGGTGCGGTCGGGGTGAGGGGCTCCTGCGCGGCGGTGGCGGCACCGACCGGGGGGATGGGCATGGGGTCTCCTTCTGTTCAGAGCAGGACGTCGAGTACAGCGGCTCCGCCGGGGCGACCGGGCGCGTGGCCGGACTCCGACGAGCGTGGGCCGTGGCCGAAGCCGGGAGCCTGGATCGAACCGGGGACGGGTCCGCGATGCCGGGCGTCCTCACCGTCGGGCCCGGTCCTGGCGCCCGTGCCCGGGTGGTGCCCGGGGCCGGCATCCAGGTCGAGCGTGGCGTTCAGGCCGCTGGCCGCGAGGTCACGGCGCAGGTCCGGAAGGATCGCTCGCAGCGCCTCGCGGCCGGCGTCCGGTGTCTGGAGCTCGATCCGGATGCCGTCCGCGCCGATGTGCGCCCGGACGGCGATCGGCCCGAGGTGGTCCGGGGTGACGTTGATCGTGAGCGTGTGCTGCCCTGCTGGTGTCGAGCGCAGGGTGAGTAGGCCGTCGAGCAGCTGCGCCGTCGCCGGCCATGGCGACGCGGACGGCCCGACGGCGGGGGGCGCCATCGCGGTCACGGGCACGGTGGGCGCTGGTGCGGTCAGGGGCGCCGTCAAGGTGGGGGTCGGCGAAGCGTCCCGGCCGGCGGTGGGTGCGGCGCCGGCGGTGGGAGCGGCGCCGCCATCGGCACCGGCAGATGCCCATGGGCCCAGACCCGCGGTCGCCGGAACCGACGGGGTTCCCGGGGCCGCGGCGGGCTGACCGGCGGTCGAGTTCGACGAGGTGGCGCCGGTGCCTGCAAGGCCCGGTTCCGCGGCGTTGGTCGGTGGGCTGGCGGCGCCGGCCGTGGTGACGATGGCCGGTCCGGTGGCGGCGCCCACGGCGCCGGTTGCGCCGTCGGTGCCGGTGGCGATCGCTGTGCCCATGACGCCCGTGCCGCCCGTGACGCCCGGGGGGCCCGGGGCGCCGGGCGTGCCCGCGGCTGGGTGGGGACCGGCCGTCGCCGAGCCTGCCATGGCGGAGAGTGCGCCGGTCGACCCGGCGGACCCGGCCGGTTCGCCTCCCGCGCTCGGGGCGAGCACCGCGGCGTCGGGGTTCATCGGGGTTCCGAGGCCCACGCCGGTGGCAACGCCGTCCATCGCGGCCGCCACGACGCCGGGGGCACCCGAGGTCTCCGGCGTCGTCCCGAGCGCCGCGTCGCCGGGCACCGCTGCCGGAATCGGCACGATCGGAGCCGGAGCCGGAGCCGGAGCCGGAGCCGGAGCCGGTGCCGGTGTCGGGTCGGCCGGTGTCGCCCCGAGCCCGGTGGTCGCGTTCGTCCCGGGTCCGGGGTCGGTGGGCTCGGCCCGGTGACCGGGACGGTCGGGAGCGGTCTCGGTTGGGCCGGACCGGGCCGGGTTCGTCCGCGACCCGGGCCCGGCCGAGCCGCGGGACCCGGCGCCACCACCAATGCCGTCCGGGGACCGGTCGCTCGGTCGGGTGTTCCGGGATTCGTACGGTGTCGCGGTGTGCGCGGACAAGACGTCCTGGAACGCCGGCCCGGACCGGTCGGTCCGTGGCTGGGTCGGAACCGTTCCGGCCGACGGTCCGAGTGATCGGGGCGGCGCGGGGAATGTCGGTGCGCTCATCGTGAGCCCGCCGTCACCACGTCGCGGGCAGCCGCGGTGGCCAGGTCCTGCCCGCCGGTCGGCAGCACGCGCCGGATCGAGGTGATGTCCGCATCGGTCTCGAACATGTCCCGGATCTGGACGTCCTGCCCGGGCCGCGGGGCGTGCAGCACCTGGTTGTCGCCGAGGTAGATCATCACGTGCCCGCCGCCGCGGGTGATGATCAGGTCACCGGGCCGGGCCTCGGCGAGCGAGGCCACCTCGGTGCCGATCGTCATCTGCGCCCGGGCGGTGCGGGGCACGTCCACGCCGAGATCCTTCATGGCGAGCTGCACCAGGCCGGAGCAGTCCAGACCGCCCTCCGCGAGTGACTCCCCGCCCCAGACGTAGGGGGTGCCGAGGTACTTCCGGGCCGCCGTGACGAGGTCGGCGCCGGTGGCGCTGCCGGCGGCGACGGCCGTCCCGCTGGCGCTGGCCCGCGCCGCCGGCACTGTCGGGACCGCCGCAGTCGACCCGGTCCCGCCGGCCTGCGCGGTGGCGAGCGCCGCGGCGAACAGGGGCCGATCGGCGTCGGCGGTCGCGCCGGCGAGCCCGCCCGCCGACGTGGCGTCCGTCGCCCGAGCGGTCGCCGGTGGGGCGGCGGTCGCGGACGTGGACGTGGCGGGCGCCTGGATCGTCGCGGTGAGCTGCGCCATCGTCTGCTCGATCTGCCCGATCCGGGCGGAGATCATCGCGATCGTCATCGGTCCGGTCCTTTGCCCGACCGGGCCCACGCCTGCCCTGCGGTCTCGTCCAGCGCGCCCTGCTCGGCGCGCAGTTCCTCGAGCGTCACGCCCGCGGCGTGACGTTCCTCGAGCTTCTCCAGTGACGTCGTCGCGGCGCGCGCGTCGTGGTGTGCGGCGCGGGCGTCCTCGACGTCGCTCGCGGACCCTGCCTCGCTGGCGCGCAGCTCCGCGAGGAGGCCGCGCGCCGAGGCGCGCGCCGCGACGAGTGCCACCAGGGTGGCGCGGTCCTCGACCTCCACCGGGCTCCCGGCCAGGACGCCGGCGAGGCGTTCGGTGCGCCGGACGTCCTCCCGGTGGCGTCGGTTCGCGCGGGCCAGGTCACCGGCCCGCTGGTCTTGCTGCAGACGGCGCACCCGGAGGAGGCCGGCAAGGGGGAAGGTCATCGGGCGCCTCCCAGCGCTCGGGCGAGCCCGGCGAGCCGGGCCCACGAATCATCGGCCGGGGCGGCCTCGGACAGCTCCTGGAGCAGGAACGCGTCGATCTGGCCGGCGTGTTCGAGGGCGGCATCCACGAGCGGGTTCGCGCCGCGCTGATAGGCACCCACGTCCAGCAGGTCACGCGCGGCCGCACGGGCGGCGAGCACCCGGCGCAGGGTGGTGGCGTCGGCACGTTGCTGCGGCGACGTCACCCGGTTCGCGAGCCGGCTTATCGAGGCGAGCGCGTCCACCGAGGGGAAATGCCCGGCCACGGCGAGCTTGCGGTCGAGCACCACGTGCCCGTCGAGGATGGACCGGGCCGAGTCCGCGATGGGCTCGTTGTGGTCGTCACCGTCGACGAGCACCGTGTAGATGCCCGTCACGGACCCCCGTGCCGCGGTCCCGGCACGCTCCAATAGCTCGGCCAGCACGGAGAAGGTCGACGGCGGGTAGCCACGGGTGGCCGGTGGCTCGCCGACGGAGAGCCCGATCTCCCGCTGCGCCATGGCGACCCGGGTCAGGGAGTCCATCATCAGCATCACGTGTGCGCCGCCTTCCCGGAACGACTCGGCGATCCGGGTCGCCACGAACGCGGCGCGCAGCCGCACCAGCGCCGGCTCGTCGGAGGTGGCCACGACCACCACGGATCGCGCCAGACCCTCCGGACCGAGGTCGTCCTCGAGGAACTCCCGGACCTCACGGCCGCGTTCACCGACCAGCGCGATCACGGAGACCTCGGCCTCGGTCCCGCGGGCCACCATGGACAGCAGCGAGGACTTCCCGACGCCGGAGCCGGCGAACAGCCCGAGACGCTGACCGCGCCCGACGCTGGTCAGGGTGTCCAGGACGCGGACCCCCAGGGTCAGCGGCTCGGCCACCCGGGCGCGATCGAGCGGCGCGGGCGCCGAGTTCGCGACAGGCACGTGGTGCACGTCGGACAGCGGTCCCCGGCCGTCGATCGGCCGGCCCAGTCCGTCCAGGACCCGGCCGAACAGTCCCGCACCGGTGGGCACCAGAATCCCGGTCCCGCGCGAACGCGCGGGTGCGCCGGCGACCAGGCCGGTCATCCGCCCGAGCGGCATGCACCGCACCCCCGCGGAGGTGGCCGCGACCACCTCGGCGTGCACCGCCGTCGGGCCCTCGCCCACGGTGACCAGCTCTCCGATGGGTACCTCCAGCCCGGCGATCTCCAGGCCGAGACCGACGGCACTGGTGACGACGCCGACCCGCTCCGGCCGTGCGGCCCGAAGCGCACGGGCGAAGCGGGCCGGGTGGGGCCGCAGGGTCGCGGTCATGACGGAGCCTGCGTGAGGGCGGCGCGGGCGCGCCCGAGCGCCGCGCGGATGCCGGCGTCGAGGAAGCCGGCGTCGAGGTCCACCATCGCGTCCCCGCGGGTGATCGCGGGGTCGGCGACCAGTTCGACCGGCGCCGGTGCCCCGGCGAGGGTCGCGACGTCGTCGGGGTGCATCCGGACGGTGCGCACCACCTCGTGCCGCACCCCGGCCAGGGCTCTGGTCAGGGCGGCGCGGGCGCTCGTGTCGCCGTCGGCGAGTTCGATGCCGAGCACGGCCTCGGCGAGGTCGACGGCGGCGGTCGCCAGCTGGTCCTGGGCCTCCAGCAGGGTCGTGGTCTCGCGGGCATCGAGGTGTGCCGCGGCGGCGGACAGTGCCGCCACGGCGTCGGCGGTGGCGGCGCGCCGTTCGGCGGCCTGCCGTTCGTGGTCGGTCTCCAGTTCGGCGAGCCGCTCGGCGAGCGTGGCCCGGGCGGCGCGCAGGCCGGCGGCGTACCCGGCTGCGTGCCCGCGGCGTTGCGCCTGCTCCTGGCCGCGTGGGTCCGGGCTCGCCCCGGTGGCGGGGAACACCGCAGGCGCGAACGCGGCCGGCACCCGACCTGAGTCAGTCGACATAGCGGTCCTCCGAGCCACGCACGACCACGAGGTCGCCGCTCGCTTCGAGGCTCCGCATCGCCAGCACCACCTCGGCACGGGCGTCCTCGACCTGGGAGGCCCGCAGCCGCACCGGGCGGGCGGACTCCTCCTCGAGGATCTCCCGGTTCCGGGCGGAGATGTTGGCGGTGATCTTGTCCGTGATCGCCGATGCCGCGCCGCGGAGCGCGATCGCGAGGGTGGCCGGGTCGATCCCGCGCAGCACCTGCTGCATGTCCAGGTCCGCCACGTGCACCACGTCCGCGAACGTCAGCAGCCGGGCCCGGACCTCCTCGGCGAGTTCGGGGTCGAGCCGGTCGAGCCCTTCGAGCACGGCGGTCTCGATGCGCTTGTCGGCCCGGTTGATGATCTCCACCAGCGGCGCCACCCCGCCGACGGTGTCCGCCGGCTCGCGGGACGAGGCCGCGGCACCCGCGCGCTGCTTGAGGGCCTCGGCGATGATCGAGACCGCCTCGGGCGACGGCGGCCCCATGGTGGCGATGCGCCGGGCGAGCTGGGGTCGCAGGTGGTCGGGGAGCGCGGCGAGCGCACCCGAGGCGCGCTCGGGGCGCAGATGCGCGAGCACCAACGCGATCGTCTGCGGGTGTTCGCCCTCGAACAGTTGGAGGAGGTGCGGATCCTCGACGGTCTCCAGGAACTCGAACTGCTGGCCCGCCATGGTCGACTCCACCCGGGACATGACCCCGGCCGCCCGCTCGGAACCGAACGAGGCCTCCAACAGGCCCGTCGCCACGTCCTTGCCACCGCGGGAGCGGAACCGGCCGGTGATCGTGGAGTCGTGGAGCTCGGAGATGACCGCGTCGGCGACCGCGGGGTCCACCCGGCGCAACCGGACGATCTCCGCGGTGATCTCCTCGGCCTCGGCCTCGGAGAACTGCTGCATCACCTTGGCGGCGCGCTCGGTGTCCAGCTGCATGAGCAGCAGGGCCGCCTTCTGCACACCGGTCAACGCCGTATCGGTCACGCTCATACCGGACGCCGTTCGTCCATCAGGTCACGCAGCGCCTCGGCCATACGCTCCGGATCGTGCTCGGCGATGGCGTCGAGCTCGGCGCGCTTGCGCAGCAGGTCCTCCGGCCCGTTGTCGAGGAACGGCGGCGGTGGCAGCTCCAACCGCGGCTCGGGCTCGGCCAGCAGCTCCGGCCGCGCGTTCTCGTCCTCGATCGTCTCGATGGTGGCCGGGCCCAGGTCTATCGCCTTCCTGTCCTGGCGGCGGTTACGGCGTGCGTAGATCACGAGCGCGATGATGATGGCGGCCAGGACCCCGGCGATGATCATCGCGGTGCGGGTGAGGTCCGCGCGCTGCTGCGCCGCCTCGGCGGCGGTCGCCGCGGCGAGCGCGTCCTGCGCCTCCTGCGCGGAGGAGGTGTCGAACTGCACCGGGGTGACGGTGACCTGGTCGCCGCGCGCGGTGTCCACCCCCGCGGCGGTGGCCACCAGCGCGGACAGTTCGGCCATGTCCACGGGCGCCGCGGCTGAGGTGTCCACAGCCACCGACACGGACTGGCGGACCAGGGTGCCGGCCGGGATCGACGTCGTCTGCGTCACCGAGTTGAGTGCGTTGTCGCGCACCTCCGACTCCGAGCTGTAATCCCCGCCGTCGCCCTCGGCGTCGGGGACGGCGATGTTGTCCGGTCCGAGGACGCCGGCGCCGGTTCCCGCGGACCCGGTGTAGGTCTCGGTGGTGCTTGAGGTCGAGTGCGCGGGCGTCCCCTCCGGGGTGGTGAAGCTCTCCTCGAGCCGCTCGGCCGATTCGGTGGAGACCTGCGCCGCCACGACCACCGTCGAGTTCCCGGCACCGAGCACCTGGTCGAGCATGGCCTGGACCTGCGCGCGGACCCGTTCCTCGTGGTCGCTCGCCTGCTGGTCCGGGGTACCGGTGGCGCCCTGCCCGACGGCGGAGAGGACCCGTCCGGTCGCGTCGATCACGGCGACGTCCGTGGGGGACATCCCATCGATGGACGCCGACGTGAGGTGCACGATGGCCTGCACCTGGTCGGAGTTGAGCGAGACGCCTTCCTCGGTCTCGATGAACACGGACGCGGTCGGGTTCGTGGTCTGGGAGACGAACACCGTCTCCTCCGGGATGGCCAGCCGCACCGAGGCGGTCCGGACGCCGGTCATGGCGCCGATGGTCGCGGCCAGCTCGCCCTCGATGGCGCGCTGGTAGGTGACCTCCTGCTGGAACTCGCTGGTCGTCACGCCCATGTCGTCGAGTAGCGAGTAGCCGCCGGTGGACGAGCTCGGCAGCCCCGCGGCCGCCGCCTGCAGGCGCTGGTCGTACACGGCGTCCTCGGGGACGAGCACCGTGGAGCCGCCGTCGGTGAGCTGGTACTCGACGCCGTTGGTGCGCAACTGATCCACGATCGTGTTCGCGTCCGAGGGTGACAGGCCGGAGAACAGGGGTGCGAAGGACGGGCGGGTGAGCCAGGAGGAGAGCGCGATCGTGCCGAGGACCAGCACGGCGATCCCGATCAGCGCCAGCGTGCGCTGGGCGATGCTGAACGAGCGGACCGACTCCATGAGCCGGCCGAACCAGGAGGTCAGGGTCGCCGCCATCAGGCCTGCATCCTCATGATCTCGTTGAACGCGTCGACGCCCTTGTTCCGGATGGTGGCGACGAGTTCGAGGGTGACCTGGGCGCGGGTGGCGGCCAGGGTGGCCTGGTGGATGTCGGTGAGGTCACCGCTGACCGCCTTGATGGCGAGTTCGTCCGAGGTGCCCTGCAGCGCCTGCAGGTCCTCGAGGGCGCCGGTCAGCGCCGTGCCGAACCCGTCCGTCCCGGTGGTCGGGGCGGCTCGATCGACGCCGGCGAGGCCGGTGCCCGCGGTCGGGAGCGCGGCGCCGAGCGCGCCGATGGCTTCGATGGGCATCAGTTTCGTCCGATCTGGAGGGCGGCGGTGTAGGTGTCCTTGGCCCGGTCGACGACGGCGGCCGAGGCCTGGTAGCCACGCTGGGCGAGGATGAGCTGCGACATCTGGGCGGCCATGTCGATGTCCGGGTAGCGCACGTACCCTGCGTCGTCGGCGAGCGGATGGTCCGGTTCGTGCACGAGCCGGCCCTCGGCGTCCCCGTACGCCGCGCCCTGCACGTACACGCCACCCTCCTCGCCTGCGGTGGCGAGCACGTACCGGGCCCGGAACGCCTCGCCGTCGGTGCTGGTCACCGTGTTGACGTTGGCGATGTTGTCGCTGATGGCATCCAGCCACTTGCGGTGCACGGTCAGCCCGGTGCCGGCCACACCGATCGCGTCGAAGGTCATGAGTTCGTCCGCATCGCCGTGCGCAGCGCGGTGAACGGGCCGTCGGCCGCACGCGCCGCGAACTGGAACCGCAGCACCGTGTCGACGTTGGAGAGCGTCTCGGTGTCGAGGTTGACGTTGTTGCCGTCGAGCCGGGTGGGCTCGAGGGAGCGTTGCTCGGTGGCGTCGGCGCGCCCGTCGCCCGCGGCCACGGACCGGGTGATGGCGTCCTCGAACGCGACCCGGCGGGCGGTGTAGTTCGGGGTGTTCACATTCGCGATGTTCGAGGCGATGGCACGCTGTCGCGCGGACAGGCCATCCAGGGCGCTCGAGATCGCGAGCGCGGTCACGGATTCCAGCACGAGGACACTCACCTAGCGTCGAGACTGCGGTGGCCGATCCGTGGCCGAGGGGGTGAGCGATCCGTGCTCACTCCCCTCTCTCGGCAGCAGCGCGCCGACGGTAAGGGATTGTGCGCCCCGAATGTATAGACACCGACGGTGGTCGACACGGTGTCGTCACCGAGGGCCGGTCGTCTGCGTCTTGACGCGGAGGTCAGCCGGTGACGTCCAGGTAGACCGGATGTCCGGCGTCCGCGCTCGGTACGGCGGCGATCGCCGCACGGTGTCGGCGAGCCGCGGACATCGAGCCCCGGAGGGCCGCCGCGGCGTCCTGCTGGGCGGCGAGGACCGCGCGGGCCCGGTCGGCGAGTCCGGCCGGCATCGGGCCGAGGCCCGACGGCGGGACCCAGGCCGCGCCGTCGGCGGGCGGCATCGTGGTCGCCGTCGTGGTGCTCGGCGATGGCACGGCGGTGTGCCGGGCGTCCCGCTCGAGGGTGTCGAGGAACTCGGCCCAGGTGGCCGGCTCGCCTCGGGTGACGGTCGCGGCGTCGGCGGCCGGGTCGGCGTGCGTCATCAGGCGACGCCGAGCGAGCCGTTCGGCGCTGCGCTGCGCAGCGCCGGCAGGTTCGTCGCGGCCTCGTGCCAGGCCGACCGGATCGGCTCGAGGAGCTCGCGCACGGACGCGATGAGGCCGGGGTCGCGGGTCGTGCTCGCGGTCAGCAGTGTGGACAGCGCGTAGGCGTAGATCGCGTGCAGCTGGGCCCCGCCGTCCCAGGCATCGACGTCCAGGGTGGTCATCAGCTCGGTCACGATGCGCTGGGCGTGGATCAGGTGGCCGCGGGCCTGCGCCCAGTCCTCGAGTTCCTGCGCGCCCTCGGCCCGGCTGAGATCCAGCAGCAGCCGGTCGTAGAGCATCGTGACGAGGCGGGCGGGGGAGGCGGCGAGCACCTGGTCCTGAAGGTAGGACTGCCGGGCCGCGGTGTAGGTGGACATCGGTGGCGCGCCCCGCGCGGGGCTGCCTCCTCTCGGGTGGTTCGGGGGCCGGTCAGGCCGTGGACGACGTCGCGAGGCTGGCGAGCTGTGAGGCGAGGTAGGACTGCTGGGACTGCAGTCGGGACAGTGCGATTTCCATCGCGGTGTAGGTCCGCTGCAGCGTCTCGCGGCGCGATCCGAGACGCCGGTCCCACTCGGCGATCTGGGTGCCGATGTCCTTGACGTGGTCCTGCTCGCCGGTGATCCGGGCGCTGAGCAGGCCGGTCTTCGGCGCGGAGACCGTCGCCGCTGCCTCGGCGACGCGACCGGCGATGGCGGCCAACGTGCCGGTGACCCGGTCCGGGTCGGTGGCGAGCGCCTCCCGGAAGACGTCCGCGTCGAACTCGACGGTGCCGTCGCGCGTGATCACGATGCCGATCTCGGACGGGGAGCGCCCGTCGACCGGTGCGGTCGTCGCCGTCAGCAGCCGCGAGGAGGTGTCGCGCACCGTGGACTCCCCGGCGAACAGGCCGCCGGTGACGACGGCCTTCCCGTCGGCGCCGATCGTGGACGAGACCCGGCTCCGGGTCGCGATCTCGGCGAAGATCTGCGCGAGCGCCCCGACCAGTTCCTCGGCCGCGGTGGTCTGGGCCTCGACGTCGGCGGCCACCGTGACGGTGACCGGGTCCGGACCTGCCGCGGAGACGGTCAGGTCCACGCCGGCCATGAGGTCGGTGAACGTGTTCGTGGCCGAGGTGACCTGTTGCTCGGCCGGGGTGCCGGCCCAGAGCGTCACGACGGCGTCGGCCGCGCTGCGTACGTGCGCGGCGCCCGGGCGGGTGAACAGGTCCGCGGCGGTGCCCGCCGTCACGTCGGCGGCCGAGCCGGCGAAGACCTCGAACGCGGCGTCGGCGCCGGAGGCGGACGCGGTGAACTGGAGCCGGTGCAGCGCCTGACCGGTCACGGGGTCGAGCCCGGCGGCCACCTTCGTGGCGCGTACCCCGGCATCGGAGGTGTTGACGGCCGCCACCACGGCGTCGAGGTCGGCACCGGCGGCAGTGATCTCGGTGAGCTCACCGCTCGCGGACCGGACCGTGAGCACGGCCGGGTCGGTGTCCCAGGCGGACATCGCGGCCGTGACCGAGGTCTGGGTGCGGGCCACGGAGGAGACCACGACGGACAGGTCGCCGGTCCCGGCGCCGTCCTTCGCGGTCGCGGTCACGGCCGGGTCGCTGCTGGTGACCGTGCGCGGCTGCAGCCCGGTGTCGGTGCTGAGCGCCTCCGCGCGCTCGGTCAGGGCGGCGATCTTCGTGTTCAGCGACTGCCATGCCGTGATCAGGTTGTCGGCGGCGGTGCGCTTGGAGGTGAGGATGCGCTGGGGCCCGGCCTCGGCGGAGAGCAGCGCATTGATCAGCGAGGTGGTGTCGAGGCCGCTGATGATGCCGTCGATGCCGAAGGAGGCCATCGCGAGTGCTCCGATCAGGTGGGTGGTCGGCAACGGGCCGGTGGGATGGCGACGCCCGGGGTGGTGGCCGGACGGGGCGGCACCCGCCCCGGGCGTCGGTCATGACCGCTGGAACCCAGTGGCCGGCCGGTGGGTTCACCGGCCGGCGGCGGATCAGCGGAGCAACTGCAGAACGCCCTGCGGCGCCTGGTTGGCCTGCGCGAGCATGGCAGTGCCGGCCTGCGACAGGATCTGCGAGCGGGTGAAGTCCACCATCTCCTTGGCCATGTCCGCGTCGCGGATGCGGGACTCGGACGCGGTCAGGTTCTCGATGGACACGTTGATGTTCTTCACCGCGTACTCGAGGCGGTTCTGCGTCGCTCCGAGCTCGGAACGACCGGTGGAGACCGAGGCGATGGCCGCGTCGATCGAGTCGATGGCGGTCTGGGCCGCGGTCGCGTCGGTCACGGCGACACCGGCCGTGGTCATGTCCGCCACGATGGTGGACAGGTTGTTTGCCGCCAGGCCGACCGTGATCTGCGAGCTGGCGCCCGAGTCCGCACCCACCTGGATGGTGAGGTCGGTCGCGGTGCCGTCCAGCAGCTGGATGCCGTTGAAGTTCGTGCTGTCGGCGATCCGGGTGAGCTCGGCGGTGAGGTCGGTGAGCTCGTTGGAGATCGCGGTGCGCGAGTCGTCGTTGTTCGTGTCGTTGGCACCCTGGACGGCGAGGTCGCGCATCCGCTGCAGGATGGAGTGCGCCTCACCGAGGGCACCCTCGGCGGTCTGGACGACGCTGATGCCGTCCTGAGCGTTGCGGGCGGCCACGCTGTAGCCATTGACCTGGCTGCGCAGGCCCTCGGCGATGGACAGGCCGGCCGCGTCGTCACCGGCGCGGTTGATCCGCAGACCCGAGGAGAGCTTCTCCAGGGACTTGGCCTGCTGGTCCTGCGTGACGGACAGGTTGCGGTAGGCGTTGGCTGCCGCGGTGTTGGTGTTGATGGCGAAACCCATGATGCTTTCCTCCGTGAGTGGGCTGGTCGTGTCCGGCCCATCCGTGGGCCGGTCACCGGTACCTCTCGGCCGGTTACCAGCGGATGTAAGCAGTCGGGTCGATCCTCATCCGTCAGGACACGGCGCGCACGGACTCCGGCCGGGTGAAGCCGCCCTGGGTCAGGGCAGCGAGCTCGGTGAGGAAGGCGAGGCGCCGCGACGGCGCGACCCGTGACCTGGGTTCCGGCGCGGCGCCGTCGCCGTCGCCGTAGTGGGTGGCGAGTCCGTCCCGGAGCAACCGGACCGCCTCGGCACGCTGCTGGGACACGGCGGCGTGGGAGATGCCCAGCTCCGCCGCGATCTCGTTCACGGTGCGGTCGGCGAAATACACCTGCTCAGTGATGTAGCGCATCCGCTCCGGCAGCGCTGCGACAGCGGCCCGCACGTAGGTGGCTCGTTCGGCGACGAGTACCGCGTCCTGGGGTGAGCCGTTCGCATCCTGCAGCCGGTCGACGGTGACATCGTCGAGCGGCTGCACGGTGCGGGCCGCGTCGGCCAGTGCGGCGTCCACGCCGGCCAGGTCGACCCCCAGGGCGTCCGCGAGCTCCTCGCGCGCCGGCTCCCGGCCGAGGGAGGCGCGCAGCTGTTCGCGGACCGCCAGGGTCTGCCTGATCCGGCTGCGGGCACCGCGGGTGGCCCAGTCGCCCGCTCGCATCTCGTCCGCGAGCGCGCCGAGGATCCGCTGGCGGGCGTAGGCGCCGAACGGCACGCCGAACGTCGGGTCGAACGCATCGGCGGCGGTCACCAGGGCCACCGCACCGGCCGAGGCCAGATCGTCGCGGCTCAGGTGCGTGGCTCGCCGGCAGACATCGGCGACGAGATAGCCGACCAGTGGCAGGTTCGCCACCACGACCGCATTGCGCTCGGCACGATTCACGACTCGGACCCCCGGGACCTTGGAACGGAGCACGATCGGTCGAGGCCGGACCGGCCCGCTGTCGTGCGGAGGTGACACTACCTCATGTATAGACGTTGGACTAGACCTTACGTCCGTTGCCCAGTTGCCGAGAGTGGTCGATGCGAGGGAACGAGTCCTCGCGTCGGACCGGGATCGGGGTTGGCATGGGAGTGCAGGAGTTGTCCGCCGCCATATGGCACCAAAGGAACTTGCTGGAGTTGCTCCTGTTCAAGTTGACCGAGGAGCAACTGCTGCTGACCGCCGGCCGTACCGACTGGCTTGCGAACGCCACCCGCGAGGTGGAACAGGTAGTCGAGCGTCTATACGAATCCGGCCTAGCGCGAGATGTGGAGGCGGCCGGTGTGGCCGGCCAGTGGGGCGCCGCCGACGGCAGCAGCCTGCGCGAGCTGATCCAGCACGCGCCGCCACCGTGGGACGAGGTCCTCTCCGAGCACCTCACCGCCCTGACCACCCTGACCACTCGGATCCGCGACCTGCGGGACGCGAACGCGCAGTTCCTGCGCGCTGGGCTGCGCGCCGCGCAGGAGACCCTGGCCGGACTCGACGGTGCGACCGGAACGTACGACTCCCACGGGGCCAGCCGGGCCGAGCCGGTCGGCGCGCGCCTCGTGGACAAGAGACTGTGAGGACACCATGAGCACCTTCGCCGGACTGAACACGGCCTACCTCGGCGTCACGGCCCAGCGTCGCGCCCTCGACGTGGTGGCTCAGAACGTCGCCAACCTGAACACCGTCGGGTACACCCGGCAGCGAGTGGAGCTCTCGGGCATCGGCTCGCCGGCCGCGCTCGGCCTGTTCGCCGGCAGTCCGGAGCCCGGGCGCGGCGTCCGGGTGGACGGCGTCACCCGGCTCGGGGACGCCTACCTCGACGCCCGGGTCCGCGGGACCGCCTCGTCGCACGGCTTCAGTGCCGTGCGGGCCTCGGCGCTCTCGGCACTTGAGGGATCGCTGCACGAACCGGGTGAGAACGGTCTTGCGGCGAAGCTCAACGACTTCTGGGCATCCTGGTCCGACCTTTCGAACCGGCCCGGCGAGCGGGCGTCCGAGACCGTCGTCCTGGAGGTCGCCGCGGCCGTCGTAGTTGCGGTGAACCAGGGCTACGCCGAGGTGGACGCGCACTGGGGCCGCGCCCGGGAGCAGGCCGACGCGCTGGTCGCAGAATTGAACACCGCCGCCGCTGGGGTGGCCGAACTGAACGCACGGATCCGGTCCACGGCCGCGGCCGGTGGTTCGGTGAACGAACTCGTCGATCAACGGTCGAACCTGACCACCACCATCGCGACGCTCGCCGGTGGGGAGGTCCGCCAGCGCGGGGACGGCACCGTGGATGTCCTGGTCGGAGGCAACCCACTGGTGTCCGGAACGACGCACAGCCCGGTCCAGGTCGCCGGAGCGGGCCGGTTGGGGGACGCCGCCTCCGACCCGGTGCGCGTGGAGTGGGCCCACCGGCCGGGCGTGCCCGCGGGACTGGGCGGCGGTGAACTCGCGGGAACCATCTCGCTCCTGGCTCCCGCCAACGGAACCGGCACCGGTGGCGTGCTCGCCGAGGCCGCCGCCTCCTACAACGCGTTCGCGACCGACCTTGCCGCGAAGGTGAACGCCGTGCACACCGCCGGCCGGACCGTCGACGGCGTCGCGGCCGGGGACTTCTTCGGCCTCACCGCGGGCGCGCCGGCTGCCGCGGGGCTCCGGGTGGTCGCGACCGCACTCGCGACGGGCGCCCCGGGAGCAGGCGGCCACGACGGCTCCGTGGCCGACGCCATCGCGCAGATCGGCTCCGGCCCGCAGGCGCCCGACGCGCTCTGGGCAACGTTCGTCTCCGGGACCGGGGTCCGGGCCCGTGGTGAGTCCGAGACTGCCGCCGTGGCGGCGCTCGCGGCGGGGTCGGCCCTGGACCTGCAGTTGGGCAACGCCGGTGTCGACCTCGACGAGGAGACCATGAACATGATGACCTTCCAACGCGCCTATGAGGGCTCCGCCCGGGTGATGACGGCGATCGACGAGATGCTCGACACCCTCATCAACCGGACCGGGATCGTCGGGAGGTGACCGCCATGATCAACCGCGTCACGCACCAGATGACCGCACGCACCGCGGCGCAGAACCTGCAGGCCTCGCTGGCCCAGCTGAACAAGCTGACCGAGCAGGCGACCAGCAACACCCGGATCTCACGCCCGTCGGATGACCCGAGCGGGACCGCGGAGTCCCTTCGCCTTCGTGGCGAACAGCGCGTCGCGCAGCAGCACGCCCGCAACGCCCAGGACGGCCATGCCTGGCTGACCACCGTCGACTCCGCCATCCAGGCCGGGATCGACCTGATCGGACGTGCCCAGGATCTGACCATCCAGGGCGCCAACGGGGCGACCGCGCCGGCTGCCCGTGAGGCGCTCGCCATGGAGATCGATGGGATCCGGGAGGCCCTGCTGGTCCAAGCGAACGCCACCTACGGCGGGCGATCGGTGTTCGCGGGCACCTCCGACGAGGCGACCGCGTTCGACCCGGACGGTACGTACACGGGTGTCCCGGGCGCCACGGTGCAGCGTCGGATCGGCCCGGGCGATTCGGTCCGGGTCGACGCCGACGGTGCGGCAGTCTTCGGATCCGGACCCGGATCGGTCTTCGCGCTGATGTCCGACATCGCAGCGGATCTGCGCTCGGGTGCGGATGTCGGTGCGCGGATCGACGAGATCGACGGGCGCCGGCAGCAGATGCTCACTGAGCTCACCGGCGTGGGCACCCGCTACAACCGGTTGGAGGTGGCCGAGGTGGCCACACAGGAACGCATGGGAGGGTTGGAGCGCAGGCTCTCCGACGTCGAGGATGTGGACATGGCCAGGATGATCATCGACCTGAAGTCCGCCGAGGTCGCGTACCAGGGCGCCCTCGGCGTCACGGCGCGGGTACTCCAGAACAGCCTGCTGGACTTCCTGCGATGAGCACGGTCTCCTTCCTCACGCCGCCCCCCGGGCTTGCCCCGAATGTGGAGTTCGAGCTGACACCGGTGCCAGGGGCCACCGGCCTGCTGACGTTGACCACCGCCGGGGACGACGGCCTGCGGTTGTTCCTCATCGACGCGGACACGCACCTGCCCCGGTACGCCCCGGTGCTCTCGGCCGAACAGGGCAACCGGCTCGGCCTGGTGGACGCGAGCGACGCCGAGGTGTTCGTGGTGGCCAACCCCGCCGGCGAGATCACCACCGTCAACCTGATGGCACCCGTGATCGTGCACCGCCGCAGCGGTGCCGCCCTCCAGGTGATCCTGGAGAACCAGGACTGGCCGTTGCAGCACCCGCTCGGTGAGCCGGTGAGCACCAGGTGAGCGAGCCCGATCTGGTCGACCGCGCTCCGAAGGACGCACGACTGGTGGATCCCGGTCAGGACGGGCACGAACCGGCTACGCGAGTGACCCCGGCGCTGCCCGGCTACCTGAGCCTGCGGGAGATCGCTGCCCTGGCCGCGATCGCCGTCGGAACCCTGCGCTCCTACCGCCGGGACTCCTCGACGGGCTTCCCGGCGCCCGCCTGGCGGGCCGGGTCGACCCCGCTCTGGCGGGTCGAGGACGTGCGGGAGTGGCTCGCCGCCCGGCCGTTCTCCCCGACCATGACGCGGGCGATGCCGGACGGCTCGATCGAGGTCGCACGCGCCTCCGACTACGTCGCCCGCCGGGCCGCCGGCCGCGTCGGCCGGGCGCGCAGGCGGCACCTCAGCGAGCCACACGTGCGCGGAGCGCTGGCCGCGCTGGAGGCCGGCGACTGACGCCCGCGGCGTTTCAGTCGATGAGCCGGGCCTGCGGCACCAGCGCGGACAGGTCCCGCAGGGCCACGTCGCCGGCGGGCCCGTTCACGAACACCCGGACGGGGATCCTCGTCGAGGAGTAGGCCTCCTCGAACGCCTCCCGGAGCGCGCGGGGGGAGCGCGACAGGCCCCACTCCACGGTCTCGTCGGTGGAGCGCAGGAAGTCGGCGAACAGCGGGTCCGACGTCCACAGCTCGGGCACCGCACCGGACGTGTCCAGGGCCAGTCGCACCACGGAGGAGATGGCCCGCCGCTGCCGCACGGTGTTGCTCGAGGTGAGCGGGCCGATGACGAACTGCGCGCGCCGATGCGTTGTCGTGAGGTCGAAGCCCGGCCGGGCCCGGCCGGTCAGGTTGGGGGGTTCGAGGATCCGTTCTCCGTCGCGCAGCATCCGTTGGAGGCCGAGCGCGACCGCCGTCGCCGTACTCACCGCGGACAGCCGATCGGCACGCCGGCGGGCGAGGGAGGCGTACTCGATCAGCTCGGCGGCCGCCTCCGGATCGGATACCAGCGACTCCGGCGCCATGCGGTGGGCGTCACCGTCGGAGGGCTGCACGGTTGCCGCCGTCGCGCCGGACAGTCCGCGCTCCCAGTCGTCAACGAACCGGCCGAGGGACGGTGTCACGAGCGCCCTCGCGAGGTTGCGCCAGGCGAGCCCTGCGGCGTCGGTGACGTCCTCCGGTCGACGGGTGGTCGGAGCGCTCCGGCGCTGGGTCCGGCCGGTCGCGGGGGCGGAGACCTGGAACCCCAGCTGCTGGAAGATCCGCCGCGCGGTGTCCGTGGTGAAGTCGGCTCGGTACAGCCCGATGCTCAGCTCCAGCGCCTGCTTGACCGGCCAGTGCAGGCCCGCCACCGCGACCCAGTGGAGCTGGACCCGCGCGGGTCGGTGCCCGGCGAGCGACTCGCGCACGCTCTCCTGCGTGAGGTGGTGCGATCGACCCTTGATCGTGAAGCGCATGGCATCAACCCACGTGCGGTGCGATCTCGCGTGCGACCAGATCCAGGTGGTCCAGATCCTGTAGGTCCATCACCTGCAGATAGACCCGCTCCACACCGGACTCCCGCAGGCCGGCCAGGCGATCCGTGGCCTCGGCCACGGTGCCGGCGATGCCGTGCTCACGCAGCTCCGCGCCTTCGCGCCCGATGGCGGCTGCGCGGCGGGTGAACTCCGCCTCGTTCGCGCCCACACAGAGGACATGCGCGGCCGAGTAGGTCAGTGAGTCCGGGTCCCGGCCGGCCTCGATGCAGGCGGCTCGGACGCGGTCCAGCTTGGGCGCGACCTCGTCGAACTCGGCGAATCCGAGGTTGAACTCGGACGCGAACCTGGCCGCCAGCGCCGGCGTGCGCTTGGGGCCCTGTCCGCCGATGATCACCGGGATGGACGCCTGCACCGGCTTGGGCAGGGCGGGGGCGTCGGTCAGCTGGTAGTGCTCTCCGGCGAAGGAGAACGTCTCACCGACCGGCGTCTGCCACAGGCCGGTGATGATCTCGAGCTGCTCCTCGAGCAGCCCGAACCGCTTGGCCGGGAACGGGATGCCGTAGGCGGTGTGCTCGGCTTCGTACCAGCCCGAACCGAGGCCGAGCTCCACGCGGCCGCCGGACATCTGGTCCACCTGGGCCACCTGGATGGCGAGCACGCCGGGCAGCCGGAACGTGGCGGAGGAGACGAGTGTGCCGAGCCGGATCCGGGAGGTCTCCCGGGCCAGGCCGGCGAGCGTGGTCCACGCGTCGGTGGGTCCGGGCAGGCCGTCGCCGCCCATGGTCAGGTAGTGGTCGGAGCGGAAGAAGGCGTCGAAGCCGAGTTCCTCGGTGGCCTTGGCGACGGCGAGCAGGTCGTCGTAGGTGGCGCCTTGCTGGGGTTCGGTGAAGATGCGCAGCTGCATGGGTCCACCCTGCCATGGCCGGTCCGCCGGTGACCGCGACGATCTCGGCGGACGCGTCCGGGCGGACCCGGGCATTGGCCGGCTGGGGAGGTCCAGCGGGCATGAAGAAGCCCCGCGGTTCCCGACGTGGTGTCGGGGTGCCGCACTGGACGAAGGTGCGGCCCCGCAGGGCTCCGGTGGCTGCCGTGGTCTCGCTAGCGCTCGTGCGCCGTGGAGACGGCATGCCGTCCGTTCACTTTGACGAGCGGCTAGCGGACAGCCACCTCACGAGTCCCAAGATTCTTCACGTCTCGGACCACCTCCTTTCGCGTGTGCGGCCAATCTACGTCTGTCGTCGCTCCGCGCCAAGGTATTTCCGATACGTATCTCGGACCGCCGCTACCTACACTCGTGCGATGCCGCAGATCCGCATGGTCGCCTTCGACGCCGATGACACGCTCTGGCGCAGCGAGGACTACTTCGATGCCGCCCAGGTGGAGTTCGAGCGCATCGTCGCGCCGCACGTCAGCAGTCCCGGCGCGCTCGACCGGCTCGCCGCCATCGAGCGGGCCAACCTGGCCGTCTTCGGCTATGGCGTCAAGGGCATGGCGCTGTCCATGATCGAAGCCGCGATCGAGGTCACCGAGCAGCGGATCAGCGTCGCCGACCTGCACCGGATCATCGTCCTCAGCAAGGAGATGCTCGCTCACCCGGTCGAGCTCCTGCCGGGGATCCGGGCGGCGGTCGAGGAGATCGCCGCGGTCCATCCGATCGTCATGATCACCAAGGGCGACCTGTTCCACCAGGAGGCCAAGGTCCGGGACTCCGGTCTCGGCGATCTGTTCCGGCGCATCGAGATCGTGAGCGAGAAGGACACGGCCACCTACGCACGGCTGCTGTCGGAGTTCGACGCAGGAGCGTCGGAGTTCGTGATGATCGGGAACTCGCTGCGTTCGGACATCGCGCCGGTCCTCGCGCTCGGCGGCTGGGGCGTGCACGTCCCCTACCACCTCACCTGGGCACACGAGCTCGAGGCGGAGATCCCGGCGTCGGACGCGCGCCGGCTCTACACGGTCGCCGAGGCGTCCGAACTCCCGACGGCGGTGCGCACCATCGTGGACGCGGCGTCGCCGGAGTCCGTGGGCACCTGAAGCAACCGGCCCGCGCTGCCCGCGGGCCGGGCACTGACGGCACCACCGCCGTCGGGACGCGTGTCGCCTGACGGCACCACCACCGTCGGGAGCGTGTCGCCTGACGGCACCACCGCCGTCGGGAGCGTGTCGCCTGACGGCACCACCGCCGTCGACCCCACGATCCACCGCGAGCCCGCAAGCGGTCCTGCACGTCCACAGCCGGCCCTCGAAGCCCCGCACAAATCCTCGACGATCGCGCAATGCACGCGGTTGCGGTACGGTTGCATTTCGTTGCGCCAGGGCTTGGACCCGGGCGCCGTTCACACCCAGTTGAAGCGCAGGAGGAGTCAAGTGTCGGAGCCGATCCAGCAGTTCGTCGCCGGGGAGCTACCCGTTGCGGTGTACGCCTCGGAGGCTGAGATGGGGGCCGCCGCGGCCGCCAGCGCCGCCCGGGTGATCCGCGACACCGTTGCCGCCAAGGGGCACGCGCGGGTGGTCATCGCGACGGGGAACTCCCAGTTCGCATTCGTCGAGGCGCTCAAGGACCAGGACGTCCCGTGGGGGGACGTGACCGCGTTCCACATGGACGAGTACGTCGGCATCGACGAGAACCACACCGCGAGTTTCCGCCGCTGGATCCGGGAGCGCATCGAGGAGCCCTTCGCGCCGGGGAAGGTGGAGTACATCATCGGAGACGCGCCCGACCCCCAGGAGGCCGCAGACGCCTACGAGGCCCTGCTCCGCGAGGCCCCGCTGGACCTGGTCTGCATGGGCATCGGTGAGAACGGCCACCTGGCCTTCAACGAACCCTTCGACGCCGACTTCGACGACGAGCGCTGGACCCGGATCATCACACTGACCCCGGAGTCCGTGCTGCAGCAGGTCGGCGAGGGGCACTTCCCGGACGAGGCCGCTACCCCGAAGACGGCCATCTCGATGACCATCCCCGCGCTGCTGTCCGCGACGCACGTCCAGGTCTGCGCGCCGGAGGCCCGCAAGGCCCGGGCCGTGGCCCGCGCACTGTCGGAGGACGTCAGCACGGCCTGCCCCGCCACGAAGCTGCGCGAGTCCCCGAACGCCAGGCTCTTCCTCGAGCGGGCGTCCGCGTCCTTGCTCCCCGCGCAGGCCTGAGCACTCGCTCACCAAGGACCCCGGCCCGGCCCTGCGGGGGTGGGGCTGGGCCGGTCGACCAGCCGGGTAGGTTCGGAGCATGACGTTCGGAGCCGGCAGAGAGAGGCACGAGATGGCCGAGCGGGTCCTGCTCACGTCCGGCAGGGTAGTCGCCGGGGGCGCGCTGCTCGACGGCGCCTGCGTCCTCCTCGAGGGCACGCGGGTCGCGGACGTGCTCACCTCCGCGCCGCCGGCCGCTCTGCTGGAGTCCGCGCGGGTGCTGGACGTCGGTGGGCGGATCGTCGCACCGGGCCTCATCGACCTGCACATCCACGGCGCCGCGGGCCGCTCCTTCGAGGAGGCGGCCCTGGCGCAGGACGGTCCGGCGGACGACGCGGTCCCCGCGATCCTGCGACACCTGGCATCGGTCGGGGTGACCGCCACCCAGGCCTCACTCGCCTCCGACCGCGTCGACGTGATGGCCGGGAAGGTCCGGGCCCTGCACGCCTGGCGTGACCGCGGCGTCCCCGATGGCGCGGACCTGCTCGGCGTCCACCTCGAGGGCCCGTTCCTCGCCGAGGCCCAGGCCGGCGCCCACGAGCCGAGCAAGCTGCGCGCGCCGTCCGCTGCGGACGTGGCAGCGTTGGCGTCGCTCGCCCCCGCGATGGTGACGCTCGCGCCGGAGCTACCGGGCGCCGTCGACGCGATCCGGGCTTTCGCCGCCGTCGGCACGGTGGTGGCCGCCGGTCACAGCGAGGCGACTGTGCCCGCCCTCGCCGCGGCCGTCGAGGCCGGCCTGCGTCACGTCACCCACCTGTGGAGCGGGCAGTCCAGCACCATCCGCAGCGGCCCGTGGCGGGTGCCGGGTCTGCTCGAGGCCTCCCTGTCCTCGGACAGCCTCACCGCCGAGGTGATCGCCGACGGCAAGCACCTGCCGCCCGCGCTCCTGGAGATCGCCCGCCGGTGCCTGGGTGAGCGACTGGTCGTGGTGTCCGACGCGACCCAGGGGGCCGGCATGCCCGAGGGGTACCGCTACGGGCTCGCGGACGTGCGCTGCGAGGTGCGCGACGGCGTCGGCATGGTGATCGGCGCCGACGCCTTCGGTGGGAGTACCACCACCCTGGCCGCGATGCTGGCCCACCTGTACCTGGGTCTGGGCTGGCCGCTGCTCGAGGTGATCGCGATGGGCTCCTCACGTCCGGCCCGGGTGGCCGGCGTGGCCGACCGCAAGGGTGCACTCACGCCCGGTCACGACGCGGACGTGGTCGTGTTCTCCGACGATCTGGTGCCGTGGCGCACATTCGTGCGTGGGCACGAGGTCCCCGCAGGCGTGTGACCCACGCCCGCGGCGCCCGGCGGGTTCAGAAGGGCGGGTCGGCGATGAGGGTGACGACCGCGATCACGACGATGAGTGCCACGACGCCGCCCAGCGCCCAGAGCCAGACCTTGCCCGCGCCCAGGTGCTTGGCGTTCACGCCGAAGGTCGCGAGCCGGTCGGTCCACCACCTCGGGGTGGGCATGCCCTCCGCAGCGATGCGGGCGTTGTACTGCTCGACCGACTCCCACGGCTGCGGGCTGATCACCGCATCGCCGATCATGATCCGGAACTTCTGCCCGGAGACCGTCTTGAGGTTGAGGGTGGACTGTTGGGAGCCGTACGTGCCGCCCACGTAGGAGGCCTTGGCGACCTCCTGGGGGGCGAAGTCGGCCAGGACCTGTTCCTGCGGGCTCTCAAGGTCGATGATCCGGATCCGGTCCTGGCGGGTCCACTCCAGGCGTACCTTCTTCGTCTGGAACACAGTGGCGCCGGTGAAGATGGTGACGTTCAGGCGCAGGTCGGTCTGCAGTGGGGCGGGCTGGTTCATCGAGTGGCTCTGCTCTCCGGCGGCCGGCGCGGGCTGCCTGGCTGGGGTACGGCGCGAGTGTAGACCGGCCTGGCGCCCGCAGCTCAGACGACGACGGCGGTCGTGGCGTCAGCGCTCGGGGGGTGCCGGTGCCGTGCTGCCCCGGATGATCAGCCGCGTCTCGAGCTGCACGACCGGCTTCGGGGCGTCCTCCGGGTGGTCGACCAGGTCCAGGACGAGGTCGACGGCGGTGGCCCCGGCCCGCGTGCCCGGCACGTGGATCGAGGTGAGGGTCGGGTAGGCCATGCCGGACATCGGGCTGTCGTCGATGCCGATCACCGAGATGTCCGGACCGACGCGCATGCCGCGCTCGGTCAGGCGGGCCATCAGACCCATGGCGATCATGTCGTCGTAGGCGATCACCGCGGTGATGTCGCGACTGTGCACGAGGTCCGCCGCGCGCACCCCGGCCTGGATCTGCGGCTCGAAGGGACCGAACTCGACCAGCTCGAGGTTCAGCTCGGCGCACGCGGCGCGCATCGCCGCCTGGCGCTGGGAGTTCGACCAGGACCGTCGGGGGCCGTTCAGGTAGCAGATCCGCTTGTGACCGAGCGAGGCGAGGTGCTCCACGGCCTCCTGGATGCCCTCGGACGCCTCGATGATCACGCTCGCCGCGCCGTCGACCTTGCGGTTGACGAACACGATCGGCTGCAGCGCGGCCAGCTCGGGCAGGGACTCGACCGGGGTCCGCGGGGACACCACGATCAGCCCGTCCACCCGCTTGCGCATCACACGGGCGCGCTGGATCTCATCGGCCGGGTGCTCGTCGACATCGGAGATCAGCACGGTCTTGCCCTTGGCACTGGCCCGGCTCTGAACCGCCTTGATGATCGGCGGGAAGAACGGGTTGGCGATGTCGGGGACGATCAGCCCGATCAGATCGCTGCGGCCCGAGGTCAGCGAGCGGGCCACCTGGTTCGGCTCGTAGCCCATCTCCCGGGCCACGCGACGTATCTTCTCGCGGGTGGCGTCGTTGACCTTCTCGGTGCCGGACAGGGCGCGGGAGACCGTCGACGCCGACATCCCCACCGCTCGTGCCACGTCCGCAAGTGTCACGCTCATGCGCACTCCATTCCGCCGCGATCCATCGTTGCCGCAACCTGCAACAAGGGGCAAGGCTAGCGCAGCCTCGTCATCCTGTGGAAAGCCTGAGGATCCGGGGCCGCATGCTTGCCGCAAGCGCTTGCGTCCCGTAGCGTCTTCGCCATGATCACCCAACCTGAGACGGATCGCCGTGGACTGTCCACCGATCGTCATGCGACCCTGCGGCTCGGCGTCGTCGGCAACGGCAACCGAGCGATCATCGCCAAGCGCGCAGCTGATGACGACGGCGACGCGGTCGTCGTCGCCGTCGCCGATCCCCATCCGCGCGCACAGGACCGCGCGTTCGAACGCTTCGGCCCCGAGGTCCGGGTCGGTGACGACGTCTCGGTCCTGCTCGACGCCGGCATCGATGCCGCGTTCGTGACGTCGCCGGACGACCTCCACGCAGACCAGGCCGAGCGACTGCTGCGGGCCGGCGTCGACGTGTTCGTCGACAAGCCCCTGGCCACCACGGTTGCCGATGCCGACCGGATCCTGAGGGCCGCCTATGAGTCCGGCAGCCGCCTGTACGTCGGGCACAACATGCGGCACATGCCGGTGATCCGCCTGATGCGCGACCTCGTCGAGGAGGGTCGGATCGGCGAGGTGAAGGCGGTCTGGTGCCGCTACTTCGTCGGTGACGGCGGGGACCGGTTCTTCAAGGACTGGCACGCCGAGCGTGCCCATGTGAACTCGCTGCTGCTGCAGAAGGGCGCGCATGACATCGACGTGATCCACTGGCTGGCCGGTGCCTACTCGACACGCGTGAGCGCGATGGGCGGCCTGACGGTCTACGGCGAGGTCACCGACCGGACCGACCGCTCCGGGCAGATGGTCGGCGAATGGCTCGATCGCGAGAAGAACTGGCCGCCGTTGGCGCAGACCGGGCTGAACCCGGTCGTCGACGTCGAGGACATCTCGATGATGACCATGCGCCTGGACAACGGGGTGTTCGCCACCTACTCCGAGTGCCACTACACCCCGGACTACTGGCGCAACTACACGGTCATCGGAACCGAGGGGCGGATCGAGAACTTCGGTCTCGGGCCGGAGGGCGTGGTGCGGCTGTGGAACCGCCGTTCCGAGTATGCCGAACACGGCGATGTCGAGTTCCCGATCCCGGACGTCGAGGGCGGCCACCACGGCGCGGACCCTCGCCTGCTCCGCGAGTTCCTTGAGTTCGTGCGTACGGGTGCGCCGACCGAGACGTCGCCGGTGGCGGCGCGCGAAGCGGTTGCGGCCGGTGCGACCGCCGCGGAGTCGATGCGGGCCGACGGCGGTGCGCTGCCGGTCCCACCGTTGGATCCCGCCCTCCGGGCCTACTTCGAGGCGGGCCAGCGTCGAGCCGACCACGCCGACCGCAGTGCACGCGATGCCTAGTTGCCGCAACCGCTTGCGGTCGCTAATGTGGACGAAGCGCCAGGGATCCGAACAGTCGGAGCGCCGGCTTGCGGACGGGGTCGTCCGCAAGCGACCTGCCGAGGGTGGCGGGCGAGATCTGACCAGACGAGACCGGATAGAGGAGTGTTATCGATGACGATCTACACACGGGATGTCTCCCGTCGCAGTCTGCTTGTGTACGGCGGGGGCGGTGCCCTGATCACCGCCCTCGGGCTCACGGCATGCACGGCGGAGGAGGAGTCGCCGGACCCGTTCGGAGGCGGCGGCACGGACGCCATGGAGTCGCCGATGCTCACCGAGCTCGTCGAGGCCGGTGAACTGCCGGAGCTCGCCGAACGGCTACCCACCAACCCGAAGGTCCTCGAGCCGCTCGACGGCCCGGGCCAGTTCGGCGGAACCCTCCGGTACGCGCAGACCGACGTGAACGCCACGGCGGTGCTGCAGTCCTTCGCGAACCAGGGCCTGCTGGAGTGGGGCTGGGATGCGAACACCCCCGAGGAGAGTGTCGCGGAGTCGTGGGAGGTGAACGAGGACAACACCGTCTACACGCTGACCCTGCGTGAGGGTCTGAAGTGGTCCGACGGCGAACCGTTCACCACCGCGGACGTGCTCTTCTCGATGGTCGACTGGCTCGGCAACAGCACCCTGATGCCGGCTGTGCCGTTCTGGTTCGCGAACCTCGACGGCACTCCGCTCACCGCCGAGGCCGAGGACGAACTCACCCTCACCGTGACGTGCAACGAGCCGTTCGCCCTCCTGCCCAAGTACTTCTGTCACCCCGCCGTCGGGTACCAGTTCCTCAAGCCGCGCCACTACCTGGAGCAGTTCCACGGCGGCCTCACGGACGAGGCGACCGTGCTCGCCGAGGCACAGGAGGCCGGCTTCGACTCGTGGGACCAGTTGTTCGCGGACCGGGACAACCTCTGGACCAACCCGGACCGACCGACCATGGGCGCCTACCAGGTGGTCGAGGCTGCGAACGCGCAGAGCGGGGTCGGCCGGCTCAGCCGGAACCCGTACTTCTGGAAGACCGACCCGGACGGACGCCAGCTCCCCTACATCGACGAGATGCAGATCCAGGTGCTGCAGCAGGACACCATGGAACTGCGTGCCGCGAACGGGGACCTCGACTTCCTCGGCAACGGGCTCGGATACAAGGCTGCACAGGTTCTCCAGCAGAACGCGGAGACGAACGGCTACCGGATGCTGCGGTGGCGCACGAGCAACGACGGCCTGCTCGCGATGTGCCCCAACCTCTCCCACCAGGACGAGGTGCTCCGCGAGATCTTCCTGAACCGGGACTTCCGGATCGCGCTCTCGCACGCCATCGACCGCGACGACATCAACAACACCCTGATGGACGGCCTCGGACCGATCCGGCAGCCGAACCCGACCGAGGGCAGCGACTACTACGTCGAGGGCGGCCAGAACTACCTCGAGTACGACGTCGACAAGGCGAACGAACTGCTCGACGGCATCGGCCTCACGCTCGGCTCCGACGGCATCCGGCTACGCCCGGACGGCGCACCGCTGCAGGTCACCGCGATCTTCGTGGAGGCGACCGACGGCGTTCCCCGCGCGGACGCCCTCGGGATGATCCAGGCGGCCTGGGCCGCGGTGGGTATCGACCTGCTCATCCGGCCGGTCGACGGCACGCTCGCCTCGGAGCTGCGCAACGGCAACGACTTCGACTTCGACTGCACGCCGCACCCGAGCAACGACTGGGACCTCGAACCCGTCTGGTTCATCCCCACGTCCTCCGGCAGCCACACCGCACCCGGCTACGGGCTCTGGTACAACACCGGCGGCACCGAAGGGATCGAGCCTCCGGAGGAGTTCCAGACCCTCATGGACAACTGGGACGCGCTGCGCAGCGCCGCGACCGACGAGGAACGGATCGCAGCGGGTCAGGCGATCGCGACACAGCACGACGAGGAGGCCTACGTGATCGGCATCGTCGGTGTCCCGTTCCAGCCCGTCGTGGTCGGCGTCGACGTGCACAACGTCCGGGACGACGAACCGAGCCTCGACTTCTACCACGGCCGGGAAGGCGTGACGAAGCCGGCGCAGGTGTACTTCGCAGAGGCGGCGTCCTGAGGCCGCTCCCGCCCCACGGCGGTGGGGACGTCACCCGCCTGGAGGTCCGATGCTGAGGTTCGTGGTCCATCGCGTGCTGCATGTGATCCCGACGCTGCTCGTCGTGACACTCATCGCGTTCTTCATCATCCAGCTTCCACCGGGTGACTTCCTCAGCTCCCAGATAGCTCGGATGGAGGCGGCCGGCGACTCGGTGGACCCGGCCGCCGTCGAGGCCCTGCGTACTCGCTACGGGGTCGACGAACCATTCTGGGTGCAGTACTGGAAGTGGATCAGCAACATCCTGCTGCACGGTGACTTCGGGCTCTCGTTCGAGTACCGCCGCCCGGTCAGCGACCTGATCATGGAGCGCCTGCCGCTGACCATTCTGCTGGGGGTCGCGACGCTCCTGTTCACGTGGGCGATCGCCCTGCCCGCCGGCGTCTACTCGGCGATCCGGCAGCACTCGGGCGGTGACTACGTGATCTCGGCCCTCGGGTTCATCGCTCTCGCAGTCCCGAACTTCCTCGCTGCGCTCGTGCTCGCGTACATCGGATTCAAGTACTTCGGGCAGAGCGTCGGTGGCCTGTTCTCACCGGAGTACGCGAACGCACCATGGAGTCTGGCGAAGTTCGGAGACCTGCTTGAGCACCTCTGGATCCCCGTTGTGATCATCGGACTCGCCGGGACGGCCGGGATCATCCGGACCACGCGGGCGAACATGCTCGACGAGCTGCACAAGCCCTACGTGACCACGGCCCGCGCCAAGGGACTGCCCGAGGGCCGGATCGTACGCAAGTACCCGCTGCGGATCGCGCTGAACCCGTTCATCTCGACGGTCGGATGGAACATCCCATCCATCTTCGACGGCGAGGTGATCGTCGCGACGGTACTCGCGCTCGGCACCACCGGGCCGCTGCTGCTGTCCGCGTTGCAGTCCCAGGACATGTACCTTGCGGGCGGCATCATCCTGATCGTCGCGGTCCTGACCGTGATCGGCACACTCATCTCGGACGTTCTGCTCGCGGTCGTCGACCCGCGCGTCCGGTTCGGGGGCAAGTGATGGTGACCCAGAGCACCGACGAACGTCTCGACGAGCCCGATGAGGTCGTCGAACTGGTCGACGACACCGGGAAGTCGCGGACCGCAGTCACCTCCGCACCTCAGTGGAAGCTGATCTGGTGGCGGTTCCGCAAGCACCGGCTCGCGCAGATCGGTCTGATCGCGCTCATCGTGATGTACCTCGCGGCCGCCTTCGCCGGATTCATCGCTCCGTTCAACACGACCAGCTACAGCGGCGAGCACGCCTACCACCCACCGCAGGGCGTGCGGTTCTCCTTCGCCGAGGGCTTCTACGTGCACCCGACCACCTCCGAGGTGGACATCGAGAGCCTCGAACGGATCTTCGAGCCGGATACCTCGGAGTTCGTCAACCTCGGGTTCTTCGTGCGCGGTGACAGCTACCGGCTCCTCGGCCTGTTCGACTCCGACGTGCACCTGTTCGGACCCGAGGACCCCGATGAGCGCTGGTACCCACTCGGTGGTGACCGGAAGGGTTCGGACCTCTGGTCCAAGATCCTCTACGGCTCCCAGATCTCGCTCTCGATCGGTCTGGTGGGCGTCTCGATCTCGCTGATCCTCGGACTGTTCCTCGGTGGGATCTCCGGCTACTTCGGTGGCTGGGTCGACACGGTCATCCAGCGCGTCGTCGAGATCATCATGAGTATCCCGACGCTGCCACTGTGGTTGGGGCTGGCCGCGTCCGTCCCACCGGACTGGGGCCCGGTGCCGACCTACCTGATGATCACGGTGATCCTGTCGCTGGTCGGTTGGACGAACCTGGCCCGGGTGGTCCGTGGCCGACTGCTGCAGACGCGCGACGAGGACTATGTGATCGCCGCCCGGCTCGACGGCGTGCCCACCAACCGCATCATCTTCCGGCACATGCTGCCTTCGTTCACGTCGCACATCATCGCTTCGGTGAGCCTGGCGGTGCCGGCGATGATCCTCGCCGAGACGTCCCTGTCCTTCCTGGGTCTTGGCCTGCGCGCACCCGCGGTGTCCTGGGGCGTGCTGCTCCAGGACGCCCAGAGCGTCAACACGGTGGCGACCGCACCCTGGCTGATGTTCCCGGGGCTCGCGGTGGTGATCGCGGTCGTTGCGTTCAACTTCGTCGGTGACGGGCTCAGAGACTCGGCCGACCCCTACGGAAAGAGGTCCACGTGATCCGCCGACGGCGCCACCCCCGCAGGGACGTCGGGCGGGAGCTCGACGAAGCCGCCGTGACCGCCGACGAGCTCGCCAGCCCCGACGCCGTCCTCGACATCCGCGGCCTGCAGACGGTGTTCCGATCCGACGAGGGCGTGGTCCGAGCCGTCGACGACATCGACCTCGTCGTCCGGCGCGGGACCACGACGTGCGTCGTCGGGGAGTCCGGGTCCGGGAAGTCCGCGACGGCCCGGTCCATCATCCAGGTCGTGGACGTTCCCGGGCAGGTGGAGGCGGGCCGGATCCTGTTCCGGCCCGATGACTCACGGCCCGCCGTCGACATGGCCCGGCTCGACCCCCGCGGCGAGGCCATCCGCGGGATCCGCGGCCGGGAGATCGGGCTCATCTTCCAGGAACCGATGGCCTCGCTCAGCGCGGTGCACACGATCGGCAACCAGATCTCCGAGGTGCTCGAGCTCCACACCGACCTGCCGCCCGCCGAGATCCGTGACCGGGTGATCGAGGAACTGCGAAGCGTCGGGATCCCGCGGGCCGAGGAACGGATCGACGCGTTCACCTTCCAGCTCTCCGGCGGCATGCGCCAGCGCGCGATGATCGCGATGGCGCTCATCGCCAGGCCGTCGCTGCTGATCGCGGACGAGCCGACCACGGCCCTGGACGTGACCACCCAGGCACAGATCCTCGACCTCCTCGGCGACCTCAAGCGCGAACGCGACATGACGATGATCTTCATCACCCACGATCTCGGCGTGGTCGCGGAGATCGCCGATGACGTGGTCGTCATGCGGCACGGCAAGGTCGTCGAGACCGGGCCCGTCGACCAGATCTTCCACGACCCGCAGCACGACTACACGAAGGAACTACTGGCCAGCCTGCCCCAGCGGCACTCGGCGACCCGCGCCGTCGTCACGGAGCCCGAGACGCCCCCGACGACGACGGTCGGCGGGTCGGCGGACGAGTCCGTCCGGCATACGGCCCCGGACGTCACCCCCCTGCTCAGCGTCAGGGACCTGCGGATGGAGTTCGACACGGTCTCCGGGGCTCTGTTCGGCCGGAAGCGCAAGGAGAAGGTGGTCGCCGTCAACGGGGTCAGCCTCGACGTGCTCCCGGGCAGCACCGTCGGCCTGGTCGGTGAGTCCGGATGCGGCAAGACCACGCTCGGGCGCTCGATCATGCGCGTCTACCAGCCGACGGCGGGCGAGATCCGCTACCGCAGCGGCGACGGCACGGTCGCGGACCTCGCGACCATGTCGGAGAAGCAGCTGCTGCCGTACCGCCGCGCGATGCGGATGATCTTCCAGGACCCCTACGGCTCCCTGAATCCCCGGATGACGGTGCAGCAGGTGATCGGCGAGCCACTGCGTGTCGCAGGCATGGCGCAGGGGTCCGAGCTGAGCGACCGGGTCGCGGACATGCTCGACCGGGTCGGACTCAAGCGCGCGATGGCGACCCGCTACCCGCACGCCTTCTCCGGTGGGGAACGGCAGCGGATCGGCATCGCACGGGCGCTGATCACCGGACCGGAACTGGTGATCGCTGACGAGGCGGTCTCCGCGCTCGACGTCTCGGTCCGGACCCAGATCCTGGAACTGCTCGCCGGCCTGCAGTCCGAACTCGGGCTGACCTACCTGTTCGTCTCCCACGACCTCTCGGTGGTCGAGCGGATCTGCGACCGGGTCGCCGTCATGTACTACGGCAACATCGTCGAGGAGGGCTCGGCCGCGGAGGTCTTCGAGGACCCGAAGCACGGGTACACCCGCGCGCTCCTGTCCGCGGTGCCGATCGCCGACCCGCGGCTACGCGGCACCCGGGAGCGGATCGTCTACCGCCCGGACGACGTCCCGGCTGCCGACGACGAGGCGGCGTGAGCGCCTCCGGCGCCGAGGTTGCGGCGGACATCCTCGTCGTCGGTGGCGGTCTCGGTGGCGTCGCCGCCGCGCTCGCGGCCGCGCGCTCCGGGCGGCGGGTGCTGCTCACGGAGGAGTACCCGTGGCTCGGCGGCCAGTCCACGTCGCAGGCGGTACCGCCGGACGAGCACGGGTGGATGGAGCGATTCGGGGGCACTCGCACCTACGGGGAACTGCGTGAGGGTGTGCGCGAGTACTACCGGCGGTGGTACCCGCTGACCGCGCGGGCGCGGGCGGATCGGCGGCTCAACCCGGGCCTCGGGCGAGTCAGCGGCCTCTGCCACGAGCCGCGGGTGTCGGTGGCCGTCATCGAAGGCATGCTCGCACCCTGGCGGGCGGCCGGGCGCCTCGAGATCCGACTCCGGCACCGGCCGGTGGCGGCGACCACCGACGGGGACCGCGTGACCAGCGTGACGCTCCGCGACCTCGACAGCGGCGCCGAGACCGTAGCGGTCGCGCCCTGGGTCATCGACGCGACCGAGACCGGCGAGCTGCTCCCGCTCACCGGCACCGAGTACGTCACCGGGTTCGAGTCCCAGGGGGACACCGGGGAGCCCAGCGCCCCGCAGGTCCGCCAGCCGTTGAACATGCAGGCTGCCTCCTGGTGCTTCGCGATCGATCACGTCGACGGCGATCACACCATCGACCGTCCCGACGACTACGACCACTGGCGCGGCTACCGGCCGGATTACTGGCCCGGCCCGATGCTCGGCCTGCTCGCACCACACCCACACACGCTCGAGCCCAGGCAGCACTACTTCCACCCGAACACCGACGCCGACGCCGGCTTCCGGTCCCCGGGCCGCCCGGATCCGGACCCGGACGAGCTCTGGACGTTCCGACGCATCCTCGCGCAGGCGACGTTCGAGCCGGGCACCCTGCACAGTGACGTCACGCTCGTGAACTGGCCGATGATCGACTACGTCGAGGGTCCGCTCTTCGAGGTCGGGGCGGAGGAGTCCGCACGGCACCTCCGGGGGGCCAAGAGGCAGGCCCTGAGCTTCTTCTACTGGTTGCAGACGCAGGCTCCGAGGCCCGACGGCGGCACAGGCTTCCCTGGGCTGCGGCTGCGGCCCGACATCACCGGCACGCCCGACGGGTTCGCCCAGGCGCCGTATATCCGCGAGTCGCGTCGGATTGCCGCCGAGTACACGGTCGTGGAGCAGGACGTGTCCCGCGCCGAGCGTGCGGGACGAGGGATCCGGCGCCATGCCGACTCGGTCGGCATCGGGTTCTACCGCCTGGATCTGCATCCTTCGACCGGCGGTGACAACTACATCGATCTGCGTGCCCTCCCGTTCGAGATCCCGCTCGGGGCACTGCTGCCGGTGCGGATGCGCAACCTGCTCCCAGCCGCCAAGAACATCGGCACCACGCACATCACGAACGGCTGCTACCGCCTGCATCCGGTGGAGTGGAACATCGGGGAGAGCGCCGGACTCCTGGCCGCCCATGCCCTCGACGAGGGCGTCGACCCGAGGCAGATCCGGTCCGACGACCGGCGCCTGCGGGACTTCCAAAGGCTATTGACCGCCGAGGGCATCGATCTGTCCTGGCCTGCGCCCGGGATGGACTGAGCGGCCGCACCGGCTGCACCGCGTCGTCGCGTCCGCCGTCGGTCCGGGTGGACCGACGGCGGACGCCGCGCAACACACGGTCACGCGTTAACCAGGTAGAA
>NZ_JAGSHT010000011.1 GCF_019947135.1 Occultella gossypii | reverse complement strand
GGGGCCCCCGGGGGCGGCGGGCCGGGGGGGGGGGGGGGGGCCGGGCCGGGGCACGCCGCTCAACTCAGGGTCACGCGTTCACCTGGTAGAACATGGCCGGCCCGACGAGTCCACCGGTGCCGAGCTCGTCGACGGTCTCGTTGATCGTCTCGATGACGACGACGTTCTCGCCGGCGAGCACGACGGCGTCGGTCGCGTCGAACACGAAAGGCACTCGGAGCGTCGAGCCGTTGCGGGCCACGGGCAGCTCCTGACCGTTCAGCCACACCCGGGCGCGCTCGTCCACAACACCCAGCCAGAGGTGGGTCGCCGACGTCCCCGAGTGTCCGGCCGGGAGGTCGACGGTCGTCCGGTACCACATCGCGCCGTGGTAGTACCGCAGGCCTTGGTTGGACCAGGACTGCGAGAACGTCTTCAGCGGCATCCACCCGGTGGTGCGCAGCTCCGGCTTCCAGAGTCCGATCTCGGCGCCCTGATCGGACGGGAACGTCATCGCGTGCCACTCGTCGGGCAGCGGCGCGAGGAGTTGTCCGTCGGTGACGGTCCGCGCGTACCCGTCGGCCACCTGGGCGCCGTAGTAGTTGTCCAGGTAGTAGTACGAGGCCCAGGGATAGATGATCACCGGCGAGTGGGAGATCGCCTCGGCGCGGACCTCGTGGACGACCCCGAGCATGCGGTTCGCCTCGGCCATGTCACACGCATTGAAGGCGGCCACCATCGCGAGCCAGGCCTTGCCGTACTCGTAGGCCGTGCGCACCATGGCGACCCGGGCCTGGATGTTCGCGTCCTCGGACCGGGCCCGGCCCTCGGCGAGCCGCAGGGACCGGTCGAGTTCGCGCATCACGGCCGCATTGAGGATGTTCGGTGTGTCGTAGAAGCGGCCGGTCGAGTAGTCGGCCTCGGTGTAGGCCGCGTCGAGGGTCTCGAAGTGTTCCCGCATGGCGTCCGCGGCCCGACCGTACAGGTCGGTGAACATCTCGGCCATCGTGGCCTCGACGTCCAGGTCCGGGTTCCAGGCCATCTGCGCGTAGAGATAGTGGGCCGGCGCCTGGTAGCCCCAGGCGGGCAGCGACTCGCTCTTGATCCCCATCACGTTGTGGTCCCGGTAGTACTGCATCTCCGCGGTGACCTGCTTGATCATCGGGAACGGCAGGCTCGGGTCGGCCAGGTTGTACCGGTAGTCGCGCATCAGGATCGGCGAGCCGAGGGCGGCCCAGCCCTCGATCAGGGTTGCGATGTAGTTCCGCTCCCAGGCGTGCTCATCACCGATGGCATGGAACCGGTCGATGATGATCGGGGCGACCATGATCACGATCCTGGGGTCGGGCGTGAAGCGTAGGGGTGGACGCACGTAGTTCGCATAGGCGAGGAACGGGATCCGGAAATTCGAGTGCCCGCGCGCGTCGAGTTCGGCGAGCACCAGGTTGAGGAACCTGACGTAGCGATCGGTGATCGACGGCGAGTTGTTCAGTGGGTCGTAGTCCTCCGCGTCCCACTCGGGGTTCGGCTCGAGCACCGGGGGGAGGCCGTCCTTCGGGGACATCGAGATGAAGCGCGTCTGCGGGTCGGCCTCGAGGATCTCGAGGCAGGCCTCGACCACGCCGACGAGGGCGTCCGGCTGGGTCACGTCCAGGTGTGGGGTGACGACGCCGTTGGCGTCCTTCAGGTAGAGGTCGGGACGCTCGGTCCGTGGGTAGATGTTCGGGAAGTCCTGGGCGCCGATGTTCACCGGCCACAGCCGCATCCGGTCGTTCCACGGCTTCGGCTCGAGCGGGTCGAAGACCTTGGGCACGCCGGACTCGTGATACCGCCGCGGCGAGACGACCCGGACCTCGAAGTACGGGTCCGAGGTGGCGTCCTGGTGCGCCACCTCGAGCGTGCCGGTCGCCGGGGTGATGCGGCCGAGGTCGCCGGGCATGTACCAGCGCACCCCGAGGCTCTCCAGCAGCCCGTACGCGGCGTACAGGGTCGCGCGGTCGGTGTGCCCGATGAGCTGGAGCCCGTCGGCGTCGGCGAGGATGCGGTAGCCGTCCGGGTCGACCCCGGAGTCCCCGAGCTCGGCCACGGTGGCCTCCGCCTCGGGGGCAATGGCGCCGAGATAGATGGGCACGGTGCCGTCCGACGGCGCTTCGTTCACGATGGGCAGCTCGGCGCCCGTGATGAGCTGCACGTGCTCGACCAGCTCGGCCGCCGCCTGGACGACGTTGGCGTCGGCATCGGCCGCGTGCACGATCACGGCACGCGCTTCGCCGTCCTCGGTCAGGCGCAGGGTCGGACCCTCGGTCGGTTCGGCGTGCGCGGCACCGGCGTTGACCAGGTTGCCGACGAACGCGGCGGCACCGGCGGCGCCGGCGAGTTGCAAGGTGGTGCGACGGCGCATGTTCAGGCGATCGCGGACGGTCGCTCGCAGCGTGGGACGGTTCTCGGACATGCCGAAGTGCTCCTTCAGGTGAGGGGAGGGCTGCGCAGGGCCGACGGTCGACCCTGCAGATGGGTGGATGGGTGGTGGGGAACGGGCAGGGGCAGGTTTGGGCCCGCCGGACCCGCTTGTCAGGTATAGGTGCCGGGCGGGATGACGCCGGTCAGGCCCTCCCATGTCACGCGGGGCCCCGAGACGACGGTGTCGCCGTCGCCCGCGAGGACCTCCGCGTTCACGGTGATCGTGTAGTTCTTCGTGAAGCCGGCCGGATAGTTCTCGGTGAAGGTGCAGCCGGCCACGTGGCTGCCGATGATGAGGGCCAGGTATCCGGTGGAGGCGGGTTCCTGCCACTCGTGGGTGAACGTGCAACGACGCAACACCTCGGTGGTGTCCACATCGGGGAGGTAGACCGAACGCACCTGATGGGCGGTGAGGGTGCAGTCCTCGAGGAGGACGCCGTTCCCGTTCCCGCCGGGGCTGAACAGGTAGTTGCCGAGCCGGGCGACGGCACCGTTCGTCCACGGCCGGTCCTCGAACGTGCAGCCGAGGAACTGGGTGGCATCGACCGGTTCCTCGGTCGATCCGTAGGCCCGCGGCACCGTGCCGTAGATCTCGCAGTCCTGGAACACGAACCTCGGGCTGTCGACCCAGACGCTGTAGTACTCCGTGCCCCAGAACACGCACCGCACGAACGTCACATCCGTGGTGGTACGCAGGGCGCTGGCGAGCCCGGGGCCACGGTTGTCGATGAACTCGCAGTCCTCGAAGTAGCCGTCCCGTCCGAAGGTCGCCGAGTTCGGCTCGATGTCCAGGCCACCGTTGGGAGCACGGGTCACGCCACCCCGACCGGTGTGGCTGAACGAGCAGCGGTAGCAGCGGATGTCGCTGCCACCGCCCCAGGTGAACGCCTGCCTGCCGTTGTATTGGCTGCGGACCTCGGTGAACGTGTGCGGCGTGGCCGGACCGTCGGCCGGGTACTCGTGCCAGTTGACGCTGAGCCCGTCGAGCGCGTGGTGATGCGTGTGCACGTTCGTGACCGTCACGTCCGAGCACTGCTCGAAGCGCAGGCCGTAGGCGTGGATGTCCGGGGCGGTCGCGCCACCGATGACCAGGGCGCCGCAGTTCCCGTCCAGCTCGAGGTCCTCGATCACGACGCCGGTGCAGTTCTTGAACAGCATCACGTAGCCGAGATGGGCGCGGAAGGCGTAGTCGACGCCGACCATGTCCACCGGCTCGCCGGTGTCCGGATCGAACGAACCGTAGTGGAGCCCATCGGCCATGCGGAGGGTGGCGCCGTTGCCGACGATGGTCACCGGGACGCCCTCGACGGTGAACACCTCCCGGAGCTGGTAGTACGGCGTCGGGGCGGTCGAGCCGGCCTCGTGGAACTGGTCGCCCACCACATACGTCCCGGACGGGATCACGAGCGTGCCGCCGCCGGCGGCCTCCAGCAGCTGGGCGGCGGTCCGGAACGCGGCGGAGTCGTTCGTGACCCCGTCGCCGACGGCGCCGCAGTCCGCCCGCACGTCGATGACCTGGGTCGGTGCCAGGGGTACGTGTGGTCGCGTCGGCACCGCCGCGGCTGCGCCCGCTGCCGGTCCCGCCGACCCAGCCGCTGCCACGGCGCCGACTGCCACCGTTCCGAGAAAACTCCGACGACCCAGTGTTCGTCGCATGAATGCCCCGCCTCACGATCCTCATCGATGTGAACGGGGCCAGTATGCAAGCGATGTGAAAGCGCTGTCAAGGATTGCAAACGCCTACTAGAAACGATATTCGGGCGCGAGCGTTCACCCGACGCGGAGAACATGGGAACGTTGTCGCAACCGCTGTCATCGCCGGCGTCGGTGCGCTAGGGTCCTCCGTGAACCGAGAAACACACTGAGGATCCGGGGAGTTGACGCGCCATGGTGGGGCTGGGATTCACGGCCAACCTCGACGGCTATATCGACGTCGACACCGACCTGCAACGACACGTCTACGGCCGCACCGAGCGTCGGATCGCCGGCTGGCAGGCGGAGCGCGATCATCTCGCCGCCGGCGGCGTGGCGGACTATCAGGAGCAGGTTCGCGCCGCCGTGCTCGCCGGCATCGGCGACCTGCCGGACTCGCCGGCGGGACCGCCACCCGTCGAGTGGCTGGGCGAGGTGAGGCACCCCCGGCAGGCTCGGGCGCGGATCGACCGACTCATGCTCGAGACCCTGCCCGGGACGCGGGTGCCGGCCACGCTGTACCGGCCGGCCGCTGCTCTGACCGCCCCCTCCGGGTCGGTGCCGGCCGTGCTGTTCGTGTGCGGTCACGGGCCGCTGGGGAAGGCCTACCCCCGATACCAGTCGGTGTGCACCCAGCTCGCGGCCGCAGGGCTGGTGGTGCTGGTCCTGGACCCGGTCGGGCAGGGGGAGCGGTTCGGATACCTGGACGCGGACGGGAACGCGCTCGTGGCGGACGGGACCGTCGAGCACACCTACTCCGGCCTGCAGTCCTGGTGGGCCGGGTGGTCACCGGCCCGCTATTTCGTCACCGACGCCCGCCGGGGTCTCGACCTGCTCGAGTCGTTGCCGGTCGTGGATCCGGCCCGCCTCGCAATCACCGGGAACAGCGGTGGCGGCACGCTCTGTTCCCTGATGATGGCCCTGGAGCCTAGGCTGGCCGCGGCCGCGCCGGGGACGTACATCACCTCGCGTGGCCACTATCTCTGGTCCGGCCAGCGTCAGGATGCGGAGCAGATCCTGCTCGGTGGGACGGCCGCCGGCGTCGATCATGACGATCTGCTCGCCAGCATGGCCCCCCGGCCGGTGCAGGTCCTCGCCGTGGACTACGACTTCTTCCCGATCGAGGGCACGATCGCATCGGTCGACCGGGCCCGGCGCATCTACGGCCTCCTCGGCGCCGAGCAGGAGTTGCGCCTGGCCCGGGCCCGGTCCACGCACGAGTACGCCCCGGCCCTGGCACGAGCCGCCGTCGACTTCTTCACGGAGGTGTTCGACCTACCGCCGGCCGAACCGGTCCAACTCGACGACGACCAGGCTCTCGACCCCCGCCTGCTCTGGTGCACCACCAGTGGCCAGACCGCGCTGGACCACCCCGACACGAGGTTCCCGCACGACCTGGTCAGAGCGGAGTACCTGGATCGGATCTCCGCGACAGCCCAGCCCGCGGCCGATGACATCCGGCGATGGGTCGCCGAACGCGTCCGCGCCCAGCGCGAGGTGCCCGCCTGTCCGAGGGCTCGCTGGCTGCCCGGGCCGGCCGGTGCCGAGCACGCGTTCTGGCGGTCCGAGGTCGACCTGTGGGCCGCCGGCGTCCTGCTCCCCGATCCACCGACCGGCGCCGGCGCACAGGCGCGTGCCACCGGTCCGCGACACGACCCTGTGCAGGCTCCGGCGACGACGCCTGCCCTGACGCTCCTGCTCCTGCACGGTGGCACCGATGCCCTCACCGATGATCATCCGGAGGTGCTCGCCCGGGCTGCCGGTGCGCACGCCGAAGGGCCGGCCGTTGCCCTGGATGTGCGCGGGACCGGCGCGCTGACGCCGAGGGACCGGGACGGGCGAGCGTGGACGGACCAGTCCGGAACCAGTTACAAACTGCTCTGCGACCTGCTCTGGCTGGACGACTCGTTGGCCGCGGGCCGCGCCTTCGACGTGATCCGGGCGATCGACGTGCTGACGTCCGACCCGCACCTGCAGGAGCGCTATCCCGGCCTGGGGCCGGAGTCCGAGATCCACCTCGTCGGAGCCGGGGTGGGCGCGCAGGTCGCGACGCTCGCCGCGGTGAGTGATCCCAGGGTCGCCACGATTGCCGTCACCGATCTCGTGGACACCGACCGGGTCCTCACCGAGCGGCTCCACGATCGGGGGACCGGCGCCTGGCAGGGCCTCATCCCGGGGATGGCCCTGTGGGCATCCACCCGGATGCTGCGCGAGTTGCTCGGCACCCGGCTGCGTGAGCGTGCGACCCCGACGGCAGAGGCGGCGAGCACCGGTACCCACGGGCGGCCGGCCGCGCCCGATCCGATCCGCGAGCGTCCGGGAGGACCGACATGACCACACCGGAGCACGCCACCGAGACACCTCGCGAGAGCGGAAGGCGACGCTACGCCGTCGTCGGTCTCTCGAACCGTGGTGTGGCCAGCTTCGTGCGACCGCTCCTGGGCGTCGCCGATGCCGGGACCACGGCCGCCGACAACTCGGGGCTGGGCTACGGCGCGAGCGCGGACGACTTCTCCGGTCACGGCGAACTCGTCGCGGTGCTCGACATCGACCGGGCCCGTGCGGACGCGTTCGCCGCGACGATCCTGCCCCCGGGACATCCCGAGGTGCCGATCTATGCGCCGGACCAGTTCGCGGACCTGGTCCGCGAGGCGCGCCCGGACGTGGTGATCGTGACCTCTCCGGACCACACCCACGCCCGGTACCTCGAGGCAGCGCTGGCCGCGGGCGTCGACGTGGTCTCCGAGAAGCCCATGGTCGCCACCGCCGCCGACGCGGCCCGCGTGCTCGAGGCCGAGCGGGCCTCGCCCGCGACCGTACGCGTCACCCACAACCTGCGGTACACGTCCCGGCACCGGCAGATCAAGCGGATGGTCCTGGCCGGCGCGATCGGCCGGCCGCTGCACGTGAACATGGACTACCACGTGGACATCCGGCACGGCGCGAGCTACTTCCTGCGCTGGAACCGGGAACGGGCGAACTCCGGCGGCCTGACCATCCACAAGTCGACGCACCACCTGGACCTGATCTCCTGGTGGCTCGCGGACGCCCCGAGCACCGTCTACGCCGTCGGCGGCCGCGACTACTACGGCCCGGACAGCCCACACCGCCCCGCCGGTGCGAGCAACGCGCAGGTCCGCGAGCGCGACCCGTACTATCAGGCCCAACGCGGCAGCGGTGCGTTCCACGACGGTGCCGACGAGGCCCGGCGCGGGCTGTTCGACCTGCCCTACGAGGTGCAGTACCCGGCGGGCACCGACCTCTACCTCTACGACGACGAGATCGATATCGAGGACCACGTCGCCGCGCTCCTGACGTTCGCCTCCGGTGCCACCGCGGCGTACGCCGTCGACTTCTCCTCACCATGGGAGGGATACCGGGCCACCCTCACCGGCACCCACGGGACCATCGAGGTGTTCACCGGCCGCACGCCCGACGGCGAGGCGTTGCCCGGGTCCGGGCAGGTGACCCACCGCCCGCTCTTCGGTCCGGCCGAGGTGATCGACATCGAGAGCGTGTCGGGCGGACACGACGGCGCCGACCCGCTGATGCGACGCGACCTGTTCGTCGGCCCGGACGACGAGTCGGTGGCGCTGGGCCTCGGGGCGTCCGCGCGCGAAGGTGCGCTCGCCGTCGCGGCGGGGGAGGCGATCTGGCGGTCCGTCGAGGAGGGCCGGATCGTCTCGGTCGCCGAGCTCCTGCAGACGCCTGTGGTCCCGCCCCGAGCCGCGGCGCGACGATGACGACGACGGCGACCCAGCGGCGGCCGCGCGTCGCGATCATCGCGACCACCTGGTTCACGGACTCCCACGCGGATGTGATCGGCACACGCCTGGTCCAGGGCTACAGCTGGGCCGGTCACCGGATCGACCCGAGGGTCGAGGTCGCCTCGGTGTACGTCGAGCAGCTCGGCGCTCACGCCGGCGAGCGGCTCCGGCCGGACATCGCGGTCGAGCTGACCGACCGCCACGGGGTGCCGCGCTACCCCAGCGCCGCGGAGGCCATCGGCCTCGGCCGCGGTGGCGTGAACGTCGACGGCGTCGTCATCATCGGCGAGCACGGTGACTACGAGGAGAACGAGTTCGGCCAGAAGCTCTATCCCCGCCGGCGGCTGTTCGATGCGGTCGTGGCCACCATGATCGGGGCGGGACGGACCGTGCCGGTGTTCACCGACAAGCATCTGGCCTGGTCCTTCGCGGACGCGCACGCCATGTATGAGGTGGCGCGACGGCACGCGATCCCGCTGCTGGCCGGCTCGAGCGTGCCGCTCGCATGGCGGGAGCCGACGGGATCCGAGTGGCCGCTCGGCGCACCGATGACCGACGCCGTCGGGGTCTGTTACGGCTCCACGGAGGCGTATGGCTTCCACAGCCTCGAGGGGATCCAGGTATTCGCCGAACGCCGCGCGGGCGGGGAGAGCGGGGTTCGCTCCGTGCGTACGTTGACCGGCGCGGCCGCGGCCCGCGCGCTGACCGATGGCACGGTCGATGCGGAGCTCTTCGAACGCGCCCTCGCGACGCTGCAGGTCGACCCGCGCAGTGCCGAGGAGGCGCGGCGAGCACCACAGGCGGTCTTCCTGATCGAGTACCTGGACGGGCTGCGGGCAGCCTCGGTGAACTGCCAGGGCGCCGTGGCGGGCTTCGCGACCGCCGCGCGCGGGCCGGCGGACGAGGCCGCGGCCCAGCTGTGGCTGCAGGGCGGGCCGGAGTACGGCCACTTCATCTTCCTGGTTCGCCAGATCGAGTCGATGATGCTCGCCCGCCGGACGCCCTACCCGGTTGAGCGCACGCTGCTGACGACCGGGATCCTCGCCGCCGCGATGCGCTCGCTGCGTGGCGGCGCCCGCCTGGACACCCCGGAGCTCGCGATCTCCTACCAGCCCACCGCCCACGTTCCGGACACCGGTGTCCAGCTCCCGGTCCCCGGCGCGCCCGCGGGAGGCCAGTGATGCGGGTCCTGCTCGTCGATGTCCCGGACCCGTTGCGCGGTCCGTTGCGGGTGGCGCTGGGGGAGCGGCACGAGGTCGAGGAGTTCGACGGCGATGTGCGCGAGCCCGCCGCGTGGGCCGGGCGACCGGTGGTTGACGTGGTGGTGCACGGCGACCCGGACGCGGAGGCGGACGCGTCCACCCGGATCGAACGGGCCACCCTCGGTACCTGGAACCTGCTCACCACCACGTCCGCCACCCGCTACGTGCGCCTGTCCACGATGCGCCTCTTCGACTCCTACGACTCCGGGTGGGGCGTGACCGAGGAATGGTCGCCGCGACCCACGGCGCGGCCGCGCGACCTCGCGGCCCACCTGGCCGAGATCACCTCGCGGGAGCTGACGCGGTCGCGGCCGATCGAGGCCCGGGTGCTGCGCCTGGACGACGTGGTCGACCGGGCGGGGTTCGAGGCCGGACCAGCGCCGACGTGGCTGCACGTCGAGGATGCCGTGCGGGCGATCGTACGTGCCGTGGAGTTCCCGGCGGCGTCCTCCGAGCCGACCGGCCCGCGGTGGCGGGCCTGGCACATCGTGCGCGGCAGCGGCCGCTACCCCCTCGCCGACGCGCGCCGGGAGCCGTTGGCCTTCGCGCCGCGCCACCCCGGTCCGGCCCAGTTCCGTCCGGACGCGGCGGCACCGGCACCGGCCTGGCCGCAGCGCCCCGCGCGGCTTGCCGGCCTGCCGCGGCCGGAGCGCATCACGCTGTTCGGCGCGGGCGGCCCCTTGGGCGTCGTCACCTACGCGGCGCTGTCGGACCGGCACGTACTTCGGGTCACCGACGCCCGACCGCTCGCCGAGATCGCCGCCCGGCCGCCGCAGTCGGCGAACGCACCGGTCCCGGCCGGGGCCCCGCCGGCTCCGCATGAGGAGCTGGTCGTCGACATCGCCGACCTCGACGCGGTCCGGTCGGCGGCTGCTGGTGCGGACTGTTTGATCAACTGCGCGGTCGTGCGGGCGGACCCGGTCGGCGCGTTCCGGGTGAACGTGCTCGGTGCCCTGCACGCGATGCTTGCCGCGAGGGACGCCGGCGTCCCCCGGGTGGTGCACACCGGCCCGACCCTCACGCTGCCGCCGCACCCTCGTGGGTACACCGATGATCGCGACGTGGGGGAGGGGGCGCCGTCCCGGTCCGGGGACGACCTCTACTTCCTGACCAAACTGCTCGGCCAGGAGGTCTGCCGCGTCATGGCCGAGCAGCACGCCATCGCATGCCCGGTGCTGCTGTTCTGCGCCTTCGTGGACCCGACCCGGCCCCGGGAGCAACCGCTGCATCCGTTCGCGGTGTCCTGGGCCGACGCGGGCCGGGCGATGGCTGCCGCGGCGCGCGTCGAGAGCCTGCCGGAGCCGAGCCCGGTACTGAACGTCCTGGCCCCCTCCCCGCACGGGCGCTACCTGGGTGACCGGGTGCAGGACGTGCTCGGCTGGCACGCGGTGGACCGCCTCGACGCGTTCTGGCTGCGCGCAACCGCTCCGACATCGACACAAGGGACATGACATGGCCGCGCTGATCTTCGACGAGCTGACCCGTGCCGAACTGCGGGCGGTGGCGCCCGATGCCACCGTCGTGGTCCCGATCGGATCCACGGAACAGCACGGCCCGCACCTGCCCGTCTGCGTCGACGCGGCCGTGATCACTCACCTGGCCCGGGCCGCGGCGACGGTGGCGTCGGCGGCGGTGCCTGTGGTCGTCACGCCGACGCTGCCGTTCGGGTTCGCGCACCACCATCTGCCGTTCGGGGGCACGATCTCGATCTCGATGCGGGTCTACGTGGACGTCCTCGTGGACATCGCCACGAGCCTCGCCGCGGACGGGTTCCGGCGCATCCTGTTCGTCAACGGTCACGGTGGGAACGCCGTGCCGGCCGACGCGGCGGTCGACCGGCTCGCCTACGAGCAGGGTCTCGACGTCCACGTCGCGGCGACGAGCTACTGGACGGCGGCCGCGGACGTCCTCGCCGCGCTGGACCTCGACGATGCGCCCAAGCCCGGGCACGCTGGGTCGTTCGAGACGTCGTTGCTGCTCGCGCTCCGGCCCGAGCTGGTACGCACCGATGCCCTGCCCGCGAGCGAGGCGCGCCTCCAGCCACTCGCGTCCCAGGACGTGCCCGGCGGGACGGTCCGCCACCCCGGTGTCTGGCAGGCCAGCGACGGGCGCACGGATGACTCCCGTCTCGCGTCGGCAGCGGTCGGCGAGCGCGTCCTCGCGGAGATCGCGGAGGCGCTGAGTGCCTTCATCGTCGCCTTCCACAAGGCGGGGGAGTGATTGTGAACGCACTGCCCGACGGCGGCCGGTCGCTGGGCGGGCCGACGCCCGCCACCGCGCGGCTCGCCGTCCTCGGCCTCTCGCACGAGGCGAACACGTTCAGCCCTGGCCGGATCGACGCCGATCGACTGGCCGCGCTGACCCGACGAGGCCCGGAGATCATCCGCGAGCATATGGGCGCGAACACCATCGTGGCCGGCTACCTCGACGCGGCGGAGCGCGGCGGAGTCGACCTCGTCCCGCTGATCTTCGCGAGCACCACGCCCAGCGGGCCGTTCACGCCCGACGCCTTCGACGCCTACGTCGACGAGATGTGCCATCTCCTCGAGCTGCACGGACCGTGGGACGGGGTACTGCTCGCCCTCCACGGTGCCGCGGTGGCCGCGCACGTCGACGATGCCGACGGCGAGATCCTCCGCCGGGTCCGCGACCAGGTCGGCAACGTCCCCGTCGGCGTGACCCTCGACCTGCACGCCAACGTGAGCGCACGCATGGTGGCGCACTCGGACGTGCTCATCACGTTCCGCACCAACCCGCATGTGGATGCCCGTGACCGCGGCCGGGACGTGGCCGAGCTCGTCATCCGCGCGGCCCGGGGCGAGTCCCGACCGACCACGGCACTGACCCAGGTACCGGCAGCCATCGACATCCTGCGCCAGCACACCACCGAGGAGCCGATGGCCTCGCTCACGTCACAGGCAGCCCAGCTCGTCGACACCGACCCGCGCGTGCTCGGAGCTTCGGTGGCGGAAGGCTTCCCCTATGCCGATGTCGAGGAGATGGGCCTGAGCGTCGTCGTCGTCACTGAGGACGACCTCGCGCTCGCCAAGCAGCTCGCGGACGACCTCGCCCGGGAGGTCTGGAGCCGACGCGCGGAGCTCATCGGCACCGCGCCCAGCCCGGCCGAGGCGGTCCGCGCTGCGGATGACGCACGGGTCGGACCGGTACTCCTGCTCGACGTCGGAGACAACGTCGGCGGTGGCAGCCCCGGGGACTCCGTGGTGCTCCTGCGGGAGATCCAGGACCAGGGCGTCGCGGGCGCGCTGTCGATCGTGCAGGACCCCGACGCAGCGGGCGCGTGCCACGCTGCGGGGCTCGGTGCGCACATCGTCCTGGACATCGGGGGTCGCGCCATCGCCGAGACCGGCCCGCCGCTGCGGGTGGCGGGCGTGGTGCGGGCGCTGCACGACGGTCCGTTCGAGGACACCGGGCGCACCCACGCCGGGCAGCGCGCCTTCGACACGGGTCCGACGGCACTGGTGGCCTACGACGACGACTGCTTGGTGATCGTGACGTCGCGGCCGGAGATCCCGTCCGGGCTGGCCCAGCCCCGGGTGTTGGGGGTGGAGCCGACCGAGCGGCGCATCATCATCGGCAAGGGCGTGCAGTCCCCGCTTGCCGGGTACGCCGACATCGTGACCGAGGTCATTCGGGTCGACACCCCGGGCGTCACCGCGGCGAACCTGCACCATCTCAAGCACCGGAACCGGCGGGTGCCGTTGTTCCCCTACGAGACGATTGAGGAGTACGCATGAGCCTGATCGAGTCCTGGCCCGGGTCGGCCCAGCGCTGGGAGCGGGCCAAGGGCTCTCTCGGTGGTGGGGTCAGCACGGGGATGCGCGCGCAGATGAAGCCGCACCCGTTGTACTTCGAGTCCGGTCAGGGCGCCGAACTCCGGGACGTGGACGGGAACACCTACACCGACTACGTGCTCGGCTGGGGCCCGGTGATCATCGGCCACGCCCACCCGCATCTGGTCGAGACGGTGACCCGGCAGCTCCCGCTCGGGCAGACGTTCGGGGCCAGCCATGACCTGGAGTACGAGATCGCCGAACGGGTACTCGCCGCGATCCCCGGGATGGACCGGGTGCTCTGGTCCAACACCGGCACCGAGGCGGACCAGACCGCGCTGCGCCTGGCCCGGGCCGCGACCGGCCGGCGCCGGTTCGTGAAGTTCGAGGGCCACTACCACGGGTGGTCGGACGCGATGCTGCTCGGCTACCGCCCAGACGCGAACGGCGCCCTGGACCGACCCGCCTCGCGCGGGCAGAACCCGTCCGCGCTCACCGACGTGACCATCCTGCCCTGGAACGACGCCGCGGCGGTGCGCGCCGTGCTCACCGACCCCGACCAGGACATCGCCGCCGTCTTCACCGAACCGGTGCTGTGCAACTCCGGGGTGCTCGAACCCGCACCAGGATTCCTCGCCGAACTGCGCGCGATCTGCGACGAGACCGGCACCCTGCTCGTCTTCGACGAGGTGATCACGGGCTTCCGGATCGCCCACGGCGGCGGCACCGAACGCTACGGCGTCACCCCCGACCTGGTCGTGCTCGCCAAGGCCATCGCCGGCGGGTTCCCCCTCGCCGCACTCGCCGGACGCGGCGACCTCATCGACGAAGTCACCCGCGGCGTCGTGCACGCCGGCACCTACAACGGCAACCCCGTCGTCCTGGCCGCCGCCGGCGCCACCCTCGACGTCCTCGCCGAACCCGGCACCTACGAGCGGTTCGAAGACCTCGGCGGCGCCCTCGCCACCGGACTCGCGAGCGCATTCAGCGACGCCGGGCGACCTGCCGTCGTGCGCAACGTCGGACCCGTCGTCCAGGTCATCCCCGGCACCGACGCCGCTGAGACCTTCACCGACTTCACGACGGCGGACTGGGACTTCTACGACCGGCTCACCGTCGAACTGCTACGCCGCGGCGTATTCAGTCTGCCCGGCGGCCGGTGGTACCTCTCGACGGCACACACCGCCGCGGACGTCGAGCGCACCGTGGCAGCCGCCCGCGACGCGCTCGCCGCCCTCTGAGCGCGGTGCGGAAGGTGCTCGACCGGTCAGGCCCGTCGGCGGGCGACGGCGTCGATCTCCACCAGGAGGCCCGGCACGGCGAGTTCGACGCCGACGGTCGTCCGTGCCGGGAAGGGCGCACTGAGGAACTCCCGATAGACCGCGTCGAAGGAGCGGAAGTCACGGCGGATGTCGCTGAGGTAGATGCGAGCCTGCACGACGTCCACGAAGCCGAGGTCCGCCTCGGCCAGGACCGCTTCGATGTTGTGGAGCGTCTGCCGGGTCTGCTCCTCGACGCCTCGGCCGACGATCTCGCCGGTCTCGGGGTGGAAGGCGACCGCGCCGGAGACGAACACGAACTCGCCCGCCGCGACCCCGAGGGAGAGGGCCAGGTCGGACCGGGCCGTCCCGGACGGGTGGAGTGCGGTCCCGCCCCGCGCAGGGTCCGAACGTGAAGCAGTCTGCATGGATGCCACGGTAGGGACCACGGCCGACGAGGTCAACGAGCGACGGTGGGTCCAGGCGGCCGCCGATCACGGAGGACGACCATGACCCCTTCCGCAGGATCGCCCACCGTGTGGGCGGCGTCGTTCGACGTGCCGGAGGCCCCGGGCCTGCTCGCGGCCGGGCTCACGCGTTGGGCGCGTGCCCGAGTCGGAGATGCGCCCGAGGCTCACCTGGCCCTGCCCCGGCCCTCGTTCATCGCCCAGCACCCGACCCGGCCCGTGCTCTACGCCACGCACCACGAGACCGACGGTGCGGTGGTCGCAGTCCGGACCGACATAGCCGGCGGCGACGCACCCGTGGTGCTGTCCCGGCGCTCGAGCGGCGGAGCGATCCCGTGCCACCTGACCGTGCATCCGGAGGGAACGTGGCTCTATATCGCCAACTACGGCGATGGCACGGTCGGCGCGATCGCGCTCGATGATGACGGCGGGCTCACCGACGACGCCGTGGACCTGACGTTCAGCGGCAGCAGCGTGGACCCTCGTCGGCAGGCGTCGTCGCACCCGCACGCCACCACCGTCAGCCCCGGTGGCGGGTATCTGGTGGTCACGGACCTGGGAGCCGACGCGCTGCGTGCCTATCGACTCGTGGCCGGTCGGCCGGTCGGTGAGCCGATCGTGACGGCCCTGCCGGCCGGGGCCGGTCCGCGGCATCCCGCCTGGCACCGTGACACCCTGTACGTCGCGTGTGAGCTCAACGGCGAGGTGGCCGTCCTCGCCTGGGACGAGGCCGCCGGGCGCGCCGAGGTGACCGCGAGCGTGGCCGCCACGACGCAGCCGGCCGAGGCGTCGTTCTACCTCTCCGACATCGTGGTGCACGGCGACCACGTGATCGTCGGGGCGCGTGGCTGCGACACGCTCAGCGCCCTGGCGATCGGTGGCGCCGGCGGCCTGAGGCTCGTCACGGAGGTCGCGACGCCCGCCTGGCCGAACCACTTCGTCGTGGTGGGTACGGAGCTGCTGGTCGCAGCCACGCACGCGCACCGGATCGTGTCGCACCAGCTCGGTGGCTTCGACCCGATCGGCCCTGCGAGCATGGTGGCCGAGGTGGCGGCGCCGATGAGTCTCAGCCTAGTTCCTTGACAAGGTGAACGAACAGGGCCACGCTGGCCTTGTGCACCGCAGCACCGACGCCACCTCCCTCTCGAGCCTGCGCCCCACCACCAGGGCCGTGGTCCGGGAGCTCCTCCGTGCCGGGCCGCTGTCCCGCGCGGACCTCGCCCGGCGCCTGGACCTCTCCCCGGCGAGCCTGACGAAGCTCACCCGGCCCTTGGTGAATTCCGGCCTGGTTCGTGAAGAATCCGCGCAATCCGCACGTCCGGGGCGCCCTGGGGCGCCACTCGCGATGGATGTCGGTCGGCACCGCTTCCTCGGCATGAAGATCACCGGCGACGGGTTGTTCGGAGTCTCGGCGGATGCCGGCGGGACCGTGCAGGCGACCGTTCACCGCGACCTGCTCAGCACAGACATCACGATCGTGGCCAAGCAGATAGTTGAAGTAGTCAATGAACTCGACCCCGAGGGCATTGCCCAAGCGCTCGGCATCGGGCTCGCCGGACGGATGCTGCACTTCGACGACACGGTCCGTGACAACGGCTACCTGGGCTGGGACGACGTCCCGCTCGCCCGTCTGATCAGCGATGCCACCGGTGTCCCGACGGTGCTCAGCGGGGACGCCCGCGCACTCACCGCGGGCGTGCAGTGGTCCGGCCCCGGCCGTGGCTACGACGACTTCGCCGTGGTGACCATCGGAGTCGGGATCGGCGTCGGCCTGGTCCTCGGTGGCCAGGTCCGCGCCGGCGGGCACGGCACCGCCGGACATGTGGGCCACACCCCGGTCACGGACTCAGGGCCGCTGTGCGAACTCGGCCATCGCGGCTGTGCCGCGAGCCTGCTGAACGCCGCGGCGATCAGAGCGGCCGTCGGCGTGCCGCACGGGCGGGCGGACCTGGACCTGGCCGGCGTGGTCGCGCTCGCGGAAGCGGGGGACCTCGCCGCCCTGCGCGCGCTGACCGACGCCGGGCGCGCGCTCGGCACCCTCATCGCCTCGATCGTGAACCTCCTCGACCTGCCGGCCGTCATCCTCGCCGGTGACGGACTCGGCATCATGCCCGTGGCACGCGCCGCGATGGCGGCCGCGCTCGCCGAGCACCTCGACCCCGGCACCCGCGCCCCACATATCGAGGAGTTCGACTCGACCTTCGACGAGTGGGCCCGCGGCGCCGCCGTCGTGGCCTGCCAGTGGGTGCTCGCCGCACCCGAGACCGTCGGCACCCACCGACCGACCCAGCGGACGCCATCGCGAACCTGAGCAGACCGAGCACGACGGCCACCGCCGAACGAACCGGACCTCCGCCGTTGCCCAGCTACGGACCCGACCACCCACCGACCCGACCACAGCACCGACCATCCAGGAGCACCAGTGACCGCTTTCGCACCCGAACCGCACGCCCCCCTCGACCCCGACGCCGGCACCTTCAGCATCGGCATCGTCGGCGCGGGACAGTTCTCGAAGAGCTTCGCGACGCTCTGGGACCTGCACCCGAACGTCAGCCGGCTCGTCGTGACCGACCTCGTGCCCGAGCGTGCGGAGCAGCTCGCGGCCCGCTACGAGGGGGCCACCACGGTGGCCAGCTACGAGGAGATGCTCGCCAGCGACGTGGACGCCGTCGCGATCTTCACCCAGCGTTGGACCCACGCCCCGCTCGTGCTGGCCGCGCTCGCCGCGGGCAAGCACGTGTACTCCGCGGTGCCGATGGCCACCGAGATCACCGACATCGACGCGATCATCGCCGAGACCGACCGCACCGGCCTCACCTACATGATGGGCGAGACGAGCTACTACAACCCGGCCACCGTGCACCTGCGCAACAAGATCGCCGAGGGGGCGCTCGGCCAGGTGTTCTACGCCGAGGGCGACTACGTCCATGACATGGACCTCGGCTTCTATGCGGCCTATCAGTACAGCGGCGGCGAGGACTGGAAGGCGACGGCGAGCTACCCACCGATGCTGTACCCGACGCATGCCATCGGTGGCGTCCTCGGCGCGCTGCCCACCCAGGCGGTGAGCGTCAGCTGCCTCGGGGTCGAGGACCGCCGCGGCGACGGGGTCTTCGACCGCGAGGTCAGCCAGTTCGGCAACAGCTTCTCCAACGCCACGGCCCTCTTCGAGCTCTCCGACGGCGGCACCATGCGTACGAACGAGATGCGCCGGGTCGGCTACCCCTCGCACATCCGCGAGTCCCGGTTCCGGTTCTTCGGCACCGAGGCGAGCTTCGAGCAGCTCGCCCACCAGAGCGTGTGGAACGACAAGTCCGAGTCCACCGACATCTCCGAGAAGTTCGTGCCGCTGCGCTCGGACACCGACATCGCCGCGCTGGCGGACGTCGACCCGGCGCTGCGGGAGGCGTTCACCTCCGGCTCCGCGCCGGTGCACGACCGCAGCCGGCTCCCCGCCGTCTACGCGGACGCCCCGAACGGCCACGAGGGCTCCCACCACTTCCTCGCCGACGACTTCGTCCGCGCCGTCGTCACCGGCGCCGCGCCGCCGGTGGACGCTCGCCGGGCCGCCATGTTCACCGCACCCGGCATCGTGGCACACGCCTCCGCGCTCGCCGGCGGCGAGCGCCTGCCGATCCCCGACTACGCCCACCCGGCCGCCTGACCCCGAGCACCACCCGCCCGACCTGAATCGCCTGCAACGACGCAAGGAGTAGAACATGGCCCTGGCAACCCCCACCCGCGCCGGAGGGGAGGTCCGCCGTCGTCGACGCCGGGATGACACCCGGCTCGCGCTGGCGTTCATCCTGCCGGCCTCGATCGGCCTGGCCATGTTCTACTTCTGGCCGCTGCTGCGTGGCATCTACCTGAGCTTCACGTCCTGGGACCTGCTCAGCCCCGTCGAGTTCATCGGTCTGGACAACTACCGCGACATGATCGCGGACCCGGTGTTCTGGAACGCCGTGCGGGTGACCGTGCTGTATGTGGTCATCAACATCGGCGTGCAGACGGTGGTCGCGCTGGTGCTGGCGGTGCTGATGCAGCGGCTCAGCCAGTCCACGCTGCTGCGCGGGCTGGTGCTGACGCCGTTCCTGGTCTCGAACGTGGTCGCGGCCCTGGTGTTCCTGTGGATCCTCGACTTCCAGCTCGGCATCGGCAACCAGGCGCTGGAGTGGATCGGGCTGGACCGGATCGGGTTCTTCACCACCGAGGCCTGGGCGATCCCGACCATCGCGCTGGTCAACGTCTGGCGGCACATGGGCTACACGGCGCTGCTGATCTTCGCCGGGCTGCAGACCATCCCGCCGACGATGTACGAGGCCGGCCGGCTCGACGGCGCGTCCGAGACCCGGATGTTCTTCGGGATCACGGTCCCACTGCTGCGCCCGATCCTTGGCCTGGTCCTGATCGTCTCGGTCATCGGCTCCTTCCAGGTGTTCGACACCGTGGCCGTGACCACGGGCGGCGGTCCCGTGGACGCCAGCCGGGTGCTCCAGCTCTACATCTACGACAAGGCCTTCGGACAGTTCGACTTCGGCTACGCGTCGGCGCTCAGCGTGGCGCTGCTGATCATCCTGATGGTCGTCACGTTCCTCCAGTACCGCATCACGCGTGCGGGCCAGACGGACCTGAACTGAGGAGGCGGACATGACCGACATCGCAACGACGGGACTCGAACCCGTGACCGCACGCACCGCCGACCGGGCCGCCGCGCCCCGCCGCCGGCGCCCGCCGACGGTCGGCAAGGTGGTGGCCTGGGCAGTGATGATCGTCCTGCTGATCATCACCCTGTTCCCCTTCTACTGGATGCTGCGCACCGCGCTGTCCAGCAACGGTGCCCTCTACTCGAACGCCACCTCGCTCCTGCCGGTGGACTTCAGCTGGGGCGGCTTCGAGCGGGTCTTCGGCCTGCAGACCACCGAGGAGGCCATCGCGCAGGGCGGTTCCGGCGCCTCCATCGACTTCTGGCTGTACCTGCGCAACTCGGTGATCGTGGCCACCGTGGTGACCGCCTGCCAGGTCTTCTTCTCCGCCATGGCCGCCTACGCGTTCTCGCGGCTGCGCTGGAAGGGCCGCAACGCGGTGTTCAGCGTGTTCCTGCTCTCCCTGATGGTCCCGGCCATCTTCACGCTGCTGCCGAACTTCGTGATGATCCGTGACCTCGGCCTGATCGACACGCTGCTCGGCATCATGCTGCCGGGCCTGTTCATGACCCCGTTCGCGATCTTCTTCCTGCGGCAGTTCTTCATGAACGTGCCGATCGAGGTCGAGGAGGCTGCCCTGATCGACGGCGCCAGCAAGGTCCGGGTGTTCTTCTCCCTGATCATCCCGATGTCCGTGGGACCGATCGCGACGATCTCGATCCTGACCTACATCGGTTCCTGGAACGACTACTTCTGGCCGCTGATGGTCTCCTACACCGACGAGTCCCGGGTGCTGACGGTGGCCCTGGGCAACTTCAAGTCGCAGACGCCGCAGACCGGACCGGACTGGGCCGGCCTGATGGCCGCGACCCTGGTGGCGGCGCTGCCGATGATCCTGCTCTTCCTCGTGTTCGCGAAACGGATCGTCAACTCCATCGGCTTCAGCGGGATCAAGTGAGGCGGTCAATGATGAACATCAGGACACACTCCCGACGGCGTGGGCTCGCTTCGCGGGTCGCGAAGACCTCGGCGGCGCTCGCCGCCGTGGCGCTGGTGGCGGCCGGGTGCTCCGGTACCGCCGAGGGCGACGGCCGCACGGCCATCGACTACTGGCTCTGGGACGCCAACCAGCTGCCGGCGTACCAACGCTGCGCGGACGCGTTCGAGGAGCAGAACCCGGACCTGCAGATCCGGATCAGCCAGTACGGCTGGGACGACTACTGGAGCAAGCTCACCGCCGGCTTCGTGGCCGGCGCCGGCCCGGACGTGTTCACCGACCACCTGACCCGGTACCCGGAGTACGCCCAGCGCGGCCTGCTGGTGGACCTGTCCACCCTCGACGCCACGGCCGACATCGACGCGGGCGGGTTCCAGGAGGGCCTCGCCGACCTCTGGGTGGGCCAGGACGGCGGGCAGTACGGCATGCCCAAGGACTTCGACACGGTCGCGCTGTTCTACGACCGGAACGTGATCGAGGAGGCGGGTCTGGTCCCGGAGGACCTCGAGTCGCTGGACTGGAACCCCGAGGACGGTGGCTCCTTCGAGGAGCTCCTGGCGCATCTGAGCGTGGACGAGAACGGTATCCGCGGCGACGAGGAGGGCTTCGATCCGGACAACGTCGCCGTGTACGGCTACGCCTCGAACGGCTCGGGCGGAACGGACGGGCAGACCGCGTGGTCCTGGCTCGCCGCGTCGACGGGGTGGGAGTTCACGAACGCGGACGTGTGGGGTACCGAGTACCACTATGACGACCCCCGGCTGCAGGCCTCCCTGGCCTGGCTCTTCGGCCTGGTGGACAAGGGCTACATGGCCCCGTTCGAGGAGGTCGGCACCGCGCCGAACCCGCAGCAGGCGCTCGGCTCCGGCCGGGCGGCGCTCTCGGTGAACGGCTCCTGGATGCTCGGCACCTATGCCAATCTCGAGGGCGTCGACCTCGGCATCGCCTCCCTGCCGAGCGGCCCGATCGGGCACCCGGTCTCGATGTACAACGGCCTCGCCGATTCGGTCAGCGCGCAGTCCCCGGACCCGGAGGAGGCCGCCCGCTGGGTCGCGTTCCTCGGATCGGACGACTGCCAGAACCTCGTGGGTGAGGCGGGCGTGGTGCTCCCGGCGCGCCCCGCCGGCACCGAGGCGGCGATCGAGGCGTTCGCCGACCGCGGCCTGGACGTGTCGCCGTTCACGGACCTCGTGGACAACGGGTACACGGTGTACTTCCCGGTCACGGACGCGTACGGGTCGATCTCGGCACTCGGGGCCCCGATCATGGATGAGATCTACATCGGCAACCGGGACGTGGCCACCCTCACCGAGATGAACGAGGAGGTGAACGCGATCCTCTCCGGGGGCTGACGTCGGGCCGTCGCCGTGGTGGCCTGCGCATCGGGGTGCAGGCCGCCGCCCGACCCGGGCGCCGGGCCGGTCCCGATAGTGTGGCTGGATGCCCAACAGATGCCGTCGCCGTTCGCGCTTAGACGGATCGCGGATGGTCGGGCTGGTGCTTGCGCTGGCGCTCACTGGATGCGCTGGACCTGGGGGTTCGGCCGGTTCCGCTGCACCGGAGGAGAGTACCCCCGGCAGTCCCGAAGCGCCCTGGGGCGACGACCACACCCCGACGGCGATCATCGAGTTCGAGCAGGGCGGCGAGCACCACACCGTGTCCGGTGAGATCCCGGCCGGATTGATGTCGTGCGCCGACAATGGCGTGATCGCCATCGGCAGCAGTGCACCCGACCCCGCGATCGGCGTGATGTTCACCTACGAGCCGGGCACGTCCATCGCCAGCAGCGTCTGGATCGTCGGCGACGAGTACGCCGCGCAGGTGTTGGCCGACGGCGTCGTGACGTCCGCCCCTGCGGAGGACGGCGGGACGACCTACTCGGCGGTGGGGGCCACCGGGCGCGCGTCCGTCCTGCCGCGTGACGCCGACCTGACCGAGATCGGCGACTATGAATTCGGGCCCGATGACCAGGTCGAGGCGACCGCTTCGTTCACGGTCACGTGCCCGCCCGGGTGAAGGTCCGCCCGCCGCAGCCCGTGGTGTCCTGGTCGGTGGCGCCGGCCAGGTAGCGGGCGGCCCCGCGCGGTCAGCGGTCGGCACCGCGCAGGCGCGCCGGCTGCACGTCGTAGTGGTGGTGCTCGCTGCGCACCGATCCCCAGCCGCCGGTGAGGGCACGCAGGTCGAGCGGGTACCGGCCGCCGAGTTCCGCCGCCGGGACCAGCGCCTCGATCACCTGCGTGCCGCCGTCGAGGGTGCGGGTGGCGAGGACCTGGGCCCGGCGGGCGCCGAGGTCCGCCAGCACGTCCCCGGTGTTCGACTCGGGCACGCTCACCCGGACCGCGTGGATCGGCTCCAGGACCACGGTGCCGGCCTCGGCCACGGCACCGCGGAGCGCATGCGCGGCGGCGGCGCGGAACGCCATCTCCGAGGAGTCGACCGAGTGGTACTTGCCGTCCACGCACTCGGCCACGACGTCCACCACCGGATACCCGTGGGCGCCGCCCGAGGCCATCGCCTCGGACAGGCCACGTTCCACGGCGGGCAGGTACTGGCGCGGCACCGCCCCGCCCACCACCGTGCTCTCGAACGTCAGACCGGTCCCGCGTGGCGCGGGGGCGAACCGGACCCGCACCACGGCGAACTGCCCGTGCCCACCCGACTGCTTCTTCACCCTGCCCTCCACCTCCACCGGGGCGGCGAGCGTCTCGCGGAACGCGACCCGAACCGGCTCGGTGACGGCGCTCACCCCGAACTTGCGCTCCAGCCGCTCCAGGGAGACGTCCACGTGCATGTCCCCGGTTCCGCGCAGCAGCACCTGCCCGGTGTCGGCGACCTGCTCCGTGACCAGTGACGGGTCCTCCGCACACAGCTTGCGCAGCGCCTCCGGCAGCCGGTCCTCCTCCCCGGGCGTGGCGGCGTGCACCGCCACGGCGTACCCCGGGTCCGGCCGGTCCGACTCGCTCAGCGTGACCGGACGGCCGGGGCGGGCCAGCAGGGTGCGCATCGGGGAGTCGGTCAGCTTCGCGACGGCGGCGATGTCCCCGGCGGGCACCCGGATCGCCATCAGATGGTCCGCGCCACGGATCCGGAACAGGCCGTGCAGCCGTTCCGCCGTGCCGGTGGCCGTGTTCGTCAGGTGATCCTCGGCCTGCACCGTGCCGCTGAGCACCTTGATCAGCGCGATCTGCCCCACGAACGGATCGGTCAGGGTGCGGAACACGTGCACCAGCGGCTCCGCGTCGGGGTCGGCCGGCACGTCGGTCTCACGGCCGCCGACGAGCACCCGCGTCGGTCGCGGTGGCGGGCCGAGCAGGCAGATGTGATCGAGCAGTTCGGTGATGCCCACCCCGGTGATCGGAGAGCCCACGAACACCGGCACGACGCTCCCGGCCGCGATCTCGGCGGCCAGGGTGGCTGTGATCTCGGCCGGGGTGAGCGGGTCCCCGGCCAGGTAACGCTCCAGCTGGTCGTCGTCCCCGGTGACCACCTCCTCCACCAGGTCGGCGTGCAGCCGGTGCTGCTCGGCTGCGACCTCCGACGGCGCATCGACCGCATGGCTGCGCCCCTCGCCGTCGTAGTCGGTGTCGGTGTCGGTGAGCAGGTCCGCGATGCCGTGGAAGGCGCCGCGCTCGCCCAGCGGTAGTTCCGCCGGTCGGATGGTCGGTCCGAACCGGTCCTGGAGGTCGGTGAGCACCCGGTGGAAGTCCGCTCCGGACTTGTCCTCCTTCGTCACGAACACCAGTCCGGGCAGACCGAGCGCGGCGCACCTGGCCCAGGCCCGCTGGGTGCCCGGCTCGACGCCGTCGGTGGCGGCGACCACCAGTACGGCCAGGTCGGCCACCGATAGTGCGACGTCCACGGCGTGCCCGAAGTCGTCGTGCCCGGGGGTGTCGATCACGTTCAGCCGATAGCCGCGACCCGCCGTCGTCCAGTCCAGCGGGGCCAGTGCGAGCGTGGTGGAGATGCCGCGACGGGTGGCCTCGGGTTCGGTGTCGCACACCGTGGTGCCGTCCTCGGTGCGGCCCATCCGGCCGATCACGCCGGCGCGCTGCAGCAGCGCCTCGACCAGTGTGGTCTTGCCGCTGCCGCTATGGCCGATCACGGCGATGGTGCGGATGTCCTGCGTGCGCGGATCGTCCATATCTGTCTGCCTGTCCGTTCGGCTCGGGACGCCGGGGCCTTTCGATGCTAGACCCGCACGGCACGTCCCGGCAGATGCCGCGGGCGGCCATTCGCGGCACGGCCGACGGCACCCGCCACCGGCGCAGCGGTGCGCTCGGTGGATCCACGCCGTGGCATACGGTTGAGCCCGGCGACCTCGAAGACCCTGGGAGCATCGTGCCCGAAGGCCACACCATCCACGCCCTCGCGGGCCGGTTGAACCGCGCGTTCGCCGGTGGGCCGGTGCGGGTGACGAGCCCACAGGGCCGGTTCGCCGGCGGCGCGCAGGTCCTCGACCGGCGGGCCCTGGTGGAGGCCGGCGCGTGGGGCAAGAACCTGTTCGTGGAGTTCGACGGCGACGCCTGGCTGCACGTGCACCTCGGCCTGATCGGGTTGTTCCCCGTGGTGCCGTTGCCCGAGGACCTGCGCGGCGCCGACCCCGAGGACATCCCGGCCACCGGCGCCGTGCGGCTGCGGATCACGGGCGACGGGCACGTCGCGGACCTGCGCGGGCCCATGACCTGCGCGCTCGTCACCGCCGACGAGATCGCCACCTTCACCCGCAGGCTCGGCCCGGACCCGTTGCGTCCCGACGCGGACCCGGACCTCGGGTGGGCGAAGCTGAGCCGCAGCACCCGGCCCATCGCCGAGCTGCTCATGGACCAGGCGGTGGTGGCCGGGGTCGGGAACGTGTACCGGTGCGAGGTGCTGTTCCGGCACCGGGTGGACCCGATGCGCCCGGGCAAGGAGATCCGCCGGTCCACCTGGCGGGCGATCTGGGATGACCTGGTGCTGATGCTGCCGCTCGGCGTGGTCTACCACCAGATCCTCACGATGGACGACCAGATCGCCGCGGCCCAGGCGGAGATCGCCGCCGGTCAGGTGCCGGCGGAGACCGCGGACCTCACCGGGGAGAAACTCGGCGACCACTTCGAGCGGCGGTTCTTCCTGTACAAGCGCACCGGCGAGCCCTGTCTGGTCTGCGGCGCCAAGGTCCGTTCGAAGCCTCTCGCCGGCCGCACCCTGTACTGGTGCGGCCGCTGCCAGCGCCGCCGGTAGCCATGGCTCGAGCATTCCTGCGGCTCCCACCCAGCGCCCTTGGCTCACCTTGACAGCATGGCATCACTGACGATGATGCTATGCTGTCAACATGCGAACGACCGTGACTCTCGACTCCGATGTCGAGCAGATGCTGCGTGAGCGAATGGCCAGGGAGGGTGTCTCCTTCAAACGCGCTCTCAACGATGCGGTGCGCGCGGGAGTGCCGGCCTCGGATGTTCCGCGAGTCGACTTCTCGACCTCTTCCGTTTCCCTTGGAAGGCCGATCGTCGATCTCGACCGCGCGCTCCAGGTCGCATCCGAACTCGACGACGCTGACACGATCGCCAAGCTGCGTGCCGGTAGATGAAGCTCGTCGACGCCAACGTGCTGTTGTACGCGTACAACACGGACGCTGACCGTCACCTCGAGTCACGCGTCTGGCTGGACGGCGCTCTGACTGGCGCCGCCACCGTCGGATTCGCGTGGGTGCCGATGCTGGCCTTCATCCGGCTCGCGACGAAGCCCGGACTCTTCCCCCGACCGGCGACCATCGAACAGGCCGCCGCCCAGGTATCCGCCTGGCTGGCGCAGCCCAGTGCACAGATCGTGCAACCGACCGCCCGGCATGCGACAGTCCTCTCGGACCTCTTGAGTCAGACGAACGCGACCGGCAACCTGGTCACCGACGGCCATCTGGCTGCCCTGGCGATCGAACATCGCGCCACAGTGGTGTCCTACGACTCCGACTTCGATCGTTTCCCGGGCGTCCGCTGGGAGAGGCCCACGAGCTGACGGACCCATGAAGCACATGCTCTCGCCCAGCCGGAACGCCCTGTCCGACAGTGCCGGGCCGCGTCAGCCGACGAGTTCCAGCTCTGTCGCTGCCACCGGGGCAGCCGATTCGACGATCGGCTCCATCCGCGGCCGGCCCAGCCCGCGGTAGCTCCAGCCGGCCCGCCGCCAGGCGTCGGTGTCGAGGGCGTTGCGGCCGTCGATCACGCGGCGCTGCGCCACGAGGTCACCGGCCTGTGCGGGGTCCAGTTCGAGGAACTCCGACCACTCGGTGAGCAGCAGCACCAGATCGGCGCCGGCGAGCGCGTCGGCCGCCGAGTCCGCGTACGCCAGCGTCGGGAACACGGCCCGAGCGTTGTCCATCGCCTGCGGGTCGTAGACGCGCACCTGGGCACCGCGCAGCTGCAACTGGGCGGCCACGTTCAGCGCGGGGGAGTCGCGGACATCGTCGGTGAGCGGCTTGAACGCGGCACCGAGCACGGCGACCCTGCGCCCGAGGAGGCTGCCGCCGAGCTCGTCGGTGGCCATCTCGACCACCCGGTGGCGGCGGCGCATGTTGATGTCGTCGACCTCGCGCAGGAAGGTCAGTGCCTGATCCACCCCGAGCTCGCCGGCGCGCGCCATCATGGCGCGGATGTCCTTGGGCAGGCAGCCGCCGCCGAAGCCGAGCCCGGCCTTCAGGAAGGCGTGCCCGATCCGGGCGTCGTGACCGAGCGCCCGGGACACGTCGGTGACGTCGCCGCCGGTGGCCTCGCACAGTTCGGCGACGGCGTTGATGAAGGAGATCTTCGTCGCCAGGAACGCGTTCGCGGAGACCTTCACCAGCTCGGCGCTGACCAGGTCGGTCACCACCACCGGGGTCCCGGCGCCGATGGCGCGCTTGTACACCGTGCGCAGGGTCTGCTCCGCGGCCTCGCTGGTGACGCCGAGGACGAGCCGGTCCGGGCGCAGGGTGTCCTCGACCGAGCGGCCCTCCCGCAGGAATTCGGGGTTCCAGGCGATCTCGACCCGAACCCCCTCGGGCGCGAGGGCGTCCGCTACGGCCTGCAGCTCGTGCGCGGTGCCGACCGGCACGGTCGATTTGCCGACGATCAGCGCGTCCCGTCGCAGGTGCGGGACGAGACCGGCGACGGCGGCGCGTACGTGCGTGGTGTCCGCGCCCAGGCCGTCGGCTCGCTGGGGCGTGCCCACACACAGGAAGTGCACGTCGGCATCGGCGGCCTCGGCGATCGAGGTCGTGAACCGCAGCGCCCCGCCGTCGGTGTGGGCGCGCAACAGCTCGGGTAGCCCGGGCTCGTAGAACGGCAGCCGCCCGGCGCTCAGGTCGGCGATCTTCGCGGGGTCGGTGTCGACGCCGATGACGGCGAAGCCGAGCTCGGCCATGCAGGCGGCGTGGGTGGCGCCGAGGTATCCGGTGCCGATCACGCTGATCGTCGTGGTCATGAGAACTCCCAGGGGTCGTCGAGGACGCTCGTCGCGGCGTCCGTGCTTTCGGGTCGGAAGGCGTACACGGCGAGCAGCCGCAGCCGGGTCGCCAGGGCGTAGCCCGGCAGGGTGGTCCGCTCGACGGCGGTGGGCCGGTAGCCGCGCAGCACGCCGTCGGCACAGGCGTAGGCGAGCGCCCGGGTGGTGAGGCCCTGCTTGGCGCGCAGCTCGAGGTGCACGAGCAGGTTCGCCAGGTCCAGGGCCGGGTCGCCGACGGCGAGCAGATCCAGGTCGAGCATGCCGACGTCGTCGCCGGCGGTGAGCAGCTGCTTGTCGTGCAGGTCGCGGTGCAGCAGCACCGGCCGCGCGCATGGCACGAGCGTGGCCTCGGCGCGGGCGAGCATCGCGAGCGGGTCCGCCGCGGTCCGGGGCAACGCCCCGTACGCCTGCGCCAGCCCCAGCCACCGCCGCGTCACCGCGATCTCGGCGGCGCCGTCATGCATGACGGCCTCGCGCGGGGGCGCCGGTACCGCGTGCAGGCGGCGCAGGACCACCCCGACGGCGTGGCCCACCCGGGTCAGCGAGCCGGCGTCGGCGTCGGGTGCGGCGAGCGCCTCGTGCAGCGTGCGGCCCGGCAGCGCGGCGGTGGTCACGGTGGTCTCGTCGGCGCCGAGCACACGGGGAGTGCTCACCCCGGCGGCGGTGACCGCGGTGAGCGCGTCGACCAGGCCGGCCGCCCGGCCGGGCCGCACCACCTTCGTGAAGACGGTGCGGCCGTCGGCCTCGTGCCGCACCACGCCGCGGCGTTCCGGGCGGTGCGCCACCAGGTGCGCGCCGGGCGTCGTGGCGAGGGCCTTGAGGCCCGGGAGGCGCCGGTCGGCACCCCCCGACTGCAGGATGACGTGGCCGGCGACCCGATGGACGTGCGGCGAGGCACCCGCCCCGCGAGCCGTCGCCGAGGCGACGTGGTCGGCCCGGTCGCGGTCGGCGAACCACTGGCCGGCGACGCTCGCCCCGGAATCGGTGCGCACCATCAGCAGCGCGTGATCGTCCTCGCGTGGCATCGCCCGCTCGAGCGTGTGCCCCGCGCTGTGCAGGTCGTCGACCAGCTGCGCGAAGGAGCCGGTCACGACGCCACCACCAGCCGTTCGCGGACCAGATCCTCGACCCGCGCGAGGACGGCCTCGGTCGCCTCCGCCCAGTCGCCGCGCATGCCGCGGAACGGCTCGGCGGCCCGGCGCAGCAGCTGCGCCGCGAGGTGCAGGCGCAGGCGGGTCGCGTCCAGCGCCCCGGGGTAGCCCGCCGCGATGGCGGCGATGAGCGCCTCCGGCTCCGCCGCGCCGTCGAGAACGGCCTGCGCGGCGAGGCTTGCCACGTCCACCTCGGCCGGGCCGCGGGAGGCGTGGTCGAGGTCGATCAGGGTCACGGCGCCGTCTCCGGCCCGGACCACCTGGTCGAGCGAGAAGTCACCGTGCAGGCTCACCGGTGTCCCTGCGCCGGCACGGGACCAGCCTGCGGACAGTGCTGCGGTGAGGGCGTCGATCCGTGCGCGCAGGTGGGGGAGCAGCACGGTCACCTGGCGGGCGGTGCGCCGCGCGGCCGAGAGGTCGGTCCGGGGGTCGCGGGTCGGGAGGTTCGCCGCGGCGGCGTGCAGGGCGCCAAGGGCAGCGCCGACCGCGGCGAGGTCCCCGGCGGCTGCGGAAGCCTCGAGGGCCGCGCCCTGGCGGTACTCCAGGACCGCGAGGCCGGACCGCGTCCTCCGGCCGAGCAGTCGCGGGGTCGCGGCACCGGCCCGCTCGAGTGCGCGGAGGCGGTCGGTGGTGGCGGCCAGGTCGTCGGGTCGGTACGCCCGAAGGAGTAGGTCGGTGCCTGCGTCGGAGCGCACCGTGCCGACCCAGCGGCGCTGCGGTTTGTAGGCGAGCTGGCGCACGCCGACGCCGGAATCCAAACCCCCGACGTCACCGGCCACCCGCTGGACCAGCCGTTCGGTGCGGGCCGCGTCGCGCAGCGCGGCGGCGGCGGGTAGGTCGCGGTCGGCGGCGACGGTGGTCAGGATCGCGGTCAGGTCCTGGTCGGTCGCGAGGACGGAGCCGCCCGGTGCCCGCTCGACGGTCTTGCCGAGCTTGCGGACGCCGTCGGGGCCGTGGGCGGTCACGATCACGGTGCGGGTGCCCGCGGGGGTCGCCGGGAGCGCCGCCAGCTGCGGCGGCAGCGGCGCCGCGGTGGGGGTGCCCGGGCTCGTGACCTCGACAGCGGCCACGCAACTCGTGCCTGGCTTGTACCGCAGGTACCTAGGGGTGACCCGGAGGTCCGCACCGAGCAGGTCGCTCAGCCATTCCTGCAGCGCGACCCGGTCCAGCAGGACCGGCAGCGCGGTCAGCCGCGGGTCCCGCGCGGCAAGGATGCGGTCAGTTCGTGAGAGCAAGGGGCTGCTCCTTCCGTCCGGTGGGTGCGTCAGGCCGGGTGGGCCCTGCGTGCGGCGAGGGCTCCGTGTGTTCCGGCGGCCCTGGCGACGCCGCCACAAGAGCACCGCCGGTTCCGGCCGGGTCGACGTGCCGGCCCAGGACCGCGTCCGGGCGACCCGAGTCGGTGACCACGCCGCCGTCCACCCAGAACACCCGGTCGGCGTCCCGGGCGGCGGCCATGTCATGCGTGATGATGATCGTGGTGCGGCCCTCGGTGAGGCGGTTCATCGCCGCGATCACCTCGTCCTCGGTGCCCTTGTCGAGGCCGGTCATGGCCTCGTCGAGGATGACGATCGGCGCGTCCCGGACCGCCGCCCGCGCGATGGCGATCCGCTGGCGCTGGCCGCCGGAGAGCGTGGTGCCGCGTTCGCCGACGACGGTGTCGTACCCGTTCGGCATGGCGGTGATGAAGTCGTGCGCCCCGGCGAGCCGGGCGGCCGCCTCGACCTGCGCGTCGGTCGTGCCGGGCGCGCCGTCGGCGATGTTCTCCCGGATGGTGGTGGCGAACAGCAGACTCTCCTGGAGCACGATCGCGATCTGGGGTCGCAGGGACTCCAGGGTCAGGTCCCGCACGTCGATGCCGTCGATGCAGACCTGACCGGCCTCCGGGTCCCGGAGCCGGGACAGGAGCATCGCGATGCTGGACTTCCCGGCCCCGGACGGGCCGACCACGGCGACCCGTTCGCCGGGCCGCACGTGCAGGTCGAGCCCACGCAGCACGGGATGACCCGGCGTGTAGGACATCCACACGCCGCGCAGCCAGACGTCGCCGCGGAACCGGCGAGCGTGCCGCGCCCAGGAGGTGTTCACGACCTTCGGGGTCTCCTCCAGGACGTCGACGAGCCGTTCCCCAGAGGCCGCCGCCTGGGCGATCCGGCCGGTGTACTTGGCCAGATCCCGCATCGGCTTGAACGCGGCCTTCAGGTAGGTGATGAAGACGACGAGCTCACCGGGGGTGAGGGCGCCGGCGAGCACGCGGTTGGCTCCGATGTAGAGCACGGCGGCGGTGGCCAGGCCGACCAGCACGTCCGTCTTGCGCTCGAGACCGGCGGAGAGCTTCTTGGCCTTCACACCGTCCTTGAGAGTCTTCTGGTTGTTGCTCGCGAACGCGCCGCTCATCTTGTCCTCGAGCGAGTAGGACTGGATCACGCGCATCGCGGACAGGCTCTCGGTGGCCATCGAAGCCAGCTCGCCCTCGGCCTTGCGCTGCTGCCGGGACACGCCGTTGATCCGCTTGGACACCCGTGCCCCGGTGAGGAAGAAGATCGGCAGCACCGCGATCATGACGAGCGCGAGCGGGGCGTCCAGGATGAAGACCACGCCGACCATGGCGATCATGGTGACGACGTTGCCGATCAGCGGTAGGGCCGCGGTGACCGCGACCTCCTTGAGCCGGCCGACGTCGGAGGTGACCCGGGCCACCAGGTCACCGGTGCGGGAGTTGTCGTGGAAGGCCATCGACAGGGTCTGCAGGTGCGTGAACGCGTGGCCGCGGATCTTGGTGAGCAGGCGGTTCCCGGCGAGCGCGAACGCGATGGTCATCAGATACGAGGCGAACGCCCGCAGCGACACCACGACCAGCAGGCCGACGCACGCGAGGAGCAGCACCGTAGGGAGGCTGGCCGGCGCCTCGCCGGCGATCTCGGCCCCGCTGGCGGCGATGACGCCGTCGAGCACGAACTTCAGCGGCCACGGCTCGAGGAGTCGCATGAGCACCTCGGCGAACATGGCCGCCAGCCCGCCCACGAGCAGAGGGCGCTCGGAGCGCATGTGGGGCGCGACGTGCTTGACCGTCCGGCGCAGCCCGGGCAGGGCACCGCGCAAGGTGGTGGGTTTAGACGAGCTCATGGGACTCCTCGACCGTTCGCCGGTCCGGTGGCCCGGCCACGAGGCCGAGGATCCGCTCGACCACGTGGGTCCAGTCGTTCGTGGCCACGCTCGCCGGGCCGCGGCGACGCAGCTCGGCACGCCGGACGGGGTCGTCGCGCAGTTGCGCGATCGCGTCCGCGAGTGCCCCGGCGTCTCCCGGTGGCACGAGCGTGCCGAGCGTGCCCATGCCTCCGTCGCTCAGCAGCGTGGGCAGCCCGCCGATGCGGGACGCGACCACGGGCAGACCCGCGGCGAGGTACTCGTAGACCTTGAGCGGTGAGAAGTAGAAGTCGGCCAGCTCCGGGTACGGCGCGGTGGCGACGTCCATGCGATGCAGCAGGGCCGGCATGTCCACCGGGTCGACGGAGCCGGTGGCTTCGATCGCGTGGTCGATGCCGAGGTCCGCCGCGCGGTCGGCGAGTGCCCGCGCCTGCGGGCCATGGCCCACGAGCAGCAGCCGGAAGGTCGGATCGCGGCGCAGCAGCAGGGCAAGGGCGTCGAGGAGCACGTCGACGCCGTGCCACGGCTTGAGGGTGCCGACGAACCCGACCGTGAAGGTCGCGGCGTCGGCCGGGGTGACCGGCGCCTCGGCCGGGGTGATGGCCCGGGTGTCCACGCCGTTCGCGACGGTGTGTACGCGTTCGGGGGTGTGGGTGTGGTCGCGGGCCCAGTCGGCGACGGCGTCGGTGACGCAGACGACGGCGTCGGCGCGGCCGATCGCGTCGGTCGCGACGCGCTCCGCGCGGCCCATGTCGACGAGCCCGCGGTGCCGGGACGCCTCCTGCACCAGCGGTGCGTTCACCTCGAGCACGGCGCGGACGCCGTGCTCGGTCGCCCAGGCGGTAGCGGTGCGGCCCCAGAGGGCGTACCGCTCGTAGACGAGGTCGAGGGGGCCGGTCGCGCTCAGCTCGTCGAGGACCGCGCCGACCGCGGTGTCACTGTCCCGGGCGGAGTGCTCCCGGTCCGCCCGGTCCGCACCGGCGACCCCGGGCAGTAGGTGCACGGTGACGCCGCGCAGGTCCTCGGGTGGCTCGCCGTCGGTCCGGGGCGTGATCAGGTGTACCTGCGCTCCGGCGGCGGCCAGGACCCGGACGACGGCCCGGATGTGGACCGAGGCGCCCTTGCGTCCGAAGACGCCGATGCCGGGATCGGTGCTCACGTAGGCGATGCGCTTCATCGGGCCACCTCCGCAAGTTCGTCGGCACGGGCGGAGGCCGGCAGGGTCGGTGCTGTCGCCACCCGCGGTGCCGGTGGTGCCACCGGGGCCGGAGCGGCGGCGGTCCCGGCGTACAGGGCGTGCAGCACGGCGGCATTGCGGCGGGTGTCGAACACGTCCTCGACCAGGAGCCGACCCGCGGCTGCGCGCTCGCGGGCGCCGTCGGGGTCGGTGAGGACCCGCTCCAGGGCGTTCGCGAGCGCGATCGGGTCGGCCTCCGGTACGAGCAGGCCGGTCTCGGCGTCACGGACGGCCTCGGGCATGCCGGTCACGGGGGTGGCGACGACGGGGGTGCCGAGGGCGAGGGCCTCGAGGACCACGGTGGGCAGCCCGTCGCGGTTGCCGTCGGAACCGACCACGCAGGGTGCGGCGAACACGGCGGCGCGGGAGACGACGTCGGCCATCCGTCCCTGCGGCAGCGAACCGTGGAAAGTGACGCGGCCCTCGAGCCCGCGTGCGGTGACCTGCGCGCGTAGCGCGGACTCCTCCGGGCCGGAGCCGACGAGCGCGAGGCGCGCGGTCGAGCCGCGTTGAGCCAGGAGCGCCAGGGCATCGACGAGGTGCACGAAGCCCTTCTTCTCGACGAGGCGGCCGACGCCGACGATCACGGGGTCGGTGTGCGGGTCGGGCCGGGCGGCACGGTAGGTGAAGCTGTCCAGGTCCAGGCCGTTGTAGAGGCGGATCACGCCCTCGGCCGCCGCGCCGTACTCACGGTGCAGGTGGGTGAGGTTGTAGTCGCTGACGGTGATCACGAAGGCCGCGTCGGCGAGTTTGCGGCTCAAGTCGGCCGGGTCAACGTCGGCGTGGAAGATGTCCTTCGCGTGCGCCGTGAAGCTGTAGCCGATCCCGGCGATGCGGGCGGCGAGCCGCGCCACGGTGGTGGAGACCGAGCCGAAGTGCGCGTGCAGGTGGGTGATCCCGCGGCGGCGCACCTGGGCGGCCAGGTCGACGGCGGCAGCGGCGTCGTCGGGAGCCGCGTCGAGGAGCTCATCGAGGTGCCGCTCGAGATCCGGCAGATCTGGCCGGGCGGCGCGCAGGACCCGCCACAACTCGGTCGATCTGAGGTGGTGTGGCAGGTAGGTCACCGGGGCGGCGACCCGCGCGAGGGCTTCGTGGAACCGGCCGTCGGCGGGGGGACGCAGCGAGAAGATCTCGAGGTCGGCACCGCGCTCCTCGAGCGCGAGGATCTCGGTGACGATGAACGTCTCGGAGAAACGCGGGTACATCTTCAGGACGTAGCCGATGCGGGGTTCAGGCGGGAACACGCGAGGACTCCAAGGTGGTGGGGGCGGTGAGCAGGCGGCGGGCGAGCGCGGGGACGCTGCTCAGCCCGTCGAGGTCGATGCGGTGGGGCCGTGGACCGCGGCCGACGGCCTCGGCGAGCCACGCGCCGAGGCGCCTGGGGTCGGCCCGGTTCGGGCGCATGGTGTCGAGGTAGCCGGCCTCCGCGAGCCGGTCGGCGCGGATGGCCTGCTCGAGCCGGGGCCGCTCCCGCGGGACCACGAGCGCGGGCCGGGCGGCGGCGAGCACCTCGCAGACGGTGTTGTAGCCGCCCATCGTGACCACGGCGCGTGCGCCGCGGATGAGGTCGAGCGTGTCGGTGACGAACTCGTGCACCTGGAGGTCGTCACGGCCGGCCGCGGCCCGGTGGACGGCGGCGCGGGTGCCGGCGTCCATGTACGGGCCGGTGACCAGGACGCCGTGGTGGCCGGCTGGCAGCGGGGTCCGTGCGAACGAGCGGGCCAGGTCCGCGCCGTCCTGACCGCCGCCGACCATGCACAGCACGTACGGCTCGGCCGGGGCACCGGCGGCGGCTGCGGCACTGCCTGGCCGGGCGTCGAGCGAGCGGCCGCGGCCGTGACCCAGGTAGCCGGTGAAGCGGATCATCCGGGCGATGGCTTCGGGGAGCCGGTACTCGGCCACCATGTCGTAGACGCCGGCGTCCCCGTAGACCCAGACCTGGTCGTAGGAGGTCAGCAGGACCGAGGTGGTGTTCGCGTCCTGCCACTCGCGCCGGGTCACGTCGGGGCTGTCCAGCACGTCGCGAAGGCCGAGCACCACGCGGGTGCGTCCGTTCCCCCGGAGCGCCCGCAGGGCGCGGTCCAGCTCGCCGCCGAGACCACGGGCGACCTTGTCGACGATGAAGAGGTCCGGCGTGAACGAGGTGACCGCCGCCGCGATGAGGCGACCACGCAGGTCGAGCACCTCGGCCAGGCTGAGGTCGAGCACCCGGGCCCCGTAGCCGCCGTCGGCGTCCTTGCCCACGGCGGGGAGCGTGAGGACCTCGGTGTTCGCCGGCAGCGGGAGAGCGGTGGCCTCGGGGGCCCCGGTGAGCAGGAGGACATCGGTGTCGGCGTCCGCATCCACCAGGGCAGCGGCCAGCTCGACGTTGCGCCGGATGTGTCCGAGGCCCTGGGTGTCGTGCGAGTAGAGCGCGATCCGCCGACGCGTCATCAGTCCTCCAAGTGGTCGGGGGCAGCCCGGGAGGGACTGCCGCGAGGATGACCACGATCCGGCGCGCCGGTGAAACGGAGATGAACGACGGATGAGAGGACGCTCATCTTCCTCGGTGGCGCCCAGGCGTCAGGCGGGCCGCGCATGGGAGTGGGGCTCGCGCGCGGACCGCTCAGCGGTGCGTCGGGGCGAGCGCCGTCGCCCAGACCTCCTGATGCCGCGTCACGTACCGGTGGACCGCCCGCCAGTGGTCGCCGTGGCCCGCGGTGAACATCGAGCCCCAAGGTTCTACGCCGCGTCGATGGGACGTCTCGAGGAGGTCATGCATCGCGGCGGTCCGGCGGCCCATCACGGCGGGCAGATGTGAGCGCAGCACCGGGTCGGCGGCGTAGCCGTCGACGAGCGCGACCAGGCCCCGCGCCGCCTCGGCGGGTGCCTGGCTGGTGTCGGAGAGCGTGAAGGCCTGGGCGGTGTAGGCGAGGTCCCACAGTCGGGTGCTCGGGCCGGCGCCGTCCCAGTCGATGAACGTCCACCGCTCGCCGATGAGCAGGTTCCACGGGGCCAGGTCGTTGTGGCAGATCAGGTCGTCACCGGGAGCGGGTATCGCGACATCCCACCGCGCATCCGGGGCGGGCCGGAACGCGGTGGCGGCGTCATGGATGGCACGGACGAGGCGACCCACCCGCGCCAGTTCGGCCGGGGTGAGGGGGTCGGCGTCGAGTGCCAGGCGGCCCGGGACGTACTCGAGGATCTGCCGACCGCGGTCGTCGCGGCCGAGGACCGCGGGCACGTCCACACCGGTGTTTCGCACGGCGTCCATGAAGGCGTGGACGTGCGCGGTCGCCGCCGTCCAGGGCTTGCGCACGGTCGCGCCGACCCGCACCACGTCGCTGACGTTGCCGCCCGTCAGGGTCTCCTCGTCAGCCATGGAGGCAGGCTAGCCCGCCATCGGATCCACGGCCGAGGATCGCTACGGGCGGATCTGCAGCTTGTAGGTGAGGGACGTCCCGACGCTCGAGATGTCGAGATTGGTGATGACCCGCTTCTGGTCCCCGCCGAAGAGCGTGACGGCCGTCGGAGCCAGGCTCATATCGACGGCCGCGCCGTCGCCGATCGTCAGATCGAACGTGCTGTCGCCACGCCGGATCCGCACGCCGCGGGCCACGGCCGACCCGGCGCCGGCGACGACCGTCTCATCGTCGCCGACCAGGAACGTGACCGTGTCGCTCGGCCCGATGACGAGCGGGACACGCTCGGTGAAGGAGGTCTCGCCGGGTGCATCGACAACGATCCGGACGCACTCGGGCAGGCACCGGAACGTCCGCTGGATCCGGTCACCGGCGTCGGCGTAGGTGTAGGTGAACGGGAGGGTCTGGTGATACCGGCCACCGGTCTGGATGGTGCTGACGGACGCATCGGTGTAGCCGTCGGCAAGGATCGTGGTCCACGCGCTGTCGGTCCCCATCTGGGTGGCCACGAACGCGCCGGTGGCGTGGTGGTAGAAGAACGACGGGCCGCGGACCACCCGTGGCGAGAAAGCCCGGCCATGATGGGTCGCGAAGTAGTACCCGGAGCGCTTGGTGAACACGTAATGGGCGTCGAACCGCTCGTCGGAACGGGCCTCGACGAAGGAGTCGGAGCCCATGTACGGGAACGACGCGATCGCCGCCTGCCGCTCCGCCACGGTCGGGTAGACCGGCTCGTCCGCGGTGAGCCGGAGGTTCTGCGGCGCCGTGCCGCCGGCGCTGAGCCGGGTCACCTCGACCTCCCCGTCCGCCCAGGCCTGCTGCAGCGCGGCCAGGTGTTCGGCGGGCCAGTTGAGGGCGCGGACCACGTGCGACTCGTTGAAGATGTTCAGGTGGTCTGGGTAGTTGCTCGTGTCGGCTCCACGCAGGGCGGCCAGCGACCGCATGGACGTGCGGCTGGAGATGCCGTTCACGGTCCAGCCGGCGCCGTCGGGCTCCCAGAGGTAGTTGTACTGGCACCAGTCGAGGTGCTTGAGGGCGATCTGTCGGTAGCGATCGTCGCCGGTGCGTTCATAGGCGACGGCGAGGTCCCGAAGCGCGGTGTAGAGCGAGTAGTGGGCATCGAACGCCGCGTACTCGTACATGTAGCCGGCGCCCTGGCTCTGACCGTTCGCCATCAGGTAGTCGAGCCGCTCGTGGTACGAAGCCTCGATGTGTGGGGGCATCAGATGCAGGAACGCCGCGATCCCGGTCATCCCACCGATGATCTGGTTCACGTACCGCATACCGGCGTCCCAGACGTCCGCGACCGTCGGGTCGAGCAGGTACTCGGCGCCGAGCTGAAGCGAGGCCAGCACCTCCGCACGGACCTGGGGGTCCCAGCCGACCTCCTCCATCTTGACCGCCGCCTCGCCGAGGTAGATCAGGCCGAACCCGGTCGCCGCCCGGTTCTTGTCGGTGTAGCTGTAGGCGGGCCACCAACCCTCCGGTCCCTGGAGTTGGAGGTAGTAGCGCATCGCCGCGTACACGTGGTCGCGAAGGACCGGGTCGAGGTAGTACGGGTTCCACGGCGCCTCGTGGGTGTAGAAGAAGGCCAGGGTGTAGACGGACTCCTGGTTCCGAGCGTTCCACGGATCGGGGGCATAGGCGGAGTAGCCACCGTTGAACCAACCGACGGTCTCGGGATCGGTGTCCTCCATGTTGTTCGCGATGTCGGCAAGACTCACGAAGTACTGCGTGATGCGCTGCTCCTGAGGGGTGAACAACGAACGATCGAGCGTCGCGATGTCGTACGGGTCCATGTCCGGGATGGGCAGGGTGAGCACGTCACCGATGTCGGCCGCCGCCGGGCGGGCCTGACTGGCGAGAGCGATGCCCGCGACGCCGGCCGCGCTCATGCGCAACAGGGTGCGGCGGGAGAACGGGAGGGTGACGGCGGATTCCTGGCTGTGCACGGTATCTCCTTCGATGACGTGACCGGTGCCCTGTGGACGCGTCTCATCGGCGCACGGGGCGGTGGTTCGTGCGCTGCCGATGAGCATGCGCGACCTCTGATGTCGCGTTGCATCAACCTAGCGAGCGGCCGGGAACTCGCGCAAGGGTCGGCGCGCAGAGGCTGCTCGAACCGTTGGCAGGACGCGGCAGCGTTCGTGCTGCACCGACGTGCTGGCAGAGTTGGGCGATGACTGAATCGGACGTTGCTGCGACGCTGGGCCTCGGCTCCGCCGCCCTCGGGCGCACCCTGACCGACCCGGTGCCGCTCGGCGGGTCGACCCGGTCCCTGGTGCTGCGGGCGCGGACGTCCGACGGGACGAGCGTGGTCATCAAACACTTCGAGCCCGACGGCGGCGGCGCGACCGGCGAGGACGGCGACGGCGCGTACCGGCGGGAGGCGGCCGGGCTGGCGCACCTGGACCACACCCCGGACCTGCTCGCGGCCGACCCGGCCGCGCGGCTGGTGGTGATGACGGACGCGGGCTCGGCGCCGACGCTCGCGGATCTGCTGCGTGGCGCCGACCCGGACGTGGCCCGGGCAGCGTCGGCCCGCTGGGCCCGCGCCCTCGGTGACCTGTGCGGCGGGTCGAGCTCCGCCGTCGGGGCGGTCGCCTCGGCCATCGGTGAGACGGCCGACCCCGGGATCGAGACGAGGATCCGGGCCGGGCTGGACGCGATCGCCCGGGTGAGCGGCGCCGTCGTCCCGAAGGGCCTCGAGGCGGAACTCGCCGTCGTCCTCGGCCTGCTGGAGGACCGCGGCGTGCTGGTCGCGTCCCCGGGCGACACCTGCCCGGACAACGCGCTGCTCGAGCCGGACGGGCGCGTGGTTTTCCTGGACCTCGAGGGCACGGACGTCCACCACCCGGCCCTCGACGCCGCGTACGCACTGCTCCCGTTCGCGACCTGCTGGTGCGTCTACGAGCCGCCGCCCGGTTTCGTGGAGGACCTGCTCACCGAGTTCACCACCGGGCTCGCGGCGCACCTGCCCGAGGTGGCCGCGGACCCGCGCTGGCCGGGCCAGGTCCGGACCGCGTGCCTGGGCTGGCTCCTGATGATGACCGGCATCCTGCTCAAGTACACCGAGGACCCCGAGCGCCGGATGGGGCCCAAGGACTCCCCGGCCCTGACCTTCCGGGAGCATGTGCTGCTCCGGTGGCGCTGGGGCACGCGCCATCTGGCCGCCGACTTCCCGGCCGCGACCGCCTTCCTGGCCGACGCCGTCGCGGGCGTCGAACGGGACTGGGGCGCCCTGCGTCCGGCCGGCTACCCGGCGTTCGGCTGAACCTCCCCAGCCGCCGCAGCCGGAGCGGGTGGGTTGAGCAGCCGGCGCAGCACCAGGCGCTCGACCAGCGTCCAGGTCGTGGTGACCATCAGGTACAGGGCGGCGGCGAGCGGCACGAACGTGGCGAACACCGCGGTCAGGAACGGTAGGAACCCGAGGACCTTGGTGAGCCCGGACAGGTCCGGCACCCCCGGCTGCCGTTCCGTCGCGGCCGGCATCGGCGGCGGCATCAGGAGCCTGCGCGAGGCCTGCGCGGCGGCGACGATGACCACGACGATCACCGCGTACAGCACCCACGTCAGTGGGGTGGTCGTGCCCGCGCCGATGGCCGTGATCAGGCTGGTGCCGAGCGGGTTGCCGAGCAGCTCGTTCTCGAGCAGGTGGTTCGGGGCGCCGCCGATCGTCGGGGTGATGAACAGCCCGTAGACGGCGAGCAGCACCGGCATCTGCAGCAGGACGGGTCCGAAGCCGGCGAACGGGCTGGAGTTCTCCTCGCGGTAGAGCTCCATCATCTTGCGCTGCAGGACCTCCGGCTGCTTCTTGTACCGCTTCTGCAGGTCGGCGAGCTTCGGCGCGATCCGGCGCCGGGTCCGCTCCGCGCGGGCCTGGGACACCCCGACGGGGATGAGCACGGCGCGCACGAGCAGGGTGAAGACCACGATCGCCAGGGCCGCGGCGCTCCCGGCGGCGATCGGTTCGAGGAGGTCCGTCAACGTGGTGACGACGGAGTTGGCAACGGAGATGAGCGCCCTGATCGGCGCGAATTCGTACAGGTTCATGGGTTGGTCCTTGCGTCATACGGGCGGGTGGGGGCCGTATGGTCGCGCGGGCATGACGCCGCAATGCCTATGCCCGACGGCGTTGGTCGGGCTTGCCGCCTGTCGTGGCGGTGGGGCTGGGCGTCAGCGCGTGGCGACCGCGAGGACGCGGCCCGGTGCCCGGGGGCGCGGCTTGCCGGGGGTGTCCGGCGCGCTCTGCGGGCGCGGCTCGGGTGCGCGAGCGTGCTCCTGGCGCATCCGCGGGCCCCGCAGGCCGCCGAAGGTGGCCGCCACGGCGACGTGGTTGAGCGTGGCGGCGAGCAGCGCCACGGCGGCCAGACCCACGGCTCCGGCGACGGCGAGGGTGCCCAGACCCTGCGCGGACACATCGAAGCCGAGCACCACGATCAGGAATCGGGCGAGGTGCTCGAACTGCTCGAAGATCTGCGGCATGTGGCTCTCGATGGTCGGTTCTTCCGATCGAGGCTAACACCGGCTCCCCCGGGACGGCTCCTGCGACTCAGGGGCGGCGGATCGTCCGAGGGAATCCGGTCCAGCGGAACTCGGCGGGTAGGTGGCTCATGTCGTTGAACATCGTGATCGTGGGCGGGAGGCCGGATCGGTGCTCGATGACGGTCAGGGCCGTGTTGGCGCTGTCGAGGCCGAGCCAGCGCGCTGCTGGGGCCTCGAGCGCGTCGCGAACGAGCCATGCGATCGGATAGCTGTGGGTGATGAGCACCTCGTGGACGTCGGCAGCGTCGGCACCGTCGGCGGCCGCGGCGAATCGCGAGGTCAGGCTCCGAGCGATTCGGTGGCCGGCCGCGGCCTCGTCGGCGTCGTAGCCGTCGAAGAACGGCACCCAGGCGGTCGGCGTCTCCTCGGGCGCCGGAACGTAGGGCACGTGGTCGATCAGTTCGGCGGCCGCGGAGACGGGCGTTCCGTCCGGCAGGTGCGTGGCCAACTCACGTGCGCTCGCCTCCGCGCGGGGGAGCGGGGAGTGCCAGACGGCGTCGATCGGCAGGAGGGCGAGGCGGCGGCCCAGGAGCCGTGCCTGTTCCCGTCCCGTGTCGGTGAGCTCACCGAAGGGGTCGGCGTCACCGTGGCGCGCGATGTACAGGAACCTGGTTGCCATGATCGTCCTCCGCTGCGGGTCGGGGTGTGGTGACGGCACCCTCGGTGCCGTCGATGCTGATGAGGTCGCCGTCACGGATCGCGGTGGTGGCGTCCGGCACGCCGAGGACGGCGGGGATGCCCTGCTCGCGGGCGACGATGGCCGCGTGGGACAGGGCGCCACCGGTCTCGGTGACGATGCCGGCGGCGATGCGCAGCAACGCCGTCCAGGCCGGGTCGGTGTACGGGCAGACCACGATGTCGCCGGGCCGGACCCGCCCGAAGTCGGAGGGTCCGCCCAGGACCCGGGCGATCCCGGTCGCGATGCCGTGGGAGCCAGGTGTACCGGACAGCGTGGTGCCGCCCGCGATGGAGGTCGTCGTCGGCAGTGGTGGAACAGGCGCAGTGATCGGCCTGGCCTGCAGGATCCAGAGTTTGCCGTCGGCGAGCGCCCACTCGACGTCCTGCGGGCCTCCGAGCGCGGCGGCGATCCGGTGTCCGAGCGCGGTCAGGGCCAGGGTGGTCGCGGCGTCGAGCGCCGGCCGGGTCCGCTGGCGCTCCGGCACCTCGTTCGCCGTGACACCGGTGCCATCGTTGGCCCGATCCAGGCGGGTGGCCTTGCGGGCGATGGTGCTCCGGGTGCTTCCGTCCACAGCGATCTCGTAGGTGTCGGGGGTGACCGTGCCGCCGACCACGCTCGGGCCGAGGCCCCAGGACGCCTCGATGCGAGTGCTCGCGCCGGGGTGGGCCGGCGTGAACATCACGCCGGAGGCGTCCGCATCGACCAGGCGCTGGATGAGCACGGCCATCGACGCCTCCCCGGGCGATGCCTTGCGGTCGCTCCGGTACTCCAAGGCGCGCGCGGAGCGCAGCGACGCCCAGCAGGTTCGCACCGCCGCCAGGACGGCGGGCGTCCCGCGGACGCCCAGCACGCTGTCGTACTGACCGGCCGCCGAGGCGTCCGGTTGGTCTTCGGCGTCGGCCGAGGAGCGCACCGCCACCAGCGGATCGCCGAGCAGGGCGAGGTGCCTGGCGACCGCGTCCGAGAGCGCGTCGGGGACGGACAAGCCTGCGCCGTGCGTGGCGTGCACGGCGAACGGCACGACGAAGCCGTCGGGCACCGGCAGTCCTGCCCGCAGCAGCACGGCCAGCGCCGCCGCCTTGCCACCACAGGTGTCTGCGGTCGCGTCCGAGAGATCCGTGAGCACACTCCACCCATCAACGAAACATTGACAACATTGTGTTGATCGTGCAGGATCGGAGCATGGCACGCAAGCACGAGGTCGAAGCGCAGGGAACCGACCAGACCCGGGCACGACGAGAACAGGAGGCACAGGACCGGCTCCTGGCGCTCGGCGCCGACGCACTGGACCCACGGCCGTGGCGACCCGCCCCGGTGCCGCCCACCGCCGTCGACCTCACGCAGTTCGCGCTCTGGCGCTCCACCGACCTCACCCCGGAGGACCTGCTCAGCGCGCTCACCCTGCTGCCCGCGGCGCGGGCGGAGGTCGACGGCATGGAGGCGGGCCTGCTCTTCACGGCCCGCGGCGCGGGACTGACCTGGGCGCAGATCGCCGAGGCGATGGGATTCCGGTCGCCGCAGGCCTGCCAGCAACACTTCGCGCGACTCACCGACCGGCAGGGAGACTAGTCATGGCGCGGACCTCGGAACCGCAACTGCTCGTGCTGCACGCGGTGCGGCTCCTCGGGTTCGCCGACACCCCCGCCGTCGCCGACCGCGCCGGCACCGGCCCGGACGAGACCGCCGCGCTCCTGGACGAGGCGGCCCGCCGCGGATGGCTGCAGCGCTCGTCGTTCGCCGACCTCGGCGGCTGGTGGCTGACCGAGGACGGCAAGGGCGAGAACGAACGTGAACTTGCCCGCGAACGGGAATCGGCCGACCCCGGCGGCGTCATCGCGGCCACCTACCGCGAGTTCCTCCCACTCAACGCCTCGCTCCAGCGCGCCTGCACCGATTGGCAGCTGAAGCCGACCGCCTTGGACCGACTCGCCCCCAACGACCACACCGACGCGGACTGGGACGCCCGGGTCCTCGACGAGCTCACTGCCATCGGCGCCGCGCTGGCTCCGCTGGCCGAGCGCCTGACCGGCGTCCTGGTGCGCTTCGGCGGGTATCACGCCCGCTTCGACACGGCCCTCGAACGTGCCCGGGCCGGCCGGGGCGAATGGGTCGACGGGACCGACATCGACTCCTGCCATCGCGTGTGGTTCCAGCTCCACGAGGACCTCATCGCGACCCTTGGGGTGGACCGTGGTGCCGAGGGCTGAGCAACCTCTCAGCCAGAACCCAGCCCCGGTCCGGCACAGGCTCCTACGCTGAAGTCCCACGACGTCGACCGACGGAGACCCCATGCCCTGGCATATCGCACTCGTCGCCCACGACAACATGAAGGTCGAGCTCCTGCGCTGGGCGGAGTACAACCGGGACACCCTTGCCGAGCACGTGCTGTACGCGACCGGCACCACCGGCACCATGCTCGAGTTCGAGCTCGGGCTGCCCGTGCACCGGTTCCTCTCCGGCCCCGTCGGCGGCGATCAGCAGATCGGCGCCAAGATCGCCGAGGGCCAGGTCACGATGCTGATCTTCTTCTGGGACCCGCTCGAGGCGCAGCCGCACGACCCGGACGTCAAGGCCCTGCTGCGGATCGCCACGGTGTGGAATGTGCCGATGGCGTGCAACGTGGCCTCGGCGGACCTGATGATCTCCTCCCCGCTGCTGGGCAGCGACTACGAGCACCGCCGCCCGGACCTCACCCCGCGCGCCTGGGAGGACGGCCGTTCCGCGGGCGGGTAGTGCTGCCCATCGGCCGTTTACCTTTCAGTCATCTGGAGCCGCTAATCTCGGGCCTCATGGTCATCTGGAGAGGATGGGGAATCCTCGCAATCTTGTTCATCCCGCTCGGCGTGGTCGCGTTCGGCGGACTGTTCACGCTCATCCTCGGTGAGGAGAACTCATTGCTCGCCATCGGGATCGGCTTGATCCTCGGCGGTGTCGCGTGCTTCTTCGCCGGCCGCTGGTTCCAGGACTGGGACGCCGAGCGACGCACGAAGAGCTACATGGTGGCCCGTCAGGCGGAGGTGGACGCCACCGTCGCCTCCGGCCGGTTCCAGCCGGTTCCGGGTTATCAGCCCCGGGACCACGCCGAGGCCCAGCAGCTCGCCGGGCAGATGCTCGAGCGGGAGCAGGTGACGGTGAAGAAGCAGCTGCGCAACCGGCACACGATCTTCTTCATCCCGATGCAGTACTTCGGAATCGTGCTCGCGGCCGTCGGTCTCATCCCGATCTTCCTCAACTTCTCGAGCTGACCGCCGCCCGGCGCGGTGTCGGGGGAGGCGATTAGGCTCGACGGTATGACCGTCATCGGAGCCCACGTCGACCAGACCGACCCCATCGCCGAGGCCCGCGCCCGCGGCGCGGACGCGGTGCAGATCTTCCTAGGCGACCCGCAGGGGTGGAAGGGTCCGGAGGTTCGGTACGACGGCGGAGCATCAGCTCTCAAGGCGGCCGCCGCCGAGGCGGGGGTGACGTTGTACGTCCACTCGCCGTACGTCATCAACGTGGCGACCACGAACAACCGGATCCGGATCCCGAGCCGCAAGCTGCTCCAGCAGCACGTGAACCTCGCGGCCGAGATCGGGGCCGCCGGCATCGTGGTGCACGGCGGGCACGTGCTCGCCGCGGACGACCCGGCCAAGGGGTACGACAACTGGCGCAAATGCATCGACGGCATGGACATGCCGATCCCGGTGCTCATCGAGAACACGGCCGGCGGCACCAACTCGATGGCCCGGGGCGTGGCCAAGCTGGAGCAGCTGTGGGCGTCGGTGCTCGAAGCCGAGGGCGGCGCCGACGTCGGCTTCTGCCTGGACACCTGCCACGCCTACGCCGGCGGCGAGGAGCTCGCCGGACTGGTGGAGCGGGTGAAGGCCGTCACCGGGCGGATCGACCTGGTGCACGCCAACGACAGCCGCGATGCCTTCGACTCCGGCGCCGACCGGCACGCCAACCTCGGCCAGGGCTCCCTGCCCGAGGCGGAGCTGATCGATCTCATCCGCGAGGCCGGCACGCCGGTGATCGTCGAGACGCCGGGTGAAGCGGCCGAGCACTCGGCAGACATCGCCTGGCTGCGCGAGCGGCTCTGACCCGGCGCGACTCCATCGTGCGGGGCTGGGTCACGACGCGACGAGCGCGCCCATGAAGCCGTCCGGGGACGGAGGCCTACCTGACTCGGGCGGCCTTGGCTAGCATTCAGTACCGTGCTCAGGCGCGGCCATCCGAGGCAGGCCCAGGTCGATCCAAGGGGTTTCATGGACGTGCACAGAGCAGGGGAGATCGCTTTCGAGGCGTACCAGTACGCGTACTCGCTGGTGACGATGGACGTCACTCGGCGACAGGCGACGAACGTGCCGAACGCCACGGCGAAGCCGATGAAGGCGCCGGTCAATCAGTTCGCGCACTTCAGGCGGTATCCGGAGGCAACGGCACGGGAGGTGGTGCGGTTCAACTTCGACACGCTCTACTCCTTCGCCTGGCTCGACGTGACTGAGGAGCCTGTCGTGCTTTCCGTGCCCGATTCGGGCGGCCGCTACTACCTGACTCCGATGCTCGACATGTGGAGTGACGTCTTCGCCGTGCCCGGGACCCGGACCACGGGCGGTGTCGCGAGGGACTTCGCCGTGGTCGGGCCGGGGTGGTCGCAGTCGCTGCCGGACGGGATCGAGGTTCTGCGAGCCCCGACTCCCGTCACTTGGGTGATGGGACGCACGCAGTGCAATGGTCCCGGTGATTACGCGAACGTGCACGCCATCCAAGATGACTACCGGATCGTGCCCCTGAGCCAGTGGGGCTCGGACTTTGTCCCGCCGGGCGACGTCGACGTGGATCCCGCTGTCGACGACGTCACGGCGCCGCTCGATCAGGTCAACGCGATGAATGGGGTTGAGCTTCTCGCCTACTTCGCCGAACTGGTCAAGGTGCATCCGCCGCACCCGCACGACTACCCGATTCTTGAGCGCCTGAAGACGATCGGGCTCGTCGTCGGTGAGTCGTTCGACGTCGACGCCCTCACCTCCGAGCAGCGCGGCGTCATCAACGACAGCGCTGTCGCCGCGCTCCAGGACATGGTCGGCTCGGTCACCGATGGCAGCCTCGGCACGTGGGTGGGCCCGTGGGTGACGATCGAGGGTGGCACATACGGCACCGATTACCGCAGGCGCGCGATGGTCGCCATGGCTGGGCTGGGCTGCAACCTTCCCGAGGACGCGCTGTATCCAGGTACCGCGACGGACGCCGACGGCGGTCAACTCACCGGAGACCGCCGGTACGTGTTGCGCTTCGAGGCCGGGCAGCTGCCTCCTGCCGATGCGTTCTGGTCGTTGACGATGTACGACGAGGCGGGCTTCCAAGTCCCGAACCCCATCAACCGGTTCGCGATCGGTGACCGGGACGCCCTGCAGTTCGACGTCGATGGGTCGCTCGAACTCTACCTGCAGCAGGAATCGCCAGGACCCGGTCGCGAGTCGAACTGGCTACCGTCGCCCGCCGGCCCGTTCCAGCCGATGCTGCGCATCTACTCCCCGAAACCCGAGGCGCTCCGTCGAGGGATCGCCCTGCCGCCGATCCAACTCACCTCGTGAGCGCAACGACGACGGCCCGTCACCCACGAGGAGTGACGGGCCGCCGTCGGGCTTTGGCCGTCTACTACTCGGCCTGAGCCTCGTTGCCGGCGTCCTGCGCCTGCTGCAACGCCGTCGGGACGTCGAGGCGACCGGCGAACATCTCCTCGAAGTACGGCCCGTACGCGGTCATGCCGGCCTGCACCCGCGGCCCGATCGGGGCCGCGGTGGTGTCGCCCTGGGCGGCGTCGAGGAACACCTGGGTGTCCACGCCCTGCTCGGTCCAGTAGTCGGTGAACGAGGACTGGGCGTCCGTCGCGGCCGGGAACGAGGCGCCGTTCGCGCCGAGCGGGAGCTGGCCCTCGGCCGAGCCGAGCCACGCCAGGACGGCGGTGGTGGCCTCGAGGTTCTCGGTCGCGGCGTTGCCGAGCGCGGCCACCCCGTGCACCACGCCGACGCGACCCTCGGGTCCCTCGACCATCGGGGCCAGGCCCCACTCGAACTCGGCGTCCGCCATGGCCGGCAGCGAGTACTGGCCGGACTGGAAGAGGGCCATCTTGCCCTGCACGAACAGGTCGCGGGCGAGGTCGCCGTTCTGGCTTGTATCCGCCGCGGAGGGGGAGACGTGGTGGGTGTTGATCAGGTCGACCACGTACTGGAAGGCGGCCACGCCCTCGGGGGAGTTGAACGCGAACTGGTTGTCCTCGTCCTGGAACACGCCGCCGTTGGAGGCGAGGAAGTCGATGTAGATCGCCTGCAGGTCGTTCTGTGCGTTGAAGCCGAACTGGGCGACGTCATCGGGGTTGAACGCGGGATCGGCGGCGGTCACGCCGGCCGAGTCCACGGTGAGCTGCTGGGCGGCCGGCAGGAAGGTGTCGTCGGCGCCGGTGGGGTCCCACCGCAGCGTGGTCGGGTCGATGCCCGCCGCGTCCACGAGGTCCTTGTTGTAGAAGAGCGCGATCGAGTCCGAGAGCTGCGGCACGCCCCACAGCGAGCCGTCCCGGGTGTACAGGTCCACGATCGACTGGGTCCACTCGTCGTGCTCGTCGCCGAGGGCCTCGGTGATGTCGATCAGGTTGCCGTTGTCCGCGTAGAGCGCGAAGTTCGACGTGTTCGCCCAGAAGATGTCCGCCATCGTGCCCGAGCCGATGTCCTGCGGCAGGCGCTCCCAGTAGTTCGCCCACGGGACCACCTCCACGTCCACGGTGATCTCCGGGTTCGCTTCGGTGAACGCCGCGAAGGACTCCTCGTACGCGGTCGCCGCGGCCTCGTCCCAGAGCCGGAACGTCACGGTGGTGGACTCGCCGTCACCGGAACCTTCGTCACCGGAGTCGTCCGAGCTGCCGGGCGAGCAGGCCGCGAGCACCAGCGCGGTCGCCCCGAGCGCGCCCACGGCGCCGAGCAGTCGTCTCCTGCGGATGTCCATCGTTGTTTCCTTTCGCGTCGGGCGGAGTGCCCGTCCCCTCGAGGCACGGTAGCCCGGTGCGATGCCAGGAGCCCGCGGCCGGCCGGGTCGCGACCGAATCGTGATACGGACGAGGCGCGCCCGTGCGCCGCGCGTCCGGGTAGGTCGGCACCTTGGCGGCGGCGGGTGCTCAGCCCGCCTGTCAGCGCCGGAGGAGCCGGAGGCACGGGTGCGCGAACGCCCCGGGCTCGGCTCTGTCCGAGTCGAACCCTGGGCGTTCGCGCACGCGTCAGCCGGTCGACGCCGACTCGCTGGCCGCCGGCGCGCCTGCACCGAGCTGAGACGGCGACGCCACATGGGCGACCTCGATGCGGCGAGGCTTGGCCTGCTCACTCACCGGGATCGTCAAGGAGAGGACGCCGTCGGTGTAGGCGGCCGAGATCTGGTCGAGGGCCAGACCTTGACCCAAGGTCAACTGCCGGGCGAAGGTGCCGGAGGGGCGTTCGCGGACCAGCCAATCGGCCCCTGCCGATGGTGTCGTACGCTCGGCGCGGATGGTCAGTATCCGGTCCTCGACCGAGATGTCGATCGAGCCCGGATCCACACCAGGCAGGTCCATCGAGAGCACGTAATGGTCGGTCTCGCGCTGCAGGTCGATCGGCATCACCGCTGCGTCTCGGCTGCTCGTGGACAACGCCGAGAGCATCCTGTCGAGCTCGTGGAACGGGTCGAAACGTGTAGCCATCGCTCATCACCTCCTCGTCAGCGGGCCCCGACCTCCGAGGCCCAGTCACGATCCCGTCACCGGGGGTTCCCATGACGGGTGGCTACGTCCTTAGACTTAGCACTCGGCACACGAGAGTGCCAGCCTCGGCTTGTTCGCTCCTCGCGAACGCCATCTGGTCCCAGCGGGCGCTTCGCCGCCGGTGTGATGGTCGCAACCGATCCGGGCCGCCGCCAGCCACCGGCCCGGGCCGCTGCGATACTGACCCGATGTCGGCCACCGCGTTCACCACCCGTCCGGAACTGCTCGGCACGTTCGGAATGGTGGCCACCACGCACTGGCTCGCCTCCGCGGCCGGGATGGCCGTGCTGGAGGCCGGCGGGAACGCCTACGACGCCGCAGTCGCGGCCGGATTCGTGCTGCACGTGGTCGAGCCGCACCTCAACGGCGTCGGCGGGGACATGCCCGCGATCTGCCACGACGCGAAGACGGGTCGAACCTTCGTCGTCTGCGGGCAGGGCACCGCGCCCGCGGCCGCGACCCCGCAGGCTTACGCCGCCCAGGGCGTCGATGCGATCCCCGGTACCGGGCTGCTCGCCGCGACCGTCCCCGGCTCGTTCGGGGCGTGGCTGCTCATGCTCGAGCGGTACGGCACCCTGGGCCTGCGGGACGTGCTCGGCTACGCGATCGGTTACGCCCGCGACGGCTACCCGCTGGTGCGCCAGGCGGCGGACACGATCGCCGCGGTGGCCCCGGTGTTCGCCGAGCACTGGCAGGCCTCCGCGCAGATCTACACCCCCGGCGGGCAGGCGCCCGCGCCTCGCTCCCGGTTCGCCAACCCGATGCTGGCGGACACCCTGACGCGACTGGTCGCCGAGGGTGAGGCGGTCGGAAGCACGCGCGAGGCGCAGATCGAGGGCGCCCGCCGGGCGTTCTACTCGGGGTTCGTCGCCGAGGAGATCGACGCCTTCGCCGCCACCGAGCAGTGGGACTCGGACGGCACCCACCGCGGCCTGCTCACCGGCGCGGACCTCGACGGCTGGCGGGCCGGCGAGGAGGACCCGGTGGTCGCCGACTTCGCCGGCATCCAGGTCGCGAAGACGCAGGCCTGGGGGCAGGGGCCGGTCCTGCTCCAGCAGCTGCGGATCCTCGAGCAGTTCGACCTCGCCTCGATGGGCCCGGGCTCGGCGGACCTGGTGCACACCGTGGTGGAGTCCGCGAAGCTCGCGTTCGCCGACCGGGAAGCCTTCTACGGCGACCCCGACCACGTGGACGTCCCCATCGACGAGCTCATCTCGCCCGGATACGCCGCCGAGCGCGCACGACTCGTCGGCCCGACCGCGGACACAGCGCTGCGCCCGGGGTCACCGGCGGGCCGGTCGGCGCGCCTTCCGCAGGCGGTACTCGCCGCGATGGCCGACGGCGGTGCGTGGCCGGATGGTCTGGCGACCCCGCCGGCGCCGGGTCAGGGCGAGCCGACCGTCGCCCGCGGCGACACCTGTCACCTGGACGTGGTGGACCGGTGGGGCAACGTCGTGTCCGCGACGCCATCGGGCGGCTGGTTGCAGTCCTCGCCGACCATCCCCGGCCTCGGGTTCGCGCTCGGCACCCGCGCCCAGATGTTCTGGCTCGAGCCGGGACTGGCGTCCTCGCTGGCGCCGGGCACCCGTCCCCGGACCACCCTCAGCCCGAGCCTGCTGCTCCGGGACGGGCGTCCGTACCTGTCCTTCGGCACCCCCGGCGGGGATCAGCAGGATCAGTGGACGGTGCCGTTCCTGATCAACCACCTGGTCTTCGGGATGGACCTGCAGGCCGCCATCGATGCCCCGACCTGGCACTCCACGCACGGCCCGTCCTCGTTCGCGCCGCGTGCCGCCGAGCCGCTCGGGGTGCGCGCGGAGACCCGGCTCGGCGCCGACGTGCTCGCCGAACTGCGCCGCCGTGGGCATGACGTGAGCGACGCCGGCCCGTGGTCGCTCGGCCGGATCAGCGCTGCCGGGATCCGCGCCGACGGGATGCTGATGGCGGCCGCGAACCCGCGCGGCATGCAGGGCTACGCCGTCGGGCGCTGAGGCGACCCACGCCGTCGGGCCTGTGCGAAACGACCGGCGACCCACCGCGGTCGGGCCGGTACGAAGCGACCGGCGACCCACCGCCGTCGGGCCTGTACGAAGCGACATGGAGTCATGCCGTCGCCGACTCGACACGGCGGGGCGCCCCCGGCCGCCGACGGAACGCACTGGTACCTTCCACGAAGGAGTCAACCCTCACGAAGAAGCGAGGACGCCGTGCGCACCACCTCCTCAGGCCCCCGTCGGATCCGGCGATCTGTGGTCGCCGCGCTCGTTCTGGCGCTCGTGACGTCGCTGTTCGGCGCGGTGCCGGCGACGGCGGCACCCGCCACGTCCGGTGACGTCACCGCGCCGGTGGACACCGGCACGTATCGGATGTCCTCCGCGCAGGGGCCGCGCTGCCTGCCCATCATCATGGCCACGACCTGGCACAACGGACAGGACCTCGGCGGCGCGGTCGGGAACCGGCTCTATGCCGTCGCCGACGGTGTGGTCACCCGGGCTCAGCCGGACTCGTCCGCCGGTCAGTGGATCACCGTGCGGCACGTCATCGACGGCGTCACGATCACGATCGGGTACTCGCACGTTGTCAACGCGACCCAGTACGTGCGGGCGGGTCAGCGGGTGTCGCAGGGCCAGCGCATCGCGACCATGGGCAACACCGGCGTCTCCACGTCCCCGCACCTGCACCTGGAGGTGTGGCGTGGTGACTACGGCGGCACCCTGCTCGACCCGGAGACGTGGTTCCGGCAGCAGGGCATCGACCTGCGCGCCGGCGCCGATCTGATCACCCAGGTGCGCACGCCGAGCCAGTGCCGTTACTACGCGCAGGGGACCACCACGATCTACCGCTCCGCGTCGACGTCCTCGACGGTGCGGGGAACCGTGCCCTCGCGCACGGTGCTGACCTCGACGCCGGGGGCCTCCTCGGGCAACTTCATCCAGGTCAGGGCCGGCAACATCAGCGGGTGGGCGCCCCGCGCCAATGTCACCCCGACCGATGACGTCTACACCCAGCGGCACATGCTCGGTGATCACGACTACACCGGCGACGGCGTCCCTGACGTGCTGGCCGTGAGCGCGTCCGGCGCACTGCTGCAGTACCCGGGCAACGGCCGTGGCGGATTCCTGTCGATGCGGCGGGTCGGCAACGGCTGGACCGGGTTCGAGATCATCGCGACCGGGGACTTCAACGGGGACCGACGTTCCGACCTCGTCGCCGTCGACGCCTCGGGGCGGCTGTTCCTCTACCCGGGCACGGGTCAGGGCGGCTTCCGGGCCCGCGTGCAGATCGGACACGGCTGGGGCTCGTTCGCGCACCTGTTCGCGGTCGCCGACTTCAGCGGTGACCAGCGCACCGACCTGATCGCCGTGGACTCCACGGGCCGGATGTTCCGCTATCCGGGGCTCGGCAACGGCCGGGTCGGCGCCCGCACCCAGATCGGGCACGGCTGGGGCGCGTTCTCGACGATCATGGCCGGTGGCGACCTCAACGACGACAGCTCGTCGGACCTCATCGCCGTCGACTCCAGCGGCCGGCTGTTCGTCTACTACGCGAACTCGGAGGGCGTGATGAACGCCGGCCAGCAGATCGGTCAGGGCTGGCGCAACTTCACCCTCGTCCCAGTGGGCGACTTCAACCGGGACGACTACTCCGACTTCCTCGGCATCAACAACACCACGGGAGCGGCCTACCTGTACCGGGGCGACGGCAAGGGGCGCGTCGGATCGGCGATCCAGGTCGGCACCGGCTGGGCCTCCTTCATCCAGGTCCTGTAGCTCGACCCGCCCGGGCTCACGTGGAGCGGGCGAGGCGGGCCGTCATGGCGCCGACCGCGTCCCGGAGCTCGGCGGGGCCCTCGACGGTGAAGTCCGCGTCGAACATGCAGAACCACGCGGCGAGCGCGTTGTACGTCCAGGAACCGGCCTCGACCCAGCAGGAGTCCTCGTCGCGGGCCACCACGGTGCCCTGCCTCTGGATCCACGGGGCCACCGTGGTGGCCGGTGCGTGCAGGAGCACCCGGCCCCGGGCCGGCCACTGGGCGGCGCCCCGCACCTGGCTGCGCAGATAGTCGGCGAGGTCCTCTTCGGGCAGCTCCCGTGGGGTGAACCGCGCGCCGTGCGGAGTCCGCGGCGTCATCCGGTCCGCCCGGAACGTCCGCCACGCCTCCCGGTCCAGGCACCACGCGACGAGGTACCAGCGGGTGCCCCAGCTGACCAGCCGGTGCGGTTCGACCCGCCGCAACGACGGCGTCCCGTCCTTGGCCACGTAGTCGAACCTGAGCACGTGGTGATCCCGGCACACCGCGCCCAGCTCCAGGAGCAGGTTGGCGTCGACCTGGGGCGCCGCCGTCGTGGTCGGCACCGACGTGAACTGGAGCGCGTCCACGCGGTGCCGTAGCCGGGACGGCATCACCTGCCGCACCGTGGTCAGCGCCCGCAGTGCCGCCTCCTCGATCCCGGCGACCCCACTGCTCGCGGTCTGCAGGGCGACGGCGACCGCCACCGCCTGCTCGTCGTCGAGCAGCAGCGGCGGCAGCTCGGTGCCGGCGCCGAGGCGATACCCGCCGTCGGGTCCCTTCGTGGCCTGGACCGGATAGCCGAGCTCGCGCAGGCGGTCCACGTCCCTGCGGACCGTGCGCGGGCTGACATCGAGCCGCTCGGCGAGGTCCGCGCCGGGCCAGTCCCGGCGCGCCTGGAGCAGCGAAAGCAACTTGAGCAGTCGTCCGGACGTCTCCCACATGCCACCAGTCTGGCACCGGAAGCGGTCAGCACCTGTCCGCTTCCGTGGCCGGACACGCGTCGCCGGATCGTTGTCGAAGCGTCATAGCGGTGGTCCGTTCCGCGCCATAGACTCGGGATCCGACGGTCGGCGGAGGGGTGGTCAGGGTGGCGCGATCCAGAGCGGTGTTGGCTGGGGTGTTCCTGTGGGGTGCGTTGCTCGGGCTGTCCGGGTGCGGCGGTGCGGAGGAACCCGGCGGGGGTGATCCCCCTAGCGACTCCACGGAGGAGACGCAGGAACCCACGGACGACGCCACCGACGAGACGACCGGCTCGGGCGACGCCGACGACCCCGCGGTGAGCGCCGCCGTCGACGACCTGGCCGAACGGCTCGGCGTGGACACCGGGGACATCGAGGTGGGCCCCTTGGAGGCCGTCACCTGGCGCGACGGAGCGATCGGCTGCCCCGTGCCGGATCAGGTGTACACACAGGCGCTCGTCGAGGGCCGGCGGCTGATCCTCACCGCGGAGGGCGAGGAGTACGCCTACCACGGCGCCGGCGAGGACGCGTTGGTGTACTGCGAGACGCCCGAGGAGCCGCTCGAGACGGACGCCGCGTCCTGATTGCTGGGCCGTGCTCGGCATCAGCCCTGAGGTCGGACACGGGGACTCGTCAACCGGCGAGCCCGTAGACCTTCGCCCGGTGTGCCTCGAACTGGCGCCGTCCGACCAGGCTGAACAGCACCCGGGCCGGCACCGGCAGGTTCGCGCGCATCCAGGCCTGACGCTCCGCCGGGTCGTCGAACGCGTCCAGCATCATGCCGAGCTGGATGAACTGACGGTCGCGTGGCACCGAGCCCCGGCCGTGCTCGCCGAGGACGTCCCACTCCGCCTGCGTCATCGACACCTGAGCGACCGGCAGGATCTGGTTCTCCTCCTGGCCGAGGTGGCGCAGTAGCGTGGCGAGCAGTTCGTCGAGCACCGCGGCGACCGGCTCCCGGTCGGCGGCGGACGCGCCGGCTCGCCAGGCAGGCAGGGCCTCGCGCAGATCGGTGATCAGCGCGGCAGCGTCCGCGTGCTGGGCGCGCATCCGTCCCACGTGCAGCGCACAGCCGGGCGAGCGCGTCTCGAGCTTGTCCCAGAGGAATTCGTCCTCGGTGTGGTGATGGGCATGCAGGCCGTCAGCGATCTCCGAGACATGGTCGGCGACGATCGCGGCGCGGGGCACGTCGCCCTCGGCCACGCCGCGGACGAGGACGGGCGCGTCGGTGAACACCCGGCGCAGGAGGCGATGGATGACGAACATGTCATCGGTGTTGCAGGTCAACGCGGACGTGCTCATGGGGGACCTCTTGAACGTGGGGAGCCGACCGGCCCGGGTGGGGGAGTGAGCCGAGCGTAGGTTCGAGCGGACCCGCGGGGACAGGGTGAAAGCGCCCGTGGGAAGGGTGAAAGTGCGGGCGCGGACGGGGCAGTAAGGGGGGCGAACTCAGACGCCGGACCTCCGCGCGAACGTCCTGAGGTAGCGGACCGACTCTGACCTCTACTGCTCGTAGCGTCGTTCCCACAACGACCGAGGAGGCACCACGCCATGATCCACACCGAAGGCCTGACGAAGGACTTCGTCGTCAGCCGCAAGGAGACCGTGCATGCCGTGCGCGGCATCGATCTCGACGTCGCACCGGGGGAGCTCGTCGCGATCCTCGGCCCGAACGGGGCCGGCAAGACCACCACGATGCGGATGCTCACCACCCTGCTCGCCCCGACGTCCGGTTCGGCGCGGGTGGCCGGGTTCGACGTCGTGACCCAGCCCGGGCAGGTGCGCCGCCGGATCGGCTACGTCGGCCAGGGGAACGGCGCCGGGCACAACCAGCGCGCCGCGGACGAGCTGTACTCGCAGGGCGTCACCTACGGCTTGTCCCGCGCCGACTCGCGCCGCCGGGCCGGCGAACTGCTCGACTCCCTCGACCTCGCCGGAAAGGCACAGCGTAAGGTGACCGACCTCTCCGGCGGTCAGCGCCGCCGTCTGGATGTCGCGATGGGACTCATGCACGCCCCGCCGCTGCTCGTCCTCGATGAGCCCTCCACCGGCCTGGACCCGCAGAACCGGGCGAACCTGTGGGAGCACATCACCGCGATGCGCACGGCGTTCGACATCACTGTGCTGCTCACCACCCACTACCTCGACGAGGCCGACTCGATGGCCGAGCGGGTGGTCGTGGTGGACCACGGCGAGGTGATCGCCGACGACACCCCGGACGCTCTCAAGACCCAGTTCGCCGGGGACCTGCTCGTGGTCACCACGCAGGAGCCCGACGGCGCAGCGCAGCTCGCGCGGGTCGTCGAACGTTGGCAGGGGGCGACCGAGGTGACCCTGACCGGCACCCGGATCAGCGCGCGGATCGCGAACGGCACCACCCGCGTGGCCGAGCTCGTCCACACGGCCGACGCGGCCGCCGTCGGGCTCGCCGACGTGCAGGTGCGCCGCCCCACCCTGGACGACGTGTTCCTGAACCTGACCGGACGGAGCCTGCGCGAGAGCGGGACCGAGAACGAGGAGGTGGCGGCATGAGCGCGACGACCCTGACCCCGCCCGGTGCCGTGATGACCGAGTCGCGGGTGGAGCGGAGCTCCTTCTCCCGCGACACCGGCATCGTGCTGATGCGCGAACTGCGCCCGATGCTACGGGACCCGTTCTCGCTGATCTTCGGGCTCGTACAGCCGATCGTGTTCCTGGCCCTGTTCGGGCCGCTGCTCGGCGGCAGCCTGGCCGGATCCGTGCCGGGCGGAAGTGTCTGGCAGTGGTTCGTGCCGGCGATCCTGGTGATGACGGCGCTGTTCGGGTCGTCGACGGTGGGCTCGAACCTGCTCTACGAGATGCAGACCGGCGCGCACGAACGGATGCTCGTCACCCCACTGTCCCGTTCGTCGCTCCTGGTGGGCCGGGCCCTGAAGGAGATGGTCACCCTCGGTGCGCAGGCCGTCCTGATCGTGGCGGTGATGGTGCCGTTCGGGTTGCGGCTCCACCCCGCCGGCGCCCTGCTCGGCCTCGCGCTGCTCGCCGTGTTCGGGATCGGTCTCGGCTCGCTCAGTTACGCGCTCGCGATCGCCGTGCGCAAGCAGGACTGGATGTTCTGGGTGGTGCAGCAGACGTTCCTGTTCCCGCTGATGATCCTGTCCGGGATGCTGCTGCCCCTGGAGTCCGGGCCCGGCTGGATGCAGGTGCTCTCCCGGTTCAACCCGCTCACCTACATCGTCGACGCCGAGCGGGCGCTGTTCTCCGGCGAGATCGCCACGGCGACCGTGGGCTGGGGCGTGGTCGCCGCGGCGGCGACCCTCGCCGTCGGGCTCGCGGTCGGGATCCGAGGGATGCGGCGCAGCGGCGGCTGACTCGCCTCGAGGGATGCGGCGCATCGGGACGGGCCCGGTGCGCCGCACCCGTGCCTGCGCTAGAGGCGATCCGCTCGCCGGACCGGTGGTGCGTCGGCGCCGCGGATCGTGCCAGGATTGCTACATGAAGATCGGCGTCATCGGAACCGGCCAGTTCGCGCGCAGTTTCATCTCCTTGTGGCAGCTCCACCCGGACGTCGAGGCGGTCTACGTCTGCGACCTCGTCCAGGAGCGGGCCGCGGAACACGTGGAGAAGTACGGCCTTGCCGGCTCGTTCGCGACCGCGGAGGAGCTGCTCGCGTCCGACGTGGACGCCGTCGCCGTGATGACCCAGCGGTGGAGCCACGGCGAGTTGGTGCTGCAAGCACTGCGGGCGGGCAAGCACGTGTACTCGTCGGTGCCGATGGCGATGACGGAGCAGGAGATCACCGCGATCGTGGCGGAGGTCGAAGCGACCGGGCTGATCTACATGATGGGGGAGACGAGCTACTACAACCCCGCCGTGGTGTGGGCGCGGGAGAAGATCGGCGCGGGCGAGCTCGGCCGCGTGTTCTACTCCGAGGGCGACTATGTGCACGACATGGATAACGGCTTCTACGCCGCCTACCGCTACAGCGGCGGGGAGGACTGGAAGTCGACGGCCAGCTACCCGCCGATGCTGTACCCGACGCACGCGATCGGCGGCGTGCTGGGCGCGCTGCCCACGTACGCGACGAGCGTGAGTTGCATCGGCATCGTCGACGACCGCGGCGACGGCGTCTTCGACGCGGACGTGTCCCGGTGGGGCAACACCTTCTCCAACATGACCGCGCTGTTCGACCTCGCCGACGGCGGGGCCATGCGCACCAACGAGTTCCGTCGGGTCGGCTACTGGAAGGGCCACGAGTCGCGGTTCCGCTTCTTCGGCACTGAGGCCGTCATGGAGCAGACCGGCTCGGGCGCGACCCTGAGCGTCAAGACCGAGGGCGAGGACTACGCCAAGGGCGCCACCCTCGACATCAGCGACCTGTTCCACACCAAGGCCGGGCAGCTGCCCGAGGACTTCGGTGACGTCGACCCGGCCCTGATGCAGAGCTTCAGCTCCGGTCTGGCGAAGGTCCACGACTCCTCGCGGCTGCCGAAGGAGTTCGACGGCGCCCACAACGGACACGAGGGCGCGCACCACTTCCTCGCGGACGACTTCGTCCGCGGCGTCACCACGAACACCCAGCCCCCGATCAACGCCTGGACGGCGGCCCGGTTCACCCTTCCCGGCGTGGTCGCCTACGAGTCGGCCAAGCAGGGCGGCGTGCGGCTGCCGATCCCCGACCTCGGAGCGGGGCCGGCGAAGCCGAACTGGTGATCGCCGGACTCTGGCCTCGGTGGTCACTCCGGTGATCTCGGGTTCCTGACGGCGGGCTGCGCAGTTGCCGATGCAACTGGCGTGAGATCGCGAGCGCGCTCATCCCCATCACGTCGCGTGTGTCGAACGACTCGCTGAGCAGCAGCGGCGGTTGGAACGCGTCCAGCGGACCGGTCGGGTGAGGTCAAGTCCCCGAGGTGGCGGTCGATCTTCTCGGGTGGACCTGGCAGCAGGCTCCGTCCCCGCAGCGAGAGTTGTCTCGCGAAGCACTGGTGCTATAGAAGCGATGGTGCTTATATAGGCACACACGTGTCCCATCGATGACGACTTGGGAGAGATGGCTATGACCCATGCAGGTAACGACGACCATGAGACTGCGAGGCGAGGACTGTCACGCCGATCCGCGATCGGCCTGCTGCTGACGGCAGGAGTGCTCCCTTCCGTGCTGCCCGACGGACTCCTGCATCCGTCGCCGGCGTTTGCCGATCCCGTCGAACCGGGCGTCACCGACCTCCCGCTCGCGGACCTGCCCAAGGCCGATGTCCGGATGACCATGCTCGGGTCGATCACGGGCGACCACCATCGCATCGGGTTCTTCCGGGCCGCCTGGGACGACGACGGCGGGACCACACGGACAGCTGTCGTGCGTGACCTCGAGCTCCGGGTGGGCTCGCAGTGGGTGAGGCTGAACACCGAGTTGCAGCGGTTCGACGAGCAGTGGGTGATCTACACCGGGCAGCCGATGGGCGGCACCTTCTACGGGACGGGCGACCCGCACTGGCTGACGGTTCGGTCCGTGACCTTCCTCTCCGACACGGTGGCCGAGCTGACCGCCTCGGTTCCGGACGCGGCGGAGGTCGTGATGAGGTGGGACGTCTCGGGCGCGATGCCCGAGATCCAGTGGAGCCTGACCGCGCTGCGCGACGACAGTTTCGTGCTCGGGTACTGGTCCGGTGTGGTGCTGGACGAGGACGACGTCGACGAGGTGCTGTGTGGGCCGCGGCAGCACTCGCGCGTGATCGACTGGCAGGAGCCGATGGCGTGGGAGCTCTTCGCGCCGATGTCATTGCTGCAGTCCACGGTCGCGGGGCACACCGTGACTTCCGGCGTCTACATCCCGGCCGACGTGCTCGAGTTCGAGCATCCGTACCAGGGCTGGAGCGGCCAGCCGTTCGGCATGAGCCTGCGGAACACGAGCGAACACATTCAAGCGTGTGTCTCGGCGCCGGCCGGTGGCGAGCGTGCCGCGCTCTCAGAGGGAGAGTCCATCGGGTACGCGTTCGCGATCGCGCTCAGGCCGGAACCGCTGTACGAGACACAGGTGGCGATCTCGCGCGAGGAGTACGGCTTCACGCGCTACCGGAGCAACGTCCATGGTCAATCGATGACCGACACCGTGCACAACCTCATCGATCTGGTCGGTCTGGAGCCCGACGGCGATGACTCCGTCGACTTCGTCCCCTCCTTCTCTGGCTGGTGGTCGCGGGCCAAGAGCTTCTGCAACATCGAGCACGATCAGCAGACCCGCACGTCGACCTCGAGTGTGCTGCTCAGTGCCAACCTCATCGCCACGGCCGGGGAGCAGGCCACCATGTTCTGGGACCGGCGTGCGCGCCCCACCGCGGAGCACATCATCTCGCGCCGCGAGATCGGATACTCGCCCGTGCCGGGGGCGGCACGGGATCAGCCGCTGTGCGGGATCGGTGCCGGTGACATCAACACCATCAGCGCTCTGTCCGTCGCTCTCCAGGGCAGGACGGCCGGCTTGCAGCGAATCGCCATGAAGTCGTTGGTCGCAGCCCGGATATACGACCCGCGATCGCGCACCCCGTTCAGTCGTGCGCTCGGCGCCTACCAGCTGACCGGTGACCCGGGCTGGCTCGCGGAGGCGAGCGCGCTCGGCAAGCGCTACCTGCGGCAGCAGGCGCAGAGTCCGGCGACGACGAGCGCCAGCATCGATCAGTTCGGCCTCGAGGCCATCGGCCCATGGATCGAGCTGCTGGAGCTGTACGACCTGACCGAGGACGACGAGTTCCTTCAGGCCGCCTACCGGGCTGCCAAGCACTTCACTGCGCAGTTCCACCTGCGCCCGATCCCATCCGGCACTGTGACATCTCCGGTGGGCGAGCTCGATCTGAGCACGTACGGCAAGTGGGGCAAGCCCGAGTACTCGCGCACCGAGCCGCCAACGGAGACGGTCGACGCCTGGGAGGTGTCGACCACCGGGCTGACCTACGAGGCTCTCGCGACGTGGTTGCGAGAACCGAACACCGGCGGCGGCCTGCGTCTCAACCCCGTGCTGGCACCGTTCCTGGCTCGGTTGGCCGCGCTCGTCGACGACGACTTCATGCGCGATCTGGTCAATGCCATGGTCGTGGGTCGCTTCACGACCTACCCGGGCTACTACAACCGGCAGCTCGTCGCGTGGCAGTCCAGTCCCGACTACCCCTACGAGGGCCCCGCGGAGCTCGCATCCATCTACTACCACCACATCCCGGCGCAGCTGGGGCTGGCGATCCATCACCTGATCGCCGAGCACGAGGCCGCTTCCGCGGGCGGGATCGCGTTCCCGTCCACCTTCGAGTGCGTTTTCGTCTACTTCAAGTACCACACGTACGGTCACGCCCCGGGGACGTTCTACGGCACCGAGGGTGCCTGGCCGTTCTTCCCGCGCGGCATTGTCACCGCGAGCAACCCACAGCTCAACTGGGTGACCGCCGTCTCGGAGAATGCGTTCCATCTCAGTCTGACGAACGCCTCGGGCACCGCCCAGAGCGGTCGGGTCACGTTCGATGAAGCCCTGACAGGCGTCGATCCCGCGGAGAGCTACGACCTCGTCATCCACACAGATGCAGGGACGACGAGTGGCCGCGTCGTCGGCGGATCGCTCGACGTCACGCTGCCGGCGCACGGCCATGTGGCATTGAGCGTCCCCGGTGCCGGGGTGCTGATGCCCTGGCAGGTGGAGCAAGACGTCGTCGACCGTTCGACAGTCTCCTACCACCTGGACGACTTTGACGATGGTGGTGAAGGAAACCAGACCGCCGACGACCGCATGTACGGGATGCTGATCCCTCGCCCGGACCGTTCCGGCTATGACGCCTTCCTGCAGTGCAGTGCACCGCACACGAGCGTGGTGTCGGTCCGATACCGCGTCGGTCGCGGGCCGTGGCAGGAGGACGCCTCGAAGGTGTTCCCCTACGAGTGGACCGTTGGGGTCGATGATCCGGTAGCTACGTTCACCTATCAGGTCACCGTCGACGGCGAGACGCGTCCCGAGCGCACGCTGTGGCTACCAGGCAGCGTGACCGGACTCCCGTCACGCGGGTATCAGGTCGGTGGTGAGCTGCTGACCGAGGTCGGGTCGACGACGGCGCTCGGGTCGTTCACGCTGACGGCTCGGCTGCGTACGTCGGTGGCGTTCAACGATGCTGGCCTCGACCTGTACCTGCCCTCGGGCTGGTCGATCGACCGCGACGACGTGGTCGTCAGCATGGCCGCCGGCGAGGTGCGGGACGAGGTGTTCGTGGTGACGCCGCCGTTGGGCACCTCGGTGATGACCCGGAACCTGACCGCGAGCCTCACCTGGCTCGATGAGGGCGGTAGCTCCCATCGGACGATTCTCGACCCGACACAGATCGAGGTCTTCTCCGCGTTGGAGGTGCTGGATCTGGGTATCGGGCAGTACCGCAGTGATGGGCCCCATGACCCGTTGACGGTCACGATGGTGCTGATGAACCGCAGTCCGCAGCCGAGAAGCGGGACGGCCACCCTGGTGGTTCCGCAGGGGTGGACCGCGTCGAGTACGTCGATCCCGTGGAGCGCCCCCGGCCGGGACCTCGTAGAGGTCGCGGTCACCCTGACACCGGATGTTGCTACCGGTGTCATAGGGAAGCTAGCGATCTCGCCGGGTGCCGGGCTTGCCGAGAAGCAGGTGTCGTTGCCGTTGCTTGACCCTGCCGAGCAGATCGTCACGCCGGCGCGTCCGGGCTATCGGGAGATCGGCTCGTGGCTGGCGAGTTCACTGCCGGGATGGAGCGGCTCGGCCACGAAGTACAACCCCGAGGGGGTCCTCGGAGCCGAGGTGGAGTGGTCGGCAACGATCTACGAAACAGGCTCGTACGAGGTATCGGTGTGGTACCCGAACCATGCGGTCACATCGACGGACGTACGGTTCACCGTCACGGCGGGGGAGCTTGTCGAGGCCTATCAGGTGAACATGCGCGAGGGCGCCGGTGATTGGCGGGTCATCGGGAACTACGACATGGTTCCTGGCGATCGCGTCGCCGTCCGTGCCATGGCGACCGGGGACTCCCACACGCGCACCAACGCCGCGCGGTTCCGGCTGCTGCCGGACACGGCCCGCCCGGAGACGATGCTCGTGGCGCCGGCCACCGCCGGGCCGTTCCGTGAGTTGGCGATCCGGGTAGACGCTACCGACGCCGTCGGCCTCCGGAAGATCGTGGCGAACATCTACCAGGGTGGTGAGCTCGTGCAGAGCACGCAGACAGCGGTGGACGACCTGCGAGCATCCACCCACACCGCGACAGTGCAGCTACCGGACGGTGCGTACCTGATCCGGTACAACGCCCACGACTCGATCGGGAACGTCTCGCAGACGAAGGAGTTCCCGGTCACAATCGACGCCACCGCCCCGACCGTCACAGTCAAGTCCGGTCCCGAGTTCACGACCGGTGACTCGGGTGCCTACGAGATGGTCAGTTTCAAGCTGTTCGACGAGGGGGGGATCGACCGGTTCATCCTCAACGACGTCGAGCGGGACCTGACCGACAACGCGTGGTCGGACATCAACTTCGTCGAGCCGGGCACCTTCGGAGCCGTCGTCGGCGAGAACACGCTCGTGGTCTACGACAGGGCAGGCAACACCACGACGACCACGTTCACTCTCGCTGGTAGCTGAGTGGCCACCGACGTGAGTTCGTGCGGTCCGAGGCCCGCAGTCCCTGCTCACCCGAACCCAGAGGTCAGACCCCGCATGAGTGACACGGCCGCACCGAGGCGCAGATTCGCCGTCATCGGAACCGGGCACCGGTCCGAGATGTATGTGAAGGCTCTCGCAGGAGCCTTCTGCGACATCGGGCAGATCGTCGCGTTCGTGGACCCCAACGAGGTCCGGATGCATTACTACGACGGCGTCGCTCGCGAGAGTGGGCAGAGCGAGCCGATCCTTCACTACGGTCCGGACGACTTCGAGCGGATGGTCGCCGAGACCAGCCCGGACGGGCTCGTGGTGAGCTCGGTCGACGCGACCCATGCGCGCTACATCGTCGCCGGCCTGGAGCGTGGCCTGGACGTCGTCTCGGAAAAGCCGATGACGATCGACGGGCCGTCGATGGTGGCGATCCGAAGAGCTGCAGAGCAGTCGTCGGGCACGCTGCGGGTGGGCTTCAACTACCGCTACTCACCACGCAACGCCCTCGTGCGGGAGCTCATCGCGTCCGGTCGCATCGGTGAGGTCACCTCGGTGCACTTCGAGTGGTGCCTGGACACCCTGCACGGTGCCGACTACTTCCGCCGCTGGCACCGCAACAAGGCGAGGTCCGGCGGGCTCGAGGTGCACAAGTCCTCGCATCACTTCGACCTCGTGAACTGGTGGCTCGCCGACATCCCGGAGCGCGTGTTCGCCTCCGGCGGGCTGAAGTTCTACGGCGCGCAGAACGCGCGGCGTCGCGGGCTGGGGGAGCGGCCGGCGCTGGGGCGCGACCTCCCCGCCGACGACCCGTTCCGGTTCGACCTGGCCGACCAGGAACGGCTGCGCGGGTTGTACCTCGACGCCGAGGGCATCGATGGCTACCACCGCGACCAGGACGTGTTCGGCGAGGGCATCGACATCGAGGACAATCTGAGCGTCGTGGTCGCCTACCGCGGCGGGGCGTCGCTGGCGTACACGTTGTGCGCGCACTCCCCGTGGGAGGGCTACCGGGTCGGGATCAATGGCACCGAGGGGCGGATCGAGATCGATGTCGTCGAGCGCGGGTCGAACCTGCCCAGCGGCGGGACCGGGCTGCTCGGGCCGTACTTCGTGCTCGACCCCAGCGCCGAGGCCGCCGGTGACCCCGACGACCGCTACCGCCCGCATCGCTCGCGGGTGCTCCTGCAGAGGCACTGGGAGCCCGCCCTGGAGATCCCGATCCCCGGGGCCGAGGGCGCGCATGGGGGAGGTGACGACATGATGCTCCGCGCGATCTTCCGTGGTGAGGACGACCCGCTCGGTCGGGCGGCGGGATACGAGGACGGCATCAGGTCCAGTGTGATCGGCGCCGCGGTGAACCTCTCGCTCCGCGACGGAAAGGTGGTCCTGGTGCAGGACCTCCTCGCGTGAGCGTGCCAGGAACAGGCATACCGCATGACCAGAACGCAGATCCGCACAGGGCGCTGCCAGCGGCCTCGGCGCACCCGTGGTGCCAGCACGTCGTTTCGCGCGCGCCGGCGCCGAGATCGTCGCCGGGGTCGACCGGTGCCAGGCTCGCAGGTGCCGTGACGGTCGACGTCGAGGACATCTCGGCTATCACGTGGCGCCTCGACGACGGGCGCTGATCGGCTCCCGGCAGTGCCGGTGGACCAGGCGCGCTGACGTCCATCAGGCCCGCTGACGCCGCGCGGCGGTGCGTGACCCCCGGGCACCGTCCTCGGCGGAGGCGACTCAGGTGTAGAAGAGTTGCGCGCTCGCGGTGGTGTCCGTGTCGCTGACGACGCGGACCCAGTGGGCGGAGAAGCCGGTCGGGAACGTGTGGCTCACCGTCTCCCCGGCCGGCACGTCGAACGTGGCGTGCCTGCTGAAGCGCCCGTGTCCGTGGAAGTCGATCTCGACCGTGAAGCGGGCGTCTTGGGTGCCCAGGTTCTCGATGTGCACGCACTTGTTCTCGAACCCGGTCATCAGGTAGGGGTCCGACGGCACCCCGGCAGCGACCGGCGCCATCCACCATGGCCCGCCCCACCCGGAGGGCTTGCCGAAACTCCACAGATCGTCGGTCTTGCCCATCCAGAGCCCCGACTGGGGCTCCGCTGTCGTCGGGCTAAGGCCACGGCTCGGGGAGGCGTGGTCGGCCCCGAGCACGAGCATGCCGCGCCAGGAGCAGAAGTCGCCCAGCACCCACAGGTGGGTCGACACCGGGCGGACGCCCCAGATGCGGCCCCCGTACGCCCACGGTGACAGCTCGTAGAACATGCCGTGGTGGTCCATGAGCAGCCTCTCGTGCTCGGTCTCGCGGATGCGAGGCCACTCGGTCTGCCACTTGTGGTCGAACGTGTGCGACGCCTTCGGGAGCCGGTAGGTGGTCCAGGTGTCGTCGGACTCGGTGTAGACCTTCAGGATCGCGGAGGCCTGATCCCACCCGCTGGCGAAGATCGTGCCGCCAAATTCGTGGCGGCCGCTGATCGCGGTGAAGGGCTTGCGCTCGAGCACGGTCCAGCGCTCGCCGTCGAACTCGGCGAGGCGGCCCTCGCTGCGCTCGCCCGCCCAGTCCTCCTCGTGATACTCGTTCGAGCACACGACCAGCCGCCCGAAGCCCGTGTAGCAGTCCTTGTAGTGGACGCGCACGCCGTTGCCGGTGCCGAGTTCGACGTTGAGGTCCGCCACCTGCTCGCACGCCAAGGTGCGCACGTTCAGCTGGAACAGTTCACCCTCCATGCCGAGCACGTAGACGAGGTTCTCGGGATCGGTCAGGTGCCGCGTGGTGCCGCAGACGCGGATCGGCTCCAGCTCCGGCACCGTGCGGATCCTGTGCTCGGCATCGATGACGTGCGGCCCGATGATCACCTGGTTGGACGGGTAGTGCACAAACCGGTTCGTGTAGGTGCCGTCGATGCCAAGGGTCTCCGGGACGACCTCCATCGACAGGTCGGAGCTGATCCTGCGCAGGCTCACCCCGGCACCGCTCTGGCGCTTGTGCGAGTTGTAGTTCTGCACGTACAGCGCGCCCGCCCACGGCATGAGCGCACCGACGCCGATCTCGCTGCGCGGCGGCCCGAGGTCACCGATCTGTGCCAGGTGGGGAAAGACCCCCGAGACGTTCTGTTGCGAGATGAGGCCAGTCACGCCGTGCTCCTTGGGTGTTCGGTCGTCAAAGTGTTGCTACAGTAGCACCTAACGACAGGATGCCCACGCGGACGGCGGAGGAAGAAATGCGCGCTCAGAGCACGACACCGGCCGGCTTCCACATCGGAGCCTCGTACTACCCCGAGCACTGGCCGGAGGCCCGGTGGAAGCGCGATCTGGGGGCGATGGCCGGTCTCGGGTTCACCACCGTGCGGATGCTGGAGTTCGCGTGGTCACGGCTGGAGCCGAGCCCGCAGGAGTACCGGTTCGACTGGGTCGATCGCGCTGCGGACATGTGCGCGGCCTTTGGGCTCGCCATGATGCTCGGAACACCGACGGCGGCCCCGCCGGTGTGGCTGACCAGCGCGTACCCGGACATCCTCCCCGTCGGCCCGGACGGCCTAAGGCGGCAGCCGGGCGGCCGGCGTCACTACTGCCTGCACAACCCGCGCTATCGGGAGGCCGCACGCGGCGTGGTCGAGCGGCTGGCCGACCACCTGGCTCCCCGCACCGACATCGTGGCCTGGCAGGTCGACAACGAGGTCGGGGCGTACCGGTCGACGTTCTGCTACTGCGATCAGTGCGAGGCCGCGTTCCGGGTCTGGTTGCGGTCCCGATACGAGGATGTCGAGACGCTCAATGAGCTGTGGGGAAACGTGTTCTGGTCGCAGGAGGTGCGGGCTTGGGAGGAGGTGCAGATCCCGCGGCCGGCCATGAACGGCTGGACCGGTTCCAACAAGTCGGCGCTGCTGGACTTCTGGCGCTTCAGCTCCGACGCGCTCGCGGACTTTGTCGGCGAGCAAGCCGATGCGCTTCGCGTCCGGTTCCCGCAGGTGCCGGTCACGACCAACTGGACCTCACTGAGTTCAGCGGCGTTCGACCGCGAGGTGATGGCGCAGCGCCTGGACTTCACGAGTTGGGACAACTACGAGCTCGACCTTTACGGCGCAGCTTTCAACCACGACGTGGTCCGTGGTGCCAAGCGTGCCCCGCAGGCGACCTGGATCGCGGAGCAGCGCTGCGCGCCACCCGACAACCGGCAGCACGTGCCGCTGCTACGCGACGGCGAGGTCACCTCGATGACCCTGCACAACATCGCCTGTGGGTCCGACGCCACGATCTACTTCCGGCTCGAGCAGGCGCTGTTCGGCGCCGAGAACGCGCACGGCGGCATCCTCGACCGCAGCGGTGGCGCCGACACCCGCATCTACCGGGAACTCGCGGCCTCGGTGCCCCGACTGCGGCAGATCGGTGACGCCGTCGCCGGGTCGCAGGTGCGCGCCCGGGTGGCGATCGTCCATGACGCCGATTCCAGTGCCACCGTGACCGGTCCGTTCCCGCACCTGGTCAAGAAGCGCTCGCAGCTGGTCCGCCATCTCGACCATCTGGTCCGTCCGTATCACCGGGCCCTGCAGCGCCTGGGTGTCGACGTCGACGTCATCCCCCCGACCCGCGACCTGGGCGCGTACGACGTGGTCATCCTTGCGGGACAGGTCATCGCGACCCCTGAGGTCGTGGCCCCGCTGCGGGACTATGTCGCTGCCGGTGGACACCTCGTCGCGACGCCGTTCACCGCTCATGTCGACTCCAACGCCAACCTCCTCGAGGCTACGGTGCCGGCCGGGCTGGCCGACATCTTCGGACTCGTCGTGCCCGAGCAGGACTTCCTCGCCGACGGCGAGACCATCGCGCTGACCCGGGGTCTGCGGGGGATGCTCTGCTGCGACCTGCTGAGGCTCGAGGGCGCGACGGCGCGGCATGAGTATCTGGACACCTGGTACTCGGAGACGGTGGCCATCAGCTCGCATACCTATGGGAGGGGCAATGCGTCCTACGTGGGCACCGTGCTGGACGACCGCTCGACCAGGACGCTGCTGGCGGAGATCCTCACCGAAGCCGGTGTCCAGTGGCTCGACCTACCCCAGGACGTGCACGTCAGGAGGCGGTTCCGACGGACGTCGGGACCCGACCAGGTGCAGGAGTACCTCTTCGTCGTCAATGCCGGCGACACCGAGCAGACCGTGACGATCGAGGGGAGCTACCGCGACCTGGAGACCGGGGACATGCAGGACCAGCCACTACGAGTGCGGGCGCGGGACGCCGTCGTTCTCTGCCGTGATGGCTCGGGGTGAGCTCACCTAGACTGCGTGCATGTTGCCGGCCCAACCGAATCAGTCCTTGATCGATGGGCTCGCCTGTTTGCATGCACTTGCCGCCAGCCCTGCTGCGCTGGGATCGCGGGAGCTCGCCCGACTGCTCGAGTTCGAGCCGACGCGCACGAACCGGCTGCTGAAGACCCTCGCGCACCTGGGCCTCGCCGAGCAGGACGAGAAGCGGAAATACCGGGTGGGCCCAGCCATCCACGTGCTGGGTGTCGAGAGCCTGCACACGTCGGGCTTCATCGATCGCGCCGTCGAGGTGCTCAAGGGTCTCGACGGGGAGCACCTGACGGTCGCCATGGGTGTGCTCTGGCAGGACGTGGTCTGCTACCTCTACCACCAGTACCCCTCCCACACCGACGGCGGGACGGTGCGCCACCGGCCGGTTCCGGCGTCGACGTCGGGTCTCGGGCTCGCGTTGATGGCGCAGATGTCCGACGACGAGTTACGGGCCCTGTACGCGGTTCGCAGCGGCGCGCAGCGGGACGGACCCACGGGCCTGCTAGAGCAGGTCGCCGATGCCCGTCGACAGGGGTATGCGCTCTTCGCGGCCGGCGGAGGTGAGCGAACCATCGCGATCGTGCTGGGCGGGTCGTTGCACGCAGCGATCGGTGTTTCGGGCATCTTTCCCGACGGCGATATCCCCGGCCTGGTCAGCGACCTCCGATCCGCGGCTGCTCAGATCACCGAGACCGGCTGAGTCGCTGGACAGCCCTCAGTTCACCGGGCTCGGACTGGCGACCCTGTCGTGTCGCATGATCTGCCCACCCGCGCCAGGCCCGAACATCGAGAGCTGCTCGACATCCAGCTCCTCGATGCGCTGCGCCGGGTCGGACAGCCAGGCGGTCAGGGTCACCTGCAGCGTGTCCAGGCGAGCGAGCATGCCCCCGAGACGCAGGTCGATGACCTCCCACCCGAAGACCTTGTGGTGGGCGAGCCAGCGCGACCGCGCCGAGACCCGAAGCGAGCGGACGCCGTCGACGACGGCCGGGATCAGCCGGTCGACGATGTCTCGCACGGCCTCGGCATCACCGGCTCGGTACGCCGGGCGAAGCCGCTGGTGCAGCTCGACCTTGTGCTCGAGCACGCGCGCGACGTCGATCACGGTCGAGATGATCTGGTCGGCGGCCGTCCCGCCTTGGGTGGCCGCGGCGAGATCGTCGGCGAGCCGCCGGAACCGTGGCGCGAGCGGCACGGTGGGCAGCGGCACGAGGTCGAGCAACGGGTCCGACCAGAGCAGCCAGGCGCCTGGGTTCCCGAACAACTCGGCGTGGTCGGGACTGGCGTCGGACTCGGACAGAGGACGGTCGATCTCGTCCGCGCGCAGCCACGTCGACAGCGTCCCGTCGCACGAGCCTCGGAAATTCGCCGCCGTGAACGGCGAGCTCGTGGCGTCGGTGTACGCGACATCGCAGAAGTGCTGGACGGCCGGCAGCGTCGAGAACAGGTCGGCCTGGGCGCCGTCGTTGCCCCACGTCGTCAGCATCACCTCCGACAGGCCCGCCCGGCGGGCAGCCCGCAGACCCGGCGTCAGCGCGGCGATCGACGACGTGTTCTGCGACCACAGCCGCGACCAGCAGGAGACGCCCGCCGCGAACACCGGCTCATGGCCCGCCTGCTGGTGCCGCTCGATCTGTCGGAGGTAGTGGTCCTCGTCCAGGCTGAGGTAGTCCCAGTGCACCAGCGTGGCGTTGTCCGGGATCGGCGCGATCTCCTTGGGCGGGAATGGCACCTCGAGATCGTGCATGTCGTGACGGAGCGAGGCGAACTTCAGGTACATGTCGCTCCAGATCATCGGCTGCAGTCCGAGCTCGTCGCACAGGTCCGCGACACGTCGGAGGTGACGGTTGACCAGCTCGATCGGCTCCTGCGAGCCGTGCCGGGAGCGGTGCGCACCGCTCCCGATCCCGTAGGTCTCGTCCATGCCGACGTGGATCCGGCGGGAGCGCACCGGTGCGCTCGCGGCCTCGAGCATCTTGCGGATGAGCTCATAGGTACGGGGCTCGTCGACCAGCAGCACCTGCGTGTTATCGCGTACCGGCGCGTAGACGGGCCACTGGAGCACGTTCGCCAGGTGGCCGAGCGTCTGGATGCACGGGATCAGGTCGATGCCCATCCGCGCGGCGGCGTCGTCGATCGCGGTGATCTCCTGGGCTGAGTACCGCCCGCGTGCGTGCCCGAAGTACGGCTCGTCCGGGACCTCGTAGATGTCCTCGGTGTAGAGCATCACGCTGGTCGCGCCCATCAGGGCGAACCGCCGGACGAGGCCGATCGCTGCCTCGACGGTCAGCACCGCGTTGCGGGAGACGTCGAGCATCACCGTGATCGTCTCGAACGAGGTCTCCTCCGACCGAGCGGTCACCGCACCCGTCTCGAGCAGCTCGCCCATCGCGGCGGCGAAGCCGCGCAGGCCTTCCGCTGTGGTGCCATAGCTGACCTCGGCGCCGCGTTCCAGCGGGCGGATCAGCAGGCCGCCACTGCGCCCGGGACGCAGCGAGATCTTGAAGCCGTCTCCGCCGAGCCGGCCGGGCAGTTCGCTGAGGGCATCGGCGACCGCCTGGTGCATCGGGTCGGCCGCATCGGCGTGAACGGTGATCTGCATTGAACATCCATGTCTCGAGGTGGTGCTTCGGGTGCCGCGGGCATCGTCGTGGCCTAAACGGGCTCAGCCGGTGGCGATGACGCGGCGCAGCGGCTTGGGGAACTCGTCGAGCCGGTCGGCGGCGGCGTCGATGAGAGTGTCGACATGGTTGAGCGCGATGCGGACCGCGCCCAGGGTCACGGCATCTGGTCCGAGGGGGGACGCCTCCAGCCGTGGCATGCGCGCGGTGAGCGGCTCGAGATGGCGGCGCAGCGGTTCGAGCAGGGTGTCGCCACTTGCGGAGAGTCCGCCACCGATGACGACCAGCTCGGGGTCGATGGTCGCGACGAGGGCAGCCACGCCTTCGGCCAGTGCCTGCGTGTAGTCCTCGACCCGCCGCCGCGCCGCCTCCGAACCGTCGCGGGCGTCATCGAAGACCGACTTGATGTCGACCTCCTCGCTCGGGTCCGCCTTCAGCCGCGCGGCCGCGCCGCGCCATCGCAGGAATGGCAGATGGTGGAGCTCGCCGGTGAAGCCGCCGAAACCGGTGAGGAGTCGACCGTCGATCATGACGCCCGCTCCGATCGACTGCCCCACTGCAACGTTGACCAGGCTGGTCGTATCCTGCCCGGCGCCCCGCCAGTGCTCACCGACGGTTGCGATGTTGCAGTCGTTGCCGACCAGGACGTGCCGCTCGAGGCGGCTGCGCAACTCGGTCTCGAGGTCGACGCCTGTCCAGCCAGGCATGCCTCCCGCGGCCACGACCCTGCCCTCGTGGATCACACCACGGGCTCCGGCGGCGACGACCCACACCTGGCTGTAGCGGATCCGCGCCTGCTGACAGCAGTCCTCAAGCACGGTTCTGGCCGCCTGCAACCGTTCGGCCGCCTCCGCGTCGGGAGCGATCTCGACCGTCGACGTCGCCAGCGGCTCGCCGGCGAGGTCGGCCACCACGGCGCGGACGCGGTGGCGGCCGAGGTCGACCCCAGCAACATGCCCGGCTTCCGCGCGGAACCGGTACCGGCGCGGTGCCGGGCCGATCTGCGGGGTCGCCGGCTGGGCCGGCTTCTCGGCTGCGATCCAACGAAGTTCGAGGAGTTGGTTGACGATCTGCTGCGCCGACGTGCGGGACACCCCGACGGTGTCACCGATCTGTGCGACCGTCGCCGGTCCGGACCGGAAGCGGGCCAGTGCGGCGCCCAGGTTGATCCTGCGCAACAGCGACTGGTCGCCGCCTGTGGATCGGCCGGCGGCACTGCTCGCACGTGTTTGGGGGGCCACATGGATAGCCTACAGCCATCTGGCGGAGACTCACAGGAAACAAACCTGTTAAAGAACCTGCAGGTCAGAATGGTTGACACGAACATGATGGTGCGTGCAAGATCAAGCACGCAACGCACCGAAGGGTGCTCTGGCCGCCACGGTGACGTGGCCAACATGAGGAGATCAGCGTGGTCTCGCCGCGGTATCTGACCAGCTTCGAGCAGTACCGGTACTTCACCTACCCGCACCTCAACGGGTTCGTGACGGACGAGCACGGTGTCACGACGGGGGTCGTCGTCGGACAGATCGACCTCGACCCCGCCGAGATGAGTCTTCACGTCATCGACCTCCCGAGCGGCGCTGCGCGTGAGGTCTGCCGGTTCACCAACCCGATCGATGCGACGAATCCTTACAGCTGGTACGACGTAGCCACGGACGGCAGCCGCATCGTCACGATGTTCAGCAACGAGGTGATCTGCATCGACATCGATGCCGGTGGCGCCGTCACCACACGGCCCGTCTTCACACCGCCGGCCAACCACGAGCTCTCGGTGATCGTCACCCTGCACCCGGCCTTCGACCGGTGCCTGGCGTCGTACTACCCGCGGGGCAAGAAGACCGGCCCGAGCGTCCTGGTGGAGATCGATCTGACCACCGGTGAGGCGACCCAGCTCCTCGACTCCGCGACCGAACTGGCGCACTTCCAGTACTGCGAGGCGGACCCGGACTGGATCGGGTTCGCGAACCAGAGCCGCTTCAAGCACAACTACGGCCCGTACAACCGACTCTGGGCCATGCATCCGGTGCATGCGCCACGCGGCATGAAGATCTGGGACCAGATCGCCGGCGACGGCATCGTGCCCACCGGTCACGAGGCGTGGGCGTTCCATGATGTCAGCTGCATCACCGTCGCCGCCGACACCACTCGGCCCTCGAACACCCCCTGCGAGGGCACACCGGGCCTCTGGCAGATCTGGCCCGACGGGCGCGAGCCCCGGCTGATCGTCGAGGCGGCAGACTACAACCACGCCTCGATCAGCCGGCAGGGCGACCTCGCGGTCGTCGACGCCGGGCCGCTTCGACCACCATGGCTGTTCCCAACCTCGCCCGAGGACCCGATCGACCCCGCGGCCTCCGCCGGACGGATCGAACTCGTCAGCATGACCGGGGAGTTCGCTCCCATCGCGCTCGCCGAGATGCACTTCGGCGACGTACACCCGCGACACGGACACCCGGGGTTCTCGCCCGACGGCGCCTTTGTCGCGTTCACCGACACCGACCCGTTCACCCAACGATCCCGGGTCGGCCTCGCCGACGTGCGGTCGGCTCGACGCTGAGCCACCGCCACCTAACCGAAGGAAGACAGATGACCCACGTTCGCCATGCCCAGATATCTCGTCGAGGTGTGCTCACCGCGGGCCTCGGCGCCGCAGCCGGTCTCGGCCTCGCAGCCTGTGGATCGTCCGAGGAGCCGAGCGGGGGCAGCAGCAGCAGCGGCAGCGGCCCGACCGTCGAGTTGACCATTGCCCTCATCCCCGACCCGCCGGGCGCCAGTGAGTTCTATCGCGCGCAGCTGGACAAGTTCGAAGCCGCCAACCCCGGCATCAAGATCAACGTCGTCGAGAACCCGGGGGACCAGCAGCTCAGCGCCGTCGAGCTGATGTTCCAGCAGGGCAACGCTCCGGACATCTATCGCGCCCAGGCTGCCGGCTTCGACCGGATGTACTCGCGGGGCTGGGCGCACTCGCTCGAGGAGTTCGTCACTGACGACTTCCTGGCCCGATTCCCGGACGGATCGCTGGACCCGGCGAGCTCAGGTCTGCACCGCAATGGCGAGCTCTACTCGATCCCACTCGTCTGGGGTAGGTGGTCCGCGATGGACCTGTTCGTCTACAACCGGTCACTGCTGTCCGCGAGTGGGTTCGACGCGGCGCCGACCACCTGGGGCGAGATCGAGGAGATCGCCCGTGCGGTCACGACCGACGGCGGCGGCCGGATCTTCGGGATGGCGCCGGAGCAGGCCTCGGGCATCGTGCGGCTCTCCCGTCAGGGCGTGCCGTACTCGATCCCGGGCGACGGCATCAACCTGCTCACCGGCGAGCCGGACACCGCGAACTCCACGATGGTGGAGGCCGTCGAGCTGATGCGACGAATGAACGCCGACGGATCGCTGATCACCGGCTGGGAGAGTTGGGACAGTGCGCGCTCGTACACCGAGTTCGCGGCAGGCAGCTTTGCGATGTACACGGCCCAGTCCTGGCACATCGCCGAGATCCGCAACCTCAACCCCGACATCGAACTGGGCATCGTCGACATGCCGGTCCCGGACTCGGGCCGAGCCTCCTACACGCCGATCCTGCAGCAGTTCGACCCGCTGTGGTCGATGTCATCGGAGACGGAGCACCCCGAGGAGGCCTGGCTACTCCTGGACTTCCTCGCGTCCGAGGACTTCTACCGGGCCTATTACGAGCAGTTCGGGACCCTGACCGCCATGCAGAGCGTGTGGGAGGACGACGTGCGAGCCAATCCCGACCTGTCGGCGGTGCTCGACGTGGCAGAGACGACGATGAAGGTCGTTCCGAACCCGAAGCTCGCCAGCGAGGGCGGCGCCGCTGTCTTCAATGCACGGGCCGAGCGTCCCGAGCTCCGCTTCACCGACGCGGCGCTGGAGTCGATGATCAAGAACGAGGAGTTCGCGCCCAAGGCAGAGGCGCTCGACCAGCAGTTGCGCACGTTCCTGGACGGGATCTTCGCCAGTGGCGACGCCTCGGCCGAGGACATCACCTTCCCCAGCTGGGACCCATTGCAGCCCTACGACGCGGCGAACTGAGGTCGACCACGTGGCGGTCCGGACTCGGCGAACGGCAGCCAAACGTCGGGAGTACCTCTGGTGCTACGTCCTGCTGCTGCCGTTGCTGCTGGCATTCGGTGGGTTCACCTTGTGGCCCATCGTCGCCAGCTGGTGGTACTCGTTCTTCGACTGGGACGGCGTCGGCACCCCCACCGAGTGGGTGGGGGTGGCCAACTTCATCGAGGTGCTGACCGCCCCGGACTTCTGGAGCGCTTTCTGGCACTCGTTCCTGTTCTCCTTGGTCGCGCTCTTCATCGAACTTCCGCTCGCGCTGGCGTTCGCGATCCTGCTGAACAACGTCCGGCTCCGTGGTCGCAACATGTACCGCCTCGCCCTGTTCGTGCCTGTGGTCACCACTACGGCGGTGGTCGGCATCGTCTTCGTCGCGCTGCTCGACCCGGTGCGCGGGGCCGTCAACGAGGTCCTGTTCGCGACCGGCCTCGTCGACTCCCCGATCAACTTCCTGGGATCGACGGTGACGGCGCTCCCCACCGTGATGGGGATCGACCTCTGGAAGGGTTTCGGGATCTCGCTGATCTACTGGCTGGCTGCGCTGCAGACAGTCCCGAAGGAACTTATCGAGGCCGCCCAGCTCGACGGCGCCCGCAGGTTCGCGATCGTGCGCCACATCATGGTGCCGGTGATGGCGCCGATCGCGATCGTCATCATGCTGCTGCTGTTCCAGCGCAGCCTCGGCACCTTCGACCTCGTCCAGGCGATGACCGCAGGTGGTCCGGTCTACTCGACCGACGTCGTGCCGACGTACATCTTCCGCTACGCGTTCTCGCCTGAGATGCAGGCCCCGCGGTACGGGTTCGCGTGCGCGGCCGGAGTGATCTTCGGGCTGCTCACGCTGGTGCTCACGCTGCTGCAGGCACCTGCACTGAAATACCGGAAGAGAGTCGCGGCATGAGCGCCACCCTCACCTCGACAGATCCGAGCCGCACTGCGGACGGGATGCCGAAACTGTTCCCCAGCAGGCGGTCGGTCGGTCGCTGGCGGCCGCACCTGTGGCACCTGTTCCTCATCCCGTTCTGCGTGCTGTGGGTATATCCCTTCATCTGGATGTTCTCGGCAGCCTTCAAGTCGCAGCGCGAGATGCTGCTCGGCGGGCTCAGCCTCATCCCGGAGGAGCCGACACTCGACAACTTCACACGCGCCTGGACGACTGCCAAGTTCGGTGAGTACACGGTCAACACGATCATCTTCACGGTGCTCGTAGTGGGCATCGTGCTGGTTGTCACGTCGCTGGCCGGTTACGCGCTCTCCCGCCCCGGTCTGCCGTTCAAGAAACTGATCATCGGCGTCCTGGTCGCCGCCATGTTCATCCCGCACGGCTACACGATCATCCCCGTGTTCATCCTCGTGAACGAGCTGGGGTTGGGCAACAGCCTGCTAGGCGCGGCACTGGCCCAGGCGGGTCCCGTGCACGTGGTCCCGGTGCTGCTGTTCATGGGCTTCTTCTCAGGCATGCCGTCCGAGCTGGAAGATGCGGCGAAGGTCGATGGTGCCGGCTTCTTCCGGACCTTCCTCTCGATCATGCTGCCGCTGTCCAAGCCGGTGATCGGCACCGTCGCGCTTCAGAACTTCATCGGTGCCTGGAGCGCGTTCTTCGTCCCGCTCGTGTTCACCCTGGGCAACCCGAGCCTGCGCACCCTCGGTGTCGGCATGTACAACTTCTTCGGCCAGGAGTCGACCGACTTCGCCGGCCTCGCCGCGGGCGCGACGATCAGCGTGCTGCCCACCATCATCGTCTTCCTGCTGCTGCAGAAGACCTTCATCGAGGGCATCGCCGGTGCCGTCAAGAGCTGATCGGACCTCACTGATGCACTTGGACATGCGTTCCGACATCCTCGTGGTGGGTGGTGGGCTCGGCGGTGTGGCGGCGGCGCTCACCGCGCTGCGGCGCGGACACGCCGTGGTGCTGACCGAGGAGTACGCCTGGCTCGGCGGGCAGCTGACGTCGCAGGCGGTCCCTCCGGACGAGCACCCGTGGATCGAGATGTTCGGCGCCACCCGCACCTACCTGGACCTGCGGGACCGGATCCGCGGGTACTACCGGGCGAACTACCCCCTCACCGACGCGGCCCGTGCGCAGCGGTACCTCAACCCGGGCGCGGGTTGGGTGAGCAAGCTCTGCCACGAGCCCCGGGTCGCCGTAGCGGTCATCGAGGAGCTTCTCGCCCCCTGGCGGACCTCGGGTGCATTGCGGGTCCTGCAGCCGGTCCGGCCGGTTGGCGCCGATGTCGATGGCGACCGGGTACGGGCCGTCACCCTGCGTGACCTGCGCACCGGCGCTGAGTTCGCAGTGGCGGCGAGCTACGTCATCGACGCGACCGAGACCGGCGAACTGCTGCCGCTCACGGGAACGGAGTACAGCGTAGGGGCCGAGGCGCAGTCAGAGACCGGCGAGCCGAGCGCGCCCGCCATCGCGAATCCCGAGAACATCCAGGCGCTGAGCTACTGCTTCGCCGTCGACCACGTCGATGGCGACCACGCGATCGACCGGCCGGAGCAGTACGAGCACTGGCGGTCGGTGCAGCCCGACTTCTGGGGCTCTCCCCTGCTGAGCTTCTCGGCACCGAACCCGCGCACCCTGGAGCCGCTCCCACGCGTGTTCGACCCGAACCCTGGTGACGACGTGCTGGCGGTCGATGCCGACCAGTCCAAGCAGGGCGGCGACGTCAACCTGTGGACGTTCCGCCGGATCGTTGCGCGCGAGATGTTCGAGCCCGGCCACGTCGCGAGCGACGTCACGCTCGTGAACTGGCCGAGCATCGACTACTTCGAAGGGCCGGTGATCGACGTACCCGAGGACGTAGCAGCAGCGCGGCTCGCGGATGCGAAGCAGTTGAGCCGTTCGATGCTGTATTGGATGCAGACCGAGGCCCCGCGGTCCGACGGCGGCACCGGCTTTCCCGGTCTGCGTCTGCGAGGTGACCTGCTCGGTTCGGCCGACGGACTGGCGCAGGCGCCCTATCACCGCGAGAGCCGGCGCATCGTCGCCAGGACCCGGATCGCCGAACAGGACGTGTCGTACGCGGTGCGCGGCGACGCGGGCGCTCGCCGATACGACGACGTGGTCGGGATCGGGATGTACCGCATCGACCTGCACCCCTCCACCGGCGGCGACAACTACATCGACGTGGCCAGTTCCCCGTTCCAGATCCCGCTCGGTGCGCTGGTGCCGGTCCGGCTGCGGAACCTGCTCCCGGCCTGCAAGAACATCGGCACCACCCACATCACCAACGGCTGCTACCGGCTGCACCCCGTGGAGTGGAACATCGGCGAGGTCGCCGGCCACCTGGCCGCTCGCGGGATCGAGTCGGGCCACGCGCCGCAGCAGATCCATGCCGACGAACGTCTCACCCACGACCTGCAGCGCGACCTTGAGCGGGCCGGCATCCAACTCGCCTGGCCCCAGGTCCGCGCGTACTGACCACCGCATCCCATCCGCGACGAAGCGAGGAGACAGCGCATGACGACGACATCAGGTGAGCCCACGGCACCCGGGACACCACGCGGCATGAGCAGGCGGCAGGCGATCGGCTTGCTCCTGGGCGCTGCCGTGCTGCCGACCGCGATCGGCGTGCAACCCGCGGCCGCGGCGCCCACCCGCCGGCGGTCCACCACGCTGGCTGACCCGCTACGTCGACTGGAGACCCCGAACCTGCACATCCGCCGCCTCGCCCGCCTCGAGAGCGACCGGTACCGGATGACGTTCTCGCAGGCGCGGTGGCGAGGCGGCGCGACGATCGTGCGCGACCTCGAGGTCCGGCGAGACGGCGCCTGGATCGCCGCCACCGACCCGGATAGGCGCCTGGACGAGCAGTGGGTGGTGTACCAGCACGGCACCCCGGGACACCCGCGCTCGACACCGCACTGGGTCGGCTTCGGAGAGTTGCGACGCAGCGGCGCGAACTCGGTGGAGTTGCGTGCCGGCGACCCCACCGTGTTCGAACTGGTGGTGCAGTGGACCCTCGACGGCGACCACCCCGAGGCGCAGTTCGTGATCACCGCTCAGACCGACGGCGAGTTCGTGGTGGCCTACCAGTCGGGTGAGGTGACCGATCTCGCCGGCGTAGACGAGGTGCTCTGCGGGGCGCAGCAGCACGCGAAGGTGGTCCTCCCCGATCCGCAGCCACGTGGCGCGTGGGAGTTGTTCGCGCCGATGGCGCTCACCCAACGAGAGATCGACGGCGGACCGCTCACCACGGGGGTGTTCGTGCCTGCCGAGGTGCTGGAGTTCGAGCACGAGCAGGCCATCGGGGGTGACGACCAGCCCTTCGGGATGAGTCTGCGCAACGACTCGCTCGACATCACGCCCACGATCTACGCGCCGCAACCGGGACTGCGTGCCGCCATGACTGCCGGCGAGAGCCGCGGTTTCACGTTCGGGATCTGCGCCTTCCCGGGCTCGCTCTATGAGAGCTTCACCGCGCTCGCGCGGGAGGTCTACGACTATCGCGCGTACCGCAGCAACGTCTACGGCTCCTCGCTCACGGACACCATCCACACCATGCTCGACCTCGCCGTCGTCGAGCCGGCGTCCGAGGACAGCGAGGACTTCGTCCCCTCGTTCTCCGGCTGGTGGAGCCGCGCGAAGGGCTTCATGAACGTCGAGATCACGGATGACATCCGGGTCGCCGCGGGTGGCGTGCTGCAGTCGGCGCACCTGCTCACCTCGACCGCGGACGACGCACCGCTCTACGAGCACAGGGCGCGACCCATGGTCGAGTACCAGCTCTCCCGCGGCAGCATCGCGTACTCGCCGCTGAGTAAGCCGGGGCAGGTGGCCAACCAGCACCGGCTCGGCTACGTCGCCGGCGACGCGATCATGCTGAACGCCCTATACGAGCTCAGCGGGCACCGGGCCGGCGGGATCCGGCGGCTCGGTGTCGAGAGCATCGCGGCGGACGAGGTCGGCAGGGACCGGCCCCGGTTCGCCGTCGAGCTCGCCGCCTACCAGTTGACGCGCGATGGCTCCCACCTCACCGCAGCACTGCGCCTGGCTCGGGACTACATCGAGCACGAGATCGACGCGCCGTACACCCTGGTCACGGAGGAGCGGTCGTTCTGGATCAGCAACAGCAGGTTCTGGTCCGACCTCGTCGTGCTGTACGAGGTGACGGGCGAGGCCGACATCCTGGCGGCCGCGTACCGCGAGGCGCAGCGCTTCATCACCCAGGTGATGCTTCGCCCGGTACCCGAGGGTGAGGTGACAGTAGGGGAGCCCCCGGTTGCGATGCAGCAGTACGACTGGCCATCCGACGGGCTCCCGGCGTACCCCCGAACCGACGTCGAGGTCGAGACGGTGCCGGCCTGGTACGTCTCGACGACCGGGCTCGGCATCGAGGGCCTGTCCACGTACAAGATCAGCACGTCGGCCAGTGTCAACGCCGGCGGTGGTTTCGTGTTCAACCCCTGCTACGCAGGCGTGTTGCTGCGGCTCGGCCACTACGTCGACGACGACCTGATCGTCGACCTCGCCCACAACATGGTGATCGGGCGGTACACGAACTACCCCGGCTACTACAGCCGCGACTTCCAGACGATCCAGATGAAGCCGGACTTCCCGCTCCAGGGCCCCAGCGGAGTCACGGCGATCTACCCCCACCACATGCCTGCCCAGATCGGGATGACGATCGACTACCTGGTCTCCGAACACACGGTGCGCTCTGCCGGGCAGATCGACTTCCCGGGCGTGCACGAGGCGGACTACGTCTACTTCCGGTACACCCTGTTCGGCCACGCGCCGGGCACGTTCTACGGCGAGGACGGCGTGTGGCCGTGGTTCCCCCGCGGCATCGTCGAGGTCGACAACCCGGCGGTCAACTGGCTGACCGGGGTCGGCAACGGCTCGCTATATCTCAGCCTCACCAACACCACCGGCGCAGCGCAGGCCGTCACCATCTCTCTCGCGACCGACCTCGTGGGTCTGCAACCGGGCGATCTCGTTGACGTCCAGACGGTCAGCGAGCCGGCGAGCCCGACGGCGTCCCTGCCGGCCGGGCAGATCTCCGTCACGGTGCCGCCGCACGGCATCGTGGCGCTCGCCGCCCGAGACGTCGAGGTCCGCGCGCCCTGGCACGTGCCGGCGGTCGACGGCGATCACGGCACCACGACCTTCCATGCCCGGCCCGCAGATGCGAACCTCGGGATCGTGCGCGGGGTGCTGCTGCCGCGCGCAGGTCGAAATGCCGGCTACGACGCGTACGTGCTGGTCGACAGCCTCGAGGAGGTCACGCTCGAGCACCGGATCGACGAGGGGACCTGGGTGCCGTCGGCGGTGCAGCCGTATCCCTACGAGTGGACCATTCCGGTCGATGGGATCACCGCATCCTTCAGCTATCGGGTCGTCGCCGATGCGGTCACCACCGACCCGGTGACGCTCCGGCTGCCCGCTGCGCAGACCGGAACCCACACCGTCGCGGACGTGCTCGTGGACGTCGACGCACCCAGCACCACGGTCGCGGGCGCCGACGTCTCGGTCCGGGTGACGGTGCGCAACGGGACGTCAACCGCGCTCGCGAGCACCGCCGTCGACCTCGGCCTGCCGAGCGGCTGGACGCCGGCACCTGATGCCGCGCCGACCGACCCGATCCCGGCCTTCGGAGCGGCAAGCTGGACCTACGACGTCACGGTGCCGGCGGGCGAGCCGACCGGTGACGTGGCGCTCGCGGCCACGGTCACCTGGGCCGGCGGCTCGGCGCAGTCGGAGCCGTTCCAGCTCACCGTTCGCGACCCGCGGCGCCTCATCGGCGTGATCGCCGGCATGCCGCGGGTTGCCGAGCCCGGGCAGCAGTTCGCGGTGACCGCGACCGTGAGCAATCCCGGCTCCCAGCCACTCGACATCCCGGTCACGATCTCCGGCCCGGCCGGCTGGGCGATCGACGTACCGACCGCGCAGGTGAGCGTGCCGGCGGGGGACATCGGGCGCCACACGGTCACGGTGACCGCCCCGACGGAGCTGCCGTGGGGGACCAGCCCCCGCTTCACCGCGAACCTGGACGGCATCTGGTCGGCGAACGTCGCCGTCGCGGTCGCCACCGAGCCGCAGGTGGTGCACGTGCAGAGCCCTTGGCCGCAGTACCAGGAGACCGGGCAGTGGCGCTTCAGCGGTCTCGCCGGCTGGGGCGGCACCCGCAGCCGCTACAACCTCGACAGCCTCCTCGGTGGCACCGCCCGCTGGGTTCCGGACATCCCCGAGGCGGGGTCCTACGAGGTGTCGGTCTGGTACCCCGCCCACACCGTCTCGACCACGCAGGCGGCGTTCGTGGTCCGGCATGGAGGCGGTGCGGACACCGTGGTGGTGGACCAGACGTCGGGCGGCGGCGCATGGCGATCGCTCGGGTACTACGATTTCGCGGCCGGTCGCAGCGGCGACGTCTATCTCGAAGTGTTGGACGCCGGGACCCATCGCACCAGTGCGGTCCGGTTCCGTCCCGTCACCGACGCCGATCTCGACGCGAACCTGTTGGTGAGCGCGGAAGATGTCGCGGCCCCCGGCGGGACGACCACAGTGACGATCACTGTTGCGGCGGGGCCGGCGGCAGGCGTTGCAGGCTGCCTCTCAATCGGGGTGCCCGCCGGCTGGAGCGCCGCCCCGGGCGCGGTCGACGTCGACGTCGCCGCCGGTGGCGAGCAGACGATCGAGGTGGCCGTCCAAGCATCGGCGAGCGCCGCCGTCGGGGCCTTGCACGAGGTGACCGTGACCCTGGGTGAGCTGACCACGACGGCGATCGTCGCCGTCGGCGAGGTCGATCCCACCAACCAGGTGGTCATCGATACCGGGAGTGGCGCAAGCGCGTACGCAGAGACCGGCGCCTGGGCGCAGTCCAATCTGCGTGGCTGGGACGGCGGCGTCACTCGGTGGATCGCGCCGGCGACGGCCGGGACGGCCGCGTGGACGCCCGCGCTGCCCGCGAATGGTCGCTACCTCGTCAGCGTCTGGTTCCCGGGAGAGATCAACAACAGCACCCGTGCCGTCTACCAGGTCACCCACGCCGGCGGGCAGGCTGAGGTCGAGCTGGACCAGCGTGAGGGTTCGGCCTGGATCGAGCTCGGGATCTGGGACCTGGACGCGGCGACCGTAGCGGTTGCCCTGACGGGTTTGGACACGGGCAGACTGCGTGCGGATGCGGTCCGTGCCGAGCGGCTGGAAGCAGCAGAGAGCGAGATGGAGTGCGACACGTGAGCAACGACCATGAACAGGTACGGGCATCGGTACGACGTGCCCTGGAGCTCGTGAGCTCCCAGGAGCAGGTGCGGCGCTGGGAGAGCGCGGAACTGTCCGTACAGGCAGAGGCGGGGTTCGCCGTCGACCACGGCGAGAACGCGACCCGGGTGAGCTACCACGCCCTCGCGGACGCGATGCGGGCAGCGCTCGCGCTCCGCGAGGAGCCGACCACGATCCGGGCGATCCACGCACAGAGGGAGCTGCGGCGACTCAGCGTGATGATCGACATGTCCCGCAACGCCGTGATGAGGGTGGAGACCGTGGAGCGGTACCTCGCGAGCGCCGCGCTCATGGGCTACTCGACGCTGTACCTCTACCTCGAAGACACCTACGAGGTTCCGGGTCAGCCGTACATCGGCCACGGGCGCGGTCGGTACAGCCAGGACGAGCTCCGCCGGATCGATGACATCGCGCACGGCTTCGGCATCGAGGTCGTGCCGGTGATCCAGACCCTCGGGCACCTGCGACAGATCCTGAAGTGGCCGCCGTTCGCCGGGATCCGCGTCGCACCGGAGGTGATCCGCATCGGGGACGAGGGCGGCTTGGAGCTGATCCGGGCGATGATCTCCGCCGCGACGGCTCCGTTCCGGTCGGCGCGGGTACACCTCGGCCTGGATGAGGCGTACGGGTTCGCGGACGGCGCCCCCGACCCGTCCGACCGCATGGGCTGGTTCCTGCGGCACGTCGACGACGTCGCCGCGATCTGCCGCGAGCTGGGGGTCGAGCCGATGATGTGGAGCGACATGCTCTTCGACGTCGAGCACGGCGCGAAGGACTACTACCGCACCGACCGCACCATCGCGACGCAGACGCTGGACGCCCTGCCGCACGGCCTCACGCTGGTGTACTGGGACTACTTCCATCACACCGACTCCTACTACGCGCAGAAGCTGCGCCAGCATCAACCGCTGCCCACGGTGATGGCCGGTGGGTGCGCGAGCTGGGGTCGGCTTTGGACGCGGCTGCCGGAGTCGATCACTGCCTGCACCGCTGCCGTCGGCGGGGCGATCGCCGCCGGCGTGGACGAGGCGATGATCACGATGTGGGGCAACGACGGAAACGAGTGCGACTACTTCTCCTGCCTGCCTGCGCTCGCCCACGCGGCGGACCGCGCGTACGGACTGACCGCGCAGGAGACGGACGCCGGTCTTGCTTCCCTCGGGGTGAGTCAGGAGTTGTGGGTGGCGGCGTCGGAGATCGACGACCCGTTCGACGACACCGATCGCACGGGTGCCATCGAACCGCCGAACCCCAGCAAGTGGCTGCTGTGGCTGGACCCACTGATCTCGTTCGGGGAGATCGGGCTCTCGGACGAGGTCGCCGAGCGGATGCACAAGCTCGGTGCGCGGCTGAGTCTCGCCGAGACCTCGAGCGGCCCGGATCGGCGGCTCGGGGTCATCGCCCAGCTGTGCCGGGCGCTCGGGCTGAAGACGGAGCTTCACCTTGCTCTACGTCCCGCCTACCTGGCCGGCGACCGCCTTGCGGCGAAACGCCTGGCGACGGAGCTCGTGCCGGAGGTGGAGACCGCCGTCGCACGACTCGAGCAGGCGCACCGCGACCGGTGGCTCGCGGACAACAAGGTCTTCGGCTGGGAGGTCCTCCAACGCCGCTACGCCGGTCTGCTCGCGCGACTGGCGAGCACCCGGCGAGAGCTGATCGAGTGGAGCGAGGGCAACCTCGACCTGATCGAGTCGCTCGAGATCGAGCCGCTACGCGTCGCACCTGACACCGTCAGCGCGACGGTGCCCTGGACGGTGTTCGCAACTCCGGCGGGCATGGCGTAGTGGCGACGACCGGCTAGAGGAGAGCCACGCCGTAGACCCCCCGCCCTAACGGTGTAATCATGTAATCCTGTAAGCGGTCCGAGAAGGCGGAGACATGATGACCCGAGATGAGTACGACGAGACCCGCGAAGGTCACGAGCAGGCCGGGAGACGTGGGCGCGGCCGTGGCCGCGGCGGTGGCCCGGGCGGACGTGGGCGTGGTGGCTGGCAGGTCGCCGGCCTACCGGCTGCCGACGACGCCGAGGACTGGTTCCGCGGTCGGCTGCCGAAGGCGTGGTTCAGCGAGGTCGAGGTGACCGTCGACCGCGAGGAGATCCTGGTGGTCGGCACCCTCGCCGAGGAGGCCGACGGCGCCGAGGCGGAGGGCCGGATCAGCCGGTTCCGCGCCGAGACCAGGGCCGAGCGGATCGAGATCGCCGAGGAGGCCCAGGCCCGCTACCAACGCAAGGTCTCATGGGGCGCACGCCTCGGTGAGAGCGAGGCGCTCTTCACCCACGTCGCCGCGCCGGTGATGACACGCCTGCGTCAGCCCGAGCGGCGGGTGCTCGACACCCTCGTCGACGCCGGGGTGGCCCGGTCCCGCTCGGACGCGCTCGCCTGGTCGGTGCAGCTCGTCGGTGAGCACGCCGACGAATGGCTCGGCCAGCTCCGCGAGGCCATGGCGGAGGTCGACAAGTTGCGCTCGGACGGGCCCGGCCTCTGAGAGCAGCTACTAACGCGATTTCTCCGAGCTCACCTCACGTCAGGAGTACCGCCTCATCGCACCCCGGTCACCCCGAGCGAGGAGGTGATCTGCTTCTGGAACACCAGGAACAGGATCACCAGCGGCGCGAGCGCGATCGTGGTCGCGGCCATGACGAGCGTCCAGTTGCCGTTGTACTGCGTCTGCAGGGCGGCGGTGGCGACGGTGATGACGTTCCACTCCGGCGCCGGCGCGATGATCAGCGGCCACATGAAGTTGTTCCACTGGCTCACCACGGTGATCAGCAGCAGGGTCGCCAGGATCGGCTTGTTCATCGGGACCATCACCTGCCAGAGCCGGCGCAGCACCCCGGCGCCGTCGATCTTCGCGGCGTCCAGCACGTCGGAGGGGGTGGACCGGAAATTCTCCCGGAGCAGGAAGATCGCGTAGGGGGAGCCGAACAGGAACGGCACCACGAGGCCGGCGAACGAGTTCTTCAGGCCGAGCGTCGTCATCATCGAGTACAGCGGGATGATCGTGACGACCGCGGGGATCATCAGCGTGGACAGGTAGACCCAGAACAGCGCGTCCCGGCCGGGGAAGTCCAGCTGGGCGAACGCGTAGGCGGCCAGGATCGACGTGAGCATCTGGCCGAGCACGAGCACCAGGACCACCTGCGCCGTCACCGCGATCGGCACCACGAAGTTGTACTGCTCGGAGAACAGCGCCGTGAAGTTCTCGACCGTGACCGGCTCCGGCAGCGTCAATGGCCACGTGGTGTTGAACTGCTTCGGGGTCTTCAGCGATGTCATCACCGAGAACACGAACGGGCCGAGCATGAGCAGGCCACCGGCGATGAGGAATGCGTAGGTGAGCGCGTTCGCGAACACCCGGGACGCGCGCCAGGACGGCGCTCCGGGCCGGACCGGTCGGGTGTGGCTGCGGGTGGTCTCGGTCATGACATGTCGTAGGTGATCCGGCGCTGGAAATAGCGCTGCTGGACGAGAGTGACGCCGACGAGCACCACGAACAGCACCACGGCCATCGCGGCGGCCCGGCCGAGCCGCAACCCGACGAACGCCTCGTCGTAGATGCGGGCGGCGATGACGTCGGTGCGGAACGCGGGGCCACCGCCGGTCATCGCGTAGATCGAGTCGAACACCTGAAACGAGGAGATGACTGAGGTGACGGTCACGAAGAACATCGTCGGGCGCAGCAGCGGCAGCGTGATCGAGACGAGCGTGCGGACCCCGCCCGCGCCGTCGAGCATGGCGGCCTCGTACACGGCCCGTGGGATCTGCTGGAGCCCAGCCAGGAAGAACAGCGAGATGTACCCCACCGTGGACCAGACCTGCACGAACACCACGGCCGGCAGCGCCAGGTCGGGGTCGGTGAGCCACTCGACCCGGCGCCCGATGATCGCGTTCAGCGCACCGTTGGTGGGGTCGAAGATCCACTTCCACACCACGCCAAGGGCCAGCGGAGCGCAGACCCAGGGCAGCACGTACAGCACCCGCAGCCAACTGGTGCCGGGCAGGCCCCGGTTGATCGCGATGGCGAGCAGCAGACCCATCCCGATCGAGATCGGGATGGCCAGCAGCACGAACAGGGCCGTGACCAGGAGCGAGTTCCCGAACCGGCCCGACGTGAGGATGTAGGCGTAGTTCTCCAGGCCCACCCATTCGGGCGCACTGATCAGGTTCCACCGCATGAAGGACAGCGCGACCACGATCAGCACCGGCAGCAGCAGGAAGCCGATCACACCGATCAGACTCGGGAGCAGCATCGCGTACGCCGAACGCGCCTCGTGGCGCTGGCGTGCGTTCATGCGTTCACTCCCGGCTGTCGTCTGGGAGCGAGCCTAGCCAGATCGTGCCGGTCGTCAGGGCAGGCGCGGCTGCCGTCTCGAACGGTGAGGACGGTGCCCGAGGTGTCAGTGCAGCGCGACCTGGACGCCGAGGTAGACGAGCACGCCGAGCACGAGCGCCCAGGCCGCCACGGCCACGACGCCCCAGCCGAAGACCCTGGCCTTCGGTGCGCCGAAGCCGACCATCGCGGCGGCGGTGACGTGGCTGGGGAGCAGCAGCGGACCGAGGAAACTCACGCCCGGAACGCCCCAACGGTCCAACACCCGCCGCATGCGCTGCTTCTTGGGGTTCGCCTCCGGGACCCGGTTCCGGGTGACACCGGCGCGCACGGCCGACGTGATCGCGATGATCACGGCGAGCGCGATCGCGTTCCCGACCACCGCCGCCGGGATCGCGATCGCGGGGTGGATGCCCGCCACGATCCCGATGATCGACGCACCCTCCGCCTCCACGTAGGGGATGAGCGCCGCGAGCACGACGCCCACCCAGCGCAGCAGCGGGGGCAGGGACTCGGTGAACGCCTGAAGGTCGATGAGGAGGTCGGACATCGCGGAGAGCACGCCTCTCGATTGGGGTTGCTCTCAGCCTCTCGGTGGCGGGACGCCGGCACCAGGGTGCTCCCTCACCGGTTCGGCATGACATCTCTCATGCGGCGCGGTCGGGGTCGGCGCGGCAGCCCTCTGCGCCGGGTGCCGCGGCATGGACACGAGCCACGGCCCGGCCGCGAACCGGTCTAGGTTTGGCCCCATGACCGTCACCACGGAACCGCTCGAGGAGGTGCGGCGCGCCGCAGGCCCGCAGGCGTGGAGCGAACGAGCCGCGGATCTCGCCGTGATGGCGCACGACGCCTCCCACTACCTGCTCCGGCCGCAGGCGGTGCTCACCCCGGGTTCCCTGCCCGAGCTGGTCGCCGCCCTGGTGGCCGCGAACGACGCCGGGCAGAGCGTCACGTTCCGCGCGGGCGGCACGTCGCTGTCCGGGCAGGCCGGTGGGTCCGGGGTACTCATCGACGTGCGCCGTCACCTTGCCGAGGTGGAGGTGCTCGACGGCGGAGCCCGGGTCCGGTGTGGACCGGGCGCCGTGCTGCGGCGCGTCAATGTGACGCTCGCCCGGTACGGGCGCAAGCTCGGCCCCGATCCCGCCAGTGAGATCGCCTGCACGATCGGCGGCGTGGTGGCGAACAACTCCTCCGGGATGACCAGTTCGGTCACCGCCACGGCCTACCGGACGCTGAGCTCGATGCAGTTCGTGCTGCCGTCCGGGACCACGATCGACACGGCCCGGCCGGACGCGGACGAGCGCCTGCGCGCGCTCGAGCCGGCCCTGCACGCCGGCCTGATCCGGCTCCGGGACACCGTGCGCGCGGACTCACGGCTGCGCGCCATCATCACCCACCAGTTCTCGATGAAGAACACGATGGGCTACGGCCTGAACGCCCTGGTCGACCACGACCAGCCGGCCGACATCCTCGCGCACCTCATGATCGGCTCCGAGGGCACCCTCGGTTACGTCGCCTCCGTGGTGCTGGACACGGTCCCGGTCCTGGCCAAGGCGGCCACCAGCCTGCTGGTGTTCGACTCGATCGAGCGGGCGACCGACGCGTTGCCGGCGCTGCTCGGGGCCGGTGCCCGCGCCGTCGAACTCATGGACGCGGCGTCCCTGCGGGTGGCGCAGGCCGACCGCAGTGCCCCGGCCTCGATCGCCTCGATCCCCGTTGTGGACCACACGGCGCTGTTGGTGGAGTTCCAGGCCCCCGACGCCGCCACGCTCGCCGAGTTCACCGGTGCGGCCGACCCGGTGATCCGCGGACTCGACCTCAGCGCCCCGGCGGCACTCACGCAGGACCCCACCGAGCGGGCCGGCCTGTGGGCCGTGCGCAAGGGCCTGTACGCGGCCGTCGCAGGGGCCCGGCCGAAAGGCACCACGAACCTGCTCGAGGACGTCGCAGTGCCGGCGGAGGTCCTCACCGAGACCGTCCGCGGACTGCTCGCCCTGCTCGCCCGGCACGGTTACGACGATGCGGTCACGTTCGGGCACGCCCGGGACGCGAACCTGCACTTCATGATCAACCCGCATCTGGACGACCCGCGCGAACTCGCCACCTACGAGGCGTTCACCGAGGACCTCGTGGAGCTCATCCTCGGCGCGAACGGCACGCTCAAGGCCGAGCACGGCACCGGGCGGATCATGTCCGCCTACGTGCGCCGCCAGTACGGCGACGAGCTGTACGAGGTGATGACCGAGCTCAAGCGGCTCTGCGACCCGCGCGGGATCCTCAACCCCGGGGTGCTCCTGGACGACGACCCGCGGGCACACCTGGAGAACCTGAAGACGGTGACGGGAGTCGACCCGGCCGTCGACTCCTGTGTGGAGTGCGGGTTCTGCGAGCCGGGCTGCCCGTCGCGCAACACCACGACGACGCCCCGGCAGCGGATCATCCTGATGCGGGAGATCGCCGCCGCCGGACCCGAGCGTCGCGCCGAGCTCGAGGCGGCGTTCTCCTACGACGCGGTGCAGACCTGTGCCGCGGACTCCCTCTGCGTCACGGCCTGCCCCGTCAAGATCGACACCGGCAAGGTGATGAAGTCGTTCCGCGCGGCCGGGCACGGGCCCGCCGCCCAGCGCGCGGGCGCGGCCGCGACCGGAGCCTGGTCCGCCGCGACGTCCGGACTGCGCCTGGGCCTGACCGTCGCGAACGCGGTTCCGTCCGCGCTGCTCGCCGGCGCCACGTCCGCGGCGCGGACAGTGCTGCCGCACGAACTCCTCCCACAGCTGGGTGCCGGGCTGCCCGGCCCGGGCACGGCCAGGTCGAAGTTGGCGGACCTGCCCGCGGTGGAGGCCTCGCCCGCCCGGAGTGGTGCGAGATCGGGCGACGGCGGCCCGTCAGTATCCGGGTCGGAGCTCGCCGACCTGGTCTTCTTTCCATCCTGCACCGGGGCGATGTTCGGTCCCGAAGGGCGTGGCGAGGGCGCCGCCGCGGCGTTCCTCTCGTTGTGCGCGCGGGCGGGCCTTCGGGCAGTCCTGCCCGACGGCGTCGACGCCTTGTGCTGCGGCACCCCGTGGGAGTCGAAGGGCTTCGTCGACGGGCAGGCCGCCATGGCGGCGCGCGTGTTCGACGGCGTGTGGGCCGCGACCGACGACGGCCGTCGCCCGCTCGTCTGCGATGCATCATCCTGCACGCACGGTCTGGACACTCTGGCCGCGCACCTGGACCCGATGCGAGCAGCACGCTGGGACACCCTCGAGGTGCTCGACACCGTCACCTACGCGCGGCGCGAGCTGCTGCCCCGGATCGAGGTGCCGGCCGGCCAGGAACTGGCGAGCCTCGCCGTCCACCCGACCTGCTCCACCGTGCACCTCGGCGCGACGGACGATCTCGTCGCCGTGGCGGGCGCAGTCGCCCGCGACGTGCGGGTCCCGGACGACTGGGGCTGTTGCGGATTCGCGGGTGATCGCGGCCTCCTGCATCCCGAGCTGACCGCCGGCGCCACCGAGGCCGAGGCCGCCGAGATCAAGCGCCTCGAGGCGACCGAGGGCCCGTTCGCCGGCTACGCCTCGTGCAACCGCACCTGCGAGATGGGCATGACCCGGGCCACCGGGCGGCCCTACCGGCACGTGCTGGAGCTCCTGGAGGAGGTCACCCGACCGCTCGGGTGATCGGCCCTCGAAGGCATTGTGCGCCGTCGGCTTGCCTGCTACCGTGTGAAGCATGGTACCTGTTGACAGCGGGATCCTCTCGCATCTGCGAAGAGGGGCACTCGAGTACTGCGTGCTCGCGATGCTGCGTGAAGGTCCCACGTACGGGTTCGACATCGCCCGCAGGCTCACTGGCGACGGGATCCTGATGGCCAGCGAGGGCACGCTCTACCCGCTGCTGTCCCGGCTGCGGAAGTCCGGTCTCGTGGAGACCACCTGGCAGGAGTCGACCAGCGGTCCACCGCGGCGCTACTACGCGCTCACCGGAGCCGGGGCGCTTGCCCTCGACTCGTTCACTGCCACCTGGCGGCCGTTCCGCGACGCGGTCGATGCCGCACTCAACAAGGGAGAACCGTCATGAACCGCACCCAGCATCCGATCGTGTCGGCCTACCTCGACGATCTCACCCGCGCGCTCGCGGACCTCGCGCCCGCGGATCGCGCCGAGGTGCTGGCCGGTGTCCGCGAGCACATCGACGCGGGCCTGGCCGAGCGGGAGAACGCGACCGACGCCGACGTCGCGGCCGTGCTCGCCGAGCTCGGCCCGCCCGAGGCGGTCGCGCGCGCCGCGTACGACGAACAGAGCGACGGCGGGGGCGTGGTCCCGGTCCGGCCGGTGCGTTGGGCGGACCGGGCCTGGGTGCCGGTGCTGGTGGCGGTGCTCCAGGCACTCGGCGTCGTGCTCCTGCTCGTCGGCGTGGCAGGTAACGCGGCCTACGTCACCATCGAGACCGACGGCGGATCGGGCGGCACACAGACGCTCTACACCTCCACGTTCGGGGCCGTGTTCGCGGCGGGCCTGCTCGTGCTGCCGCTCTGGATCGTCGTGGCGCTGTTCGTCGGCAACTCCCGACTGTGGCGCACACGCGAGAAGGTCGGGCAGATGGTGCTGCTTCCCGCCGTCGGGCTGGTGCTGTGGCTGCTGCCGGACCTCGGCTGGGCGGTGGCCGGACCGCCGGGACTGACGGTCGCCTCGATCGTTGCGATGATCGTGATCGTCGCCGGCGGCGGTTGGCTGCTGGTCGTCCTGACCAGCGCGGCCCGCGGCCGGGTTTCGTAACTGACGGCCGCCTGACGCTGCCCCTGGATGTGCCCGATCGGACTCGCGTCGCCGGCACGTGCCTCCTTAGCCTGCAGTCGGGCTCAGGGCGTGGGCCCTGCGACGAAGGTGGTTGGATGCGGCAGGGCGGTCTTCGAGACGAGCCAGAGGCGCACACTGGGGACCGCGTGCGGAGCCGGTCGTCGGGCGTCACGACGCGTTTCGATCCCGGAGCCGCGGGACCACCGGCTCACCTGCGGTCGATCTCCCCGGCTCTGCAGCGGATGGTCGGGAATGCCGCCACCACTGTCGTGATCCAGCGCGCCACCGGCAACTCGGCGGTCGATGCGGCCGTGCGGCGCGTGCGGGCCAAGGGCGAGGGCGTTCTGGACGATGCGACCCTGGGCGTGGTGCTCAGGTACGCCCACGGCGCCAAGAACTCCGATTCCGGCAAGTGGGAGACCTACATGGAATCGATGGTCGTCAGCCACACCGAGTGGCTGCGCAAGCGTAGCCACGTGATGTTCGGTGCGATGAACGACGAGCGGCCCACCGGCCTGCACAGCATCGCGGCCGGGCCCCGTGTCGTGGAGCCACTGGGCAATCCGACGCCCGGCAGCACCTTCTATCGGCAATGGGTCGGCAAGCCGAACGCGTACTACGACGCGAGCCCCAAGAAGAAGAAGTGGGCGAAGCCGTCGTCGTTCTTCCCCGCGAACTGGTCCGAGGACCAGATCAAGGCCCTTGTGATACTCGACAAGGCGGCGGACTACCGCCCGCAGGCAGCGCGGGGAATGGCGCTCGCGGTCAACGACGAGTCGGTGTTCCCGAATCTGCAAGCGCCGATGCCGCCCCTGCCTGCGGGGCGGGTGAAGACGAAGGACGTGTAGCCCCCACGCATGGTCCGGACGCCGGAACTCAGCGGCCGGCGAAACCGAAGGTGATGATCGGCGCCAGGGTCCCGGCCCGGATGGCGTCCAGGACAGCCAACTCGTGCGGCACCACCGGGTCAGGCAGGGCGTTCAGGGGGAACCAGGCGAGTTCGGCCGCCTTGTCCGCCTCCATCAGCGACGGATCGCCGGACCAGGTCCGGCACGCGAAGAAGAAGTCGACGCGCTCGTCGATCGGGCGGCCGTTGCCGTGCGTGCGGTGCATGGCGCAAAGGGGTTCGAGGTCGGACTCGGCGATCGTGACGCCGAGTTCCTCCCGGGCCTCCCGGACGGCAGCGGCGTGCACTGACTCGTCGGCCTCGACGTGCCCGGCCGCGGCGTGGGCCCAGTGCTCGTCCATGTAGCCGGTGCCGCGCCGCAGCGACAGCAGCACCTCCTCAGCGGTGGGAGTCTGACGGCGGAGCAGGACGTAGGCGGCGGGCACCACCTGGAAGCGATCGGTCACGCTCCCACCGTAGCGACGCGGTGCCGAGCGTGGCTGAACATCACCCGGGCTCGGGTTCGATGAGCGGCACGAAGCGGTAGCTGCCGGGCGCCTGCTCGGCGGAAGGGACGCCGTCGGCCATCGTGACGATCGTCATCCGGCCCCGGACGGGAACGACCATCCGGCCACCGTCGGCGAGCTGCTCGGCCAGCGCCCGGGGCACGGCGCGGGCCTCCGCGGAGACCAGGATCCGGTCGTACGGAGCGCGCCACGGCCAGCCGAGCACGCCGTCGACCGCCACATGGACCTGGGCGTGGGTGATGCCGGCCCGGGCGACGTTCGCCCGCCCGAACTCGGCCAGCTGCGGGCGGAGCTCCACGCCGTCGACGTAGCCGGTCGACCCGACCAGGTGGGCAAGGAGTGCTGTGGTCCAACCGGATCCGCTGCCGACGTCCAGCACCCGGTGGCCCGTCTCCACGGCGAGCAGCTCGAGCATGATCCGCACCGTCGTGGGCTGGGAGCACGTCTGACCGTCGGCCAGGTGCAGCGGCTGGTCCAGGCCGGTGTTGCGGCGCTGGGCCCGGGGCAGGAAATCCGCGCGCGAGACGGACCGCATCGCGGCGGCGACGACCGCGTGCGCCGAGCCATCCATCGCGCACCTGCTCCCGTTCGGGTCCGTCCAGACTAGCGCCGCACGTTCGCCTCCCGTCGTTGCCAGACGATCAGGTGGGCCGTGGAGAACCTGGCCGAGCACCGTCCGCACGCCAGCGCACGGGTGGGGCGCCGGAACCGGGCGTGCTCGTGTCCGGCCGGGCAGGTCCCGACCCAGGGTGCGGGAACCTCGCCGGCGCCGGCCGGCACCCGGCGTTGCGCGGTGCAGCCGATCTCGAGGGCGATCCGGCGCCACCGCGGCCCGTGGCCTGCTCCGTGGCCCGCCAGCGCGTGGGCGATCTCGTGCAGCAGGGTGTCGCGCACCTGTGCGGGTTCGTGCAGCGCGGTCAGGTACCGGCTGATCGTGATCCGACGGCGGTCGTAGCGGCACGCACCCGCCCTGCGCTTGGCGTTGTCGAACCCGAAGGTCCAGCCGGTGAGGCCGTGCTCGGCCATGAGTTCGCGGCCGAGCGCTTCGGCATCGGTGAGGTCCATCTCGATCCTCGCTGTCGTAGGGAGTGGCAACTGTGCGCGACGCTAGGCGGCGCCTCGGACACTGCTGCCTGGGCCTGTGGACGGCGCGCGAGCTGCTCGCTTCGGCGGGACAATGGTGCCGTGAGAAACCGCAGTTTCATGACCGAACACGCCCGGTCCTTCGATCGCGCGGCCGCGGTGTACGCGGCGACCCGACCCTCTTACCCTTCGGCCGCCGTCGACTGGCTGGTGCCGGAGTCCGCGGCGCGGGTCCTCGACCTGGCGGCCGGCACCGGCAAACTGACCCGGCTCCTGGTCGACCGCGGCGGTCTGCAGGTGGTGGCCGTGGACCCGTCGCCGAACATGCTCGGCGAGCTGCACGCACACGTGCCCGTTGTGCCCACGTTCGTGGGGACAGCCGAACGGATTCCGCTCCCGGACCACGCGGTGGACGCGGTGACCGTGGCACAGGCATGGCACTGGGTGGACCCGGCCACGGCGGTGCCCGAGATCGCGCGAGTACTGCGGCCCGGCGGCACGCTCGGCCTGGTCTGGAACACCCGCGACGAATCGGTGGCGTGGGTGGCCGAGTTCGGCGACATCCTGACCCGGCTGCACGACCGCGACGAGCAGGAACTCGCACCGGTCGTCGGCGCCCCGTTCGGGCCCGTCGAGAGCATCCGGATCCCGTGGCAGCAGACGCTGACGGGGGACGGACTCCTGGACCTGGTGCGTTCGCGCAGCTACTTCATCACCGCGAGCCCGGAGCAGCAGGCGGACGTCCTCGGCGCGGTCGGGGACCTGCTCGCCGGCCACGCGGAACTCGCCGGCCGGGACCATATCGAACTGCCTTACCTGGCCGACTGCTTCCGCACCCGTCTGCCGGACTGAGGGCCATCACACACGGCGGTCACCCGCGATTCACCCTGACTTCACCGCGGTGGCTCCTGGTTCACCATCGGTGCATTCCGCCAATCTGATCCTAGGGGCCCGAAGCCGCCGCACGTGCGGACGGAATGGGCGATCAGGGGTGGGGCCAGTGCACAGACCAGAGCCATCGGCGGCCGTTCATCGAAATGGGGGTCCGGTCAGTCGATCGGGTCAGACGTGGTGGCGAAGAAGGCTCGCTGCCGCCGTGGCCGTGGTGCCCGCCGGCGTGGCCATCGCCGGGGTGCCGACGATGGCCTGGGCCGCCAACACCGTGGGCCTGGAGCCTGCAGCAGAGGCAGTCGACCTGGATGCACGAGGAGCACTGATGATGCTCGTCGGACTCGTGCTGTTGGGCTGGCTCTTCGTGGTGGAACATCACCGGGGGAGCGCTCGGACGAGGAGGAGGTCCGGGACGAAGAGGCCGAGCGGCCTCCCGCCACAGGCCTGAGGGAGCTCAGCCCAGGGTGGCACCGAGCGGGTGCTCGGCGTCGAAGCCCGGCAGCACCAGGAACGTGGCGCTCGCCGTCGTCGTCACGTACGTCATCAGGTCGTCGACCTCGTCGAGCCGGTGCTGCGTCGCGGCGAACGTGCGCAGGTCCCGCTGGAAGCAGATGAACAGCAGCCCGGCGTCCGCGACACCGTCCGGGGTGCGGCCGTTGTCGAACGCGTATCCGCGCCGCAGCATCAGGTGGCTCCCGGTGAACGACGGATGCGCGGCGCGCGCGTGCGACCGCGCCGGGATGCGGAACTCGCCCTCCGGGGTCTTCGCGAGCAGATCCACCTCGTCCATCGGCCCGCCGCCGGACAGCGGGGCGCCGGTGGCGTGCTCGCGCCCGATGACGCGCTCCCGATCGGGCACGGGCTCGGCGCGGAACGTCGCGGTGTCCACCCGCAGCCGCCGAACCACCGCGATGGTGCCCCCCGCCGCGGGCCCGTCCGGCAGCCACACGTGCTCGGCCAGTTCCTCCTCGCCGCGCGGCACGATGACGCCGTCGTGGAACCCCAGGGGGTTGCGCGCCACGGTGCCGGTGCCGTGCGCGCGGAAGCCTCGCTGCGCCCAGCGCAGGACCCCGTGCCCGACGGCGTCGCTCACCTCGGTCAGGGCGGTGTCGGCGTCGTTCGGGTCGTGGGAGTAGGCCGCGAGGAACAGGTCGCCGCCGCTGTGGCTGGGGTCGAGCTCGGTGTCGCCGGCGAAGGCCGGCAGATCCTCGGCACCGGGCAGGTCCGGCCCCAGCAGGCGCACCAGTCTCGGGCCCAGCCCGACGGTGATGGTGAGGTCGCCCGGGCCGTCGGGCAGGGCAGGGTGTGGCGGGGAGGTCGCCGTCGTGAGCGCGGTGATGAGGGTGCCGAGGTCGGCGCACAGGGCGAGCATCTCGGCGGCGGTGGTCGCTGCGTCGAGATCGAGTACCGCGATCGAACCGTGTCGCTGCGGGGTCCCGGGGCGGTCCACGCCAGCCTGGGTGGCGCCGTGCACGGGCACCGGACCGGGCGCTTCGGGAGTTCCGGTGTCGCCGGGTTCCGCCGAGCCCGACTCCGCTCCGCGGGCGCCGCGGCTGCCCAGCACGAGCCCCGCGCCGATCCCGCCGATGCCGCCGAGGCCGACCCCGGCCAGGCCGCGCAGCACCTGCCGCCTGCCGGGCGCGGTTCCCTCCGTGTCAGCCACCCTCACCGCCGAGGAAGTCCTGCGCGAACTCGACGTCGGCGGCCGGGCCGAACTCGACCGGGGTCCACTCGCCGGCGCCGCCGAGGCGCACCTCCAGCCGAAGGATGGTGCCGTCGTCGGTGACCCAGTAGCGCACCGTGGCGTCGCTGCCGTCACCGGCAGCGGTGGAGGTGGCCGGGTCGTAGACGACGTCCGCTGTCGGCCCGGCGATCACGTCCACACTCACGCCGTCGACGTCGTCCACGCGTAGCCAGCGCGCGTCGGTCTGGCTGAGCAGCAGGGCGTTGTCCGGGCGGTCCGCGCCGAGGTCGACGACAAGGGCCAGGAGCGTGTGCAGGCGGGACGCGTCCGGGGCCAGCTCCGAACTCGTCCACTCCTGCGCTGCCGCACCGGCGAGTCCGGGAGCGGGCAGCGGCGCCGGCTCGCCGGGGGTCCACGGGTAGGTGCTCAAGCCTGACGGCGTCCACGCGAGCAGCAGCGACTCCGAGCCGGCCGCGTCCGCGACGGCGCCGTAGCCGACGTGGTTCACCCAGTCGACCCACGCGTCGACCGCATAGGTGACCCCGGAGTCGGTGACCTCGAACGAGACCTCGCGGACGCCGTCGTCGTAGTTGCGGAACCGGGCGACGGCGAGACGTTCGGCTTCCTCCGACGTCAGCGGGCGCGGACCCGCGCCGGCCGTCGTGGCGTCGGGCTCAACCGGCTGCTCGGCATCCCCGCTGCACCCGGCCAGGAACACCACGGTGGCGATCAGAACCGCCAGCAGCGCTCGCGTACGGGACCGTCTCCCGGCAAGCGCGTCCTGTCTCAGCCAAGGGCCCGGCTGTGCCTGCGCAGCCCGTGGCGCCGGGCGAACCCGGTGCATCAGGCGACCCCGCTGCGATCGGCGAGCAGGCTCGCCTCCGGCACCGGGAAGTCTGCTTCGGCGGGCATGGTGACCTGGGCCGGCAACGGGCCGGGGATCTCCTCGACGGCGGCGCCCGGCTGGAGCGACGGCTGCGCCGGTGGCGCCGGCACCTGGAGGAAGCTCATGCCGACCGGAACGTCCACGCGCGGCCAGGCTCCGCCGTCGGCGATCTCGCCCGCGTTGCCACCCGGGCAGGTGACCCGGAGCAGCGAGGCCGGGAGCGCCGTCGTCGCGGCTGTGCCGTCGAAGCAGTTCCCGGACGACGGGGCGCGGGCCGCGGAGGTGTCGGCGAGGTCGAACCCGTTCGCGCCGACGATGTTGTCGAGGATCTGGTTGCCGACCGCCGGGAGGTCCTCGGCGTTGCTCAACTGGACGCCGACCACGGGATTGCCCTCGATCCGGTTCGCGACCACCCGGTTCCCCTGGCCGCCGTTGATCGCCAGGCCCACGCCGAAGCCGCCAAGGGCGTGGGCGGGGGAGTCCGCGCTGGTGTTGTCGCTGACGAGGTTGCCGACCACGAGGTTGTCGCGTTGGGGGGTGAACGCCTCCTGATAGTTCGAGATCAGCGTCATCCCGATGCGGTTGTGGGAGAACCGGTTACCGGCGATCGTGACCGAGTCGGAGGCGTTGGCGTTCTCGAACCCGATGGCGTTGCGCTCGGCCACGTTGCCGGCCACGAGGATGTCGCACTGCTCGCACTGGCCCACGTAGAAACCGGAGTCTGCGGAGCCGGACGCGTAGGAGTTCGTGATCGTGCCGTGCTGGGCGTTGAACGCGTAGATGCCGTACAAGCCGTTGTTGTAGGACGTCACGTGGTCGATCGCGAAGCGCTGCACCGGCGGGAACCGGGACGGGTCGAGTTCGGTGTAGCCAGGGCCGCCGTGGGCGAGAGGACCGTTCTCGTCATGCAGGCCGGTGACCAGGACGCCGTAGAACAGGGTCGAGTGCACGGTGAGGTTCTCGATCCGGACGCCGTCGGCCGAGGCGAAGACCCCGAAGGAGCGGGTGCCGCCACCGTCGATCACCACGGTGTTGCGGTCGGTGCCACGCAGGGTGACGTCCTCGACGTCGACGGTGACCTCCTCGGCATACGTCCCGGGTTCGACCAGCACCAGGCCGCCGGGGGCCACCAGATCCATCGCCGCCGAGATCGTGGCGGCGTCGCCCGGGACGTGCACGAGGTCGTTCGGCTCTGCGGTGGGTTCCGAACTCGGGCTGCTGCCGCAGCCGGCCACCAGGACAGTGACGATCGCTGCCGCGGAGACGACGGCGCGCCAACGGCGGATCCCCCCTGCACTGCTCATGGTCGCCGAGTCTAGGGAGCGGTCCGTGGCGATCCGGAAGGCCCGGCACCCAAGGATCCGCGAGAAAGTGCCGGATTCACAGAGAGCGTCAACGCGGTATCACCCTCACTTCACCCTCATTTCACCCTGATGCGCTCGCGCCGATTTCTCGCGACCAGAGGTGGGATCCGGCACCGCTCCAGATCCGACGCTCGCTTGGCAGATTCATCGCAGCAGCGCCTGGGTGCCTGCCGGAAGCCGACCATCGCGTCGGCCGCCTTGTGGCCGCGAATTACCGGGAATCGGTGTGAATTGCGGGCCTGAGCCCTCAGCTGCTGTCGAGTTCCGCCGCCCTTGTGACGGTGGCAACCGAACGAGTGCATTCACTCCGCTGCGGCCGAATCAGGAGGTCCGAAGGTCGCGAGTCCAGCTCGGAACGCGCAGTATTGAGTCGGTTGTCTCCCCCGGTTTGCTCCTGCCATAGTGCGATCGCAACTCACCACCACATCTGGATACTCCTCAAGGGGGACCGGCAGGCATGCACCTCGGCAGACGCGCACGCGGCACATCACGATTCACGGCAGCGGTCGCGGCCCTGATAGGAGTGGCCTTGGTGGCGATCGGGTTGGCGGCGCCGGCCGGCGCGGCACCCGGAGACCTCACCACGACTGTCACCTGGGTGCAGCCGAACACGGCGACGCCGGTCGATCAGCTGCGTGGAACGCTCGATAGCCGCCAAGGTCTGAACAGCCAGGTTGGCCTTGCGGTCGGCTACGCGTGTGGGCCGGCGGAGTGCATCGGGACCACGATCCAGATCGCCCCGATGCCAGTGGACCCCTACTACGGCGCCTACCGGTTCGCCACCCTCGACGGCCAGTCACTTCCGGCCGGAGCGACCATCGTGGGCAACGCTGCCACCGGGTACACGGTGAACATGGGCACGATCGCAGCCGGCGCGTCCGGCTCGTTCCAGATGCTCTACCGCTACCAATCGCGGCCTGTGGGCCCCTCGCCGCAGTCGTTCTTCCCCGAAGGCTTCGAGGTCGCAGCCACCACCACGATCGCAGCCAGCGGAATCGAACCGACGAGCGCCACCGACTCCATCACCTGGCACATCGACACACCCGAGCCGGCTGTGGCATTCCTCGGGACGGAACCCGCGCGTGCCGGAGTGGACTACACCTACCGACTGGTGATGGCCTCGGGTTGCCTCTGGGAGCGCAGCACCGCCGGTCATGGTGAGCCGATGGTGGAGTGCGCGGAGTCCTACTCGGCGACCAACACGCTGCCCACCGGAGCACAGTTCGTCTCCGCCACCCACGGTGGGACCTACGACGCCTCATCGAATATGGTGACGTGGTCCGCCACGGGTCGGGACGCAGCCACGGGCTGGGGTGCCGTCACCGGCTCTGGCAGTGTTGTCCGCAACGTGACCGTGCAGTTCCCCGAATCGATGGTGCCCGATCCGGGCCAGTGCGTCATCCAGGTCACCTCGGCACTGGCCGTGGACGCGGTCTACCTCAGTGGCGCTACCGGCACCGCCGCCACCACGACCACCCATGACCTCAATGCCTGTGAGCCCTTCGGGAACGGCGAGGTCGTGAAGAGCTCCACCCGGACGATGGGTACGGTCGCGGAGCCGATCGTGTGGACGGGCACCTCTGGCGAGTACTGGGACGTCCGAGTGGCAAACCGCTCGAACGTGCCGGCCGTCGCGACCATCGTCGACGACACCCTGGACCTGGACGGCCTGGACGTCTACGCCGTACGCCTCACCGCCGCCGGAACCATCACCTACACCCTCGACGACGGCAGCACGGGCACCGTGACTGGGACCGCCTTCAACGCCCCGGCAGGTCGGCACATCGCCAGCGCGACGGTGGTCAGTTCGCCCATTCCGGGTCCGAACCTGATGGAGTCCGACCAATCCCGCGTGAACTACTTCTACGCGAGGTTCGTCTATCGCACGGCCGACGAAGCGCCCGACGGCGGCTACACGGGTACCAACACCGCCTCGGCGACCTTGACGTTCCCCGGCACTCCGGAACTCAGTTCGCTCGACCTCGGCTCCTCGGGGAAGACGGTCACCGTGATCGACCGTCCAGCTACCCTCAGCCCGCGACTGGGCCGCGTGGTGACCGGCGGCGGCAACCCGGTGCCCGGCACCCCCGTCACCTTCACGGGTTCGGCCATCACCAGCAACCAGGATCCAGGCGTCGACTACCAACCTCAGTACGTGTTCGTGGCGCCGGAGAACTGGGCTATCACCCCCGGATCCGCGACCATTGCGGGGATCACCGATGCGACCTTCACCTACCGCACCGTCCTGATCGACGGTGTCGAACGGCAGAGCGTGGTCGCGACGCGGCCGCCAGGCACGGTGTGGGGTGTGAACACGACCTGGCCCACGCTCACCGTGGTGGCGAGCCCGACGGCGTCCGCCATCGCAGGGGCGAGCGCGCGTGCCTTGTTCTATATGGGTGACGCGATGCACAACTACGGCCCCACCGACGCGATCTGGGGTGCGACCGGGGGCACGACGTTCGGCGCGTACCGGTACGTCGACGCCGCCGATCTGGACGGCGACGGCATGACCACGGAGAACTTCGCCTACACCTACGCCGACACCGTCAACGGTGCCACGTCGGCGTTGAACGTGGTGAAGGAGATCTGCCTGCCGGACGCGGGCGCGGCGGATGGCTGTGACTGGATCTCCGACTCCAGCACCCCGGTGCAGGTGGACCCGGACGCCACGGACATCACCTACCGGGTCACGGTCGCCAACGGCGGGAACTCACCGCTGAGCAACGTCGTCGCCTACGACGTGCTGCCCCACCAGGGCGACTTCGGCACGAGCGCATCGACCGCGACCGTGCCGCGAGGCTCCACGCTGGATGAGGCGCTGGCGGCCGCGCCCGACGCCACGGGTGACGTTGCGTTGACCTTCTCCCCATCGACGAACCCGTGCCGCGAGGAGGTCTACCCGGGCGGTCCCGCCGGGTGTGACAACACCTGGGGCACGGCGGCGCCCGACGCCGTCTCGATCCGTGCCGATGCCGGCACCATCGACGTCGGTGAGGTGGTCTCGTTCACCTACACGGCCCGGATCGTGAGCGCAGCGACCGCAGGCGACCTTGCCTGCAACTCGGTGGCCGTGGGTTCGGCAACCACGCCGGTCACCGAGCCGGCGGCGGTCTGCGCACTGATCGCCGAAGCCGATCTGGCCGTGACCGTCGACCCGCTGGCGGACTGGCAGCAGGACCGCCCGCGCTCGGTCACGGTCACCGCGACCAACCTGGCCGGATCGCCAGAGGCTCCCGCTCGCGTCGCGATCACCATCCCTGCGGGCGTCACGCTGCAGTCCCTGCCCACCACCACCGACTCGACCTGCACAGTGCCGGGTGTTGCTCCCATCGAAGGTCCGGTGGACCTGGACTGCGTGGTGACGGCGGGTCTCAGTGTGGATCAGACCCTCACGCTGAACCTCGACCTGGTGCCGACCGTGGAGACCGAGATCTGCCTGACGGCCGCAGTCACCGGTACGTACGCCGATCCTGAGCTGGCCAACAACGAGGCCAGCTCCTGTGTCACGCCCGCATCGGCCTACACCGTGCCCGGCCTGACCAAAACCGACGGCGTCGGTGTCGTTGCGGCGGGCGAGACGACCACCTACACGATCGCCGTCTCCAACCCGCTCGTGGGGGAGACGCTGACCGACGTGACGGTGACCGATCCGCTGCCTGCCGGTGCGACGTTCGTGTCCGCGACGGAAGGCGGCAGCGCCACCGACGGCGTCGTGACCTGGACCATTGCGAGCCTGCCGGCCGCGGCGACCGTCTCCCTTGAGGTTGTGGTGCAGGCGCCGGCTGACGCGTCGGCGCAGATGACCAACGTGGTGACCGCTACCGCACCGGACCCGGCGTTCCCCGGAACTACGCTGACCAACTCCGCCACCGACGTCGACGACCTGGCTGCCATCACGCTCGACAAGGCCGTGGTCTTCGACGGAGAGCCTCGAGCCGGAGAGATCGTGACGTTCCTGTTCACCATCTCCAACAGCGGCACCGCCGACCTGGCCGAGATGGCCATCGATGACCCGATGCCCGGTCTCGGCCAGATCGCGTACGGGTGGGCTGGAGACGAGGGCGTGCTCCCTGCGGGAAGCTCGGTGGTCGCGACGGCTGAGTACGAGCTGACCCAGGCCGATGTGGACGCCGGAACCATCACCAACACGGCCACTGCGTCGGGCTCCGGCCAGGACGACGTGACCGTGTCCGTGACCGACGGCGCGGACCTCGCCCTCGCGGCGCTCCCGGCGTTGGTAGTCGCCAAGAGCGCCGCAGGGGAACCGGCCGCGGCCGCTGGTGATGAGGTGACCTTCGTGATCCAGGTGACCAACTCCGGCAACGTCACGCTCCAAGACGTCGATGTCGCCGACGAGCTGGAAGGGTTGCCGGCCCTGGACTACCAGTGGCCAGGTACCGCCGGTGAGCTCGCGCCCGGCGAGCAGGTGTTGGCCACGGCCACGTACGCGGTCACCCAGCTCGACGTCGAGAACGGCGGCGTGAGGAACGTGGCCACGTCCACGGCGACCGCCGTGCGCGGTGGGGACGTTGCGGGCGAGGCAGAGGTGACGGTTCCGGTGGTGGGCACCCCCGCCCTCGAGGTGCGCAAGACCCATGCGGGCGACGTCGCAGCGGCCGGAGCGGAGATCGACTACCTGTTCGAGGTGGAGAACACCGGGAATCTGACGCTGACCGGGGTGGGCGTCACCGATCACCTCGCCGGCGTCTCGACACCGGTCGTGACGTGGCCCGGCGAGCCGGGAGTCCTCGCACCGGGGGAGGTCGCCACTGCGCTTGCCCAGTACGTGGTTGCGCAGGCCGAGGTTGACAGGGGCGAGGTGGTGAACACCGTTTCCGCGACCGGCCAGTCAGTCCAGGGCCCGGCATCCGCCGCCGCGCAGGACGTGCTCACCATCCCCGAGCAGGCCGCGATCGAGTTCACGAAGACCGCCGACGTCACCCGCGCCGCGGTGGGGGACACGCTCGCCTACACGTTCGTCCTGACGAACACCGGGAACGTGACGCTGACCGGCGCGAGCATCTCCGATCCCTTGGTGGGACTGACCACGATCCAGTACCAGTGGCCCGCCGCGGTCGGCGTGCTCACGCCCGGCGAGAGCGTCACGGCCACGGCGTCCTATGTGGTTCTTGCAGACGTGGCGGCAACCGGCGCGGTGACGAACACGGCCGCCGCGCACGCCGCGACGGTGCAGGGCACGGACGTCGTCGCCGAGGCGAGTGTCACCGTGGAGCTGGACGGGCCTCCCGCTGATCCGGGTGTGGACCCAGCGCCCGGCGAGCCGAACGACGGAGCGGCAGGCGGCGGCAACGAGGACCTGCCGTCAACCGGAACCCAGGCGCTCGCCGGCGTCGGCGCGGCCGGCTTGTTGGTGGCGCTCGGGGTAATCCTGCTCGGTGTGAACCGTCGTCGGGAGGATACGGTCTCGAACGCGACCTGAGCACAGTCTCGGGCGGCGTCGGGCACGCCGTCTGACGCAACGCGTAAGCCGAACAGGTGTCGCACCGCGTCCCTACCGGGGCCGGGGCGACACCTGTTCTGCCTTCCGGTGGGGATGCGCCCGAATGCGGGCGGCGCGCAGGGTCTCGGGCTGGGTCACCGTCGAGCGGGAGGTTCGCCCACTTCACCCTGGCTTCATCCCGGGCTCATCCTCGCTTCACCGTGTCTCCCTCTAGCCGGGTGTCGCGCGGGCTCGGAAGGGTGGCTGGCGGAGAGCCCTGCCTTATATAGAGGGCCATCTGCAGCTTGAGTTGTCGGCATGAGGTCGACGAACGTTGGGGAGGATCACGCGTGAGAGCAAGGCAAGTCGTTGATGGCCGTGGGCCAGGACGTAGGGGGCACGCCCGTCGGGGCGGATTGCGTCGGGGCAGCGCTCTGCTCGGGCTGGCCGGATTGGTCGGCACATCGCTGACCGCGTTCGGGATTCCCCTGGCGGCCCAGGCCGCCGAGGGTGACCCGATCACCGGCACCATCTGGCAGGACTACGACGCCAACGGCGTCTTCGACACCTATGAGGATGGCCTGGCCGGCATCGAGGTCTACGGCTACGACGCCGACGGCGCCGTGGCGGGGCCCGTGGTCACGGACGTGGACGGCGCCTACTCGCTGCCTGTCAGTTCGGGCGCTGGGCGGTGGCGGGTCGAGGCGAATGTGCCGGACACCGCGCAGTGGGCGCAGTGGCGCGACTCCGTGGTCGGTGCAGCCGGCGACACGACCAACGGAACGACTGTGCAGTTCGTCGACGTGGCCGACGGCACAGGTGCCGCAGGTGTGGACTTCTCCTTCCAGGTGCCCAGCGCCTACGTGGAGAACAACCCCTACGTGTATCTCCCCGAATACCGACTCGGGGCGTCGGATGGCGTCGAAGGAGACCTCATCGGTGGCGAAGCGATCCTGTATGACGCGATGAGCGCGGCGGCGCTTGAGACGGTGCCCACAACCGTGCGGGTGCCGTTCCGTGAGATGGGTGCGACGAACGGCTCGGCGTGGCAGCGAGCCACCGAACCAGGCGGACTCGGCCAGATGTTCACTGCAGCCTACGTGCGCCGCCACGCGGGCCTGGGACCGGGCGGTATCGGCGCCATCTATCGGATCACCCCCGACGGCGACAGTATGGCAGCACCGACCGGATCGGCCGAGGTCTTCGTTGACCTCACCGACTGGGGCATCGATGTTGGCAGTGATTCGACGGACGGAGCGGGCGCCGGTGACCCGTTGGGTCTGCGTCCGGCCGTCACCGCGGAGAATCCGGCCTACGACTGGGAGCGGGACGCGCAGGCATTCGACCGGGTCGGTCGCACCGGCCTCGGAACGATGACATTCTCGCCCGACGAGACGCAGATGTTCGTGGTCAACCTGTACAACAGGTCGTTGGTGCGGATCACGACCGGAACTCCCGCGACATCGGTACAGAATGTCGAGGAGTTCGACCTAGGCTTCACCGGGGATATGCGCCCGTTCGGTGTCTCCTCGGACCCGGTCACGGGGTATATGTACCTCACCGTCACCAACACGGCCGAATCCACGCAGGACTCCGCCGATCTGGTCGGGTACGTCTATCGCTTCACTCCGGACGACCCCTCGAACCTCGAACCCGTGCTCAGCTTTCCCATGGACTACGAACGCGAGTCGCGGGTCGTCACACCCGCAGGACCGGTTCTCAATCCCCAAGACGTCAGTTGGCGTCCGTGGGTGCGTGGAGTCGAGGACTTTGTCATCGACGCCACGGGCCAAATCAACAACTGGCCGATGCCGCTCCTCGCGGATGCAAGGATCCTTCACGGTCAGCTGGTGCTCGGAGTCCGCGACTACTGGGGTGACCTGGTCGGCTCCAACACCCCGCTTGGCCCCGACCCGACGAGCCCGGTCGACAACACGACCGTCATCAGCGTTCGCTCGTACGGCGACGTCTACCTGGCCGACGGCAATGACGACGGCACCTTCACCTTGGAGAACGACGGCGTGGTCGATGGCGTCATCGGTGCCGGCGTGGCGGCCAATCAGTTCGGCCCCGGTGGCTACAAGTACTTCGACGACTCTTGGGCGCAGGACGCCAACGGGTACGTCTACAACGGCCAGGCGCTCGGGTCGATCGTGACCATTCCGAGCCGGGATGATGGCGTGCTGACCACCGCGGTACACGCCGCGAACGGGTCGTTCCAGGTGGGGGTTCGGCGCCTCTATCAGGCCAGCGGCGAGAATGTACTGCCGCGGGGCGCGATCGTGATCCAGAACGAGAGTCCCCTGACCGTCCCACCCACGCCGATGGTGACGAGCAAGGGCAACGGCTTGGGTTCGATGTCGATCGCCGCGTCGGCGGCGCCGATCGAGATCGGGAACTACGTCTGGTTCGACAACGACAACGATGGTGTGCAGGACCCGGACGAGCTGCCTGTTGAGGGTGCGACGGTGAACCTGTATGAGGTCGATGATGCGGGTGTGCGCACGTTGGTGAGCACCACCACCACGAACGCGTCGGGTGAGTACTACTTCTCCTCCAACGATGCGGCGTATGCCCTGAAGACGAACACCAGCTATGTCGTAGGTGTGGACAACCCGGCCGACTATGCCGCTGGCGGGGTGTTGGAGAACTGGTATCCGACGGTTCCGGATACCGGTAATGCCAATTCGGTGGACGCGGATCGCAACGATTCCGATGGTCTGGTCGAGGAGTCGGAGGCGGGTTCGTTCCCGTTTGCGGCGATCACTACGGGTGGTCCGGGGGAGAATGACCACACGATCGACTTCGGGTATGCGAACATCGACTACGAGTTCGACAAGCGGACGGTGTCTGGTCCGACGGAGAGTCCGGATGACGACGGCACCTGGGTGGTCGAGTACGAGCTGGTGGCCGAGAACACGGGTGCGATCGATGGTGCCTATGGGCTCACCGATGATCTGACCGGGTATGGCGAGGGCATCGAGGTGGTCGACACCGAGGTGGTCTCCGGTCCTGATGGTGCGGCGTTGAACCCGGACTGGGACGGGGTCGACGACTTGCGGGTCATCATCGTGGACCAGCCGATCGATGCGCAGTCCACGATCGAGAACGGCACCGAGCACGTGTATCTGATCCGGGTCACCGTCGCACTGACCGTTGACGCGGTCACCGGTGAGGCCACGCCCACGCCCGAGGCGCTCACGTGCACCCCGGACCAGCAGCCGGGCGATCCGACCACGGGGTTGTTCAACGTGGCCACGATGGATCCGGTCAATCATGAGGATCTGGTTGATACCGAGTGTGGTGATCTGCCGTTGGTGACCCTCGACAAGACGGTCACGGTGGAGCCGCACGTGGTGGACCCGGTGACCAATCCGGGTGAGTACGAGATCTCCTACGGCCTGACGGTCACCAACACCACGACCACGGCTACCGATTATGACCTTGAGGACCGGTTGCGGTTCGGTGAGGGCATCTCGATCGTCGAGGGTTCGGTGGTCGCCGCGAACGTGACTCCTGGCGGGGTGGAGGTCAACGCGGCCTATGACGGCACGAGTGATGCGTTGATCGTTTCCGATGTTCCGATCGCCGGTGGTCAGGTCGACACCTACACGGTCACCGTGAGGTACACGGTGGAGCTGCCGGCCGAGGTCACTGATCCTGATCCGTCTGCTTGTGGTGCCGGTGGTGCCGTGGCCGAGGGTGAGGAGTCGGGTCTGTATAACGATGCGAACACGTCGTTCAACGGGTACGTCGACTTCGATGATGAGTGCCGTGAGGTGGGTGAGGTCACGCATGACAAGTCGCTGATCTCGGCCACGCCGATCGGTGATGGTCAGTGGGAGGTCGTCTACGGCGTCGAGGTCACGAACAAGGGCGTCGAGGCGGTCGCGTATGACCTGGCCGACGAACTGCACTTCGGTGAGGGCATCACGGTGGCCTCCACCGAGGTGACCTCGGTCCCCGACGGCGTCACCCCGGCCGACCCGGTCTGGGACGGACAGGACAATCTGACCGTGGCGACCGGCGTCACGATTCTGGGCACCGATGATGACGGGTACGCACCGCAGCAGTACGTGCTGACCGTGATCGCCGACGTCCCGTTGCAGTTGGCTGACCCGGTCGACGGTGTCGACCCGGCCACCTGTGGCACGGCCGAGGACGGTGCCGTGGATTCCACGGATCGTGCGTTCAACAACGTCTCCACGGTGGTCGATGAGGTCGGGTCCGTTGAGGAGGATGACGCGTGCGCCGGTCCGCCGGAGTTCGAGATCACCAAGACGGTGACCGACGGTTCCCCGGTCGGCAACGGTGATGGGACCTGGACGGTCACCTACGAGATCGAGGTCACCAACACCGGTGAGCTCGAGGGTGTCTACGACGTCACCGACCGGCTCCGGTTCGCTGCGGAGGCCCAGATCGCCTCCTCCGCGGTCAGCTCCACTCCCGACGGGGTGACGGCTTCCGATTCCTGGACCGGTCAGGGCGCTGAAGGTGCGCCGGAGAACGTGATCGCCGCGGATGTCGCTCTGGCCGGCGGCGCCACGCACACCTATCAGGTGCAGGTGGTGGTCGCGATGGTCCCGGAGGAGCTCACCGATGAGGTGCTGGCTTGCCCGGTACCTGGTTCGGACGAGAACCAGGGTCTGGCGAACACGGCCGGTCTGGGTCACAACGACCTGACCGCTGACGCGGAGGCATGTGTGGTGCCGCCGAGGATCGCGATCGACAAGACGATCGTCGAAGGCCCCACTCAGGATGGTGAGTCGTACTCGATCACGTACCAGATCGAGGTCACGAACACCGGCGGGGTGACCGGGTCGTACGACCTGTCCGACCAGCTTCGCTACGGCGAAGGCATCGAGGTCGACACCGCCGAGGTCACCCAGACCCCGGAGGGTGTCAGTGCACTCGAGACCTGGACCGGTCAGGGTGAGGCCGAGAGCCGCGAGAACGTGATCGCCACCGACGTCGGGATCGACGCCGGCGAGGTGCACGTCTACCGGGTCACGGTCACCGGGACCCTGGATGGTGACGTGGTCACGGCCGAGTCGCTGGAATGCGGACCCGATGGGGCAACCGGAGATGATGCGGGACTGCTGAACGTGGCAGTTGCCGACCACAACTCCACCGACCTCACCGGCGACGCCTGCGCACCGCTGCTGCCCCCGGACGACCCGGGTGCACAGCTGCCGGACACCGGAGCTAACGGCCTGACCAACCTGGCCATCGGTGCCGGACTACTCACCATCCTCGGCGGAGCACTGCTCGTGGCGGTCACCCGTCACCGCGCACGAACCCACTGAGGAATCCGACCGGCCCGTCCGGACCCTGGCCGGTCACGCCCCCCCGATCCCCACTCACGTGGGGGCCGGGGGGCGCTCTCGGTTCAGGGCGAGGTCGGGACAGCCCGTGTCGATTGCCCGCGCAGCCGGAGACCAGGACGGGGCGAGGCTCGGCGGCCGAAGCACGTCAAACGTCCGCAGAACGGCCGGTGGTCTCACCCCGGCTTCACCCTGGTTTCGCCCCCGCTTCACCGCGCATCGGTCTGGTGGGTGGAACGCCTACTCCCGAATGCTGGGCAGGTGGTGAGCCCTGCCGTTGCTATCGGGGCGTGCCGTGACGTTCCACCGTCGGCAACGGGCCGGCCGGGTTTTCGGGGAGGACCATCAGGTGAGTTCTGAGCAAGGAGTTCGTGGCCGAGGGCCAGGAAGCCGGGGGCGACGTCGCCGGGGTGGGGTGAGGCGAGGAAGCGCCCTGCTGGGACTGGTGGGTCTCGTGGGTACCTCGCTGACGGCGTTCGGGCTGCCTCTGGCGGCCCAGGCCGCCGAGGGTGACCCGATCACGGGCACGATCTGGCAGGACTACGACGCCAACGGCGTCTTCGACTCCTTCGAGGACGGACTCCCTGGCATCGAAGTGTCCGCCTACGACTCCGATGGAGCCGTGGCCGGCCCGGTCGTCACTGGCGCGGATGGGGCCTACACGCTGCCGGTCACCTCCGATGCGACGCAGTGGCGCGTCGAGGCCAACGTGCCGGACACACCAGCGTGGGCGCAGTGGCGTGACTCGGTCGTCGGAACCGGTGGTGCGGGCGCGAACGGAACCACCGTCCAGTTCGTCGACGGGGTGCCGACGGCGGAGGTGGACTTCTCGTTCCAGGTGCCCACCGCGTTCGTCGAGAACAACCCGCGGGTCTACATTCCCATCCTTCAGTTCGGGGTCTCGGACGGCGAGAGCGCCGGCGAGCCCGGGTCCGGCGTGATCTTCTGGGACGCGCAGAGTGCCAGTGGCGCAGGTGCGGCTCCCGTGCCCCAGACCGGCGTCGTGCCGTTCAGCCAGGTCGGCGCGACGAACGGCTCGGCAGTGCTGCGCGCCGAGGACATGGGCGACACTCCGACCGCGTTCGCGGCGGCGTACCTGCGCCGGCACATCGGTTTCGGCCCGGGTGGGATCGGTGCCATCTATCGCGTGACGCCCGACGGGGCGGACTGGTCGGCGCCGACAGCTTCGGCCGACGTCTACGTCAACGTCGCCGACTGGGGCATCAACCTCGGCGGACCGGACATCACCGCGGACCCCACCGACCCGAACGGCTTCCGACCGAACACGACCGCCGAGAACCCGGCCTATGACTGGGACCGTGATGCGCAGGCTTGGGACGACGTGGGTCGCGCGGGTCTCGGCCTGATCTCGATGAGCCCGGACGAGCGGTACCTCTTCGCAGTGAACCTCCACAACCGCTCCCTCATCAGGATCGACACCGGCGGAAACCCATCTGGAGCACCGGTGGCGGTCGAGGAGTTCGAGCTCGACGCGTACTTCCCGGACGATTCGGACATCCGCCCCTTCGGGGTGAGCGTGGATGCGCTCACCGGGACGATGTACCTGACCGCAACGAACACCGCGGAGATGAGCCAGGACATCCCGGACCTCCACGGCTACGTGTACTCGTTCAGCGCGGAGGCGCCCGGCGACCTGACCGAGGTCCTGGACTTCCCGTTGGACTTCGAACGCGGTGGTTTCTCCCCGACATTCGTTCCGTGGGCGACCGAACTCGGTCACTTTCCGATCGAGCTCGGGCCTGAGGGCAACGCCGTGGTGCGCTACCCGCAGCCGGTTGTGGCGAGCGTGCAGGTGCTGCACGGAGACCTCATCCTCGCGATCCGTGATCTGGTCGGTGATCAGTTCGGCAACTTGACGCTGCTCTCCGGTGACCCCACCGACGGCAATAGTCTCCAGGTGTCGCACGTGCGCTCCGAAGGTGATGTCTTCATCGCCGCCCCGAACGGTGACGGAACGTTCACACTCGAGAACAACGGCCTCCACAGCGGCGTCCTCGGAAACGGTGCGCAGCAGGGCGATCAAGGACCGGGCGGACTGCGCTACTTCGACACCGGATACACCCCGCTGAACCAGGACAACGAGTCCACCGGGTCCGTGGTGGTCATGCCGAGCCGGCCTGACGGGATCATGACCACCGGCGTGCACGTGGCCAACGCGGGGCTGCAGGAAGGCACCCGACGCCTCTACCAGGACACCGGAGCCGGCTTCGACCCGAGCGGGGCGCTGATCAGGAGCACCCTGGGCTCGCAGGTGACGACCAAGGGCAATGGCCTGGGCACGGCCTCGGTCCTGGCTTCGGCCGCGCCGATCGAGATCGGGAACTACGTCTGGTTCGATATCGACAACGACGGCATCCAGGATCCGGACGAGCCGCCGGTGGCGGGCGCCACCGTCAACCTGTACGAGGTGGACGGTGACGGCAACCGCACGCTGGTGAGCACCACGATCACGAGCGCGTCGGGTGAGTACTACTTCTCCTCGAACGATGCGGCGTACGCGTTGCAGACGAACACTGACTATGTGGTGGGTGTGGACAACCCGGCTGATTATGCGGCTGGTGGGGTGTTGGAGAACTGGTACCCGACGGTCGCGGACACCGGTGACGTGAACTCGGTGGATGCCGATCGCAACGACTCTGACGGCCTGGTGGAAGAGACCGAGGCGGGTTCGTTCCCGTTTGCGGCGATCACTACGGGTGGTCCGGGTGAGAATGACCACACGATCGACTTCGGGTACTCGAATATCGATTACGAGTTCGATAAGCGGACGGTGTCTGGTCCGACGGAGAGTCCGGATGATGATGGCACCTGGGTGGTCGAGTACGAGCTGGTCGCGGAGAACACGGGTGCGATCGATGGTGCCTATGGGCTCACCGATGATCTGACCGGGTATGGCGAGGGCATCGAGGTGGTCGACACCGAGGTGGTCTCCGGTCCTGATGGTGCGGCGTTGAACCCGGACTGGGACGGGGTCGACGACTTGCGGGTCATCATCGTGGACCAGCCGATCGATGCGCAGTCCACGATCGAGAACGGCACCGAGCACGTGTATCTGATCCGGGTCACCGTCGCACTGACCGTTGACGCGGTCACCGGTGAGGCCACGCCCACGCCCGAGGCGCTCACGTGCACCCCGGACCAGCAGCCGGGCGATCCGACCACGGGGTTGTTCAACGTGGCCACGATGGATCCGGTCAATCATGAGGATCTGGTTGATACCGAGTGTGGTGATCTGCCGTTGGTGACCCTCGACAAGACGGTCACGGTGGAGCCGCACGTGGTGGACCCGGTGACCAATCCGGGTGAGTACGAGATCTCCTACGGCCTGACGGTCACCAACACCACGACCACGGCTACCGATTATGACCTTGAGGACCGGTTGCGGTTCGGTGAGGGCATCTCGATCGTCGAGGGTTCGGTGGTCGCCGCGAACGTGACTCCTGGCGGGGTGGAGGTCAACGCGGCCTATGACGGCACGAGTGATGCGTTGATCGTTTCCGATGTTCCGATCGCCGGTGGTCAGGTCGACACCTACACGGTCACCGTGAGGTACACGGTGGAGCTGCCGGCCGAGGTCACTGATCCTGATCCGTCTGCTTGTGGTGCCGGTGGTGCCGTGGCCGAGGGTGAGGAGTCGGGTCTGTATAACGATGCGAACACGTCGTTCAACGGGTACGTCGACTTCGATGATGAGTGCCGTGAGGTGGGTGAGGTCACGCATGACAAGTCGCTGATCTCGGCCACGCCGATCGGTGATGGTCAGTGGGAGGTCGTCTACGGCGTCGAGGTCACGAACAAGGGCGTCGAGGCGGTCGCGTATGACCTGGCCGACGAACTGCACTTCGGTGAGGGCATCACGGTGGCCTCCACCGAGGTGACCTCGGTCCCCGACGGCGTCACCCCGGCCGACCCGGTCTGGGACGGACAGGACAATCTGACCGTGGCGACCGGCGTCACGATTCTGGGCACCGATGATGACGGGTACGCACCGCAGCAGTACGTGCTGACCGTGATCGCCGACGTCCCGTTGCAGTTGGCTGACCCGGTCGACGGTGTCGACCCGGCCACCTGTGGCACGGCCGAGGACGGTGCCGTGGATTCCACGGATCGTGCGTTCAACAACGTCTCCACGGTGGTCGATGAGGTCGGGTCCGTTGAGGAGGATGACGCGTGCGCCGGTCCGCCGGAGTTCGAGATCACCAAGACGGTGACCGACGGTTCCCCGGTCGGCAACGGTGATGGGACCTGGACGGTCACCTACGAGATCGAGGTCACCAACACCGGTGAGCTCGAGGGTGTCTACGACGTCACCGACCGGCTCCGGTTCGCTGCGGAGGCCCAGATCGCCTCCTCCGCGGTCAGCTCCACTCCCGACGGGGTGACGGCTTCCGATTCCTGGACCGGTCAGGGCGCTGAAGGTGCGCCGGAGAACGTGATCGCCGCGGATGTCGCTCTGGCCGGCGGCGCCACGCACACCTATCAGGTGCAGGTGGTGGTCGCGATGGTCCCGGAGGAGCTCACCGATGAGGTGCTGGCTTGCCCGGTACCTGGTTCGGACGAGAACCAGGGTCTGGCGAACACGGCCGGTCTGGGTCACAACGACCTGACCGCTGACGCGGAGGCATGTGTGGTGCCGCCGAGGATCGCGATCGACAAGACGATCGTCGAAGGCCCCACTCAGGATGGTGAGTCGTACTCGATCACGTACCAGATCGAGGTCACGAACACCGGCGGGGTGACCGGGTCGTACGACCTGTCCGACCAGCTTCGCTACGGCGAAGGCATCGAGGTCGACACCGCCGAGGTCACCCAGACCCCGGAGGGTGTCAGTGCACTCGAGACCTGGACCGGTCAGGGTGAGGCCGAGAGCCGCGAGAACGTGATCGCCACCGACGTCGGGATCGACGCCGGCGAGGTGCACGTCTACCGGGTCACGGTCACCGGGACCCTGGATGGTGACGTGGTCACGGCCGAGTCGCTGGAATGCGGACCCGATGGGGCAACCGGAGATGATGCGGGACTGCTGAACGTGGCAGTTGCCGACCACAACTCCACCGACCTCACCGGCGACGCCTGCGCACCGCTGCTGCCCCCGGACGACCCGGGTGCACAGCTGCCGGACACCGGAGCTAACGGCCTGACCAACCTGGCCATCGGTGCCGGACTACTCACC
>NZ_JAGSHT010000010.1 GCF_019947135.1 Occultella gossypii | reverse complement strand
ACCTGGCGTTGTCTGTGGGGGCGGGGGAGTCTCACGATGCGTGGGGTGTGAATCGGTCGCTGCGTGTGATGCAGGCGGTGTCGAATTCTGACTTCGCGGTGGACGCGGGGTTTGATTCGGTGCCGTCGGCGACGAACCAGGATCAAGGCCTGATCGTGGAGCAGGATGCGTCGAACTGGTTGCGGTTCGATGTCTTCTCCAGTGGTGGGGTGGTCCGGGCTTTCGCTGCCTCGACAACGAATGGGACGTCGAAGACACGGTTCAACACGGTGTTGTCGGTGCAGCCGGCGGACTCGGTGGTGGTCGGGGTGAGCCGGGCCGGGAACGCTTGGACGATGACGGTGGCCGTTGATGGTGGCGCACCGCAGGTGATCGGGACGTTCTCGCAGGCGTTGACGGTGGGTTCGGTGGGGCCGTTCGCGGCGAACGCGGGGTCGAAACCTGCGGCCTATACGGCGCTGGTGGACTACGTGTTCGATCGGGCGAATCCGATCACTCCCGAGGACGGCGGTGCCGCTCCGGACCCCGATCCTGACCCCGACCCGGAGCCGGAGCCTGATGTGACGGCGCCGGTGGTCAGCGGTCTCGCCGCGACGCCCGCTGCTTCGTCGGCGACGGTGTCCTGGACGACCAATGAGGCCACTACGGGTGCGGTCGCTTTCGGAACGACGACGTCCTACGGGAGTAGCGCGACGTCGACGGGATCGGGCACCTCCCACTCGGTGACCCTGACCGGACTGGCGCCTGCGACGACCTACCACTACCGGGTCACCGCAACCGACACCAGCGGCAACGCGGGAAGCTCGGCCGACCTCACCTTCACCACAACTGCCGCCAGCGCACCCAATGCTGTGTTGTTGTCGGATGATTTCTCGGGTGCGGTGTTGGGGTCTGGTTGGTCGGTGGTTGATCCGGTGGGGGATGGGTCGGTTGAGTTGGTCGGCCAGGGGACTGGGGATGCGTACCTGGCGTTGTCTGTGGGGGCGGGGGAGTCTCACGATGCGTGGGGTGTGAATCGGTCGCTGCGTGTGATGCAGGCGGTGTCGAATTCTGACTTCGCGGTGGACGCGGGGTTTGATTCGGTGCCGTCGGCGACGAACCAGGATCAAGGCCTGATCGTGGAGCAGGATGCGTCGAACTGGTTGCGGTTCGATGTCTTCTCCAGTGGTGGGGTGGTCCGGGCTTTCGCTGCCTCGACAACGAATGGGACGTCGAAGACACGGTTCAACACGGTGTTGTCGGTGCAGCCGGCGGACTCGGTGGTGGTCGGGGTGAGCCGGGCCGGGAACGCTTGGACGATGACGGTGGCCGTTGATGGTGGCGCACCGCAGGTGATCGGGACGTTCTCGCAGGCGTTGACGGTGGGTTCGGTGGGGCCGTTCGCGGCGAACGCGGGGTCGAAACCTGCGGCCTATACGGCGCTGGTGGACTACGTGTTCGATCGGGCGAATCCGATCACTCCCGAGGACGGCGGTGCCGCTCCGGACCCCGATCCTGACCCCGACCCGGAGCCGGAGCCTGATGTGACGGCGCCGGTGGTCAGCGGTCTCGCCGCGACGCCCGCTGCTTCGTCGGCGACGGTGTCCTGGACGACCAATGAGGCCACTACGGGTGCGGTCGCTTTCGGAACGACGACGTCCTACGGGAGTAGCGCGACGTCGACGGGATCGGGCACCTCCCACTCGGTGACCCTGACCGGACTGGCGCCTGCGACGACCTACCACTACCGGGTCACCGCAACCGACACCAGCGGCAACGCCACGGTGACACAGGACCGCGTCTTCACGACGCCCGCACAGACCGACGGCATCGCGATCGATGTCTGGTACGGACCCGACCAGGTCTTCGGTGCTCCGGCTCGCACACAGCCTCGAGTCAACATCGTCGGATCGGTGTCAGATCCCGCGAGCGTGACGTCCTTGACGTACCGCGTCAACGGTGGAGCAGCCAGGAACCTGTCCATCGGTCCCGACAACCGGAGACTCTCCGCGCCCGGTGACTTCAACGTCGACATCCCGTATGCCGATCTGAGTGCAGGGGCCAATGGCGTCACCATCACCGCTCTGGGTTCGGACGGTTCGTCCGTGACCGAGACGGTGAATGTGACCGTCCAGACGGCGTCTTCGACATTGCCCTACGCCACCGACTGGTCGGCAGGTGAATCACTGCAAGCACAGGCCCAGTCGGTCGACGGTCTATGGGAGGCTGGCAACGGTTCGGTGAGCACGGTGCAGGTCGGGTACGACCGGATTCTTGCGGTGGGTGATGCCACCTGGACTGACTACGAGGTCACGGTACCGATGACCCTGCACGGGTTCGGGCCCGGCGCCGGTCAGTACCTCTCGGGGGCGGCGATGATCGGGGTCGGCCTGAGGTGGCAAGGGCACACCCAGTTGCAGGGCGAGCAGCCGGGCTACGGCTGGTACCCAGCGGGTGCGTACTCCTGGTATCGCTTCTACGACGAGGGTCCTCGCTGGGAGCTCTTCGGCAACAACAACAGCCCGGTCAACCGCGGTCCGAGGAATGCGGTCGACTTCAGTCCGGGTGACACCTTCGTCATGCGGGTCCGGGTCGAGAGTCTCCCGACCGGTGGCGCCGTCTACTCGATGCGGATGTGGGAGCAGGGAACGGTTGAGCCAACGACTTGGTTCGCCACGATCACCGACGACGACACGGTTGCAAATGGCTCGGTCGTACTGATCGCTCACCACGTCGATGCCACGTTCGGCAATGTGACCGTCACGCCGTTGGAGTAGTGAACTGTGGACGCCTCGATGCAAGGTGGGGCGAAGTTTCGTAGGAATTGTGTCGGGCTTGCCGTCTTCCAGCGGCTCAGGTGTACGACTCATAACATGAAGGACATGGCTCGCAATCTCGCGGAGCCTCGGAGGGAGTCCTGATCTTGGACGTCTGGTCAATCACGGTGGCAGCGCTACGGCGCTGGTACATTCTGCTGCCCTTGTTGGCTCTCACCGGGGCGTCGGCCTACACCGTCGGTGAGGGTGTACAGCCTGAATACAACGTCGAAGGTTCGGCGATCGTTGTCCCTGGCCGCGCAGTGGCGGAGCTCGCGAATCCTTACGGCGGGTTGGACGATGCAAATGCAGTACTTGGTATCGTCCTGAGCGGTCCGGAGACACGAGCTCAAGTGCAGGCGGCCGGCCTCGTGCCGTCATACAGCGTCGTTCCCACGTCGCGCAGTACCGTGTTGAATTTCCAGGTCCGTGCCGACACGCCCGAGGAGGGACTCGCGACAGGGCAGATGGTCTTTGAGCTCGCGCGTGAGGAACTTGCCTCGAGGCAGACGAACGCTGGGTTGAGCCCGGCCTCCCAGTACGGTCTCGATGTTCTCCAGGAGCCGTCGGTGACGGCCGTGGTCGCTGATGGGAAGGTGCGGAACATGGCGATCGTTGGAGTGCTCGGTGCCGCGCTCTCCTTGCTGATCGCGGTCCTGTTCGATGACATCGTCGGCTTGTTCAAGAAGTGGCGATCGGAGCGTCGGGAACGTCGCTCGGGACAAGATTCACAAGAATCTATCGATGAACCGGCAGGCGACGAGAACCTCGCACCGCATCCTGGTCAGGATGCCGAAGGCGACCGGGCCATGCTCAAGCCAGAACAATATGTGACAGGAACGAGCGACATGCCAGTCGACGCCATCCTCAGTGGGAGAGCCGTAGTGGCTTCCAGTTCCGTGCGACCGCGGTGAGGACTGGCCGCCATGGCGCCGCAACGGGGTGAGACAACGTTGGTGAACCGCTCCATTGCCTCGACCGAGGAAAAGGAATGGCGGCCGGTACTTCTCAGAGTTCCGAACGGGTACAAGCGGGTCCGCGAGGTTTGGATCCCAGCCCTTATCCACCGATGGACGCTGACGACACTCGGCCTCCTTGTGTTGTTCCTTTGCCTGCAGTTCTTGATTCCCGCGCGGCTTGTGATTGGTGGCTTGGGGGCGGTCGGACGTCCATCGGTGGCCGTCGGCATCATGCTGGCGTTCCTTTGGGTGCTTTCGGCGGTCCGAGCTCATCGGTTGCCTGCAGGCACGCAGCCCATTCGCTGGGTGATAGGGCTGTATGTGGGACTACAACTCTTGGGCAATGTCATCGGATTCGACCGGCTACCGTCAGCTGCGGAGGCGAGCAGTGCGGACCGATGGTTGATCTTTACCGCGGCGATCGCAGGTGTCGCCCTCGTGACCGCCGATGGGCTGAGCACACGATTGGAACTCGACCGAGTCCTGCTGACGGTCGTCGCTCTGGCTTCAGTGATGTCAATCATCGGAGTCCTTCAGTTCGCCGGAATCGTCGATATCACGCAGTACATCAAGATTCCGGGACTGCACGCGAATGCCGATCTGATCGGGATCAGCGCACGTGGGGACGGCGGGTTTCCGCGCGTCGCGTCGACGGCGAACCACTTCATCGAATTCGGGGTGGTCCTAGCGCTGGTCCTGCCTATCGCCCTGCACTATGCCCTTTTCTCGCCTCCCGGGCGCACACGCGTCTGGCGGTGGCTGGGCGTCTCTCTGGTCGCCCTCGGTATTCCGCTCTCCATCTCCCGCTCCGCGATCCTCACCGTGGTCGTGACCATGGGACTCATGGCGATTGTCTGGCCGTGGCGCCAGCGGTACAACGCTCTCGTGATCGGGGTGATGGCCACGGCCGTGTTCCACTTGGTGAACCGCGGGGTCCTCGGCACCATTCGGTCCCTATTCACGAACGCGGAGAACGACACCAGTGTGACGGATCGGATCGCTCGCACCGACTACGTGATTGACCTCTGGTCACTCCGTCCTTGGCTCGGTCGCGGAGCGGGGATGGTGACACCTGAGGAGTACATCCTCCTGGACAATCAGGTCTACATGACGCTCCTTGCCGGCGGCGTTGTCGGAGTCGCCGGGCTCGTCCTGTTCTTCCTGGTGCCCTACCTGATGGGCCGTAGCATCCGCCTCCGGGGAAAGGACCAGGAGACGAGACATCTGGGCCAGGCCCTTGCCGTCTCCATGCCCGCCGCGCTGATGGCCAGCGCAACCTTCGACTCATTCTCGTTCGCAACGTTCGTTGGCGTCGTGTGCATCATCATCGGTGCGATAGGTGCACTGTGGCGCCTCGATGGAACGTCCCCAACCAATGAGATCCAACTTGCGGCGCCAGGGGATCGGTTCGTGGCGACGCCACTCGCGGCCAACTTCCGGGAGCGGATCGGTGCGGCGTGGGCAGCGTCCCGTCCCCGAAACTACGGTCGCGGCAAGTTCGACAAGAAGACGCCGAATGCGAGTGACGGCGACGCATCCGGCCCGTCCACGATCAACACGGACGTGACACCGCAAACTCTTGCGACGAGACGTGGACGGCGTCGCACATGAGTGAGATCAAGACCGCCGGACGTGGCCGGAGAACACACCCTGGGGTGAGTTCTGAGGTTCACCGGGTGAGGTGGGCAGTTTATGCAGCACGCCTCGCCAATCACCCAACGCCCCGGCTCCTCCTTCACTAGGGTCTCAAGGGTGAAAGCAACGGGGAACCCGGGTCTGCGATGCCCGGTGTGTGACGCGGCGGACCTCCGCCCGTTCTACGCGCAAGCGGGCGTTCCGACGCACGTCGGGATCCTTTGGCCGAGCCGCGAGGAGGCGGTGGACTGCCCCCGCGGAGACCTGGACCTCGGCTATTGCCCGGACTGCGCGTTCGTCTACAACACCGGCTTCGACGCCGACCTGAACGCCTACGGACACAGCTACGACAACGCCCTGCACTTCTCAGCAGTGTTCCAGGCGTATGAGCAGGACCTTGCTCAGCGGCTCATCGACACCTATGACATCCGAGACTCCGACGTCGTCGAGATCGGCAGCGGAAGTGGGCATTTCCTCGGGCTCGTGTGCGCGCTCGGGGAGAACCGCGGAACGGGCTTCGACCCGAGCTACGACGCGGAACACGCCGAACCGCTCCCGGCCCGGGTGCAGGTGGTGAACGAGTACTTCTCCCGTGAACACGTGGACGCGAAGGCGGACCTGGTGGTCTGCCGGCACGTCCTGGAGCACGTCGACGACCCGGCCGGGATGCTGCGCTCTCTGCGCGAGGGCATCGGTGACCGCTCGGACACCGTGCTCTACCTTGAGGTCCCGAACGGACTCCTGGCGTTGCGCCGACTGTCCGTTGGCGACCTCATCTATGAGCATGTCTCCTACTTCCTCGCGTCATCGTTGCGCACCGCGGTGGAGTCGGCCGGGTTCGAGATCCTCGACCTGCGTGAGTCCTACGACGGCCAGTTCCTCTCCGTGGAGGCCCGACCGACGCAGGTGCCACAGGCGCCGAGGCCGACGCCCCCGGACGCGGAGGTTCTGGCGGACATCCAAGGCTTCGACGAGCGTGCCCGCGCACGAGTGACGGAATGGGCGGACCTGTTGGATCGTCTCGCCGCCGCCGGCGAGCGCGTGGTCGCGTGGGGGGCCGGCGCGAAGGCCGTCGGCTTCTTCAATGTGCTCGGTGTGACCACCGGCGTCGACCGCGTGGTCGACGTCAACCCCCGCAAGCAGGGCACCTTCCTCGCCGGGACCGGGCAGGCCGTCGTGCCGCCAGAGGCCCTCGTGACCGACCCGCCAGGAACCGTCCTGGTGATGAACCCCTACTACGCCACCGAGATCGGGCAGATGCTCGCAGATCTCGGTGTCGACGCCAACGTCCAGACCGTCTGATCCGGAGACACGAATGTCCGAAGTCCTGACCGGCGGCCCGTGCCGCTTCTGCGGAGCCACCCTGACCCGCACGTTTGCCGACCTGGGCATGTCCCCGCTGTGCGAGAGTTTCGTGGCGGCGGACCAGGTCAACGCGATGGAGCCGTTCTACCCGCTGCACACCTGGGTGTGTGACCAGTGCTTCCTGGTGCAGCTGCAGGAGTACGTGACCCGCGAGGAGATCTTCACCGAGTACGCGTACTTCTCGTCCTACTCGGACGCCTGGCTGGAGCACGCACGCACCTACGTGGAGAAGATGATCGCTGAGCGGAGCCTCGGCGCGGACAGCCTGGTCGTCGAACTCGCCAGCAACGACGGCTATCTCCTCCAGTACTTCGTGCAGGCCGGTGTGCCGGTCCTCGGCATCGAGCCGGCGGCGAACGTGGCGAAGGTCGCCGTCGACGAGCGCCACGTGCCAACCCTGGTGGAGTTCTTCGACGAGCAACTGGCGCAGCGGCTGGTCGCCGAGGGAACAAGGGCGGACCTCATCGCAGGCAACAACGTGCTCGCGCAGGTACCGGATCTCAACACGTTCGTGGCCGGGATGAAGCTCCTGCTCGCGCCCGGGGGGCTGATCACGATCGAGTTCCCCCATCTGCTGCGGCTGATGGAGGAGAACCAGTTCGACACCATCTATCACGAGCACTTCTCCTACTTCTCACTGGTGACCTCCGATCGGATCTTCGCCGCGCACGGCCTCGTGATCCACGACGTTGAGGAGTTGTGGACGCACGGCGGCTCGTTGCGGATCCACGCCACCCACGCGGGACCGGACGCGCCGGCGTTGAGTGAGCGTCTGCTCGCGCTGCGCCAGCGGGAACTGGACGCCGGATTGGAGCAGCCGGAGACCTATGAGCTGTTCGCCGAGCAGGTCCGCGAGACCAAGCGCAAACTGCTCGATTTCCTCATCGGGGTCAAGCGCGACGGCGCACAGGTGGTTGGGTATGGGGCCCCGGGAAAGGGGAACACCCTGCTCAACTACTGCGGGATCGGCACCGACTTCCTCGACTACACGGTGGACCGGAACCCCTACAAGCACGGCCGATACACACCCGGCACGCACATCCCGATCCACGAGCCGGGCCGGATCGCCGAGACCAAGCCCGACTACGTCCTGATCCTGCCGTGGAACCTCAAGGACGAGATCGTTGCGCAGTTGGACTACATCAAGGAGTGGGGCGGCCAGTGCGTCGTGCCGATCCCGGAGGCAACGATCGTCGATTGGCCGTTGGTGGGGAACCCGCGATGAAGGTCGTGCTGTTCGCCGGCGGCATGGGGATGCGGATGCGCGAGTTCTCCGAGTCCGTACCGAAGCCGATGGTGCCGATCGGCTCGCGACCGATCATCTGGCACCTGATGAAGTACTACGCCCACTACGGGCACACGGAGTTCATCGTGTGCCTCGGATACAAGGGTGAAGTCATCAAGGAGTACTTCCTCAACTACAAGGAATGGCTCAGCAACGACTTCGTGCTCTCCGGTGGTGGCCGTGAGATCACCATGCTGCACACCGACGCCCAGGACTGGAAGATCACCTTCGTCGACACGGGTCTGGCGACCAACATCGGTCAGCGGATGGTCAAGGTCAAGGATTTCCTCGGCGACGACACGGAGTTCCTCGCGAACTACAGCGACGGACTCTCCAGTGTCCCGTTGCCGGCACTGATCGACCACGCACACGAGCACGACGCCATCGCGACGTTCCTGTGCACGAAACCGAGTCAGACTTTCCACATCGTGGGCCTCGACGAGGACTCACACGTGACCGGGATCACCGAGTCCAGCGCCGCCGGGATGTGGGTCAATGCAGGGTTCTTCGTGCTGCGTCGCGAGATCTTCGACTACATCGGACCCGGTGAGGAACTGGTCTACGAGCCGTTCGGGCGACTCGTCGAGGCCCGCAAGCTTGTCGGCTACAAGTACGACGGGTTCTGGGCCGGGATGGACACGTTCAAGGACCGACAGGTCATGGAGGAGATGAACGCCCGCGGCCAAGCACCGTGGAAGGTCTGGGAGCAGGATCCGGCGGCGCCCGCATGATCGGTCTCGACCTCGGCGTCGATGAGGTCCAGCCCTTGCGGGTGCTGGCGCTCGGCGCCCATTGCGACGATGTGGAGATCGGCTGCGGCGGAACGCTCGGCCGGCTAGCCCGCAGACCGGGCGGCCTCGAGGTCCGGTACGAGGTGTTCTCCTCCAATCCCCAGCGCGCCGAGGAGGCACGGGCTGCGGCGACCGACCTGCTGCGCGAGGCCCGAGACCTGAGCATCTGGGTGGGGGAGTACCGGGAGTCCTATTTCCCCTACGTGGGTGACGCGATCAAGGATCGGTTCGAGCTGGTCAAGTCGGAGTTCGACCCGCACCTCGTGCTCACCCACCAACGTCACGACCGGCATCAGGATCACCGGACCATCTCGGACCTGACCTGGAACACCTTCCGGGACCATCTGATCCTCGAGTACGAGATCCCGAAGTGGGACGGCGACATGGGCGCGCCCAACGTGTTCGTGCCGCTCTCGGAGGACGACGTGGCCAACAAGCTGCGGGTGCTGGGCGAGCACTACGCCTCGCAGTTCGCGAAGCCCTGGTACGACGACGACACATTCCGCGGGCTCATGCGCCTGCGGGGGATGGAATGCCACGCGCCCGGCCGCCACGCCGAGGCGTTCTACAGCCGCAAGGCGGTACTACTCGGAGGAGACGCATCGTGAAGGTCCTGGTCACCGGCCACAACGGCTACATCGGGCAGGTGATGGTGCCGCTGCTGCGGGCGGCCGGTCATGACATCGTCGGCCTGGACACCTTCTACTACGAGGGCTGTCAGTTCGATGACGAGGTCAGCCCCACCGAGGTCATTCGCAAGGACCTCCGCGACGTCAAGCCGACCGATCTCGAGGGTTTCGACGCCGTGATCGCCCTGGCCGCGTTGTCCAACGACGCCCTCGGTGACCTGCGGCCTCAACTGACCTACGACATCAACCACCTCGGCACCGTGCAGCTGGCCGAGTCCGCGAAGCAGGCAGGAGTCGGCCGATTCCTGTTCTCCTCCTCGTGCAGCCTCTACGGAGCCGCCGGCGACGAACACCTCACCGAGGAGGCGGGCTTCAACCCGCTGACCCCGTATGGGGAGTCGAAGATCAAGGTGGAGCAGGATCTGACCCACCTGGCCGATGAGACGTTCAGCCCGGTCTACCTCCGCAACGCGACCGCCTATGGCGTCTCGCCGAGCCTGCGTGCCGACCTCATGGTGAACAATCTCGTCGGCTACGCCATCACGACCGGCAAGGTCCTCATCAAGTCCGACGGCATGCCGTGGCGTCCGCTGATCCACATCGAGGACATCTCCCGAGCGTTCCTCGCGGCACTCGAGGCGCCCCGTGAGGTTGTGCACGACCGCGCCTTCAACGTGGGGGTCACCTCGGAGAACTATCGGGTCAAGGAGGTCGCCGAGATCGTCGCGCAGGTGGTGCCCGGATCGGTGGTGGAGTACGCGCCCGGCGCGAGCCCGGACGCACGCAACTACCGGGTGGACTTCACCCGGATCGCTGCCGAGTTGCCGGCCTTCCAGTCGAAGTGGACGGTGCCGGCCGGAGTCGAGGAGCTCTACCGCGCCTATCGGGACCATGGCCTCACGGCCGAGGAGTTCACGTCGGCCAAGTACCTGCGGATCCGGACGGTCCTCGACCACAAGGAAGCCGGGCGCCTCGACGAGGAGCTGCGCTGGCGGTGACGGACCATGGTGGCCCGCGGCAGAGCCTGCCGCGGCCTCAGGTCTGATCGGCGTTGAGGTAGGCGGCGGCCTGGAGCTTGAACAACTCCGAGTACTGTCCACCGGCGGCCATGAGTTCGTCGTGGGTGCCGTGCTCCACCACGCTCCCGGCCTCCATGACGTAGATCCGATCCGCACTGCGCACCGTCGAGAACCGATGTGAGATGAACAGTGCCGTTCGACCCTCAAGGGTGTGTCTCAGACTCGCGAACAGGTCGTATTCGGCGCGTGGGTCGAGGGCGGCCGAGGGCTCATCCAGGATGACGAACGGCGCATCCCGGTAGTAGCCCCGCGCGATCGCGACCCGCTGCCATTGGCCACCCGAGAGGTCACGGCCGCCCGCGAACAGACGCGAGAGCGGAGTCGCGTACCCGTCCGGCAGGGACTCGATCGCCCCATCAGCACCCGCGGCGCGCGCTGATGTGCGCATACGGTCCGGATCCAGCGGGCGGGTCACATCACCGATAGCGATGTTGTCCTCGGCGCTGAGCGCGTACCGCACGAAGTCCTGGAAGATGACCGCGATGCGGCTGCGCACGCTGGCGAGGGACCATGCTCGGATGTCGGTCCCGTCCCATCGGACCGCGCCCTCGTCCGGTTCATACAGGCCGGCGACGATCTTCGCGAGGGTGGTCTTGCCGGATCCGTTCTCTCCGACGATGGCTACCACCTCGCCCGCCCGAAGTTCCACGGTGGCGCCGCGGACGGCGGGCTGGTCCGAGCCCGGGTAGGTGAAATGGACCTTGTCCGCGGACACGACGGCGAATCCGGTCGGCGCCTCGGGGCCCCGCGAGTCCTCCTTCGCCGGCTCTGCGAGCCGGAGGAATCCTTCGAGGTCCTCTAGGAACAGGCCCGACTCGAAGATCCGCTGGACCCCGGCGAAGAGGGCCTGGACCTGGCTCGCGAGCATCCGGATCGCAACAATCGCCGCGCCCGCGCCGGCGACTGTGACCTGGCCGTCGAGGATCAGCCAAACGAGTGCGGCGAGCGTGAGCACCAGCACGATGGCACTGCCCAGGTTGCCGATGGCGGAGAGGGTTGCGCGGCGCCGCAGGTGGGTGCCGAGTGCACCCAGGTACGTCGCGTACGCGGTATCGAACCGGCCGTGGAGCCAGTCCGCGAGGTGGAAGGCACGAATCTCCTTGGCCTCGTCCCGTCCCGTCTGCACGAGCGTCAGGTACTGACGCATCCGTAGCACCGGAGTCTGGGCCACCGAGAAGTCGAACTCCAACCGGCTCTCCCGGCGGCTGGTCAGCAGTACCGGCAGCCCGCCGATCAACAGGAGCGGCAGCAGGAGTGGGCTGATGCTCACCAACGCCGCCCCCACGCCGATGCTGGCGGCGAGGGCACCACCCATGGAGATCAGGCCCTGGGTCACCTGGAACGGACGGGAGAGGGCGTTCGACTGCACCCGCTGGAGGCGGTTGAAGAAGTCGGGCGACTCGAAGTTGCCGAGCCCGACCCCGGTCGAGACGTCGAGCACCTGGTCCCACATCGAGCGGGCGACGAGTTCCCCGAGCATCCGCTGCATGTGCCCCTGCACGGCGCCGATGATGGATGTCACCGCAGTCAGGCCCGCCAACAGCAGCACTGGCGTCCATAGCGACGCCGTCGCACCCGTACCCTCCTCCAGATCGAGGATGGCGGTCAGCACGGCCTGCACCGAGAGCACCTGACCGGCCAGCGCGAGCGCCGCGGCGACCTGGAGGACGAGCAGTCCGACGAACAGCCCGCGCCCGGATGCCCACACGAGACGGACGCTCTGGCGGATGAGGACGGACAGCCGGCCCAATGACTTGCGTTGGGAGCGCGCCTGGGCACGCAGCGTCACGGGGTCGACGTAGTCGTCACCCTCGGCAGCCGCCATCCACGTTCTCCTCGCCGTATGGACCGGCTCTCATTGAATCAACAGAAGCCGCAGCCCGTGCCCGGTATCGGGCTCAGAGATTCATGTGGAGGATGACTGGCCGTCCGGTCCGGTCGAAGGGCGGATCCGATCGGGGTGGCTGTACACGTTCAGGCGGTCCGACCGCGAGAAGCCGATCAGCGTCAACCCCGCCCGCTCGGCCAGGTCCACGGCCAGCGACGAGGGTGCGCTGACCGCGGCGAGCATCGGAACTCCGGCCATCTGCGCCTTCTGCACAAGTTCGAAAGAGGCACGGCCGGAGACCTGCAGAACCGTGTCGGACAGCGGCAGCCGGCCCTCGCGCCAGGCCCACCCGACCACCTTGTCCACGGCGTTGTGGCGGCCCACGTCCTCCCTCACGCACAGGAGCTCGCCTGTGGCGTCGAAAAGCCCTGCGGCGTGGGTCCCGCCGGTCCTGCCGAACATGGCCTGCTCAGCGCGCAAGCGATCAGGAAGTTCGAGCAGTACCTGAAGGTCGAACATCGCGGCCGGCGGCGCAACGGGTCCGTCGAACTGTGGCATCCGGCCCAGAGCCTCGATGGAGCTCGTCCCGCAGATGCCACACGAGGACGAGGTGTACACCCGGCGTTCGGCCGTGACGGCCGGGCCGGGCACCCCGGGCGCGAGCGTGACGTCGACGATGTTGTAGGTGGCCTCACCACCGGCCGCGACCCCGGGTCCGTACCCGATCCGGGTCACGTGGTCCGGGCGGTGCAGCACGCCCTCGGAGACGAGGAATCCGGCGGCCAGGTCGAAGTCGTGCCCGGGGGTGCGCATCGTCACGGTCAATGAACGCCCGTCCACCCGCAGCTCCATCGGCTCCTCACCGGCGAGCGTGTCCGTGCGCACACGTTCGGTGCCGTCCGCGAGCAGCGTCTGCACCCGCGAGCGCTGGGTCGCCCGGGTCATCGTCGCGTCCACCCTGCTGCGGTCACGAGGCCAACGGTACGCCGCGCCTGCACCGGCGGGCGCCACCCGACGTCGCTACGATCGGAGGACATCCAGGAGGAGGACCGATGGCGAAGGCGCCGCGTACGGGCATCGACGAGAGCCAGTTGCGGGTGGGCCCGCCGAAACGCACGTCCGTCGGTGTCCCTGGCATCGCGCACGCGATGGCGGTGGCACTGGACCAGATGGGACCGGTGCGGTCCGCGCAGACCCTGCTCCGCGTCAACCAGACCGACGGCTTCGACTGCCCCGGCTGTGCCTGGCCCGAGAAGAAGGAGCGGCACACCGCCGAGTTCTGCGAGAACGGGGCCAAGGCGGTCGCCGAGGAAGCCACGAGGCGGCGAGTCCCGCCGTCGTTCTTCGTCGAGCACTCCGTCGCGGACCTGCGCACGAAGGACGACTACTGGCTCGGCCAACAGGGCCGCCTTGCCCACCCGATGATCCTCGACGCCGGCGCCACGCACTACCGGCCGATCTCGTGGGACGACGCGTTCGACGAGATCGTCGCCGAACTGCGGGCCTGCGACCCGGACGAGGCGATCTTCTACACGTCCGGCCGCACGTCCAACGAGGCCGCGTTCCTCTACCAGTTGATGGTGCGCGGCTACGGCACGAACAACCTGCCGGACTGCTCGAACATGTGTCACGAGTCCTCGGGTTCGGCCCTGGGCGAGACGATCGGGATCGGCAAGGGGTCGGTGTCACTGGAGGACGTGGAGAACGCGTCCCTGTTGATCATCGCCGGGCAGAACCCTGGCACCAACCACCCGCGGATGCTCAGCTCCCTGGAGCAGGCCAAGCGAAACGGCGCCGTGATCGTCGCGGTCAACCCCTTGCCCGAGGCCGGCCTGCTCGGCTTCCACAATCCGCAGACGGCCCTCGGGCTGACCAAGGGGATCGAACTCGCAGACGACTTCCTGCAGATCCGCCTCGGCGGCGACCAGGCGCTGTTCCAGGCTCTCGGCAAGCTGCTCCTCGAGGCGGAAGCAGACGGGCGTGCGACGGCAGGCCGCGACACCGTGCTCGATCACGAGTTCCTGCGCAGTTCGGTGAACGGGTTCGAGGCGTACGCAGCGCACGTCGGCGCGCTGGAGTGGGCCGAGGTGGAGACCGCCACCGGCCTGACCCGCGCGCAGATCGAGGGCCTTGGGGAACGGCTGCTCGCCTCGCCCGCGACCGTGGTCTGTTGGGCCATGGGACTGACCCAGCACCGGCACTCGGTGGCGATGCTGCGCGACATTGTGAACGTGCTGCTGCTGCAGGGCAACATCGGCCGCCCCGGTGCGGGCGTGTGCCCCGTGCGCGGGCACTCGAACGTGCAGGGCGACCGGACGATGGGAATCTTCGAGAGGATGCCCGCCGACTTCCACGATGCCCTGGACGCGGAGTTCGACTTCGCGTCCCCTCGCGAGCCAGGTGCGGACACGGTGGCCGCGATCGAGGCGATGCGGGACGGACACGCCAAGGTGTTCCTGGCCATGGGCGGAAACTTCATCAGGGCCACGCCCGACTCCGCAGTGACGGAAGAGGCCATGTCCCGGATGCGGCTGACAGTCCAGGTCTCCACGAAGCTGAACAAGTCGCACGCAGTCACCGGCCGCCGCGCGCTCATCCTGCCCGCACTCGGGCGCACCGACCGGGACACCCAGGCCGGCGGCGACCAACGGGTCACCGTGGAGGACTCCATGTCGATGGTGCACGCCTCCCACGGCCGGCTGGAGCCGCCGAGCCGGCACGTCCTCTCCGAGGTCTCGATCATCTGCCGGCTGGCGCGGCGATTGTTCGCGCGGCCAGATGATGCGGACGGCGACGGCGTGTCCACCGGCTCCGGTCCCACCGAAGCCGACGGGGCCGCATCCGGTCCCGTGGGCGGAGCAGCGCCGGACGCGTGGCGGCCAGAATCTGGTGTCACCCCGAGCGTCGGCGGTAGTTCGCCCACCTACTCGCCCCCACGGGTGGACTGGGCCGCGCTCGAGGGCGACTATCGGCTGATCCGCCGACACATCGAAGCGGTCGTGCCAGGCTTCGCCGACTACGAGTCCCGGATCGACGAACCTGGCGGATTCGCCCTGCCCCACCCGCCACGCGACTCACGGACGTTCGCGACGCCATCGGGACGCGCCGAGATGACAGCGAACACCCTCGACTATCCGCGGGTGCCTCCTGGCCGGCTGATCCTGCAGACGATCCGCTCGCACGACCAGTTCAACACCACGATCTACGGCAAGGACGACCGGTACCGGGGTGTGCATGGTGGCCGCCGGGTGGTCTTCGTGCACACGGACGATCTGGCTGAGGCGGGTGTCGCTGATGGAGACATGGTCGACCTGATCTCTGAGTTCGAGGGTCTCGAGCGGCGCGCGGAGGCGTTCCGTGCGATCGCCTATCCGACTGCGCGTGGCTGCGCGGCGGCGTACTTCCCCGAGACGAACGTGCTTGTGCCGCTGGGCTCCTTCGCCGAGACCTCCCGGACACCCTCGTCCAAGTCGGTGATCATCCGCATCGAGCGTGGTGACCTCGACTCGGGCACGAGCACCGACGCATACACCGGGTGATGTCGCCGGAAGGGCGGGTGATTGGGCCGCCGGGAGCCCCTTGTCCGAGGGTGAGGGCTCGAGTGATCCCAATCACAGTACGGACGGTTCCGGTTCGACGCGGTTGATGGCGCTCAGAATCAGTTGGCCGCGCGATCTGAGCGCGTCTTCGGTGACAGAGGGTGACTCTCCACTTTCGCCGGCGTGCTAGCCCTGTTACCTTGCCGTTATCAAATGGTGGCTCCGGTGACCGAGTTTCGGCTTCCGGTACCGCCATGGGTACGGGTGTTCGCTCGCACCGCGGAGTCTTGCGATGCGGAGGACGCTCGGGGTCGGGGGACCCACCTGCTCCACGACGAGGCGCGCAGCTGGTCCCAAGGTCTTTCGGGTTCTCGGTCCGGCGATGGTCTGAGCCGTGGTGTGGAAAGGTCCGGCCACGTGAGTTGCCAGGACCTCGACGTCCGAGGGTCGATCTCACCGAGATCCGCCTGAACACCGAGGGAGAACCCAAACTGTGATCAGCAGTAGAACCAGAGAACGTCGCACGAGCGGCGCTCGAGTCGCGATGGCAGCCGTGCTGCTCACGGCCGTGGGAGGTATGGCCTCGGCCACTGCCAGCCCGGCCGACACCGCGGTCCGAGACCAGCCAACCGGGCTGACGGAGTCCGGGAGTATCACAGTGCGTGAAGACGGGGCGGTGATCGACGCACTGCATGTTCGAGGCTCCATCGCAATCCAAGCGGACAATGTCACGATCAGGAACACGACCGTGACCTATGGCGGCTACCACAGCATCCGGATCTATCCCGGTGCCACGGGAACCGTCATCGAGGACTCCACAGTCGTGTGCCTCGATGGCGACCGCACCAACGGGATCGTGTTTGGCGGCTACACCGCAGAGCGCGTCGCACTTGAGGGCTGCCGGAACGGCTTCATGACTTCGGACGCCAACCCCGCGACTGTCACCGACAGCACCGTGGACGGTGTCCCATTCGAGCTGGTTCCCGGTGATGGTGGGGCTGGACCCGTCGAACCGGAGCCGACTCCTGAGCCCACCCCCGAGCCGGAGCCGACGCCGACGCCGACGCCGACGCCGACGCCTGAGCCGGAACCGACCCCCGAGCCGACGCCCACCCCTGAGCCGACGCCTGAGCCGGAACCCACACCGGAGCCGACGCCTGACCCGGAACCCACGACGCCTCCCGTGGTGGAGGGTGAGTGGCCCACGCCCGAGACGACCGGTCCGCGGTACGCATCGCAGTCCACGAGTGGATCGCTGTCCTCCTCAAGCGATGGACAGGTGATCGAGCGGGTCACGGTCAATGGCCGGCTGACCGTGAGCCACGACAACGTGGTGGTGCGAGATGTCCTAGTCAACGGGAGCGGCACGTACATGGTGCAGGTCCTGCCCACGGCCGACGGGTCATGCCCGACCAATGTGAGGTTTGAGTACGTTGAGGTCAACGGCGCGAATGCGGCGGAGAACGATATCCCCCTCTACTCGCCTGAATGCGGTTACACCTTCGATCACGGTCACGTGCACAATGTCGGCCGGGCGTCGAGAGTCGTCCACGACACGACGATCAGTAACTCGTACATCTTCTCGAATCGCACAGGAGACTCCGGCGCTCACCGCGGCGGTATCGGAAACAACGGTGGCTCCGGGAACGCGTTGATCAACAACGTGATCATGTGTGAGGGGGGCGGTTGCTCGGCCGCGCTGCCGATGTACGGCGACTTCGCACCTGTGACGGATTACCTGATCCAACACAACCTGCTGGCAACGACTGGCTCCTACTGCGCGTACGGCGGGAGCCTCGGCAGCAAGCCCTTCCCGGACGGATCCAACATCCGGTTCATCGATAACCACTTCTCGACTGCCTTTGGCCCGAACTGCGGTCGATACGGCCCGATCAGTGGCTTCGAGAACGGTGTCCGCGGGAACGTCTGGAGTGGCAACGTCTGGCATGAGACAGGTCGGCCGCTCTAGGTCACGAGCACTCTAGTCAGACATATATTCGCAACGCAGATCCATGGTCCGACTCCGGGCCATGGATCTGCGTCGTTGTAGGCGTCACAGTCCTCGATCGACCCACGGACCGCCAGCCCAATGGGCGCCGGCGGGCTGAAGATTCCGTCGGATCACCCCAGGGTGACCCCCGCGGCCCGCGTCGAATCACCCGTCGTTCACCACACGACTCCGGTCGCCGTGGCCTACTTTCGAGGAAGCCACAACCCGCCGCCGGGAGTGGGGCGTCGCGTCATGCACCGAGGTTGGCCAGTTTCCAGCCACGGTGAGGCGAGTCCGACGCCGGCAGGCTACGAGTTGGCGGCACACAGGGACGAGGAATCATGGGGCACGAAGTGGCGAGATCGATGGACAGGCTGGGTGCCGATGCCTCGGCTCTTCTAGCCCACGTCGCCCGCCCCCACGAGCGACATGTCGAGGGCCGCCCGTGAGCGGGACTGCCGCCCCGGCCGCGTCGTTGCGCACGGCGACGAGTTGGTCGTACGCGCTCTCATTGGGAAAGATGGGAATCAGCCTGGGCCTCGCTTTCGTCCTGGCAGCGATGCTCGGACCGCGGGCGTTCGGTGTCATCGCGATGGCGCTCGTGTTCATCAACTTCGTCGAGATGCTGCAGCAGCAGGGCCTCATGCCCGCGATCGTGTCCCGGAAGGTTCTTACCGACCTGCATGCTGACACGGCGTTCTGGCTCGTGACTGGCGTCGGCCTGGTCTGCACGATCGCCGCTGTCGTCTCAGCGTCCTGGTGGGCGGACGTCAACGGCCTTCCCGAGCTGGCCGCCGTCATTCGGATTCTTGCGCTCACCGTGCCACTGACGTCGACGGTGGTCATTCACGAGGCGCTTCTTCGTCGTCGGCTCGCGTTCAAGCAGTTGACCATTCGAACCTGGGTGTCTCTGATCGCCGGTGGAATCGCCGGTCTGGTCGGCGCGATCCTGGGCCTCGGGGTCTGGGCATTGGTGCTCCAACAAGTCGTCACGTCGATCGTGGCGGTCATCGTGCTCTGGACGGTGTCGCCCTGGCGTCCCAGATTCCGGGTAGACCGCGTGTCGGCACGGGAACTTTGGTCCTATTCGACCCGCGCAGCTAGCTCCAGCCTTGGCCTCTTCATCGGCGGCCGTGTTGACGTCCTCTTGACCGGTGTCCTCTTTGGGCCCGTCGTTGTCGGTCTGTACCGGCTCGCCCAGAGGTTGACCTCGACAGCCGTCGACGTGACGGCACGTGGCATGCAGGCGGTCGCGTTGCCTGGGCTCGCTGGTGTTCAGGACGATCGAATCGCGTTCGCGGCCAGGTTGTTGCGCATGCAACGGATCACCACGGCGCTGGCGTTGCCGCTGCTCGGATTGCTCGCAGGCGCAGCGGGACCCGTCGAGGAGATTCTCGGTCCCGAGTGGGATGGCACTGCCACAGCGATCCGATTGCTCACGATCATGCAGGCTTTCGCGGCAATCTCGCTTCTGCTTGGGCCAGCACTGCAGGCGTGGAACAGGCCGGGCACGCTGTCAATCGTGATCTGGGCCACTAGCGCGCTGAAGGTTCTCGCGCTGGTCGGAGCCGCCTGGGCTGCTGACGAGGCGATTGGTCTCATCGCCCTCTGCGTCGCGATGATCGTCGCCACGGCCATTGGCTCGGTCGTGATCGTCGTGGTCTCCTCCAGAGTCCTGCGCGTACGACTGACGGCCATGCTCCTGGCTTGGCTGCCCGGTGCCGTCGGTGGGCTCGCCGCAGTTGCCGTGACGGGGGGCGTCGTGCAGTTGGTTGCGCTGCCGGCTCTGTTCGAGTTGCTCATAGCCGGTGTCGTCGGCTCCCTCGTCGCAGGACTGATTCTCTGGGCATTGGCGCCCGAGATTCGGAGCACCGTCGGAAGCCTGCGGGCACGACTGCGCCGATCCCCCAGGCCCGCAGACCACGAGCCCATTCCGGTCACAGTCGAGAGCGAACCCGTGCGGGAGCGAGCATGAGGCGCCGAGCCATGCAGCGGCGGAGCAAGGTGCGAGTGACGCTTGTGCTGGTTGTTAGCAGTGCACTGCTAGGCGGATGTGCGTCCGGGCCAGTGAGCAAGGATGGGCCGGAACGTGTGGCCTCGGGGGACGTGGTCCACACGGTCGCGGACTTCCCCACGATGGGAAGCACAGGGCCACTTGTTCCGGAGTCGTCGCTGGAGCCCTCAGATTCCGTTTCGTCCGAGGAAGACGGCCAGGTTATCGAGGGCCTGGAGGTGGACGGGCGTGTGCGGGTGCAGCACGACAACGTCATCGTGCGAAATGTTCGCATCAACCACATCGCCACCGGACCGGGACAGTACGCCCTGCTCATCGAGGAGAGTCCGGACGGTACCTGCCCAACCGGCGTCGTCATCGAGAACATCGAGATCGTCGGCGATCCGGCCGTCCTTGTTGATGATGCCAAGGCCGTCTACGCGCCGTGCCCGTTCACTCTTGAAAACTCTCGAATCTTCGGTGTTGGTACCGGTGTGCGCCTGACTTCCGACTCCGTGATTCGCGGCAACTTCATCTTGGCTGATTTCAGTACGGAGGGTTCCGACACCCACCGGTCAGCGATCGGGATCAACGGAGGGTCTGGCAACGTCATCGAGGGAAACACGATCACCTGTGGCGGTCCGGGTTGCTCAGGAGCCTTTGTGATGTACGGAGACTTTCAGCAGATCAGCGACATCCTCGTGACTGGGAACCTCTTCAACACAACCGGCTCCTATTGCACCTACGCGGGCTCGCTTGATTCAAAAGAGTTCCCGGTCGCAAGCAATGTTCGATACATCGATAACACATTTGGACGGACGTTCTTCGACACCTGCGGCCGGTACGGCCCGGTGGCGGGCCGTGACAGCGACGGTGGGCCAGGGTTCGTCTGGGAGGGCAATGCATGGGAAGGGACGGGTGAAGATGTACCGATCTCGTGAGATCACACCTTGGCTGGGGACGCACCAATGAACGCGACCGTCGGCGTCCTCGGCGGAATGGGACCCATGGCGACAGTGGAGGCCTTTCGACGGATCACGATGGCGACGCCAGCCGACATCGATCAGGACCACCTTCATGTCATCGTCGACTCCGACCCGTCTGTTCCGGACCGCACGCGGGCGTTGCTCGAGGGCGGCGAAGATCCTCGTCCGTACCTTCTCCGGAGCGCGGACCGGCTCGTCGGGGCGGGAGCCGAGGTCATTTGCATGCCTTGCAATACCGCCCATGCGTACTACGACTGGCTGCAGGCGCGTGTGCCTGTGCCTATCGTCAACATGATCACTGAGACCGTCCGGATCGCATCGTCGTCCGGTCGGAGCAACTTCGGGCTGCTCGCCACAGCCGGAACCTGCGCAACGAACGTATACGGCTCGGCCTTCGCCGACGCGGGCCTGCGGTTGCTGCAGCCACAGGTAGACGAACAAGCCAGGGTTAGCAGGGGCATCGCCCGGATCAAAGCCGGCGACCTTGACGTGCTTGATGACTTCAGTAGGATCGCCGACCGCTTGCTTTCGCAAGGGGCCGTGGCCCTGGTGCTGGGTTGCACCGAGATCTCGCTCGTCGCCGACGAGTTGGCTCTACGCTATCCAATCATTGACGCGCTAGGAGTTCTTGTCGCTGCTACGATCGCGCGTGCCACCGGTCCGACGTCCATGGCCGTAATCAACGGTCCGGAGGGGGCAAGCGATGTCGCATGAAGCGCTGCTCGTCACTGGCCCACCCGGCCAGGATGCGGCGCCCCGTCGGCGTGCTCTGGTGGCCGAGGCTGCGCGCCGCCTGCCTCGACCCAGTTCGGTGCGAATCTTGGAGGGCGACACCTACTGCATCGCACTTGCGGACACACATCCGGCCGGGGGTACCTTCGCTAGCTTTGAGGAGCGACCCGGTGGGGGCGCCACCCTGGTTGTCGCGACTACTCGGGTCGGCATCGATCACGCTGGGATTGGTGCGGATTCCTCCAGCGCGGGCTCGGAGGCGGGGCACATCGCGATCGAGCTGGAACCGGGCGGAGTCGCCACGGTCCGGGCGGATGGTGCAGCGTTCCTGCCGGGATATTGGGCAGAGGTCGACCAGAGTTTCGTATTCTCCACCCACCTCGCGTCGCTCGTCAGCCTTGGACTTCCCGCGGACATCGATGAGCAGGGTTTGTCTGAGTACTTGGTGACGCTCCATCCACTCGGTGATCGCACAGTCCTCAGGAACGCAAGGATCCTCGGTGCTGGCGCGATCGTTCGATGGCAGCTTGGGTCCGAGACTCGAGTCACGACCGATCCACTCTTCACCCCGACGGACGACAGACTCAGTGACTCCGAGGCAATCGAGGAGTTCGGGCGCGTCTGGCGAGCGATCATCGGGGACATCGCGACGCGAACTGTGGACGAACGGCCTTTGCTCGGCCTCAGTGGAGGTCTGGACAGCCGCGCGATCGCAGTGCAGGCCGTCGAAATGGGATTCCGACCGATGTCCTACACGTACGGCTCAAGCGGCACGTACGAGGGTCGAATCGCAGCTCGGCTGGCCGGTGACTTGGAGCTACCACACGTCGTGATCCCTGTTACCGACCGTGACGTGCTCCGTGGTGCCCCTGAAGCGTTCTCTCTTCTCGACGGTGCCCACAGCCCTGGTGAGATGTACGAGCTCTGGTTCCGGGACAGACTGGCAAGCATGACCGGCTCGATCATCAACGGCCTCGCCGGTGGTCCTTTGTGGGGCGACGACAAGGGCTTGGGTGTGCGTGGTGCGGGCGAGGCTCTCGAGCGTCAGTGGCATCGGTACGCCGGTGAGGCGAACACCATTGGCCGGTTCGTGGAACCGAGCCTTGGCAGGGACCTGTCGGGGCTGGTGAGGTCCGGTCTGAACGACTCGATGTCGGACTGGGATATGGACGCACGTGGCGACATGGTGATTTTCTGGAAGTTCGCGAACCGGCAAACCAGATGGGGCGGCATGCTGATCAACGCCCTCAGGCGAATCGGGATCCGCACCGAGGCCCCGTTCCTCGATGCTCGCTTCCTGACATTTGCCGCTCGATTGACAACGGACCAACGCCGCAATGGGAACTTGTACCTGCGCGCGCATCGGGAGCTGTTCCGGAAGGCGGCCGGGATCCCCCGGAGCGACGACGGCAACTCGCCGAACGGACTTGACCATGTCTACTGGTCCGGAGACACGTCCTATCTCCGTCAATTGGCTGAGCTGACTCGATCGCACCCCATCTCCGGAGCTCGGCGGGCGCTCAGGCGTGTGGAGCAGGTCGGCGCGGACTGGCTCAGCGACCACACGCCTGTCGATGGCCCCGCGCGTAGCGTAGAGGCACGGCGTACGGTATTTCCGGCGGACCTCTGGCTGCGTACGCGTCCGTCGTACTCCGAACGACTTCTGGAATTGGTCGAGGGAGCCGTAGCGAACCCGATCTTCTCGGCACCTGCTCTGGAATCAGCGGTCCTAAGCGTTCGGAGCGGGCGTCCCAATGTGGGGGCGCTAACTCTCGCCAAGATCGCGACGGCACATGCGTGGTCCGTGGACTACGAGAACCGCGCCGCCGCGCTGACGTAGCGGTTCACGGCGGTTTCGGCGTCGATGACGTCTACCAATGAGGAGGCGTCGCTGATGCTCTCCCTGTGGGGGCTTCCCGGCAGGCGGTTCCTCGGCGATCGGAGTATCGATCTCCGCGTGGTCGGTCTCAGCCCAGATACTGCGGCTGCTGTGCCAGATCCAGAGCCCGGGCGGGTCCACCTAGGAGACCTCGAACGTGGCGGAGACCCGCGCCCAGGCTCATTCGCTCGATGAGTCGGAGCACCTGGCCAGCGATCCCATGAGCATCGCTGCCACGGCTGCAGCCGCACTCCTCGTCTTCGTGGCTCCCCCTCGGATCAGATCGTCTCCAAACGGGTAGTCACGACGACCAGCGTTCGAGTGGTGGGCACTCCTCAGACGCCGGTCGGTGACTGAAGGATTGCTTCGTGTCGGCGGTCCCGCGGATCGCCGCCGATTCCCAGGAGCGCGCGGAACGCGGCGCGATGCGTGGGTCTGCCCAGAGCGGCACGGACGCCTTCGTTGAGGACCTGAACCATCCAGTATGCCGTCGATCGGATCGGATCATGTCGCTTCCGGTACAGACGCATCCGGCTCGTGGCGACAAGACTCCAGAGGAAGGGTGATCTGCTCATGTCTCCGCCGGGGTGTCGGACAGTTGCTCGTGGCGTGAAGTAGAGCCGGTATCCAAGGTCCCGCATCCGGAGGGAGTAGTCAGTCTCCTCGGAGTAGAGGAAGAACTGCTCGTCCCATGGCCCGACAGCGTCGATCGCACGCCGTGGGAGGAACATGGCCGCACCGGTGGCCCAGTCGGCCGTGGCCCCTTCGGTGTAGGCAGAAGGGTCGCGGATCATGTCGCCAAGCGGTGCGTAACGGGCTGCTCGATGACCACCGAGCACGGACTCACCCACAGCACGGAGCAGGGTGGGCTCGCGACGGAGTGAGAACTTGAGCCTGCCCTCGGCGTTCTGAATCATGGGGGCGGCGACTCCGACCATGGGGTCGCTCTCGACGACGTCGAGGAGGACCCGGACGCTGTCCGCGGCCGGGACCGCGTCGGGATTGAGGATGTACGTGCCGCGTTTGCCGAGCCCACGCGCATAGCCGAGGTTGATGCCTCCGGCGTACCCCAGGTTCTCGTTGGACCGCACCAGCCGGACCCACGGGGCGATCGTCTCGACGAGGTCCGCCGTGCCGTCACTGGACGCGTTGTCGACGATGGTGACGGCCGTGGAGTCGATGCCGCGCAGCGCGTCCGGGAGTGCTCTCAGGAACTCCTCGATGATGTCGGCTGCGTTGTACGTCACCGCGATCACGACAACGTGGGGCTCCGAACCGTTGTCGGTGCCGACCTCGTTCGATGTAGGAGCGGGCACCGGCACCTGCGTCACCACTGAGCCGGCCTGCCCGTCATCGTTCTCAGTCGTCGCTGCGCCGACTTCAACTTCTTCCGCCAGCCGCTGTAGGCCCGCGGGTCGAGCGAGGCGCTCTGCAGCACGGCGGCGCTCTGAACGAGTTGCGCGGTCCAGTCGGCGACGGTCTGCACCCCGTTGGCCTGTGCGGACAACGGCATCCGTTCACGGAGGTCGGCATCCGTGTGGATGAGCGTGTGCTCGGACCGCGGGTCATCCATGTGGTCCTCGGGGACGAACGGGTAGTAGAACCCGTTGACGGCTCCACCGCGAGCCAGCCGGATGCAGTAGCCCGTGAATGATTCCTCCGGTCCCAAGTAGCCGTGCCGTTCGGTGAGCGCTCGGGACAGCAGGTAGCCACTTCCCTGCACCCACAGGTTGCGCATCAGCTGATGGCCGCCGTTGAAGGTCTGGATCTTCTTCTTCGCCAACTCCGGTCGGGAGTCTTCGGCTGGATGGCGCCAGCTTCCGATGACGCCGAACTCCGGGTTGGCCTCGTGCGCGTCGGCGAAGGTGTCGAGCCACCCCGGTGCCACCCGACAGTCGTCGTCGACCTTGGAGACGAACCGAGCCGTCGACTCGCGCCACAGCCACGTGGTGGGCTCGCGAAGCTTCACGTTCTCGCGGCTGTGGTGGTACCGGTGCACGCGCGGGTCGGTGGTGAACGGTCGCAGGGCCTCGATCGTTGCCTCGTCGTCTCCGTTGTGCCAGAGCCAGACCCGGTCCTGCTCACCCAGTGTCTCGAGCAGCCTCGGCAGACTCAGGTGCAGGTACCCGGCACTCTTGTAGGTGATCATCAGGATGTCTGCCCGATGTGACACGTCAGCGTTCCTCTCGGATGAACTCGGGTCGGCGCAGGCCCCGCACCTTGATCCGCCGCACGGTCCCCGCGAAGGACGAGACCTTCTGGCTCATCCCGAGTTTGAGCCACAGCCGGAAGGTAGGGAGCCCGCGAAAGGTGGGCGTACCCACTCGGGCGAGTCGTAGCGTCAGCAGACGTCCCCAGAGCGCGCCCCTGGTGGACTCGAGGCTCGGCTGTGACGCGGGCAGTTTGTCGAGCGGGAGCGGGCCGCCCTCGATTGCTCCGTCTGCGAGCGCTTGGAGCAGGGCCGCGCGTCCGCGCTCGGTGCGCACAACGACGAGCGAACGACCGTCCTGGCCCTCGGTGCGGCGATACCAGGGGTCGCCGACGGACAGATCGGCGAACTCACCGGTGTGGTCCGGACAGATCATGCAGCGCCACTGACGCCGCTTCGTCAGCGAGCCCCAAGACTCTGCGTAGCTGAGCGACCGGGTGTCTCCGGAGCGGGTCCGAAGCCGGAACTCGCCCGGCCATCCTTCGCCTCGGTAATCCAGGCGTTCGACGTCCGCCGGATCGATACCAAGACCACGGACCAGGTCCGCGGTCCCGGCTGTGGAGGGGGTGCCGGCGCAGAAGATCCCGATCGTCAGGCCGACCTTCTCGGCCAGTTCCGGGCGACGATCCGCGGCTGCGCGAGTCGCGGCGATATCGCACGGCTTCCCGACCACGACACTCGGTCCCTCGGCGGACTCGACCAGGTCGAGGCGCTCGCACGGGTCGGCCGGCGAGTACCGGGACCCCGCAGCCGAGACGATGTCCGCGTAGCTGCGGTTCAGCCGGGTCTCGTTGAGGATCGGCGCGTCCGCGCGTGCCTGCACCTGCAGGGCTCCGACGGCGGCCCCAGAGGTCACCGCATGCGCTGCCAGGGCGCTGACGACCCCACCTGACGAGCCTCGGTGCCGGACGTCCGGGTCCGTGGCCCAGCATTCGTAGAGGTCGAGGATCGGCCCCCACTCGCCACCGAACGGCGCGTCCTTGAGGGTTGCCTCGTCGTGCTGTAGCGCGCGGCCCGGGCAGGCAGCGAGTGCGTCTCCGGCTACCCCGGAGGTGATGCCGACAATGGGCAGGGGGCGGATACCGACGCCGTCGACGTCAGCCATCCGCAGGGCGTCCGGGCGCAGGTAGGCGCACACTCCGCAGCCCGTGCACAGGTGTGCGTCGACCACGGCATCGATGCTGTCGAGGCGGGCGTTCACGCGATCACATTCACGGCGTCGGACTTGGACCAACCGGCCACGGCGGCCAGGACGTCCCGGAGCTGTCGCTGCGACTCATCGACGACCGGGGGCATGGTCCGGGCGAGTTCGTCGCGGAGCCGGGAACGTGAGGTGAAGGAGTCCGCCATCGCGGCGACGGCCTTATCTCCCGCAACGCGACGCGCATCGGCGACCTGTGAGCCCATGCCGCAACTGTCGAAGACGCCCTGGGTCTTGTCGCTGTATGCGTAACCGAAGGTCGGGGTACCGGTCGAGAGAGAACCGATCGTGGAGTGCATCCGGCTCCCGACGAACCAGTCCATCCGGGAGATGCACCACTTCAGCTCGGCTGCGTCGAGGGTTGCCGGGACGGTGCTGGTGCGCGCAACCTCGGCCTCGTCGAGGCCGGCCCGCACGGCCTCGATGCCCGCCACGTCGCTCTCGCCCGCACCGCCGGGCAGGTGCACGTGCGGCACGAACACCACGTGCGCGCCATCCTTGATCAGCTGCCGCACCAGGCTCGTCATCGTCTCGATGTAGTCACCCGCGAGGCCGAAGCGTTCGTGGCCCGATCGGTCGCGCAGGAGTCCGCTCACGTTCACGCCGGCGAGGACCTCACCTTCGAGGGCGGCGAGGGACCGGACGGCCTCACTGTCGGGTTCGCGTGGCTCGAGCGCGAACGCCACATCGACGCCGCGGCGCAACCGCGACGTGTCGGCGTCGGGACCGGCCAGTTCGAGCAACTGGGTATGACTCCACTCGTCGCGCGCGTAGGCGATGGCCGAGGCCCGCACCAGGCGCTCGGCCTTCCGGCGTCCCTCCTGGGTCGTGAACGGGCCGTACGTCTGCGGCAGCAGGATCAAAGGCCGACCGGCCCGGAGGGCTGCCTCCTTCGGTTCAGAGACCGAAGCGAGCCGGGTCGGCCCGTAGAGGTCGGTGAAGCTATCACCGGCGGAGATGTCCAGGATCGCGTCCGCGTCCGTGAACCGACGTGCAGCCGGGTTCAGCTGGGGGGCGAACCGCTGCGCGAGGCGGATCTGCGCCCAGCTCTCGGGCCGGTGCCACCGTCGGGAGAGCCGCACGCCGAGGTACTCGACGTCCGCGTCGGGGTACCGGCCGCTCGATTCCGCGCGACGCCCCCAACCATCGTCGAGGATCGTGAGTCGACTCCCCGGTGACTCCCGCTGGACGGCATCGGCAACTGACCGACCGAGCGCCTCGACCCCCCGGTTGCCATTGCCGATCGCAGCGCCGGCCAGAACCACTCGTAGACTCCTCACTTGCTCAAGTATGGAGGTGGGGCTGTTTCTTCGGGGGCCGTTCGCGGTCCGATTCCAAGTCGATCCCGATCAGACCAGCGTGCCGAGCAGTCCCTGCAACCCGAGGCTCGTGCCCATCACGATCAGCCACAGCAGGCCGCCGAGGAGCAGGGGGGTAGCACCCGCTCGGCGCAGCGCGGGCAGGTCGGTACCCAGGCCTATCGCGGCTAGCGCCATGGTGATCAGGAAGGCCGCGACGGACGCGATCGTCGGCTGGGCGGCAGCAGGAATGAGGCCGAGCCCGTTCCCTCCGGCCACCGCGAGGAAGCCGACCAGGAACCACGGCACCAGGCGCCACAACCGGGGCGATGTGGCTGCACCTGGCTCGGCGGGATCCGCTGCGAGCCGGTCGCGCCGGCTGACCAGCGCCGCCAGGATGGCGACGATCGGGATGATCGCAAGCGTCCGGGTCAGCTTGACCACCACCGCCGTGTCCGCGGCCCCGTCTCCGAAGCTGGTCGCGGCGGCCACCACCGAGGACATGTCATTCACGGCGGTCCCGGCGAGCAGCCCGAAGCCCTCCGGGCTCATCCCGAGAAGGTGGCCGAGCGGCGGGAGGGCGAGCACGGCTGCGATGTTGAACACGAACACCGTGGACAGCGCGTAGGTCACCTTCGTCCCCGTCGGCCGCAGCACCGGGGTGACGGCGGCGATCGCCGACGCGCCGCAGATCGCGGTGCCGACGCCGATCAGGGTGCGCAGGTCCGAGTCCACACGCAGCGCCCGGCCGAGGAGTGCGGCACCGGCGAGTGCGGCGACGAGCGTGCCGATCATCACCGGCAGGCCGCTCGCGCCCACCTCCACAACTTGCCGGATCGAGAGCTGCGCGCCGAGCAGCACCACCGCACACTGCAACAACAGGCGGCTCGCCGTGGTCAGCCCGGGCCCGATCGCTGGGTGGTGGGCGACCTTCGGCGCGCACACGCCCACCAGCGCGCCCACCAGCACCGCGAACACCGGACCGCCGACCAGCGGCACCACCTGCCCGACGGCGGTCGCCACAACGGCGATCAAGGCAGCGAGAAGTAGCCCAGGGAGGCGGGAGCGGTGCCAACGAACGGATTGCGCCGTCGGCGTGGGGGAGCGGAGCACAGATCCAGCGTGACGCCACCGGCGACCGAGCGGTACCTACCAGTTCACGAGATATCCATAGGCATAGGCTATGGACAAGACGACAGGGAGGAGGGCCATGCCCACCACGGTGCCTACTGACCTCAGCCTCGACGCACTGCGGCTGCTGGTGCTGGTCGCCGACCACGGCAGCATCTCCGCCGCGGCCCGCGTCGAGCAGATCTCGCAGCCCTCGGCCAGCAACCGGATCAAGCAGCTCGAGCGCCGCCTCGGCCTGGAGCTCCTGGACCGGCGCAGCCGCGGTGCCGAACTCACCGAGCATGGGCGGATGGTGACGGGCTGGGCCCGCGCCGTCGTCGAGGCCGCGGGTGTGCTCGTCACCGGGGCCCGGGCACTGGCCGCCGAGAGCGAGGGTGACGTGGCGATCGCGGCCAGCCAGACCGTCGCCGAGTACCTGGTGCCGATCTGGCTGGCGCGGTTCCGGGCGCTGGACCCCGAGGCGCGGGTGCGCCTGCGGGTCGCGAACTCCCGCGACGTGATCGCCGCGCTCCGAGGGAGGGAGATCGACCTCGGATTCGTGGAGGGTCCGACGGTGCCGACCGACCTGGTTCGGCGCCGGGTCGGTGCCGACCGGCTCCTGCTGGTGGTCGCACCCGGCCACCCGCTGACGCGGCGGCGCCGGCCGGTGGGCGCCGAGGAACTGGCCGAGCTGCGCCTGGCCTCGCGCGAGGCGGGGTCCGGCACCAGGGACGCTCTCGGCTGGGCCCTCGGTCGCGAACTCGAACCCGGCGTCGAGCTCGACTCCAACGCCGCCGTCAAGGTTGTGGTCGCCTCAGGTGCCTACCCCGCGGTGATCAGCGAGCTCGCCGTGGCCGCGGAGCTGCGGGACGGGCGCCTCGTCTCGGTCCCGGTGACGGGCGTGGACCTGACCCGGACCCTGCACGCGATCTGGCGCCGAGGATGGCGCCCGCCGGCGGCGATCGAGGACTTCCTCGCCGTGGTGCTCGGGAGGCGTTGAATCTCATCTGAAAGAACTCTTGCGAAAGAAGTCTTTCAAGTCTAGAGTCGTCGACATGAAGATCGAGGACCCCCGAGCCATGCGCGCACTGGCGCACCCGTTGCGCTTCGCGCTGCTCGAGCGGCTCGCCATCGAGGGCGAGGCGACCGCGACGGAGCTCGCCGCGCTCACCGACTCGACGCCGTCGAACTGCTCCTTCCACCTGCGCACCCTGGCCGAGTTCGGCTATATCGAACGCGTGCCCGGGCACACCGGCCGGGACCGTCCGTGGCGGGTGGTCGACATTGAGCAGAGCTGGGACGACTACGGGCCCGATGAGGAGTCCACCGCCGCGGTGCGGGCCCTCGGGGCGACGTTCCTGGAGTGGGAGACCACCCGGGTCAGGGCCGCGCAGCACGTCCCGCCGCCCGAACGCTGGCAGGGCAACCTCTTCCAGTCCGGCGCCACCCTCTACGTGACGCCCGAGGAGGCCCGGGCGATCGGTGACGAGATCGGCGAGATCATCATGCGCCACGTGCCCCGCTGGAAGAACCCCGAGACGCGCCCCGAGGACGGCGCCCTGGTCCGGGTGTTCGCCACGAGCTACCTGGTGCCCGAGCCCGGGCAGCAGTCCGAGACAGCCGACGGAGCCCAGTCATGAAGGACGTCCTACGCATCGCCACGTTCCGCCGGCTCCTCGGGGCCTGGACCATCGGCAACCTCGCCGACAGTGCGCTCTTCCTCACGCTTGCGATCTGGGCGAAGGACCTCTCCGGAAGTTCCGGCGCGGCCGGACTGGTGTTCCTCGCCCTCGGTCTCCCGGCTCTCACCGCGCCTCTGCTCGGGCTGCTCGCCGACCGGGCCCGACGGCGGTCGCTGCTGATCGTGGCCAATCTCGCCGCCGCCGTGGTGGCCGCCTCCCTCGTGCTCGTCGACGGCGCGTCGGACCTCTGGATCATCTACGTCGTCGCGTTCGCGTACGGGGCGCTCGGGATCCTGAACGGCTCGGCCCAGTCCGGGTTGCTGCGCGACCTGCTTCCGGACGAGCACCTGGACAACGCGAACGCGCTGCTGTCCACGATTGATCAGGGGCTACGGATCGTCACCCCGGCGATCGGCGCAGGCCTGTACGTGCTGTGGGGCGGCGGTGCGCTCGGGCTGGGCGTTGCCGCGATCCTGGTTCTGACCGCACTCGCACTGCTCACCGTGCACGTCGTCGAGTCCGCGCCGGAATCGGCCGAGGAGCGGGCCGGGTTCTGGACCGAGGCGGCGGGCGGGTTCCGGCACGTTGCGAGCGTCCCGCTGCTCGCTCGGATCGTGATCGTCACGGCCATCGCGTTCGGTGTGCTGGGCGTGTTCGAGAGTGCCCTGTTCGAGGTGGTCGAGAAGGGCCTGGGTATGGAGGCCGCGTTCTTCGGGGTGTTGATGAGCATCCAGGGTGCGGCTGCGATCGTGGGCGGGTTGACCTCGGCGACGGCGTTGCGCCGGCTCGGGCCCGCGCGCACCGTGGGCGTCGCCCTGCTCGGGCTCGGCGTGGCGGCCTTCGGCCTGGCCGCGGATCTGCTGCCGATCCCGCTGCTCCCGGTGGCCGTGGTGGCGATCGCCATCTCCGGGATCAGCGTGCCGTGGCTGGTCGTCGCGCTCATCACCACCCGGCAGCGGCTCACCCCGCCCCGGCTGCAGGGCCGCACCGCAGCCGCGACGAACCTGGCGATGTCGTTGCCGCAGCTGGCCTCGATCGCAGCCGGTGCCGCGCTCATCACCGTGGTGGACTACCGACTGGTCATGGTCGCCGCCGGCGTGGTGCTGCTCGGCTGCGCCGCGGTGCTCCTGATCGGGCGGACCCAGACCCCTGCAGCGGCGGGGGAGACCGCGGACGAGGCCCCGGACCCCACGCCCGAGCCGACCGGGCCCGACGAACTGCCCGGGCTGGCGGCGTAGGATCGCTCCGGATCCCGTCCCCGATCAGGAGTTCAACCGATGTGCTATCCCGTTTCCTGTGCCAACTGCAACAAGACCACCTGGGCCGGGTGCGGTGACCACGTCGACGAGGCGCTGAACGGGGTGCCCGACGACCAGCGGTGCACCTGCCCGCGCACCTGAGAAATCCCCTTCCACGGGCGGCGCTCGCCCGGTACGGTGAATCGATGCGATACCCCGCCGCGCAGCCGTAACTCACCGTCCGCACCCTGACGGTCCGGGCGGTCGCCTTCCTGGCCACCCGGGAGGCCATCCCGTTCTACGCCGTCTACGCCCTCGCGATGTCCGACGGCGGACTCTCGGCCGCGCAGATCTCGTCCTTGTTCGTGGTGTGGTCGCTGACGTCGTTCGTGGCCGAGGTGCCCTCGGGTGCCTGGGCGGACACGGTCGATCGACGACGCCTGCTGGTGCTGAGCGGACTGCTCTACGCGGTCGCGTTCGGCCTGTGGCTGGCCTGGCCCGCGTATGCGGGCTACCTGATCGGTTTCGTCTGCTGGGGCGTCTCGTCTGCGCTGATGTCCGGCACCTTCGAGGCGTTGCTGTACGACCACCTGAACGCCACCGGCGCCGCCCATCGCTACGCCGCGATCAAGGGTCGCGCGCAGACCGCGGCGCTGCTCGCCACGCTCGCCGCGATGGCGGCCGCCGGGCTCCTCGTCAGCCTTGGCGGGTACGCCCTGGTGGGGGCGGTGAGTGTCGCGATGGCGCTCGTGCACACCGCCGTCGCAGCGGCGCTACCCCCGTCCCGGGCGGCGGCCCCGGCACCGACGGGCGACCACGCGTCGGCCGCCCCCGATGACCACCGCCCGGGCGAGCCCGAGCGCGAGACCCAGCAACCGCCGTCGGGCACCAAGGCACTGGCCGAGTACCTGGCGATGCTCAGGTCCGGGCTCGGCGAGGCCGTCCGAGTTCCGCGGGTACGCCGGGTCGCGGTGATCGCCGCAGCCATGCTTGGCCTGACCGCTTACGACGAGTACTTCCCGCTGCTGCTCGCCGAACACGGCTTCGCCGCGGACCGGATCCCCGTGCTGCTCGCGGTCATCGTGGCCGGGCAGGCGCTGGGCACCGCGCTCGCCGGCCGGACCACCGGGTGGAGCCAGCGCCGGATCGCGTGGCTGTACGGCACCGGAGCCGTCCTCATCGGTGTCGGCGCCCTGGCCGGGGGTCCGGCCGGGTTCGTGGCGATCGCGCTCGGGTACGGGGCGGTCAACAACGCGTTCCTCATCGGGGAGGCCCGCCTGCAGGAGAGCATCTCCGGGGCAGCACGGGCCACCGTGACCTCGGTGAGCGGCCTCGGGGCCGAGGTGTTCTCACTGGCGGTCTTCGCGTTCGTGGCCCTCGGGTCGACCTGGTGGTCGATCGTGACGGTCCTTGCCCTGCTGACGGTGCCGAGCCTGGCGACGGCGGTGCTTGCCCGTCGTTGGCTGCCGCCCCATCGACCGGCTTCCGTCCCGGCCGCCGACTGAGCGCAGCGTCCGCGGGAAGCGGTCGCACCGCCTCGGGCGTCACTGGACCATGAACAACTCCACCTCGTGGATGTCGACCTCCAGCACCCAGGTCCACCCGTCAGGTCGCCACCCTGGACCGGGCGGTGGGCCGGCGGTGCGCAACGTCCCGCGGCCGTGCGCGGCGGGTGTGAACTGATACTCGGCGCCGAGGTAGTGCGCGTAGAGTCCGGGCGGCCGCGACGCGGGCGCGGCCCAGACGTCGCCGAGGTCGGCCGATACGGGGGCAGCTGTGACCGAGGCCCGAGAGGGTCCTGCCGATGGCGTCGGGTCGGACCGAGTCACGGGCTCCGGCTCGCCAGCCGCCAGGAGCGCGCCCGGGTAGTACTCGTCGTCGCGCAGGGTCGCCTCGTCCAGACCGAGCGCAGCCACCAGGCCCGGCACCTCGAACGCCCAGTACCCCCAGTAGTGACGCTTCGGGATGAGGTCGTGCCCACCCCAGCCCCAGGTGCCCTTCCAGGCCGGGTACCACTTCGACAGGTAGCCGGCCACCTGCTTGCGTGCCTTCGCGAGATCCCGGGTGGCGATCGCCTGGTCCAGCGGCCCGACGATCCGGGGAAAGGCGAGTTCCGCACCGATCGGGTGCTGTGGCCGGCGGGTGGCGATGAGCCGGTCCAACAGTCTGTCGCCCCAGCCCAGTTCCACAGCCGCGACCACCCGGTCGAAGGTGTGATCGTCGACGTCGAACGTCAGGCCAAGGGTGACCAGCCAGAGCCACTGCCGGTAGAAGTCCTTGTTCCTGCCGACCTGGTACCGGGCCTTGAGCGTCTCCGGAGGAAGCGTCTGGCGGGCCAGTCGATCGGCTCGTTCGGCCGCTCGCAGGATCGCGTCGAACTCCTCGCGCAGGACCGCCGGGGAGGCTCCCTGCGAGTACAGCGCACTGAACCTGGCCCAGCGGTGCTTCATCGCGTCCCCGGCGGCGACGCCCAGGTGCTTGACGTCGCGCCACTCGTCGTCGGGCCTCCGCAGGCGGCGGTCGTCGGACTGGCAGGCCACCGCCTGGTGGACGACCAGATCGTCGAAGTAGGCCTCATCGGCCCTGGGGTCCCGAAGCACGCGCTGCGCGCCCAGGAACCGGCCCACCAGGAGCTGATCCGGCTCGCGTCCGGCCAGGTGCGCCCGGACCCGCAGCGGCTCGGGACCGGAGGACACGCTCTCGACCTCCCAGATCGTGCCCCGGTCGAGCAGCAGGACCTCGGCGGGATCGAAGGGGCCGGCCGCGACGGTCAGCGCGGCCGTCCCCGCCGGGATTGTCAGCTCCACCACGACCTCGGCCCCGGTCAGGTCGAGGTCCGGTGTCCGGCGATAGGTGCGCAGGTAGCTCGGTTCCCGGACCCGGCTGCCGATCCGAGCGTTCCGGTCGATGGCCGCGGTGCTCGTGACAGCGACGGCGTCGAGGGTCTGGGCCGCAGGGTGCTGGCGCAGTTCGGTGTCGAGTTCGTGGATCTGTGCGGCCCAGGCTTCGGTGATCCGGATCTCGCCGCGCAGCGTCGCATCGATCACCGGTCGGGCGAGTGGCCCGTAGCCGCTCAGGTCGCGCGCACGCTGCTCGGCCGCACGCCGCTCGTTCTCGAGCCGCTGGTAGGTGCCCGGGTTGAGGAAGCGGTCCAGGACGGTGGTGCTCTCGTACCGTTGCAACTGCGCGCCGACGCGGCCGGCGCCGGCCGGGTCCTCGACACCGAGCAGCGAGGCCACACCCTGCGCCGGCGCGATGCCTGCCGCCCGCAGTTCCTTGATCCGGCCGGTCCAGGGCCCGAGGTTCCGGTTCGCGTGGTGCGCCCGATCGGTGGCGGACCAGAGCAGTCCGCCCTTGTTCTCTTCGCCATCGAGGCCGTGGAAGAGGTAGCCCATCACCTTCCCGTCCAGCTCGACCGCCACGGCACAGACCGGTCCCCGGGCGTCCCGGGCGTAGAGATCGGGGTTGCCCGGCGCGGACTCCTGCGGCGGGTGGGGCGGCTGCGTCGAGGCCGGCGCGGTCAGCGAGCCGACCCCGGTGAGGGTGAATCCGGCACCCTGAGCGCCCTCGAGGGCACGGAAGGCCTCGGTGGTCACCGGCACGAACTGATAGGTGTCCGAGTCGGTGTCGATCAGGAGCAGGCGCAGCCCAGCCGCCCGCAGCTGGATGTCGACATCGACCAGCAGCGCGGGCACATACTGCCCGGCCTTGACACCTGCCCCGAGTTCAGTGATCACCCGGTCCTCGGTGCCGGAGTCCCAGGCCGGGGGAGTCAGCCCGAGATTGCCGCACGCCGTGTCGACGAAGCGGCGGACCTGCCCCGGATCGTCCTCACCCGACCAGTCGCACCAGCCGATCGTCACCGGGTACGGCGCCTGGCCCACCCCCAGCAGCAGCGTGATCGGGGCCGGCGCTTCGTCGGAGAAGTCGTCGGCCAGGTCCGGGTAGCTCTCGCCGAACTGCTCCGGTCCCACCTGTGCCAGGTACGCGCTGGCCTCGGCCAGCACCCGCCGACCCTGCTCGTTCAGTGCGACGGCTGCCAGGGTGTCGATGTCTGCCACGGCACGATCTTGGCAGGTCAGTCGAGTTCGGTGAGTCGCCCGGCGTCCAGCTGCCAGCGCCGGGTGGCCCGCACCTCGGCAAGCATCCGACGGTCGTGGGTGACCAGCAGCACGGTTCCCGCGAACGACTCCACGGCCTGTTCGAGCTGCTCGATGGCGGGCAGGTCCAGGTGGTTCGTCGGTTCGTCCAGGACCAGGAGATTCACGCCGCGGGCCTGTAGCAGGGCGAGCGCGGCGCGGGTGCGTTCGCCAGGGGAGAGGGACGCCGCCGGGCGGCGCACGTGCTCCCCGCCGAGTCCGAACTTCGCCAACAGGGTGCGCACGTCCGCCTCGGCCCAGTCCGGGACCAGCCGACCGAACAGCACCGGCACCGAATCGGGCTCGTCGAACAGGGCCCTGGCCTGGTCCACCTCACCGATCTCGACCCCGGAGCCCAGGGCCGCCCGCCCCGAGTCGGGCGCGATCCGCCCGAGCAGCAGGCCGAGCAGCGTGGTCTTGCCGGACCCGTTCGCCCCGGTGATGACGATCCGGTCCCCGGCGTCGACCTGCGCGGTCACCGGACCCAGCGTGAAGTCGCCACGGCGGACCACCGCCGCATCGAGTGTGGCCACCACGGACCCGGACCGGGACGCCGTGGCGATGGACATCTGCAGCTGCCACTCCTTGCGTGGCTCCTCGACCACCTCGAGGCGTTCGATCGCACGCTCGGACTGGCTGACCTTCGCGGCCTGCTTCTCCGACCGGGCGACCGCCGCGTTGATGATGTGCTTGTCGCCGTCCTTGGCCTTCTTGCGGGCGTTCCGCACGCCCTTGTCCACCCAGGTCTTCTGCGTCTGCGCCCGGGACTTGAGCGAGCCGAGGGTGTCCGCGTACTCCTCGTACGCCTCGCGTGCCCGTGCCCGGGCCACCTCACGCTCGGCCAGGTAGGCGTCATAGCTGCCGTCGAAGACGTTCACCTGACGCTGGGCCAGGTCCAGTTCGACGATCCCGGTGACCGTCCGGGCGAGGAACTCGCGGTCGTGGGAGACGATCACCATGGGCGCTCGCGAGCCACGCACGAACTGCTCCAGTCGGTCGAGGCCGGCCAGGTCGAGGTCGTTCGTCGGCTCGTCCAGCAGGAGCACGTCGTAACGCTGCAGCAGCAGCGCCGCGAGGCCCACCCGGGCCGCCTCGCCGCCCGAGAGTGACGTCATCTGCGCGTCGAGCGCGACCTTCAGGCCGATGTCGGCGGCCACGCTGGGTACTCGCTCATCCAGGTCGGCCCCGCCCAGACCCAACCACCGCTCCAGGGCGAGGCTATAGGCGTCGGCCCTTGCGCCGTCGTCGGGGTTGTCGGCCATGGCGTGAGCCGCCGCGTCCATCGCCACGCCGGCCCGGTCCACGCCGGTACGCCGACGCAGGAACGCCAGGATGTCCTCCCCGGCCAGTCGCTCGGGTTCCTGGACGAGGTGGCCGACGGTCGCCTGCGGGGGAGCGAGCACGGTGCGCCCGGTCAGCTCCGCCCCGCCGCTACTCGCAGGGTCTTCCGAGCGCGCCGCGAGCGCGGCCAGCAGGGTCGATTTCCCGGCCCCGTTCGCCCCGACGAGACCCCAGACGTCCCCTGGTGCGATCGTGAACGTGAGATCGGTGAACAGTTCGCGGGCGCCGTGGGCAGCACCGAACCCGATCACCTGGAGCGTGGCAGACATGATGGTCAGGGTATGCGGACGCGCCCGCGATGACCGAACCGATATTCAGCCGACCCGCAGCGGCGTCCCCTCCTCCGGGACCACCTCACCCGGCCGCGGGGGCGGCGGCGGGGTGCCCTCGCCGAACGGCCGGCCGCCGAGCTCCTCGCGGTGGTGCGGGGTGAGCCAGTTCGCCAGGTCCGGGCCCTTGGGCACGATCCGGTTCGGGTTCACGTCGGAGTGCACCACGTAGTAGTGCTCCTTGATCTGCGCGAAGTCGATGGTGTCCCCGAACCCGGGGGTCTGGAACAGGTCCCGGGCGTAGGCCCACAGCACCGGCATCTCGCTGAGCTTGGACCGGTTCGTCTTGAAGTGACCGTGGTAGACGGGGTCGAACCGGGCCAGGGTGGTGAACAGCCGCACGTCCGCCTCGGTGATCGTGTCCCCGACCAGGTAGCGCTGCGTGGCGAGCCGCTCGCTGAGCCAGTCCAGCCGCGCGAACAGGCGGTCGAAGGCGAACTCGTAGGAGCGCTGCGACCCGGCGAACCCGCACCGGTAGACACCGTTGTTCACATCGGCGTACACGAGCTGGGCGACCTCGTCGATCTCCTCGCGCAGCCGCTCCGGGTAGAGCTCGGGCGCGCCGTCGCGGTGGAATGCGGTCCACTCGGTGGACAGGTCCAGGGTCATCTGCGCGAAGTCGTTCGTGACCACCGCGCCGGTGGGGACGTCCACGATCGCCGGAACCGTGATCCCACGCGGGTAGTCCGGGGTGCGCTTGAAGTACGCCTCCTGCAGTCGCTCGATGCCGAGCACCGGGTCCACCCCGCCGGGATCGAGGTCGAACGTCCACGACCGGACATCGTGGGTGGGCCCGCACATCCCCATGGACAGGGCGTCCTCGAGGCCGAGCAGGCGGCGCACGATGATCGCCCGGTTGGCCCAGGGGCAGGCCCGGGCCACCACGAGCCGGTACCGCCCGGCCTCGACCGGGTAGCCGTCACGGCCGTCCGCCGTGATCCGGGTCTCGATGTAGGTGGTGTCGCGCGTGTACTCCTGGCCGGGCAACACGTAGGAGCCCTGTTGGTCCTCGCTCATGTCCGTCACTCTAGCTACGGCATCTTGCCGATGCCCAGGCCGGCGAGTGGAGTCCGAGTGTGCACACGCGTCGTTCCATGACGGCATCACCCTGGTGGTGTCCTTCGGCGCCGATACCCTGACAGGACGCGGACGAGAGGACTCTTCATGACCGGCATGACTTCCTTGCTCCAGGTGACGTACAACTCTCGTGCACTCGGCGGACTGCCGACGGCGGACGGTGGCGTCGTAGCATCCGGAATCCTCTACCGGTCGGATGCTCTTTCCACCCTCAACGAGGCAGGGCTTCAGGCACTCTCCGATCAGCGGATCGGCACGATCATCGATCTCCGCACCGACGGCGAGCGGGCACGGGCGGCTGACCTGCTCCCCTCCGACGGCAGTGTGCGGCTGGTTCCGCTGCCCGTGCAGGGAGGCGCGATGGACGAGATGGTGCAGAAGTTGTTGCCCTCCAGCGAGGACGCCGGGTTGTCCGAGGACCAGATATCGGCGCTCGCGGAGACGGTGCCCACGTTGGAGGATCTGTACGTTGCGATCCTGGGCAGCAGTGCGACGCAGTTCGTTGAGCTGGGGCGTGCGGTGGTGGCGGCTTCGGGCTCTGCGCGGCCAGGTGTGCTGTTCCACTGCACGGCCGGTAAGGACCGCACCGGCATCGCGGCGGCGCTGCTTCTGCTCGTCGCGGATGTGTCTCGCGACGAGATCGTCGAGGACTACACCCAGACGGGTGGGAACCTCGCCGGCGGCTTCGCTGAAAGCCTCACCGCGCTCATCACGAGCCTCGGTGTTCCACTCACGCCGCGTCTGAAGACTCTTGCGACGGAATCGCCTGCGTCTGCGATCGAAGCGGCACTGGACTGGATCTCGTCAGAACACGGCGACGTCACGGGCTACCTGCGCACCGGAGGCATGACCCCGGATGAGATTGACGGACTCAAGCGCGTGCTCCGCGGCGCGTAGGGCTGGTCCGCCTCAGCGAGACCGGAGAACCTCATGACCTGCCTCTCTTGGGCGAGGCTGGTCTGGCGTGGCCGTTGCGGGCGGTCCGTCTGAGCGTCAGGTGACCGGCACCTCGGCGAGCCGCGTGAACGCCACGGCCTCCTGCTCGACGTACCGGCGGGCCCTGGATGTCAGCAGCGCCCGCACGAGCCCGGCCAGCGGGCCCTGCCAGGCGAGTCCCAGCACGAGCACGGTGTCGCCCGAGCCGTCGTCACGCACCTCGTGCGTGCCGACCGTGCGCACGCCGGGCGACTCGGCGACCCAGTCGAAGGCCCGGCCCGGGAGCCACCGGGTGAGCTCGTAGGTGGCCGGCGGGAGCCCGGGCTGGCGCACCCGGAACCGGGCGCCGACGCCGACCTCGGCGCCCGGGTCGGCGCGCTGGACCGAATCGACGGTGGGCAGCATCTCGGCCCACCGGTCCAGGTCGCCGACGAGGCGCCAGACCCGCTCGGGCGGCGCGGCGATGCGCGTCTCGACGGTGATGTTCGGGTCAGACATGGTCAAGCCTTCCTGTGGGGCTCGGGCGCCGGGAGGTCGGCGACCGCGAGGTCGATGAAGAGCTCCATGGCGGCGTCGGCCCCCTCGAAGTCGCCGGTGACGAGCGCGTCGTGGAGGAGTCCGCGGGTGGTACCGAGGCCTAGCCGGGCCCGCGCCTGCGCCTGCGCGGGGTCGGACCCGGCCCGGACGAGCATGGCCGTGATCGGCTCCAGCCACGGCTCGACGAGGCTGGTGCGCAGCCCCGCGGCATGGCCCCGACCCTGCATCGCGTGCGCGGAGAGCTCGAAGAAGAACGGCCCGTAGCTCCGGGCCGCGGACGACACCTCCGACCAGAACTGCCTGATCCAGTCGCCCGGCGCGGCGTCCTCGGCCATGAGCGCGGCGAGGGTGCTCCGCTGCTCGGCCTCGACGGCGGCCACCACCTCGGCGAGAAGGCCCTCGCGGGAGCCGAAGTGATAGATGAGCATGCGGTGGCTGGTGCCGATCGCGGCCGCGATGGCGCGCAGGCTCTGGTCGCCGACGCCGGTGCGCGCGAAGTGTTCGATCGCCGCGCGGAGCAGCCGGTCCCGCCCTGTCATCGCCATGTACCAAATGGTACAAACGGTGCCGCTGTCCGGCAAGGGGCCGTCCGCCTTCGGTGCACTGGTCGCCGGTCCGCTCCGTCCTAGTAGCGTGGGTCCTATCCCCACACGTTCCGCCAAGGAGTTCCGCGTGAGCCTGCTGCTCGTCCCGGCCCCCACCCACCTCGAGACCCGCCCCGGTGACGGGTTCGTCTTCACCGAGAACACGGCGCTGGTCGCGCCGCCGGGGGTGGCCCGGTACGCCGCGCGGCTGCTCGGCCTCGGCCTGGACGCCGACGGCGATGCCTCCGACACCGTCGAGCTCACCCTGGGTGCGCAGCCCGGTGAGGCGTACACGCTCACCGTCGACGCCGACCGGATCCTCATCGAGGGCAGCACCGCCGGACTCGTCCGCGGGCTGGCCACCCTGGCCCAGCTGCGCGTGCGCGCCGCCGACGGCGCCGTCCCGGCGCTGCGGATCGAGGACGCCCCACGGTTCGCCCGCCGAGGGCTCATGATCGATGTGGTCCGGCACTTCTTCGGGGTGCCGACGCTGCGCCGGGTCATCGACCTGATGGCCGCCTACAAGCTGAACGTGCTGCACCTGCACCTCACCGACGACCAGGGCTGGCGCTTCGAGTCGGCGAGCCGCCCGGAACTGACCGAGCAGTCCAGCGGCACCGCCGTCGACGGCGCTGCCGGCGGCCACCTGAGCGCCGCGGATCTGGCCGGCCTCACCGAGTACGCGGCCCAGCGCGGTATCGAGGTGGTCGGCGAGATCGACCTGCCCGGGCACACCAACGCGGCCCTGCACGCCGTGCCCGAGCTCAACTCCAGCGGCGTCGCGACCGAGGTCTACACGGGCACCGAGGTGGGCTTCTCGCAGCTCACCCTCGCCCTGCCGGCCACCACCGGCTTCCTGACCGACGTGATCGGGGACCTGGCGGCGCTCACCCCGGGCCCGTACCTGCACATCGGCGGCGACGAGGTGCACACCATGGAGCGCGACGAGTACGTCGAGTTCATCGAGGCCGCGGCGGCGCTCACGGTCGCCGCCGGCAAGGCCCCGATCGTCTGGGGCGAGGGCGCGGTGGCGGACCTGCCCGAGGGCGCCCTGGTGCAGTTGTGGGACACGAACTCGGACCCGGCGCCGATCGCGGCCGCGGCCCAGCGCGGCATCGGCGTGATCCTGAGCCCGGCCAAGCACGTGTACCTGGACATGAAGTACCACGACGGCTACCCGCTCGGCCTGGACTGGGCCGGCACCGTCGGCGTCCGGGACAGCTACGACTGGGACCCCGAGCAGTACCTGCCCGGCGTGGACCCGGCCGCGATCGTGGGCGTCGAGGCCGCCCTGTGGACCGAGACGATCCTCACCGAGGAGGACCTGTTCACGATGCTGCTGCCGCGGCTGGCCGCCGTCGCGGAGGTGGCCTGGTCCGCCCAGTCCGACCGGGACTGGGAGACGTTCGCGCCGCGCCTGGCCGCCCAGGAACCGTTCTGGGGCGCCGCCGGGTACCCCCACGACGCGGACGCGCTCGCGCCGGTCGGCTGATCCGCCGTCCCCGGTGGGCGTGACCCACCGGGGAGCGGAACCGACCCGCGCGAGCGAGCGGACGCCGTCGGGCCTCAGCCGGCCCGGCCCACGCCCGAGGCGAGATCACCGAAGAACGCGGTGACGTCGTCGACGATCACCCGCGGCGCCTCGTGCGCCGTGTAGTGCCCGGGCACGTCGAACACGTGCCAGCGCACGATCGCGGCGTGGTCGCGGTCGGCGAACCGGCGGATCGAGAGGAAGTCCTTCGCGCCGGCCGCCAGCGCCGTCGGCGTGGTGGTGGGCCCGGTGGGCCTGGCATCGGCGGCCATCTCCCGGTACATCCGGATCGACGACCCGCTGGTGCCGGTGAGCCAGTAGACCGCCGCATTCGCGACCACGAACTCCGCATCCAGTCCCACCAGGAGCTGCCCGTTCCAGCCGAGCAGGCCGACGGGGGAGTCGGCGAGGGCGTGCGCCAGCGTCTGCGGGGCCTGGGTCTGGAGCACGTTGAAGGCGCCCATGTTCTCCCAGAACCAGCTCAGCCGTTCCATGCCGGCCTGCTCCTCGGGCGTCAGGTCCGCCAGCTCGGCCGGGTCGCCGGACGGGAACGAGAACAGCTGGGTGACGTGCACGCCGATGACCGACTCGGGGGCGAGCCGGCCCACCTCGGGCGAGATCATCGACCCCGCGTCGTTGCCCACCGCCCCGTAGCGGTCGTAGCCGAGGCGGCCCATGAGCTCCACCCAGGCGGCCGCGATGCGCTGCACGCCCCAGCCGCGCTCGGTGGTGGGCCCGGAGAAGCCGAACCCGGGCAGCGACGGGATGACCAGGTCGAACCCGGCCGCGACGAGCGGGTCGATCACGTCCAGGTACTCCAGGACCGAGCCCGGCCAACCGTGCGTGAGGATCAGCGCGGTGGCGTCCGGGCGGGGTGAGCGCACGTGCAGGAAGTGGATGCGCTGCCCGTCGATCTCGGTGGTGAACTGCGGGTAGGCGTTCAGCCGGGCCTCGAGCGCGCGCCAGTCGAACGAGGTGCGCCAGTACTCGGCCCACTCGCGCACCTGGGCCAGGCTGGTGCCGTACTCGGAGCCGGATCCCTCGATCTCGTCCGCCCAGCGGGTCCGCGCCAACCGGTCCGCGAGGTCGTCGAGGTCTGCTTGGGGGATGTCGATCGTGGTGGGGGTGATCTCGGACATGGGTCGGGCCTTCCATTCGGGGTTGCGGCCGAGGAACCGGAGCAGTTCGTCGGCGGGGTCCGCGCTGGCGCCGGGCACGACCGGGGCATAGGCGCCCCAGGCCCGCAGCGGCTCCACGAGCGCGTGGGCGGTGGGAAGCAGTGCCGCCGCCAGGTCCGCCGTGAGCGGGCTGGGCGCGCCGATCGCCATCGCGACGTCCCAGGCGTGCACCGCGGCGTCCAGCGCCGCCGCGCCGACCGCGAGCTCCGCGCTCATCGGTCCCTGGGGGAGCGGGTTCGGGACCTCCTCGGTGCCCGGTGCCACTGCGGCGAACGCCGTCGCGGAGGCCTCGGTGGCCGCGGTCACCTCGGCGACCGGGTCCGCCGCGCGAGTGGCCGACGGCGAGAACGGGTCCTCGGTCGGGCCGCCGGTTCCGGTGAGGGCCGCGGCGTAGGCCCGCTGGTCGCCCGTCGCGTGGGTGAGGACCTGGGCCACGGTCCAGTCCTGGCACGGGGTGGGGGGCGTCCCACAGCTCGGCCGGGGACTCGCTCGCTGCGGTGGCAGCGTTCCGCAGCGCGGTGTGGGCTTGCGTGAGAACGGTCCAGGTGGTGGTGGCCGGTGCGGTCATCTGACTCTCCTCAAGGTTGGAACGGAATGATTTGTTCCGCATGATTGAAGTGTAACGGAACGCTCCGTTCCGCACAAGAGGTAAGGTGTGGTTATGGATCAGACCCCCACCCCCGCCCTCAGCGGCCGGCGCGCCCAGGCCGCTCGCAACGACGGACTCATCCTGCTCGCCGCGCGCACCGTGTTCCTGCGGGACGCGGCCGCACCCATGGCGGCGGTCGCGAAGGAGGCGGGCGTCGGCATCAGCGCCCTCTACCACCGCTACGAGGGCAAGGAGGACCTGCTCCGCCGGCTTTGCGCGGACGGGCTCGAGCGGTTCGCCGAGATCGCGCAGGCGTGCCTGGACGCGGGCACGGACCCGTGGACCACGTTCACGGAGTTCGTCACCGGCATCATCGACGCCGACGTGCACGCCCTGACCGTGAACCTGGCCGGTACGTTCACGCCGTCGGAGGACCTGGGGCAGCTCGCCCGGGAGGCCTCAGCGCTCGGGGTGCGGATCTTCGAGGCGGCCCGCGACGCCGGGGTGCTGCGCCCCGGGCTCGTGGCCGAGGACCTGACGCTGCTCTTCGACCAGGTCACCGCGGTGCTCGGGGTGGACCCCGAGCGCACCCAGGCCCTGCGCAGGAGGTACCTGACCATCTGGTTCGACGGCATCGCCGGCGACGGCGCACCGGCGGGCGCCACCGGCCGCGGCGCCGCCGACCTCCCTGGGCCGGGGCCGACGCCCGAGGAGGTCGGGCGGCGCTGGGTGCCGCGGGTCTGACGGGCGTCCCGCGGTGCGGCCCACGCACGCCCCGCGCTAGGCTGAACGACCGTGACCAGCTACCCCGCAAACGTCCCCGCACACTCCCTCTCCGACGGATCGACCATCCCGCAGCTCGGGTTCGGCGTCTGGCAGGTTCCCGATGACGAGGCGCACACCGCCGTCGCCGAGGCCCTGCGCGTCGGCTACCGCCTGATCGACACGGCCGCCGCCTACGGGAACGAGGCCGGCGTGGGCCGCGCGCTCGCCGAGTCCGGTCTCGGCCGCGACGAGGTGTACGTGACCACCAAGCTGAACAACCCGGACCAGGGCTACGACTCCACCCTGCGCGCCTACGACGTCAGCCTCGCCAGGCTCGGCCTGGAGACCGTCGATCTGTACCTGATCCACTGGGCCGCGCCCGCGTGGGACCAGTACTCGGACACCTGGAAGGCGTTCGTGACCCTCCTGAACGAGGGCCGGGTCCGCTCCATCGGCGTCTCGAACTTCCAGATCCCGCACCTCGAGCGGATCATCGGCGAGACCGGCGTCACCCCGGTGCTGAACCAGGTCGAGTCCCACCCGTACCTGCAGCAGAACGAGCTCAAGGCGTTCCACGCCGAGCACAACATCGCGACCGAGGCATGGTCGCCGCTGGGCTCCGGGCGTGGCCTGCTCGAGGACCCGGTGTTCGCCGAGATCGCCGCCGCGCACCAGGTCACCCCGGCCCAGGTGGTCCTCGCCTGGCACCTTGCCGTCGGCAACGTGGTGATCCCGAAGTCCGTGACGCCGTCCCGGATCGCGGAGAACCTCGCCGCCGCCGACGTGCGCCTCTCCGGCGACGACCTCGCCCGGATCGCCGAGCTCGACCGCAACCACCGCTACGGCGGCAACCCGGACAACGTGACCTGGGGCAAGCCCGCGCACCTCGCCTGAGCAGCCCCGCCGTCGCCTCCTCGTAGGCAGACGCACCGACCGCCGTCGGCCCGCCTTTCATGCCGGGCCGACGGCGGTCGCTGCGTTCTGCGGGGTGGTCGCCTCCGGTCCCGGGGCGAGGATCGAGCGTGCGCCTAGCATGGTCGTCCGTGTCGACCATCTATGCCTACGGGCCCCTCGGAGCAGGACACGTCAATCCCACCCTCGGGGTGGTGACCGAACTCGTCCGGCGGGGCCACGACGTGACGTACTGGGCGCCTCGCATGTTCGAGGACCGGATCGCCGAGACCGGTGCTCGGTTCGAGCCGGTCACCTCCACCTGGGAACGCATCGGCGGTGGGCCGCCGCAGATGCACGGCAAGGAACTGATCCGGGCGATGGGGCTGCTGCTGGACGAGACCGCCGCCATGGTCCCCGCGCTCGCCGATGCACCGGCCCCGGACCTCGTGCTGCACGACGGGACCCTGGCCTGGTGGGGCAGGGTGCTCGCGCACCAGTGGCAGGTGCCGGCAGTGGAGACGTGGCCCAACTTCGTGGGCAACGAGCACTGGTCGATGAACGCCTACACCAGGATCAACCCGGTCGACCCGCGGTTCCTGTGGCAGATGATCCGGATCGCGAGGTACCTGCGCGGTCAGGGCATCGGTGACGTGGGCGCATTCATGCAGGGCAGATCGGCGGCGGCGAGGCTGGTCACGATCCCGCGGGCGTTCCAGTTCGCGGGCGAGACCTTCGAGGGTTGGGACTTCATCGGGCCGGGCCTGACCGAGCGGGAGTTCCAGTCCGACTGGACGCCTCCGACGGGTGGCGATCCGGTCGTGCTGGTCTCCCTCGGCACCGCCTACAACGACCGGCCCGACTTCTTCCGGATGATGGTCGACTCGGCCGCCGACCGCCGCTGGCACATGGTGCTCGCGATCGGTGACCAGGTCGACCCCGGCCTCTTCGAGGACGCCCCGGACAACGTGGAGATCCACGAGCGGGTGCCGCAACTGGCGGTGCTGCGTCACGCCGACGCGTTCGTGACCCACGCCGGCATGGGCAGCACGATGGAGGCCATCCAGTACCGGGTCCCGATGGTGGCGCTCCCACAGATGGCGGAGCAGCGGGCCAACGCCGACCGGATCGCCGAGCTCGGACTCGGCCGGACCCTCAGCCCGCAGCGACTCGATGCGGATACCGTCTGGGCGGCCATCGACGCGGTGGCCGGAGACGACGTCGTGCGCGACGCTCTCGCCCGGATGCGCGACGAGAGCGTCGCCGCCGGGGGCGCGACACGGGGGGCCGATGTGATCGACCGGGTGCTGACCGGGACCTGATGGGCGCCGCGCCGATCACGGCTGGCGGTCGGTCTGCGCCGCACCGGTCTCGGGGTCGTAGGGATAGGAGAGGTGCTGGTGCACCAGTTCCCACTCACCTCGGCGTCGCTGGAAGATCCGGGTGCCGCGTGACCAGCTCGCCTGCTCGCCGTCCGGCCCGCGGATGCCCATCCGGTTGAGCCCCCACGCGACGGCCAGGTCGCCCTCGGTGAGGATCGTGAGGTCGGGGACGGTCCACACCGGCGTGCTGGCCCCGGCGGCTTCCAGGCCGGTTCGGCAGACCTCCCGGACGGCCGGCAGCCCGACGTGCTGGAGTGGCTGGTCGTGCTCGTAGGAGACCACGTCCTCGGCGATGTGGGCCATCAGGCCGTCCAGGTCCTTGGCCGGGGTGCGATCGAACCAGTCCTCGTGGATCCGGCGCAGCTCGCGCTCATCGGCACCGGCCACGTCGGTGGCGTCGGGCACCGGGTCGGGCGCGGACGGGAAGGAGTGGTGCTCATGGGCGACGATCCACCGGCCCTGCTCCTTACGCAGTCCGATGGTGAGCCGAAGCAGGTTCTGCGGGTCCGCGGCGAGCTCGGCGGGCGTCCCACAACGAACGAGTGCGGATGCGTAGGCGACGTCGTCCCCGGCCGTGACCTCCAAGGACGTGAGTTCGAAGGAGGCGCCGCTGCGCTGCCACTCGAAGAACGGTGGCCAGACGTCGCGGTAGGCCCGGAGCCCGCGAGGACCCTGGCTGGGCGGTGGCACGTCGAACATCGTGACGTCGTCGGAATGGTCCGCGAGGACCGCGTCGAGGTCGCCGCGGTGGACCGCCACGGCCCACCTCTCGATGAGATCTCTGATCTGCACTTCGTCGGTGTGCATGGTTGTCCCTGCCCGTCACTGGGTGGTGGTGCTGTCACCTCTTCCAACCCGGGGACGACGGTGAACTCATCGGTGCCGCGACGATCGGTCCGGGAGATCCAGAGGGAGACCGAAGAGCGGGAACAACTCGGGGGAGAGGAAGGACACGACGCCGGCCACCATGGGGCCGCGCAGGGTCAGGACGTCCAGGCCGGCTGCGGCGTAGCGAGTCCCGGCCGGTTCGCGCAGGTAGGTGCCGAAGGCGAGCTGCCCGTTCGCGGCCGCCGGTAGGAACCGCCAGCGCCCGGGGGCGGCCACGGCGAGGAACGTCCGGATGTCCTCGTGTCCCCGGTACCACCGTGGCAGGGGCGGCATCGAGTAGGTCGCGTCGTGCGTGAGCATCGCGACGATGGCGTCGACATCACCGGACTCCCACGCGGCCGTGTACCGCGCGGCGACCTCGCGCAGCGCATCGGTGCCGATGTCGGCGTAGGTGGTCTGCTGGGTACCCTCCGGGAGGGTGGTGAGCGCACCCCGGGCGCGCTGGAGTGCGCTGTTGACGGCGGCGACCGTGGTTCCCAGCAGGTCGGCGACCTCTGCGGCTCTGAAGTCGAGGACGTCGCGCAGCAGGAGCACCGCCCGCTGGCGTGCCGGCAGGTGCTGGAGGGCGGCGACGAAGGCGAGCTCGACGCTCTCCCGGGCCAGGGTGCGCGCCTCCGGGCCGAGTTCGGCCGCCCACCCCAGTCGCGCGTCAGGGTAGGGCTCGAGCCAGGCAGTCTCGGCGACGGGCGCATGCCCCGGGCTCAGGTCGGTCGGCAGTTCGCGGCGTGCGCGGCGCGCGATGAAACTCAGGCACCGGTTCGTCGCGATGGTGCACAGCCACGCCCGCAACGACCCACGGTCCTGGTACCTCGGGAGGCTGCGCCAGGCCCGGACCAGGGTCTCCTGCACGATGTCCTCGGCGTCATGGACGGACCCGAGCATGCGGTAGCTATGCGTGTGGAGCTCGGCGAGCGTGGGGCCGACCAGCCGGGCGAACGCGTCCTCGTCACCCGCGCGAGCCCGGGCCAGGTCCGAAGGATCGCGCGCCCGGTCCGGCCCATTGCCCTCCAGGCGGCTCATGGTCGCCAGTATGGACGCCGTCATGGTCCGGGTGAACCCCGGAGGTCAGCGGTTCAGCGCCCGCGCCCGGCGCTCAGCTCTGCGAAGGCTGCGGCCACCCGGTCCGTGGTGTCCGGGCCGGCGGCATGATCCAGCCGCTCGCGCAGGGTCCGCCCGGGCACCCAGGTGGTGTGCGCGCGGACCTCCTCGGCGGCGTCGGGGCTCGCCTCGCCGAGTACCCGGAGCAGGGTCGCGTAGGCCTGCTCGTCGTCGATCACGGCGGCGAGGCTCGTGTCCAGGTCGACCGGGCCGGGGGCCGCTGTGGCGACCGGCGCCGGCACCGACCACTCGTGGCTGCCGGAGGAGACCGTCAGTTCCTCGCCGGTGCCCGGCAGGACCACCCGGGCCCGGGTGTTCGGCGGCACCGTGGCGGTGACGGTCACCGTGTCGCCGTCGCGACGCCAGCCGACGGCGGCCGTTCCGTACGGTGTGCGGTGCTCAGCCCGGGCGTGGGTGAAGCCGGGCAGCGGCCGGGGCTGGACGAGCAGGGTGCGGTAGCCCGGCTCGGCCGGGGCCAGGCCCGCCACGACGCGGTGCAGCCAGTCGGCGATGGCGCCGAGCGCGTAATGGTTGAACGACGTCATCTGGCCGGGGTTGATGGACCCGTCGGGGAGGGTGCTGTCCCAGCGCTCCCAGATCGTCGTGGCGCCCATCGTGACCGGGTACAGCCAGGACGGGCACTCGGTCTGGGTGAGCAGCCGGGTCGCCACGTCCAGGTGTCCGGTCCGGGTCAGGGCGTCGGCGATGATCGGCGTGCCGACGAACCCGGTGCCGATCCGGTACCCGCTCTCGCGGACCAGTTCGGCCAGGCGCCGCCCCAACGCGTCGTGCTGGGGCACCGGGGCGATGTCGAACACGATGGCCAGCGCGTACGCGGTCTGCGCGTCGGACATCATCCGGCCGGCCGGGGTCACGTACTCGGCCAGGAACGCCGCCCGGACCTGCTCGGCCCGGTCGCGATAGCGCTGCGCGTCCGCATCGCGCCCGAGGACGGCGGCGGCGTGCGCGGCAAGGTCGGCCGAGCGGAACACGTAGGCACTGGCCACGATGTCCGGGTGGGCCTTCGCGTCGGCGGGACTCTCGGGCGGCGCCGTCGGGTCCAGCCAGTCCCCGAACTGGAACCGGCCCTCCCACAGGTGCCGATCGCCGGCGAGGTCGAGGAGGTGGTCCGTCCACGCCGTCATCGACTCGTACTGCGCCTCCAGGGTGCCGCGGTCCGCGAACCGCTCCAGCAGCACCGAGGGCACCACGGTGGCGGCGTCACCCCAGGCCGCGGCCGGCCGGGCGGGCCCGAGCACGTTCGGCACGATGAACGGGACCACGCCGCCGGCGGCGTGCTGTTCGAGGGCGAGGTCGGCGAGCCAGGAGGACAGGAACGTCCTGGAGTCGAACAGGAAGGTCGCCGTCGGCGCGAACACCTGGATGTCCCCGGTCCAGCCGAGCCGTTCGTCCCGCTGGGGGCAGTCGGTGGGCAGGTAGAGGAAGTTGCCGCGCTGGCCCCAGACGACGTTCTCGTGCAGGCGGTTCACCAGGTCGTGCGAGCTCGTGAACCAGCCGGTGCGCTCCATGTCGCTGTGGATCACCACGGCAACGACGGACGCCGGATCGAACTCACCGGGCCAGCCGGACACCTCCGCGTACCGGAACCCGTGGAAAGTGAACTCAGGCTCCCAGGTCTGCTCGCCGGTCCCGGCGAGCGTGACGGTGTCGGTGGCGGCGGCCGCGCGCAGCGGACGCACCCCGAGTTCACCGTGCTCGAGCACCTCCGCGTGCCGCAGCGTGATGATGTGCCCCTCCGGGCCGCCGACCGTGATCCGCAGCCGCCCGACCAGGTTCTGCCCGAAGTCGAGGATCGTGCGCCCGGACGGGGTGGTGATGACCTCGGTGACGGCCAGCTCCTCGATCCGGCGGACCGGCGGGGACGTGCGCGGTTCGGGGACGACGGTCGGCTCGGCCGTACGCGCGGGCGACCACCCGCCGTCGTCGAAGCCTGCGGCGGACCAGCCGGGCTGGGCGAGCCGGGCATCGTGGGACTCGCCCGGGTAGATCCCGCTCGCGGTGATCGGCCCGTGGCCGGCCCGCCAGGTACCGTCGGTGACGAGTTCGGTGGTGGTGCCGTCGGTGTGCTCGACGATCAGCTGGAGCGCGACCGACGGCTGCTCGGCGTAGACGCGGTGGGCGCGGTCGCGGAAGCCGTACTGCTCGGTGGCCCAGGCGCCGGCGAAGCGGATCCCGACGGCGTTGGCGCCCGCGGCCAGCAGGGCGGTCACGTCCGTGGTCTCGTGGATGAGCCGGTACTGGTAGGGCGTCCAGCCGGGCTTGAGGACCTCGTCGTCGACGTCGGTGCCGTTGATGGCGACCTGGTAGGCGCCGGTCGCGGTCGCGAACAGGGTGGCCCGGCGGACCGGGGCGGGCAGCTCGAACTCGGTCCGGACCAGGCCGGGCTCGGCGGGCTTGGTGGGCGCGGTGAGCCCGATCGGCTCGGCGCGCCACCGGCCCGGCGCCAGGAAGCCGGCGCGCACGGTGAGCGCTTCGCTCCAGTCGGAGGTGACGCCGTCGGCGCCGGTGACCCGCACCCGGACCTCGCCGTCCTGGCCGGGCGTGAGCGCCTCGAACGGCCACGGCACCAGGACCGAGTCGCCCGAGTCGACCGTGACGGTGTTGGTCGCGCCGGCCGAGGTGAACTCGAGCTCGGCGGACCGCTGGGTCCAGTCGCTCGCGTCGGTCTCGGTCCGCCAGCTCAGCCGGGGCGTCGGCGTGGCGACGAAGGACGTGCCACGTGGGACCTCGGCGTCGAGCGCCACCGGGCGTGCTGCGGTCATGGGGTCCACTGCTCCTTTGCGGTGCCGGCCACCAGGGCCGGGTGATTCGGGGGTGCGGTCCGAGGTCCGCCGTGGCCGGGCCTCGGAGTCTTCCGCCGGGTGCGCCTGCCTTCCGCAGCCATCCTGAATCGTTACAAGTGGGTTGTCAATGCCTCGGACGGGGGCCGGCCCGCGAATGCCCGGGGGCTGCGGGCCCGTTGTCGAATTGTTGCCCGGAGTCGTTGACGGCAGACCGAATCGCACGTAGAGTAGCGGTACGTTTGAACCGATTCAATCGGGTCCGTGCTGTGCCGTCATGGTGGACGGTGACTTTACGAGGAGGTAAAGGATGAGCATGCGTCTAGGTGCCCGCAAGGGCTCGGTCGTCCTCGCGGCGGCAGCACTGGTGGCAGGCATGGCCGCCTGCAGTTCCGGAGGTGGTTCCGGCGGTGACCAGGTCGAGATCACGTTCCTCACCCAGAACGGTGAACCGGGCGCCACCGCGGCGCAGGAGCTGGTCGATGCGTTCATGGCCGCGAACGAGGACGTGGTCGTGAATCTCGAGACGCAGCCCCCGGGTGCCGAGGGTGACAACCTGATGAAGACCAAGCTCGCCACCGGCGAGATGGCGGACGTCTTCCACTACAACTCCGGGTCCCTGCTGCAGGCCCTGAACCCGGACCAGAACCTCGTGGACCTCTCCGACCAGGAGTGGGCCGACTCCCTGGTGGAGGACATGCGTACCGTCGTCTCCACCGACAACGGCATGTACGGGGCGCCCTGGGGCACCACCCAGGCGGGTGCCGTGATGTACAACAAGCCCATCTACGAAGAGCTTGGCCTCGAGGTGCCCACGGACTGGGCCGGCTTCATGGCCAACAACCAGGCCATCCTCGACGCGGGCACCGCCGCCCCCATCATCCAGACCTACGGTGACACCTGGACGAGCCAGTTGTTCGTGCTGGCAGACTTCGCGAACGTCACGGCGCAGGACCCGGACTGGGCGGCGGAGTACACCGCGCACAACCGCTTCTACGCCGATCAGCCGGCCCTGCAGGCGTTCGAGAACCAGCAGGAGGCCTTCGAAGCCGGCTACTTCAACGAGGATTTCGCGTCCGCCCTATATGACGACGGCATCCGGATGCTCGCCACCGGAGAGGGCGCGCACTACCCGATCCTCACCGGGGCGGGAGCCGCCGTGGCGCAGAACTATCCGGACAACCTCCAGGACATCGGGGTGTTCGCACTCCCCGCACAGGACGCCGCCGACACCCGGCTGACGGTGTGGCTGCCCAACGCCATGTACATCCCGAACACCACCGAGGGCGAAGAGCTCGAGGCCGCGCAGCGCTTCATCGCGTTCGCACTGTCCGAGGAGGGCTGCCGGATCCAGAACGAGGTGCTCGTCCCGAGCGGCCCGTTCACCACGGACCTGTGCGAGTTGCCTGAGGACGCGGCCCCCACGCTGACCGACGTGCAGACCTACTTCGACGCGGGCCTGACGTCCCCGGCGCTGGAATTCCTGTCCCCGATCAAGGGGCCGAGCCTGGAACAGATCACGGTCGAGGTCGGTTCGGGCATCCGGCCGGCCGCGGACGGAGCTGCACTCTATGACGTGGACGTCGAGAAGCAGGCCCAACAGCTCGGCCTCGAGGGGTGGTAGCGGCCTCGGAGTCCTGACACCCACACCGTCGCGTGCGGCCGCCTCACGCCAGCCACGTGAGGCGGCCGCCGGAGATCAATGGAGATCGCATGACGACCCTGGTCGCGAGCCGTCCCAGCGCCGATGATGCCCTGAAGCCACCCAAACGCCGCCCGATCAAGAGCTCCTACCCCACCTGGTTCTACATCCCGGCGGGGGTGTTCTACCTCGTCCTGTTCGCGGTGCCCACCTTCGCCTCGCTGTACTTCAGCCTGACCCGGTGGACCCTGTTCGACACCGAGTTCATCGGCCTGGACAACTTCGTCCAGTTCTTCAGCGAGCCGATGCTGCTGCGCGGGTTCACGAACACGTTCATCTACGGGTTCCTGACGTCGGGGGCGAAGGTGGTGCTCGGCTTGCTGCTCGGGGTGTTCCTCACCTCGCAGATCGCTGCCCGGGGGTACCTGCGCTCGGTCGTGTTCTTCCCGGTGCTGGTCTCCACGATCGGCGTCGGCATCACGTTCAAGGTGCTCATGGACCCGTTCGACGGGTTGATCAACTCCGGGCTCGCCCTGTTCGGCATCACCGGACCCGGCTGGCTCACCGACCCCTCCCTGGCGCTGTTCTCGATCGCCCTGGTGGACGTCTGGAAGGGCGTCGGCATCGCGACCCTGATCTACATCGCCGGGATCGCCGCCATCCCGCCGGAGTACTACGAGGCCGCGCGGGTGGACGGCGCGAACGGCTGGCAGCGCTTCTGGCGGATCACGGTGCCGCTGGTCCGGCCGGCGACCACCACCGTGGTGCTGCTCTCCCTGATCGGCGGGCTGCGCGCGTTCGACCTGATCTGGGCGATGACCCGCGGCGGCCCGGGGTTCACCAGCGACGTGATCGGCTCGGTCATCTACAAGCAGTACCAGGCCGGCTTCTACGGGCTCTCGACCGCCGGCAACGTGGTGCTGTTCGTGGTGGTGACGGCGATCATCGTGCCCATCGCGATCTGGTTCAACAAGAGGGAGGTGGAGCGATGAAGGCGAAGGCGCTGCGCCGCAACCTGACCGGGGCCGTCGCGGTGCTCGTCTCGATCGTGGTGTTCCTGGTCCCGTTCGCGTTCATCGTGCTGACCGCCGCGAAGTCCGCGCCGGAGGCGTCCCTGCTGGACCTCTCGCTTCCGAGCGAGTGGCTGCTGTGGCAGAACGTCGTCGACGTGATGCAGACCCGCGACTACATGCTGGTGCGGGCGTTCGTGAACAGCACCGTGCTCACGGTGACGTCGGTGGTCCTCATGGTGGTCATGGCTGCGATGGTGGGCTACGTGCTGCAGCGGCGGTCCTCGCGATGGAACCCGATGGTCAACGTCCTCGTGCTGGCCGGTCTGATCGTGCCCCCCGCCGTGGTGCCGACCATCTGGGTGCTGCAGACCATCGGGCTGTTCAAGACGATGCCCGGGATGATCTTCATCGAGGCCACCTTCGGCCTCTCGTTCTGCATCCTGCTGTTCCGCGCGTTCGTCTCGACGATCCCCAAGGAGCTGGACGAGGCCGCGGTCATCGACGGCGCCGGACCCCTGCGACTCTTCTTCCAGGTGGTGCTGCCGCTGCTCAAGCCGGTGGTGGTCACCGTCGTCGTGGTGCAGGCCGTGGCCGTCTTCAACGACTTCACCGGGCCGCTGTACTTCCTGCCCGGAAGCGACAACGCCACCGTCCAGCTCACGCTGTACAACTTCCAGAGCCAGACCCTGAACCAGTGGAACCTTCTGTTCATGAACATCTTCCTGATCACGATCCCGCCGCTGGTGATGTACATCGTCTTCAACCGGCAGATCGTGGCCGGGATGACGTCCGGCGCGGTCAAGGGCTGACGCTGCCGGTGGAGCACCACGAGGCGGCACTCACGCGGTACGTGCGGGACGCCGCCGCGCAGGAGACGACCCTCGCCGTCGTGCTCGTCGGCTCCGTAGCCCGCGGGACCGAACGGCCCGACAGCGACCTCGACGTCTACCTCGTGGTCGACGACGACGCCTGGGATGCGGCGGCCGAGGCGAACAGGCTGGCCTGGAGCGAACGTCACGATGAGGACTACCCGGGCGGCTACGTGGACATCAAACTCGCCAGCCCGAGTTACCTCGCGGCCGCGGCGGACCGCGGGGACGACCCCACCCGTGCCTCGTTCGCCGGCGCCCGGGTGGTGTTCAGCGCCCTGCCCGGGATCGAGGCGTCCATCGCGGGCCTGGCCACGCTTCCGGAACAGGAGTGGGACCGGCGCGTGGACGCCCACCTCGCCCAGGCCCGGCTGCACGGTCGCTACTTCCTCGGGCAGGCGCACGCGTCCGGTGACGAGTTCCTGCGCCGGCACGCCGCCCTGCACCTGGGGCTGGCTGCGGCCCGGTGCGTGCTCGCCGCCAACCGGACCCTGCTCCGGGGCCCCAAGTACGTCACCGACACCCTCACCAACCTGCCGGACCTGCCAACCGGGTTCCTCCCGCGCTGGCAGCGGGTCCTCGCGCAGGCGGACCCCGCCGACGCGGCGGCGCTGATCGGGTCGCTCGAGGTGTGGCTGCCACGGGTCCTGCCCCGGGAGGAGACGCTCTCGACCTTCATCCGGGACAACGAGCTTCCGTGGCTCACCGGCGCGCTGCCGGCCGAGTACTACTGACCGGCGCCGCTCAGACCCAGGTGGGCAGCAGCATGTGCAGGCGCCAGAACGTGTACGGCACCCACTGGTTGCTCCAGATCGGCCAGTAGAACGCGGACACCACGAGCGCGAGGACCACGATCACCGCCGCCGTCCAGATCCCCGGCCGGCGCTCCCGCAGCGGCACGTCCGCAGGGCCGATCAGCTCGGCGATCACGTAGGTCAGCGCCAGCACCACGAACGGCACGAACGCGACCGTGTAGAACGTGAAGATGGTGCGCTCCGAGTACGCGAACCACGGCACGTACATCGCGAGATAGCCCGCGAGGATCGCCCAGGCCCGCCAGTCACGGCGCCGCAGCGCCGCCCAGACCCCCAGGACCAGAGCCAGGGCCGCGCCCCACCAGATGATCGGGTTGCCCACGGCCAGGATCGCCCCCGCGCACCGCTCGGCACCGCACAGGTCCATCGCGCCCGCGTCGGACTCGACCGACCGCCATGCGAACGAGGTCGGCCGCCACTGGATCAGCCATCCCCACGGCTGCGACATGTAGGTGTGCTCGGACGTGAGGTTGTTGTGGAAGTCCCACATCTTCAGGTGGTACTCCCACCAGGAGTTCAGCCAGTCCGGCAGCCACGGGCGCTCGGGCACGTCGGCGAGCGCGTTCACCTCGGTGGCCCACTGGCGGTTGTAGGAGTTCGGGTTAAGCCACCACGGCAGCCACGTGAGCACATAGGTGAGCGCCGCCGTCGGCACCATGGCGAGGAAGGCCGGTACGCCGTCGCGCAGGGCACCGGCCCCCACCCACAGGCGCACCCCGACCGCCCGGCGGGCGCTGATCGTCCAGGCGACCGCGAACAACCCGAACACGGCGACCGCGTAGATGCCCGACCACTTCACGCCACACGCCAGGCCGAGGCACACGCCGGCCACGAGCAGCCACCAGCGCACGCCGACCTTCGGGCCCCACGGGTCCCGCAGCGAGCCGTGTTGGGCGATCTCGACCGAGGCCGCCCGGGCGAGCCGGCGCCGATGTCGCTCCCGGTCGAGCAGCAGCGCTCCGAACGCGGCGAGGACCCAGAAGGACAGGAAGATGTCGAGGATCGAGATCCGGGACATCACGATGTGGATGCCGTCGATCGCCAGGAACAGGGCTGCGGTGCAGCCGAGCAGCGTCGACGAGAACAGCCGCCGCCCGATCCGGGCGAGCATGAACACGCTGATGATGCCGATGACCGCGGCGCTGATCCGCCAGCCCCACGGGCTGTCCACCCCGAGCAGCCGGATCCCGGCGGCGATCATCCACTTGCCGACCGACGGGTGCACCACGTAGTCCGCGGTGGTCTGCAGGTCGGAGTAGTCGCCGGCCGCGAAGTTCTCGTCGGGCTCCTCGTTCCAGTCGCCCTCGTAGCCGAGCGCGAGCAGCGAGTAGGCCTGCTTGACGTAGTAGGTCTCGTCGAACACGAGCCGGGCCGGCCGGTCCAGGTACGCCAGCCGGAGCACCGCCGCGAACGCCGTCACCAGGGCTGGACCGAGCCACGCCCACAGCCGTGAGCCGGGGATCGAGGTCACCTGCAGCCGGCCGAGCAGGCTCCGCTCGATCTGCTCCTGGGTGCGGCCCGCGTACTGCAGCTTCGGCGCGCGCAGCGCTTGGCGCACGCGGGTGGACCACCCGACGGCGGGGGCTGCGTGGTGCGGGTGAGTTTCCGTCCGGTCCTCGTGGCCCGGGCCGGTGGCCCCCGTCGCAGCCGTGCGCTCGCTAGCGTCGAGGTCGGTCGCGTCCGTGTGCCGGGTCGCGCCGGCGTCCTCCTCGACGTCGGGCGCCCCCTCTGCTGACCGGCTCACCCGCACGAGTGTAAGTGGGGCAGACTGGCATGCGTGGCAATCGATCGCGAGTCCGAGGGTCCCGATCCCGACGGCGGAGCCGGGGTGATCGTGCTCGCGGCAACCCCGATCGGGGACACCGGGGACGCTCCGCCGCGCCTGGTGGACCTGCTCGGCCGGGCGGACCTGATCGCCGCCGAGGACACCCGGCGGCTGCGGGCGCTCGCGGGCCGGCTCGGGGTCACCCTCACCGCCAGGGTGATCAGCTACCACGAGCACAACGAGTCCGAGCGGGCGCAGGTCCTCGTCGCCGCCGCGCAGGAGGGCGCCACCGTGCTGGTGGTCTCCGACGCCGGCATGCCGGGCGTCTCCGACCCGGGCTTCCGCGTGGTCCGGGCCGCCGCGGACGCCGACGTCCGGGTCACCGCGGTGCCCGGCCCGAGCGCCGTCCTCACCGCCATCGCCCTGTCCGGGCTGGCCAGCGACCGGTTCACGTTCGAGGGCTTCGTGGCCCGCAAGCCGGGGGAGCGGGGCCGGGCCCTGGCTGCGCTCGCCGCGGAGCCGCGCACGATGGTGTTCTTCGAGTCGCCGCACCGGATCGCGGACACGCTCGCCGCGATGGCCGACGCGTTCGGCGGCGACCGGGCCGCCGCCGTCTGCCGGGAACTGACGAAGACCTACGAGCAGGTGCGCCGCGGACCCGTGGCCGAGCTGGCCGAGTGGGCCACCGAAGGTGTGCGCGGCGAGATCACGATCGTGGTCGCAGGAGCGCCGCCGCCGGTCTCCGAGCCCGCTGACCACGTGGCCGAGGTGCTGACCCGGATCGAGGCGGGGGAGCGGCTCAAGGAGGCGGCCACCGCCGTCGCCGCCGCGCACGGGGTGAGCCGGCGCGAACTGTACGAGGCTGCCCTGCGGGCCCGGTAGGCACGACGTAGCCTTGGCCCAGTCGGGTGTCGCGGGCACCCCGGAGGAGGAAGGGGGCCGCCATGGCCGTGGACCGCAAGACGATCGTCGCGACGATCAAGTGGATCGGACCGTTCCTGCCGAAGGCGCTCGAACTGATCAAGCAGAACCCGGAGATCTGGCAGAGCGTCCAGGACCAGGCCAACCGGCTCGCCCGGCGCAAGGGCACGGCCACGCAGGATGTGCTGGCCACGATCGAGGTGCTCCGTGACCAGGTCGCCTACCTCGCCGAGTCCGCCGACGACACCGACGAGTCGCGCCGCGCCGAGGCGTGGTCGAAGCGCCTGACCCATTGCGAGCACGCGGCCCAACTGCTCACCGCGCCAGGCACCACGAAGGACGAGCGCAAGGCGTTGGCGGCGCGGGTGGCCACGCTGCGGACTGAGATCTTCACCGCGTTCATCGCCGAGCACGGCGAGGACGCCCAGGGGATCGGTCGGGTGCCCGAGCTCGACGGGCCGGCCGGGTCGGACGAGGCGTAGACCCGCTCCGGCGGCGGCACTCGATCGCCCCCGACGCTCAGCTTGGGCCGCCCTCGATCGCCGCACCCGGCCCCCGGTCGCGTGTCGGTGCTCGCCGCTAGGTTTCGGTGGATGAGCCGACTCGAGCTTCACGACGTGACCGAGAAGAACCTGCGCGCCCTCACCGAGTTCCCCCTCCGCCCCGGTCAGGACCAGTTCGTCGCCCCGGTGGTGCACTCGATCGCCGAGGCGTACGTGACGCCGACGGCCTGGCCGCGGGCCATCGTCGACGGGGACGAGGTCGTCGGGTTCGTCATGGCGAACTTCGACCCGGACAACGAGCTCGAGGCGTTTCGGTGCGGGATCTGGCGACTGAACGTCGCGGCGGGCGCGCAGCGGCGAGGCGTGGGCCGCTTCGCGGTCGAGGAGGTCGCCCGCGAGGCTCGGCGGCGGGGCCGGGACCGGATCACCGTCCTGTGGGTGGAGGGCGAGGGTGGGCCCGAGGAGTTCTACCTCCGGTGCGGTTTCGTGCCGACCGGGGAACGGGTCTTCGGCCAGGTCCTCGGGGTGCGTACCACCACCGAACGCGTCTAGCCGAGTTCGTCCGAGCGCAACAGCTCGACCCCGGCGGCGGCCAGCTCGGCGCGAGCGGCCTCACCCTGCTGCGGGCTCACCGGCACCGTCAGGTCCGTGAAGAGGCGGGTCCGCAGGTGCTGGTCGAGCGCGTCGAGAGCGGTCTCCTTGACGCAGTGGGACTCCGCGATGCCGACCACGTCCACGTCCGCGATGCCCGCGGCGGTGAGGATCTCGGCGAGCGAGCGGCCCTCGGCGTCCGTGCCCTCGAATCCGGAGTAGGCCGCCTCGTAGGCGCCCTTCTTGACCGCCACGTCCGCGTTCAGGTCCGCCAGCGCCGGATGCAGTTCCGCCTCGGGGGTGCCGGCCACGCCGTGCGGGGGCCAGGAGTCGATGAAGTCCGGGGTGTCCGAGAAGTGCTCACCCGGGTCGATGTGCCAGTCCTGGGTGGTGACCACGAGGTCGTAGGCGTCCCGGTGGTTGCGGGCGAACTCGGCGACCCGATCGGCGACGGCATTGCCGCCGTCGACGGCCAGGGCGCCGCCCTCGCAGAAGGTGGGTTGGACGTCCACGACCAGGAGTGCTCTGCCGGTGCTCATGACTCCCACTGTGCCACTCCCACGCGGCGCCTCGACAGCACGCGGCGGTAACGTTTCGCCATGGACTTCCGCCGCATCGAGGGTCTGCCCCCGTACGTGTTCACGATCATCGACGGGCTCAAGCTGGAGGCCCGGCGCGCCGGCCGGGACGTCATCGACCTCGGCTTCGGCAACCCGGACCTGCCGTCCCCGCAGATCGCCGTCGACAAGCTGGCCGAGGCCGCCCACAACGCCCGCAACCACCGGTACTCCTCCTCGCGCGGCATCCCGAACCTGCGCCTGGCGGTGGCGAACCTGTACCAGCGGCGGTTCGGCGTCACCCTCGACCCGGACGCCGAGGTGCTCTCCACGATCGGCGCGAAGGAGGGCTTCAGCCACCTGATGTGGGTGCTGCTGGCCCCCGGCGACGCCGCGATCGTGCCCACGCCGAGCTACCCGATCCACATCTGGGGGCCGTACTTCGCCGGCGCCGACACCCGGCAGGTCCCGATCGGCGACGGTACCGACGGCGGCGGCTACATCGACCGGGTCATGGAGGCCTGGGAGCTGGGCTGGCCCAAGCCACGGGTGGTGGTGCTGTCCTTCCCGCACAACCCGACCACCTCCACCGTGGAGCTGGCGGACCTGCAGCGCCTCGTCGACTGGGCCCGGGACCGCGACGTCGCCCTGGTCCACGACCTCGCCTACGCGGACATGTGCTTCGACGGCTGGACGCCGCCGTCGATCATGCAGTGCGAAGGTGCCACCGAGGTGGCCGTCGAGCTGTACTCGATGACGAAGTCCTACTCGATGGCCGGCTGGCGGGTCGCGTTCATGGTCGGCCGCCGGGACGTCATTAAGGCGCTGTCCCAGCTGAAGAGCTACCTCGACTACGGCACCTTCCAGCCGATCCAGATCGCCGCCACCGTCACCCTGAACGAGGCCACCGAGTACCCGGCCGAGCTCAGCGCGATCTACGAGTCCCGCCGGGACACCCTCTACGACGGGCTCGCCCGCATCGGCTGGGACATCCTCAAGCCGAAGGGCACCATGTTCGCGTGGGCGCGGATCCCCGAGCCCTACCGGGAGATGGACTCGATCGAGTTCGCCACGCACCTGGTCAACGCTTGCGACGTGGCCGTATCACCCGGCGTCGGCTTCGGCCCTGGCGGGGAGGGGTTCGTGCGGTTCGCGCTCATCGAGAACGAACAGCGCATCGGGCAGGCGGTCCGCGGCATCAAGCGCGGCCTGACCAGGCTCACGACGGGCTGACGACGGGCCGACGGCGGGTGCCCGGCCTTACGCTGGCGGCATGCCCACCGCTCTCATCACCGGCGCCTCGTCCGGCATCGGCCTCGCGTTCGCCCGGCACCTCGCGCGGCGGGGCAACGGCCTGGTGCTGGTCGCCCGCAGCACCGGTCGACTCGAGGAGATCGCTGCCGAGTGCCGGGCCACCGGCGCCCCGAGTGTTGAGGTGCTCGGGGCCGACCTGGCGACCTCGGCCGGTGTGGACGCCGTCGCCGCCCGACTCCGCCACCCCGACATCCGCACCCTCGTCAACAACGCAGGCCTCGCCGTCGGCACGCCGTTCCTGAACGCCGACGAGGCGGACCTGCGCCGCCAGCTCGCCGTGAACGTCGAGGCCGTGCTGCGGCTGACCCACGCCGCGCTGCCCGGCCTCGTCGAGCGCGGCAACGGCGCGATCATCAACGTCGCCTCGATCGCGTCCATGCTGCCCGGCCGAGGCAGCACGTACTCGGCCTCGAAGGCCTGGGTGCTGCAGTTCTCCGAGGGGCTCGCGACCGACGTCGCCGCCCACGGCGTCCGTGTCCAGGCGCTCTGTCCGGGGTTCGTGCGCACCGAGTTCCACGACCGCGCCGAGATCGACATGTCGAGGATGCCCGACTGGATGTACGTGGACGTCGACCACCTCGTCGCCACCTCGCTGCGGGACCTCGAGCGCGGCGTCGTGATGAGCGTGCCGGGTGCCCTCTACCGCGCGATCGCGTTCCTGTCCCGGGCGGCGCCGCGGTCGGTGGTGCGCCGACTGGCGTCGTCGATCAACTCCGAGGACCGGGACTGACGTCCGGGTGGTCGGTCACGGCGGGCCGGCCTCTTCGGGCCGGGCCTCGGCCCGCACGCAGCAGCGCCCGGCGCCCGGATCGGCGACCACCCGCCGGCCACACGCGGCGCCCTCGGCCATGCCTCGCACGAGCGAGTAGTTGAGCTCGCAGACCAGCTCCGTGTGCGCCTGCGCGAGCTGGTGGAACGGGCAGTTGCCCATCACCAGGTCGCCGGCCGGCTCCTCCCGCGGGGTGAAGCCCACGCCGGCCAGGGCCGCCTCGAACGTGCCCGCACGCTCGCCACGGGCGCGACCGTCGGCCGCGGCGCGCTCGCGGAGCACGTCCCGGACGCCGGCGCCGGTCCGTGCGGACTCGGCGATCGCCCCGGCGAACAGGTCCGCGGCCAGCTCGTAGTGCCGGGGCGGCACGGACACCGAGATCTCCTCGGCGGCGCGGGTGTAGAGCTTCGTCGGGCGGCCGGCACCGGGACCGCGGCGCCCGCCGAGCCGGCGGAACTCCACGCCGAGCAGGCCGGCGGCGGCCAGCGCCTCCAGGTGGAAGGCGGCGGTGCTGCGGCTCAGCCCGAGCGCGCTCGCGGCGGCCTCCCGCCCGACGGGCTCGTCCTGCCCGGCGATCAGGTCGTACAGCGCGCGGCGCGTCGGATGGTCCAGCGCGGCGAGCCGATGCGTGGTGTCCTCGACCATGACCACCACCCTACGCTTCTAAAAACAACTTTGCTGGACGAAAGTTCGGGAACGGATCTACCGTCGTTGCATGGACGACCTGACCACCCTCACCGCGGAGCCGCCGAGCCCTCGGTTCGCACTCGAGCAACCGAGCGGGACAGCTCACGGACGCGACGCCGTCGACCTCGAGCATGTGGCGACCGACCACCAACCGATCGATCGCGCGAAGGCGATCACCGCCGTCGGCGACCTCCTCACGGCCCTCGGCCGCGACGTGCGCGGACCGCACCTGCAGGACACGCCCCGGCGGGTCGTGGACGCCTACCTGGAGATGCTCACCCCACGTGAGTTCACCCTCACCACGTTCGGCAACGACGAGCACTACAACGAGCTCGTGCTGGTCCGCGACGTCCCGTTCCACTCCCTGTGCGAGCATCACCTGCTGCCGTTCACCGGAGTCGCGCACGTCGCCTACCTGCCCGGGTCGCGGCTCGTGGGCCTGTCCAAGCTGGCCCGGGTGGTGGAGCATTTCGCGCGTGACCTGCAGGTCCAGGAGCGCCTCACCCAGCAGATCGCCGACTTCCTCGCCGAGCGGCTCGACCCCCGCGGGGTGGGGGTGGTCCTCGATGCCGAGCACGAGTGCATGTCGCTGCGCGGCGTCGGGGCGCGGGGTGCGCGGACCGTGACCAGCGCCCTGCACGGCGTGTTGCGCGACGACGCGCGCTCGCGCAGCGAGTTCCTCGCCCTCACCGGGCTGCGCTGAGTACCGATACCGATAAGGATGAGTGCCATGGCTGAGCAGACGTTCGTGATCATCGGAGGCGGGCTGGCCGGGGCCACCGCCGCGACCACCCTTCGGGAGCAGGGCTTCACCGGCCGGGTGGTGCTGTTCGCCGGCGAGGACGAGGTGCCCTACATCCGCCCGCCGCTGTCGAAGGAGTTCCTTGCCGGCTCGGCGGACCGGGCCGAGCCGCAGGTGCACCCAGAGCCCTGGTATGCGGAGAACTCCGTGGAGCTGCGCCGCGGCACGCCGGTGCGCGAGCTGCGCCCGGCCGCGCACGAGGTGCTGCTGGACGACGGTGAGACGCTCGGCTACGACAAGGTGCTGCTCGCCACGGGTGCGTCCTCGCGGCGCCTGCGCGGGGAGGCGTACCCGGACCTGCGCGGGGTGTACTACCTGCGCACGTTCGCCGAGTCGGAGGCGCTGCGCGCCGCCCTGGCCGACGGCGGCCGTCGGGTCGTCATCGTCGGTGCCGGTTGGATCGGGCTCGAGGTGGCCGCGGCCGCCCGCGGCTACGGCAACGAGGTGACCGTGCTCGGCCGGGAGGACGTCCCGCTCGAGCCCGCGCTGGGCGCGGAGCTCGGCGCGTACTTCGGCGCGCTGCACGCCCGCAACGGTGTGGACGTGCGGATGCAGGTCGAGGTCGCCGGGTTTGAGGGGGAGTCCGATGTGACCGGGGTGCGCCTGGCCGACGGCGAGGTGGTCGGCGCCGACGTGGTCGTGGTCGGGGTCGGCGCCGTGCCCAACACCGAGCTGGCGCAGGCCGCCGGGCTGCGGGTCGAGGGCGGCGTGGTCGTGGACGCCGCGCTGCGCGCCGAGGGCGACGCCGACGGACTCGCGGACGTCTTCGCGGCCGGCGACGTCGCGAGCGCGTTCCACCCGGTGCTCGGCAAGCACCTGCACGTGGACCACTGGGCGAACGCCGAACGTCAGGGTGCCGCGGCGGCGCGGTCCATGCTCGGCCAGGACCTCAGCTTCGACCGGGTGCCGTACTTCTACACCGACCAGTTCGATCTGGGTATGGAGTTCTCCGGGTACGGCGACCTCATGTCCGGCTCCCGGGTGGTCTACCGCGGCGACGTGGGAGGCGGCGAGTTCATCGCGTTCTGGGTCACCGGACCCGATAACGACGCCCGCGTGGTCGCTGGGATGAACGTCAACGTGTGGGACGTCAACGAGCAGATCGACGCCCTGATCGCGTCCGGCCGTGGGGTGGACGTGGCCCGGCTGGCCGACCCGGACGTCGCGATCGCGGATCTCTGAGCGTCGAGAGTGCTGTGGTGGCAGCCATGTCTGCTCGGTCGGACCGGGGCGGGATGGCACGATGGGACGCGTACCCGGGGACCCCGGCATGGAGGACCGCGCCACGATGACGCACGCAACGCTCTGCCCGGACCCGGTCCGCCGCCTGGCGCCCCGCACGATCGGGCCCCGCACGTTCGACTTCGCGAACCGGGTGGCCGTGATGGCCATCGTGAACCGCACCCCGGACTCCTTCTACGACGGCGGAGCGACGTTCGCGCTCGACGCGGCGGTGTCCGCGGCGGTGCGTGCCGCGGACGACGGCGCGGACTGGGTGGACGTGGGCGGCATGGCGTTCTCGCCGGACACCCCGGAGCTGAGCGTCGCGGAGGAGCTCGACCGGGTGCTCGGCGTGATCGAGGGGATCCGGGCGGCGTCCGACGTGGTGATCTCCGTGGACACCTACCGCCCGGAGGTGGCCCGGGCCTGCGTGGCCGCCGGCGCCGACGTCATCAACGACACGATGGGCCTGCGGGTGGACGGCATGGCCGAGGCCGTCGCCGAGACCGGCGCCACCGTGGTGATCGCCCACTCGATCGCGCAGCCGCACCGGCACCATCCCAGACCCACCTACGGTGACGTCGTGGCCGAGATCGCGCAGTTCCTGCGCGCCAAGGTCGAGGCGGCGCTCGCGGCCGGGATCGCGCCGGACCGGATCGTGATCGACCCGGGCCACGACCTGAACAAGAACACGCTGCACTCCCTGGAGATCACCCGCCGCCTGGCCGAGATCACCGAGATCGGGCTGCCCACCCTGGTGGCGCTGTCCAACAAGGACTTCGTGGGGGAGACCCTCGACGCACCGCGCGGGGAGCGGCTGATCGGCACCCTGGCCGTGACCGTGATGTGCATCGAGCGGGGCGCCCGGATCGTGCGGGCCCACAACGTCGCGCCGACCGTGCAGACGATCCGGATGGCCGAGGCCGTGCTCGGGCTGCGTGAGCCCGCCTGGACCCGGCACAACATGTGACGGGTTCCCGATGAGCACTGCACCTGAGCCCGCCGACGAGCCGGCCTTCGACACCGGCGACCTGCTCGCCGCGTACGCCGTCGCCGACCGCGACCGCCCCCACCTGCGGGTCAACTTCATCTCCAGCATCGACGGCGCCGCGACCCACGACGGACTCTCCGGTGCCTTGAACAACGCGGCCGACAAGCAGGTCTTCGACACCTTGCGCCGGCTCTGCGACGTCGTGATCGTCGGCGCCGGGACCGTCCGTGCCGAGGGGTACGTGGGGATGCGGCTGCCCGAGCCGGATGCCGCCTGGCGCCGGGAGCACGGGCTGGCCGAGCACCCCGTGTTCGCGATCGTCTCCGCACGCCTTGCCCTGGATCCGGCGTCGCCGGTGTTCACCGACGCACCGGTGCGCCCGATCGTGTTCACCGGCCCGGCTGCGCCCGAGCCGCAGCGTGCGGCCCTGGCGCAGGTCGCCGACGTCATCGTGTGCGAAGGTCCCGGCAGTGCGCCGGTGACGAGCGGGGCCGGCGTGCCCGGGGGCATCGACGCGCACGCCATGCGCCGCGAGCTCGCCGGCCGCGGCCTGACTCAGATGCTCTGCGAGGGCGGCCCGCACCTGTTCGGCACCCTGATCGGCGCCGACGCCGTGGACGAGGTGTGCCTCACCGTCAGCCCCGTCCTCGAGGGCGGCCCGGCCGGCCGGATCGCCCGCGGTGGCCCGCAGCGCACGCTGGACATGCGACTCGCGCACGTGCTCTCCGCCGGTGACATGCTGTTCCTGAGGTACCAGCGCCAAGACGCCTAGGAGCGACGATGCGACGGACCATCCGGCCCTTTCGGAGCGTCCGACCTGCACGTGTGCTGCTCCTGGCCGTCATGCTCGCGCTCGCGGCCGGCTGCACCACCGACCGCGAGGGCGGCCCCGTGCCGGAGCCGAGCGCGATCACCCCGACCGCCCCCACCGAGCCCGAGGCGACCACCTCCGAACCCGGCGCATCCACGCCCGCGACACCCCCGCCGTCGGGCCCTCCGGCCGACGTCACCGACGTGCGCGTCGGCGCCACGGTCGCGACCGGCCTGCAGACGCCGTGGGGCGTCGCGTTCGCACCGGACGGCTCCGCGCTCATCACCGAGCGGGACTCCGGGCGGGTGCTGCGGGTCACCGGCGGCGCCGTCACGCCGCTGGATGCCGGCGGGGCCGACGGCGCAGTGCCGGACGTCCAGCACGGCGGCGAGGGCGGCCTGCTCGGGATCGCCGTCGGGCCCGACGGCGGCGTGTACCTGTACCTGACCACGCGCACCGACAACCGGGTGATCCGGATGGACCTCGACGGCGACGCCCTGGTGGGCCCGCGGGTGGTCCTGGAGGGCATCCCGGCGGCCGGGAACCACAACGGCGGCCGGCTCGCGTTCGGCCCGGACGGCTTCCTGTACGTGAGCACCGGTGACGCCGGGCGGACGTCCCGGGCGCAGGATCTGGACAGCCTCGGCGGCAAGATCCTGCGCCTCACCACGACCGGCGACCCGGCACCCGGCAACCCGTTCGGCACCGAGATCTACAGCTACGGCCACCGCAACGTGCAGGGCCTCGGCTGGACCAGCGACGGACGGCTGTACGCCTCCGAGTTCGGGCAGCACGACCTCGATGAGCTCAACGTCATCACCGCGGGCGGCAACTACGGCTGGCCGCACGTCGAGGGCTGGGCCGGGACCGGCGAGTACGTCGATCCCGTGGTGACCTGGCCGACGTCGGAGGCCTCACCGTCGGGCCTCGCGGTGACGGACACCGGCGTCTGGCTCGCCGCGCTGCGCGGCGAGCGGCTCTGGTACGTGCCGATCACGCCCGACGGCGTGGGCGAGCCGAGCTCGTATCTGGACCTGGGCAGGCTGCGGGCCGTCACGCTCACGCCCGACGGCGAGCTGTGGGTGGCGACGTCGAACACCGACGGCCGTGGCGAGGTCCGCGACGGCGACGACCGGGTCGTCGAGCTCGACGTCTCGTAGCCCTCGCCCCAGGCGACGGTCGGCCCGGCCGACCCCGGACGCGGCGGCGGCCGGACACGCGAGGTGCCCGGCCGCCGTCGCCTGCTTCCGCTACGGAACTACCTCACAGATCACCCCGTTCGGTGACCGCCAGCGTGTTCAGGATCGGGTACTCGTAGCTGCGCCGGTTGGCCAGCTCGACCTCCAGATCACCGCCCTCGTGCTCGACGATCACGGTGTGCTGGTCGGCCCACAGGCCGCCGGCCTCCTCCGCGACGTCCACGGCGACCAACGCGTACTCGCCGTTGACGAGCACGTCGAACAGACGGTCACGCTCGGGGTAGTCCGCGTCGAACTCGGCGAACCCGAGGTCGATCGCGTACGTCCCGGCCGGTGCGTCGGTGAACACGTAGCTGAAGATCCCGGTGCGCCGGGTCTGGAACAGCGTGTCCTCCATGGTCCCGCCGATCGCGAGGTCGGTTGCCTCGGTCTCGGTGCGCTGACCGGTCCAGCCCCAGTCGCCCGCGGAGAGCGGCTGATCGGCGGACCAGGCGAACTCCCCGGCGTCGGTGTAGGCGCCGCCGCCGGCGTTCACCCCGACCTGGTAGGCGGAGACGATCAGGGTCACCGGGACCGTGATCGTCGAGACCCGCCCGGCGTTCGTCTGCACCAGGATGTTCGCGCCGTACACCCCGGGCGCCAGGCCCGTGGTGTCCACCGTGACGTCCAGCGTGGCGGACCGACCGGCCCGCACGGTGCCCTCGGCCGGGGTGACCGTCAGCCACGGCACGTCCGTGACGTTCGGGTCGCCGACGTCCACGAGGTACACCTCGCCGGTCAGCTGGTTCGCCGTCCAGAGGGCGCCGGTGGCGTCCAGGTCCAGACCGGAGCCCGGGCCTTCACCGGCCACCGGGTAGGCGACCGTGCTGATCGTCGAGCAGTCCTCGGGCGAGATCTGGAAGAACGACGTGACCAGCGCGCTGTTCACGTACCAGATCGTGTTCGAGGTGGGGTTGTACGCGATGCCCGCGATGGACGGGTCCTCCGGCGTGCACTGGGCCAGGGTCTCACCCGGGGTGGCGTGCGTGGTGCCCGCCACCGTGTAGATGATGCCCTCGTTCCAACCGCCGGTGTAGAACACGTCCTCGGCCGCGTTGTAGGCCAGCCCGCGCTGGGACACGGACGACCACGGCGAGCCGGTGAGGGTGGTGGTCGCCGCCCCCGTCGCCTCCTCGAAGCAGTGGATCCCGTTGTCCCCACCGACGTTCACCTGGCACAGGTCCCCGGTCGTGGAGTCCTGCGCGAGGTCGCCGGACCAGGTGCCGCCCCAGTTCGCCGGGAACTGGCTGCCCGGTGCGCCGGCCGTCGAGTACTGCTGGTTGACGACCTGTTCCGCGTCGGAGATCCACACGTCGCCGGTGTACCCGACGCCCCAGGCGACCCCGGCAAGGTTGGAGTCCCACTGGGCCAGGATGTCCCCGACCGCGTCCGGCGTGACCGGTGCGGCCAGCTGGTCGAGCTGGTCGTCGGAGTACAGACCCAGCGCCGTGCGGGCGTTCGGGTCCGTCTGTGCGGCCGCCTCCTCGAGTTCGGCGAAGGCCGAGTTGACCTGCGCCAGCGAGGTGTTGCCCGCGGGCACCACGGCAGCGTCCACAGCCGCCGTCGACAGCGCCGGAACGGCCGCCGCCTCGTTGACCGCCCGCGGGAGCTCACCGATGGTGTAGGTGAGCGGTGCCGAGCCGGTGTTGGCGATGGTCAGGTCCGCCGTGCGGGTCTGGCCCTCGGTGAGGGTCCAGGAGTACGACGGCGGAGCAACCGTTGCGATGCCCGTCTTCAGCTTCGGGGAGAACCGGTTGGTCTCGCCGTCCACGTCGATCACGACGTCCCGCGTGCGGGTGGTGTACCCCGGGGCCTCGATGTCGACGGTGTAGGCGCCGAAGAACAGCAACAGGTTGTAGTCGCCGCCGAAGTCGGTGGTGACCGTCCGCGGCTCACCGCCGTCGTCCGGGGTGGCCGTGACCGTCGCCCCAGCAACGGCCAGGCCGTCGTTGAGGTCCGTCACGTTCCCGAACACGGTGCCGTTCGGCGGCAGTTCGTACCGCACCGAGGAGCCCGTCGCCAGGACGGCCTCGTTGAACGAGTACTGGCTCGCGACCGTGCCGGCCTCGTTCTCGATGCCGACCGTGGCCGAGTCGCCGAGCAGGCGCGGGTTCTCCGCGTTGGAGGCCGGGCCGTAGCCGATCTCCACGTCGCCGCCGGCGAACAGGGTGATCGAGAAGCTCACGGTGTCCGTGCTCGAGAACGGGCTGACGTCCCGGTACTCGATGACGAACGCGTCCTCACCGTCGATGGTGGTGCTCGCCGTGTGGGCGGTGCCGCCATTGTTGAAGGTGAAGTCGTCCCAGAACCCGTAGACGGCCGCGTTCGGTGCGGCCGTGGTCGGCAGCGCCGCGTTGGAGTACGCGGTGACCGCGGCGAGGAAGTTCACGTGCCCGTTCGTCGACACGTACGCCGTGGAGTACGAGCCGCCGTAGAACGGGAACGCGAACGGCAGCTCCACGGCCGTGGCCGCGTCGTCACCGGTCAGGCTGAGCGGGGTGTCGCCCTGTCGGTAGCCGTCGGTGCCCACGGAGCAGAAGTACCCGTAGTCGTCCTGGAGGCCGACGAGCGCCGCATCGAGCGTCTCGTCACCGTCGACCACGATCTCGGTCGAGAACGGGGCGCTGCACCGGTCACCGGTGATGGTGACGGTGTAGGTGCCGGCCGGCACGTCGGCGACGGCGTAGGTGCCGTCCGCGCCGGTGGTGACCGGCTCGATCGGAGCACCTGTGAAGGCGACGGTCGCGCCTGCTACGGGTGCGCCGTCGGCCTCGTTCGTGACGGTCCCGGCGACCGCGAACGACGTCGCTGCCTCCAGTACCAGGTCCACGCCGACCGTCTCCTCGGCCACGACGGTGACGTCGGCAGTGGCCGGGGCGTACCCGAACGCGGTCGCGGTCACGGTGTAGGGCCCGGCGACGAAGGTGCCCGTGAAGGCGCCCTCCTCGTCGGTGGTCAGGACCCGCTCGCTCTCACCGGTGACGGTGACGGTCGCACCCGCGATCGGGCCGCCGTCGGAGCCGGTGACCGTGCCGGAGAGGGTGCCCGCCTCGGCGGTGGGTGCCGCCTGCACGAGCGCGAGGGCGTCGAGACGACCCTCGCCCCAGACGTTGTTGTCCTCGGCGGTGCCGCCGCAGGTGGTGTCGTCGACGTCCACGGCCGTGGCGTTCAGAAGGGCCTGGGTGCCGGCGATGTCACCGATCAGCGACGGTGCCGCGCTCCACAGCAGGGCGATCGCTCCGGCCAGGTGCGGGGCCGCCATCGAGGTGCCCGAGCCGGTGCCGTAGGAGTCGCCCGGCAGGGACGAGCGCACGTTCGAGCCGGGGGCTGCGATGTTCGGCTTGATCTCGCCGTCCTGACCGGGGCCGCGCGCGGAGTAGGACGCGATGTCGCCGCTGATGTCGAACGCGCCGACGGAGTAGGTGATGGTCCGGCTGCCCGGTGACCCGGACGTGGAGCAGGACGGTCCGCTGTTGCCGTTGGACCAGGTGCCGAAGATGCCGGCGGCCTCCCACGCGGCGATGACGTCCTCCATGAACGGGTCGTTCGAGGGGGTCCGTGAGCCCCAGGAGTTGTTCACGATGTGCGGGCGCTTCGTCGGGTCGGCGTTCTCACCCGCGGAGTCGGTCGGCGCGATGACCCACTCGCCGGAGGCGATCAGGTCGGCGTCGGCGCAGGTGGAGCAGCCGTTCGCGGCGATCCAGTCGGCGCCGGGGGCGACGCCGACCTGGTTGGCGCCACCGTCGCTGCCGATCATCGTGCCCATGGTGTGGGTGCCGTGACCGTCGGTGTCACACGGGGAGCCGTCACAGGCGCCGGCGACGTCGAACCAGTTGTAGTCGTCGACCACGGTGCCGTCGGGCTGGAGGCCGCGGTAGTGCGCGGCGAGTGCGGGGTGGTCTCCCTGGACGCCGGAGTCGATGTTCGCGACCGTGATGCCTTCGCCGGTCACGCCGTACTCGGCCCAGACGTCATCGGCGTTGATGGCGCTGACGCCCCATTCGAGGACGTTGCGGCCCATCGAGGAGGTCTCGACCGTGAGCCCGGCGACGGGTTCCTCGGCCGGGTAGGTGGTGGTCTGCCGGATCTCGAGGACCTCGCTGCTGGACGCGGCCTGGCGGGCCAGGTCGAGGGAGCCGCCCTGGACCAGGATCGCGTTCGAGATCCAATGGGTCTCGAAGGTGGCGCCGGCCGCGGTGAGGTCGGCGACCACGCCGGCCTGGGCGGCCTCGGCGGTCTGGACGAGGGCGTCGTGGACGGCGACGCCGCGGGCGTCCCAGTCGGCGGTCGCCGCGGCCGCGCTCAGGTCTGCGCGGTCGGCGAAGCGGATCCAGAAGTCCGCGGAGTCGGCTGCCGACAATGTCGACATCGCCTCTTCCGTGAACTTCTCGTCGGCTGTGGCCGGGACGGCCGGAGTCGTCGGCTCCGCGGCAGCGGGGATGATTGCGACGGCCATCGTCGCGACCATCGCCGCTGCCGCAGAGGCGGCGACCACCAGTCGTCTGGCGAACATCAGGGGTGTACGCACTGTGCCTCCATATGACGACGCGTGCCCGGGCGGTGCTCGGGTACGCGTATGTGATCCCCCGGATCAGGGGATCCCGCCACGCTGCCGCGAACGGTGGAGCCGGACAAGGACGGCACCCGGCCAGAACACGGTCAGGTTGCGGTCAGGTCACGGTCAGGCCCTCGTCACCCTGTCGTCAGGTGGGGATCAGGCAACGTTCAGGTGATGGTCAGGTGCTCGTCGATCGCTGTTCAACCGGCGGCCGGGCGGTGTGTTGGAGGCGCCACGCCGGGCGGGGGCGGGCCCGAAACGGCCGAACCCTTGACCTGACCTGCGCAATTGGAAAGGATCACGGCAGACCGCACTCGGGGGAGGTAGCAGTCAGGTGTCTATTGGGGATCTTGAGACCGAACGCAATTACGTGCTGTGCATCGGGGTGCCGCTCGAGGTGTGCAGCGAGGTTGCTCGGCTGGTGGGGCCGCACGCAGTCGTGGTGGCCGCGGCCGACACGCACGCGGCCAGGGAGCTGCTCGCCCACGACCGGTACGGCGCCGCCGCAGGTGGGAGCGCCGCCGCAGGTGGGAGCGCTCCCGACGGCGGGGACATGGTGCGAGCGACGACCAGCCGGACGAACGCCGACCCGGCAACCGGCAACCGGACGAACGCGGACCAGGGAGCCGGCAGCCACACGGTCGGTGACTGGGCAGCGGCCGGACCGCCGGGCCGGCGAGATGTGGCCGAGCGGCCCGGCGCGGTCGGTCGGGCGGCCCGGATCTTCACCCGCGGACCGCTCCAGGTGAACCTGGCTACTCGTGAGGTCACCATCCGCGGCCGCCGCGTGCACCTGTCCATCCGGGAGTTCGACCTGCTCGCCGCGCTCGCCTCCGAGACGGACCGGGTCTGGTCCTTCGCCGAGCTGACCGCGAACGTGTGGCGGACCGGCTACCTGGGGGACTCCGACGTGGTGGTCTCGACGGTCAAGCGGCTACGCCGGCGCCTGCTCTCGGCCGAGGGCCTGGAGGTCGCGTCCGTGCGCGGCATCGGGTACCGGCTCAAGATCGCGAGCTGACGCAAACGCTCACGCAGTACCTGACGCGCTCACGCAGAGCCTGCGCCCAGAGCAAGGAGGGTGGAACGGCCTTGCTCAGGCGCGAGGCACTGCCTCACCACCGTCGCCCTCGGGAGGGATCGGCGCGACCACGGCGCGCCCTAAGATCGGACGCATGACCCGCATCCTCTCCGCCGTGGCCTGGCCCTACGCCAACGGCCCCCGGCACATCGGCCATGTCGCCGGCTTCGGCGTTCCCTCCGACGTGTTCTCCCGGCACATGCGGATGGCGGGTCACGACGTGCTCATGGTGTCCGGCACCGACGAGCACGGCACCCCGATCCTGGTCCAGGCCGAGCAGGAGGGCGTGAGCCCGCAGGAGCTCGCCGACCGGTACAACCGGGTCATCGTCGAGGACCTCACCCAGCTGGGGCTCACCTACGACCTGTTCACCCGCACCACCACCCGCAACCACTACGCCGTGGTGCAGGAGATGTTCCGCACGGTGCACAAGAACGGGTACATGATCGAGCAGACCACCAAGGGTGCGATCTCGCCGTCGACCGGCCGCACCCTGCCCGACCGCTACATCGAGGGCACCTGCCCGATCTGCGGCTACGACGGCGCCCGCGGCGACCAGTGCGACAACTGCGGCAACCAGCTCGACGCCATCGAGCTGATCAACCCGCACAGCCGGATCAACGGCGAGGTCCCGAAATTCATCGAGACCGAGCACTTCTTCCTCGACCTGCCTGCGCTGTCCACGGCACTCGGACAGTGGCTCGGCACCCGCACCGACTGGCGTCCGAACGTCCTGAAGTTCTCCCAGAACCTGCTCGAGGACCTGCGCCCGCGGGCCATGACCCGGGACATCGACTGGGGGATCCCGGTGCCGCTGCCGGGCTGGGAGGAGAACGGCGCGAAGCGTCTGTACGTCTGGTTCGACGCGGTCATCGGCTACCTGTCCGCGAGCGTGGAGTGGGCCCGCCGGTTCGGCACCGGCGAGGAGTGGCAACAGTGGTGGGGTGACCCCGCGGCGATGCAGTACTACTTCATGGGCAAGGACAACATCACGTTCCACTCCCAGATCTGGCCCGCCGAGCTCCTCGCCTACGACGGGCTCGGGGACAAGGGCGGTGCCCCGGGGAAGTTCGGGAAGCTGCAGCTGCCGACCGAGGTGGTCTCCAGCGAGTACCTCACCATGGAGGGCAAGCAGTTCTCGTCCTCGCGCGGCGTGGTCATCTACGTGCGGGACATGCTCGCCCGGTACCAGCCGGACGCGCTGCGGTACTTCATCGCCGTCGCCGGGCCGGAGTCCGCGGACAGCGACTTCACCTGGGCCGAGTTCAAGCGCCGCACGAACGACGAGCTCGTGGCCGGCTGGGGCAACCTGGTGAACCGCACCGCGAACCTCGTCCACAAGAACTTCGGCGAGATCCCGGCCGCCGGCGAGCTGACCGAGCTGGACCGCGACCTGCTCGCCCAGACCTCCGCCGGCTTCGACACGGTGGGCACGGCGATCGCCGGCCAGCGTCAGCGCGCCGGCATCAACGAGGCGATGCGTCTGGTCGGGGAGGCGAACCGGTACCTGTCCGAGGCGGCCCCCTGGAAGCTCAAGGAGGACCGCGAGCGTCAGGGCACCGTGCTGCACACGGCGGCGCAGGCGATCGGCGACCTGAACACGATGCTGGCCCCCTACTTGCCGCACTCCGCCCAGGCCGTGCACGCCGCGTTCGGCGGAACCTCCGCCGTCGCCCCGCAGCCGCGGATCGATGAGGTGACCGACCTGGACGACCCGAGCCGGCACTACCCGATCATCACCGGTGACTACCGGCTCGGCGAGACGCTGGCCGCGTGGGAGCGCAGCCCGGTCGTGGCCGGCACGCCGGTCGGGCCGGCGACCCCGGTGTTCACCAAGCTCGACGACGGCATCGTCGAGGAGGAGCTGGACCGGCTGCGGAGCCGGGCGTAGGCCGACGGCGATGAGCAAACGACGCCGGGACTGGCCGGAGGCACCCGAGCCGCTGCCGGCCGAGGTGATCGACAACCACACCCATCTCGAGTCCATCGCCGGGGTACTGGCCGACGGCGTCGGTGACCCTGGCGTGGCCGGTCACCTCGAGCGGGCGGCCGGGGTGGGCGTGCGCGCGATCGTGCAGATCGGGTGCGACCTCGACTCGGCGGGGGTCAGCGTCGAGATGGCCCGGGCGCACCCACAGGTCGTGGCCGGCGTGGCGATCCACCCGAACGAGGCAGTGCTGCACGCCGGGATCCACGAGGTGGCACCGGACGGAATGGAACCGGCGCCGCTGGCCCGTCATGACGTCGGGCTCGATGACGCGATCGCCGAGATCGCCCGCCTCGCCGCCGACCCACGGGTACGCACGATCGGCGAGACCGGCCTGGACCACTTCCGGGCCGGGCCGCGGGGGCGCGCCGCCCAACGGGAGGCGTTCCGCACGCACATCGCCCTGGCGAAGGAACTGGACCTGCCCATGCAGATCCACGACCGGGACGCCCACGCCGAGGTGCTCGAGGTGCTCGAGGCCGACGGCGCCCCCGAGCGCACCGTGTTCCACTGCTTCTCCGGCGACGCGCAGATGGCCCGCTACTGCGCCGACCGGGGCTACTACCTGTCCTTCGCCGGCACGCTGACGTTCTCCAACTCCGAGGACCTGCGCGAGGCAGCCCGGGTGGTCCCGCAGGAGCTGCTGCTGGTGGAGACCGACGCCCCGTATCTGACCGCGCATCCGTGGCGGGGCCGACCGAACGCGCCCTACCTGCTGCCGCTCACGGTGCGGGCGCTGGCACAGGTGCGCGACGTCGATCCGGCCACGCTGTGCGAGGCGCTCACCGCCACGTCGGAGGAGCTCTACGGGCCCTGGTGAGAGGTCGGAGTGACGTCCGCGGGCGGTACTTCGAGCCTGTGGAGGAGGTGTGAACGTCCACACCCCGACCCCTCCTGTGTGGCCAATGAGGTCACGGATCGGTTACGGTCGAACTCGGCCAACCCCTCCTAGGCCGAATGCAGTCAGAAGAGGACTCCCTGTGTCAGTTGACAAGACCGGGTCGCGCCACCGCGCCGACTCGCCCGCAACAACCGAGATTCCCCGCCCGCTTCGCCGCCTGATCGGTGTCGGTGGCCTCGTCGTCGTCCTCGCCGGCAGCCTTGCCTTCGCCACTACCCAGGCGGATGACCTCGACCCCCAGAGCGTCGTCGGCGACGCCGGTGCGGCCCCCGAGGTCACCGGTCGCGACAACGTCTGGGCCCAGGTCTCCCGCGGCGAACTGCCGCGCACCGCACTCGAGGCCGAGAACGAGGTCACCTTCACCGTCACCGTGGACGGACAGGACCTCGAGATCACCTCGAACGCGCTCACCCTCGCGGACGCCCTGATCGACAACGGCATCGTCGTCGGTGTCGACGACCAGGTCAGTTCCGAGATGAACCAGCAGGCCACCGACGGCGACACCGTGACGATCGCCCGGGTCGGCACCCAGTACGGGGCCGAGACCGCGACGATCCCGTTCGAGACAGTCGAGCGGGAGACTTCCGCACTGCCGGCCGGGACCACCCGCGTGGACACCGAGGGCGTCGAGGGTTCCCAGGTCACCGCGTTCACCGCCACGTACGAGAACGGCGTCGAGGTCTCACGCACCAACAGCGCCGTGATCCTCGTCTCCGAGCCCGTGGACGAGGTCGTCCTGGTCGGCACCGGCCGCACCACCACGGCCGCCTCGCCCGAGGACTCGGGCTCCTCCTCGGCGCCGAGCGGCAGCTACAGCGGCACCGACCCGCGCGGGATCGCCCAGCAGATGGTCGCGGCTCGCGGCTGGGACTCCAGCCAGTGGTCCTGCCTCGACCGTTTGTGGCAGAAGGAGAGCAACTGGAACCCGTACGCGCAGAACGCAGGCTCCGGTGCCTACGGCATCCCACAGTCGCTGCCCGGGTCGAAGATGGCGAGCGCCGGCTCGGACTGGCGGACGAACCCGGCCACCCAGATCACCTGGGGCCTGAACTACATCTCCGGCCGCTACGGCACCCCCTGTGGCGCCTGGGGCCACTCGCAGTCGGTCGGCTGGTACTGACCCGGATCGGGGCCGGCCGGCGACCCCCGACCGACTCCGTATCACGACGTGTGTCGCCTCACAAGTAGCCCTTCTGGCGCGTTGCATAACGATTGAGTTACAGTCAACCCGGCCCTACGGGTCGAACCATGCGTGACCACGGGTCGGTCACCACCGCTGGAGCGTCCTCCCTCGCTCCGAGGAGGCGACCACGAGGCCCGGGCGAACGCACCGTGTGCGGATCCTCCCTCCCCCCGATCGGACCCGCCTGACCTAGGACGTCTGTGAGCCTGTTCTCCAAGAAGCAACCCGAGCCCACCCCAGAGCCGACCGACGAGACGGCCGAGATCGAGGCGACCTCCGCCGTCGAGCCCGACGGCGCAGCGTCCGTCGGCGAGGCGTCGTCGGCCGATGCGGCCGCGGACGCGGCAGACGAGACCGGCGCCGAGGCGCCGGCCGGCTCGTTCGACGACGTGGTCGCCGGCTACGCCGCCTCTGCGACCCCGGACGCCGGCACGACCGCCGAGTTCGACACCGATGACGCCGGGTCCGGCTCCGAGCACGATGCTGCGGCTGCCGGGGCCAAGCCCCGTCGCCGGTCCCGCCGGGCGATCATCGGGATCGCCGCCGCCTTCGCGCTCGTCGTGGGGACCGGTGGCGCCGTGTTCGCCTCGGCCCACAAGACCATCGACGTCGACGTCAACGGTGAGATCCGCACGGTGACCACCTACTCGGGTGACATCGCGGGCGTGCTCGAGCAGGAGGGCATCACCACCGGTGAGCACGACCTGATCGTGCCGTCGCTCGACGAGGCGCTCGTCGACGGTTCCGACGTCGTGGTCCGTACCGCCCAGGAGGTCACGTTCGAGGTCAACGGCGAGACCACCGACCTGTGGACCACCGCGACCACGGCCGGGCAGGCCGTCGCCGACGTCGCCGGCGCCGGCCGCGACATCCAGATCACCGCGTCGCGCTCCGTTGACGGCCGCGCCGAGCTCGAGCTCCCGCTCGTCACCGACGGCCCCGTGGTGTTCGAGGTCGACGGCGCCAGCACGACGGTCGAGATCGAGGGTGAGGCCACCCTGGACGAGGCGCTCGTGCAGGCCGGGCTCACCCTCTCCCTGCAGGACACGGTCGCCGTGACCGCTCGCGAGGACGGGACCCCGGTGGTCACGATCACGCGTCGGTCCTACGAGCCCTCCGTCACCACCGCGCCGATCGCCTTCGAGAGCGTCGAGCGCGAGACCGATGACCTCTACGTCGGCCAGTCCCGCGTGGTCCAGGAGGGTGCGGACGGCGTCACCACGTCGACCTTCACCAACCAGATCGTCGACGGCGTGGTGGTCTCCACGAAGCTCCTGCGCACCGAGGTCACCGACGCGGTCGCCGAGATCACCGAGGTGGGCACAGCCGAGCGACCGGTCGCACCACCGGCGCCCGCCCCGTCCTCGGGTGGCTCCTCCGGCGGTTCCTCCGGCTCCACCGAGCCCGACCCGCCGGCGAGCACCGTGGGTGGCGACGTCTGGGCCGCTCTGGCCCAGTGTGAGTCCGGTGGCAACCCGACAATCGTGAGCTCGAACGGGCTCTACCACGGCCTCTACCAGTTCTCGGTGGGCACCTGGCAGTCGGTCGGCGGCTCCGGCCTGCCGTCCCAGGCCTCCCCGGCCGAGCAGACCCAGCGCGCGCAAGCCCTCCAAGCGCGCTCCGGTTGGGGCCAGTGGCCGCACTGCTCGAGCGTGCTCGGCCTGCGCTGACCCACATCCACCGACCCGTCCCGGGCCGTCCCTGCACAAGCAGGGGCGGCCCGCGTCGCGTTCTGCGGACTTTCCCCTAGGCTCTCAGTCGTGACTGACCCAGCGGCCCCTGCCGACTCCGGTGTGCGGCTGCTGACGGCCTCGGACGTTCGCGCCCTCGCCGGCGAGCTCGGGCTGCGGCCCACCAAGACCCTCGGGCAGAACTTCGTCATCGACGGCGGCACGGTCCGGCGGATCGTCCGCGTCGCGGACGTGAGCGCCACGGACACGATCGTCGAGGTCGGGCCCGGGCTCGGGTCCCTCACGCTCGGCCTGCTGGAGACCGGTGCGCGGGTGACCGCCGTCGAGATCGACCCGGTGCTGGCGGCTCGGCTGCCCCGGACCATCGCCGAGCACGCGCCGGACGCCGCGGACCGGCTCACGGTGATCGGCGCCGACGCCATGACCGTGCGCGAGCTGCCCACGGCGCCCACCGCGATGGTGGCCAACCTGCCCTACAACGTGGCCGTCCCGGTGCTGCTCACGTTCCTCGAGCACCAGCCCACACTGCGCGAGGTGCTGGTGATGGTCCAGTCCGAGGTGGCCGACCGGCTGGCCGCCGGGCCCGGGTCGCGGACCTACGGGGTTCCGTCGGCGAAGGCGGCCTGGTACGCCGAGGCCACCCGGGCCGGGTCCATCGGGCGGAGCATCTTCTGGCCGGTGCCGAACGTGGACTCCGCGCTGGTGCGTCTGGTCCGCCGGGACCCGCCGGAGGCGACCGTGGACCGGGCAGCCGTGTTCGCCTGCATCGACGCCGCCTTCTCCCAGCGCCGCAAGATGCTGCGCTCGGCTCTGGCGTCCTGGGCGGGCTCGGCCGCAGCCGCCGAGGAAGCGATCCGGGCCGCCGGGGTGGACCCCGAGCTCCGCGGCGAGCGGCTGGACATCACACAGTTCGCCGCGATCGCCGCGCACCGGCCGCAGGCCCAGGACCGAGGCGATGACTGAACCGCGCCCGGCTGGCGCCGTGCACGTGCGCGCCCCCGGCAAGATCAACCTGTCCCTCGCCGTCGGCCCGAAGGGGGAGGACGGCTATCACCCGCTGGCCACCGTGTTCCAGGCGGTCACGCTGTACGAGGAGGTGCTCGCGGTCCCGGACGAGGTCATCCGGGTCAGCGTGACCGGGCGGCACGCGGACCGGGTCCCCACCGACTCCCGCAACCTCGCACACCGCGCGGCCACCCTGCTCGCCGAGGCCACCGGCATCGACGCCGGCGTGCACCTGCAGATCACGAAGGGGGTACCCACGGCCGGTGGCATGGGCGGCGGGTCCGCAGACGCCGCCGCGGCGCTGCTCGCGTGCGACCTGCTCTGGGGCACCGGGCTCGCCCGGGAGGAGCTCGGTCACCTCGCCGCCGAGCTCGGCGCCGACGTACCGTTCGCGCTCACCGGGCAGACCGCCGTCGGGCTCGGACGTGGTGACGCGCTCACCCCGGCCCTGGCTCGCGGCCGGTTCCACTGGGTGCTCGCGATCATCGAGGACGGGCTGACCACCCCCGAGGTGTTCCGTGCCTGGGACCAGCTGAACTCGGGCGCCCGGCTCGCGCCCCGGATCTCCGACGCTCTGATGCAGGCCCTGGTGGCGGGGGATCCGCGGCGGCTCGCCGGGCACCTGCGCAACGACCTGCAGATCGCCGCGATCGAGCTGCAGCCGCGGCTGCGCGACGTGTTCAAGGCATTCGACGACACGAGCGCCCTGCGCGCACTCGTCTCCGGATCGGGCCCCACCGTGGCCGCGCTGGCGCCGGACCACGCGGCCGCGCTCGCCATCGCCGCCGCGGTCGAGCGCGCCGACGTGGCGGACGAGGTGCTCGTGGTGAGCGGCCCGGCGCACGGGGCCCGGCTGGTGGAGTCGGTGCGCGACTCCGAGTAGTGGCGGCGCTCGCGTCGCTCAGGGGGTGAGGATGGTCTTGCCCAGCAGCTGGCCGGCCACGGCGCGGTCCTGCACGGCGGCCAACTCGCTGAGGGCATGGCGTTCGGCGACGTCGACGGTGAGCTCTCCGGCGTCGACGCGTGCGACGAGTTCGGTCAGCTGGTCGGCGTCGCTGCGGACGAAGACCTGCTGGACGTGGATGCCGCGGCCGGGATCGGCCGGTCCGGGCGTCGTCGTGCTGACGAACGTGCCGCCGTCCGCGACCAGGTCGATGAGGCGTGCGGCCTCCTCGGGGCTGGTGCGCACCAGGTGCAGCACCACGTCGAACCGGTCGCCGGCCAGGGCGTCTTCGACCGACGTCTCGGTGTAGTCGACGACGCGTTCCGCGCCCTGGGCTCGGACGCGTTCGGCGCTCCGTGGGCTCGCGGTCGCAGTCACCTTGGCGCCGGTCGCTGCGGCGAGCTGGACGGCGTAGCCACCCACCCCGCCACCGGCCCCGTTGACCAGGATGCGCTGCCCGGACGTCAGGCCGGCGTGGTCGAACAGTGCCTGCCGCGCCGTCAGCCCGCCGACCGGCAGCGTCGCGGAGTCGGCGAGCGCGACCGAGTGGGGAGCTCGGGCGAGGATGGCCGCCGGCACGGCGACGTACTCCGCAGCCGCGCCGTCGTCCGTGGCCGGCAGGAACGCGATGACCGCGTCGCCGGCGCTCCAGCCGGACACGCCGTCGCCAACCTCGGTCACCACGCCGGCGACGTCGATGCCTGGGATGTGCGGCAACGTGACGGGCATGACGTCCGCCATCGCACCGAGCCGGATCGCGACGTCCAGGAAGTTGAACGATGTCCCGGCCACGCGGATGACCACCTGCCCCGGTGCCGCGGTGGGCGTCGCGGCGTCCTCGTAGCGCAGCACGCTGCTGTCGCCGTGGGAGTGGAATCGGACTGCCTTCATGATGTTTCCTCCAGATGCTTCGAATTGGTAGCAATGTCGTGGCAACCGTATATGCTTCGAGTTCGAAGCACAACCCCCCCGCGTCACGGTGGTCGGTGCTTCGAATCCGCAGCGCATCCGTACGATGGGCACTCATGACAGGGCCACTGATCGACCTCAGCGGAGCCGAGCCGCTCGAACCCGAGCGGCTACAGGCGTACTTCGCGCTGACGGAAGCGGCGAGCCTGCTCCAGCACCGCGTGGAGCGGCACCTGCGCGGCGAGGGCGATCTCAGCGGCGTGCAGTTCCAGATCCTGATGCGGCTCGCGTCGGGCGACGGCCGGGCCACGATGACCGAACTGGCGGACGGGCTGGTCCACAGCCGTAGCGGCTTGACCTACCAGGCCGGCCTGCTCGAGAAGGCCGGCCTGGTCACGCGGGCGCCGAGCGAGCAGGACGAACGGGCCGTCGTGGTCACGATCACGGACGAGGGGGTCGCCGTGATCTCCCGGGTGCTGCCCGGCCATATCGACGTCGTCCGCCGGAGCCTGCTCGATCAGCTCTCCGACGACGACGTGCGGCGGCTCGCAGAGATGATGGCCCGCGTCCGGGACCACATGCGGGCCGAGCCGCCCCGGTCCGCGGCGGCCCGGCGCTCCCCGAGCAGGGCTCCGGTCAGCGGCGAGGCCGGCGGGCCGGCGCAGGCCTAGGCTCGCGCTGCTCGAGGACGGGTGTGCTGCGGGACTCGGGCCACCTGCTGGCTCAGGTAACTGATGACGGCGGTGCGGAGCTCCGCTGTCAAAGCGTCTCGTTCCGGTCCGTCCGCCTCGGTGATCAGCGGTGTCATACCGCGCACGAGCTGGATGGAGACGGTCGCGATGCGAGCGATGTCGTCCAGCGCGCGGTCCGGCATGAAGTGAGCGATGAGGTCGGCCACGCGGTGATGGATCGTCACCTGGATGGGGGTGACGGCGTCGCGGAGCCCGGCGGGCATGTCCGTCCTGGCGAAGAGCGCCTTGAAGCCCGGGTGGGCCAGGTTGAAGGCCACGAGCGGCCCGAGCACGGCATCGACGGTGTCCTCGAGGCCGGCGCCGTCGAGGTTCTCGATCGTGAACACTCCCGCGCGTAGAGCGGTGAGCTGGGTGGCGTAGTGCTCGGCCAGGGCGCGGGCGATGTCGTCCTTGTTCTTGAAGAACTGGTACAGCGAGCCCGGTGAGATCCCCGCCCGCTTGGCGATCGAATTGGTGGTGGTCGCGTCGTAGCCCTGCTCGCCGAAGACGGCGGCGGCGGCGTGCAGGATCTCCTCGATCCGCTGCTGACCGCGGGCCTGTCGGCGCGGCCGCGCAGGCGTGCCTTCGGTGACCGCGTTCTGGCTCGCCATGAATCCTCGCCTCCCGAAGCCTAGACAACACGAGCATCTGCTCGTATTTTAGAACACGAGCATCTGCTCGTACAACGTTAGCAGGGCTGGACGCCGGCATCGTCTGCCCGAGCGCCGCCCAGAGACCACTGGAGACCCCGTGACCGTGGCACCGCCGTCCGACACCGTCCTCGAACGCCTCGGCGAGGTGACCTATCGCCGCCGCTGGCCGGTGCTGATCGGCGCGCTCGTCGTGCTCACCGGACTCGTCGCGGTCGCCGCCGGCGCACTGTCATCGTTCGTGCTGAATCGCTGGGAGGCGGCCGGGAGTGAGTCAGTCGCAGCGCAGGAGGTGCTGCGGGAGGAGTTCGCCACCGGCAACTCCAACCTGATCCTCCTGATCACGGCCGTGGACGGCGACGTCGACGATGCGGCCGTGGTGGAGTCCGCGACGGTCGTCGCCGACGAGTTGTCCCGCGAGGACGCCGTGGGCGATGTGTGGTCGTACTGGTCGCTGGGTGGCGATGCCACGTTACGCAGCGACGACGGCGCCTCGGCTCTGGTGCTCGCCCACGTGACCGGTGATGCGACCCACGCTCGTGCGGCCATCGCCGAGTACATCCCGGACTACACCCGCCAGGACGCGGCGATCACCGTGCAGGTGGCGGGCTCGGAGGCGGCCTCGACGCAGATCAGCGCCCAGGCCACGCAGGACTTCGTGCGGGCGGAGCTCATCATCATCCCGCTCATGCTCGTCCTGCTCGTGCTCATCTACCGACGCGTCAGTTCGGCGCTGCTCACACTCGGTGTGGGCCTGTTCTCGGTGATCGCGACGCTGGCCGGGCTGCGGGCGCTCACCGCCGTGGTCGAGATCGCGAGCTTCGCCTCCAACATCGTGCTCGTCATGGGCATCGGGCTCGGGGTGGACTACAGCATGTTCGTGATCTCCCGGTTCCGTGAGGCGCTCGCCCGAGGTGCGACCGTCCGCCTGGCCCTGCGGGAGACGCTCAACACGGCCGGCCGCACGGTGGTCTTCAGCGGACTGACGGTGGCCGCCTCGGTCGCGGTCCTACTCGCGCTGCCGTTCCCGTTCCTGCGCTCCTTCGCCTTCGCCGGCGTGCTCACCGTGATCACGGCCGCCGTCGGGGCGCTCGTCATCCTCCCCGCTGCGCTCGCGGTCCTGGGTGAACGGATGACGCGCAGGGGTGTCACGGTCCCCGCGCAGATGCCGATCGAGCAGGGCCGCTGGTACCGGCTCGGTCAGCGGGTCATGCGCCGACCGGTGATCTGGGGCGGGGTAGCCCTGCTCGCGCTGCTCGCCCTGGCCGCTCCCGCCCTCGGCGTACAGATCGGCGTCCCCGACGATCGAGTGCTCGCTCAGGGATCCTCGGTGCGCGCCACCTATGAGCAGTTGCGTGCCGACTTCGGTGCCGAGGCCAACGATGCGCTCCAGGTGGTCCAGACCGGTGCCGGGGCACCCGCGGACGCAGAGGTGGAGGTCTATGCCGCCGAGATGTCCCGTATCGACGGGGTCGCCCAGGTGAACTCCGCGGTCGGCGTCTACGTCGATGGGACCAGGGTCGGGGACGGTGACGAACGGCTCGAGTCCGGGCACCGGCAGCGTCTCGAGGCGGTTCCGGTGCGCGCCGATCTCGACGACGACGCGGATCGGATCGTCGGCGAGGTGCGCTCGTTGGGGAGCCCGTTCGAACAGGTCCTGGTGGGCGGCTACCCGGCCCAGCTCGTCGACTTCCGGGAAGCTCTGCTGGAGCGGCTTCCGCTCATCGCCGGCCTCATCCTGCTCGTCACCTTCGTGCTGCTGTTCCTCCTCACCGGAAGCCTGCTGATCCCGCTCAAGGCCACGGTGCTGAACCTGCTCAGCGTCGGGGTGATGTTCGGCGTGCTGACCGCGGTGTTCCAGAACGGCTTCCTCGCGGACGTGATCGGCTTCACGCCGATCGGCACCCTCGACCCGGCCTTCCCGATCCTGATGTTCTGCGTCGTCTACGGGCTCTCGATGGACTACGAGGTGTTCATGGTGTCCCGCATCCGGGAGGAGTACGAACGCACGGGGGACAACGACCGTGCCGTGCTCGCGGGCCTGCAGCGCAGCGCCCCGCTCATCACCGCGGCGGCCGTCACCCTCGCAGTCTCGTTCGGCGTCTACGCGACCGGGTCGGTCATGTACCTGCAGATGATCGGCATCGGTGTCGCCGTCGCGATCGTCGTCGACGCGACCGTCATTCGCGGCATTCTCGTCCCCGCCCTCATGCGCCTCGCCGGAGACGCCAACTGGTGGGCGCCTGCGTTCCTCACGCCGGTCTTCCGCCGATTCGGCCTCCGTGAGGAATCCGCGTCCCCGGCCCTTGGCTAGTGGTGTCCCACTACTCGACGAGTTCGCTGAGCTCGTACCACCGGTTCTCGAGCTCGGTCAGCTCCGCCTCCAGGGTGCGGATCCGCTCCGTCTCGGCGGCGAGGCCCACGTAGTCGGAGTGATCGTGGTCGGCAAGTGCGGTGCGGGTGGTGTCGATCTGCGCCTGCAGTTTCGCGAGCCGCCGTTCGACCGATGCGAGCTCCTTCTGCGTCGCGCGCAGTTGCGCTCCGCTCTGGCCACCGCCCCCAGGACGCGCCGCCGGCTGGTCGGCCGACGCTGCCTGCTCCCGGTGCTCGCGCAGTCGCAGGTACTCGTCCACCCCGCCGGGCAGGTGCCGCAGCCGGCCGTCGATGATGGCGTACTGCTGGTCCGTGATCCGCTCCAGCAGGTACCGGTCGTGGGAGACCACGATGAGCGTGCCGGGCCAGGAGTCCAGCACGTCCTCCATGGCCGCGAGCATGTCCGTGTCCACGTCGTTGGTGGGCTCGTCGAGCACGAGCACGTTCGGCTCCGAGAGCAGGATCAGGAGGAACTGCAGTCGCCGCTTCTGGCCGCCGGACAGCTCGCCGACGCGGGCGGACAGGTGCTCCCGGGCGAAGCCCAGTCGCTCCAGCAGCTGGGCCGGCGTCATCTCCTTGCCGTCCACCAGGTAGGTGGTCTTGGTCCGGGCGAGGACGTCACGGACCCGGTCCCCGCCGATCTCCGCGAGTTCGGTGAACTGCTGGTCGAGCATCGCCAGCTGCACGGTCTTCCCGCGCTTGACCCGGCCCGAGTCGGGCTGCAGGGTGCCGGCGATCACGGCCAGCAGGGTCGACTTGCCCGCACCGTTCGCCCCGAGGATCGCGGTGCGTTCACCCGGGGCGATCCGCCACTCGATGCCGCGCAGCACCGGCTTGTCGCCGTAGGCCACGGACACGTCGAGCAGGTCGACGACGTCCTTGCCCAGGCGGGCGGTCGCCAGCCGGGACAGCGCCACCCGGTCGCGGATCGGAGGCACGTCCTCGATCAGCTGGTTGGCGGCGTCGATGCGGAACTTCGGCTTCGACGTCCGGGCCGGCGGGCCGCGGCGCAGCCAGGCCAGTTCCTTGCGCATCAGGTTCTGCCGCTTGCTCTCGACGGAGGCGGCCTGCCGGTCCCGCTCGACGCGCTGGAGCACGTACGCCGCGTAGCCGCCCTCGAACGGTTCCACGATCCGGTCGTGGACCTCCCACGTGGCGGTCGCCACCTCATCGAGGAACCAGCGGTCGTGGGTGACCACGAGCAGCCCGCCGGCGTTCGGCGCCCACCGGGTACGCAGGTGCCCGGCCAGCCAGGTGATGCCCTCGACGTCGAGGTGGTTGGTCGGCTCGTCGAGCGCGACGATGTCCCAGTCGTCGACGAGCAGCGCGGCCAGCGCGACCCGGCGCCGCTGCCCACCGCTGAGCGAACCCACCGTCGCGTCCCACCCGATGTCCGAGACCAGACCCGCGATGACGTCCCGCACCCGGGCATCGCCCGCCCACTCGTGCTCGGGCCGCGTCCCGACGATCGACGCGCCCACGGTCAGCGCGGGGTCGAGGGTGTCGCCCTGGTCGAGCACCGCCATCCGCACGCCACCGCGCCTCGTGACCCGGCCGCCGTCGGGCTGGATCCGCCCGGCGAGCATGCCGAGCAGGCTCGACTTGCCGTCGCCGTTGCGACCGACGATCCCGATCCGGTCGCCCTCGTCGATCCCGGCGGTCACCGAGTCGAACACGACCCGAGTCGGATATTCGAGGTGGAGGGCCTCGGCCCCCAGGAGATGCGCCATCGGGTCAAGAGTAGACGCGCCCGAGCCTGCCGCCGAACGCGCGGTTGCCACGTTCCAACGGCCGCCGGGGAGGGGGGGAACTGCGCGCTGGGCCGCCGGAGCTCGGTGGGGAGGGACGGCAGGGTGAGGAGGGGAGGAGGCGACGGCGGGGGCCGGCCTGGGAAGGTCGGCGTCAGCTCTCGAACGGCGTGAGCAGGGTGCGCAGCGTCGCTGCGAGTTCGGCGCTCTCGTCCGGGCGCAGCCGCTCGAGGAGCGCCGCCTCGCGGGCGAGCAGGTCGGTCATGGCCGCGTCCACGATCTCCTGCCCGCGCTGCGTCAGCCGGACCAGCACCACCCGGCGGTCCCCGGGCCCGGAGTGCCTCAGTACCAGGCCGTGGTCGACGAGCCGGTCGATCCGGTTCGTCATGGTGCCCGAGGAGACGAGGGTCTGGGTGAGCAGGGTGCCGGGGGTGAGCTCGTAGGGGGCGCCGGCACGACGCAGCGCCGACAGCACGTCGAACTCCCAGACCTCGAGCCCGTGCTCGGCGAACGCGGCCCGGCGGGCCAGATCGAGGTGTCGGGACAGCCGGGAGACCCGGGAGAACACTCGCAACGGGTCCACGTCGAGGTCGGGGCGCTCACGCTCCCACGCCTCGACGATCCGATCGACCTCGTCGTGTCCGGTCATGTCCAGAGATTACTCGATATCGAGAGACTTCCCGGGCGCGCCGAACCGAGGAGCCCGAGCCCGACCTGGCTCCGTGAGGGCCGGCGGCTCAGCGGGCCAGGGCGTCCTTGAGCTTCATCCGGCCACCGGTGTTCAGGACGGCCCGCGAGTAGACCCGGCCCGCCAGCCACACCAGCAGCGGCACGAAGGCGACGCAGAGCGCGATCGAGAGCGCGAGCTCCCAGACCTCGACCGAGTCGAATGCCTGCCGTACCGGCATCATGAACGGGGCGAAGAACGGGACCTGGGACAGGATCCGCACCACGGGCGAGTCCGGGAGGCTCGGGACCAGGTAGATGGCGAGGTAGAACGGCGCCATCATCCCGAAGATCATCGGGGTGGTCACCGCACCGATGTCCTCCTGCCGGGACACCAGGGCCGCGAACCCGCCGAACAGCACGGCGTACAGGGCGAAGCCGAGGAAGAACCAGACCAGCATCCAGACGAACGCGCTGCCGAGGTTCAGGTCCACGCCTTCGAGCAGACCGGTGGCTGCGGCGGCGATCGCGGCGGCGCCCCCGAAGACCAACAGCTGCACGAGGCCGACGATCCCGATGCCGAGCACCTTGCCGCCCATCAGCTGGGCCGGCCGGATCGTGGCGAGCAGGATCTCCACGACCCGGCTCACCTTCTCCTCCACCACGCCCATCGCGATCAGTGAGCCGCTCTGCAGGAGCGTGAACAGCAGCAGCGCGCAGGTGACCATGGCCACGATGAACGCGTACGGGTCGAACTCCGACTCATCCGTGGACAGCGCCTGGACGGTCGGCGCCGCCGCCGCGACGTCGGCGCCGATCTGGGACGGATCCCCGTCCAGTTCGGTGATCGCACTCGACATCACGTACTGCTGCGCCGCGGTCGTCAGTGCGGTCAGCAGTTCCGGAGCGGGGGAGTCCTCGACGAGCAGCACCGGGGCCTGCGGGTCCCCGGAGACGAACGCGGCCAGGTCGCCGTCGTTGATCGCCGTGGTGGCGTCGCCGGAGGTGGTCTCGCTGAGGACGATCGGGTAGCCGGCAGCCTCCGCTGCCGCCATCAGCGCGGGACTCAGCTCCGAGGTCTCGGCCGCGATGCCCACCTGCTCGCCCTCGGAGACCGCGTCGTTGTCACCGATGATCTTGACCGCGACCACACCGGCGACGATCAGCACCAGCACCACGAGGGTGGAGATGATGGTCGCCTTCGCGAACAGACGGGTACGGACCTCGCGGGCGGCGACCTGCCAGACGACGTTCACGCGGCATTCTCCTCGGTGGCTGGGGTCTCGTCGGCGGAGACCACGTGCCGGAACAGGTCGGTCAGGGTGGGGCGCACCTGCGTGAACTCCCGCACGGGGGAGTGCGCCAGCGCCGCCTGCAGGATCGCCTGCTCGGCCCCCGCCGCAGGTGAGGTCAGCTCGAGGACCGTTGCTGCGCCGTCGACGTCCAGCACCGTGGTGTGCGGTATCGCATCCGCCCATCCGGGTGGGGCGTCCGGCGCCACCACCCGCCAGCGTGAGAAGTCGGTGGTGCGCAGCTCGTCGATGGTGCCCAGCGCCACCATCTCGCCACCGCGGACGATGCCGACCCGGTCGCAGAGCCGCTCGACCAGGTCGAGCTGGTGTGAGGAGAACACCGTGGGAACACCGGCGGCGGCGCGCTCGTGGAGCACGCCGCTCATGACGTCCACGGCGACCGGGTCCAGGCCGGAGAACGGCTCGTCGAGGACCAGGACCTGCGGATCATGCACGAGTGCGGCGGCCAGCTGTACCCGCTGCTGGTTCCCGAGCGAGAGCTTCTGCACCTCGTCGCCGCGCCGGGCGGCCACCCCGAGTACCTCGGTCCAATGGTCGACGGCGGTGCGTGCGTCCGCGGCGGACATGCCGTGCAGGCGGGCCAGGTAGGTGAGCTGCTCGGCCACCTTCATCTTCGGGTACAGGCCGCGCTCCTCCGGCATGTAGCCGACCCGGCGGCGCATCTGGAGGTCGAGCGGGCGCCCGTCCCAGCGCACCTCGCCGGAGTCGGGGCGGAGCACGCCGAGGGCGATCCGCATCGTGGTGGTCTTCCCGGCGCCGTTCGAGCCGACGAAGCCGAAGATCTCGCCGGACTCCACGGAGAACGTCATGTCCTTCAGAGCACGGAGCGTTCCGTAACTCTTGTTCAGGTGGTCGATCTCGAGGGTTGCCACAGGGCCGGATCCTCCGGTCGGTGAGGTGGGTCGTTCCGACGCTAGCGCACCCGGGAAAGGCGTGCCTTACCCATTGCCAACCGTGCGGTCAGCCTCCCTGACGTCGCCGGACCGCCGCCGGGGTCAGCCGCGGCTCCACCTCGAGGGCACGCAGGCCGTTCCAGGCGAGGTTCACCAGGTGCGCGGCCACCACCTGCTTGTCCGGCGAACGCGCCTCCAGCCACCACTGTCCGGTCAGCGCGATCATGCCCACCAGCATCTGCGCGTACATCGGGGCGTTCGCCGGGTCGAAGCCCTGCCGCCGGAACTGATCCGCCAGCACCGACTCCACCTGGGTGGCGACGTCCCCGATCAGCGAGGAGAACGTCCCGGTGGCCTGCGCCACGGGGGAGTCGCGCACCAGGATCCGGAACCCGTCCGTGTTCTTCTCGATGTAGTCGAGGAGCGCCAGGGCGGTGGCCTCCACGGTGACCCGCGGGTGGCCGCCTCGCTTCAGCGGTCCGATCAGCGCGGTGAGCAGGGTCTGCACCTCACGGTCGACGATGACGGCGTACACACCCTCCTTGCCGCCGAAGTGCTCGTAGACCACCGGCTTGGAGACCTTCGCACGGGCTGCGATCTCCTCGACGCTGGTGCCCTCGAAGCCACGCTCGGCGAACAATGACCGGGAGACCCCGAGGAGTTGCTCGCGGCGCTCGCTGCCGGTCATCCGGGGGCGGCTGGGGCGTCGCGGGGTGTCGGCCATGAGCCCATCATGCCGTGCGGCCTGCGGGCGTGATGGAGCACGTCAGGAAGTTTGGCAGACTGGTCCCCGGTCTTCGCCCGCGGATCCTCGTCGGCGCAGGCCCGTTCCGCCCTGGTGTAATGGCAGCACGCCGGCCTTTGGTGCCGTGTGGTCCGGGTTCGAATCCTGGGGGCGGAGCCGCCGGTGGCGTGCGGCTGCGGCGTGGCGGGTCCGTTGCCGCGGCTACAGTGGGCGCGTGAGCCTGAAGCGTCCCGCCGCCGTCCTCGTACTCGCCGCAGGTCAGGGCACCCGGATGAAATCCGCTACCCCGAAGGTGCTGCACAGCATCGGTGGGCGATCCCTCGTGGGCCACGCGATCGCCAGCTCCCGGGGCCTGGACCCCGAACACCTCGTGGTGGTCGTGCGCCACGAGCGCGACCTGGTCGCCGCCCATGTGCAGGAGTTCGACCCCGAGGTGCTGATCGCCGACCAGGACGAGATCCCGGGCACGGGCCGCGCGGCGCAGTGCGCGATGGCGGTTGCCGACGCCGCCGCGCAGAGCCGTACCGTCGCGGACTCCGACGGCCCGGCACCGCTGGGTGGGGCGGGTGAGGGCCTGGCCGGCCCGGTCGTGATCGTCGCCGGCGACGTGCCGCTCCTGGACACCGGCACCCTCGCTGCGCTCCTGGAGGCCCACCTCGAGGACGGCAACGCCGTGACCGTGCTGACCACGGTCGTGCCCGACCCGACCGGCTACGGACGGATCGTCCGTGAGGACGGCACGGGCGACGTCGTCGGGATCGTGGAACAGAAGGACACGACGGCCGAGCAGGCGGAGATCGACGAGATCAACAGTGCCGTGTACGTCATGGACGCGGCCGTGCTCCGGAACGCGCTCGGCCGCCTCGGCCGTGACAACGCCCAGGGCGAGGTCTACCTGACCGACGTGATCGCCATCGCCCGGGAGGACGGCCACCACGTGCGGGCCGTGATCGCCGAGGACTCGCTGCTCGTCGAGGGTGTCAACGACCGGGTCCAGCTCGCCACGCTCGGCGCCGAGCTGAACCGCCGGATCCTCACGGACTGGATGCGCGCCGGCGTCACCGTGGTGGACCCGGCCAGCACCTGGGTGGACGCCGACGTCGAGCTCGCCCCGGACGTCACGCTGCTGCCGGGCACCCAGCTGCACGGGGCCACCCAGATCGGCGCCGGCGCCACGATCGGCCCGGACACGACGCTGCGGGACGTGCAGGTCGGCGAGAACGCGAGCGTGGTCCGCACGCACGGGTCCGAGTCCCAGATCGGCGACGGTGCCAGTGTTGGCCCGTTCGCCTACCTGCGCCCCGGTGCGATCCTCGGCGCCGAGGGCAAGATCGGCACGTTCGTCGAGGTGAAGAACTCCGAGATCGGGGAGCGCTCGAAGGTGCCGCACCTGTCCTACATCGGGGACGCCACGATCGGCCACGACTCGAACGTCGGCGCCGCGAGCGTCACCGTGAACTACGACGGCGTGCGCAAGCACCGCACCGTGATCGGCTCGCACGCCCGGACCGGCGCGGACAACATGTTCGTGGCACCCGTCACCGTGGGGGACGGCGCCTACTCCGGTGCCGGCACCGTGGTGCGGCGGGACGTCCCGCCGGGGGCGCTCGCCGTCAGCCAGGGATCGCAGCGCAACATCGAGGGCTGGGTGACCAGCCGCCGGCCGGGCACGCCCGCAGCCGAGGCCGCCACCGCGGCCGGCCACCCGGCGGCCGAGTCGCTCTCCCCGCAGGCCCGCGCCGAGCGCGAGCGCGGCGCCACGTCCTGAGCACAACAATCCCCCCACGAGGCGCGAGGAGCCACGATCGATGACAGGTATCACCAGCCACGGCGAGAATCGACTCGTCCTCGTCTCCGGCCGTGCGCATCCCGAACTCGCGGCCGCGGTGGCCGACGAGCTGGGTATCGAGGTGGTCCCGACCACGGCCTACGACTTCGCCAACGGTGAGATCTACGTCCGGTTCGCCGAGAGCGTGCGCGGCGCCGACGCGTTCGTGCTGCAGTCCCACACGGCTCCGATCAACGAGTGGATCATGGAGCAGCTGCTCATGGTCGACGCGCTCAAGCGGGCGTCCGTGAAGTCGATCACCGCGGTCGTGCCGTTCTACGGATACGCCCGTCAGGACAAGAAGCACCGCGGCCGCGAGCCGATCTCCGCGCGGCTGATGGCGGACCTGTTCAAGACCGCCGGGGCCAACCGCATCATGAGCGTGGACCTGCACGCCGCGCAGACCCAGGGCTTCTTCGACGGCCCGGTGGACCACCTGTGGGCGATGCCGATCCTCACCGACTACGTCCGGACCCGCGTCGACGTCGCGAACGCAGCCGTGGTCTCGCCGGACGCCGGCCGGATCCGGGTCGCCGAGCAGTGGGCTGCCAAGCTCGGTGGCGTGCCCCTGGCGTTCGTCCACAAGACCCGCGACATCAACCGCCCGAACCAGGCCGTGGCCAACCGGGTGGTCGGCGAGGTCGCGGACCGCGACTGCGTGCTGGTCGACGACCTGATCGACACCGGCGGCACCATCGCCGAGGCCGTGAAGGTGCTCACCGCCGCGGGCGCCCGCAGCGTGATCGTCGCCGCGACCCACGGGGTGCTCTCCGACCCGGCCGTGAGCCGGCTCCAGGAGAGCGGTGCCCGCGAGGTCATCATCACCGACACGCTGCCGATCCCGGTCGAGAAGCGGTTCGCGAAGCTGACCGTCCTGTCCATCGCCCCGCTGCTCGGCCGCGCGATCCGCGAGGTGTTCGACGACGGCTCCGTCACCAGCCTGTTCGACGGGGTCTGAGGCCCACTAGGCTGCAGCGATGACGACCGACGGCGGCATCGTCGTCACCGGGACCGGTGGCGTTGACGTACAGCCCGACGTGGTGCACGCCGACCTCGGTGTCACCGTGAGCGGACCGGACCTGTCCGAGGTCCTGCCCACGGCGGAGCAGGGCCTCGCCCGGATCCGCGACGGGCTGCTCGCGCGCGGCGTCGACCGAAGCGACCTGCGCACCACCCAGACCTCGATCTGGCACGAGGACCGCACCACGGACACCGGTGAACCGGCGCCCAGCCGGGTCCACGTGCGGCTCGGGCTGCGCGCCGTGCTGCGGGACGTGGGCGCCTCGGGTGGGCAGGTCCATGCGGCACTGGCCGACGGCGGACCGGTCGCCCGGATCGATTCGCTCACCTTCGGTATCTCTGAGCCCGCGCAGGCGCAGGCCCAGGCCCGCGCGGCGGCGTTCGCCGACGCGCGCCGCCGGGCCGAGCAGTACGCGGACCTGGCCGGTCGCGCCCTGGGTGCCGTGGTGGCCGTTCACGAGGGCGGCTCGGACGTGGTGCCGGGCATGCCGAAGGCGCGGGCGTTCGCGGCGGCGGCGTCGATGCCGGTCGAGGGTGGCGAGCAGACCGTGGGCGCGAGCGTGACGGTGCACTGGGACTGGGCGGACGGCCCCGGCGCCTGACGCCGGCGCCGGGACGGCGCCACGCACTGTGACGAAGACCGGATCCGCCCGGTTTCCGCCAACTCGCCTGTGCGGGTAGGATGTCCAGGTTGCCTCGGCGAGGGATGCCGGGCGGCCGCACGCGCAGCCGCCGGGTCCGTGATCGACGTGGTGGAGCGCGACCGTGAGCCGCCCGCCCGACGTCCCGCGCTGAGGCCACCCGCCGCCCCCACCATCTTTGGAGAAGACATCCATGTCTGAGAGCAACGAGAACGTCCTGAAGGCCACCGTCCGTACCGAGTTCGGCAAGGGCGCCGCTCGCCGCACCCGCCGCGCGGGCCTCATCCCCGCCGTGCTGTACGGCCACGGCACCGACCCGGTGCACCTGTCGCTGCCGGACCACGCTACGTTCCTGGCGCTGAAGGGCAACGCGAACGCCCTGCTCACGCTGGACTTCGGAGACAACCACGAGCTCGCACTGGTCAAGGACGTGCAGCGCGACGCCATCCGCCGCACCATCGACCACCTCGACCTCATCCTCGTCCGTCGTGGCGAGAAGGTCATCGTCGACGTGCCCGTCGTGATCATCGGTGAGACCGCCCCCGGCACCATCCACACCCTCGACATGCAGACCATCAGCCTGCAGGCCGAGGCGACCAACCTGCCCGAGCACGTCGAGGTCAACATCGAGGGCCTCGAGGAGGGCAGCATCGTCCGCGTGGGCGAGCTGACCCTGCCGGCCGGCTCGGTGCTCGAGGTCGACCCCGAATCGGTGGTCATCAACGTGACCGTGCCGCGCGCCTCCGCCGAGGACCTGGAGGCCGACGCCGAGGCCGAGGCTGCCGGCGAGGCTGCCGGTGCTGCGGGCGAGGCCGCTGCCCCGGCCGGAGCCGACGAGCAGGCCTGAGCCTCTCGGCACAGTCATGAGCGTCTGGTTGGTGGTGGGCCTGGGTAACCCCGGGCCCACCTATGCCGGGAACCGGCACAACGTCGGTCAGATGGTCCTCGACGTGCTCGCCCGGGACGTCCCCGGCTCCTTCACGACGCACAAGGCCGGCGCCACCGTGCTGGACGGTCGCCTGGGCACCCTGCCGGGCGGTGCGCCCGGCCCGCGCGTGGTCCTGGCCAAGCCGTCCAGCTACATGAACGTCTCCGGCCGCCCCGTCGCGGGGCTCTGCCGGTTCTACGACGTGGAACCCGACCACCTCCTGGTCATCCACGACGAGCTCGACCTGCCCGCCACCACGCTGCGGCTCAAGCGCGGTGGGGGCGAGGGCGGCCACAACGGACTGAAGTCCATCTCGCAGGCCCTCGGCGACCGCGACTACCTGCGGCTGCGCGTCGGCATCGGCCGCCCGCCCGGCCGGATGGACCCGGCCGACTACGTGCTGCGGGACTTCTCCGCCGCCGAGCGCGCCGAGCTCGGCGTCACCCTCGAGGAGGCCGCCGACGCCGTCCGGGACGTGCTGTCCATCGGGCTGGAGAAGGCCCAGACGGCGCTGCACACCGCGAGGGCCTGAGCCCGCCCGGCCGAGGCCGGCAATCGGGACTTGCTACCCTCCCCTGCATGGGGACGCCGGATCAGGGGCCATGGACGGGTGCGTCGTCGCACCAGCAAGCCGGTCAGCAGCGACCGGCCGGGCAGCACGGCACCCACGCGCCTCAACCGGGCCCGTCCGCGCCGGTGCCGCAGCACGGCCCCCATGCGACGGCGCCTGCGCCGGGTCCCTATGCACCATCGCCGCTCGGCACGTCCGCCGAGCCGCCGGCCCGGACCGGCCTGGGCCTGTTGCTCCTCGCGCCGGCCGCCATCGCCCTGCTCCTGGGTCAGATCATCCCCACCGTGCGCCTCTTCATCTCCAGCCTCCAGGAGCGTGCGCTCCTCGGCGGCGGGGTCTTCGTCGGGCTCGACAACTACGGGCAGATCCCACCCGAGCTGCTGACCGGTCTGCTGGTCGGCGCCGCGGCCGGCCTCGCCCCGGCGCTCCTCGGCTTCGGCGTGGGGATGCTCATCGGTCGGCTCCTGGCGAAGGCGTCGGCCCGCGCGGCCGCGATCGGCCTCGGCATCCTCGGCGCCGGCCTCGTGACCATGGCCCCGTTCTCGTACGGCTTCGGCGTCGGCCCGCTCGCCCGGGGTGACGGCGCCGGGATCGTCCTCGGCTTCCTCGCCGTCGGGCTCGGGGCAGCACTGCTCGTCGGGGCCCTCGTCGGGCGGCTCGTGGACGGACCCGGCCGCGGTCGCGCCACCGCGCTGGCGCTCGTCGGAACCGGGCTCGCTGGGATCGCCGTCGGCTGGCAGACCTTCACGCCCTACATCGTCGGAGGCGACCGCGAGCTTCCTGGCGCGTTGATCTATGAGAGTGCCTTCCTCTACGCCGACGCCGGGGTGGCCGGCGCGATCGCGATCGTGGTGCTGATCCCGCTCGTGCTCTTCGGGCTGCTCGGGACCGCTCTGGTGGTCGGCACGCGTTACCGCATCGAGCCACCGCCGGTCCCGCGCACCGATGGCGCGGCGGGCATCGTTGGGGTAGTGCTCGCGGCGGTCGCGCTGGTCGGCCTGATCCTGGTCGCGCTGCCCTGGCTGACCAGCCTCGGTCTGCCGGAGGAAGAGCTCGGAATCTCGGCGGCCGGGGTGTTCGTGACGACGTGGGGCAGCGCACTGGGCAACGCGCTGGTGGGCACCGCGATCGCCGCCGCCGGTGGGTACGCCATCGGCTACCTGCGCCCGTTCGGCCCGCGAAGCGAACGGGTCCTCTGGTTCTTCGCGCCGTGGCTGTTCGTGGGCCTAGGAGCACTCGCGCCCGCCTACTTCCTGATCCTGCGGGACCTCAACTGGCTGAACCGGCCGACTCTCGAGCCGCCGTTCCTGACGATCGGCGCCCTGTTCCTGTTCACGTTCCTGTTCGCTGCGGTCCGGCGCAGCCCGGACCGGCGCAGCGCCCCGCGAGTCGCCGGCCTGACTGTGCTCGGGGTGTTCGCCATCGAGACGTGGCTGGGTCCGCAGGGCGCACTGTGGCCGTACCTGAGTTCGTTCAGCCCGGACTCCCAGCACGCCGTCCTGGTGCTGACGCAGTTGTTCTCGCGGCGGTTCGAGACCGGATCCGTGCTCGGTCTGCTGACCCCGGTGCCGCTGGTGGTGCTCTTCGCCGCCGCCTTCGCGCTCCTGACCTCGCAGCTGGCGCGCGTGCGGATCGTCAGTGCGGACGCGGGCAGCACGGGCTGGCCGGGTCCGTACGCCGCCCAGCCGGGCCAGTACGTCGCGCAGCCGGGTCCGTACGCCGGGCAGCCGGGTCCGTACGCCGGGCAGCCGGGTCCGTACGCCGGGCAGCCGGGTCCGTACGCCGGGCAGCCGGGTCCGTACGCCGGGCAGCCGGGTCCGTACGCCGGGCAGCCGGGTTCGTACGGCGCGCAACTGGGCCAATACGGCGCCCCGCCGGACCCAGCCGTCCGAAACCCGGGCCAGCAGCCCCCGGCCGGACCCACCCCGGGAGGCCCATCCGCACCGACCCATTGATGCAATCGAGGTGCTCGGCACACAATCAGTCCAAGCACCACCACTCCTCGCCCGGCTGGGGGGCCGCCTGGGGAGGCTACGAAGGGAGGCGTAGATGTCCGTGAACGACGAGGTTCGTATCCAAGAGATCCGCCGGTATCGCGATCAGTTGCTGATCGGCGTCAACACGAGTCCGGATCCCACCGAGACCCGGATCCTGAGTAGGCGGCTGCGCGCGGTCGACACCCTGCTCGGCGACATCGAGGGCCGGTGGGGCCCGCCCATCCTCAGTTCACTGCCGAGCCGAGTATGGTCACGTCGTCCGGGTGCTCGGCCAGGTACTGCGACAGCGCATCGGTGGCCACGGCGTCCATGAGGGCGTCGAAACGCGCCTGGTCCAGGACCACGATCGACTGCTGCCCGTCCGGGCTGCGGCCGGTGCCCTCGACCGGCACGGTCAGGTAGTCCATCGAGCCCGGGCGCAGGTCCCGCAGACTGAGCGCGAGGTCGCGCATGGTGGCGACCGTGAAGCCCTCGTCGACGGACAGGCTCGAGGAGACCGCGTCGAGCAGGCTCGTCAGCTGCATCGGGTCGGCGAGGACATCGGTGCGGAACGCCTGCGAGACCATCGCACGCATCCAGTTCTGCTGCCGGGCAACCCGGTCGAAGTCGCCGCCGGGCAGGTCATAGCGCTGCCTGGCGTAGGCCAGTGCCTGCTCCCCGGTGAGCGTGTGCGTCCCGGGAGCCAGGGTCACACCGGCGTTGTCGAGACCGTTCGGCAGGTCGATCTCCACGCCGCCGAGCTCGTCGGTGAGCACGGCGAAGGACTCAAAGTCCGCGACGGCGAAGTGGTCGATGTGCACACCGGTGAGGTCCTCGACGGTCTGGATCAGCAACGCGGGCCCGCCGAAGGAGAACGCGGCGTTGATCTTGTTCTCGCCGTGACCGGGGATCGGCACCCAGGAGTCCCGGGGGATCGACATGACCTGCGCCGACTGCCGGTCGCCGGCGATGTGGACCAGCATGATCGCGTCGGTGCGCTGCGCACCATAGGACCACTGGCTGGGATCACCGGCGGAGATCCGGCTGTCCGACCCGAGCATGAGGATGTTCACGGCCGCCCCGACCGGCTCCTCGGTGGCGCCCTCTCCGGCCTCGGCGCCCGCGCTGGGCCGATCGGTCAGACCCTCGAACGGATCTTCGATCCAGTCGATGTTCGCCGATATCCGGTTCTGGATCACCGCGATGGTGGCGATCAGTCCTCCGAGTAGCACGACGATCAGGCCGGCGGCGACGAGCAGCGCGACTCGCGTGCGGCTGACCCGCCTCCGCCCCCGCCTCGGACCGGACCCGGCCTCGGGCTCGGGAAGCGCGTCGGTCTCGTCGTCGCCCTGTGGGTCTGTGGCCATGTCTGCAACCTCGGATTCTGGCCACCACCGGCCTTGCGCCCAGGATACAAGCGACTTCCCGCGGCGGGCGTACGCTTGAGGGCGCACCTGACCCGGCCCGAGATTCGGTCCGGGCTCGACGTGTGCGGCAAACGGGGGCAAGCAGTCTCCCGCACCGCCCTGGAAGGAAGCCTCGCGTGCCCAAGAACCTCACCGGAATCCTGCCTGCACTGCGCGCCGACGACGGCGTGCGCGAGCTCCTGGAGTCGCTGTCTGCCCGCGGCGCGATCGACGTCTCCGCGTCGGTCGGGGTCCGTGCCCCGCTGCTCGCCGAGCTCGCCGGTCGCGGCACCCGGCCGCTGGTGGTGGTCGTGGCGACCGGTCGCGAGGGCGACGAGCTCGCCGCCGCACTGGCCGCCTACCTCGATCCGGCGGACGTGGCGGTGTTCCCGTCCTGGGAGACCCTCCCGCACGAGCGGCTCTCGCCGCGCAGCGACACGGTCGCGCGCCGTATCGCCGTGCTGCGTCGGCTCGCCCACGCGGAGCCGCTCGCCCTCGCAGGGGAAGAGCCCACGCCCGACGGCGGAGCGTCCGCGGGTGCCGCGCGCACCGGGGCGGGTGGGTCGACCCGCCCGATCCGGGTGCTGATCCTGCCCGTGCGTGCGGCACTCCAGCCGGTGGTCGCCGGGCTCGGCGACCTGGAGCCGGTGGCGCTGCGCGCGGGCGACACCGCACCGATGGAGGACGTCGTATCCCGGCTCGTGGCCGCCGCCTACACCCGGGTGGACATGGTGGAACGTCGCGGCGAGTTCGCCGTCCGTGGTGGTCTGCTGGACGTGTTCGCGCCCACCGAGGACCACCCGCAGCGGATCGAGTTCTGGGGTGACGACGTGGAGGAGATCCGCTGGTTCTCGGCCGCCGACCAGCGTTCGCTCGAGGTGAGTGAGGATGGCATCTGGGCGCCGCCGACCCGGGAGATCCTGCTCACCGACGCGGTTCGGGCCCGGGCCGCGGCCCTCGTCGAGCGGTTGCCCGGAGCCGGCGAGCTGCTTGAGAAGCTCAGCCAGGGGATCGCCGTCGACGGCATGGAATCCCTCGCCCCGGTCCTGGTTGACCGGATGGAGCCGGTTCTGGATCTGGTCCCGGCCGACTCGCTGCTGATCATCAACGACCCGGAGCGGGTCCGCCGCCGCGCCCACGACCTGGTCGCGACCACCGAGGAGTTCCTCGCCGCCGCGTGGACCTCGGCCGCGGCCGGGGCGAACACCCCGCTGGACCTGTCGGAGGCGAGCTTCGCCACCATCGCCCAGGTGCGCGACGTCGCCGCGCGCCGCGGACTCGGCTGGTGGACGTTCGGCTCGTTCGCCGGCGACGCCGAGCTCGAAGAACTCCTCGACGACGATGACGAGCTCGACGCCCGCACCGTCACGGTGGCGTCCCGGGACGTGGAGGGCTACCGCGGCGAGACCGAACGGGCCGTCGCGGACCTGCGCAACCTTACCGGCGCCGCCTGGCGCCTGGTGCTCGTCACCGAAGGTGCCGGGCCCGCCCGCCGCATGGTGGAGCAGCTCCTCGATGGCGACGTGCCAGCCCGGCTCGTCTCCGCCGTCGAACCGGCCCAGGGCGACGCCCACCCGGGCGAGGCACCCGACCTGCCGCCGACCGGCGTCGTGCTCGTGACCACCGCGAGCGTGGGTCGCGGCTTCGTCTCGGAACCGCTCAAACTGGCCGTGTTCACCGAGGCCGACCTGACCGGCCGGGCCGGCACCTCCACCCGGGACATGCGCCGGATGCCGTCGAAGCGACGCAACGTCGTCGACCCGCTCGCGCTGCGCCCGGGCGACTATGTGGTGCACGAGCAGCACGGCGTCGGGAAGTTCGTGGAGCTGGTCCAGCGGACCATCGGGACCGGGCGCACCGCCGCCACCCGCGAATACCTGGTGATCGAGTACGCGGCCTCCAAGCGCGGTCAGCCGGGGGACCGGCTCTACGTGCCCAGCGACGCCCTCGACCAGGTGACCAAGTACACCGGCGGGGAGTCGCCGTCGGTGAACAAGATGGGCGGCTCGGACTGGGCCAAGACGAAGGGCCGGGCCCGCAAGGCGATCAAGGAGATCGCCGGCGAGCTGATCCGGCTGTACTCGGCCCGGATGGCCACGAAGGGACACGCGTTCGCGCCGGACTCCCCGTGGCAGCGCGAGCTGGAGGACGCGTTCGCGTTCGTTGAGACCCCGGACCAGGTGATCACCATCGACGAGGTCAAGGCGGACATGGAGAAGGCGGTCCCGATGGACCGGCTGATCAGCGGGGACGTCGGCTACGGCAAGACCGAGATCGCCGTGCGGGCCGCGTTCAAGGCCGTCCAGGACGGCAAGCAGGTGGCCGTGCTGGTGCCCACGACATTGCTCGTGCAGCAGCACTTCGACACGTTCTCCGAGCGGTACGCCGGGTTCCCCGTGGTGGTCAAGGGCCTGTCCCGGTTCCAGAGCGACGCCGAGGCCCGGGCCATCAAGGAAGGCATCAGCGACGGCACGGTCGACGTGGTCATCGGCACGCACCGGCTGCTCACCGGGGAGGTGCACTTCAAGGACCTCGGCCTGGTGGTCGTGGACGAGGAGCAGCGCTTCGGGGTGGAGCACAAGGAGACGCTCAAGCAGATGCGCACGAACGTGGACGTGCTCGCGATGAGCGCCACCCCGATCCCGCGGACCCTGGAGATGGCCGTCACCGGGATCCGGGAGATGTCCACCCTGGCCACCCCGCCGGAGGAGCGGCACCCGGTGCTCACGTTCGTGGGCGCCTACGCGGAGAAGCAGATCGCGGCCGCGATCCGGCGCGAGCTGCTGCGTGAGGGGCAGGTCTTCTACGTGCACAACCGGGTCGAGTCGATCGACCGGACCGCCTCGAAACTCGCCGAGCTCGTGCCCGACGCGAGGATCGCCGTCGCTCACGGGAAGATGGGCGAGCACCAGCTCGAGCAGGTCATCATGGACTTCTGGGAGAAGAGGTTCGACGTCCTGGTCTGCACCACGATCGTGGAGACCGGCCTGGACATCTCGAACGCGAACACCCTGATCGTCGAACGCTCGGACGTGCTCGGCCTGTCCCAGCTGCACCAGCTCCGGGGCCGGGTGGGCCGCGGGCGCGAGCGCGCCTACGCCTACTTCCTCTACCCCCCGGAACGCCCGCTCACCGAGACCGCACACGACCGGTTGCAGACCATCGCCGCGCACACCGACCTCGGCTCGGGCACCGCCATCGCCATGAAGGACCTGGAGATCCGTGGCGCCGGGAACCTGCTCGGCGGGGAGCAGTCCGGGCACATCGCCGGCGTCGGCTTCGACCTGTACGTGCGGATGGTCTCCGAGGCGGTCGCGAACTTCCGCGGCGAGGTGCCCGAGGAGCTGCCCGAGCTGAAGGTGGAACTGCCGATCGACGCGCACCTGCCGCATGAGTACATCGCGCACGAGCGGCTCCGGCTGGAGGCGTACACGAAGATCGCGAAGGCCGGGGACGCCGCGGCGATCGACGCCATCCGGGAGGAGCTCGTCGACCGGTACGGCCCGGTGCCCGAGCCCGTCGAGCGGTTGTTCGCCGTCGCCGCGCTGCGGGTCAAGGCCCGCGCCGCCGGGCTCGTGGACATGACCGCGCAGGGCAAGTACATCCGGTTCGCGCCGGTCGACCTGGCCGAGTCTGCCCAGTTGCGGCTCAAGCGTCTCTACCCCGGGACCATCCTCAAGCCGGCGGTGCGCACCGCGCTGGTGCCGGCCCCGACGACCTCCCGTGTCGGCGGTACCTCGCTGCGGGACGAGCAGCTGATCACCTGGGTCACCGATCTGATCGACGCCGTGCTGGTCCCGGGTGCGACGGTCGCCGCTGCCGCGAAGGTGGCAAGCTCCTCGTAGGACGAGCGTCGCGCCGAGGAAGTGCCTGCCGCCGTCAAGCAGTACCTGCCGCCTGACACAGAACGGTAGATCGTCCTTCCTCAGGCTGCAGGTACTGCGTGAGCGATCGGTTCACGCAGTGCGGCGGGGGGCTCAGCGGCGGCCCGGGTCGAGTGCCGGTAGGCCGGCGCTCTCGAGGTACCGGGCCAGGTCGATCAGAGGCTGCCCGTCGTGGCTGCCGATGGACTCGGGCTTCCACCGGCTGACGCTGGACATGGTCAGCCGGGAGCTGTGCGCGAGGAAGAACTTGGCAGACGACGGGTAACGGGCGTTGATGCTGTGCTCGGCGATGCTCAGGACCCGCTGCACGGTGGCGACGTCTGCCTCGGGTGCGACGTCGTGGTTCGCGCACAGCCACGCGACGAGTTCGGGATAGATGTTCGCCGCGTAGCCGCTGAAGCCTGCACCGCCGGCACGAAGGCTCTCGACGAGGGAGGAGATCTCCGCGTTGTAGTGGCGGAGCGGGGTGCCGGCCAGGACCTCGATCCGTGCCGCCATCACGTCGACCCGGTGGCTGGTGTCCTTGTAGAACGTGAACCTGCCGGTCTCGGCCAGCCACCGGACGGTCTCGAGCGTGAGCAACCGCTTGTAGGGCACGGGGCACTCGTACACCCCGAAGTCGAGGTCGGGCACCCGGTCGAGGATCCGCTCGGTGGCACGGATCCACGCCGCGTCGTCCTCGTCGGGGGCGGCCAGCAACGGGCTCACCAGGACGGCGGCGGTCACCCCGGCATCCGCCAGTCCGGCGGCGGCCTCGGCCGTCTCGTCCGGGTCGGCACCGATCGCCGAGGCGATCACTGGTACCCGACCGTCGACCGTCTCGACGACTCGACGGGCGAGCTCCAGGCGCTCGACAGGCGTGAGGTCGTACATCTCGCTGGACAGGGCGACGGTGAAGACACCGGCAGACCCCAGCTTCACGAGCCAGTCGGCGTAGGCCGCGACCTGGTCCCAGTCGATCGAGCGATCGGCGCGGAACGGGGTCAGCATGACGGGCCAGGCGCCGTCGGGCAGGAGTGTGGGCACGAGAGTCCTTTCGGGACGGGCTGGGGTCAGCCCTTGAGGGAACCGCTGATGAGGTCCAGCCGCCAGTAGCGCTGGAGGAACAGGAAGAGCGCGATCAGGGGTACGACGGCGAGCAGGCACCCCATGATCACGAAGCTGTACACGTTGGTCTGGTCCGAGCCCTGGTTCATCATCGAGTAGAAGCCGACCGTGAGCGGCATCATGTCGCTGCGGGTGACCATGATGAACGGCAGCAGGAAGTTGTTCCAGATCCCCACGAACTGGAGCAGGAACACGGTGATCAGGCCCGGAGCCATCATCGGCAGCGCCACCGACCGGAACAGGCGGAACTCGCGGGCGCCGTCCAGGCGGGCCGACTCGATCACCTCGTCGGAGACCGCACCGGCGGTGAACACCCGGGTCAGGTAGATGCTGAACGGGCTGATCATCGCGGGCAGCAGGATCGACCACCGGGTGCCCGCGAGCCCGAGCTGGGACAGCAGCAGGTACTGCGGGATGGCCACGATCACCCCGGGCACCAGGACGCCGACGAGCAGGTACCCGAACACGAGCCGCTTGCCCGGGAACTCGTACTTGGCCAGCGCGAACCCGGCGAGCGCGGCCACGGCGGTCGCGGCGACCGCGCCGCCGCCGGCGTAGATCAGGCTGTTCAGGCACCACTGCCAGAAGGCACCGCCGGCGTACTGCGACAGGCCGACCAGATTGTCGATGAACCCGCCGTTGAAGCTCGGGGCGAGGGAGAAGGTCGAGAAGAGCTCGTCGGGCCGCTTCGTGGCGGCCGAGATCAGCCAGTACACGGGCAGGAGGCAGTAGGCCGCGCCGATCAGCAGGATGGCCGTCGGCAGGATCCCGGAGGAGGTGCGGGCCCGGGCCGGGGCTACCGCCACGACCCGGTCGCCGGTGCGGGGCAGGGTGGTGGTCATGAGCGGCTCTCCGACCCGAAGGCCCGGCGTTGGGCGATGCCGAGCAGCAGGAACGACGCGGCCAGCGTGACCACGGTGATGATGATCGCGAGCGCGGACGCGCCGTAGAGGTCATTGGTGATGAACGCGTCCCGATAGACCACCATCATCGGCACCCAGTCGGACCCGATCGCGGTCGAGAGCGTCACCATCGTGTTCGGCTCGCTGAACACCTGCAGCGCACCGATCACCGTGAACATCCCGGTGAGGATCAGGCCGGGCACGACCAGCGGCACCTTGATCCGGATGGCCAGCTGCCACTCGCTGCAGCCGTCGATCCGGGCCGCGTCGTACAGCTCGTTCGGCAGCCCGCGCAGGGCGGTGTACAGGATCACCATGTTGAAGCCGACCGCGCCCCAGATCGCGATGTTGGCGATCGAGGCGATGATGCCCGAGTGCCCGAGGAAGTCGGGCCGGGGTAGCCCCAGGGCAGCCGCGACGTCATGGAAGGGGCTGACCCCCGGCAGGTACATGAATCCCCACATGAGCGCCGCGATCACCCCCGGGACCGCATAGGGAACGAAGATCGAGATGCGGGAGAACCGGGTCAGTCTGCTCGAGACGTTGTCGAGCAGGAGCGCGAACACGAGTGCGAGCACCATCGCGGTCGGGACGAAGATCACCGCGAATCCGAGCAGCCGGCCGAACGAGGGCAGCAGGTCGGCTCGGCCGAGGACCCGCACGTAGTTCTCGATCCCGACGAAGACCTCCTCGGCGACACCGAGGCCACCACCGGTGATCCGGGTCGCGTGCAGGCTCCGCCATACGGTGTACCCGATCGGCACCGTCAGCAGCGCGGTCGCGAGGATGAGGGCCGGTGCCAGGAACAGGTACGGGGCGAGCCGGAGCCGGCTCCTCCGGCTGGTCAGCGACGTCATTCGATCGTGTACCCGAGTGTCTCGAGGTCGCTGACCACCGAGGTCTCGACCGTCTCGAGTGCGTCCCGGAACGGGGTCCCGTTCGCGATCGCGTCGCTGAACGCGTTGTTGAACGTGTCGAACCCCGCCGCGACGTTCGGCCCCCAGGTGACCTCGACCGTGTACTCGTCGATCTGCGCCGCGAGGTCGTAGAAGTCCGGCTGGTTCGCCATGAAGCTCGGCGGCTCCGCGAGCCCGTCGAGGTCCCGGCCGCTGAGTGCCGCGGGCCAGATGTTCGCGTGCTCGATGTAGGCGTTCAGTGCCTCGTCCGAGGTGTTGAGCCAGAGGGCGAACTCCCGGGCCTGCTCCGGATGGTCGGACTGCGTGGTCACGATCGTGCCGGAGCCGCCCATCACGCCGGCTGCCGGCGCGTCCAGGGTCCACTGGGGCAGCGCCACCGCCTGCCAGAGGCCTGCAGTCTCCGGGGCGTTCTGCTCGATGAGCGGCGGCGTCCAGACTGCGCCGAGCCAGCTGACGAGAGTGCCGTCGGCCAGTGCGGCCTGCCATTCGGGGGTGTAGGTCTTCATGGTGGCGACCACGCCCTCGTCGACGAGTCCCTCCCAGTAGTCCGCGACCTGGCCGCTGGCGTCGCCGGCGATGTCCACCGACCAGGCGTCTCCGCTCTGGGACCACCACTGGGCGCCGGCCTGCTGGCTGAGCGCGGCGAACAATTGCGCGTCGTTGGCCGGGAACGTGGCCAGATAGGTGTCCGGGTCCGCGGCGTGGATGGTCCGGGCCGCCTGCGCGTACTCGTCCCAGGTGGTCGGCGCCTCGATGCCGTGCTCGGCGAAGACGTCGGTGCGGTAGAACAGCATCTGCGGCGAGGTCCCCTGGGGAACGGCGTAGTTGACGCCTCCGAAGGTGGTGAGGTTCCAGGCCGGCCCGGCCGTCTCCGCCTCGCGGTCGCCCATGACGTCCGAGACGTCGGCCGCGATGTCGTTGATGATCAGGCTCGGCAGGTTGTCGTAGGTCGTGTTGGAGACGTCCGGGAGGTTGCCTGCCTCGGCGGCCGCGAGCAGCTTGGCCGTGATCTCGGCCCCGGCGACAGCGGTGTTGACCTCGACCTGGATGTCCGGGTTGGCCTCGTTCCAGACGGCCACGACCTGCTCGATGTTGGGGGCCCAGGACCAGTACTCCAGGACCACCGGGCCTTCGTCCGCATCGGATCCGGAGCACCCGGCGAGGACCAGGGCCGAGGCTGCGAGGGCGCCCGTGAGGACGGCTGAACGTGTTCGTCGCGTTGGCATGTACACCACTCCTTCGTGCTGACATCTGAGGTTTCGGATCGAAACGTTACCGGTAACGTTTTGAGAGTGGCCACTCTAGGTCGATGGCTCGGGAGGCGCAAGCCTCAGGTCGAGACGGGCCCCGTCGAGGCGCGGACGATGAGTTCGGGCTCGGGGTAGGGCGCGTCCACCGACCTGCCCTCGATCATCGCTATCAGCCGGGCAGCGCTCGTCCGGCCGCCGGCGTCGAAGTGCTGTCGGACCGTGGTCAGGGGCGGGTGGAAGAACTCCGACTCCGGCATGTCGTCGAACCCGACGACGCTGACGTCACCAGGCACCCGGATCCCGAGCTCGTGGAACCGGAGCAGTGCGCCGAGGGCGATGCGATCGTTCGCGGCGAACACAGCGGTGATCGACCGGTCGCCGGCCACCCGCTCGGCGTGGGCGTACCCGGAACGGGACTCCCAGTCGCCCTCCCAGACCACGGGCGCCCCGGCGCGCTCGGCCAAGAAGGACTCGTACGTCGCTCGCCGCAGGTGCGCCGCGGTCCATTGGGACGGCCCGGCGATGTGAGCGATTCGCCGATGGCCGAGGGCGTGCAGGTGTTCCAGGGCGAGCAGGGTGCCCCGGCGCTGCAGTTCGTCGGTCTCCCGGGCGCCGTCCACCAGCACCGGGATATCGATCCGGAGGCGGCTGAGCTCGTCGGCGATGCCGACCGTGGGGGAGGTGATCAGAAGCCCCTCCACCCCATTGCGGATCAGCGTCTCGACGCCGTCGGCGAGCTGGCCCGGGTCGAGCGGGTCGAGGCCGACCACTTCGACGACGTAGCCCAGCTCGCGGGCGGCATCACTGGCCGCCTGCAGCACCCGGCCCGGATTGTGTCCGGCGATCTCGAACCCGAGTGCGCCGATCCGGAACGTCCGCTTCGTGGCCAGCGAGCGCGCGGCCATGTTCGGCCGGTAGCGCAGCTCCTCGAGCGCGGCGACGACCTTGACCTTGTTGTAGGGCCGGATGCCGCCCTCACCGTTGAGGAACCGGGCCACGGTCTGATGGCTGACGCCGGCGCGCCGGGCCACGTCGTAGATCGTGGCGGAACGCTTCTCCTCCTGGCCCGCCTCGCGGTCGCCGTCCTCGGTCACGCCCCGACACTATTCCAGCCCGGACCCGGAGGTGTCCGACCCCGTGTCCCCGGTCCGGTCAGGCCCGGCCGGATCCGCGGGCTCGGTCAGGACGGACCGCCGGCTGCCGGTTCGAACACCACGACGGGCGTCTCCCTCGAGCGCATCGCGGCGTAGTCGTCGAGATCGCCCTCGAAGAGCTCGGCGTACCGGGCCCAGAGGCGCTCGCGTTCGTCGCCCTGGGCTGCCCGTCCGCGCACGACGCGCTCCTCGCCGGGCAGGTCGACCGTGGCCTCCGGGCTCGCCTGCAGGTTCAGCCACCACGCCGGCGGCGCGTCGCCCCAGCCGTTCATCGCGAGGGTGACGAGGTTCGGGCCGTCCTCGATGTAGGCGAGCATGACGGCGCGCGGGTCGCCGGTGCGTCGGCCGACGGTCCGCAGCCGCATCAGGCCGGCCCTGCCCGGCTTGGGCCGGCTCAGTCCGACCCTCCCGCCGGAGCCGCGAAACACGGCTCGGTGACCCGCCCAGAACACGCGGATGAACCAACGCGGGGGGAGTCGGGGCGGAGTGGACCGGCCTGTGCCGCTCATCCGCACGTCTCCTTCGCTCGGCTCGGCCGGGCCCGATACGAAAACGCTACGTGGGCAGTGTCGGGACGGTCAACGAGTGGCGGTGTCCGGCCTCCAGGATTGATGAGCTCGATGTCCGCACGTTCGAAGTCGCGGACGTTCCGCGTGGCAATGATCGACCCGCGGCTGCTCACCGCCGTTGGTTCGGGTGGGCTCGCATCGTGCTTGCGGCGTCCGTCGGGTAGCTGCGACTGGAGTTCAAGAGTTGAGCCACGTCGACCTCCGACCGTCTGCAAGCGATGATCTCAGGCGGTGCCCACGGATGCGACGCTCGCCACCGCCGCGCCCACCGACTCCGCAGCACCGGCCAGGTCCTCCTCGGTGACCTCGCGCCCGAACGTGAACCGGACGGACGTCTGCGCGACCTCGGGTGGCACCCCGATCGCGATCAGCACGTGCGACGGCTCGTCCGAGCCGGCCGCGCACGCCGAGCCGCTCGAGGAGACCACGCCGAGGCGCTCCAGCTCCAGCAGCACGGCCTCGCCGCTGGTGCCCGGGAAGCAGAACGAGGCGTGGTTCGGCAGGCGCACAGTCCGTGGCCCGGTGAGCACCGCCGTCGGGACCAGCTCCAGCACCCGGGCGATGAACGACTCCCGCGCCGCGCCCACCCGGGGCGCCAGTTGGTCCCGTTCCGCCTCGGCGAGCGACAGCGCGATCCCGAGGGCGACGGCCCCCGGCACGTTCTCGGTGCCGGAGCGTCGCTCGCGCTCCTGGCCGCCACCGTGCAGCACCGGCTCCACCGGCAGCCGGCCGCGCAGGTACACCGCGCCGATGCCCTTCCCGGCGCCGACCTTGTGCCCGGAGATCGAGAGCGCATCCACGCCGAGGTCGCGCGCGGAGACCGGCAGCCAACCCGCCGCCTGGACGGCGTCGGTGTGGAACAGGGCGCCACGTCCGTGCGCGGCCGCGGCCAGGGAGGTGATGTCCTGCAGGGTGCCGATCTCGTTGTTCGCCAGCGCGATCGAGACCAGCGTGGTGTCCGGGCGCAGGGCCGCGTCGAGGGCCTCCGGCCGCACCCGCCCATCGGTGTCCACGGCCACGTGCGTGACCGAGAACCCGTGCACGCGGACCAGGTAGTCCACCGACGCCAGCACCGCCTCGTGCTCGATCCTGGTCGTGACCAGGTGCCGCCCCCGCGGGTTCGCCAGCGCCAGTCCCTTGATCGCCAGGTTCGCGCCCTCGGTCCCGCCCGAGGTGAACACCACCTCGCCGGGCCGGCAGCCGAGCACGCCCGCGACCCGGGACCGGGCGTCCGCCAGCGCTGCGGCGGCCCGCTCGCCGACGGTGTGGTGGCTGGACGGATTCCCGAACTCACCGGTCAGGTACGGCCACATGGCCTCCAGCGCCTCCCGGCGTACCGGGGTGGTCGCGGCCGCGTCCAGGTACAGCATCAGTGCACGCTCACGTCGAGCCCCAGGTCCAGGGCGGGGGAGGAGTGGGTCAGCGCTCCGACCGAGATCACGTCGACGCCGGTCTCGGCGATGGCTCGCACGGTGTCCAGGCGCACGTTGCCGCTCGCCTCCACGATCGCCCGGCCACCGATCAGGGCGACCCCCGCACGCAGCTCGTCGAGCGTGAAGTTGTCGCACATGATCGTGTCCACCCCGGCCGCGAGGACCGCGTCGAGCTGGTCGATCCGGTCCACCTCCACCTCGATGTGCGTGGTGTGCGGCAGACGGTCGCGGGCGGCCAGCAGCGCCTCGGTGACACCGACGCCGGAGTTCACCAGCACCGCCAGGTGGTTGTCCTTGACCATCACCGCATCCGACAGCGAGAACCGGTGGTTGTGCCCGCCGCCGGCCCGCACGGCGTGCCGCTCGAACGCGCGCAGCCCCGGCGTGGTCTTGCGGGTGTCCACGATCCTGGCCCCGGTGCCCGCGACGGCGTCCACGTAGGCACGCGTCGCCGTCGCGATCCCGGACAGCCGCTGGGCGAAGTTCAGCCCGATCCGCTCCGCCTGCAGCACGGCGCCCGCCGGGCCGACCACCCGGGCCAGCATCGCCCCCGCGGCGAACGCGGCGCCGTCGGGCTCGGCGAGGGTGACCTCGACCGAAGGGTCGGTCAGTGTGAACGCGGCCGCGAACACCTCCCCGCCGGCGAACACGCCTTCGGTGCGCGCCACCAGTTCGGCGCTCGCGGTGGCCGACGGCGGCACGAGCGCCGCGCAGGTCAGGTCGCCCCAGGGTGCGTCCTCGGCCAGGGCGGCGGCCACGGCCGCCTCGATCACGGTCCGGGTCAGCATGCGCCCACCGCCATGGCGGTCGGCTGCGCGGCGGATCGCGTGCCCAACGGCTCGTCGGTGCGGAAGTGCGCTCCGACCGACTCCGTGCGGGCCAGCGCGGCCCGGGCGGTGAGCCGGGCGAGCAGGAGCAGGTTCGCGTCCTCGTGCTCGGCCGGGGAGTGCGGGGCGGGCGTGCTCGCCGCCCAGGCGTCGAACGTCTGGGCGGCTCGCGCGAGCCCGACGCCGTGCCGGCGCAGCCCGACGGCGTCCCACATCAGGTCTTGCACCGCGGCCCGGGAGAACGGCGCCGCCTCCGACGGGCCATCGCCGGCACCGCGTGGCGCCGGAACCGCTCGCAGCGAACCGGTGGCCGAGGCGGCCACCGAACCGCCTGCGGGCCAGGGCCCGGCCGCGTCCGGGTTCGCCAGGGCCCGCACCGCGCGGTGGGCGAACACCGCGCCCTCGAGCAGGGAGTTCGAGGCCAGACGGTTCGCACCGTGCACGCCGGTGCGGGCGACCTCGCCGACGGCGTACAGGCCGGGCAGTGAGGTGCGGCCCAAGAGGTCGGTGGCCACGCCGCCCATCCAGTAGTGCGCGGCCGGGGTGATCGGCACCGGTGTGCGCGCCCAGTCCAGGCCGGCGGCACGCACGGCGGCGTCGATGCTGGGGAACCGGTGGGCGAGCGCGTCGGCGCCGAACGCGGTGGCATCCAGGTACACGGGCGCACCCGTCGCCGCCATCCGGTCCGCCACGGCCCGGGCCACCACGTCCCGGGGGGCGAGCTCGGCGTCGGGGTGCACGGCGAGCATGAACCGCTCGCCGTCGGCGTCGCGCAGCACCGCGCCCTCGCCGCGCACGGCCTCGGAGACCAGGAAGTTCCCGGGCAGGGCGAGCGTGGTGGGGTGGAACTGGTAGAACTCCAGGTCCGCCAGGGCGGCTCCGGCGCGCGCGGCCGCCGCGGCGCCGTCGCCCGTGGCCACCGCGGGGTTGGACGTGTACGGGTACAGCTGGCCGGCGCCGCCGGTGGCGAGCACCACGGCGTCCGCACGGACCTCGAGAACGTGACCGGCGCCGTCGAGCAGGCTCGCCCCGACCACGCGGCCGTCGGCGACGACGAGGTCGGTCAGGAACGTGTTCTCGTGGATCGCCACGGCGCTCGCGCGCACCTGCGCGGTCAGTGCCGCCTCGATCCGGGCGCCGGTGGCGTCCCCGCCCGCGTGCAGCACCCGCGGGAACGAGTGCGCCGCCTCCAGGCCCTGGGCGAAACGGCCGCCGGCCATGTCGAACTCGACGCCGGCGGCGACCAGGTCCCGGATCCGGGCCGGGCCCTCGGTGCACAGCACCCGGACGGCCTCGGGGTCGCACAGCCCGGCGCCGGCGGTGAGGGTGTCCGCGATGTGCGCGGCCACGTCGTCCTCGGCGAACATCACCGCGGCGATGCCGCCCTGGGCGTAGCGGGTGTTGCTCAGCCCGAGGTCGCCCTTCGTGGCCAGCACCACGTCATGGGTGCGGGCGGCCTCCGCGGCCGCGACGAGCCCGGCGATCCCGGAGCCGATGACCAGCACGCGCGCCATCTCAGGCTCCCGCCACGGGAGGCTTGGCCGCGAGCATCCGTTCCAGCGCCAGCCGGGCCGGGTCGGCGACGTCCGCGGGGACCGTGATCCGGTTCGGCACCTCGCCGGCCACCAGGGACTCCAGCACCCAGGCCAGGTAGCCCGGGTGGATCCGGTACATCGTGGAGCACGGGCACACCACCGGGTCCAGGCAGAAGATCGTGTGCTGCGGGTACTGCGCGGCCAGGCGCTGGACCAGGTTGACCTCGGTGCCGATCGCGAACGTGGTCGGCTCGGTGGCGGCGTCGATCGCCTTGCGGATGTACTCGGTGGAACCGGACTCGTCGGCGGCGTCGACCACCGGCATCGGGCACTCCGGGTGCACGATCACGCGCACGCCCGGGTGCTCGGCGCGGGCCTGCTCGATCTGACCAGGAGTGAACCGGCGGTGCACCGAGCAGAACCCGTGCCACAGGATCACCTGGGCGTCGGTCAGGGCCTGCTCGTCGTTGCCGCCGAGCGGCTTGTTCGGGTTCCACATCGGCATCGCCTCGAGCGGCACGCCCATCGCCTTGGCGGTGTTGCGCCCGAGGTGCTGGTCCGGGAAGAACAGCACCCGCTGCCCGCGCTCGAACGCCCACTCCAGCACCGTGGCGGCGTTCGAGGACGTGCAGACGATGCCGCCGTTGCGGCCGCAGAAGCCCTTCAGCGCCGCGGAGGAGTTCATGTAGGTGACCGGGATGACCGGCACCCTGCCGTCCTCGCCGGGCTCGGTGCCGTACAGCTCGGTGAGCTGCTCCCAGCACTCCTCGACCTGGTCGATGTCCGCCATGTCCGCCATCGAGCAGCCGGCGGCCAGGTTCGGCAGGATCACGGCCTGCTCGGGGCCGGAGAGCAGGTCCGCGGTCTCGGCCATGAAGTGCACGCCGCAGAACACGATCGCCTCGGCGTCCGGGCGGGTCAGCGAGGCGTTCGCGAGCTGGAAGGAGTCGCCCACGAAGTCCGCATGGGTGACGACCTCCTCGCGCTGGTAGAAGTGCCCGAGGATGACCACCCGGTCGCCGAGCGTCGCCTTCGCGGCGCGCACGCGCGCGTCCAGGTCGGCCGGGTCCGCCTCGCGGTATTCCCTGGGCAGCTCGCCCTGTCGGGGGGCGACGGCGGGTGGTGGGTCCGCGAGCGACGCGCCGGGCCCGTAGCCGGGACTGGCGTCGAACGCCCACGGGCCGCTGGCGAGGTCCGGGCTGCAGGTCGAGCCCGTGGCCCGGCCGGCGTCGATCAGCTGGATGGTGGTGTCGACCGAAGCGGTGGTCGTCATGGGGTCTCCTCGGTGGAGGTGGGGGACATCTGCGGTTCGGGGGCCAGCGGGCCGAGATCGACCGGTTCGATGGCGGTGTCGTAGCGGTACAGCTGGGCGGGCCGGTGCCGGCCTCCGGTGCGGACCTGACCGGTGGGGACGACGGCGCCACTCGCCTCCACCTGACGGCGGAAGTTGGCCGGATCGACCGCCTTGCCGAGCACCACCTCGTGGACCTCGCGCAGCTCGCGCAGGGTGAACGTCTCGCCCAGGAACGCATGCGCGATCCGGGAGTATTCGACCTTCGTGCGCAACCGCCAGAGCGCGTACTCCACGATCCGGTTGTGGTCGAAGGCCAGGTTCGGCAGCCGGTCCGCGGCCAGCCAACGCACGTTCTGCCCGGTGGTGGCCAGGTGCGCCTCCTCGGCCCCGATCATCGCCCAGTAGACGACCGAGACCACCCGCCCGTGCTCGGCGCCGGGCCGGTCGGCGTCGCCGAACGCGTAGAGCTGCTCCAGGTAGTTCGGGCGCAGCCCGGTGGTCTCCAGCAGGGTCCGGGAGGCAGCGTCGGCCAGGCCCTCGTCCTCGCGCAGGGGACCGCCCGGAAGTGCCCAGCGTCCGTCGAACGGGTCCCGCAGGCGCACCACGAGCGGCAGCCAGAGCTGGGGCCGGGCCCCGATCGCGGCGGAACTGCGCTCGTCGGTGCGCAGCGCGAAGATCACCGTCGACACCGCGAGCGTCGGGGCCATGGTCACCTCCGGAACGAGTAAGAGTCATCAAGACGTTAACACTGGATCGATCTTAAGGTCAGTCGGACCATTACGTCCAGTCGAGTCCAACCGGCGATACGCTGGGCAACCCTGACGAGGAGGCCAAGCAGTGCGGCGGATCATCATCGACACCGACCCGGGCATCGACGACGCGATCGCGCTGCTGTTCCTGTGCGCCGCGGCGGCGGCGCCCGCGAACCGGCTGCAGATCGACGGCGTCACGACCGTCGGCGGCAACGCCGACCTGGACCAGGTGACCGGCAACGCACTGCGTCTGCTGGAGCTTGCCGGCCGGACCGACGTCGGCGTGTACCGCGGCGCCGAGGGCAGCGCCGCCCGCGGCCGGGAGTTCAGCCCGGACGTGCACGGCGCCGACGGGCTCGGCGGCGAGGGCGGCCGGACGGTGACAATGCGCGAACGGGAGGAGTCCGCCGTCGACTTCCTCATCTCGCACACCGCTGCCCACCCGGGCGAGGTCACCCTGCTCACGCTCGGCCCGCTGACGAACATCGCGGCGGCCGTCCAGGCCGACCCGACGTTCGCCGGCAACGTCCGGTCCCTGGTGCTGATGGGCGGGGCGGAGGGCGGCGGCAACATGACGCAATGGGCCGAGTTCAACCTCTGGTGCGATCCGAAGGCGTCCGAAGCCGTGTTCTCCGCGGGGTTCGCCGACGTCGTCATGGTCGGCCTGGACGCCACCGCCGAGGCGGACCTGACGCCGGGGATCGGTGAACTGTTGCTCCGGCTGGACACCCCGGTGTCCCGCTTCATCCACGCGATCACCCGCACCTACGCGAACTTCGCGTTCGTCTCCAACGGGAGCCTGTCGTTCGACCTGCACGACCCGCTCGCCGCCGCGTACCTGCTCGACCCCGAGGTGGTCGCGACCGTCGAGGCCAACGTCACCATCGCCGTCGACGGTGAGCAGGAGGGTCGGTCCCTGGTGGCCCGCACCGGGGACTTCCCGGGCACGGCGGGCAACGCGCAGGTCGGCACCGGCGCGGACGCGGCCCGCTTCTACCGGCTCCTGCTGACCACCCTGTTCCCGGAGTCGGCCGCGGAGGTCGAGCGCGTCGTCACCGACGAGTACCGCTGACGGTTCGACGGCGTCGGGTCCGCTGCCGGTGTACGGCTCGGGTGTCGGCGACTAGGCCGGGACCTCGGCCGCGTCGCTCTGCGCCTCGGCCGCACCGGCCTCGGCACAGCCCTCGAACGGGGCGCGGTCCAGCTCGCTCGCGGCCCACCGGCCGAGTTGGTCCAGGATCGGCTGCAGGCGTTCTCCGCGCCCGGTCAGCGCGTAGGTGATCTGGGGTGGGCGGCCATCGGTCTCGGTCCGGACCACCACCCCGAAGTCGGCCAGGTCCACCAGCCGGTCGGCCAGGACGGAGTCCGTGATCGGACCGACGGCCCGGCGCAGTTCGGAGAACTTCATCGGCCCGTTCCGCAGCACCGAGAGGATCGGTCCGCTCCACCGCTTGCCCAGCATGTCGAAGGCACGGCTCACGCCGGCAGCGCACTGCGCGTGGGGGTGGGGATCCTCGGACATCTCCTGAGTTTACCGTGCCCGTAGGTTCTGGCGCTCGGATATTGCTAGTGCTATCTTTCTGCAAGTACTCGCATTCTGCTAGTGCCCCTGAACCGACCCGGAGGTCCCATGCCCACCCTGTTCCGCCTCGACGCCAGCATTCGATTCGAGGGCTCGCACAGCAGCCGGATCGCCGACATCGTCGAGTCCGAGTGGCGCGCCCAGCACCCGGCCGGCCACGTGGCCACCCGCCACCTCGGGCGCCACCCGATTCCGGCCGACGCCTGGCCGCATGCCGCCTTCGCACCCCCGGCCGGACGCACCACGCAACAGCAGCGCGCCATCGACCTCGCGACCGAGCTGGCCGACGAGGTCCTCGCGGCGGACGTCCTGCTGTTGGCGGTGCCGCTGTACAACTTCGGTGTCTCCCAGCACTTCAAGACCTGGACGGACCTGGCGCTCACCGACCCGCGACTGGCCCCCGGGGACTCGCCGAGTCTGGCCGGTAAGCGCGCGGTGTTGGCCACGGTCCGTGGCGGCGCGTACGGGGCGGGGACCCCTCGGGAGGGTTGGGACCACGCGACGCCGTGGATGCGCCGGATCCTCGAGGATGTCTGGAACCTGGATCTGGACGTGGTCGAGACGGAGTTCACGCTCGTCGGCACGAACCCGGCCCTGGACGAGTTCACCGACGTCGCCGCCCGCATGCACGCCGAGGCCGAGCTCCTTGCCCACGAGTACGGGCGCTCGTTGGCGAAGGGCGCGCGCACCGCGGCCTGACCCGCGTGTTCGGCGCCCCGGGCCGGCGGTCATCCGGACCACGGCCGCCCAGGCTGTGGCCGGGAGTCGGCAGCGGAGGTTGAGCACGTCGTCGCCGACGTGGAGCGCTGAGGATACGATGGCCCCGGTATCTGTTCGCGCGTGAAGGGTTTCGCCTCGGTGGTCACAACGTCTCGCCTCCTCAAGATCACCGGTTCGTTGGCCGTGGGCGCCCTCGCCCTCACCGCCTGCTCCGCGAACCCGGGCGCCGCCGCCGTCGTGGACGGCAGTCGCATCACCGAGAGCACGCTGTCCACCACGGACACGCAGATCTCTCCGATGCTGACGGCGGACCCCGCGCCCACGCAGGTGCTCCAGCTCCTCATCGCGGCCCCGGAGGTCCTTCAGGTCGCCTCCGAGAACGGGATCGCCTACTCCGACCAGCAGGCGCAGGAGGTGCTCGAGGCGACCGCGGCCGCCCAGGGTGTGCCGGTCGCCGACTACAGCGCGGACACCCTGCGGGTGACCCGGATGATCCTGGCCCAGGGCGACATCAGCCAGAGTCCGGACGGCCAGGCGATCCTGGACGACGTCAACGCACGGCTGACGGACGCCGACGTCGTGGTCAGTCCTCGCTACGGCGAGTGGGACGCCGAGGCCAACACCATCGCAGCCGTCACCCCCGACTGGATCCTCGCCCCTGAGGCCCCGGTCGCAGGATGAGCGTCCCCGGTCCCGGCGAGGCCGACCGCCCCGGTGGCGCTCTCCTCGACGCGGTGGCCGTGATGGACCGGCTGCGCTCTCCCGGCGGCTGCCCGTGGGACGCCGAGCAGACCCACGCCTCGCTCGCCCCGTACGCGATCGAGGAGGCCCACGAGGTCGCGGAGGCCGCTGAGTCCGGTGACGCCGCCGCGCTCCAGGAGGAGCTCGGGGACCTGCTGCTGCAGGTGCTGTTCCACGCCCGGGTCGCCACCGAGGCGCCCGACGGCGTCGCTTTCGACATCGACGACGTGGCCCGCACGCTCGTGGCCAAGCTGGTCCGCCGGCACCCGCACGTGTTCGCCGCCGATGCGGGCGACGCTGCACTGACGCCGGCCGACGTGAACCGGAACTGGGATGCGATCAAGGCGCAGGAGAAGGCCCGCGAGTCCATCCTCGACGGCGTCCCGCCGCACCTGCCGGCCCTGGCCCGCGCGCAGAAGGTGCTCGGGCGAGCCCGCAAGGCGGGCCTCGATCCGGCAAGCCTCGAACCGCACCACGACGAGCCCGCACCGGACTCCACGACCGTGCCCGCGCCGTCGGACCTCATCGGCGCCGCCCTGCTGGAGCTGGTCCGGCGCGCGGACGCCGAGCACGTCGACGCCGAGGCAGCGCTGCGGGCGCAGACCCGGGCCCTCGAGGCCCGGATCCGCGCCGCCGAACGGGATCTCCCGCTCTGAACCGACACGTCCCGGGCCACTATCGTGGACCGTGGCTCACCGAACCTGAACACCACAACATTGAAGGAGTCACTGTGGCCACCATTGAGGCCGTAGGAGCGCGCGAGATCCTCGATTCGCGCGGCAACCCGACCGTCGAGGTCGAGATGGCGCTGGAGGACGGTTCGTTCGCACGCGCCGCCGTCCCGTCGGGCGCGTCGACCGGTGCGTTCGAAGCCGTGGAGCGTCGCGACGGCGACAAGGGCCGCTACCTGGGCAAGGGCGTGCAGAACGCCGTCGCCGCGGTCACCGACGTCATCGCCCCCGAGATCCTCGGCCTCGACGCCGCGGACCAGCGTCACCTCGATCAGACCCTGATCGACCTGGACGGCACCGCCAACAAGGGCAAGCTCGGCGCGAACGCCATCCTCGGCGTCTCCCTCGCCGCCGCCCGCGCGTCCGCCGAGAGCGCCAACCTGTCCCTGTTCCGCTACATCGGCGGCCCGAACGCACACGTGCTGCCGGTGCCGATGATGAACATCCTCAACGGCGGCTCGCACGCCGACTCGAACGTGGACATCCAGGAGTTCATGGTTGCCCCGATCGGAGCGGGCACCTTCAAGGAGGGCCTGCGCTGGGGCACCGAGGTCTACCACGCGCTCAAGTCCGTGCTCAAGGACCGTGGCCTGGCCACCGGCCTCGGGGACGAGGGCGGCTTCGCGCCGAACCTCGAGTCCAACCGCGCCGCGCTGGACCTGATCCTGGTCGCGATCGAGAAGGCCGGGTTCACCGCGGGCCGGGATGTCGCGCTCGCCCTGGACGTGGCGGCCACCGAGTTCTTCTCCGAGGGCGCCTACCAGTTCGAGGGCAAGGTCACCTCGCCGGCCGACCTCGTCGCCTACTACGAGACCCTCGTTGCCGAGTACCCGCTGGTCTCCATCGAGGACCCGCTGTCCGAGGACGAGTGGGACTCCTGGGCCGAGCTCGTCGGCAAGGTCGGCGACAAGGTGCAGCTCGTCGGCGACGACCTGTTCGTCACGAACCCCGAGCGGCTCGCGAAGGGCATCGAGCTCGGCTCCGCCAACTCGCTGCTGGTCAAGCTGAACCAGATCGGCACCCTGACCGAGACGCTGGATGCCGTCACCCTGGCCCAGCGCAACGGGTTCACCGCGATGGTCTCGCACCGCTCCGGCGAGACCGAGGACACCACGATCGCGGACCTGTCCGTGGCCGTGAACGCCGGCCAGATCAAGACCGGTGCGCCCGCCCGCGGCGAGCGCATCAACAAGTACAACCAGCTGCTGCGCATCGAGGACGAGCTGGACAGCTCGGGCAGGTACGCGGGCGGCTCGGCGTTCCCGCGCTGGCACGGTCCGAGCGCCTGAGCGACAGCGCTCGGCAGGACCTGGATCGCGGCGGCTGGTAGCGCCTGGGTCGAGGCGACCGGTTGCGGCTTCGGCGCGCACTGCCGCCACGTCCGAACGACGGCGGGTGTCCCCTTTTTCGAGGGGCGCCCGCCGTTGGCGTTCGCGGCCCGAGATCGGCCCTGCCGGGCCCGGTCCCGGCCGGTGTCGGTGGGCAGACCTATCCTGCTGTGGCACGACTCACGCCCTGCTGCTCCGCCGAAAACCTCGCCCCGTGAGAGAACATGAGGGAGTGAGTCCCCGACGTCCTGCCGCCCCGCGCTCGAGCGGGTCCGTGGCGACGACGAGTCGGCCCGCCACGTCGAGCCGCGCCGCCGCCGGTGCGCGCGCGAGCACCTCGCGCACGCCCCGGTCGGGGTCGGCGTCCGCCAAGTCCGGCGCGAAGCCCACGTCGAGGTCCGCCGCGAAGCCCGCCGCCAAGCCGGCTGCGAAGCCGACGGCCGCCCGCCGGGCGGGCGCAGCGAAGCAGGCCGGCGCCACCACCGAGGTGCACAAGGCGCCGCGGCAGATCACCGTCCGTACCCTGGTGCTGTTCGTGGTGATCCTGATGGCCTTCATCGTGCTCGCGCCCACCCTGCGTGCGTACATCACCCAGCAGGAACGGCACCGTGAGCTGAGCGCCCAGATCGTGGCGGCCGAACAGCGCAACGCCGAGCTGACCGACGCCGTCGAGCAGTGGAACGACGACGCCTACGTGCAGGCCCGGGCGCGTGACCGGCTCGGCTTCGTGATGCCGGGGGAGACGCCCTACCGGGTGGTGGACCCCGAGACGATCACCGGCGAGGAGCCGGCCCCCGACCCCGCCGAGAACGGACCCGTGAGCGTGCCCCCGACCGGCCCGTGGTACCTGACCGTGTGGGACTCCGTCCAGGTGGCCGGGGAGGTCTCCGACTGATGACCGGCTCCGATGACGACGGCTCGACCCCTGACGCCGCCCACTCCGATGCGACCGACGCGCCCCCGTCTGCCGCGACCCCGCCCGGCGTCAGCGCCGCCGACCTGGAGGTGCTCGCCGAGCAGCTCGGCCGCCCGGCCCGGGGCGTGGTCGCCGTGGCCGCCCGGTGCGTGTGCGGCCGTCCCACGGTGGTCCGCACCGCCCCGCGCCTGGAGGACGGCACGCCGTTCCCCACGACGTACTACCTGACCAGCCCCGGCGCCGTCGCCGCCGTGAGCACCCTGGAGGCGAGCGGCGTGATGCGGGAGATGTCCGAGCGGCTCACCCAGGACGAGGCGCTCGCCGCCGGTTACGCCCGCGCGCACGAGCACTACCTCGCCCAGCGTGCCGAGCTCGGCGAGGTCCCCGAGATCGACGGCATCTCCTCCGGCGGCATGCCCACCCGGGTGAAGTGCCTGCACGTGCTCGTGGCGCACGCGCTCGCGGCCGGGCCCGGGGTGAATCCGCTCGGCGACGAGGCCCTCGCGCTCATCGCGGACGTCTGGAGACCGGACCGCTGCACCTGTTGAGCCGGCCTAGCCGGCTCGGACCGACTTCGCGACCACCCCGGACACCACGGCGGTCACGAGGACCGTGGTGAGCACGATGATCAGGCCCACGATGCCCACGGTCGTGGTCTCGATGCCGACCATGAGGGCGATGCAGACCCAGAGCACTCCGGCGAGTGCCCCGGCCAAGATTCCGTTGACGATACTGGTGTTCATCACTGCTCCTTCGGTTGTCTCGGAACATACTCTGTGCGGCGGAGTATGTGAAGCCCCGCGTGCGTGTCGCCGATAGACTTCCGGCATGGACCAGCCGCGGCCCAGTCCCGCCGACCCGAGGTCCGACGCCGCGGGGACCCTGGCGGACCTCGACGCGATCGGGCGCCGGGCCGACCGGGCGTACCGCGCACCTGTGACCGGTGCGCCGCTCGTCGGGTGGGGCATCGCCTGGGCCGTCGGCTACCCGGCGCTCGGCCACCTCGACCTGCCCTGGGCGCTCGTGGTGGGTGCGCTCGCGACGGCGGTCGGCCTCGTAGCCACGTTCGCGGGCCGGGAGCCGGGGGTGAGCAACCCGGGTGCCGGTCGGTTGCGCGGCGCGTGGTTCCTGGTCCTGGCCGCGTCGCCGTTCCTGGTCCAGGTCGTCTCACCGCTCGAACCGTGGCGTCTGGCGCTGTTCCTGGGGGCGCTGTGGGGTGTCGCGATGGCGATCTACGCGATCATGACCGCCGACCGGGCCCTGCTCGCGGTGAGCGGGGGGAGCGTGGTGCTCGCCGCCGTCGTGACGGTGCCGGAGGGTATCTCGCCGTTGCTGGTCTACGGTCTCGGGACCGGGATCGCCCTCCTGGTGCTCGGGATCGTGCGTGCCACGCCGGTACGGAGCGGGCGATGACCGAACCCGGGCCGGACCGCCTGCACGAGCTGCCGGCGGAGTTCGCGGACGCACTGCGCGCGCCGTTCGACCACCTGCTCACCGACCCGGTCCGGCTGCGCATCCAGGCGGCGCTCGTGGCGCTGCCCGCGGGCGGCTCGATGCGCTTCACGACGATCAGCCGAACCCTCGGGATCAGCGACGGGAACCTCGGTTCGCACCTCGCGGTGCTCGCGGAGGTCGGTTACGTGGACACGGAGGTGACCTGGCGGGGAAAGCGCCGCACCACCTGGTACCGCGTCACCGAGGCCGGGCGCGAGGCGTTCGAGCGGCACGTGGCGGCGCTGCGCGGCATCGTCGGGCCGCCGGTCTGACCGGCGGACCGTGGAGCGCCGCCACCCGGTCAGGTGAGAGGCTTGGACGGTGACTCGTGTGGCTGCCATCGACTGCGGAACGAACTCCATCAGGCTGCTCATCGCGGACCGGTCCTCGGACCGCCGCTCACTGACGCATGTGGTGCGCCGGCTGGAGATGGTCCGGCTCGGGCAGGGTGTGGATGCGACCGGCCGGTTCGACCCGGTCGCGCTGGCCCGCACCCTCACCGCGACCGAGACCTACGCGCAGCTGTGCCGGGATCACGGCGTCGAGGCGATCCGGTTCGTGGCCACCTCGGCGACCCGTGACGCGAGCAACCGGGACGAGTTCCTCGACGGTGTCCGTGAGCGTCTCGGTGTTCCGGCGGAGGTGATCTCCGGGGCCGAGGAGGCATCCCTCTCGTTCGCGGGCGTGATCAGCGGGGTCGGGTCGCGGGCCGAGGGTCCCTACCTGGTCGTCGACATCGGCGGCGGCTCCTCCGAGCTGGTCCTCGGGCAGGCGAGCCCGACGGCGTCCATCTCGTTGGACATCGGATCGGTGCGCCTGACCGAGCGGCATCTGCGCGACGATCCGCCCAGCACGGCGCAGGTCGAGGCAGCCGCGGCGGACATCCGCGCGCTCCTCGACGAGGCCGCGGCACGGGTGCCGCTCGGCCAGGTGGCCACTCTGGTCGGCGTGGCCGGGTCGGTCACCACGGTCACCGCCCACGCCCTCGGCCTGGACACCTACCGCCCCGAGCGGATCGACGGGGCCATACTGCCCGTCGACGAGGCACTGGCCGCCTGCCAGGACCTGGTCGCGATGGACCGTGCCGAGCGGGCCGCGCTGCCCTACCTGCACCCCGGCCGGGTGGACGTGATCGCCGCCGGCGCGCTGATCTGGTTCGAGGTGATCTCGCGGGTGGTCGCCGAGGTCGCCGCCGCCGGGGGGTCGCTCACCCACGTGCGGACCAGCGAGCACGACATCCTCGACGGCATCGCGCTCACGGCCGGCCGGCCCGACACCCCTGACACCGCCACGCCCGATAGCCGATGAGGGCGGGCGGTCGCCCGCCCGGCGTCGACTACGCCTCCACACCGCGCTGGGTGCGGATCGCCAGCATCCCGGTCATGGTCGTCGCCGGGGCGCTGACGTCGGTGCAGGCTCTCGTCAACGGCACATTCCGCGCCGAGCTCGGCACCGGGATGCGTGCGGCCGGAGTGGCGGCCACGGTCTCGATGATCGGCGGGCTGACGACGATCCTGATCATCGCGGTCTCGATCCCGACGGCGCGGCGGGGCGTGGTCACGCTCGCACGCGCCATCCGGTCCGGCTCCTACCCGTGGTGGACCTTCGTCGGCGGCTGCGTCGGCGGCGTGTTCGTGCTCAGCCAAGCGCTGTCGGTGAGCGTGATCGGGGTGGCCCTGTTCGCCGTCGCCGCCGTCGCGGGCCAGACGACGGCGGCCCTGCTGGTCGATCGCACCACCCTGGCCCCGGGCGGCCCGCAGCCACTGAGTCCAGGGCGCGTCGTCGCAGCAGGATCGGCCGTCGCGGCGGTGCTGATCGCCTCCCTCGGCGGGGCTGCGACCGGGCCGGATGCCACCTGGGAGGTGGTTGTGCTGGTGCTTCTGCCGTTCCTCGGGGGAGCCGGCAACGCGTTCCAGCAGGCCGTGAACGGTCGGGTCGCCCGGATCGCCGGCCCGGTCCCGTCCACCGTCCTGAACGTGACCCTCGCGACCACGGTGGTGGTCGTGTTCCTGGTGGTGAGCCTGATCGCACCGGGGGAGGACCTCGGGGCGTGGCCGACGCAGTGGTGGATGTACCTGGCCGGCCTCATCGGGATCACCTTCATCTTCCTGGCGGCCGCGCTCGTGCATGTGCACGGCGTGCTCACCCTCGCGCTGCTGACCATCGCAGGCCAGGTGATCGCCGCGGAGGTGCTCAACGCGCTCACGCCGGGCGGCTCCGTCACGCCGGCCAGTGCGGTCGCCACCCTGCTCGTCGTCGTCGGGGTCACGGTGGCCCTGGTCACCGCGCGGCGGCGCTCGAGAGGCACGTAGCGCCCTCGCCCACGTTCCGCTGACCCCAGATGTGGGTCGCGCCTGCGCCGACCCGCGCTTCGCGTCAGCGGAGCCGAGCGCGGGCGCGCGGAGGGCGAGCTGAACAGTCGCCCTCATCGACTGCAATGGATTGCGGCGCTAGTATCTCGATACCCACTCTGGTACCTTCAACGCAAGCCAACAAACGATTGCAGGAGACAACGATGTCCCAGGAGACACAAGCGCGGATCGGGTGGATCGGGGCCGGGCGGATGGGCGCAGCCATGGCCAGGCGCCTGCTCGCCGCCGGGCACGACGTGGCCGTGTACAACCGGACCCGGACCAAGGCCGAGGCGCTGATCGCGGACGGCGCCTCCGTCGTCGACCGCCCCGCGGACCTGGCCGACCGGGAGGTCGTCTACACGATGGTCTCCACCGGCGCGGACCTGCACGCGGTGCTCTTCGGCGAGGGCGGCCTGTTCGCTTCAGGGCCCGGCCCCCGCCTGCTCGTCGACTCCTCGACCGTGGACCCGGACGAGGGCGAGGCGATCCGGGCGGAGGTAACCGCGCGCGGCACGCGGATGCTCGCCGCCCCGGTGTCCGGCAACGCCAAGGTCATCGATGCCGGCCGGCTCACCATCGTCACCTCCGGCCCCCGGGAGGTCCACGACGAGGTCGAGGCCCAACTGCAGGCGATCGGCCGCGCCGTCACCTATGTGGGCGAGGGCGAGCGGGCCCGCCTGGTCAAGATCTGCCACAACCTGTTCCTCGGCGTGGTGACCCAGTCCCTGGCGGAGATCACCGTACTCGCCCAGAAGGGCGGGATCAGCCGGGCCGACTTCCTGGCGTTCCTGAACGACTCGGTGATGGGCTCGACCTTCACGAAGTACAAGACGCCGGCGTTCGTGAACCTCGATCTGACGCCGACGTTCACCCCGGTGCTGCTGCGCAAGGACTTCGACCTCGGCCTGGCCGCGGGGCGTCGCCTCGATGCGCCGATGCCGGTGGCGGCCCTGGTGCACCAGCTCGTCTCCGCCGCCGTGGGGGAGGGGCACGTCAGCGAGGACTTCGCGGTGCTGCTCGAGCTCCAGGCCCGCGCCGCCGGCCTCACGCTCGAGTCCGAGGACGCGGCCGTCTCCGACGGCCTCAGCCGAGCCTGACGTACCTGCGACGAACCGACCCCTCGCGTACCTGCCAGCAACTGCGAACGGAAGGCCTGACATGGTGACCATGAGCCTGACCCCGTCCCCCGGCCGGATGGCCGTCGACTTCGAGGAGCGGGTCAACTACGACCGGCTGCGTGAGTACCGGCTGGCCCGGGCCCGCGCCGCACTGGACGCCTCGGAACTGGGCGCCCTGCTCGTCTTCGACGTCAACAACATCCGCTACCTCACCTCGACCATGATCGGCGAATGGGCCCGGGACAAGGTCGCCAGGTACGCGCTGCTGATGCGCGGCCGCGAGCCGATCGTCTGGGACTTCGGCTCGGCCGCGCTGCACCACGAGATCTATGCGCCCTGGCTGCAGCCGGGCAACTCCCGGCCCGGCATGCTCGGCCTGCGCGGATCCGTCGCTCCGGACGCCGGCCTGATCGCGCGCGCGGTCGCCGAGATCCGCAGCGAGCTCTCCGCGGCCGGCGTCGCGGACCTGCCGATCGGGGTGGACATCGCCGAGCTGCCGATGGTGCTGGAGCTGCAGCGCGTCGGGCTCGACGTCCGGGACGGCCAGCAGGTGATGTTGGACGCCCGGCAGATCAAGTCCGCGGACGAGATCGCCCTGCTCAGCACCGCCGCAGCGATGGTGGACGGCGTCTACCAGACGCTGTCCGAGGCCCTCAAGCCCGGCATCCGGGAGAACGAGCTCGTCGCGATCGCGAACAAGCAGCTCTACGACATGGGCTCCGACGACGTGGAGGCGATCAACGCCGTCTCCGGGGAGCGGTGCAACCCGCACCCGCACAACTTCTCCGACCGGCTGATCCGGCCCGGGGACCAGGCGTTCTTCGACATCATCCAGTCCTACATGGGCTACCGGACGTGTTACTACCGCACGTTCGTGGTCGGCCGCGCGACCGCGCCCCAGCGGGACGCCTACAGCCAGTGCCGGGAGTGGATCGACGCTGCGATCGACCTGGTCCGGCCCGGCGTGAGCACCGACCAGATAGCCCGGGTGTGGCCGAAGGCGGAGGACTTCGGCTTCGCCTCCGAGATGGCCGCCTTCGGGCTGCAGTTCGGGCACGGACTCGGCCTGGCCCTGCACGAGCGGCCGATCATCTCCCGGCTGAACTCCCTGGAGCACCCGATGGAGCTCCAGGAGGGGATGGTGTTCGCCCTCGAGACGTACTGCCCGGCCTCCGACGGGGTGTCCGCCGCCCGGATCGAGGAGGAGATCGTGGTCACCGCCGACGGCCCGAAGGTGATCACCCTGTTCCCAGCGGACGAACTGTTCGTGACGAACCCATACTGAGGACGAAGACCCGCGCAGGACCCAGGACACGACGGAGGACTTGAGATGCTGACCGACCTGGTGACCGGACTCGAGGTACCCACCGACCTCCTCATCGGCGGGAGGTGGAGTCCGGCCGACGATGCCTCGACGTTCGACGTGATCGACCCCGCCACCGCCGGGGTGATCGCGACGGTCGCCAACGGCACCGTCGCGGACGCCCGCCGGTGCGTGGACGCGGCCGCGGCGGCGGCCGCCGGCTGGGCCGCGACCGCCCCACGGGAACGCTCGAGCATCCTGCGCCGCGCGTTCGACCTGATGACCGAGCGCGAGGAGCAGCTCGCCGAGCTGATCGTGCGCGAGAACGGCAAGGCCTTCGCCGACGCCCTCGGCGAGGTGCGCTACGCGGCCGAGTTCTTCCGCTGGTACGCCGAGGAGGCGGTGCGCCTGCACGGCGAGCTGACGACTGCGCCGTCGGGCTCGAACCGGATCATGGTGGTGCGCCAGCCGATCGGCATCGCGCTGCTGATCACCCCGTGGAACTTCCCGGCGGCGATGGCCACCCGCAAGATCGGCCCGGCGCTCGCGGCCGGGTGCACGGTGATCCTCAAGCCCGCCTCGGACACCCCGCTCACGGCGCTCGCCGTTGGCGCCCTGCTGGCGCAGGCCGGAGTGCCCGACGGCGTGGTGAACGTGTTGCCGTCGCGGCGGTCCGGGCCGGTGGGGGAGGCCATCCTCGGTGACCCGCGGGTGCGCAAGCTCTCCTTCACCGGCTCCACCGAGGTCGGCCGGTCCCTGCTCCGGGTCGCCGCCGACCAGGTCATCTCCAGTTCCATGGAGCTGGGCGGGAACGCGCCGTTCCTGGTGTTCGACGACGCGGACCTGGACGCCGCGCTGGACGGCGCCATGGTGGCCAAGATGCGCAACGGCGGCGAGGCCTGCACCGCCGCCAACCGGTTCTACGCACAGGCGGGCATCGCCGAGGAGTTCACCGCGCGCCTCGCCCAGCGGATGGCCGGGCTCACGGTGGGCCCCGGGATCGACCGGGCCAACGCCGTCGGGCCCTTGGTCAACCAGGCCGCCGTGGACAAGGTGAGCGAACTCGTCGGGGACGCCGTCTCACGCGGGGCCACGGTGAGCACCGGCGGTGGGCTGATCGAGGGCGACGGCTACTTCTACGCGCCGACCGTGCTGGCCGGCGTGACGCCCGGATCGCAGCTCCTGGACGAGGAGATCTTCGGACCGGTCGCACCCGTGATGACGTTCGAGACCGAGGCGGAGGCCATCGCCCTGGCGAACGCCACCGAGTTCGGGCTCGTCTCCTACGTCTACACCGGCGACCTCGCCCGCGGGCTGCGGGTCAGCGAGGCCCTGGAGTCTGGCATGGTTGGCCTGAACCGAGGCCTCGTCTCCGATCCGGCGGCCCCGTTCGGTGGGGTGAAGCAGTCCGGTCTGGGGCGCGAGGGAGGTCACGAGGGCATGGTCGAGTACACCGAGTCGAAGTACATCGCGGTGGATTGGTGAGGCCACCGGGGGCGCGGGGAGCCACCCTCAAGGACGTCGCGGACCGGGTCGGTGTGCATCCGGGCACGGTCTCGCGCGCCCTCAACCCGGCCACCCAGGGCATGGTCAACCCGGACACGGTGCGCAAGGTCCAGCGCGCCGCCAAGGAGCTGGCCTACCGGCCGAACCCGATGGCGCGTGGCCTGAAGACCTCACGCAGCATGACCGTGGGCATCATCGTGCCGGACATCACGAACCCCCTGTTCCCGCCCATCGTCAAGGGCGCCGAGGCGGTGCTCACCGAGGCCGGGTACACCTGCCTGATCGGCAACACCGACAACGATATCCACCGGGAGCGGGACGTCCTGGAGGCCTTCATCGGCCGCCAGGTGGACGGGCTGATCGTGGCCAGCGCACAACTCGAGGACGAGGTGCTCCGACACGCGGCAGACGGGGACCGCCCGCTCGTACTGGTCAATCGGCGGGTTGAGGGTGCCCGGATCCCGCTCGTGGTCGGCGACGACGCCGGCGGCATGGAGATGGCCGTGCGGCATCTCGCCGAGCTCGGGCACACCCGGATCGCGCACCTGGCCGGCCCACAGTTCCTGTCCACCGGCCGAGCCCGCGCGCGGGCGTTCCGGCAGAGCATGCACGAGTTCGGGCTGACCGTGGACCCCAGCCTCGTCCTCGAGTGTGCGACCTACTCGGTCGAGGCCGGCGCCGCCGCGGCCGCGGCGCTGTTCGAGGCCACGGACGCCGCGAGCGCGCCGACCGCGATCGCCTGCGGCAACGACCAGATCGCGATCGGGACTTACGACGTTATGCGCGAGCGGGGCCTGCGCTGCCCGGAGGACGTGAGCGTGGTGGGCTACAACGACATGCCCTACGTGGACAAACTGGCCCCGCCGTTGACGACGATCCGGGTGCCGCACCCCCTGCTCGGCGCCGAGGCGGCGCGGATCATGCTGCGCCTGCTCACCGGCGAGGACACCGCGACGTCCGTGATCAGTCTGCCCGTCGAGCTGGTGGTGCGGGGCTCGACGGCGCCGCCGCGCTGACCAGCTGGGTGCGGTCCAGCGCCGGGTAGTCCAGGTAGCCGCGCGGACCTGGCGTGTACAGGTGGGCGTGGTCGATCGGGTTGAGCGGCGCCCGCACCGCGAACCGGGCCGGCAGGTCCGGGTTGGCCAGGAACGCCCGGCCGTAGGAGACCAGGTCCGCGAGCCCGGACCGCAGGATCTCCTCGCCGGCGTCGCGGGTGGTCTGGTCCCGGTTCTCGCCGACGTTCGCGATCAGGGTGCCGTGCCAGCGCGGGCGCAGGTCCGCCAGGGCCGGGTAGTCGTCGCCGTCGGTGAGGTGCAGGTAGGCCAGGCCGAGGCGGTCCAGCCGGTCCACGAGCGGCCGGTAGACCGGCCCCGGGTCGGCCTCGACCATCCCGAACTGCGGGTTACCGGGGGAGAGCCGGATCGCGGTGCGGTCCGCACCGATCGCGCCGGTGACGGCGGCGGTCACCTCGAGCGGGAACCGCGCCCGGCCTTCTGGTCCGCCGCCGTAGGCGTCGGTGCGCAGATTCGTGTTGTCGGCGAGGAACTGGTGGATCAGGTAGTTGTTCGCCCCGTGCAGCTCGACGCCGTCGAAGCCCGCGTCGATCGCGAGCCGGGCCGAGGCTGCGTAGGCGGCGACGGTGTCCGCGATGTCCCGCTCGGACATGACCTGGGGGAGCACCGGCGCCGTCTTGGTGCCGTCCGGCAGGTGCACCGAGGCGGCCGCGGGCACCGCGCTGGGCGCGATCGGCGCCGCTCCGTCCAGCCCGGCCAGCGGGTGTCCGTTGCGACCACCGTGCATGAGCTGGGCCCAGATCCGGCCGCCTCGGGCGTGCACCGCGTCGGTGACCTGCCGCCACCCCGCCACGTGCGCGGCGTCGGTCAGCCCCGGCAGCCGCCACCCGCTCTGGCCGCGACGGTCGGGGTAGATGCCCTCGCTGATGATGAGCCCGGCCGAGGCGCGCTGGGCGTAGTGCTCGGCGACGATCGGCAGCGGGGTGCCGTCCTCGGCCGCGCGGTAGCGGGTCATCGGCGCCATGACGAGCCGGTTCGGCAGCTTCAGGCGGTCGCGGGAATAGGGGCGCAGGAGCAGGTCGTTCGACATGTCGGAACGGTAGGACCTCACACCGGTGTCAGATTCGAGTGCGAGTCGGCCGATGGCGACAGGAGGCGCGATGCGGATCGGGGAGTTGGCGCGGCGGACCGCGGTCAGTGAGCGGTCGCTGCGGTACTACGAGGAGCAGGGACTGCTCGCCGCCCGGCGCACCGGGGGTGGGCATCGGGAGTTCACCGAGTCCGCCGTCGATCGGGTGATCCACATCCAGGAGCTGTTCGCGGCCGGGCTGTCCAGCCGGACGATCGCGGACGTGCTGCCCTGCATGCGGGACTGCGACGGTGGTCCCGCGGCAGTGGCCACGCCGTCCTTGGTGGAGACGCTGCTCGGCGAGCGGGCCCGGATCGACGCCAGGATCGCGCAACTCGCCTCGTCCCGCGAGGTTCTCGACGAGGTCATCGAGGCTGCTTCGGGGGCGTGAGGCCGTCGCCGGGGTACGCTCGCCGGGCGGCCGTGACGGCCACCGCGAACGGTGCCGACGCCAGGGCGAACCCCCACGCGAACGCCTGGTAGTGGCCCTCGGCCACCGCGCCCGAACCGAGGGCGGTCCCGAGTGCGCTGCCCAGGAACAGCCCGGACGCGAACAGGCTCACCGCGACGGCCCGCGCCGCCGGGACCACCTCGGTGATCCACTTCTGCATGGTGGAGTGCGCGAACGCCCAGGCCGCTGCGAGCAGTGCGCATGCCGTGAACACGCCCGCGGCGCCCTGATCGACGACGAGCGCGGCGAACGCCGCCGTGGCCGATGCCGCACCCACGCCGATCAGGAAGGCCGGGCTGCGCCGTCGGGCCTGGCGTTTCACGACCACCGCGAAGACGACGATGAACGCCCCGTACGCGGCCGTCACGACCCCGGACAGCGCGGTGCTCATCCCGCCGGCCTGCAGCAGCGTCGGCAGGAACGGCAGCGCGCCGAGGAACAGGGCTCCCTCGATGGCCACCAGAACGATCACCGTCACGGCCCAGCGGTTCGTGACCACGCGCCGCACCGAGGCGCCGATCGGCAGTCGCGGGCCGGTCCGCTCCGGTTCGGGTAGTCGCCGCAGGGCCATGACCAGGCCCAGGACGAGCACACCCCCGACGGCGAACGGGAGCCGCCAGTTCATCAGGTCGGCGAGTGCGGCCGCCCCGAGCGTCGCGGCGGCCATGCCGAGGGCCGTGGCCGTCATGATGTCCGCCAACGGCCCGTGCCGGTCCCGCGACTCGACGGAGTCCCCGACGTAGGTCAGCGCCGTCGGCACCGCCGCCGAGAACGAGGCTCCGGCCAGCGCGCGCAACACCATGAGGATCTCGATGGTGGGCGCCGCCGCGGAGGCGAGCGTGGCCAGGCCGCCCAACGCCAGCGCCAACCGGAGCGCGTTCACGCGGCCGATCCGGTCCGCGACGAACGCCCACAGCACCTGCGTGCAGCCGTAGCCGATGAAGTAGACGGTCGCCGTGGTCGCGACCGCGGCGACCGTCGTGTCCAGGTCATCGGCGATCGGCAGCAGCAGTGGCGCGATCAGCATCCGGTCGACGGAACTCAGGAATGCGGCCGCCAGGAGCAGGCGCAGGGAGCGCCCCGGTGCGGAGATGGCGGCCTCGTTTCCGGGTCATCGCCGACCCCGACGGACTGCAAACGGTTGCTTGAATCTAGGCTGAGGGTGCGCCGTCGTCAAGGCGAACACTACCCGGCGCGGCGCGGGGCGACGTGCCGGCGGCGAGCGCCTCCGTCGGCCTCGTGGGCGGTGACAAACGGCGCGATGTCAAGGGTAACGCCGCCGTCGAAGTCGGATGGCTGATTCATTGACGGATGTCGCCGGGGTCGGATAGCGTCACACCAACACATCTGGATCCGCCGCCGGAGCACTGTGGCGAGAACGGCAAACGATTGCAGATGAATCCGCGCTCTCGAGTGCGAAGTACCTCGGTTGATGGCAATGATGCACAGGAGGAACTGATGAGCAGGTGGACCTCACGACGGCGCCGGACCTCGGCGTTGATCGCCGGGATCGGTGCCACGGCACTGATCCTGAGCGCGTGCAGCGGCGGTGGCGACGAGGGCGGCGACGATGTCGCGGAGGGTGGCGACGAACCCATCTTGATCGGGATCTCGCTTCCGCTCACCGGCGACTTCGCCGAACCGGGCCAGGGCGTGCAGCGCGGCTACGAGCTCTGGGCGGAGACGGTCAACGCGAACGGCGGGCTGCTCGGCCGCGAGATCGAGCTGAAGATCGTGGACGACCAGTCCAACGCGGACCGGGTCGTGGCCGACTACGAGGCGTTGATCACCCAGGACGAGGTCGATCTCGTGATCGGCCCGTTCTCGAGCCGGCTGGTGCTCGCCTCGGCCCGCGTGGTCGACGAGTACGGGATGCTCTTCGTGGAGCCCGCCGGTGCGGCCGCGAACATCTTCGAGGCGGGCTACGGCAACCTCTTCTACGCGGCGCCGGCGATCGCCGACGACCACTACAACTACCTCTACGACTACATCATGGAGATGCCCGAGGAGGAGCGTCCGCAGACCGCCTCCTACGCCACGATGGACGACCCGCTCGCTCAGGGCGCCGCCTACGGACTCAAGGACAAGCTCGAGGAGGCCGGCATCACCACGCTCGTCGACGAGGTGTACCCACCGAACACCACCGACTTCTCCGGGATCGCCGCGGCGCTGGCCGAGGCGGATGCGGACCTGTTGGTCGGCGGCACGCAGTACCAGGACGGCGTGAACATGATCGTCGCGGTGCAGCAGCTGAACTACCAGCCGCGGATGGCTGCGTTCACCACGGCACCGACGCTGCCGGAGTTCGTGGACGCCCTCGGTGACGGCGTCGAGGGTGTGCTCGCCCCCACCGGGTACTCGCCGACCGCGGACTATGAGGGCAACGCCGAGTTCGTCGAGGCGATCGCGGAGCTGTACGACCGCGAGCCCAGCGAGGACGAGGCGAACGCCTACACCGCCGGGCAGGTGGTCCAGGCGGCGGTCGAGGCGGTCGGGTGCGCCGAACAGGGAGAGTGCCAGCAGGAACTGATCGACTGGCTGCACTCCAACACGGTGCCGACCGTGGTCGGTGACCTCGCCTGGGACGAGGCCGGCCGCCCGAACGGGGCCCACTTCATCCAGCAGTACGTGGCCGGCCAGCCGGAGATCGTGCTGCCGGCCGACCAGGCCACGGCGGAGTTCATCAACGTCAAGCCGGAATGGTGACCTGAGGCCTCATGTCGCTCTTCGTCCAGAGCCTCATCCTCGGGATCCTGCTGGGTGGGCTGTACGCCCTGCTGGCCTCGGGACTGACGCTGTACTTCGGGGTGATGCGGGTGGTGCAGATCGCCCACTCCGCATTCCTGATCCTCGCGGCCTACCTGGCCTGGTTCTTCGCGACCAGGACCGGGTTGGACGCGCTCCTCTCACTCGTGATCACCGTGCCGCTGTTCTTCGTCGTCGGGGTCGGCCTGCAGCGCCTGCTGATCACCAGGCTGAAGCCGGCCACGCTCACGATGATGTCGGTGCTGCTCACGTTCGCGATCGCGCTGATCATCGAGGGCATGCTCGGGTTCGTGTTCACGGGCGTCCAGCGCCGGATCCACTTCAGCTACGGCTCGGCGAGCGTGCCCCTGTTCGGGGCCGAGGTGCCGGTGGTCAAGCTCGTCGCGTTCGCGCTGGCCGTGCTCGCGCTGGGTGCGCTGTGGCTGATCCTGAAGAAGACCGGGTTCGGTCAGGCGCTGCGGGCCACGATCCAGAACAAGGAGGCGGCGCAGCTGGTCGGGATCAACACCGACCGGGTCGCCAGCTACGGCTTCGGGCTCGGACTGGCGACCGCCGCCGTCGGGGGGACCGCGCTGGCGATGGACGCGACGATCTACCCGTCCCTGCACTGGCACTGGATCGGGCCGCTGATGGCGATCATCGTGGTCGGCGGGCTCGGGTCGGTGCCGGGGGCTGCGATCGCGGCGATGGTCCTCGGGATCTCGCAGTCCCTGCTGCAGATCCCGCTCGGGACCACCTGGGCGCAGACCGTGTTCTACGTGGCGCTGTTCGTGACGCTGATGGTGCGTCCGCAGGGATTCTTCGGAGGTCGCCTTGCGCAACGCTTCTGAGACGCTGGAGCTTGAGCGCGCCCTGACGGGTGCCCGCTGGCTGACCGCGGCGAGGGTGATCGCCCTCCTGGCCCTCGCCGCGGTGCTGGTGGTGTTTCCGCAGACCACGAAGGTCGGGTACCTGCTCTCCACCGGCGTGGTCATTCTCAACTACGCGGTGACCGCGACCGGCTGGAACTTCATGGGCGGCTTCACCGGGTACATCTCGCTCGGCCACGCCGCCTACTTCGGCCTCGGCGCCTACGGCACCGGGATCCTTGTGGTGAAGGCCGGCATCTCGCCGTTCCTCGCGCTCGCCCTGGCGGCGCTGATCGTGGCGGTGATCGCGGTGCCCATCGGGATCGCGGCCCTGCGGGTGCGGGGCGCCTCGTTCGTGATCGTGACGATCGCGTTCGTGCTCATCCTGCTGCTGATGTTCCAGTCGATGGGGTCGATCACGGGTGGCTCCGGTGGGCTCTCGCTGCCACGGCCGTTCCCGGACCTGATCCGCACCGACCACCACCGGACCTTCTACTACATCTACCTCGGCCTGCTCGCCGTGATGCTCCTGGCCTGGTGGGCCATCGACCGGTCCCGGTTCGGGATGGGCCTGAAGGCGGTCCGCGAGGACGAGGACAAGGCGCGCTCCCTCGGGGTGCCGACGACCGGCGCCAAACTGGTCGCGTTCATCCTGTCCGCGTTCTTCACCGGCCTCGGCGGCGGGCTCTACGCGCTCTGGTTCGGTGACCTGGACCCGGTGTTCCAGTTCTCGATCATGATGGGCGCGTACATGGTACTGATGGCCCTCCTCGGGGGCGTCCGGTCCCTGTTCGGCCCGCTGCTCGGCGCCCTCGTGGTTGGCATGGCGATCGAGTTCTTCAAGGCCCAGTACGGGGACACCCAGTTCCACCTGGTCGCGACCGGACTGCTGCTCGCCGTGGTGGTGCTGTTCATGCCGGAGGGCGTGATCCCGGCCGTGAAGGGCCTGTTCGCCCGGTTCGGGCCGCAGGCATCCTCGATCCGGGAGATCAGCGCGGCGGACCTTGCTGCCGAGCGGGACGCCGAGGAGGCGAGCAAGCCATGACCGTCACCCTCGAGGTCGCGAACCTGAGCAAGTCCTTCGGTGGCGTGCACGCCGTGGTCGACGCGAGCGTGTCCTTCCAGCCCGGCAAGGTGAACGCCATCATCGGGCCGAACGGCTCCGGCAAGACCACGTTCTTCAACTGCGTGACCGGGATGATCCGCGCCGATGCCGGCACAGTGACGCTCGCGGGCCACGACGTCACCAGGGCTTCCCCGGACCGGATCGCCCGGCTCGGACTCGGCCGCAGCTTCCAGGTGTGCCGGATCTTCCCGCGGATGACGGTGCTGGAGAACCTGCTCGTCGCGGTCAAGAACCCGTCCCTGACCGGTGCCCTGGGCTCCGCGAAGAACCCGACGGCGATCGCGGCGGCCCGGGTGTGGCTGCGGCGGGTCGGCATCGACCACCTCGAGCACGCCGAGGCGCGCAACCTCTCCTACGGGCAACAGAAGCTCCTGGAGCTCGCAGGCGTCCTGATGGGCGATCCCGAGATCATCATGCTGGACGAGCCCGCCGGCGGCGTGAACCCCGCCCTGATCGGGCGGATCTCCGCTTTGATCCGGGAGCTGAACGCCGAGGGGCGCACGTTCGTGGTCGTCGAACACAACATGGAGCTGGTGATGAGCCTGTCCGATCACGTGGTGGTCTTCGACCGGGGCCGACCGATCGCCGAGGGCGACCCGGCGCACGTGCAGGCCGACCCGCGAGTGCTGGAGGCCTACCTTGGCGTCTGAACAGCCCACGTCGCCCGCGCCCGAGCCTGGGTCCGAGACCGCGCCTCGGACCGGGGCCGCGAACCTGCTCGAGCTGAACGGGATCGAGGCCGGGTACGGCCGGGCCGCCCTGGTGCTGCGCGGGCTGACCGTGAAGGTCCCGCCGCGTACGATCGTGTGCCTCGTCGGACCGAACGGCGCCGGCAAGTCAACCGTGCTGCGGGTGGCGAGCGGCATGCTCACCCCGCGCGCCGGGGAGGTCCTGGTCGACGGCGTCGACGTCACCCGGCAGGGGCCCCAGGAGCGGCTCGCCAGCGGCCTGGCCCATGTGCTCCAGGGGCACAGCGTGTTCCCCGAGATGACGGTCGAGGAGAACATCCGCCTCGGCGCCTACTCGGTCAAGGACCGGGCTCTGGTCGCCGAGCGGACCGCGTTCGTGAAGGACCTGTTCCCCGTGGTGGGGGAGCGGTGGACCTCGCTCGCGGGCCTGCTCTCCGGCGGCCAGCAGAAGCAGGTGGAGTTCGCCCGCTCGCTGATGGTCGACCCGAAGGTGGTGCTGCTGGACGAACCGTCGATGGGCCTGGATCCGAAGACCACCGCGGCCGTGTTCGAGCAGATCGTCACGATGCGCGACGCCGGCACGGCCGTGCTCCTGGTCGAGCAGAACGCCCGCCGGGCCCTGGAGACGGCAGACATCGGCTGCGTCCTCGACCTCGGCCGGTTGCACATCACCGGCCCGGCCGCGGACCTGCTCGCGGACCCGGAGCTGTCCGCCTTGTATCTGGGCGGGCGCCCGCACGAGCGGACGTAGTACGGGGTGTTCAACCCCGGCTGAGGACCGCCACGATGAAGTCCGAGTCCGGCGCGAACGGGCGCAGGTCCCAGGTGGAGAACAGGGCGTCCACGCTCAGCCCGGCCGTCGCGGCATCGGTGCGGAACGTCTCGAACTCATAGCCTCGCCCGGCGCCGAAGCCGATCACGGCACGGCCGCCGTCGTTCAGGTGCCCGCGGAACCGGCGCAGCACCTCCACCTCCGTGCCGGTGGCGAGGAACGTCATGACGTTCCCCGCGCAGACGATCACGTCGAAGCCCTCGGCGACCCCCGCCGTCGGGAGATCGAGTTCGGACAGGTCGCCGACGAGCCACGTCGGGCCCGGGTGATCGGCCTGGGCCGCCTCGATGAGCACGGGGTCGACGTCCACGCCGACCACCTCGTGCCCGGCCTCGGCCAGGAACGCGCCCACCCGGCCCGGCCCGCAGCCGGCGTCCAGGACCCGCGACCCGCGCGGCAGCATGGCGTCGATCAGGCGCGCCTCACCGGCGAGGTCCGCGCCCTCCGCAGCCATGGTCCGGAACCGCTGCACGTACCAGTGCGAGTGCTCGGGGTTCTGGTCGACCTTCTGTTCCCACTTGCTCGGCGTGCGCACGCCTCATGCTACGTCGAACAGTTCCGGGTGCTCGACCAGCGCCTTGCGGGTCCGGCGGATGTGCAGGGCCTGCAGCGCCTCGGCGTCCTGGGGGTCGCGGCGGCTGATCGCGTCGACCATCAGGTGGTGCTCATGATGGGTGAGGTGGCTGTGCTGGATGTCCACGAGGATCGCGAACGCCCGCCGGTAGTGCTGGGTGGTGTTCCAGAGCCGGCGGACCTGGGCGGCGAGCGACTCCGACGCCGCGCCGCTGAAGGACAGCATGTGGAACTGCCGGTCCAGGACCAGGAACGTCTCCAGGTCCGCGAACTCCATGGCGTCGGCGAGGCGGTCCAGCTCGGACACGGCCGGCTCGCTCAGCGACGGGATGGACTCCGCCAGCAGCAGCGGCTCCAGGCGTTCGCGGATCAGGTAGGCCTCGGTGCACTCGGTCAGGCTCAGCCTGGCGACCCACGCACCGGTGTTCGCGACCAGGCGAACCAGGCCCTCGGCCTCGAGCAGTCGCAGGGCCTCGCGGACCGGGAGCCGGCTCGCCCCGAACCGTTCGGCGAGGTCCTCCTGGCGGATCCGTGCGCCCGGTTCGAGGTCGCCGGCCAGGATCTGCGCGCGCAGGCCCGCGACGATGCGCTGGGACGCGAGGGCGTCCGCCCGTGGGGTGCTCGCCACGCCGCTCCCTTCGGTCAGTCGTTCGGATGTGCCGGGTGCCAAAGTAGCGTCGTCGCGGACTTCTCGTACTCCTTGCCGCCGGGGTAGCTGACGAGTTCGAACTGCATGCCCCAGGGCGCGAGGAAGTAGACCCAGCGCTGCCCGGTGTTGTGCCGGGAGCTCGCGGTCGGCTCCCCGAGTACCCGGATGCCCTGCTCACGCAGGTAGGCGACCGCGGCGTCCAGGTCCTGCACGTAGAACGCGAGGTGGTGCCCGCCGATGTCGCTGTTGCGAGGTTGCGGGGCAGCCGGGGTGGGCGGGTCGTAGGCGAAGACCTCGAAGTTCGGTCCGGTGCGGCACCGGAAGAACCGGTTCTCGCGCATCACGGTGCGGGGCTCCACGTTCAGGTGCTCGGCCATCCAGTCGCCGTGTGGGTCGGCGAACGGGCCGAGCGAGTACAGCCACTCGCAGCCGATCACATCCACGAAGAACCGGGTGGCCTCCTCCAGATCCGGGACGGTGAAGCCGATGTGCTCGGTGCCGACGAGTCCGGGCAATGCCATGGGATCCTCCTCTGCCCGCCCACCACGGTGCGAGCGGTAGCTCGCCCAAATGTATCCATACGGGACGTAACTGGCCAGATCTACCCCGCGATCGCCGTCATGCATCTTGTTATTGGATCCAATCGAGTCGTATCCTGAGGGCGGCCCTCCCGTTCCACGCCGCCGTCGAAGGAGAACTGCGATGCCGCAGGTCAACACGCTCACCGCCTCGGTCCCGTGGCTCGAGGTGCGGAGCACGCCGCAGGACTGGGACGACGCGGACCCGGCGCTGCTGGCGACGATGCTCGGCCAGCTGCACCTGATCCGGGCGTTCGAGGAGACCGTGCTGGAACTCGCCGGCGCGGGCCTGGTGCACGGCCCGGCGCACTCGAGCATCGGGCAGGAGGGCGGCGCCGTCGGATCCATCGTCGGGCTGCGCACCTCCGACGGCGTGAACGGGTCGCACCGCGGCCACCACCAGTTCCTCGCGAAGGCGATCTCGCACGTCAGCCCGAGCCTCGACCTCGCCGCGCTCGTCACCGCCGACATCCGCACCGTGCTGAGCCGCACCCTCGCGGAGATCCTCGGCCTCGCCCCCGGCTTCTGCAGCGGCCGCGGCGGGTCGATGCACCTGCAGTGGCACGAGGCCGGTGCGCTCGGTACGAACGCGATCGTCGGCGGGGGAGTGCCGTTCGCCGCGGGCAACGCCTGGGCGCAGCGGCACGCCGGCACCGATGACGTGACGTTCTCCTACTTCGGCGACGGCGCCGTGAACATCGGGTCGGTGCTGGAATCGATGAACCTCACCGCCGCCTGGGACCTGCCGCTGTGCTTCTTCATCGAGAACAACCTCTACGCGGTGTCGACGAGTGTCGCCGAGGCCACCGGGGAGCCGCGGCTGTCCGGGCGCGGGCCCGGCTTCGGGATCCCCGCCTGGCGGGTGGACGGGATGGACCCGCTCGCCGTGCACCTCGCCACCGCGCAGGCCCTCGCGCACCTGCGCGCGGGCAACGGACCGGCCGTGATCGAGGCGGAGGTCTACCGGTTCTTCCACCAGAACGGCGCCTACCCGGGCAGCGCGTTCGGCTACCGCAGCAAGGACGAGGAGGCCGCCTGGCGCTCGCGGGACCCGCTCGCGCGCGTCGCCACCGAGATGACCTCCCGGGGCCTGCTCACCGACGACGCGGCCGTGCGCGAGCAGGCCACCGGCGCCATGGCCGAGGTCGCCGCCGATCTGCTCGAGGCGGACCCGGACGGCAAGCCCGGCAGCCGCCGGATCCGGCCCGGGTTGTGGCCGGAGCGCACCTTCGTGGACGTCGGCGTCCGGGGCGATGCCCGCGAGCTCGACGGTGGCCGCACGCTGGAACTGGCCGGATACACCGGCGAGCTCACCGAGCGCAGCCTCGTCGAGTGCGCCGCCGCCGTCATGGGCCGCCGCATGGAGACCGACGAGCGGTACGTGGTGCTCGGCGAGGACGTGCACAAGCTCGCCGGCGGCACGAACGGCGTCACCAAGGGCTTGCCCGCGCGGTTCCCGGGCCGGGTCCTGGGCACCCCGATCTCGGAGAACGCGTTCGCCGGGCTCGGCGGCGGCATCGCCCTGGACGGCCGGTTCCGCCCGGTGGTGGAGTTCATGTATCCCGACTTCATGTGGGTGGCGGCCGACCAGGTCTTCAACCAGATCGGCAAGGCGCGGCACATGTTCGGCGGCACCAGCGCGGTCCCCCTGGTGCTGCGCACGAAGGTCGCCGCGGGCAGCGGCTACGGTTCCCAGCACTCGATGGACCCGGCCGGCATCTACGCGACCAGCCCTGGCTGGCGGATCGTGGCGCCGTCCACCCCGTTCGACTACATCGGCCTGATGAACACCGCCCTCACGCTGGATGACCCGGTGCTCGTGCTGGAGCACGTGGACCTGTACCCGACCACCGGCCAGGTGCCCGTCGACGACCTCGACTACCGCATCGAGCTCGGCCGGGCGTCGGTACGCCGGGAGGGCAGTGCGGTCACGGTGCTGAGCTACTTGAGCATGGTCAACCACGCCCTCGAGGCGGTCGAGCAGCACGGCATCGACGCCGAGGTGATCGACCTGCGCTGGCTCGACCGGGCCAGCCTCGACTGGGAGACGGTCGGCGCGTCCATCCGCAAGACGAACACGGTGCTGATCGTCGAGCAGGGCGCGGTCGGCACGTCCTACGGCGGCTGGCTGTCGGATGAGATCAACAGGCGGTTCTTCGACTGGCTCGACCAGCCCGTGCAGCGCGTGCATGGCTCCGAGGCGTCCCCGAGCATCTCCAAGGTCCTCGAGCGTGCCGCGATCGCCCGCACCGACGAGGTGCTCGCCGCCCTCGAGCGCGTCGCCACGATGGAGGTGTGAGCGATGCCCACCCTCGTGCGGATGCCGGAGGTCCTCGCGAACACCACCGAGGGGGTGCTGGCAACCTGGCTCGTCGCGGAGGGCACGGGCGTGAGCGTCGGCCAGCCGCTCGCCGAGATCGAGACCGAGAAGGCGGTGGTGGAGTACCAGGCCGAGTCCGACGGCGTGCTCGGACGCCGGCTCGTGGCCGCGGGAGCGACGGTCGACGTCGGCGCACCCATCGCGGTGCTGCTCGCCCCCGGTGAGGACGACGCCGTGCTGGCGGCGTTCCTCGCGCAGGTGGGGCAGGGGGACGCAACGCCCGACGGCGGAGTGGGCCCGGGTGGTCGGGTCTTCGCCAGCCCCCTCGCCCGCAAGCTGGCCCGCGACCAGGGCCTCGACCTCGCCGTACTGCGCGGCTCCGGGCCGCGCGGGCGCATCGTGCGCCGGGACGTCGAGGCCGCCGCGAGTGCGGCGAGTGCCGCGAGCACCGCAGCGACCACGGACGCCGTCCGGGACGAGCGGGCGACCGCCGTCGGGCCTGACCGGACCGGAACACCAGCCGCTGCCTTCACCGACGTCCCGCACACCCGGATGCGGCGTGCCGTCGCGCGACGCCTCGCGGAGTCCAAGGCCACCGTGCCGCACTACTACCTGACCGCGGAGGTCCGCGTCGATGCGCTGCTGGACCTGCGCCGTCGGATCAACGCCGACGGTGGTCACCGCGTGTCCGTGAACGACCTCGTGGTCCGAGCAGTCGCCGCCGCGCACGAACGGGTGCCGGACCTGAACGCCATCTGGACCGACGACGCGGTGCGCACCTTCGCCGGGGTGGACATCGCCGTGGCCGTGTCCACCGACCACGGGCTGTACACGCCGGTGGTCCGGGGCGTGGAACGGATGCGTCTGCGCGAGCTCAGCACCGCGATCGCCGACCTGGCTACCCGGGCGCGCGAGCGGCGGCTGCGCCAGGACGAGCTCGAGGGCGGCTCGTTCACCGTCTCCAACCTCGGCAGCTACGGTGTGCGGGAGTTCGCGGCGATCATCAACCCGCCGCACGCGGGGATCCTCGCCGTCGGCGTGGCCGAGCAGCGGCCGGTCGTCACCGACGGTGCCCTGGGCGTGGCCACCGTGATGACCTGCACGCTGTCCGTGGACCACCGGGTCGCAGACGGCACCCTGGCGGCGCGCTGGCTGGAGGCATTCACCCGGGTCGTCGAGGAGCCGGTGAGCATGCTGGTCTGAGGCCGTGGCTACACGGACTCCAGCGCCCGGAGGGTTGGCCGCCGTGCTGGTGGTCCCGGAGCGCATCATCGACCACCCACGTCGTCGATCTTCGACAAGCTCGGGCTCGGCTGGGACGCTGGCGAGTCGACGTGTGCAGCCCGCGGCCACCTGAGTCCAGGCCGACCTCGAGCAGCGACGTCGGGTCAGCTGATCGACTCTGCGTGGCACGGTCCGCGCGCCTCCATCGCCTGCTCGTTTTCCCCGGATTCACAGGGGTTTGGGGGTGTTGTCGGTGGTCGGTCATAGTGTTCTGGGTATGGCGCGGGATCAGGCGGGCGGTGCGGCCCCGAGCGAGGGCGGGGGCTCCTCACGGGTGCAGTTCTGGCCTGCCGAGCCGGGCTCGGTCCGGGTGCGGCTGGCCTCGGAGAAGTCCACCTTGGAGACCGTTCTGACGGCGATGGTGGCGGCGTGGGAGGCGCTGCCGGAGGCGGCCCGGCTGGCGCAGATGCTCCCGACGCCGGCGTTGCTGACACGTATCCAGGCGTTGGATCTGGATGAGGTTGATGATGCGACGTTGGTGGAGGTCGCGGCCGCGGCGCGTCGGGTGCAGGCGGCCGCGCAGGAGACGTTGACGAGGGCGGCGGCGATCCTGGCGGAGCGGGCCACGATGAACCAGCCGGGGTTGGCGTTGGTGACCGATGGGGAGGCGAGCACCGCGGGGGAGGAGCTCTCGATCCGGTTGACCGCGCCGAGGAATGAGTGTTTGTCGTTGGTCCGGCAGGGCATCATGCTGACCACGGTCCTGGCCAAGACCGGTATCGAGTTGCGGCTGGGTCGCATCGATGCGGCGAAGGCGAAGGCGATGGTCGAGGCGTTGCATGAGGTGCCGTGGCAGGCCGCGATGGCGGTCGAGGACCTGGTGTTGCCCAAGGCGCCGGGTCGCACGCCGCAGCAGTTGCGGCGTGATGTCGCGAAGGCGCTGATCAGTGTTGATCCTGAAGGCGCCCATGAACGTGCCCAACTCAGGGCGCGTGGGCGTAAGGTCACCCGCCCTCGGGCGTTGCCGGATGGGGCGGCGTCGATGTGGATTGAGGGACCTGCCCCGGATGTGTTGGCGTTGGATATCGCGCTGGACGCGGCGGCCCGGGCCGCGAAGGCCGAGGGTGATGACCGGACCCTGGATCAGTTGCGATTCGACACCCTCGCCGGGGTCGGCTCCCACGCATTGGCCACCGGTGAGTTCCCCGATGGGACTTCGTTGGCTGCGACGGTCGGTGGGCGCCGCCCGGAGATCCACGTGATCGTCGCGATCGAGCACCTGTTGCCCCCGGACGCCCTCGCGGACCGGGACACGGTCACGGTTGCGGGCCAGAACTCTGCCCCGGACCGCCCACCCGCGGCTGCCCGTGGAGCGATCCCGGACAGCCCACCCGCGGCTGCCGGTGGAGCGGTCCCGGACAGCCCACCTGCGGCCGCCACCGAAGCCGGCACGCATGCCACCCCCGGTGCGGCTGCGCCCACGACCGGTGCGCCCCCGACCGGTGCGCCCACGAGGCATCGGTGTCGGGATCCGTTGTGCCCGAACTCCGCTATGCCCCGGCAGCCCGGCGGGACTCCTGTGCCGCCGGTGGATCCGCATGCGGATCATCCGGATCCGCCGACTCGTTCGATCGACCCGGAGTCGGTGCCGATCCTGGCCGGGTATGGGCCGATCACCCCGGCCACGGCGCGGGCGATCGCGGCGGGTGGGATCTGGCGGCGGCTGGTCACCGACCCACTCTCGGACACGGTCCTGGACCTCGGGCACACCCGGTACCGGCCCACGCAGGCGTTGGCCGATCACATCGTGGCCCGGGACCGCACCTGCGTGCGGCCCTGCTGCTCCCGCCCCGCGGGCGGCTGCCAGTTGGACCACAACGTCCCCTGGGTCGAGGCGCCGGAGGGCTCCGAGGAGCCCGGCGACCCCTCCGGTGGGCGGACCTCTCACGACAACCTGTCGCCGCTGTGCGGTCGGGACCACAACGTCAAGACCCACGGCGCCTTCGAGGTCGAGCAGACCGAGCCCGGCGTGTTCGAGTGGACCACCCCGGCCGGGCTGCGCTACCGCCGCGAACGCGACGAGACCACGACCTTCCTCGGCCACATCATCAACGACACCCTCCACCCACCACAGCCACCCGACGCACCACCACCCTTCTGATGTGGCAGGACGAGGTCAGCCGGGTGGGGCCGGGCACGTACCCGCGACGGCCCGGGCCGTCCACTGTCGTGGCTAAGGTGAGTGGATGACCGACGCCCCTCACACGCCGGCGATCGACGCGCTCGAGGCGTCCGGCATCCCGTTCACGGTGACCACCCACGGACGGGTCGGTTCGCTCGCCGAGGCTGCCGCGGCCCGCGGCGTGGAGCCGGGGGACATCGTCAAGACGATGGTGGTCCGTCGGGCCTCCGGTGACTACCTGTTCGTCCTGGTACCCGGGGACCGGACCATCTCGTGGCCGAAGTTGCGCGCCCTGCTCGGCGTGAACCGGCTCTCCATGCCGGACGCCACCAGGGCCCTCGAGGTCACGGGATACGAGCGCGGCACGATCACGCCGTTCGGCGCCAGCACCGCGTGGCCGGTGATCGCCGACGAGCGGGTCGCCGGGCGGCAGATCTCGATCGGCGGTGGCGCCTTCGGAGTGGCCGCGACGGTCGACGGCGACGATGCCATTCGGGTTCTCGGCGCCCAGGTCGCGGACGTCACCGACCCGGAGGCTTGAGCCCGTGGGCCCGGTGGGGGAGGCGCTGCCCCACCCGATCACAGGTGAGCCGTTCACCTCTCCGGTCCCGCCCGGGTCCGGGTGGCCCGGTGATCCGGCCTCCGCGCGCACCCCGCGGGCACGGACTCCCGCGGACGTCGTGCGGCTCGCCGAGCGCGCCACCCTGGCCCAGGTCGACGCCCGCAGCAGCGTCTGTTCGGCCTGCCCGCGGCTGGTCTCCTGGCGCGAGGACGTGGCCCGCACGAAACGACGGGCGTTCGCGGACCAGCCGTACTGGGGCCGTCCCGCCGCGAGCCTCGGGGACCCCGAGCCCACCCTGCTGATCGTGGGCCTGGCACCCGCGGCGCACGGGGCGAACCGCACCGGGCGGATGTTCACCGGGGACCGGTCCGGGGACTGGATCTTCGCGGCCCTGCACCGGGCCGGCTACGCGACCCAGGGGACGTCCGTCGCGGCGGGGGACGGGCTGGAGCTGCACGGGGCGCGGATGGTCGCGACCGTGCGGTGCGCCCCACCGGACAACAAGCCGACACCCGACGAGAAGCACGCGTGCGCGCCCTGGCTGCACCGCGAACTCGACCTGCTGTCCGACGGGCTCACCGCGATCCTCGCCCTCGGCGGCATCGCCTGGCAGGCCACGTTCGCGGCGCTGTCCGATCTCGGCTGGGGCATCCCGCGGCCGCGGCCCAGCTTCGGGCACGGGGTCACCGCACGGGTCACCACCCCGGGCGCGCCGGCGACCACGTCCGGCGCCCGGGCGACCGGCCCGGGACGTAACGGCAGCGGCGGACGCGAGATCGCCGTCGTCGGCAGTTATCACGTCTCCCAACAGAACACCTTCACCGGACGGCTCACCGAGGCGATGCTCGACGATGTCCTGGCGCGCTGCCGGGACGGGTCCGGTGGTGCGCAATCACACACTGCCGACGGGGTCGATCCGCTCTAAGGTTGAACGCATGAGCGCCACCATGCCCACGTTCACGTCCGCGGCCGGCCGCACCCGCAAGGTGCCCAGGATTCTCATCCTGGGCGGCGGCTACGTGGGCCTGTACACGGCGAGGCAGATCCGCAAGCGACTCGGACGACGCGAGGCGGCCATCGTCATGGTTGACCCGCGACCGTACATGACCTACCAGCCGTTCCTGCCGGAGGCCGCCGCGGGCTCGCTGGAGCCACGGCACGTCGTCGCGCCGCACCGTCGTCTGCTGCGCGGCAGCACCCTGCTGTCCGGGTCCGTGTCCGCACTGGACCACGCGAACCGGCGCGCCACCATCAACCCCACCGAGGGTGAGCCCTACGAGATCTCCTACGACCAGGTGGTCCTGGCTCTCGGGGCCGTTGCCCGGGTGCTGCCGATCCCCGGACTGGCCGAGAACGGGATCGGGTTCAAGCAGATCGAGGAAGCGATCGCGCTGCGCAACCGGGTCCTGAACAAGCTCGACGTCGCCGCTTCCACCTGGGACCCCGAGGCCCGCAAGCGGATGCTCACGTTCACGTTCGTGGGCGGTGGCTTCGCCGGGATCGAGGCGATCGCCGAGGTCGAGGACATGGTCCGCCAGGCCGTGAAGGACTTCGACTCGATCCGGATGCAGGACGTGCGGTTCGTGCTCATCGAGGGCACCCACCGGATCCTGCCCGAGCTCGGCGAGGAGCTCGGCGGCTACGCCCTGGAGCAGCTGCGCGGGCGCGGCATCGAGATCAAGATCAACACGTTCCTGAACTCCGCCGTCGACAACCACATCGTGTGTTCCGACGGGGACGAGTTCGACTCGGACACGCTCGTCTGGACGGCCGGTGTGAAGGCGAACCCGGTCCTGACCAACTCCGACCTCCCGCTCGACGAGGCGGGCCGGGTGCGCGCGCTGGCCACCCTGCAGGTCGCGGACGTCGACGGCACCGTGGTCGCGGGCGCCTGGACCGCGGGCGACAACGCCGCCGTGCCCGACCTCTCGACCGGTGAGCCCGGCAAGTTCTGCGCGCCGACCGCGCAGCACGCCGTGCGCCAGTCCCACCACCTCGGCGACAACATCGTCCGGCACCTCACCGGTGAGCCTCTCGAGGAGTACTCGCACAAGAACATCGGCACGGTCGCCTCGCTCGGCCTCTACAAGGGCGTCGCGCAGATCTTCGGCATCAAGTTCCGTGGACCGGTCGCCTGGTTCATGCACCGGACCTACCACATGTGGGCGATGCCGACCCTGAACCGCAAGGCCCGCATCGTGCTGGACTGGACGATGGCCCTGGTGTTCAGCCGGGAGACGGTCGCACTCGGCAGCCTGCAGACCCCGCGGGAGGCGTTCCAGGCCGCGGCGGCCAGCTCGGGCAAGCGGCCCGCGGCCGGGAAGTAGGGCCGCGGGCGGGTCCCCGGGAACCCCGCGAGTGCGCAGTTAGACTCGCGGTGCCGCCGGCCCCCATAGCCCAATCGGCAGAGGCAGCCGACTTAAAATCGGCACAGTCAGGGTTCGAGTCCCTGTGGGGGCACGCTCAGGACTCGACGATCAGGACGAGCACCAGCTGGGCCGAACTCGAGTTCACCTCGAGCTGCGGGGCCACGTTGACGAAGTACGCCTCGGGCGCTGCCACCAGCAGGATCATGCCCTCGCGCAGGTCCGGCACGTCGTCGCCGAGGGCGGCGATGAGGTCGTCGCGCGGCATGGTGACCTCGGCCCCGTAGGACAGCGTCTCGGTCGGGTTGAGGGTGATCTCGATCTGGTCGTACCAGCCCGAGTAGTCCGTCGAGACCGTCACGTCGTCGCCGTCGCCCACCGGGTCGCCGGCGCCGGGATCGATGACGCGGAACTCGACGTCCTCGGGATCGGTGAGGCCTGCGGGCACCGTGACGACGAACGCGCCGCCGTTGTTGGGCGCGACCTCGACGTTGTCGATGGCCCGCCCGTCGAAGCTCGCCGGTGGTTCCGGGCGGGACAGCCGCCAGGCCGCGAAGCCGATGGCGGCGATGACCAGGACGATGCCGATGACGATCAGGACGGCCCGGCCCCGCCCGCGGCTCGGGGTGCCGACGAACCCGCCGACGTAGCCGCCCGACGACTGCCCGGTCGCGCCCTGCCACGGGGCGGAGACGGCGTAGCGGCCCGGGTCGGGCGGGGCGTCCGGCGTCCGGTACTGGTTCGGGTGGCTGAGACCGCTCGGGTGCGCGCCCTGGCCCGGCCCGCGGTGGGGTGGGGCGGCCTGCGGACCGCCGTGGTTCGGAGGGTTGGGGCCGACGGCGGGGGCCGGGTTCGGGCGGACGGGTGCGGGCTGCGGTCGGTACAGCTCGCGCTGTGCCGGCGGGGTGGCGCCGGGGGCTCCGTAGCCGTAGGGGGCCGCGGGCGGGACGGCCGACGGCGTCGCTACAGGGGGTGTTGACGGCGCCGACGCGGTGCTTGCCGTGGGTGTCGACGGCGCCGACCCCGTGCCTGCGGTGGGTGCCGACGGCGCCGCCGCGGTCGACGGCAGTGGGCCGGCGGCCGGGGCAGGATCAGGGTCCGGCAGGACCTCACCGGGGGCGAGCGTGTGGTGGCCCTCCGGCACGGGCATCCGCACCACCTCGTGCGCGGCCCGTGGGCGCATCCTGGTCTCGCCCGGATCCGGCGGCTCGGGGGCCGGCGTCGCTCCCTTCGGCACCTCGAGCGGGGTGACCTCGAATCCCAGCTCGCGCTGCACGTCCTGCAACGCCTGGGCCATCGCGATGGAGCTGTCGAACCGGGCGTCCGGGTCGTAGGACAGGCCCCGCCGGAGCAGCGCCCGCAGTGAAGGGGGCACGTCGGAACGTTGCATCTGCGCGACGAAACCCGTGTGGATCCGCCCGGTCAGGTGCGAGGCGCCGTTCGGACCGCCGGGCACCTCGTGCGGGGACCTGCCCTCGAGCAGTGAGTACAGCGTGGCGGCCAACGAGTACCGGTCGGACCGGGTGTCGGACGTCGGCGGCTCGGCGAGCGTCTCCGGTGCCGCCCACGGCAGGCTCAGCCCGATCGAGTCCGACGTGTCGATGTCCGCGGACCCCGCCCCCACGGTCGCGTACACCTGGGCCCGGGCGATCGTGGCGTCCGGGAAGTCCTCGTCGATCGTGGAGATGCCGAAGTCGGACAGGACCGGCACGCCGTACTCGGTGAGCAGGATGTTCGCCGGCTTGATGTCGCGGTGGACGATCCCGGCGCGGTGCGCCGCCTCGAGCGCACTGCTCAGCCGCACGCCGAGCGTGAGCACGTCCTTCACGGACAACGGGAAGTTCCGATAGTGCTCGCCGAGGCTGCCGCCCGAGCAGTACTCCATCACCAGGTAGGGCTGACCGTCGCCGTCCACGTCCGAGGAGTAGATCGAGGCGATGTTGGTGTGGTTGGACAGCCGCGCCATCAGGTTCGCTTCGGCGCTGAACTGGCGCCTGCTCGCGTCGGTCAGCGCATCGGTGCGGAGGACCTTGATCGCCACGTCCCGGCGCGGCATCAACTGCTGGTACAGGTACACGTCCGAGAACCCGCCGTGCCCGATCGGGTACTTGTAGACGTAGCCGGGGATCTCGGGCGGCGGCTGGATGCGCTGCTCGGTCATGTACCTCCCCCGGGACTCGTGTCAGTTCGAACCGTGCGGCGGACCGGCTAGATTGGGCTCGCGTGTCCGTCGATGACGCGTCCGATCATATGGGGGAGAACACCGATGGGCCTCAGGCGCTCCTCGATGGCGCGCGTCGCCGTGGTCGTAGTGGCCGGGCTGGCCGCGTTGACCGGCTGTGCCAACTCACCGACCGCCGCCCTCGGCCCGGAGCCGACCCCCGCCGTCGACCCGGACGGCCCTGCGGCCGACCTGCAGACCCTGCTCACCGAGCTGTACGGAGCGTTCCTGGTCTCCGGCGACGACGCCACCACGATCATCCCGGCGGGGGCGACCCCGACGGTCGCCGTCGCCGAGCTCGACCAGGCCCTGGCGCTGGGCGACCAGGTGGAGGCGTTCGCAGCCGCGACCGGCGCCGAGCTCGTGCGCCTGGCGACGCAGTCCCCGACCACGCCGACCGGTGTGAGCGTCGAGATCACCGACGCCACGGTCGTCGGTGAGGAGGACTCCCGGCCGGTCGCCGCCGTCGGGCTCGTCACCACGATCACCCAGCGCGGTGGTGCCACCCGCGAGGCCGAAGCCGAGTTCCTGATCGGCTGGGGCGACGACGGGCTGACGGCGGTGTGGGCCGTCGAGCGCGCCGGCACAGACATCGTGCGGGACTCGGGGATCGGGCTGAACTCACCGACCGGGGCGGTGGATCGGTTCCTGCGCCTGGCGCTGAACGAGGAGTGGGAGGCACTCGAGCAGCTCAGCGGCGGCGTGAACGCGAGCGACACCGAGCTCGCCGTGTTCGCGTCGGTGGCCCGCGCGACGGGCCGGTACTACGTGCTCGAACTGCCGCAGGAGCGCGCGGGCAGCACGCACGTCGTGTACCTCGTCGGGGAGTCCAACCAGGTCATCGGCCGCTTCGAGGTCGTCCTCGGCCGGGACCTGCGGGTGGTCTACTTCCCGACGACCTGACTCGAGGAGTCGAGCGTGGCCACCATGGTGGTCGCGTCCCCATTGCGCCCGACCTCGGTGAAGCCGAGCGATTTGTACAGCCGCAGTGCGGGGTTGCCGTCCTCGACGCTCAGGCTGATCCTGCGGATGCCCTGGTCGCGTGCCTTGGCCATCAAGGAGCGGACCAGACCGGTGCCGATGCCGCGGCCACGCTGGTGCGGCACCACCGCCATCGACAGTTCGGGCACGTCCTCGGCGACGAACCCGTAGCCAGGGTTGCGGGCCGGGAACTGGCGCAGCCAGGCGGCACCGATCGGGATCTGCAGTCCGCTCGGGCCGGCGAGGTCGACGGCGATCACGCCGAGGTCCCCCGCGCGCTGCCAGCCGGCCACATACAGCGAGGTCGACTTGTCCTTCAGGATCTGCTTGCGGGTGAACCGCTCCTCGCCCCGCCAGTTGAACGCCTCGAGAAGCATGTCCACCAGGAACTCGGAATCCTCAGGCCCGGCCTCGCGCACGCCCACCGGTCCCCGCCGGGACTCCTCACTCATCGATGTCCTTCCTTGACTGCCACTCGGTTACGGATCAGGCGGGACGGATCAGACCGGTCTCGTAGGCGTAGACCACGGCCTGGACGCGATCGCGTAGCCCCAGTTTCGCCAGCACTTTACCTACATGCGTCTTTACTGTCGCCTCGGACACGAACAGTCGTTCGGCGATCTCCCCGTTCGACAGGCCCTCCGCGATCGCCAGGAGCACCTCGTGTTCGCGGTGGGTCAGGTCCGAGAGAGGCCCATCGGCGGCGGCGGCGGCCGCGCCGGAGGCGTCGCCGGCCGCCCCCTCCGGCATCTGGGTGGCGAACATCTCCAGCATTCGCCGCGTGATCCTGGGGGAGACGACGGCATCCCCGGAAGCCACCGTGCGGATCGCGCCGACCAGTTCGGCCGGTTCGGTGTCCTTGAGCAGGAACCCGCTGGCGCCGGCCCGTAGCCCCGCGAACGCGTACTCGTCCAGATCGAACGTGGTGAGAATGATCACCTTCGTGTCCGGTTGCTCGGCGACGATGGCTGCGGTCGCCTCGATGCCGTTCACGCCCGGCATCCGGACGTCCATCAGCACCACGTCGGGGCGCAGCGAGTGGGTCATGCTGACCCCGGCGGCGCCGTCGGAGGCTTCCCCGACGACGGTGATGTCATCCTCTGCCTCGAGGACGAGGCGGAACCCCATCCGCAGTAGCGACTGGTCGTCGACCAGCAGCACCGAGATTCCCGTCATGAGTCCTCGTCCTTCCGTTCGAAGTGCAGCACCGCGCGCAGCCGCCAGCCGCCGGCATCGGGGCCCGCCTCGACGGTCCCGTCGTACACGGCGGCCCGCTCCCGCATCCCGACCAGGCCCTTGCCACTGCCGGCAGGCCCGGTCTGCCCGCTCCCGGCATCATTGCGCACGCTGACGGTGACCGCGTTGTCGCGGCGCGCGATCGTGACCGAGATGTAGGACGCTCCCGGTGCGTGCCGGAGTACGTTCGTCAGGCCCTCCTGGACGATCCGGTAGACCGTCAGCTGGAGCCCGGCATCATCCGGCAGCGCCGGCCCGGTGAAGGTCAGGTGCACCGGCAGCCCGGTGGCCCGGAACCTGGCGACCAGGTCACTGAGCGCGGGTGCGCCCGGTTGCGGAGCCATCGGCAGGGCAGCGGCGTCACCGTCGGACCCGGCAGCCTCGGAGGCGGCGTCGGACCCTCCGGACCCTCCGGACCCTGCTGAACCTGGCACCGCACGTTCCGCCGGGTCCTCGCGCAGCACGCCGAGGATGCGCCGCATGTCCGCCAGCGCGGCACGGCCGGTGCCGGACAGCTCCCGCAGCGCTTCCGCGCTGCGTTCGGGGGACCGGGTGAGGCTTGCTCCGGCGCCGTCGGCCAGGGCGATCATGACGGACAGGCTGTGCGCGACGACGTCATGCATCTCCCGGGCGATCCGGGCGCGTTCGGTGGCCGCGGCGAGCAGCTCCCGCTGGTCCCGCTCGAGGGCCAACTGGTTCGCGCGATCGATCAGGCGCTGCACATGGTCGCGTCGGTTGCCCACGCTGGTGCCGATCGCGAGGGCCACCAGGGTGAACCCGGCGGTGACGATGATGCCGGCGAGCGCGTTGGCGAGCGGAGTGAGCTCGGGATCCAGGCCGGCCAGCTGCCCCCAGATCAGCAGGGCCGCCGAGACCGCGGCGTTCGCCGCGATCAGCGCGAGCCAGGCGATCCGTGGTGGGTAGCGGGTGGCCACCGCGTAGATGGCGAACGCGAGTGCGAGCTCGAAGCCGCCGCTGGAGCCGGTTGCGCCGATCGCGATCACCGCGAGGGTGGTCAGCGCGGCGAGGACCCGGAGCGGGGTGTGCCGCCGCCAGAACAGGGCGACGCCGCCGAGCACGGCGAGCACGGCGAGGACGATCCCGTCCGACTCGACGAAGAACTCGGTGATGAGCGCGGGAACCAGGAACCAGGCGACGACCACCCGATCCATGGCCACCGGGTGGGCTGCGAAGTAGCGGCGGATCGGTCCGAGCCGGCGGGCATGCAGCTCCGTGAACGGAACCTCGACCTGGTCAGCGCCGACCCGGCGGGAGGCTCGCCCGTTGGTGGATGCGGACACAGCCGGAGGCGCCGGCGGGAGATCTCCCACCGGCGCCTCCTCTGGTTGAGTGCTCAGGCGTCCCTCCGACGCAGGAGCACTGCGGCAGCCGCCAGCGCGGCGACCACCCAGATCATGAGGACCCCGAAGCCCTGCCAGGGGGTCAGGACCGCACCGAGCTGCTCACCGATGATGATCCGCTCGCCGGCGGCACCGGGCAGGTAGGGGGCGATGTCCTGGATCCACTGGATCTGGATCGAGCCGAGGATCGGCAGCAGCAGGAGCATTCCCAGGACGGTCGCGATCCCGGCGGCCGCGTGCCGCATCAGGGTGCCGATCGCGAAGGCGAACAGGGCGATAGCCGTCATGTACAGCGGCACGCCGAGCAGGCTCTGCAGGCTGGCCGAGTCGCTCAGGTCCACCTGGAGGTCGTAGGTGGAGAGCATCGGCGTGGTGACCAGGACGGCGATCGCCACCCCGACGGCGCCGAGCACGAAGGAGGTGATCGCGACGATCGCGCCCTTGGCCGCCAGCACGGGCAGCCGGGTGGGGACAGCGGTGAGCGTGGACTTGATCTGGCCGGTCGAGTACTCACCGGTGACGATCAGCACGCCCAGGACGGCGACGACGATCTGGCCGAAGTAGTAGCCGAACGAGGCGACGCTGGTGCCGATGACGGTGCCCGTACCCCCGAAGCCCGCCTCCTCCATGCCTCCGCCGCCCTGGGCGATCTGCGTCATCCCGAAGCCCATCAGGAAGCTGAAGCCGACCATGACCCCGACGGTCACGACGGCCACCCAGACGGTGGACCGGAGGCTGGTGAACTTGATCCACTCCGAGCGCAGGATGCGCGCGAAGTTCAGGTGGTAGCCGTTCGCCTCGGTGGGGGTCACGGGCGCGGTGGCGGTGGTGGCGGTCATCGGTTCGCCCCTTCGGTCTCGGCGACGACGGCGGGTGCGGTCTCCTCGCCGGCGCCGTGGGAGTGGTACTCCACGTCGTCTGCGGTCAGGGTCATGTAGGCCTCCTCGAGCGAGGCCCGCATCGGGGTGAGCTCGTGCAGCACGAACCCACCGGCGGCGGCCGCCTCACCGATCTGCTCGGCCGAGAGGCCGTCCACCTTCAGCAGCGACGGCTCAAGGGAGGTGACGGTCACGTCCGCGCCCTGCAGCCGGGCCACGAGGTCCTCGGCCTGCGGCGAGCGGACCCGCACGCTCGACTTGGTCACGGCGTCGATCACGTCCTGGACGGCGCCGGTGGTGATGATCCGACCCCGTCCGATCACGATGAGCTCGTCGGCGGTGATCGCCATCTCGCTCATCAGGTGCGAGGACAGGAACACGGTCCGGCCCTCGTCGGCCAGGTAGCGCACCATGGTGCGCACCCACTTCACGCCCTCGGGGTCGAGGCCGTTGACCGGCTCGTCCAGGATCAGGGTGCGCGGGTCGCCGAGCATCGCGGCGGCGATCCCGAGCCGCTGGCCCATCCCGAGGGAGAAGCCGCCCACGCGCTTGCCCGCCACGGCGGCCAGGCCGGTCATATCGATGACCTCGTGCACCCGGGCCTTGGCGATGCCGTGCGTCGCGGCCAGGCCACGCAGGTGGTTGGTCGCACTGCGGCCGGAGTGCACGGCCTTCGCCTCGAGCAGCGCCCCGACCTCGCGCAGCGGGGCGCGGTGCTGGACGTAGGGCTTGCCGTTGACGGTCACCGAGCCATGGGTGGGCCGGTCCAGGCCGACGATCATGCGCATGGTGGTGGACTTCCCGGCGCCGTTCGGCCCGAGGAACCCGGTCACCCGACCGGGGTTGACGGTGAAGGAGATGTCGTTGACGGCGACTTTGTCGCCGTATTTCTTGGTCAGGCCGTGGGCCTCGATCATCGGGCCAGCCTCGCTTCCGGGTCGACGGTTGTGGTGCTGGGCTCAACGCTAGGACTTCCCGCGTGCCACGCCCACCTGCGGTAGACGGATCTTCGGGCGACCTCCCCTCGCCCGGTCGGGTGAGGGCCTCATCCGATCGGTGGAGATCGCCGAACGGGACGTGCCGTTCGGGAACACGCGCGCGGACGCGGGCGTTCTACGGATGGAACCATCTTTGGATCACCCGCCGGTCCGCCGGGCGCGTGCCCCTAGGATGGGAGATGACGGCCCATGCACGTCGGGCCGGCCGCGGCGGCGGCCGGGGCGGCGCGACCTTCGGAGGCAACGAATGGCAAATCCCTTCTTCACGAACTCCGCGGAGTTCGGCAAGAGCAAGCCGAACCACGCACCGGTGAACCCGTACGGTCAGCAGGCGCAGCCCGGCTACGGCCAGCCGAACGCGCAGCCCTACGGCGCGACCGCCACCCAGGGCTACGAGCCGCAGTTCGCGAGCGTCGAGCAGTCCTTCTACGGCCCGGACGCCGGCCCGGCGCAGACCGGCCGGCTCACCTACGACGACGTGATCATGAAGACGGCGGGTGTGCTCGCCGTCGTCATCGGCGTCGCCGTGCTGTCCTGGTTCGCCGTTCCGGCCGAGATGCGCATGCCGGTCCTGTTCATCGGCCTCATCGGTGGTTTCGTACTCGGCCTCGTCAACGCGTTCAAGCGGAGCCCGAGCCCGGCGCTGATCATCGCGTACGCGGCGTTCGAGGGCGCGTTCCTCGGCATGATCTCCGGCGTCTTCGAGACCATGTGGCCCGGCATCGTCATCCAGGCGGTCCTCGCCACCTTCGTCACCTTCGCCGTCACCCTCGCGCTGTTCAAGAGCGGCAAGGTGCGGGTCACGCCGAAGTTCACGCGGTTCCTGCTGATCGCGGGCGCCAGCTACGTGGTGTTCTCCCTCGTCAACGTCGGCCTGATGGTGTTCGGTGGCATGGACGGGTTCGGCCTGCGTAGCGTGGAGGTCTTCGGCATCCCGCTCGGCCTGATCATCGGTCTGTTCGCCGTCGGCCTGGCCGCGATGAACCTGATCTGGGACTTCGACTCCATCAGCAAGGGCATCCAGAACGGCGCCCCGGCCAAGATGGCCTGGTCGGCCGCCTTCGGGATCACGATCACCCTGGTCTGGCTCTACCTGGAGTTCCTGCGGATCCTCGCGATCCTTCGCGGCAGCAACTGATCCTCAGCGCCCAGCGCAGCCCGTCACCGGCGCGTCACCCCACCCGGGGTGGCGCGCCGTTGCCGTCTCCTCCCGTGTCGTGGGCACCGCTACGGTAAGCGCATGCCGCTCTTCGACCTGCCGCTCGCGCAGCTCATCGACTACCGTCCCGACGTCGCCGAACCGGCGGACTTCGACGAGTTCTGGTCCGGCACGCTCGCCGAGGCACGGGCTCACACCACCCCCGTCGAGGTCACCGAGGTGGACTCCGGCCTGACCCACGTGGACGTCTTCGACGTCACGTTCCCGGGATTCGCCGGGCACCCGATCAAGGCCTGGTATGCCCGCCCCGCGGGCGTCGCCGGCGACCTGCCGATCGTCGTCAACTACATCGGCTACAGCGGCGGGCGTGGACTGCCCCACGAGCACTCGCTGCTGCCCGCCGCCGGGTATGCCTACCTGAAGATGGACACCCGTGGCCAGGGCTACACCGGCAACGGCGGCGACACCCCGGACCCGGTCGGGAGCGACCCGGCCGCGACCGGCTACCTGACCCGGGGGATCGCGGACCCGGCCCAGTACTACTACCGGCGCGTGTTCACCGATGCCGCGCGTGCCGTGGACGCCGCACGCACGCTGCCCGGGGTCGACCCGGCCCGGGTGATCGTCTCCGGTGGCAGCCAGGGTGGCGGCATCGCGACGGCGGCCGCGGCCCTGGTCCCGGACGTCGCCGGCGCGATGATCGACGTACCCTTCCTGCAGTACTTCCGCCGCGCCGTCGAGATCACGGCGAACCTGCCGTATGCGGAGATCACCAACTACCTCGCCGTCCACCGGCCTGCCGTGGACCGGGTCTGGGAGACCCTCTCCTACTTCGACGGCGTGAACCTCGCCAAGCGCGCACAGGCGCCGGCCCTGTACTCGGTGGCGCTGATGGACCAGGTGTGCCCGCCGTCGACCGTGTACGCGGCCTACAACGCCTACGGCACGGGCACGGGCGTGCCATCGACCGTCTCGAAGCAGATCGAGGTGTACGGCTACAACGGCCACGAGGGTGGCGCCGGGTTCCAGGTCGCAGCGCAGCTGCGCTGGCTCGCCGACCTGCTCGGGTGACACCACCGCCCGGGGCGAGGGCCGCCGTCGGGCGTTTAGGCTGGCATCGATCACTGACACCGAATCCGAGAAGAGGATCCATGACTTCCCTGCCCAGCGCCACCGGTTCGTTCGGCGACAAGCCCGCGCTGACCTTCCCCGAGAACGCGGCGCCCGCCGACCTCGCCGTCCAGGTCATCAGCCAGGGTGACGGCGCCCTCGTGGAGGCCGGTCAGACGATCGACGTCAACTACCTCGGCCAGATCTGGGGCGGCGGCATCTTCGACAACTCCTACGACCGCGGCTCCTCGATCCAGTTCCCGATCGGCGTCGGCGCCGTCATCGCCGGCTGGGACAACTCCCTCGTCGGTCAGCCGATCGGCTCCCGGGTGCTCGTCTCGATCCCCCCGCACGAGGGCTATGGCCCGAACGGCATGCCGCGCGCGGGCATCAAGGGCACCGACACCCTGGTCTTCGTCGTGGACATCATCGGCGCCTCCTGACGGCATCGACAACGCGAACACCGAACGGGGCCGCCCGGACCAGATGGTCCGGGCGGCCCCGTTCGGCTGTGCTGTGCTACGTGCGCAGACCCAGCCGGCGCAACACCCGCCCGACCTGTGCGCGGACGCGGCGGGTCATCGGGACCGCACCGGCGGTGGCGTGCCGGCTGACCGGCTCGGCGGCGCCGTCCACCGTGTCCTCACCACGGATGAGGATCACCAGGGCCTGCGGGAACAGGACGTTGGCGGGCACCCACTCCACGATCGAGAAGCCGGCCGCCCCCCAGACCCGCTTGACGTACTCGACGGGCGCTGCGGCCCAGCCGTAGTAGTCGCCGGTGCGAACCTCGCCGCCGCCGCTGCCGGCGAACTGGATCTCGCCCCGGTCGAAGCCTGCGCGCGCAGCGTCGACGTCCTCGAAGGTCGTCGCCAGCGACGTCGCGAAGTCGTCCGCCTCGCCGGCCTCCACGGCCGCCCGGGCACCGGCGACCTGGCCCATGAACTGGTCATCCAGGACCGTGATCGCAACGACCCCGCCCGGCCGAACGACCCGCGCGAACTCCTTCGCCCACGCTTCGTGCGCTGGGCCGGACAGGTGCGAGAACACACTGAAGGCCACGGCGAGGTCGAACCCGCCCCGCCCGAGGACCGTGGGTGGGAGCGGGTCCACGGTCATCGCGTTGATGCCGGGCAGCGTCACGTTGACCAGGGCCGTCATCTCCGGATCCACGTCGAGCGCATGGATGTGGGTCGGCGCGGTCCTGGCCAGCAGGAACCGCGAGATCCGGCCCCAGCCTGCCCCGAAGTCGATGATGCGGTTCGCGTCGGCGACACCGGACCCCGTGTGCTTGACGGCCATCTCGTCGACCACCTTGACGAAGGTCTCGGCCTCGCTGTAGGCGGCCTCGTAGGAGAGTCCGACGAACTTCTGCTGGATCTCCTGTGGCGGGTTCGGCGGCGTCGACGTGGCGACGTCGATCGCCGCCGGTAGCGCCTCGAGGGACGGTGCCGAGGAGAACCTCAGCACCCGGTCGGAGTGTGCGGAGTCTGCCACCTGAGGCCTTTCCTCATCGAAGACGTTAGGCAGCACAGTAGCCGGAGGGTCCCTCCGCAGACCTCGGCTTCGGTCCTGATGATGCGACGCGCTACCCGGAACCGGGCGGCGCGTCGCGTCGGGCTAGGAGCCCGACGGCGGTGCGATGTCGGTCTGAGCCGGCAGCTGGTCCTGGCGCAGGATCCCGATCGGGCAGCTCATCCCGTTCGGGCCGTGGTTGCAGTAGCCGCCCGGGTTCTTGTCGAGGTACTGCTGGTGGTAGCCCTCGGCGTAGTAGAAGGTGCCCGCATCGGTGGCCGGCGCGAGCTCCGTGGTGATGTCGCTGAAGCCGTGCTCGCGGACGACGGCGTTGAACGCCTCCCGGCTGGCGCGCACCAAGGCTTCGTCCGCGGGGTCGCTCCAATAGACCGCCGAGCGGTACTGGGTCCCCACATCGTTGCCCTGACGGTTGCCCTGGGTGGGGTCGTGGTTCTCCCAGAACTCCGCCAGGATCCGCTCCAGTGAGATCTGCTTCGGGTCGTAGGCGACGATGACCGCCTCGGTGTGCCCGGTGCGGCCGGTGCACACCTCGTCGTAGGTGGGGTTGGGCGAGTAGCCGCCCATGTATCCGGCGGCCGTGGTCACGACGCCGGGCAGGCGCCAGAAGATCCGCTCCGCGCCCCAGAAACACCCCATCGCCAGGTAGACCGTCCGGGTGCCCTCGGGCCAGGGGCCCTGCAGTGGGGTGCCGAGCACGGTGTGCGTCGTCGGCACCTGGTAGAGCGGACGCTCGTGGCCTTCCATCGCGTCCTCGCGGCTGACCATGGCCGTTCGCATGCGGGCTCCGAAGATCATCCGTAGTACCTCGTTTCCGTCTCTGCGCCGATCCGGCGCACTACCCACAACACTGCGCTCACGTGCCCTGTTCCCACCCTGGTGGCACGTAGTCTGAGGTCCGGAACCCCAGGAAGGACACCATGTCGAACGATGATCGCGGCAGTGCCGCCGACCCTGAGGTCGGGCACGTTCCTGAACCTAACCCGGTGGTGCCGGAGGACGTCGATGGGCAGAACCTCCCAACCGCCGGGGCCGCGCCGACGTCACCGGTGCAGAAGACCTACCCGGGGCCGGTACCGCCGCCGGTGACTGCTGCGGCGGCGTGGTCCTGGCGCCTGGTGGTGATCGTGGCCGCCGTGGCGCTCGTCGCCCTGGCCCTCGTCCAGATCAAGACCGTCGCGATCCCCGTTCTCGTGGCCGCCCTGTTGACCGCACTGCTGTCCCCGGTCACGAACTGGCTGAGCCAACGGGTCCGGTTGCCGCGGACGCTGGCGGTGGTCGTCACCCTGTTGCTCGTGGTCCTGTTCCTCGGAGGGTTGCTGACGCTCGCGGGCAGGTCGGTGGTCAGCGGGTTCGCCGACCTGGCCGACACCGCCTGGGACGGGATCGAGACCGGGATCGCGTGGCTGAGTTCGGGTCCCCTCGCGCTGAGCGAGGAGACCATCAACTCCTACGTCGATGCGCTGCAGCAACAGCTCTCGACGAACATCGACTCGATCCTGTCCGGCGCGTTGTCCGTGACCACGTCCGTCGGGCACGTGCTGGCCGGCGCCCTGATCGCCCTGTTCTGCCTCTTCTTCTTCCTCAAGGAGGGCGCCACGATCTGGGGCTGGATCGTCCGGCTGTTCCCGCGGGTCGCGCGGGAACGGGTCGCCGGCGCCGGGATGCGGGGCTGGACCAGCCTGAGTGTGTATGCGCGGACCCAGATCGTCGTGGCGTTCATCGACGGTGTCGGCATCGGCCTGGGTGCCTGGATCCTCGGGGTGCCGCTTGCCCTGCCCCTCGGCATCCTGGTGTTCATCGGCTCGTTCATCCCGATCATCGGTGCCGTGCTCACCGGCGCCGTTGCGGTGGCCGTGGCCCTCGTGGACCAGGGACCGTTCCGGGCGCTCATCATGCTGGTGATCGTGCTCGGGGTGCAGCAGCTCGAGAGCCACTTCTTCCAGCCGGTCCTGATGAGCCGGGCGTTGAAGCTGCACCCGGTCGCGGTGCTGCTCGCGGTGGCGACCGGCACACTGATCGGCGGCATCGTCGGGGCGCTGTTCGCGGTGCCGATCGTGGCCGTCGTGAATGCGGTGATGAACTACCTGAACCACCCGGACGGCGCCGATCCTGACCTCATCGAAGTGACGGCGAAGACATGAGGTCCGCGGCATGACCGTCGACCTCGCGAGGATCCGGGCAGCCGCGGCCGAGCTCGAGGGCGTGATCCAGCGGACCCCGATCCAGTACAGCGGGGCGCTCAGCGCGATCGCCGGGGCCGAGGTCTGGCTCAAGTGCGAGAACCTGCAGACGGGCGGCTCCTTCAAGATCCGCGGCGCCTACACCCGCATGCTCCGGCTGTCCCCGGAGCAGAAGGCCGCCGGGGTGCTCGCCGCCAGCGCAGGCAACCACGCCCAGGGGGTGGCCCTCGCCGCACGGATGCTCGGCATCCCCGCGACCATCTACATGCCCGTCGGCGCCGCCCTGCCGAAGCTCGCGGCGACGCGCGGTTACGGCGCCGAGGTGCGCCTGCACGGCGCCACCGTGGGGGAGGCGCTCGTGGAGGCCCGGGCGGAGGCGGAGCGGAGCGGACGTGAGGTCATCCACCCGTTCGACCACGAGGACATCGTGACCGGCCAGGCCACGATCGCCCTGGAGATCGCGGAGCAGGTCCCGACCGTGCGCACCGTGCTGGTGCCCACCGGCGGTGGCGGCCTGCTCGCCGGGGTGGCGACGGCGCTGCACGAGATCCTCGGTACCCACATCGAGGTGGTCGGGGTCCAGGCCGAGGGGGCGGCAGCGTACCCGGGCTCGATCAGCGCCGGGCACCCGGTCGCGCTGGCCACGATGAAGACGATGGCCGATGGGATCGCGATCGGCGAGCCCGGGCGGATCCCGCTCGAGATCGTCCGCCGCGAGGTGCGGCAGGTGGATCTGGTCAGCGAAGAGGACCTCAACCGCGCGATGCTCCTACTCGCCGAACGGGCCAAACTGGTCGTGGAGCCCTCGGGCGCCGCGGGCGTCGCGGATCTGCTGGCCCGGCCCGGCGTGCACGAAGGGCCGATCGTGGCGATCCTCTCCGGCGGCAACATCGACCCACTGGTGCTCATGAAGGTGCTCCAGCACGGCATGGTGGCCGCCGGGCGCTACCTGCAGGTGCACGTGCGTGTGCCGGACACCCCCGGGAACCTCGCCGGACTGCTCCGGGACCTGGCCGGCCTCGGGGCGAACGTGCTGGACGTGGCGCACGTGCGAACGGCCGCCGGCCTCGCCGTGGACGAAGTGGACATCGCGGTCGAGTGTGAGACCAAGGGCCCCGAGCACTGCACCGACGTGGTGCGGGCGCTCACGGACCGTGGCTATCAGGTGCGGTAGACCACAGACGCCGCTGCCCGCCGGACCGGGTGGTCGAGCGGGCAGCGGGATGTCGCCGGGTCCGGCCCGGCGGGGCGGTCAGCCTGTGAACGGCTTGGCCTTGGTGATCTTGACCTTGACGGACGTGCCGTTCGGAGTCTCGTACTCGACGGTCTCGCCGGTCTTGTGGCCGAGGATCGCCGTGCCGAGCGGAGAACTCGCGGAGTAGACGTCCAGATCGGTGTCGCCGGCGACCTCGCGGGAACCGAGGAGGAAGGTCATCTTCTCGCCGCCGACGGTGGCCGTGACCACCATGCCGGGCTCGACGATGCCGTCGTCGGCCGGGGCCTCCCCGACCTGGGCGCCGCGGAGCAGCTCGTCGAGCTGTCGGATGCGGGCCTCCTGCTTCGCCTGCTCCTCGCGGGCGGCGTGGTATCCGCCGTTCTCCTTGAGGTCGCCCTCTTCGCGAGCCGACTCGATCTTGTCGGCGATCTCGGTCCGTCCCTCGCCCACGAGGTGGTCGTACTCGGCCTTGAGACGGTCGTAACTGTCCTGGGTCAGCCACGTGGTTTCGGACACGGTTCCTCCTTCATCTACGTTCGAGCCCCAGCGCATGACCACGACGGACAGCTCACAGGCGGGCGAGAGTTCCATTTGCCCGGGCTGGATGCCGTTGCGGACCGCACCGGGGCGGTGGAAAAGGTCAATTATACCTGTCGGGCGCATTCTCGTGGCCAATGGATAGTTCGATCCATGTCCTGAGACGTCGGATCGAGCGGTGCCACGTACCCTCCACGATAGGCTGGCGGCGGCCGGCAGAAGCCGCGATGGAGCCGAAATCGAGAGGGGTGGGCCATGAGTCACGGGGCGCCACCGCCCGGTCCCGATCCGGCCGGTCCGCACGATCTGTTTGGTGCGGCGACGTCCCCACCGCCCCAGAATTCTGTGCCATCCGGGCCGCCCCAGTGGATCCCGCCGGGGCCACCGAGCCCGTACGTCCAGGCCCAGCCGGCGCCGCGTCCGGGCGCTCATTTTCCGGAACCCGTTCGGCGTGTCGCCGCGACGCCGCCGTCGGTGGCACCGGCCCCGCCCGGCGTCGCGAACGCTGGCTGGTCGCCACCGGGCGGAGCCCGGCCGTCGGCACAGGCCCAGGGCCCGGCACCGTCCTACGGGTACCGCTACCGCGACATGCCCGCCTACCCGGCGCCGCAGTTCCCCCCGCAGACCTCACCGCAGCCGCGCCGCCGCGGCCGCCCGCTGCCCGGCTGGGCGATGGCCCTCGGCGCCGTCATGGTGGTCGCCCTCGTGGTGCTCGCCTCGCTGGCCTTCGTCCAGGACCGGAACGCCGGGCCGACGGCGGATCCCGACCCGGGCACGATGCCCACCGACGACGGGTACGGCCGCCCGAACACCCAGCCCGACGGTCGCTTCACCGGCACCCACTTGAGCGAGCAGCTGAACGCCGCGCTCGCCTCCCGGGACCGGGAACTGTTCTTCAGCTACGTGGGTGGCGACGCCGCCGCACCGCTGTCGCTGTGGTGGGACAACATGGAGATCCTCGGCTGGAGCCGCGGCGTGTTCTCGATGCAGGGCCTGCAGAACGCCAACTACCGCGACAACACGGCCATCCAGAGCGTCCAGCTCGGCGCGGTGACCGCGGGCTCGCCCACCATCCCGACCGACTCCGACCACCCGGACGCCGGCCTCGCCTACGCGCCGGTGAACGACTACCGCGCCACGATCGCCGTCAGCGACGACGGTGAGAGCGGTCTGATCACGGGCTGGGAGGTCGAGGGCGACCCGGCGCCGTGGGACCTCGAACCGCTGTACGCGGTGATCACCGAGCACTCGGTCGTGGCCGGCTACGAGGACGAGTCGGAACTGGTCGACTCCGTCGCCGAGGCCGCCGAGGAGAGTGCACGCTGGGTCGTCGAGCGGTATGAGAGCGAGACCGGGGTCGCGAACGCCCAGCGGTTCCTCTCCTTCTACAGCGACGACATGGACCGGTTCAACAGCTGGTTCATCAACCCGGACGAGATCGACGGCTGGACCGGGGACCGGGCCGGCACCCTGTTCCCGCAGTCGCGGCCGTTCCCCTCTGCCGGCGTCCCGGACGACATCGCCACCGGTGGCTGGGACGCCACGGCGGGCGGCATCGTGACGGTCGGTCCCAATGGACTGGCCTACGGGATCGCCGACACCCAGGACACGATCACGCACGAGTTCATCCACGCCATCCATGAGGTCAACGTGCCCCGGGCGGCCTACGCCGGGCCCATCGTCACCGAGGGCTGGGCCACGTACAACGAGTCGCTGTTCCAGGGTCACGGCACCTATGCCACCAGGCTGAGCTACACCGGCCGGGTGCTCCGGGGCTGCGTGGAGGACATGGACGGCTCGTTCCCGTCGCCGCGGGACTTCGACGACGTCGAGGACGTGAGCTGTGCCTACGCCCTCAGCGGCAGCGTGTACGCCTACGCCGACTCGCTCGGCATCGACGTGTTCGAGCTGTCCGACACCGCCCTCGAGACCGGGGACTCCCTGACCGAGACGGCGGGCGAGATCGGGGACGTCGACCTGACCGAGGAGGGTTGGGCCGGGTGGCTCGAGTCGACCTTCGACTAGCCGACGCGTCGGGGCCGGCGGGCCCGGTGCGGGCCGGGTGCGATCAGTCGGTGAGGGTGCAGGCGCGGACCAGACCGGTGGTGGCCAGTTCACTGGTCGCCACCTCGGACGTGATCCGCACCGTGTCGGCCGGCTGCGGGCCGATCTCCACCTCGAGCAGCCCGACCTGGCCGTAGCCGGTGCTGAGCGCCTCCAGCGTGCACACGGCGCTGCGCTCGGCCGGCTTCGTGACGTCGAAGGTCACCCGCACCGACTCGGAGTCCACGACGTGGAAACCGACGTCGCGGCTGTCCACCGAGGGCGCGAACATGTCGACGGCGATCCAGACCAGGACCGCGATGCCTACGGCGGCCAGCACCCCGATCAGGACGCGTGCCCGCAGCCGGCGCGCTCCGCCGTCGGGCCGACGACCGTAGCGGTCCGCGAGCAGGGCCGCCGAAGGTTCGTTCTCGGCCCGGGCCGGTGCCTGCACCACGCGTACCATCCTTAGACTGGGGGTCGCCGCGCGCGGAGTTCCGGCGCGCGCCTTCGTGCCCATTGTCCCACCGCCGATCCCAGGAGGATCACTTGGCTGCGCAGAACCTGCGGCTCATGGCCGTGCACGCCCACCCCGACGACGAATCGAGCAAGGGCGCGGCGACCATGGCGCGGTACGCCGCCGAGGGCGTGGAGGTACTCGTCGTCACCTGCACCGGTGGCGAGCGTGGAGACATCCTGAACCCGCGACTCGAGAACGATCCGGAGGTGCTGCGGGACATGCCCGGCTACCGGCGCCGGGAGATGGCGGCCGCGGCGGCCGCGCTCGGGGTCTCGCAGCGGTGGCTCGGCTTCGTGGACTCCGGCCTGCCCGAGGGGGACCCGCTGCCGCCGCTGCCACCGGGGTGCTTCGGCCTCGAGCCGCTCGAGGTGACCACCGAGGCCCTCGTCCGGGTGGTCCGGGAGTTCCGACCGCACGTGATGACCACCTACAACGAGAACGGTGGCTACCCACATCCGGACCACATCATGACGCACCGGGTCTCGGCCGCGGCCTTCGACGCCGCCGCCGACCCGGATGCGTTCCCGAACGCCGGTCCGGCCTGGGAGATCGCCAAGCTGTACTACGACCACGGCTTCTCCCGCGCCCGCGTCACCGCGATCCACGAGGCGACCCTGGCCGCCGGCAAGGAGTCGCCGTACGCCGACTGGCTGGAGCGCTGGGGCGACCGCGACGACCGCGCGGACAAGGTGACCACCCGGATCGAGTGCGCCGACTACTTCGACCAGCGGGACCGGGCCCTGCTCGCCCACGCCACCCAGATCGACCCGGACGGCTTCTTCTTCGCGGTGCCGCGGGAGATCGAGCGGGAGGCGTGGCCGTTCGAGGAGTACGAGCTGGCCCGGTCCCGGGTCGAGACCGGCGTCCCCGAGACGGACCTGTTCGCGGGCATCCGGGAGACGCCGTGATGGCCTCGGCCGTGTCGATGCTGCCGCTGCTGGCCGACGACATCCCGGACCCGAGCGTCGTCACCCCGGGCGTGGGCGGCTTCGCCGTGTTCTTCTTCCTCGCCGTGGTGCTGTTCTTCCTGGCCCGGTCCCTGGGCAAGCACATGCGGCGCGCGCGGACGAACGCGGCCGCCCAGGAGTCGGCCGACGAGGAGACGGCCGACACCGCCGGAACCGCCGACGCCGCCGACAACACCGAGCCGCCCGACGGCGCGCGGCCATGAGCACTCTCCCGGTGGCCGTGGCGCAGTTGAGCGCCGGCGCGGATCCCGAGGAGAACGCACGCATGGCCGTCACGGCGATCGCGGATGCGGCCGCCGACGGGGCGCAGCTGGTGGTGCTGCCCGAGTACACCGCGGGCTGGGCGCCCCGGCTGAGTCTCGAGCTGGCCCAGCCGGCCGACGGACCGTTCCTGCGTGCCGTCGCCGACGCCGCACGGGACGCGGGCGTGCACGTCGTGGTCGGCACCATCGAGACCGGCACGGTCGCAAGCGGCCCGACGGCGGCCGCTGGCCGGGCACTGAACGTCGCCGTCGCGATCGGTCCGGACGGCCGCGTGCTGGGTCGCTACGTCAAAGTGCACCTGTTCGACGCGTTCGGGGTGCGCGAGTCCGACGTGCTCGCTCCCGGCGAGCCGGAGCCGCAGAACACGCTCGTCCTCGACGTCGGCGGGTTCCGGGTGGGCATCGCCACCTGTTACGACCTGCGCTTCCCGGAGTCTTTCCGGGTCCTGGCCGACGCGGGTGCGGACGTGCTCGTGGTGATCGCGGCCTGGGCCGCGGGTGACGGCAAGGTGGCGCAGCTGCAGACCCTGGCCCGCGCCCGGGCCCTGGAGAACACCAGCTACCTGCTCCTGGCGAGCCAGAGTGGCCCCGGACGCAGCGGGCACAGCGCGATCATCGACCCGCTCGGAGCGCCGGTCGCCGAGGCGGACGCCGCGGCCACGGTGACGCTGCACGGGGACCTGGACTCCGCCGTCGTGAGCGGCGTTCGCGACGCGGTGCCCAGTCTGCGGCACCGCCGCTACCGGGTGGTGCCCGCCGGCGCGGCCACGCTCGACCCCTAGGGACGGGTCGACCTGGGGGAGGGGTTACTTCTTCCTCCCCTTCTTCCCCTTCTTGTTGTCCTTCTTCGACTTCTTGCCGCCGCCGGTGTCCTCGTTCTCGTGGGCCTGGTAGGCGGGGTCCGCCATGGTGGCGGCCAGGCGCCCCTTCTCCTTCTCGACGTCGTAGTCCGCCTCCGGCCAGGACAGGTCGAGGCCGACCAGCGCCTGGTACAGCAGCTCGGTGACCGCGATCCGCGCATACCACTTGTGGTCGGCCGGAACGACGTACCAGGGCGCAGCCTCGGTGGAGGTGCGTTCGAACATCTCCTGGTAGGCGTCCTGGAACTCGTTCCACTTGAGCCGGGTGTCGACGTCGCCTGGGTTGTACTTCCAGTGCTTGTCGGGACGCTCGAGCCGTTCCCGCAGCCGCGCGCCCTGCTCCTCGTGGGAGACCATCAGGGCGACCTTGATCACGGTGGTACCGGAGTTGATCACCTGCCGGTCGAACCTGTTCAACTCGGCGTACCGGCCCTCGTTCTCCTGCGCCGGCTCCAGCCCGTCCACCTTGACCACGAGCACCTGCTCGTAGTGGGACCGGTCGAACACGCCGATGCGCCCGGCCGGCGGCAGGGCACGGCGGATCCGCCAGAGGTGGTGGTGCTTGCGCTCGGTCTCGGTGGGTACGCCGAACGACGCGAGGGCGACTCCCTGCGGGTCGAGCATCCCGAGGACGTGCCGCACGATCCCGCCCTTGCCGGCGGTGTCCAGGCCCTGCAGCACGAGCAGGACCGACCGGTCGCCACCGGTGCGACCGTGGGCGAACAGGCGCTCCTGGAGGTCGGAGAGTTCCTCGCCGCGGGCGGCCATGGCCTCCTCGGCCCCGGCCTTGCCCGCCGACCAGCCGGGCGTGGCGTCCCGGTCGAGGTCTGCGAGCACGAAGTCCCGGCCCGCGCGGAGCAGCTCCGCGGGAGCCTCGTCCCAGTCGGCGTCCTTGCCCATGCGGATCTCCCTCGGCGGTGCGGCGGTGGTGGGCTCAGCCTAGTGGCGCACCGGTCACACCGCCGAGAACGCCGCCAGGGCGATCGCGACCGCGTGGCAGGAGTAGCCGATCACGGTCCCGGTGTGGAAGATCTCGTGGAATCCGAACCAGGTGGGGCTCGGGTTCGGACGCTTGAAGCCGTAGGCGGCCGCGCCGAGGGTGTAGCCGAGCCCACCCGCGATCACCAGGAGGGCGATGGCCGGCCCGCCGTTCGCCCAGAACGCCGGCAGGAAGCCCACAGCCACCCATCCGAGCGCCACGTAGACCGGCACGTAGAACCACCGCGGCGCGCCGAGCCAGAAGATCCGGGCAAGCAGACCGGCGACCGCGCCGCCCCACACGAGCCAGAGGAGCAGCCTTGCGGTGCCGGCCGGCAGCAGCAGTACCGCCAGCGGCGTGTAGGTGCCGGCGATGACCAGGAAAATGTTCGCGTGGTCCATCCGCCGGAGCACGGCGAATGCCCTCGGAGACCAGGTGCCGCGGTGGTAGGTCGCGCTGGTGCCGAACAGGATCACCGTGGTGAGAGCGAACACGGCGGTGCTGATCTTGGCCGCGGGCGTGGTCGAGCCCGCCACCAGGATGATGCCGACGATCAGCGCGATCGGGGCCATGATCGCGTGGATCCAGCCGCGCAGCCGCGGCTTGAAGTCGGGGGCCGGGGCGACGAGGGGCTCGGCGCTCACCGGTGGCGGCCCGGGCCGGCGCCCGCGCGCTGTGGTGCGTGTCATGGAGGCCCTTTCATCGTCTCGGTGCAGGCTGATTCCGACCGTCGGGGGCAACGGTCCTTACGCCATCGTAGGTTACGCAAGCGTAGGTCCGCGCGCCGGTTGAGAGTTGTAGCGTGTGCCTGCACCCGACGGTGCGAGGGACCATCGGGTGCAGGCACCCACGCGAGGAGGAGCGGAAACCGAGATGCGGCCACCGAACTTCCTCTACGGCATCTACGAGCGCAAGCTCGCGAAGCAGTTGCACGGCCGACCGGTACCGCATCACATCGGCGTGATGCTGGACGGGAACCGTCGCTGGGCGCGCTCGGTGGGCCTGGAGACGGCGCAGGGCCATCAGGCCGGGGCGGACCGGATCACCGACCTGCTCACCTGGTGTGAGGAGGTGGGTGTCGGGGTCGTCACACTGTGGATGCTCTCCACCGACAACCTCCGGCGCGACCCCGCCGAGATCACCGACCTGCTCGAGATCATCGCCGCCACGGTCGCGAAGCTCGCCACCACCAGGCGCTGGCGGCTGCGGATGGTGGGGGAGCTGGACCTCCTGCCGGAGGAGATCTCCGACCGGCTGCGCGCGGCCGAGGCCCTCACCGCGGACGTGGACGGGGCGCACGTCAACATCGCCGTCGGCTACGGAGGGCGCCACGAGATCGCGAACGCGGTGCGCTCGCTGATCAAGGAGTACACCGAGCAGGGTCGCCCGCTCGAGGACCTCACCGACGTGGTCACGGTCGAGAAGATCGCCGAGCACCTCTACACCAAGGGTCAGCCCGACCCGGACCTGGTCATCCGCACCTCCGGGGAGCAGCGGCTCGGCGGCTTCCTGCTCTGGCAGAGCGCGCACAGCGAGTTCTACTTCTGCGAGGCCTACTGGCCGGACTTCCGCCGGGTGGACTTCCTGCGTGCCCTGCGTTCCTTCGGTGAGCGCGAGCGTCGCCTCGGTCGCTGAGGCGAAGGCGCCGGTCACGGTGGGCTCTCGAGGGCCCACCGGCTCGAACATGTCCGGCAGGTGAACTCTTCGCGGTTCGCCGCGCCACGCCGCGCTGCTCCCACGAAGAGCTGCGCTGCGGTCGTAGCGTGGTCATCACTGGGTGGCACTCCGGTCACCCACCGGGAGGCCAGCCCATGGAGCACACGCTCAGGTGGGAGAGGGGCCGCCGTCGGCCCCTCGTCGGGCCGACCGCCCTCACCCCGCAACCGCAGCGCGGCAATGCGCAGCGGAGCAGGTCCATCTGGAGGAGCTACCAGTGACCCGTGAGTCCCTCGCGTTCGACGATCCGATCCCCGGCACATCGAAGGGCGGTGAGGGACTCCCCGGCGTGTTGCCGGTCCCCGATCCGCACGCCCCTGACGGCACCGACGGCGCACGCGTCACGTATGTCCTGGACACCTCGGTGTTGCTCTCCGACCCCCGCGCGATCTTCCGGTTCGCCGAACACGACGTGGTGCTGCCGATCGTGGTCGTCACCGAGCTGGAGGCCAAGCGCGACCACGCCGAGCTCGGCTACTTCGCCCGCAGTGCACTGCGGATCCTCGACGACCTGCGGGTCGAGCACGGCAAGCTCGACGAGCCGATCGCAGTGGGCGAGGCGGGCGGCACCGTCCGGGTCGAGCTGAACCACTCCGACCCGTCGGTCCTGCCCTCGGGGCTGCGCCTGGGTGACAACGACACCCGGATCCTCTCCGTTGCCGCGAACCTGCGCTCCGAGGGCCGATGCGTCCGGGTGGTCTCCAAGGACCTGCCGATGCGGGTCAAGGCCTCCGCGGTCGGGATCCGGGCCGAGGAGTACCGGGCCCAGCTGGCGGTCGATTCCGGGTGGCGGGGCATGTCCGAGGCCTCGGTCACCGAGTCCGAGATGGCCACGCTGTTCGGGGACGAGCAGCTCTCCATCGCGGACCTGTCGATGGGCGACGGCGTCCGGGACCTGCCGTGTCACACCGGGCTGGTGCTGCACTCGCCGCGCGGTTCGGGGCTCGGGCGGGTCACGCCGGACAAGCAGATCGCGCTGGTTCGGGGCGACCGGGACATCTTCGGGATGCACGGACGCAGCGCCGAGCAGCGGATCGCGATCGACCTGCTGCTCGATCCGGAGATCGGCATCGTCTCGCTCGGGGGCCGGGCGGGGACGGGGAAGTCCGCGCTGGCACTCTGCGCGGGGCTCGAGGCCGTGCTGGAGCGGCGCGAACACCGGAAGGTGATGGTGTTCCGGCCGCTGTACGCCGTCGGCGGCCAGGAGCTCGGCTACCTGCCGGGCAGCGAGGCCGAGAAGATGAACCCCTGGGCGCAGGCCGTCTTCGACACCCTCGGTGCGGTGGTCTCCTCGGAGGTGGTCGAGGAGGTCATGGACCGGGGCATGCTCGAGGTGCTCCCGCTCACGCACATCCGGGGCCGGTCCCTGCACGACGCGTTCGTGATCGTGGACGAGGCCCAGTCGCTCGAGCGCAACGTCCTGCTCACGGTGCTGTCCCGGATCGGGCAGAGCTCCAGGGTGGTCCTCACTCACGACGTCGCCCAGCGGGACAACCTCCGGGTGGGACGTCACGACGGGGTCGCCGCCGTGATCGAGGCGCTGAAGGGGCACCCGTTGTTCGCCCATGTCACGCTGACCAGGTCCGAGCGGTCCCCGGTCGCGGCGCTCGTGACAGAGCTGCTGGAGGGCATCGAGGCGTGATCTCTGCGCCGACCTCATGCGCGCCGCGCATGAGGTCGGCGCCCAATCGTGCGACACGCGCTGTGTTCTAGGTCACGGACCCTCGCATTATCTCAGATGTGAGATATCGTGAGGCAATGACCGTGATTGAAGAGACCGATACCTCCGTGGCCGAGATCGGCACCCTGATCCGTGGGGCCCGTCAGAACAAGGGCCTGACCCAGAGCCAGCTCGCCGAGCGTCTGAACACCTCGCAGAGCGCCATCGCCCGGATCGAGCAGGGCAGTCAGAACCTCTCCGTCGAGCTTCTCACCCGGATCAACCGCGCCCTCGAGGCCGATCTACTCTCCATCGGGGCGCCGCGGGCCTCACACCTGCGGGTGACCGGCGGTCAGCAGCTCTCCGGCACGATCACCGTCAAGTCGTCCAAGAACGGTGCCGTCGCCCTGCTCTGTGCCTCCCTGCTGAACCGGGGCCGGACCCGGCTGCGTGGCGTGGCCAGGATCGTCGAGGTCGACCGGATCGTCGACGTACTCCGGTCCATCGGCGTGGAGGCCACCTGGTCCGCCAACGGCAAGGACCTGGACATCGTTCCCCCGGCCCGGCTGGACCTGAGCGGGATCGACTCCGACGCGGCCCGCCGGACCCGCAGCATCATCATGTTCCTCGGACCGCTGCTGAACTCCGAGGCCACCTTCGACCTGCCCTACGCGGGCGGTTGCGACCTGGGCACCCGCACCGTGGAGCCCCACATGATCGCGCTTCGCCCGTTCGGGCTCGACGTCGTGGCCACCTCCGGTGCCTACCACGCGACCGTCGACCCGAACCGCCCGGGGGACATCAAGGTGGTCCTCACCGAGCGTGGCGACACCGTCACCGAGAACGCGATCATGGCCGCCGCCCGGCACCCGGGCGTGACCACCATCCGCAACGCCAGCCCGAACTACATGGTCCAGGACCTGTGCTTCTACCTGGAACTGCTCGGCGTCCGGGTGGACGGCATCGGCACCACCACCCTGCGGGTGCACGGCCGCTCCGAGATCGACGTCGACGTCGACTACGCGCCGTCGGAGGACCCGGTCGAGGCGATGAGCCTGCTCACCGCCGGCATCGTCACGCACTCGGAGATCACGGTCTCCCGGGTGCCGATCGAGTTCATGGAGATCGAGCTCGCGACGCTCTCCGAGATGGGCCTGAGCTACACGGTCTCCGAGGAGTACGCCGCCGCGAACGGACGGACCCGGCTGGTGGACGTCACCGTCCACCCGAGCGACCTGCGTGCCCCGATCGACAAGATCCACCCGATGCCGTTCCCTGGGCTGAACATCGACAACCTGCCGTTCTTCGCCGTCATCGCGGCCAGTGCGTCGGGTCATACCCTGATCCACGACTGGGTCTACGACAGCCGCGCGATCCACCTGACCAACCTGACCCGGCTCGGTGCGGACGTGCGCCTGCTCGACCCGCACCGGCTCGACATCAACGGCCCGACCCACTGGTCCGGCGCGGAGGTGAGCTGCCCGCCCGCGCTGCGTCCCGCCGTCGTCATCCTGCTCGCCATGCTCGCTGCGAAGGGCACCTCCGTGCTCCGCGGGGTGGACATCATCGCCCGCGGCTACGAGCAGTTGCAGGAGCGACTGATCGAGCTCGGCGCCCAGATCGAGACCTTCCGGGACTGATCGCCCGGAGCCGCGCCGGTGCCCGCGATCTCGCTCACGCCTCGACGGATGTGAGCGTGATCGCGGGCACTCGCCTGCGTGGTGCGGCCCTCCGGTCCGGGCCGCACGGGCACGCGCTCGACGTGCGCACTCACCCGATCGGGTGTTGGCTGTCGCCTGAGGTCAGTCGATGACGTGATCTTTGGGGAGGTCTGGTGCGACGAAACCGAATGGTCGCGGCGACCGCCGGAGCAGCACTCGTGGCGACCCTCGCCGCGTGTGCGCCCGACGATGGCCCGCCGACGCTGAACTGGTACATCAACTCGGACAACGGTGGCCAGGCGCAGATCGCCGCCGAGTGCACGGAGGCAGCGGACGGCGCGTACACGATCGAGACGGTGCTGCTGCCGCGTGATGCCGCCGCCCAGCGCGAGCAGCTCGCCCGACGCCTCGCCGCGGAGGACCGCTCGATCGACCTGATGAGCCTGGACCCGCCGTTCATCCCCGAGCTCTCCGAGCCGGGCTTCCTGGCGCCGATCCCCGACGATGTGGCCGAGGCCGTCTCCGAGAACGTGGTGCAGGGCTCGCTGGACTCGGCCACCTGGAACGACGAACTCGTCGCGATCCCGTTCTGGGCCAACACCCAGCTGCTCTGGTACCGCGAGTCCGTGGTCGAGGAGGCCGGGCTGGACATGTCCCAACCGGTGACCTGGGACCAGCTGATCGAGGTGGCCACCGACCAGGATCGCTACCTCGCGGTCCAGGGAATCAAGGGGGAGTCCCTCACCGTCTGGATCAACGCCCTGATCGCCTCTGCCGGCGGTGAGATCATCACGAACCCCGGCTCGAGCGCGGAGGACACCGAACTCGGCCTCGAGACCGACGCCGGGCGCGAGGCCGCGCGGATCCTCGAGCAGATCGGCAGCGAGGGCCTGGGCGGCCCGGGCCTGCCGACCTCCGACGAGTCCGCGTCGCTGCGACTCTTCCAGGGCGATGACGCCTCCTTCATGGTGAACTGGCCGTTCGTGTGGACCTCCACCCAACAGGCGGTCGACGACGGGCTCCTCGACCAGTCCGTCCTCGACGACATCGGCTGGGCGCTCTACCCGGCGGTCACCGAGGGCACCGACTCCGCGCCCCCGGTGGGCGGGATCAACCTCGGCGTCGGTGCGTTCAGTGAGCACACCGACCTGGCCTTCGAGGCCGCCCAGTGCATCGTCACCCCCGAGCACCAGGCGTTCTACATGGTCAACGACGGGAACCCGGCCTCGAACACCGAGGCCTACGAGGATGCCGAGGTCCAGGAGACCTTCCCGATGTACGAGATGATCCGGGACTCCCTCGAGCAGGCCGCGCCACGGCCGCAGACACCGCTCTACAACGAGATCAGCACCGGGCTGCAGGAGACCTGGTACCCGGTCTCCGACGTGAACCCGGACACGTCTCCGGAAGCGGCCACCGAGCTCATCACCGCCGTCCTGCGAGGGGAGCGTCTGCTGTGAGTCATAGTGCGAGCAGGCCCGCGACCGGTCCTGACGTCAAGGAACGCAGTTCGCGCAGGAAGCCGCGCGCCAGCGACCGGGCCCGATCCGAGGCCCGACTCGGTCTGATGCTCGCGGCGCCGGCGTTCATCGTCATGGTCGCCGTGACCCTCTACCCGATCGTGCAGGCGTTCATCGACTCCCTCTCCCGGATCCGGCTGACCGCGCCCGACGCCAACGAGTTCGTCGGGTTCGGCAACTACGCGGTCGTGCTCACCGACCCGGTGTTCTGGTCCGCGATGGGGGTGACACTGTTCATCACGGTGGTGACCGTACTGGTCGAACTGGTCATCGGCTTCGCCCTCGCGCTGGTCATGCACCGGGCCATCCAGAACCTGCGTGGCGCGCTGCGCACGGCGATCCTGGTGCCCTACGGCATCATCACGGTGGTCTCGGCGTTCGCGTGGTTCTACGCCTTCGACATCAGCTCCGGCTACGTGAACTCCTGGTTCGACTGGGTCCCGGGGGTCAGCGAGGACCTGAACTGGTTCGCGTCCCAAGGGACGAGCCTGTTCGTGATCATGGCCTCGGAGATCTGGAAGACGACCCCGTTCATCTCGCTGCTGCTCCTCGCCGGCCTCGCGCAGGTCCCGGGGGAGCTGGAGGAGGCCGCGAAGGTGGACGGGGCCACCAGCTGGCAGGTGTTCAAGCGGGTGATCGTGCCGAACATGAAGGCCGCGATCATGGTGGCCGTGCTGTTCCGGGCACTGGACGCGTTCCGCATCTTCGACAACGTGTTCGTCATGACGAACGGCGCGAACGGCACCACCGTGCTCTCACTGCTCGCCTATCGAACGTCCATCGGGCGCCTCGAGATCGGACTCGGCTCCGCCGTCTCGGTGCTGCTGTTCCTGTCCGTGGTCGTCATCTGCTTCGTGGCGATCAAGCTGTTCAAAGTGGACCTCTCGAGCGCGCGAGGAGGCAACTGATGGCTCTCACCGGACGCCAGAAGATGTGGTGGGCCGTCATCACGGTGCTGGTGCTCGTCTATGCGCTGTTCCCGGTGTTCTCGATCCTGGCGACGTCGTTCAAGCTGCCGGGCGACCTCACCTCCGGCAGATTCCTGCCGACCACGTGGACGTGGGAGAACTACACGCAGATCCTCGGCCCGGACGGTTCCGCCCGCGACCTGTTCCTGCCGGCCCTGCGCAACTCCATCGGCATCTCGCTGATCGCGACGCTGATCGCCGTGGTGCTGGCCACCGTTGCGGCGTATGCGATCGCCCGGCTGGACTTCCCCGGCAAGCGGCTCGTGCTGACCACCGCCCTCGGGGTGTCGATCTTCCCGGTGATCTCGATCGTGACGCCGCTGTTCAACATCTGGCGCTCGATCGGGCTGTACGACACCTGGGCCGGGCTGATCATCCCGTACCTGTCGCTGACCCTGCCGATCTCGATGTGGACGCTGGCGGCCTTCTTCCGTCAGATCCCCTGGGAGCTGGAGCAGGCCGCGCAGGTCGACGGGGCCACCCCGATGCAGGCGTTCCGCAAGGCGATCGTCCCGCTGGCCGCGCCCGGGGTGTTCACCACGGCCCTGATCGCGTTCTTCATCGCGTGGAACGACTTCGTCTACGGGATCTCACTGACCTCCACCAGCGCCGCTCGACCGGTACCCGCCGCACTGGCGTTCTTCACCGGTGAGTCCTACTTCGAGGATCCCACGGGTGCCATCTCGGCGGCCGCGGTGGTGGTGACCATTCCGGTGATCGTGCTGGTGCTGCTGTTCCAACGACAGATCGTGGCCGGACTGACCCAGGGAGCCGTCAAGGGCTGACTGCCCTGACGCGAACGAGTAGAAGGAGACATCGGAGATGGCTTCGATCACCTTGAACCACATCGTGAAGAAGTACGGCGACGGGTTCCCGGCCGTGAACGACGTGAGCCTGGACATCGCGGACGGTGAGTTCGTGATCCTGGTGGGCCCGTCCGGATGTGGGAAGTCGACCCTGCTGCGCATGATCGTGGGCCTCGAGGACATCACCTCCGGCGACCTGGAGATCGGCGGGAAGCGGGTCAACGACCTCGCCCCGCGCCACCGGGACCTCGCCATGGTGTTCCAGAACTACGCGCTCTACCCGCACCTGACCGTCTACGAGAACATCGCGTTCCCGTTACGGCTGACCAAGGGTCAGTACACGGACACCGAGATCGACAGCAGGGTCCGCAACGCCTCCACGCTGCTCGAGCTGGACGAGCACCTCGAGCGCAAGCCGGCCAACCTCTCCGGCGGCCAGCGCCAGCGGGTCGCGATGGGACGCGCCATCGTGCGCCAGGCGCAGGCGTTCCTCTTCGATGAGCCGCTCTCCAACCTGGACGCCAAGCTGCGCGGGCAGATGCGCACCGAGATCGCCCGGCTGCAGCGGCGGTTGGCCACCACCACCGTGTACGTCACGCACGACCAGACCGAGGCCATGACGCTCGGTGACCGGGTCGCCGTGCTCCGGCGCGGGGTGCTGCAGCAGGTGGCCAGCCCGCGCGCCCTGTACGACCAGCCCGTGAACCTGTTCGTGGCCGGGTTCATCGGTTCACCCCCGATGAACTTCCTACCCGGGCGCGTCGAGGGTACCGATCTGGTGCTGCCGTTCGTGCGGGTGCCACTGGACGCCCGGCTCCGCGCCGCCATCGGGGACCGGGAACTGGTCATCGTCGGGATCCGACCGGACGCGTTCGAGGACGCCGACGTGGTCGCGCAGGACAAGCGCGGCAGCGGGGTGACCTTCGATGCCGACGTGGACGTCACCGAGTGGCTCGGGTCCGAGTTGTACGCCTACGTGCCGTTCGAGACCGACCCGGCGGTGCAGCAGCAGCTCGAGGAGCTCGACCGGGAGCTCGACGGCGAGGGCATGCGGACCCAGCTCGTGGTGGCGCTGGACTCGCTGAGCACCATCCGTGACGGCGACGCCGCCACGCTCTGGTTCGACCCGGCGTCGGTGCACGTGTTCGACCCGGAGAGCCAGGACAGCCTCACTCGCGACGACGAGAAGGCGGCCGCGATCGATGCCGAGGCCGCGCAGGCACGCCAGCGTGCGACCGCGCGGGCGAAGGAGCGCGCTGCACGCGAGGACGCGAAGGCTTCCTGAGCCGAGCTGAGCCGAGGGTGAGCAGGATCGGACGGCGACCGGCCGCCGTCGGGCGTCAGATCTTGCCGATCGTCTCCACCACGGACGCGCGGCCGTCCGCGAGGGTGTACTCGACGCCGACGATCGCGCACCGACCCTGACGCACGCCCTCGGCGAGGCTCGCCGAGTAACCCTGCAGCATCCGGACCGTGGCGCGCACGTGCTCACGGCGCAGTTCATCGGCGTCCGGGATCCGCATGGTCCGATCGTCGTCACGGAAGAACGAGGAGATCGACCAGGACGGGTCGGAGCGGGTGACCAGGCTCGGGATCACCCGGTCCACGATCGCGCGGACGAAGCCGGACGGCAGCTCCCCGGTGGCCAGGGCGTGGCTGGCTGCGGCGACCGCTCCACAGTGGTCGTGGCCGAGGACCACCACGAGCGGGGCGCCGAGGATGTCCACCCCGTACTCGATGGACCCGAGCACGGTGGTGTCCACCACGTGCCCGGCCGTGCGGACCACGAACATGTCACCGAGCCCGCGGTCGAAGATGATCTCCGCAGCTACCCGCGAGTCCGAGCACCCGAACAGCACCGCGAACGGGTGCTGTTCGGTGGAGACCTCGGCGCGCCGCTCGACGCCCTGACTGGGATGCTGCATCCGCCCTTCGACGAAGCGCGTGTTCCCGGCCATGAGTTCGGCCCAGGCCTGGGCAGGGGTGGGACGTCGGTTCATCGGGCACCATTCTCGAGTTCGCTGCGGGTCGGTGGGTTCGCGCCGGCCCGGGAGACGGTGACCGCCGCGATCGCAGCCGCGTGTGCCATCACCGCCCGCAGGGTATCGGCGTCGATGGCGTGCAGGGCCGGCCGCCGGGCCGCGCCGAGCAGGCCGGCGGTCCAGAGCCCGTCGATGAGCCCACCCATGTAGGAGTCGCCCGCGCCGACGGTGTCCACCACCTGCACCCGGGGCGAGGCGATGATGACCTCGACCCCAGCGCTGGTGACCGCGAACGACCCCTCGCCGCCGCGGGTCAGCACGACGACCGCGGGTCCCGACGTGGCCCAGTCGCGGACCACCTCCTCGGCGTCGTGGCCCGGCCGGAGCCAGGCCACGTCCTCGTCGGAGACCTTGACCAGGTCCGCGCCGGCGACGAGTGCGGTGATCGTGGGCAGCACCTGCTCCGCGGTGCCCATGATCGAGGGCCGGGCGTTCGGGTCGTAGCTGACGGTCGCGAACTCGCGGGCCGCCGCCGCGAGCTCGGCGACCGCCGCGCCTCCGGGCTGCAGGGTGGCGCCGATGGAGCCGACGTGCAGCGCGACCATGTCCGCGTCGAGCAGGACCTCGGGCACCCGCCAGTCGAGGTCGAACGTGTAGGTGGCGGCGCCGTCGGCGTCGAGCGTGGCGACGGCGGTCGACGTGCGTTCGGCGCGGTCGGAGCGCGGCACCAGGCGCACCCCGTTGCCGGTGAGGTGGTCGCGGATCAGGGCGCCGTGGGCGTCGTCACCGAACCAGGTGGCCAGCTCGGCGTCCCGGCCGAGCCGGGCCAGGCCGAGCGCGACGTTCGCGGGCGAGCCGCCAGGGTGCTCGCTCACCGTGCCGTCGGCCGCGTGCACGACGTCGACGAGGGCCTCGCCGATCACCAGCGCGTGCGTCATGACTCGGTCTCCTCATCGGCGTCCGCGCCGGCGTCGGCGGGGGATTCGACGAGCGAGACCGTCGCGTCGCCCTTGGCCGCGGCGAGCCGGTCCCGGGCGGCGTCCAGCCACCGCTGGCAGCGGTCCGCCAGAGCCTCGCCGCGCTCCCAGAGGGCAAGCGAGTCCTCGAGGTTCGCAGCGCCGGACTCGAGGCGGCCGACGACCTCGACGAGCTCGTTCCGTGCTTGTTCGTAGCTGAGTTCGGCAACGTCCGGGTTGTTCACGGCGTTCATCCAATCACCTCTTCGCCGGTGCGTGTGTCAGCGGTCCGCACCGTGACCCCCAGCCGCCCGGCGGCGACCAGCGCGGAGAGGTCCTGCCCGACGGTGACCTCGTCCGGCGAACGCACCACCACGCCGTCGTCGGTGCGCAGCACGGCGTAGCCGCGCTCCAGGGTCGCCTGTGGCGAGAGGGTGCGCAGCGCCGTCCGGAGGTTCGTCAGGTCCGCCTCGGCGCTGCCGAGGCGGCGCTCGATGGCGGCCCGCCCGGCCGTGCGGGCCTGTTCCAGCGCGCGCAGCCGGGGCGTCACGATCGAGGCGGGGTCGGCCAGCACCGGGCGGTTGCGGAGCAAGGTCAGGCGCTCGCCCTCGGTGCGCAGGCGCCGGGTCAGCGCGTTCGTCATCCGCTCACGAGCCTGGGCGATCCGGGCCAGTTCCTGGCCGACGTCCGGCACGATCCGCTTCGCGGCATCGGTGGGGGTCGAGGCGCGATAGTCGGCGACGAGATCGAGCAGCGGGGCATCGGTCTCGTGACCGATCGCCGAGACGAGCGGGGTGGTGCACTTCGCGGCGGCGCGGACCAGAGCCTCGTTGGAGAACGGCAGAAGGTCCTCCACGGAGCCACCGCCGCGGGCGATCACGATCACCTCGACGTCGGGTTCGGAGTCCAGGTCGGCGATCGCCCGGCTCACCTCGGGAACACAGTGCGGGCCCTGGACGGCGACCTCGCGGATCTCGAAGTGCACCTGGGGCCAGCGGGCCCGAGCGTTCACGAGCACGTCGTGCTTGGCCTTCGCATTAGCGCCGCAGATCAGCCCGATCCGCCCGGGCAGGAACGGCAGCGGGCGCTTGCGCTCGGCGTCGAAGAGACCCTCGGCGGCCAGGACCCGCTTGAGATGCTCGATCCGGGCCAGGAGTTCGCCGAGTCCGAGGGCCCGGATGTCGCTCGCGCGCAGGCTGAGCGTGCCGCGCTTGGTCCAGAAGCTCGGCTTGGCGTGCACCACCACGTGGGCGCCCTCGCTGATGGCCTCCCCGCGGGCCGCGAGGAGCCGCTTCAGCATGGTCACGGACAGCGACATGTCCACGTCGGTGTCCCGCAGCGTCAGATAGGCGCTGGCCGAGGCGTTGTGGCTGTTCACCTGGACGAGTTGGCCCTCGACCCAGACCGGGGCCATCTTGTCCACGTAGTCGGCGATCTTCGCGGCGAGCAGCCGCACCGGCCAGGGTTGCTCCGCAGTGGTGTCCAGCGCCTTGGCGGGGAACCCGCCGGGGCCGTTCGGGGGACTGCTCATCCCCCTAGGGTGCCTTACGGCGGGGACATCGGAGTCACACGGGTGGGTGCCGCCCGCCGGGGCTCGGCCGGGCCCGGCCGCTGCCGTCGCCCGGAACGTAGACTCGCTCGGGTGACCTCCTCTCCTGGACGCATCCTGCTCGCCGCCCCGCGGGGCTACTGCGCCGGCGTGGACCGGGCCGTCGAGGCGGTCGAGCGGGCGCTCGAGCACTACGGGGCTCCGGTGTACGTACGCAAGGAGATCGTGCACAACACGTTCGTCGTCGAGAGCCTCAGCGCCCGCGGCGCCGTCTTCGTCTCCGAGACCGACGAGGTGCCGGTGGGGGAGCGGGTCATCTTCTCCGCCCACGGCGTCTCACCGGCCGTGCACGCCGAGGCGGCGCAGCGCCACCTGGACACGATCGACGCCACCTGCCCGCTGGTGACCAAGGTGCACAAGGAGGCCGTGCGCTTCGCCGCCCGGGACATCGAGATCCTGCTCATCGGACACGAGGGTCATGAGGAGGTCGAGGGCACCGCGGGGGAGGCGCCCGATCACGTCCACCTGGTGACCGGCCCGGACGCCGTGGACGACGTCACCGTGCGGGACCCGGAGAAACTGGTCTGGCTGTCCCAGACCACGCTGTCCGTCGACGAGACCATGGAGACGGTCCGGCGCCTGCGCGAGCGGTTCCCCAAACTCGCGGACCCGCCGAGCGACGACATCTGCTACGCCACGCAGAACCGTCAGGTCGCGGTGAAGAAGATCGCCCCCGACGCGGACGTGTTCATCGTCGTCGGCTCCGCGAACTCCTCGAACTCGGTCCGCCTGGTGGAGGTGGCCCTCGAGTCCGGTGCGCGCGCCGCGCACCGCGTGGACACCGCCGCCGAGTTGGACCCGGCTTGGTTCGACGGGGCCGGCACGGTCGGCCTGAGCTCCGGGGCGTCGGTGCCGGAGATCCTGGTCCGCGACGTCATCGCCCGGCTCGGCGAGTGGGGCTTCGGCGACGTGCAGGAGGTGCGCACCGCCACCGAGGACCTGATCTTCTCCCTACCCCGGGAGCTGCGGGCCGAGCTGAAGAGCGCCGGGCAGAGCCACACGAGGGGGCGGAGCACGAGTCTGGACGTAGCCCCGCACTGATCGGGGCCGACCGGCCCACGGCGGGCTGCCTCAGGCGGCGAGAGCGGCCTTGGCGCAGCGGATGTCGGTGATCATGTGATTCACCACGCCTGCCCGTAGGGTCGCGAGCACCGCGTGCTCCTTGCCGGGACCGCCACCGATCGCCACTCGCATCTCGACGTTGCGGAGCTGCTCCTCGGAGATCCCGACGATCCGCTCCTCCAGGCCGTCCACCGTGTTGCCGTCGGCGTCCAGCAGCATCGTCCCGATCTCGGCGACGACGCCTTTCTCCTCGTACTCCTCGCGCTCACCCAGATCGAGCAACTGGCGTGCCATCCACGAAGCCTCCGGCCAGCCGCCGATGGTCAGGAACGCCTTCTGCATGTGGTCGAACCGGCGCAGTGTCCGCTGGATCGACGGGTGCTTGAGCAACAGCGTGGCTTCCGGGTCCTTCATCAGCACGGCCGGTGCGTAAAGCGGGTGGGTCGCCCCGCCGGTGAGGCGCCCGATGTTGGAGATGACCTCGATCCCGTCCTCCAGCCGCGGCGCACCGACCCCGGTCAGCTGGACGACGTCGGCGGAAGGGAGCCGCTCGATCAGGCGGGAGGCGAGCACCAGGGTCCGACCAGGCGCGAAGCCGAGGATGTCGTCCTCCGCGACGTTGTCGACGATGAAGCGAGCCGCGATCCGGGCGATCGCATCCCGGGACTCGACGACGTCGGAGGAATGCGTGGCCACGACCAGCGCCGCGCGCAGACCGTAGCGTTGGGTCAGTTGCGCCGACAACCCGACGTCCACCGGCGCGGACACCGTAGGGCGCACCTCGATCAGACCGAGGGCGCGGGCGCGCTTGACCATACGTGCGGTCGCGAACCGCGACTTGCCGATGTCGGCGGCGATGTCGTTCACGGATCGACCGTGCGCGAGGTTCTGCATGGCGACATGGACGTGCAGAACCTGCTGGTCGATGGTCAGCTGCCTGCTCATAAGAGCACCGTAGGGCACGGCTGAGCGTGCCATTTAGGCTCGGGCGATCCGCATCGATCCGACACAGGGAGATCCCACGCCATGCAGTGCTCCATGGACCGACCTTCGCTACGAACCTCCTGGCACGGGCGGGTGGGGGCGTGAGCGGGCCGGTCGTGACCGAGGAAGAACTTGACGCGCTGGCTACGGAGCTGCTCGCGGGTCGGGAGATCGCTGCGGCCGGGGCGTTGTTCGACATGGACGGCACGCTGGTGGACTCGGTCCCGGCGGTGGAGGCCTCCTGGCGGATGGTGGCCGACGAGTTCGGTGTGCCGCGGTTGCCGGCATCCCTGCACGGCATGACCGCCCAGGCCGTCGTCGTCGCTGCGGGGATCCACCCGGACCACCGGGAGCGGGCGGCGGCGCGCCTGGTCGAGATCGAGTCCCGGCCCGGCCAGGAGTTGGAGGCCCTGCCGGGGGTACGGCACTTCATCGAGTCGCTGCCCGAGGGGCACTGGGGTGTGGTCACGTCCGCGCCGCGTGAGGTTGCCCGCGCGCGCTACGGAGCAGCACGCCTGCCGCGGCCGGTGTTCTTCGTCACCGGTGACGACGTGACGGCAGGCAAGCCCGATCCCGAGCCGTTCCGCAGGGGCCTGGCCGCCCTCCGGGCCCGTGGCTGCGCGGGTGTCGTGGTCGCCGTGGAGGACACGGTTGCGGGCCTGCAGTCCGCCCGCGGCGCCGGCTGTCTTGCCCTCGGGGTCCCGGGTACCTGTACCGCGGCGGAACTGGCGCCTCATGCTCATCTGGTGATCGACTCCTTCGAGGTGCTTCGGACCCGGGCGACGGACCCCGGGTTCGGCCTGCAGGTCACGCTCCGCTGATCAGACCTTGGCCTTCCGCTCGTCGAGCACCTGCCGGTACCACTGCTGCGCCTGCGCCGGGTCGTCCGACGTGGTGCCGTCGGCACCGAGGGCGACGGCGGCGCGCATGTCCTCGAGGGTGCGCAGCATCCACACGTGCACATCGAGACCCCGGGCCTGGATCGCCTCGACCGTCTCCTTGGTCAGACCGGGGAACCCGCACGCGAACCTGGTCGAGCCGGTGTGTTCGAGCAGGCCGACGAGGCCGCCGACGAAGCGCTCGGCGTCGGCCAGCGTCTTGACGATGATGCACCGGCCGATCTGTGGCATCCGTTCGGCCGCCTGCCGGATCGCGTCCGGGTCGAAGCCGGTGACGATCGTGCGTGCGGCGTCATCGGGTCGTGCGGCGAAGAACTCTGCCAGGAACGGCACCGTCGCCGGGTCCTTGACCTCGAGCTGGATGAAGGTGGAGGTGGCGTCGTACATCTCGGCGAGGCTGACCACCCCGCGTCCGGAGTCGAGGACGACCCCCTGCAACTCGGCCAGGGTCATCTCGGCGGCGGGGCCACGCCCGCGCGCGGAGTCGTCGCCGGCGGTGCGGTCGAGGGTCGCATCGTGCAGCAGGAAGAGTTGCTGGTCCTTGCTCAGCCGCACGTCAAGCTCGATCTCGTCGACACCCACCTCCTCGGCCAGGGCATAGGACTCGAGGCTGTTCTCGGGCTTGTGGGCCATCGCACCGCGATGGCCGACGATCAGCAGGGTCATCTCAACCTTCCACTCGTTCTTCGTACTGGCTACGGATTCTGTCGATGGCCGACTCCAGATTGCTCTGCATGGTCGTCAGCGCGGACTCCGGGTCGTTGCCGCCGGAGTAGACGGCCTGAATGACGCCGTTGGCCTCCGGCACGCACTCGGGCACGTAGCGTCGGACCACGTCGGGCCCCTGAGCGATGTCCAGCTGGTCGATCGCCACCTGGTAGTTCGGGTTCTCCGCCGCCTTCTGGCGTACCTGGTCGGACTCCAGCGCCGCCTTCGTGGTCGGCAGGTAGCCGGTGCCGAGGGTCCAGTCGACCGACGCCGCACCGGTGCAGAGGAACTTCAGCACCTCCCAGGCGGCCTGCTTTCGTTCGTCCGACGCGTACCGCAGGATCGACAGCCCACCGCCGCCAGTGGGCACGCCGGTGGTCGCCTGCTGCGGCAGGAAGCCGCAGCCGTACTCGAACTCGGCGGCTTCGTCGATGCCGGTCAGTGCACCGGTGGACTGCAGCATCGAGGCCGCGGCACCGGAGATGAAATCCCCGGTGGGGTCGGCGGCCAGGTAACCCAGGCCCTCGTCGTGGATGAAGGCCCGGTCGAACTCCAGCGCGGCGATCGTCTCCTCGCTGGTGAAGAGCATGTCAAGGCCGTTGGAGTAGCCACCGCCGAACGCCCAGGACGAGCCCTGGAAGTACCAGTCGTCGGTGCCGGTGTAGGCCCGCATCGCCACGTCGGTGCTGTTCCTGCGGTAGCCCTTGAGCTCCATGCCCCAGTCGCGGTACTCCTCGTAGGTCTCCGGCGCGCGGTCCGGCAGGCCCACGTCGGCGAAGATGTCGCGGTTGAAGTAGAACAGCGGCGTCGAGCGGCCGAACGGAACCCACCAGACGTCGTTCTTCACCGTGCCCTCGGTGATGAACTTCTCGTGGAACGCGTCGGTACCGAAGTTCTCGTCGAAGTATCCGGTCAGTGGTTCCAGGGCTTGGTTGAGATAGAACCTGTTCCACACGACGTCGCTGAGTACCGAGATGTCCGGGACCTGCTTTGCCTGCAGGCTCGCGGCGAGCTTCGACTCGACGTTGTCGTAACCCTCGAAGATCTGGATCTCGCAGAAGATGTCCGCCTGGGCCTCATGGAAGGCGTCGATGTTGCGCTGCAGCACCTCTGCGTTGTGCGAGGTCCAGTTGCTCCACAGCACGACGCGCTGGCGGTCACTGAACTCGTCCGGGATGTCACCGCTGGGCTGGCCGTAGACGGTGTCCTCGGCGGCACCGGTGCCGCCGTTGAAGCAGGCCGCGAGGGCGGGTGTGGATGCTGCCACGAGGCCGGCGCCGAGCAGTTGGCGGCGGGTGAGCCCTGATCGGGCGCGGTCACGGCGGTGTGGTCGGGGGTGCATGGGGTCTCCTAAATGGTGGGGTCGGACGTTCAGGGCGTGCCGCGTGTGCGTCAGCGGCCTCCACCGGCTGCCGCCCCGGTGAGCCCGGTGACGATGTAGCGCTGCGCGAACAGGAAGACGAGCAGCATGGGCAGGACGACGATCAGCGTCCCGGACATGAGCACACCCCAGGCGGTGACGCCGTCGTTGGCCTTGAGGTACATCAGGCCGATCGGCAGCGTGCGCATGTTCACGGAGTTCGTGATGATCAGCGGCCAGACGAAGCTGTTCCACTCGTCGATGACGGCGACGAGTGCGACGGTCGCGATGGCGGGCACCGACATGGGCACCACCAGCGAGCGGAGGGTGCGAAAGTGCCCGGCGCCGTCGAGCTCGGCGGCCTCGAACACCTCGCCCGGCAGGGACATGAAGTGTTGCCGGAGCAGGAAGGTACCGAACGCCGACGCGACGCCGGGCAGGATCAGGCCCGCATACGTGTTGATCAGGCCAAGGTTCCCGATCGTGATGTAGTTCACCAGCAGGGTCACGTGGCCGGGCACCATCAGGGCGCCGAGCATCACCAGGAACAGGCCCTTCTTCCCAGGAAAGGGCAGGAAGGCGAAGGCGTAGGCGGTGAAGACCGCCAGGATCACCTTGGCGACCGAGCCGATCAACGTCACCAGCACCGAGTTCTTGATGAACGCGTCGAACGGCGCGACCTCCCACGCGGTGCGGAGGTTGCTCCAGGTGAACTCGGACGGGAAGAACCTCATCGGCCATGCGTAGATCTCCGCGTTCGTCTTGAACGCCGTCGTCACCAGCATGTACAGCGGGATGATGAACGCCAGCGCTGCCGCGACGAGCAGGAGTAGGCCCCACCAGGTGCGGCTCAGTTTCCCCAGGCGGCGCCCGCGCCCTCTTCGCTTCACGACGCCCCCGGACGGCGCCGCGACGTCGGCACGGCGCGGAGGGCTGGTCGTGGTGGTCGGCGCCGACATCAGTAGTGCACCTTCCTCTCGACGAACCGGAACTGCAGGATGGTGATGGCCATCAGGAGCACGAACATCACGGTGCCGGCAGCCGCCGAGTAGCCCACGTTCGACCGGTTGAAGGCCTGGTCGTAGATGAACCAGCTCAACGTGGTGGTTGCCGAGGCCGGTCCTCCGCCGGTCATCACGGCGATGACGTCGAAGGCCTGGAACGCGCCGATGGTCTGCGTGATGACCAGGAAGAACGTCGTCGGGGACAACAGCGGCAGGATGATGCGGCGGAACAACTGCCACCGGTTGGCGCCGTCCAGCCGGGCGGCCTCGAGCACGTCCGAAGGCATACCCTGCATTCCGGCCAGGTAGACGATCGAGACGAACCCGACCCCCTTCCAGATCGAGACGATGAGCAATGCGGGCAACGCCCACTTGGCATCGGTGATCCAGGAGGGTGAGCTCAGGCCGACGGCGTTGAAGAGCACTCGGGCCAGACCGTAGTTCGGGTCGAAGATGAACAGCCAGACGGCAGCGATCGCGGCACCGGCGATCACGTGCGGCGCGAACACGATGCCGGTGACCAGCGTCGTGCCCGGAAGCTTCATCGAGAACAGCGACGCGAGGGCGATGCCGAGGACAAGGCTGACGCCCACGACGACCACCACCCAGATCAGGGTGATCCTCAGGACGTCCACGAACGTGGCGGAGGTGAACAACTGGGCGTAGTTCTCCAGGCCGACGAAGAGCGGCGCCGGACCGATGAAGTCCCAGCGGGTGAGGCTGAGATAGAGGTTCTCCAGCACCGGCCAATACGCGAAGACGCCGATGAGCGCCAGGTTCGGGAAGGCGAACAGCGCGAACAGGGCGACGCCCCGTCTGTGTCGTTTCCGGTAGGTGGCCGACATCCGAGGTGTCGAGTGTGCCGTGGACGTCGCGAGTCCTGTCATCCGGAGCCTTCCTTCCACATAGCACCATCGCCCTCGAACCGAGGCGGGAGAGGCAAACCGCAAGGAACGCTAGTTGCGGGCAGGAAGGCGCCAGCGACCGCGCTCATATGTGCGGGCACCGGCCACGGAAACGAGCACGCGGCAACGGCCGCCGGCCGAGAGGCAGGCGGCCGTGGGCGCTCCGGATCGACGTCGGCGGGTTATGACCCCGTGGCTCGCCGGCCGCGGCCGAACTCGTCCGCCTCGTCCGTGGAACCGGACTCGAACAGGTCGAGCAGGCCGTCGCTGTCGGCGGCGAGCACGAGGTCGCGTTCGGCTCGCGCGCGAGCGTCGGTGGACCCGGCACGCCGCCTCGGCCCGCTGGTCAGCTCGGGGGCGTCGTAGGCGTCGGCCTTCTGCGCCGGCACCGCGAGGATCTCCAGCGGCGGCGGCACGTCCAGGGCCGGCTCGAGACCCTGCAGGGCGCTGAACCGCCGCGCCTGGGTGACCACCTGGGAGTCCAGCGAGGCGTTGAGCTTGTTGAACGCGTCCACGGTGGAGTTCAGTTTCTTGGACACGCTCTCCAGGTGCTTGCCCATGGTGCCGAGCCGCTTGTGGAGCTCCCGGCCCACGGTGAACACCTGCTGGGCCTCGGCGGCGAGCAGCTCCTGGCGCCACGTGTAGGCCACGGTGCGCAGCAGCGCGACCAGGGTGGCCGGGGTGGCCAGCACCACGTTCCGCTCGAACGCGTACTCCTGGATCGTGGCGTCCTGCTCCAGGGCCGCGTTGAGGAACGTCTCGGCGGGCAGGAACATGACCACGAACTCCGGTGTGTGCTCGAAGTGCTCCCAGTACGCCTTCGCGCCGAGGCTCTCGATGTGGGCGCGCACGTGCCGGGCGTGCGCCTGCAGGCGCTTGGCCCGGACAGTGTCGTCCTTGGCCTCCATCGCCTCGAGGTAGCCGCTGAAGGCCACCTTCGCGTCCACGATCACCTGCTTGCCGCCGGGCAGCTTCACCACGAGGTCCGGGCGGAGCGCGCCGTCATCGGTCGTGACGGTCTCCTGCTCCTCGAAGTCCACGTGCTCGACCATCCCGGCGGCTTCGACCACCCGGCGCAGCTGGAGCTCACCCCAGCGGCCCCGCACCTGCGGCGCCCGCAGCGCCGTCACGAGCTGGCTGGTCTCGCTGCGCAACGAGTCCGAGGACGTGCGCATCTGGTGGACCTGCTCGGACAGCACGGTGTGTGCCTCCAGCCGGGCCTTCTCCGCGCTGGTCATCTCCGCCTTGACCTCGCCGAGGGTTCGGCTGAGGGGCTCGACGAGGGCCTTGACCGCCTCCTCGCGCTTGGCCAGCTCGGCGTCCCCGGCCTGCTGGGCGCGCTTGAACCGCTCCTCGGCCTGGGCCAGGAACACCTGGGTGTTCGCGTCCAGTGCCTTGCGGGACAGCGCCTCGAAATCGTCCGAGAGCCGCTTGGTGTCCGCGCGCATCTCGTCGAGCCGCTCCTTCGTGACCGCCTGCTCGGCCTCGAGCCGTTCCCGGGCGGCCGCGCGCTCCGCCTCGAGTCGGGACTGGGCGTCGGCCCGCTCGGCATCCAACCGTTCCCGCGCGGCCACGGACTCCTGCTCCAGCCGCTGGGCGAAGTGCTCCTGCTGGGCAGCGAGCCGCTCGGCGAACCCGGTCCGCTCGTCCTCCAGGCGGGCGGCATGGGCACGCTCCAGCGTGGCGACCTGCTCGGCACCGGCGCGCTCGAGTGCCTCGACCCGCTCGGCGTGGGTGCGTTCCAGGGTGGCCGCGTGCGCATCCGCGGACCGGCGCTCCGAGGCGAGCCGCTCGCGCAGACCCGCGCCGCCGGCCCGGCCAGCGAACCATCCCGCCACCGCTCCCACGAGCAGTGCCGCGATGACCAGAAGAACCCCGATGACGTCCATGCGCACCACTCTCGCATCGGTCACCGACAAAGCGCGGAACTGACGCGCTCGCCAGCGAACACGCGGTGCGCCGTCGGGCCCGGACCCCATACCGTGGACGCCATGTCAGCCCACCTGCCGCCCGAAGGGCCGGCCCGACCGAACCCCTTCGCGCCGCCGCAGCCCGGCGCGGCAACCCCGCCGGCCGCGCCGTATCCGCACCCGGGAACGGTCCCGCAGGCCGCCGCGCCCCAGCAACCACCCGACCCGAGCGCCGCGTTCTCGATCCGCGGCCTCTGGAAGCGATTCGGTGACAAGGCCGCCGTCGCCGGCGTCGACCTCGACGTCCCGAGTGGCTCGTTCTACGGGATCGTCGGCCCCAACGGTGCCGGCAAGACGACCATGCTCTCGATGGCCACCGGCCTGCTGCGCCCCGACTTCGGCACGGTCAGCGTGCACGGCGGCGACTTCTGGTCCGACCCGGTCGCGGGCAAGAGGTCGCTCGGCGTCCTACCCGACGGTGTGCGCCTGTTCGACCGGCTCACCGGCGAGCAGCTGATCACCTACGCCGGCCTGCTCCGGGGGATGGACCGGGCCGTGGTGGCCGAGCGCACCGCGGACCTGCTGCGCGCCCTCGACCTCGCGGCGGACGCGAAGACGTTCGTGGTCGACTACTCGGCCGGCATGACCAAGAAGGTCGCGCTGGCGTCCGCGCTCATCCACGCGCCCCGGATCCTCGTGCTCGACGAACCGTTCGAGGCCGTCGACCCGGTTTCGGCAGCGAACATCCGGGACATCCTCGGCGAGTACGTGCGCAGTGGCGGCACGGTCGTGGTGTCCTCGCACGTGATGGACCTGGTGCAGCGCATGTGCGACCACGTCGCCATCATCGCGGCCGGGCGCATCCTGGCCGCCGGGACCGTGGATGAGGTCCGGGCGGGGCAGAGCCTCGAGGACCGGTTCGTGGCCCTGGTCGGTGGCCGCCAGTCGGCGGAGGGGCTGTCATGGTTGCGCTCTTCGTAAGGCTCCGGCTGACGCTGATGGCGAACAGTTTCAAGCGCAGCGTCTGGCAGCTGATCGGGTTCATCGTCGCGGTCCTGTATGCGGTCTGGATCGTGGGCGCGGCGATCTTCGGCACGGTCACCGGAGTCGACGCCGACCCGCGCATCACCGCGGACGTCGTCACGATCGTCGGTGCCGTGCTCGTGCTCGCCTGGTGGGTGATCCCGCTCTTCGCGTTCGGCGTGGACGCCACTCTCGACCCGCAGCGGTTCGTGACCTACGGGGTGCCCAGGCGCACGCTGCTCGCCGGGCTGGCCGCGGCCGGGCTGACGTCGGTTCCGGGCTTCTCGATGGTGGTCCTGGTCCTCGGCATGGCGCTGGCCTGGGTGGGCGAACCGCTGACCCTGCTCGCGGCGCTGGTCGGTGGGGTGCTCGCGGTCGCGCTCTGCGTGGTCGGTTCCCGGGCCATCACGACGGCGTTGGGCCCGTTGCTGGAGTCGCGCCGCTACCGGGAGGTGCTGACGATCGCGGCGTTCGTACCGATCGTGCTGGTCGGCCCCGCGGTCGCGTGGGGTGCCGCTCGCCTGGAGGAGTCCGGCGCGGACTTCGATGCGGTCCCGGCGCTGCTCGACCAGGTCGCGTCGGTCGTTGCGTGGACGCCGCTCGGCGCCCCGTGGGGGCTCGCCGGAGCCGTGCACGACGGCGTGTGGCCGCTGGTGCTGGTCAGGTTGCTGATCGCCGGGGTCACCCTTGGCCTGCTGTGGTGGCTCTGGGACGTATCGCTGGCCAGGTCCCTGGTCACCCCACCGACGTCGGGCGCGGGCAAGGGCCGGTCGAAGGGGCTCGGCTGGTTCGACCGGATGCCCGCCACGCCCGCTGGCGCCGTCGCCGCCCGGGCGCTGACCTACTGGTTCCGCGACCCCCGTTACGCGGCGTCGATCGCGGTACTCCCGCTGCTGCCCGTGATCCTGCTCGTCGCCGGCGGCGGCACGGCGTCGGAGATCCTGCTGATCCTGGCCCCACTGACCGCCTGGATCCTCGGCTACTCGGTCTCCGCCGACATCGCCTACGACAGCAGCGCGTTCGCGCTGCACGTCTCGACCGGGGTGTCAGGGCGAGACGACCGCACGGGCCGGGCACTCGCCGTCGGGCCTCCCGCCGTGGCGGTCGTGGCGATCTTCGCGGCGTTCTCACTCGGCTTCATGGGCCGGTGGGACCTGGCCCCGGTCGTGCTGGGGGTGAGCCTCGGCGCGCTCGGGGTCTCGCTCGGGGTGTCGAGCGTGACGTCGGCCCGGTTGCTGTACCCGGTGCCCAAGCCGGGCGACAGCCCGTTCAAGCAACCCCAGGGTGCGGCGATGGCCACGATCGTGTCGCAGCTGGTCGGGTCGCTGGCGACCGTGGTGCTGTCCCTGCCGTTCGTCGCCCTCGCGATCGCGGCGCTGATCACCTCGAGCGCGCTGCTGGGCTGGCTGACGTTGCTGGTCGGCGTGGTCGAGGGCGTGGTCATGTTACTGCTCGGCATCCGCTGGGGTGCCCGGATCTTCGACCGCCGTGGGCCCGAGCTGCTGCAGCAGGTCATGTCCTACGCGTGAGCGGCCCGTACACTGCTATTCCGTGGCTCTCACTATTGGCATCGCCGGCCTGCCCAACGTCGGCAAGTCCACCCTGTTCAATGCGCTGACCCGCGCGACCGTGCTCGCGGCGAACTACCCGTTCGCGACGATCGAGCCGAACATCGGGGTGGTCCCGCTCCCGGACGAGCGGCTGAAGGTCCTCGCCGGGATCTTCGGCAGCGAGCGGATCCTGCCGGCGACCGTGTCCTTCGTGGACATCGCCGGCATCGTGAAGGGCGCCAGCGAGGGTGAGGGGCTGGGCAACAAGTTCCTCGCGAACATTCGCGAGGCGGACGCCATCTGCCAGGTAACGCGGGCGTTCGCGGACCCGGACGTGGTCCACGTGGACGGCAAGGTGTCCCCGAAGGATGACATCGAGACCGTCAACACCGAGCTGATCCTGGCCGACCTGCAGACCCTCGAGAAGGCGATCCCGCGGCTCGAGAAGGAGGTCAAGGGCAGGAAGACCGACGCCAAGGTGCTCGAGACCGCGAAGGGTGCGCTCGCCCTGCTCGAGGCGGGCACCACGATCTCCGCCGGCGGCGCCGCCGCGGGTCTCGACCCGGAGATCGTCGCCGACCTCGGCCTGATGACCGCGAAGCCGTTCATCTACGTGTTCAACACCGACGACGACGGCCTCGCCGACGAGGCCATGCAGGCCGAGCTGCGCGCGCTCGTCGCACCCGCCGAGGCCATCTTCCTGGACGCCAAGTTCGAGGCTGAGCTGGTCGAGCTGGAGCCGGACGAAGCGGCCGAGATGCTCGCCGAGAACGGCCAGGACGAGGCCGGCCTCGACCAGCTCGCCCGCGTCGGGTTCGACACCCTCGGCCTGCAGACCTACCTCACCGCCGGCCCCAAGGAGTCCCGGGCCTGGACGATCCACAAGGGTTGGACGGCCCCGCAGGCAGCCGGTGTGATCCACACCGACTTCCAGCGTGGCTTCATCAAGGCCGAGGTGGTCTCGTTCGCGGACCTGGTGGACGCGGGGTCGATGGCCGAGGCCAAGGCGCGGGGCCGAGTGCGGATCGAGGGCAAGGACTACGTGATGGCCGACGGCGACGTGGTTGAGTTCAGGTTCAACGTCTGACGATCACTCTGATGGCGTCGCTCGGCAGGGCTCCCTGGGCGTCGCAGCTACTCTGGTGTTCATGATCCGTCGCGACATCGACGATGCAGCCACGGTGATGACGTTGCTGCACCGAACGGGGCGATCGACAGGGCTGAGGTCCCTGGTGTCCGGATGGGACATGCTGCAGGCGGATGTCCCCGATCGGGAACGCATGGAGACGGCATGGTCGATCCTGGTCGGGTCGGGCCTCGCCGAGGTCGACTCGGCCTGGTGTCTGAGTCTCACAGGGGAGGGCGGCCGCCTCCGTGGTGCGGTGAGAAGCCGCGGCGGGATGCGGACCATCCAGGCTGAGATCGCCGGCCGGTTGGCGCACTGTCATCTGGCCAGGACTTCGCTGCATCTTCCTCCCGAGGCGTTCGATCGTGCAGTTCGGGCCTACCGCGGGAGCGCCGGACACACGATGAGTGGCCGCAAACAGCGGTGGTGGTGGCCGGCTCCTTCCGTGGCCCCATCGACGTCCCGGGCGGAACGGACACACGTGGTGGCCGAGCGGATCGACGTGATCGCGCACGGTCTGCGGCAGCTCGGCCACCCGGAGACGGCCGTCGTGTTCACCCGGCTCGCCGAGCAGGTGCGCAACACGCCATCCCGAGCTCAGCGCAAGGTCGTCAAGAGGGAACTGGCGAGGCTCCTGCAGGCCGGCATTGGCCAGATCTCGGACCAGTGCCCAGGCTCACCGCAGGACAGCCGCGAGTATCGTGACGCGGTGGTGTGGCTGCAGACGTACGCACGCTCTTAGTGGTGACGCGCCCGTTCTCACACGCAGGGAGGGCCTTCCTGGAAGGACGAATGCCCATGCTGGGGGCGTGTCGGTGGGCGACCGGATCCTCACCTCAGCCTCGCGGTGGCAAATACGCTATGACCATCGGAATGCGGTCGAGTTCCGGTCCAACGTGTGACGTCGCCCCTACTCGAGACTCGTGGTCGAAGCTTCAGTGTGTGGATCACCGTCGGGACGGCTGGGCCGACGGCGTCCCGAAGAGGATGAGATTGCCGTCTGGGTCGCGGACGACGAACTCGTTGGCTCCCCATGGCTTCAGCTGCAGTCTCTCCTGAAAGTCGACGCCCGCAGCCTGGAACTCGAGGAAGAGGTCCTTGGCGTTGGTGGTCGCGACGTATGCCGACAGCAACTGCTCCTGCTCTCGCACATCTGCCACGAAAGGTGACTTGTCGACGTGGCGCACGTTGAAGCAGGCATCGCCGCGGCGGAGCTCGCCATAGAAGGGAGGCTCGCCATAGGTGAAGGCGATCTCGAATCCGAGAAGGGTGCGGTAGAAGGTCATTGCTCGCGGGAAGTCGGTGACGAACACCTGCGCGTTCGCTCGCTGAAGCCGGGGCGCGGACGTATCGGTGACGGGCATCGGTGGGTGCTCCTTCAGGTCGGACCAAGACGTGAACCCGAGTTCGGACGCGACGACCTCCTGCGCCTCGTGCAGAGCAAACTCCGCAGCGAGCACCTCGCGATCGGTCAGACCCGCAAACCGAGGCAACGAGAGGCGCAGGCGTGCGGCCACCGTATAGACGCCGGCACGGTGCTGGCGTACGAGGTGTTTCGCGCGCTTCCTGAGGTTCTCGAGTTCACCCATGATCGATGAACGAGTGGGCATGGCCCTTTCCGGACTCTCCAGTTGCGCCTCGGCCGCGCTGAGTTGACGCTACCGGTTCTGTGCTCAGGAGACAACGGATGCCGACAGTGAGGATGCACGACGCTCTACGGCGGATGGGGCGACGGTGCTCGAAGGTCAGTTCCTGTGGTGTCTCGACGAGGGGATACGCCACCGCGGTCGACGACGCGAGCCGGTGGACGCCGGGTCGGGTTTGCAGATGCCCGCCCACTCTGCCGAGAGCACCTGGTGTCAACAATCGCGGTTGAGTCTTCGAGTCAAGCACCGCAGGGATCGCCTCAGGTGGTTGCGGTTACAATCGGTCGACCCGTGGGCGCGGGGAGCAATGCGAGAGGTGCTGATGGGCGAGAGACGGCTTGTATTCCGGGATGCGCAAGGACACAAGCGCTCCTTCGCAATGGGCGATCATGACCATCTCAAGTTCTGGACTGCGTTCAGCAACTTTGTCAAGAAGCACCTGAGTGAAGAGAATTCGACATTTCGTCTTGAACGCGTGCTCACCGATGAGACGCTGATCATCGAGACCGCGCACGGCATCGTCGGACGTGTGCGCAATGGCGCGAGCCCCGAGGTCAGCTACCGCCGATACGAGCGGCGCACCGACGGCACCGACCTGCAGCTGCGCTTCGCCCATAGCGGTTACGCCGCTCTCGACGACCATGGTCCGTGGACGTCCGATCGTGAGAGTCTGCTGCCGGACGACTCGTTCGAGAACCTCGAGCTCGCGTGGGTGCGAGAAATGCGTGAAAGCGAACTGAGACGCCGCGAGATTGCCGCGCTGCCAAAACTCGACAAGAAGGCCCTGAATCAGTTCTGCAAGACTTGGGCGGACACCGGGCACAACGAGTACATCGGCGATTCGGACGAGTACTACGTGCTCTTCCACAGCCGGACGGTTGCCGAGGCGGGCGCGGCCCGAGACGAATTGCTGAAGACGGTTGGGGCTCTGGGTCTTCATCTGGTCGAGGCCCCGGCCAGTGCTCCTTCAGGTGAGGTGTGGGTGCGCTGTGACCCTCGCGTCGACCTCGAGCTCGAAAAGTGGGCGTGATGCGAGGCGGGGACTGGGGCTCCGTGCGACAGCGTCGGCGGGACCGTGGTGGGGCAGTGACCTTCAGCGCTCCGCTGAGAGTTCTCGGGTGAGGTCGAGTTCTCGGAGCACGTAGGGCGGGGAGACGATGTCGGTGAGGTAGTACGTGTAGAAGATCACGGCCGCCTCGTCAGCGGTGAACACTCCGTTCGAGAGCACCCGCACGGCTCGGGTGTCACTGATCGGTATCAGGATCGTGGTGCCGTCCACGGGCTCCGGGCGACTTACCGCATACAGATGGCCCTCTCCATCGGGGCCAGGAAGCCGCACCTCCACCGTCATCGCGTCAGCGGTACCGGCTGCCTGCATGAGCGACTCGCCCGCGTGATCGCGAAACCCGACGATGCTCTCCGGATCGGCACCCCGCCAGATGCTGTACGTATACCTCTCGTCACCGTTCAGGTGCCCCAGCATCAAACGCAGATGATCCGGAACCGGACGGCGTCGATCGTCGAGCCACCCTGTTTGCCCACGCGGAGTCGTTTCTGCGAACGGTCCGTAGCGTGTCATGGCCCCTCCGGGTGGCGACGTGGCCAGGTTGTCAGTCGAGCGGCCCGGATCACACGTGGAGGAACTGGGCGACGGGTTCGGCGCGATGGTACTCGGCGAGGGATCCGCCGAGGTCTCGCTCAGTGCGGTTCGGGTCCGCGCCGTGTGCCATGAGGCTATCGAAGACGCGGGTGAGATCGTCGACGAGTTCCGGGTTCAGAGGCTTCGGGTCCGCCCACTCGGGGTCGTTGTGGCGGTGCCGGGGGAGAACCTGTCGTGCGTCCAACACGGCGCGTCCGAGTGACGAGTTGCCGTACGAGTCGAGGGCCTGGACGTCGGCCCCGGACTCGAGGAGCAGGTGGAGCGCGTCGTAGGCGGCGTCGGCTCGTTCGGCGGTGTTGCGCGGCTGCCATGGCTCTTCCTCACGCAAGGTCTGTCGTAGCCAGCGAGAGCGCATCACGGCTGCCTTGATCGCGTGGTGGAGGACCGGCATCGCCCATGGTTCTCGGTCGCCGTGTTCGATGAAGTTCGGGTCTGCGCCCTGTGCCAGCAGGAGCGCCGCCGGACCGAGTCGATATCGCCAGCAATGATGTCCTTGAACACGATCTGCATGCTGCTTCCGTTTCTCTTGCGCCCCGCACTGTCGTCCACACACGAAGCCGTAGCGTTGCACGTTCAGCGCCCACCTGGCGACGTTCACTCCGGTCACACAGGCGGTCATGGTTCAATCTGCTGGAACGCCGAGCCGGACCCGAGGAGGACCATGTCGAATGACGTCACCATCGATCTCATCCGGTCGTTGATCGAGGCCATGAACGGGCCGTCCTTGGCCCGCGAGATGCGCGGGCCCGTCGAGGAAGACTGGGACTCGCTGGCGATGATCCTGGAGTTCGGCGACGGCTATCGCAGTGTGCACGGATACGCCTACTCGCCCGGCGGCGTCATCACAGCCGTGGCCTGCGACTGGTCGAGCATCGAATCGGCAGTCGATGCGTACTTGGGGAACCAGTACAAGGTCGGTGACCCGCTGCCTGTGAAGATCCTCGTGCAGTTCGACCGGACGACCGGCGAGTACCAGGTGACGTTCGAGGACACGGATGAGGAACGTTGGGCTGTGAAGCCGGCGAACTACCGGCAGATGCGCGAAGAGCTGCGCCCGAAGTTCGACGGACACAACCGTGACGGTGGGCTGACGTCTTCAGGTCCCCTCTGATCGTCGGTCATCACGTCGTCTGGTTGCGACAGTTCGCAGATCCGGTACTGACCAACCCGCAATACGGTGGCTGAAACTGACCGATCTCGCCATGGATGGGGACCACACATGACCAACCCGCCGGCCACACCGCCCATCACGGACGCACTCCGAGCCGAGGCCCGTGCGAACCCTGGCGCGTGGGTCTACGCGGTCGATCCCGAGTTCGATCCGGCCGGCCGTGTCCCGCCGCAGGGCATCGTAGGAGCATGGCGTGCGGACGAGAACGGTGAACTGAGCGAGGAGTTCACCCCCAATCCTCGGTATGTCCCGTCTCCGCTGGCGCGTGGGTGGGCCACGCCGGCCACCAAACTGGAGCGCGTCCTGCAGCTGGTGCTGGCCGGACACGCGCCGGGCGAGCAGATGGACCGCGAGTTCGCCTCGGCTGAAGTCGTCATCTTCAGTCGTCCTGAGGGCGGGATCTTCCTCGCTCCAGCCGGCGATGGCAGTCGCCTCGCCTATGCCTTCACCGACGCCGACAAGGCGACGGCGTCGGGCCACGCCGAACACAGCGTGATCCTCGGCAGCCAGCTGGCCGCGGCGCTGCCCGAGGGGGTGCGGATCGCGCTCAACCCTGGATCCGAGGTCTCGGCGATCATCGATCCGGCCGACATCAGGAGCACATGATCGGAGTCCGCGGGCGCCCGCCGTGGTCCGGCCCGCCTTCGGTGTCGGCAGCCGTGAGACAGTGAGATCGTGGCGAAGCGATCACCAGCAGCCCAGGCGTGGCTGGACGCTCTCCGTCCCGCGAGCCGTCGCCGCGGGATGCGGTTCGTCAGCGGGACCGCGTTCATTCTCGACGACGTCTACATCACCTCCGTCGAGGCGCACGTGGTCCACCCGGACCGGGACCGCGAACGGCTGCGGATCAACTGGGTCGTCGACGTCAAGCCGCTCGCTGTCGACGAGATCCTCTGGGCCGCGTTCCTACCCGATGTGGTGATGGGTCCGCAGAAACGGATCGACCACCGCATCGCCGGTGCCTTCCAGGTCCGGCCCTTGCGGATCGCCAGCGGCTCCCTGGACGTGGACGTGGGCGGCGCTCCCGACTGGGATCCGGTGCTTGACGAGTTCGACCGGGTCCGCAACGGCTTCATCACCGCCCATCCCGCGGTCGCCGACTTCGTGGCAGCGCTGGAGCAGGACCGCGGAAGTCGTGCATCGGGACAGGAACTGGTGCGCACGATCACCGCCCTGATCGCCGCCGACCGCGCGGCGGACGCCGCCCGCATCGCCGATGACGCGACCGCTCGCGGCGAGCGCGGTCCGATGTCGTCGACGGTCGATGTGCTGAAGTACTTGTCCGCGTACGCCAAGGGCCCGGATGCCTATGCGACGTTCACCGCGAGTTTGAGCCCCACGCACAACCTGCAGGTTCATCACGAGTCGCAGCGCAGCACCTCAACCGATCTGGCCCGTGAGCATCACCCCGGGAGAATCGGCCACCACCTCTCGTCCTTGGACGGCTCCAACCCGTGGGCAGTGGTCCTGGCTGCTCACCCGCCTACGGGGGCGCCGGACGATCACTCGACGTCGTTGTACATGCAGGCCGCCGGGACCGCCGAGGCCATGGTGCTCGAGTTCTGCCATCCGGGAGGAGCCGAGCTCGGGGCAGTATCCGTGCGCTCGGTCGTTGGCCGCCCGAACACCGACCAGGATCTGTCCGAAGTCGAGATCGTGCTGCCGCGCAGCACGGAGAGGATCGGCCCGCACGAGGTGTTCACCGCGGACGAAGCAGCCGAGTTGTTCGAGTTGTTCTACCGGACCGACACGATCGCCGACGGCTACACGCTTCGGCCGGTCGAGGGATACACCCCCAACGGCAGCAGCTTCGACCCGCACGACACGACGATCTGAGCCGACTCGATGGCGTGCTCGCCGACGACAGCGTCCACGGCTGTGCCACGGTGATCTCATGAACCTGTCGACCCCGACCTTGGAGACCGAGCGACTGCGCTTGCGTCCGTTCACCGACGCAGACGCCGACGACCTCTTCGCATTGCAGAGCGATGCCCACGTGCTGCGCTACTGGGACTCTCCGCCGTGGACCGACCGGACCTCGGTCACGCGCTTCATCGCCGGATGCCGACGGATGGCGGAGGACGGCAGCGGCGTGCGCGTGGCGATCGAGCGCAGATCCGACCGGGCTTTCGTCGGCTGGTGCACCTTCAACAGCTGGAACCCCGACTTTCGAAGCGCCTCCCTGGGCTACTGCCTCACTGAGGCTGCCTGGGATCACGGCTATGCGACCGAGGCGGCGCGCGTCCTGCTCCAATGGGCCTTCGACACCCTCGACCTCAACCGAATCCAGTCCGAGACCGATACCCGCAACGTGGCATCGGCCCGCGTGCTCGAGAAGCTCGGCTTCGTGCGTGAGGGGACGTTGCGCGAGGACTGCATCGTCAACGGTGGCGTGTCCGACTCATGGGTGTACGGCCTACTGCGGCGGGATCGGGCATGACCGCCGCCGCCGGGGCCGACGTCTGCGAGACCGGGATCCGCGCGCTGTCCTTTCGCTGGTCGGAGACCGACCGCCAACAGTTCCGGTCCCCGCCGTACCCGTTGCCGGCCGGGTTGGCACTCTTGATCGGGCGGCTGGATGCCGCGCTGCCCGCTGAGCATGAGGCCTTCCGGCAGGGACTGCTCCGGTCCGCTGACCTGACGCCTGGAGCAGATGTTCCCTCATCGGCCCACCGAGGGGTGTATGTCCCGTGGTCGGCCGGCGGAGGCTCCAGGGTGATGGCGCGCAGCGGTCTGCCGAGGGTGCTGCTGGACCTCCTGCTCTACGGCGTCCTCACTCCGGCCGACGGAGGCCGGCTGGTCGAGGCGGCCGAGTTGACGGACCTGTCAGCAGCGGACCGCGGGCTCGTTGTCCGGGACCTGCTGCTCCGGCTCGTCGAGGTGAACCTGATGTCGGGCGACGTGACATCCGCCGAGCAGGTTGCGGCACGCATGGCGCCCGAGTGGGAGTACCTGGGATGGCGTGAGATCGCCTCCTGCCACGCCGCGAACGGCGATGCCGGCCCGTTCTTCGGCGGCTGGAGCCGCTACGACGCGCGCCGGGACCGCGCCCAGATGCAGAGTCTGAAGACGCAGCTCGTCCAGGGTGTCGCCGTCCGAGAGGGCTGGCAGGCCGCCGTCGGTGTATGCGGCGACAAGAGGATAGGTGACAGCTTCCTCCGCCACGCCTTCGAGCCCCCGGCGTACGGATACGACGAACTGGTGACTGTCTTCGGCGGGGACGCCGCCGGCGTGCTCACCGAGGTCGACGAGTTGCACTGCCTGGTAGCGGCCGCCGTCGCGGAGTCGCGGCCTCGGCCGCTGGCGGACCATCGCGGCGCCGAAGACCTGCTCGCCCGGATAGGCGCGCTGAACCCGAACGAGAGCCGGCAGGCGATGCGTGCCCGCGACCACCTCCTGAGCACGCTGTACTTGGCGATCGGCAGCGAGGACACCCTCGCCCGCCTCCGCAAGCAACTCCGCACGCCACGCCTGCGCAGCGAAGCGAGGCGCCTGTTCACCGGACCGCCGGACAGCGGAACTCGTCCGTGAGTACGAGCGGTTCCGCGTCGATCTCACGCTGACGGCGGACGGCGTTGCCGTGCGAGCCAGGTGTAGTTGACGACTGCGGCGGTCACCGCTGTGCGGTACTTCTTGCTGTCCGGGCCGCGGAACAGGTCCCTCGGGGAGAATGGGGATCCCTGCCTGTGCGGGCCGTTGTTCTGGATGCGCCCGGCTAGGTCCGACAGGTAATCGTGGCCACCGTCCTGGTAGGCCACGAGCTCGGACCCGGCGAGGCGGATCAGGGCGGAATCGTCGGCGATGGAGTTGATGGTGTACCTGGCGTCGAGATAGAAGGTGCCCTGCTGCTCGACGAGGAACCAGGCCCCGGGCTCGTGGTCCACGTAGTGCATGGCGTCGCGTTCCTGCGCGATCCTGGTCGCGTCGCCCCACTGCTCGCCGGGTGGGATCGCATCGAGCGGTCGTTGCATCGCGTCGTTCATGACGTAGTACGCGAAGGTCGGGGGCGAGTCGCGGAACAGAGTGAAGCAGATGATCCGCTTGCAGGTGGTGCACGCGAGCTGGCTCTCGACCCACTCCATGAGCCCGGAGGCGTGAAGTGGCCGCAGATCGGTGAGCCTGACCCAGTGGGCATCCTGGGTGAGGAGACCGGCCGCGAGAGCCGCGGCGAGGGATCGGGTGGAGCCGTCCACGTCGACTCCGCCGTCCGAGTCGGACCTGCGAACGAGGAGATCGCTGCAGGACGGGCAGTCGTCGTCCTCGGGGAGGCAGGCAAGACCGGGCTTGTCCACGGTGATGGTGACGCTGACGAGGTTTCCCGCATCGTTCCAGCCGCGGTTGTCCCCGTGCGTATCCGCCGTCGACCGTGAAGTACGGGGTTCCGATCCCCGCGAAGTGGAGCGGAACGCCCATGGCTTCCTTGAGTTCGTCGAGGGTGGCGTCGTTGTCGACACCGGCGATCCACTCGGACAGGTCGAGCCCGGGCGGACCGAGCACCGTCGGGGCGAGGTGCAGGAGCACGGCTACGACCGAGTCGTCGTGCAGGATGATCTCCCCGCCGGAGGCGAACAGCAGCCGTCGCGACCGAAGGGCGGGTTCGCCGACGGTCCGCTCGCTGACCGCGACCGGAGTGCCTCCGAGCGCGTCGACCAACCGATGTGTCACTGGATCGGTTTCGGCCAGGCTCAGCGCGTCAAGTACCACCGGAAACCGGGTAGCCGTTCGCCATCGTTCCACCCGACCATATCCGTCCGTCGAGCCACGGCGGTCAGCGCGGTCAGACGGCCGATGGACCGTAGTCTCGGTGGCGTGGAGTTGACGACGTTCGAGGTTCGGCCCCGCGGTCGATCGTGATCGGGCCTCCGTCTGGGCGTTGGTCCAGCAGTTCGCGGTGTCCTGCCGGCCGCACCGCGAGCCCTTCGACGCGGCGTTCTCTGCTGTTCTGAGTGGTTGCGCTTGTCGCGGTCGGCGACGGTCGAACGACGGGGTACCTCCTGGCGAAACGCCATCAGATGGGCGGGTGGGTTTGGGCCGCCGCGTCAGCGCCGGCGAAACAGGCCCTTCTTCCGAGCCGGCGACTGGTTCGACACGAAGCTCAACGAGAGGACGGTCCGTTCGTCGCCGATGGCCGATGGTGCGTGGTGGGCGATGATCTGCGCCTCGGCGACCGACCCGATCGTGTCCGCGTTGCCGATCACGGGCCCGTTCTGCAATTGATAGTCGGCAATGCCGACGAGACGGTCCAGGAGGCCCGACGCATCTTCCGGGCTGTTCGGGATCTCGATGTCCATCACTCCGAGCTGGTCCAGGCCGAGCGTGTGCCCGGTCAGGACGCCGTCGGGCCGGGTGCCGACGTTCATCGCCACCCAGGCGAGTAGCAGCGGTGTCGGAAGTGTGTTCAGGGCCAGGTCGCGGAAGAGCACAGGCAGGATGACATGCTCAGCGGACCCCCAGTAGACGGCACGGATGCCGCCGCTGAGGCCGATCAGGGAGGCGATCACTTTCGATAGCAGGACGGCCTGATCGGTCGCCGCGCGATGTCCGGTGGCTTCGGCTGCGAACACACTCACGATCGAGTGAGCGGTGTAGTCGACCGGGACCGGCGCGTCATTCGGCCAGAGCCGGCTGTGTTGTGCGATATCGGCGAGGTCGTCGCCGATGGGGGAGCGCACCGACATGACGGCGATCATCGTCCCGCCGTAGTGGAGGAGAATCGGGGCAGGTTCACCAGCGTGTGCGGTCCGACTCGCGGAGTCATCGGTGCTGAGCAGGGCCGGATCGAGGTCCGGCCAATCGGTGAGCAGCTGCCTGCTCAGTGACTCCTCGGTGATCGAATCATCGGGTGCGTCCTGCATGAGGAAAGCGAGTTGCGCGGCCATCTGATCCCTTCGTCTCGCGGGCATCCTAGCCGGGCGAGGTAGCGCGGAAACCACGCCCGGGAATCACGCGGCCAGGGCCTCGGGAGAGGCCGGCAATCGGGTTGCGCGGCGCCTGGATGCGGTGGAGTCCTCGGCTCCCACCTCTGGTGTCATTGAGGTATCCCGTGACTTCGGGCCCTCGCCGCTGATCGAACCGGACCACGATGATCGGGTGCGGTTCACAGTGGCTGTGGAGGATGGTCACCGAAAGGAGGACCACATGATCGGCACACTCAACGCCCTGGTCGACCTGGTCGAGCGGAGCGTTGGCGAGGCGATCGACGTCGCCGGGTTCGCCCGCGAGCACGGCACCACCGAGTACCACCTGCGCAGGATGTTCTCGGCGCTGGCGCGGATGCCGCTGTCGGAGTACGCACGCCGACGTCGGATGACCCTCGCCGGCGCCGACCTCGCGGCGGGCGCTCCGGACCTGCTCGCAGTCGCGGTGCGATACGGCTACGGATCGGTCGAGGCGTTCGGGCGAGCGTTCCGGGCGGTGCACGGCACGAGTCCGGCCGATGTGCTCCGGCACGGTGGTCCGCTCAGCACACAACCCACGCTCAGGTTCCGCCTGAGCGTCGAAGGGAGCACTCCGATGGACGTCACCATCACAGCCCGACCCGAGTTCTTCCTCGCCGGACACGCGGCGCAGGTCCCGCTCATCCACGAGGGCGTCAACCCACGCATCCAGGAGCACATCGCCGTCATCGCACCTGACGAACACGGACGACTCAAGGCGCTCGGGAACACCGAGCCCTCCGGCATCCTGGCGGTCACGTCCGGTTCCGAACCGGACGCACCGGAGGGGTCGATGCTCACCTACCTCCACGGGGTCGCACTCGGCGCGGCCACCGTGCCGCCGGACGACCTCGACGTCATGGCGGTCGAGGCAGGGACCTGGGCCGTATTCTCCTCCAGCGGTCCGTTCCCCGAAGCGCTGCAGCGACTCTGGGCGGCGACCGCGACGGAGTGGTTCCCCTCCAACCCATGGCGACTGCGTCCGGGACCGTCGATCCTGCGCTACCTCGAGCTCACCGAGACCCATGCCACCTGCGAACTCTGGCTGCCCGTCGAGAAGGCCTGAGGCGAGCCGTGTGGTCGTGGGCGCACAATCGCCATTGGCAGGTGCTGTCGGACGCTCTGCAGGTCCCGGCGCAGCCGTGACGGTCATCGTCGCGGCGGCAGCCGGTGCAGAACGACCCCCTCGACCCCGCCCGCCCGAAGCGTGACCGTCAGAAAGGTGCAGTGCGGCTGGCGGCGCCGGTCAGTCGGCGAACCCGGGTTGAGCAGACGCAGCCCGTCGGCCTCGGTGTCCCACGGGATTTGGCTCTGCCCGAACACCAGCAGGTCGAGGTCCGGGTACGCAGCCCGCATCCGGGCCTCTCGTCCGGTGCGCGGCCCGCTCTCGTGGACCACGCCGATCCGCACCTCGCCGCTCTTGGCGCACCAGGTGGCTTGCCGTACTTGCTGTGACGACCGTCCGGCGGGCCCGCCAGGTGACGAGCCCGCCCGATGTGCGAGACCGTAAGCCCATGAGGGCACGTGGGCAGACGGCGGTGGGCACGCCGGAACGGGCAGCGTTCCCGGCCAACGTGCTCGAGCGCATCGACCGACTGCTGCATCGGATCGGAGTGCGGCTGCTGTCGCAGAGCTGGATCCGCGCGCTCGTGTGGCTGTCGATGATCGCCGTACTGATCGTCAATGCCTCGACCATGCCGGCGATGTACGGAGCGGTGGTCGCGATCGCGATCGTGGTCGCCGTGCTGCATGCGGCGACCCTCGTGTGGGCGCTGGGGAGGCCGTGGTTCGCGGTCGGTGCTGCCACGGTGGCGGTGGCTGCGACGACCCTGCTCACGGCCATGGGGCACGGGGATCGGCCGTGGCCGATGCCGGTCATCACGACGGTGACCTGTGCGCTGATGGTGTTCATCCTCGCGGTGCGGGAGAAGTGGCTGTTGCCGGTGGCAGGGGCGGTGCTCCCCGTGCTGGCGGCCACGTTCGCCGCGCTGCCGTGGCACACCGGAGGCTGGGGGCGGTTCGCGACCAATGTGATCACGGCGACCTCGGTCTGCGCGCTCGTGGTCGTCTTCGGGATTCTCATCCACCAGTGGCAGCAGAGCCGTGCTGAGCTGCTCAAGCAGCAGGAGATCGCGGCCACCGCACAGGAGCGTCGACTGCTGATGGAGGAGCGGAACCGGATCGCCCGGGAGCTCCACGACGTGGTGGCGCACGGGTTGTCGGTGATCTCCATCCAGGCCTCCACGTTGCAGTACCGGATCGAGGACGTCCCCGCTGAGGTCGTCGCGGAGCTCGACGACATCACCGACTCCGCGCGGAGCGCGCTGGTCGAGATGCGCGGGCTGCTGGCCGTGCTGCGGCAGGAGGACGGCGAGAACCTGCTCGCTCCGCAGCCGACGATGAGCTTCGTCCCGACCCTCATCGAGAGCACACGCCGAGGCGCGGAGTCGGTGCGCCTGCACGTCGAGGGTGAGCTAGACGACCCGCGCGTCTCCGAGGCGACCTCGCTGAGCGTCTACCGAATCGTGCAGGAGGCGCTGAGCAATGCGCTGCGGCACGCACCTGGCAGCGATATCGAGGTCAGCATCGCGGTCGCGCCGGAGCATGTGTTCGTCGAGGTGCTGAACTCGGCGCCGACCGCAGCGGTCCGTGCCACCGAGGGCCATGGGTTCGGCCTCCGCGGCATGCACGAGCGCGCCAGCTTCGTCCGGGGCTCGCTGACCGCCGAGCCCACGCCGGAGGGCGGCTTCGTGGTCCACGCGGTGCTGCCATGCTGGCTGGCGGAGGAGCCCGACCGACAGAGCGAGCCCGACGACGGAGCCCCGGCTCCGCCGTCGGACATCGAGGGCTGAGTTCGGTCCGGAGGCCCGAAAGGTGAGATCCTCGTCCTGAGCCCCCGATCAGAACGGAACACACGTGTACCACGAGGAGACCCGGGTTGCGATCGTCGACGACCAGGCGATGGTCCGGGCTGGGTTCGGCGCGCTGCTCAACGCCCAGGACGGCATCACGGTGGTGGGGGACGGCTCCGACGGGTCGGAGGCCGTGGAGCTGGTGACCCGCACTCGGCCGGACGTGGTGCTCATGGACATCCGTATGCCCGAGGTCGACGGGATCGAGGCGACCAGGCGGATCGCGGCGCTGAAGGACGTCGAGCCCCGAATCATCATCCTCACCACGTTCGACCTCGACTCCTACGTGTTCCAGGCACTGCGGGCAGGTGCGAGCGGATTCCTCCTCAAGGACGCGCCCGCCGCCGACCTCATCCACGCGGTGCGCGTGGTGGCCGGCGGGGACGCGCTGCTCAGCCCTTCGATCACGCGATCGGTCATCGCGGAGTTCGTGTCGCAGCCGGCACGCACGCACGCCGACGCCGCTCGGTTCAGGGAGTTGACCGACCGGGAGCTGGCGGTGGCGAAGCTGGTCGCGAGAGGCCTGTCGAACGCCGAGATCGCGGCCGAGCTGGTGCTCGCAGAGCAGACGGTCAAGACCCACGTCAGCCGGGTGCTGATGAAGCTCGGGCTGCGGGATCGGACCCAGATCGTCGTCGCGGCGTATGAGAGCGGGCTGATCGCCGTCGGGTCCTGAGACGGCTGCGTCACTCTTGGGTACTACTCAAGGTCGAACCGTGCGGGTGACGACACCGGGGCCTTGAGACCCGACGATGGATATATGACTGACACCATGGTCTCGGACGCGCCGGCGGATCAGGCCATCCCGGCCGCGGCTCCGCGCGTGCGCAAGGAGCGGAACACCCGGCACCTCAGCGACTTCACGGATCTGACCAAGCGGGTCAAGGCCGAGGGGCTGATGGCCCGCTCGCACGGGTGGTACATCTCCCGGATGGTTGCGTACCCGCTGCTGCTGGGCGGTCTGGCCTGGGCCTCGGTCATGATCGGCGACAGCTGGTGGCAGCTGGGCATGGCGTTCCTGGTTGCGGTGCTGATGACGCAGATCGCTTTCCTCGGTCACGACGCCGCGCACCGTCAGATCTTCACCTCCCCGAAGCTGAACGAGTGGACCTCACTCGTGGTGATCAACCTGTTCGTCGGTATGGGCCTCGGTTGGTGGCAGATCAAGCACAGCAAGCACCACGCGGCGCCGAACCAGGCCGGCCGCGACCCCGACGTCCGTCGTGGCACCGTCGCCTACACGCCCGAGGATGCCCGCAACCGCTCGACGGCGTTCCAGCGCTGGCTCTCTCGTTACCAGGGTGTGTGGTTCTTCCCGATCATGACGCTGGCGGGACTGCAGCTACACCTGGCCGGGTTCCAGCGGTTGCTGAGCCGCGAGCCCGTTGACCGCCGCTGGACCGAGATCGCGTTCATCGTGATCCGGCAGGCGACGCTGGTCACGTTCGCGTTCCTCGTGATGTCGTGGCCGATCGCCCTCGCGTTCATCGCTGTCGAGGTGATGGTGTTTGGTTTCTACCTGGGCATGTCCTTCGCCCCCAACCACATCGGGATGCCGATGGTGCCCAAGGAGGTCCGCATCGACTTCCTCCGCCGTCAGGTGCTCATGAGCCGGAACGTCAGTGGTGGCCGTCTCGTCGACGTCCTGCTGGGCGGACTGAACTACCAGATCGAGCACCACCTGTTCCCCTCGATGTCGCGCCCCAACCTCCGCAAGGTCGCCCCCATGGTCCGCGAGCACTGCGAGAAGCTCGACATCAAATACCACGAGACCTCGCTTGCCCGGTCCTACGTGGAGGTCGGGCGGTACATCAACCGTGTCGGCCGCGGGAACATCGACGTCTGGGCCTGCCCGCTCGCCGGCTCCCTCAGGGCCGGGTTGGTCTAGGGGTTGCTGTCCCGTCACGGCACACATTGGTGTGAGCAGGCCCGTGTGTTCGCGTGTGCTCGGCGAGCTTCCGCCCGATCGCGGGCAGCGTCGTCATCACGGTTCTCATGACCGCCAAGGCGGAGTGGACGACGGCGTAGCCCGGGTCACCCAGGCCCGTCGCCCTGGGTGGTCGCACTCGTCGCCGCCCTGTCCGTCTTGCTGCCCCGCCTGCGCCGGTCCGACGAACCCACCAGTCGCCTGGTGGGACCCGTCATGGGCGTCTCGCTGCTGGCGTTCGCGGTGCTCTCCGCCGTGGTGTTCCTCGTGCGCATCGGATCGCCCTGGTGAGGGTGCTTCCGCGGAAGCGCCAGGCTCATGAACCGCTCCCGATGGCGCGCAATGCGCCGGGAGCGACAGTCTCCAGATACCACCTGGCCACCTGCTCCGGAGGGTCGCGCGGGTCCTGCTCGAGCCACCAGGTCAGCGACCCGAGTCCCGCCGCGGCCAGGATCATCGCCACGACCCGGGGCGGCACCCGCGCGCCGTCCTGCGGAACCGCGGCCCGGCCGATCCGCTGCTCGAGCAGGCCCGCGAAGTAGGTGCGCAGGTCGGTGCGCAGCCGCTCGGAGCCGCCCTCGCCGAGCACCCCACGGTAGAACGGAGCGTCCCGATCGAGGTCGGCGAGGAAGGCGATCAGCCAGGCGGGCGGCGCCATCCCAGGTCGCCACGGGTCGGCCGCATCCTGCAGCAAGGGGTACTCGCGGACCGGCCGGAACGTCTCGCCGACGACCTCGAGGAGCAGGTCGTACTTGCTGCGGTAGTGGGCGTAGAACGTCGTCCGGTTGACCAGGGCCCGCTGGGTGAGGGCCGTGATGGAGACGGCCTCATAGCCGCGCTCCGCGACGAGGTCCGCCAACGCGTCGCGCAGCATCCGCCGGGTGCGGCGGACCCGCAGATCCCCGTCGTTGCCCGACATTCCGGCCCCTTCCGTCGTGGTACCCGACACTGCGCGGCTGCTCCTCTTGAGGTCGCGCAGCCTGCCCGTCACGGTGGTCCGAGCATCGCAGAGCGGTGCCGAGGGAGCCAACGAGGGAGCGGACATGGGAAGTCTGGACGGGCGGGTGGCGGTGGTCACGGGAGCCGGCCGCGGGATCGGCCGGGAGGAGGCGCGGTACCTCGCCGCGGCGGGCGCCGCCGTGGTGGTCAACGATCCCGGTGTGGCGCCGGACGGCAGCGGTGGCGACCGGTCGGTGGCCCAGCAGGTCGCCGACGAGATCGTCGCCGCCGGCGGTCGGGCCGTGGCGAATACCGACAGCGTCGCCGACTGGTCCGGTGCCGCACGGGTGGTGGAGACCGCCGTCGGGGCCTTCGGCGATCTGCATGTGGTCGTCAACAATGCCGGGATCGAGCGGGGCGGCGCGCTCGGTCACCTGAGCGAGGCCGCGTTCGACGATGTCATCGCGGTGAAGCTGAAGGGCACGTTCGCGATCAGCCATTGGGCGGCGAGGTACTTCCGTGAGCGGGATGCGGCGGGCGCCCGGGAGGACCGGAGCATCATCAACACCGCCTCCGGATCGGGGCTGCTCAACCCGCTGCCGACGCAGAGCAACTACGCCCCCGCCAACGCAGGGGTAGCGGCGATGACGATCGTGCACGCGCTCGAACTGGGCGTCCTGGGCGTGCGGGTGAACTGCCTGTCGCCCTCGATGGTCCGCACGCGGCTGACCGCCGGCGTCCCCGGCATGCCTGCCGCGCCGACGGCCACGGGTGAGTTCGACCCGAACCATCCCGCGGTGATCGCGCCCGTCGCCGCGTATCTCGCGGGTGCGGACTGTCCGCTCACCGGCCAGGTGCTGAGCGTGCGCGGGACCGCGGTGACGATCAACCGCGGTTGGTCCGCGGGAGAGACCATCAGCTCCGGCACCGAGCCGTGGACGGTCGGCCGGCTGGCCACTGCGGCTCGCGAACTGCCGGTCACCGACCCGTACGAGGACCTGGCCGCCTCGCTCAGCGGTGCCCTCGGTCCCATGAGCGCGGCACAGGTCCGCGCGCTGGTGGCTGCACAGGTCGGCTGAGCGAGCCGGACCGCACGGCGCGGCCTGCCTGGGGAGACCTCCGAGGGCTACGGATGCGCAGACCCGGGCGGACGGAGGGCCCTGGGATAGTGGCGACATGGACTCCTTCGTGCGGTGGCTCGCGGATGACCTCCTTGGTCGGGTCGGCGTAGGGCGCCGACTGGTCGCCATCGACGGTGTCGACGGAAGCGGCAAGACCTCGTTCGCCACCCTGCTCGCTTCGCACATCGAAGAACGGCGGCCAGCGGTCCTCATCCACGTCGATGCCTTCCTCAACCCTGCGCCCGTCAGACACGCCAAGGGGCGCACGTCACCGGAGGGCTACTGGCTGGACAGCTACGACTACCCCGCGCTCATCGAGCGCGTGCTGGGTCCCCTGAGCCCCGGAGGTACCGGCTGGTACTGCCCGGCCGTATACGACCTCGACTCCGAACGGTCGATCACGGTCGAGCCAACCTTCGCTCCGCCCGACGCCGTCATCGTCGTGGAGGGCCTGTTCCTGCACCGGGACGAACTCGCCCCGGTGTGGGATGCCTCGGCCTTCCTCGATGTGCCCTTCACGGTGACGGCCGCGCGGATGGCGGTTCGCGACGGCAGCCATCCGGATCCGGAGCACCCGACGATGCGGCGCTACGTCGGTGGTCAGCGCCTCTACTTCGCCGCCGCGCGCCCGTGGGAGCGCGCCACGTATGTCGTCGACAACTCCGACCACGCAGCGCCACGGAGGATCCAGCCCGAGATGGCCACAGCCGCTCGGTCACCTCGACCTCCTGGACAGCCGTGATGTCCTCCACCGAGAGTGAGTCGATGAACATCGACGAGCTCCCGACGGCGGAGCTCGCCTCTCCCGGTCCGTTGCGGGAGTCGCTGGTCGCCGCCGTCCTGGCGGGGACGAAGACGGCGACGAGCTCCCTGAGAGTCTCCTACGCCGTCGCCGGTGAGGCGGTGCCGGCGGTCGGCGCCCACCGGGCGCTCGTGGATTCTTCAGGTGAGCGGGTCGCGATCCTGGAGACCACCGAGGTCCGTGTGGTGCGCCTGGCGGATGTGGACGATGACTTCGCGCGGGCCGAGGGGGAGGGTTTCACGTCGAGGGCGCACTGGCGTGACGCACACGCGGACTTCTGGGACAGCCCCGAGGCACGGGCCGAGCTGCCTGCTGGGTTCGTCGTCGACGACGAAGCGCTGGTGGTGCAGGAGTACTTCCGCGTGCTCGGACTGCTCTCCTTGGGGCAGCTGAGCGATCGGGACGGACGATCCCCGCTGCATTCCCTGTTGGGGCGGCGCCGGACCAGCCGCCGATTCGGCGCGGACCCGGTGCGCGTGGCGCACCTGGGACGCCTCCTCCTGGCCGCTCAGGGACCGGTCGGAGCAGGGCGTCGCAGCGTGCCCTCGGCCCATGCCCGGTACCCACTCTCGCTGACCGTGGTCGCGGGCAACGTCGACGAACTCCCATCGGGTGTGTACCGGTACCAACCCGACACCGACTCGTTGACGCTGCGCGTGGCGGGGGACCACCGGTGGGCGTTCGCCGATGCGACCCTCGTCGACCGGGACTGGGTCGCCGGGGCCGCAGCCATCGTGGTGATCGGGGCTGATCTCGACGCCTCCGCACGGCACTTCGCCGACCAGTCGCCCGCCGGGGACCGCGGCGCGCGGTACGTGTGGCTGGAGGCCGGCCACGTCAGCCAGGACCTGTACCTACAGGCGACCGAGGATGGGCTCGGAGCCGCCCTCGTCGCCGGGGTCGACGACGACCGGCTGCATGCCGCGGCCGACGGTGTGCTTCCGGGCGGGCACCGTCCGCTCGTGCTGTTCACCGTCGGATCCATGATGGCGCCGGATCGGTGAGGCGGATCAGCCCACCCGTCGCAGGAAATCGCCGAGGATCCGATTGAACTCCTCCGGTCGGCACAGCGGCGTGGGGTCGCCCGAGTCCGGGACGTGGACCAGTTCGGTCCGCGGTACGGCGTGCTTCAACTCGTCCATGAACGTCGATGAGCGCGGCCAGGAGTCGGTTCCGACGACGGCGAGGAGCGGGTAGTCGGCCGCCGCGTGCGCCGGCAGGTAGTTGACCAGGTTGATCGCGATGCGGGTCTTGAAGCCGTCCCAGGCCCGCAGCCGACTCACCGCTTCGGCGAGGTACGCCGCCGCCGCCGGCCATCGTGCGTACTGCTGCCGCATGATGTCGGCCAGCAGCGTCCCGGGCAGCAGGTTGGAGACCGACCCGAGGTAGACGGAGGCGAGCCAGGCCGCCTTGCCCACCGTCGTCGGCCGGCTGTCGGAGTAGGTGTCGACGATGGCCAGGGCCTGGATCCGGTCCGGATGGCGGGCCGCGACGTGCTGGGCGATCACCCCACCGAAACTGACCCCGCAGACGGCGGCACGTGCAATGCCCAGGTGATCGAGCAGGGCGGCGACGTCGCCGGCGATGCGGGAGCGGATGTGGCGCCATCCGGTGATCGGGCCCGAGCGGTGCACACCGCGAGCGTCGAACACCACAACGCGGTGGCTGGCCGAGAAGTGCTCCACCTGCGCCCGCCACATATCGGCTCCCGAACTGATCGCGTGGATCAGCACGAGTGCCGGTCCATCGCCGTGGGTCTCGTAGTAGATTCCAGTGCCGTCGCTGTCCAGATAGGGCATGCCACGCCTTCATCGGGGACCTCGAGCCTACCGGCCCCGGCTCGGCGGGCCGCGCATGGGCCTACCATCGGCTCCCATGTTCACGACACGGTTCCGGGACGAGTTGGGCCAGCTCCTGGGTGAACGGGCCCGCTCCGATCCCCGGGTCGTCGGAGCGGCCCTGGTCGGCTCCGCGGCGACCGGTGGCCAGGACCGGTGGTCCGACATCGACCTGGCCCTGCAGATCGCCGACGGCGTGGACCCGGACGACGTCGCGGACGAGTGGACGGCGTGGCTGCGCGCGGAACAGGACGTCGCGGACACTCTCGACGTCCATGGCGCCGGCACCCTGTTCCGGGTGTTCCTGCTCGCGAACTCCCTCCAGGTGGACCTCTCGTTCTGGCGCCGCGACTCGTTCCGGGCCACCGAGCCCGGGTTCCGGGTGCTGTTCGGCGTGCCCAACCAGCCCACGGAGCCCAACCTGCCGGACCCGGTCGACCTGATCGCAATGGCCTGGCTGCACGCGCTGCACTCCCGCTCCGCCGTCGCCCGCGGCCGGCTCTGGCAGGCGACGATCATGCTCGACGGGATCCGCGAACGCCTGATCTCACTCGCGTGCCTGCGCCACGGACTCAACCCCCACCAGGGTCGCGGCGCCGACCGACTGCCTGCCTGCGAACTGGACGCGCTCGCCGCGACCCGGCCCTGCGCCGTCGAACCGGAGGAACTGCGCCGAGCGCACACAGCCAGCCTGGCTGCGTTGGCCGAGGAGGCCGCCCGTCATGACGAGGGACTTGCCGATCGGCTCGCCCCCGCCCTTCAGCCGCTCGCGCTCACGCAGTAGCGTCGAGGTATGGAGTTCTACGACCCGCAGGTGATCCTGTTCGTCGCCGACTGCGAGCGCGCCGCCGCGTTCTACGCGAACTTCTCCTTCGCGGAGACGTTCCGGTCCGGCCCGACGGCGCCCGTCAAGATCGAGATGACGCTCGGTGGGTTCGGGCTCGGGCTGGCGCTGCCCGACCCAGCCGCGAGCAGCCACGGGCTCACCCCGGTGACCGCAGGGCACCGGGCATGCGTGACGATCTGGACCGACGACGTCGACGGCGCATACGCGCTCGCTCTCGCCGCGGGCGCCGCCGACCACGAGGGCCCGCACCCGTTCCTGGACGGGCAGCTTCGGGTGGCCTTCGTCGAGGACCCGGACGGCCACCCGATCCAGCTCGTCCAGCGCGTCGCCGCCTGACGCGACAGTCCCTCGTCAGGCGACGCAGAACTCGTTGCCCTCCGGGTCCGTCATCACTACGTGCCCGAGGATGGCCCGGCCGTCGTCGTCGCGGTACTGCTCGTCGCGGACCCGGGTGGCGCCCGCGGTGGTCAGTTCCGACACCTTCGCACGGATCAGCTCCGCCCGCCGGACCCAGTCCCATGGCGGCTCACCGGCTACCCGGATGTCGATGTGCAGCCGGTTCTTCGCGCTCTTGCCCTCGGGCACGCGCAGCCATCCGATCGCGGGGCCGTGCCCGTCCGGGTCGATGATCGAGGCGCCGTCGGGATCGTCGTAGCCCGGCTCGGCGACGTAGCCGAGGGCCACCGACCAGAAGTCCGCGAGAAGCCGCGGGTCGTTCGCGTCACCACCGAGGGTCCAGTGCACGGCCATGATCGCGAGACTAGGGACCGTTCCGGTCGTTCTCCACCCGGATTCTCGGCATCATTCGAGCAGTTGCCGCTTGGCCGCCGCGAACTCGGCCTCGCTCAGGCTGCCGTCCGCCCGCAACCGGGCGAGGACCGCGAGCTGATCGCCGATTCCGACCGGGGCCGCCACCGGCTCGGAGCCGGCCGGCGCCCCCGCGGCCAGTTGCATCACGACCACGGCGCCATCCGTGCCCAACCACAGGTGCACGCGGCTACCGACCGGCGGCACCTCGGTCTGGAGCAGGCGCGTATTGGCGTCCGCCACGGTGCGCCGGGCCCGCCGGTGCCAGGCGAACTCGACGGCTGCCACGACGCCGGTGATCGTGCCCTCGGAGGTGCCGACCGCCACCTCACGCAGGATCCCCTCGACGTGGGTGGTGCCTCGGCGGAGCACGTCGTAGTCCGCGGCGAAGGCGTTGGACCGGCGCGAGCGGGCCAGGAATGACCAGTGCCGTGCCAAGGACCGCGGCGACCGCGGCCCCGCGGCTCCACGCACCGGCGCGAGGTCGTGCGGGTCCTCGGGCAGCACGGCCGCGTCGCCTCGGGTGACCACGCGCATCCTGATGCTCGGGTCGGCGAGCCGGCGGGCGTCGAGGTACGAGCGGGGCAGGGGCTCGGTGGTGGTCACGACGCCCAGATTAGGCCGTGGGCTCGGCTACCGATCCCAGAGGATCCGGGCTCAGGTGTAGGTCGTGATCATGACGGCGGTGTGCTGGTCTGGCTCACCCGGCGGCCGGAGACGAGCGGGCATCCGGACGGACATCGTCCGGAGCCGCGGCTACCGTCGCCGGCATGACTGACGTACCGATCGCGAAGCCGGTCCTCGACCTGATCATCCTCGACTGCCCCGACGCGCTCGAGCTCGGGGGCTTCTACTCCGAGCTGCTCGGCTGGCCCATGGAGCCGGGCGCGGACCGGGACTGGGTCAACCTGGTTCCGCCCGGCGGCGGGGTGAGCCCGGAGCGCCCGGACGGGCGCCCGACCCTCGCCTTCCAGCGGATCGAGGACTGGGTCACGCCGACCTGGCCCGGGGGCGCCCACCCCCAGCAGGTCCACCTCGACCTCACCGTCGCGAACATCGATGCCTCCGAACCCTCGGTGCTCGCCCTCGGCGCCCGGCGCCACGAGCACCAGCCCTCGAAGGACGGCGGCTTCCGGGTCTACCTCGATCCGGCGGGCCACCCTTTCTGTCTCATCCAGTGACCCGCGGGCGCTCACGGTTCGATACGGTGGCTCCGTGAGCCTTGTGCGCCAGACCCTTCTCGACCTGTCCGCAACCACCCGGGACGCTGCCCACCAGATCGGCCGCGTGCCGGCGGCGAGGAAGGCGTGAGCGCGCCACGCGTCGGCCTCATCGGTGCCGGCGGGATCTCCGGGGTGCACGCCGCCGGCTGGCGAGCCCTGGGCGCGGACGTCGTGGTGCACTCCGAGCATGGTGCGCAGGCCCTCGCCGACCGGTTCGGCTTCCGGACCGCGGACACTCTCGCGGACCTCTGGCCGCAAGTGGATCTGGTGGACATCGTCACCCCCACCGCCACCCACGCCGAGCTGGCCCTCGCGGCGATCGCCGCCGGCAGGCACGTGGTCTGCGAGAAGCCGCTCGCGCGCACGTCCGTCGAGGCGGCGGCCGTCGTCGAGGCCGCGGAGTCGGCCGGAGTGCGGCTGTTCCCCGCCCATGTGGTGCGCTACTTCCCCGAATACGCCGCCGCCCGCGCCGCGATCCGCGGTGGGCGGATCGGCACCGTCGCGGTGGCCCGGTTCCGCCGGATGAGCGCGGCGCCGAAGGCGGACTGGTTCTTCGACGAGGCACGATCCGGCGGGATCGTGCTCGATCAGATGATCCACGACCTCGACCAGGCCGAATGGCTCGCCGGGCCGGTGGCCCGGGTCTTCGCCCGGTCGACGGCGAAGGCCGGCGACGGCGGTCGCGTCGCCAGTGCCGCGGTGACGCTCACCCATACCTCCGGCGCGATCAGCCAGGTCTACGGCGTCTGGGGGCATCCCGGCCTGCCGTTCACGTCCTCGTTCGAGATCGCCGGCGACGCCGGCCTGCTCCGGTACGACATGGCCCGGACGGACTCCGCCCGGATCCACCTCGCCGGCCCGGCCACCGCGGGTGGCTACCTTCCGGCGACGGACCCCTCCGACAGCCCGTACGCGGCCGAACTCGCCGACTTCTGGGCGGCCATCAGCACGAGCGCGGAAGCGTCCGTGAGAGGCGTCGACGGTGTCCGGGCCGTGGCCATCGCCGAGGCGGTGCTGGCGTCGGCCGCGAGCGGCGAGGTCGTGGAGCTGCCCCTGGAACCTACGGAACCGAGTACCGAGGGGAGCCTGCCATGACGACCGCACTCGGGCCGATCAGCACGAGCCCGACGACCGAGCCGACGACCGTGCCGCTCACCGTTGGCATCCTGTCGTTCGCACACACCCACGCGTCCTCCTACGCGCGGATCCTCGCCGCCACGCCGGGCGTCGAGGTGCTCGGCACCGACCCCGGGCCGTACGACCCGGGCACCGTGCGCGGCGCGGCGTTCGCCGCGGAACACGGCGTCACCTACGTCGAGGACGTGGCGACGCTCCTCGCGAAGGCGCCGGACGCCGTCGTCATCTGCGCGGAGAACACCTCGCACCGTGAGCTGACCGAACTGGCGACCGCCGCCGGCGCGCACGTGCTCTGCGAGAAGCCGCTGGCCACCTCCGACGCGGACGCTGCCGCCATGCTCGCCGCCGCGGACGCGGCCGGCGTGATCCTGATGACGGCGTACCCGGTGCGCTTCGCGAGCGCGTTCACCGACCTCGTGGCGCGGGTCCGGGCCGGTCAGCTCGGGGACATCTACTCCATCCTCGGTACCAACAACGGCAAGATGCCACTCGCACAGCGGTCCTGGTTCACCGACCCGGCCCGGTCCGGTGGCGGCGCGCTCCTTGACCACGTGGTGCACGTCGCGGACCTGATCGACGCCCTGCTGGGCGAGGGGGCCGAGGAGGTGCACGCCGTGACGAACCGCATCCTGCGGGCCGACGCAGGCGTGGACGTGGAGACCGGGGGCATGGTCTCGATCCGGTACCCCTCCGGCGTGATCGCCACGATCGACTGCTCGTGGAGCCACCCGGAGTCCGCACCGAACTGGGGCGGGCTCACCCTGGAGGTGCACGGCACCGCCGGGTCGGTGCGGATCGACCCGTTCGCGGCGCACGTGGCCGGGTACGACGCCGACGGCGAGCTCTGGGCCGGCTTCGGGGCCGACCTGGACGCCCGGATGCTCGGCGAGTTCCTCGACGCCGTGCGCACCGGCCGAACCCCGCAGCCCGACGGTGCCGTGGGGGCTCGCACGCTGGCGATCGTGACGGCGGCGCAGCGGTCGGTCGAGGCGGGTCAGCCGGTCACGCTCTGAACCTCGGTCACGCTCGGAACCGGGGCTGCTTGCGGCGGGGTGTCGCAATAGCCATGGACCGATGACGGTGGTCGGGACGACGATGGAGGCATGTCCACCCGTCCACCCGACGAACCCGGCACGCCGGACCCCGCCGACGACGTCGCCGCGAAGCCGACGTGGCGCCGGGACACCACGATCTTCCTGAGCGGCCAGACCGTCTCCCTGTTCGGGTCGATGCTGGTCCAGTACGCGATCATGTGGCACCTGACCCTCGAGACGAAGTCCGGCACCGTCATGGCGCTGGCCTCGGTGTTCGGCTTTCTGCCGCAGGCGATCGTCTCGATCTTCGGCGGCGTGTGGGCAGACCGGCTCGACCGCAAGCGGCTCATCATGGCCGCCGACGCATCGATCGCGGTGACCACCCTCGCGCTCGCACTCCTGATGCTGTCCGGGTTCGACCACCTCTGGCTCATCTACGGCACGCTGGCGATCCGCTCGGTGGGCGCCGGCATCCAGATGCCCGCGGTCTCGGCCCTGATCCCGCAGATCGTGCCGACCTCCAAGCTGATGCGCGTGAACGGCCTGAACGGCACGATCCAGTCGGCGATGATGCTCCTCGCACCTGCGGCCGCGGCGGCGGTGTACGCGAACTTCTCGATCGTGGCGATCTTCTTCGTCGATGTGACCACGGCCGCCATCGGCATCGGGTTCCTGCTCGCGCTCTCGGTGCCGCGCATCGTCCGCAGCGATTCCGACGGGCCGCTGCCGGGCTACTTCGACGACCTCGTCGGCGGTGTCCGGTACGTGGCGCACCACGCATTCATCCGTTGGCTCCTCGCGCTCTACGCGATCGTGTTCCTCCTGGTGGTGGCGCCCAGCTACCTCACCCCGCTGATGATCGTGCGGACGTTCGGGGAGGAGGTCTGGAAGCTCACCGCGAACGAACTCGCGTTCAGCATCGGGATGATGCTCGGGGGCGCGCTGATCGCGGCCTGGGGCGGGCTCAAGAACAAGATCGCGATGGTGGTCGCCTCCACGTTCGTGTTCGGCGGTCTCACCGCCGCACTCGGACTCGCCCCGAACCTGTGGGTGTTCTTCGCCTTCATGTTCGGGTTCGGCCTGTTCGTGCCGTTCTTCTCGACGCCGTCTTTCACCATCCTCCAGGAGACCGTCGAGCCGGAGCGTCAGGGCCGGGTGTTCGGATTCGTCGGCATCGTGATGGCGGTGTCGATGCCGCTCGGCATGGCGGTCTTCGGGCCACTCGCGGACATCTACAGCGTCGAGTCCCTGCTCGTCGCCGCCGGCGGGCTCCTGATCGCCGTGGCCGCGGTCGCGGTGCTGGTGCCGGTCGGGCGGCGCGCGATGCTCGCCGCCGGGGCGCAACTCAACAGCGCGCCGGTGCTCAAGGAGACGCAGGAACCCGAGAGCGGTCAGGAACCCGAGGCGGGTCAGGCGCCGGAGTCGCGAGCGGGCACCGAACCCCAGCCCTCGGGCCCTGCTGACCCGGCCGGGTAGTCCTGCATCGGTACCTCGCCGGCCCGCCACGCGGCGAGCACCGGCGTCACGATCCGCCAGCAATCCTCGGCGACGTCGCCGCGGATCGAGAGCAACGGGTCACCGTCGAGCATCCGGTCCAGAACCTCCCCGTACGGCAGCATCCGGGACACGCCGAGAGTCGCGCGCAGGTCCTTCTGCTCCAGCTCGAACGGGTCGCCCTCGGCGTTGACGGACATCGAGATGAGCATCTCGGCGGGCTTCAGCCCGAGGACGAGCATGTCCGGATGGCCGGTGCCGTGCAGGCCGGTCGGCACGTGGGCCGGTTCCCGGAAGAAGACCTCGATCTGCTTGACGGCCTCGCCCAGGGCCTTGCCGCTGCGCAACACGAACGGAGTCCCGCTCCAGCGCTCGTTGTCGATCTCGACGATCACCTCGGCGAGGGTCTCGGTGTCAAGGGCCGGGTCGACACCCTCCTCGTCGACGTAGTCCGGCACGCGGCGTTCGCCGATGGTGCCCCCGGTGTACCTGGCCCGCCGGGACGAGGCGGCCGGATCGTCGGCCCAGATCCTGGTGGCCCGCAGCACCTGCGCCTTGAGCGCGCGTACCTGCTCCGCGTCCAACGTCTGCGGCGCCTCCATGGCGAAGAACGCGAGCACCTGCAGCAGGTGGGACTGGATCATGTCCACGAGCGCGCCGGCCCGGTCGTAGTAGCCCGCCCGACCCTCCAGGGCCAGGTCCTCGTCGTAGCGGATGACCACCTTCTCGATGTGCTCGGACGTCCACACCGGCGCCAGCAGCCGGTTCGCGAACCGCACACCGAAGAGGTTCAGCACCGAGCTGAGGCCGAGGAAGTGGTCCACCCGGAAGATCCGGTTCTCCTCGACCACCTTGAGCAGCTGGGCGTTCAGCGCTTCCGCGGAGGCGAGGTCGGTGCCGAACGGCTTCTCCAGGGCGAGACGGGTCCCGGGGGCGACACCGCGCCGCTCGAGCAGCTCACAGACCTTGACCGAGATGCGTGGAGGGAGCGCGAAGTAGACGACGGTCGGTCCGTCGACGGAGTCCAACAGCCGACCGAGCGCGTCGGCGTCGAGGACGTCGGCCCGGACGTACCGGGTGTCTTCGACGATCGCGCCGGCGGCAGCGTCGGGCACCCCGGCGCCGCTCAGGCCGGACCGGACGCGCTCGGCCCAGTCCTGCTCGGAGAGATCGGCGATGTCCGCACCCACCACGCGGACCCGACGCCCCGGTTCGGCGGCCAGGAGGGAACCCAGACCCGGCAGCAGCAGCCGGTTCGTGAGGTCGCCCGAGGCGCCGAGGATGAGGAGGGTGTTGACACTGTCGATTCCAGGCGGCGTGGCATCGCTCATTTCGTCAGTGTCGCAGGAGTGTCGGGGCCCTGCGATCGGGGCGGGCATGGCCTGCCCAGGTGTCGTGCGCCCGCGCTAGCGTTCGGGGCATGGATGATCTGAAGCAGATTCTGGCCCACTACCTCGACGTGCAGCACGAGGCGTTGCTGTGGAAGCTGGACGGCTTGAGCGAGTACGACCTGCGGCGGCCGTTGACGTCCAGCGGCACGAATCTGCTCGGCCTCGTCAAGCACGTCTCCGGCGTGGAGGCCGACTACCTGGGCAGCGTCTTCGGGCGACCGTTCCCGGACCCGCTGCCCTGGATGGCCGAGGATGCCGAGGCGAACGCGGACATGTGGGTCACACCGCAGGAGTCCACGGCCTCGATCCTCGACGTGTTCGCCCGGGTGCGCGCCCACGGCGCCACAACGATCGCGGCGCTCGACCTCGACGCACCCGGCGTGGTGCCGTGGTGGGGCGAGCACGGCCAGGTCACGCTCGGTCGCATACTCGTCCACGTGGCCACGGAGGTCGCCCGGCACACCGGTCACGCGGACATCGTGCGCGAGCAGATCGACGGCGCCGCGGGCCTGCGCGCCGGCGCCACGAACCTGCCTGAGGACGGAAACAAGCCGTGGTGGGACGACTACACGGCCCGCGTGGAGGCGGCGGCCCAGGAGGCAGCCGCCCAGGAGGCAGCCGCCCAGGAGGAGGCAGCTCAGTAGCGAGCGGCCACGGGGCCGGCCTCCGGTGCGGGCACCGGAACCCCGCTCACTGGGCGCGGCGCTGCTTCTTCCTCAGGACGACGATCCCGTCGACGAGATCGTGCAGGAATCCGAGATGCAGCGTGTCCCGGCCGATGACGTACTCGAGAGTTCCGCGCGCACCCCATTTCGAGTACCCGGGTTCGCCGAGCGCCTCGACGACATCCCACGGCGTCGCGGCCGAGAAGTCGAAGCCGTGGATGAGGTCGCGCGAGCGCGGGTAGGGAGCGCCCCGCCGACCGCGCGGGAACAGCACGACGCGCTCGAGCCTGCCGTTCTTGAACCGTGCCTCGAATCCTTCATCCGGCGACGCGTGGGTCTCGAGCCGCTCGCGCTTCGTCTCCCGGGTCACCTCGATCTCGAGCGGCAGCGCCGCGAGTGCCAGCACCGCAGCGACGCGCTCGTCCTCGAGCGGCTTGCCGATGCCGGCGCGGATCACATCGAGATCGCCGGTGGGCTCGACCGGCCCGTCGTGCGCATCCCGGTGCCGCGCGAGCGCCTCGGCGATCCTGGCCTCGCGCTGAGCGGCGTGCTCGTCGGCCGCCCGCTGCCGCTGCTCGCGCTCGATCGTGGCTGCGTTCTGGTTCTCGGCGTGGAGCGCGCGCACGCGGGCGAGCCGCTCGGCCTCGGCGGCGGCGGCCGCCTCGTCGCTCTCGTGGACGGGCAACGTGACGGCGCTGAGCTCGGCCTGCTCGAGCCGGAAGGAGCGCAGCAGTTCGAGTGCGCGACCGCTGGCCATGAGCCCTGTCGCCGGCTCGGTCGCGAAGTCGTCCCCGTCGCGGCGCTTGCCGGTCGGCACGAGCCGCTCCCATCGCTCGGGCAGCTCGAACTCGTGCTTCATCAGACCCCAGTCGGGGTGTTTCGTGAGGTGCACGGGTGCGAGGTGGTAGCCGGTGAGGTCGGATGCGCGCAGCGCGTCGGCCAGACGCGCGGACACGATCCACCGGTCGACGAGGTCGAGCAGGTCGTCGCCGAGCCAGCCCTGGAACTCGACGTCGATGGCGCCGTCCGTGCTGCGTGCGCCACGACGCGACGCCGGGACCGCCGATGCCTCGCCCTCGATGTACGTGTACACGTGTGCCCCCAATTGTCGGCCGGTAGCGTTCGGTCATGAACGACCTCAAGGAGATTCTGGCGCACTACCTCGACGTGGAGAACCACGCGCTGCTTTCGAAGCTGGAGGGCTTGGGTGAGTACGACCTGCGCCGCCCGCTGACTCCGAGCGGCACGAACCTGCTCGACCTTGATGCGCCCGGTGCGGTGCCGCCCTGGGGCGAGCACGGCCAGGTCACGCTCGGCCGCATCCTCGTCCATGTGGCCACGGAGGTCGCACGGCACGCCGGTCATGCGGACATCGTGCGCGAGCAGATCGATGGCGCCGCGGGGCTGCGAGCCGGCGCCAGGAACCTGCCGGACCGGAATCAGCAGTGGTGGACCGACTACACGGCCCGTGTGGAGGTAGCGGCCCGGGTCGCCGCAGAGTCAGCCGCCTTCTCGGGGTGATCGACGACGGCTCGTCGGGTCGTCGGGGCACACCGCTGTTAGCGTGGCGAAGGCCGGACCGGCGAGGGTTCGGCCGGCACCCGGAGGCAGACATGACGATCCGTAGGCGGCGACGCAGACGCGAGGCGGGTGAGCCGGCGCGGGGGCGTACCGGGCACGAGGTCGTCCCGGAGCCGCTCGTCGTGGACGCGCACGCACCACGAGGCACCGCCCACCTCTGGACCGACCGACTCGGACGCTCGAGCATCCGCACGCTGCAGGTGATGATCCTGATCGCGGGCGCGGCGATCGTCGTCCTGGGCCTCATCCAGGTCAAGCTGGTCGTGATTCCGCTGATGGTCGCGCTGATCCTCGCCGCGGCGCTCACTCCGGTAGTGGCGTGGCTGCGCCGGCGGGGTGTCCCGGGCCTGCTCGCCACGTGGCTGACCCTGATCGGCGCGGTCGTGGTGATCGGCGGCGTGGTCACCGGCATCGTCTTCGCGGTGCGGAACCAGTGGGAGGAACTCGCCGTGGCCGCAGGGGAGGGCCTGGCCGAGCTCCAGGACATCCTGCAGCGGTTCCAGCTCTCGTTCGACCTCGACTGGGACGCCGTGCTCGATGCCGCGACCCAGTTCATGACGAGTGCGCAGTTCGGCTCCGGCGCCGTCGCGGGCCTGTCGGCCGTCGGCCAGGTCATCACGGGCCTGATCCTGATCGTCGTCGTCCTGTTCTTCTTCCTCAAGGACGGGGAGAAGATCTGGAACTTCTTCCTCACGCCGCTGCGCGGCGAGCCGCTGGCGCGGGGCGAGCGGATTGGCACCACTGCCGTCAAGGTGCTCGGCGGGTACGTGCGGGGCACGGCGCTGGTCGCCCTGGTGGACGCCGTCGCCATCGGTGTCGGCCTGGCGGTCCTGCGGGTCCCGCTCGCGCTGCCGCTCGCCGTCGTCGTGTTCTTTGGCGCGTTCATCCCACTCGTCGGCGCCACGGTGGCGGGCATCTTCGCCGCGCTCGTGGCCCTGGTCGCGAACGGACCGCTGACCGCACTCATCGTGGTCATCCTCGTGATCGCCGTGAACCAGCTCGAGGGCGACTTCCTCCAGCCTGTCGTGATGGGGCAGTCGCTCAAACTGCACCCACTGGTCATCCTGCTCTCGCTGACGATCGGCACCATCCTCGGTGGCATTCTTGGCGCCATCCTCGCCGTTCCTGTCACCGCGGTCGGCTGGGCGGTCGCCAAGATCGTGCTCGAACCCGAGCGCGAGCCGACGCCCGAGCAGCTGATCGGTCGCCGGGAGTCTGGCTAGGCGCCGCCGCCGGCCGCCACCAGGATTCTGCGGGTCGCGTCGTCGGCAGGGAAGAACGTCTCGATGGCGATCTCGTCGAGGGTCACGTCCCGCGGTGACCCGAACACGGTGACGGTGTACAGCAGCGCGAGGTCCCCGAACTCGGTGGTGAGCCGCATCGGAACGGCGATGTCGTCGCCGGTGGTCTCGACGTCCCCGCCGGGTGGGGGAGCGGGGTAGGACTCCAGCTCGGCGAGCAGGTCCGCAAGCGCCGGGTCGTCGGTGCGCTCCCACTGCCGGCGGACGCGCCGAAGCACGTGAGCGCGCCACTGCGCTGGGTTCTGCAGCAGGCTCGCGAGGCCGTCCGGGTGCATGGTCGCGCGCAGCATGTTCAGCGGCGGACCGGCGAGCTCGGCCGGGATATCCGTCAGGAACCGCCACATCGCGTCGTTGGCCGCGAGCAGGTCCCACCGGCTGTCGACGGCGACGGCGGGGTTCGGGCCGTGTCCGGCGAGCACGGCATCGATCGCCACGCGAGCCGCACCGAGATCGGCCAGCGGCCGGGCCCGGTGCGGGGGTGCCAGGCCGGCAGCGAGGTGGAACGCGTTCCGCTCCCGCAGCGGTACGTCGAGCTCGTCGCAGAGCCGCTCGATCATGTCCCGGCTGGGCGTGGACCGCCCGGTCTCGATGAAGCTCAGGTGCCGCGTCGAGACGTCGGCGGCGATGGACACATCGAGCTGGGACCGGTGGCGGCGTTCCCGCCATCGTCGCACCAGGGGTCCCACACCGTCCGCCGTCGTGGTCATGTCCGACAGCCTGCCTGCAACCGGCGACGCCCGGCAATGACGTCCGAGGTCATCGGCGCCGGCCCGGCATGACCTCCCGGGTCATCGACGCGGGGCGGGGCGGACCCGCACCGTGGAGCCGTCGGTTCCACCCCGGAGCCGACCGAACGAGAGGAAGACGAGAAAATGGGCACACCCACCATCACCACGGACAGGATCCTCGACGACTACGCACGCTTCTGGAACACGGCGGACCCCGCCGAACGCAGCCGGATCGCGGCGGGGGTGTTCTCCGGGGACGTCGACTACCACGCGGCCGTCGGCGTCCTCACCGGCGCGCAGGCGCTGGGCGGCTTCCGTGACGAGTTCATCGAGCACATGGGTGAAGCGACCCTGGTGCACCTCGGCGAACCGGACCGGCTCACCGACCGGGCCCGGCTGCGCTGGGAGATCGTTCTGGCCGACGGCACCTCGTTCGCGGCGGGCACCGATGTGCTGGTGCTCGCCGAGGACGGCCGGATCTCCTCCGTGACCGCGTTCCTGGACCGCGCACCGGAGGGGTTCGCGGACCACCATGACGAGCACGAAGGCTGAGGCGACCAACGGCGACGGCGACCGTCACCACCCGCGGTGACGGTCGCCGTCGTACCTCGCAGCGCTGCTCAGGCGAGCGTGGCGAGTACCTCGTTCAAGGTCACCGACGGGCGCATGATCGCCGACGCCTTCTTCTCGTCCGGCCGGTAGTAGCCGCCGAGGTCGACGGGCGAGCCCTGCACCGCGAGCAGCTCGGCCGTGATGGCCTCCTCGTTCTCGCTCAGGCCTGCCGCGACCGCCGCGAACGCGGCTGCCAGCTCCGCATCCTGGGTCTGCGCGGCCAGCTCCTGCGCCCAGTACTTCGCAAGGAAGAAGTGGCTGCCACGGTTGTCGATCTGCCCGGCCTTGCGGCTGGGCGACTTGTTCTCGTTCAGGAACGTGGCCGTCGCCCGGTCCAGGGTGTCCGCGAGGATCTGGGCGCGGGCGTTCCCGGTGGTGGTGGCCAGGTGCTCGAAGCTGACGGCCAGGGCGAGGAACTCACCGAGGCTGTCCCAGCGCAGGTGGTTCTCCTCGACCAGCTGCTGCACGTGCTTCGGCGCGGAGCCACCCGCCCCGGTCTCGAACAGGCCGCCACCGTTGATCAGCGGCACCACCGAGAGCATCTTGGCGCTGGTGCCGAGTTCGAGGATCGGGAACAGGTCGGTCAGGTAGTCACGCAGCACGTTGCCGGTCACCGAGATGGTGTCCTCGCCGCGACGGATGCGCTCCAGGGAGAACCGGGTGGCCTCGACCGGGGACATGATCTCGATCTGCAGGCCCTCGGTGTCGTGGTCGGCGAGGTAGGTGCGGACCTTGGCGGCCAGGTTCACGTCGTGGGCACGGGCCGGGTCCAGCCAGAACACGGCGGGGGAGCCGCTGGCGCGGGCGCGGGTCACGGCCAGCTTCACCCAGTCCTGGATCGGGACGTCCTTGGTCTGGCAGGCGCGCCAGATGTCGCCGGGGGAGACCTCGTGCTCGATCAGCACGGTGCCGGCGGAGTCGACCACCTGCACGGTGCCGGGCGTGGTGATCTCGAACGTCTTGTCGTGGCTGCCGTACTCCTCGGCCTTCTGGGCCATCAGACCGACGTTCGGAACCGAGCCCATCGTGGTCGGGTCGAAGGCGCCGTTCGCGCGGCAGTCGTCGATCACGGTCTGGTACACACCGGCGTAGGAGGAGTCCGGGATCACCGCGAGGGTGTCCGCCTCGGCGCCGTCCGGGCCCCACATGTGGCCGGAGGTCCGGATCATCGCGGGCATCGAGGCGTCCACGATCACGTCGCTGGGCACGTGCAGGTTGGTGATGCCCTTGTCCGAGTTCACCATCGCCAGCGCCGGGCCGTGGGCGAAGCCCTCGGTGATCGCGGCCTGCACGCCGGCGCGGGTGGCCGGGTCCAGCGCTTCAAGGCCGGCGAGGATGGAACCGAGCCCGTTGTTCGGGCTGAGGCCGGCCGCGGCGAGCTGCTCGCCGTGGACCGCGAACAGGTCCGGGAAGAACGCGCGCACCACGCGGCCGAAGATGATCGGGTCCGAGACCTTCATCATGGTGGCCTTCAGGTGCACGGAGAACAGGACGTCGTCCGTCTTGGCATGCGCGATCTGCTCGGCCAGGAACGCGTCCAGCGCGGCGGCCCGCATGACCGTGCCGTCCACGACCTCACCGGCGAGGACCGGCAGCGAGTCCTTCAGGACGGTGGTGGCGCCGTTCGCGGCGACGTGGCGGATCTGCAGGGTGTCATCGGCGGCGAGCACCACGGACTTCTCGTTGGAACGGAAGTCGTCCGCATCCATGGTGGCGACGTTCGTCTTGGAGTCCGAGGTCCAGGCGCCCATCGAGTGCGGGTGCGAGCGCGCGTAGCCCTTCACCGACGCGGGCGCGCGGCGGTCGGAGTTGCCCTCGCGCAGGACCGGGTTGACCGCGCTGCCCTTGACCTTGTCGTAGCGGGCGCGGACTTCCTTCTCCTCGTCCGTGGCCGGCTCGTCCGGGTAGTTCGGGAGCGCGTAGCCCTGGCCCTGCAGCTCGGTGATGGCTGCCTTCAGCTGCGGCACGGAGGCGCTGATGTTCGGCAGCTTGATGATGTTCGCCTCGGGCCGCTTGGCGAGCTCGCCGAGCTCGGTCAGGGCGTCGGGCAGCCGCTGGTCCTCGGCGAGGTACTCGCCGAACAACGCGATGATGCGACCCGAGAGCGAGATGTCCCGGGTCTGCACCTCGACGCCTGCCGTCGATGCGTAGGCCTCGATGATCGGCAGGAACGAGTACGTCGCGAGCAGCGGCGCCTCGTCGGTGTGGGTGTAGATGATGGTGGACATACGAAGAAGTTCCTCTGCTGGTCGGGGAATCGCTCGACATCAAGATATCTGGTGTCCGGCGCGTGGGTCACGCCGGTGTGAGGGCCGCCGACGACTGCCACTCGAGGTAGCGGCACCCCTCGAGCGAGGCGGCCCACTCCCGAACCGCAGCGAACGGCGCGGTGGCGACGCACCGCCGTCAGGCCTGGGCACTACATAGAGGTCGTGCAGCGATGAGGCGGGACTGGTCGGTCAGTACGCCCGCGATCCGTGCCGCGACGGCGGCGGGCGCGTCCACCTCGGGAGGTACCCCGCTCGGTGCCACGTCGGTTGTGGTCGCGGCAGCGGGGATGACCCGGGCATAGCCGAGACGTTTCCGTCTCATTACCACTTCCTGGAGAGGGGCGAATTCGTGTCTCACTTGGATAACGATGCGGCCACAACCTTGTGACCAAAGGGCGAGATGGCAACTGAGCGTGTGTACAGTTCCCGTGTCCATGGCGGACGCTCTGCCTCGTCAGACCCATCAGGTCTTTCCGGAACCGGTCCGGGACAGGGGGCTCCATGCCATCCATAGGAGGAACATTGAAGATCCGGCGCATATCCGCCCTGGCTGCGACCGTCGCAGCAGGTGCGCTCGTGCTCAGTGCTTGCACCCCGCCCGGGGATGAAGGCACCGATGGTGACGGCGGCGGTAACGCCGGCATCGACGAGGGCACTTCCATCAACATCGGCTGGAACCAGCCGTTCTACGAGTACAACTCGAACTCGGCGACCGGTAACGCGACGGCCAACGCGATCGTCCTGTACCTGATGAACAGCAGTTTCAACTATTACGACAAGGACCTGAACCTCGTCACCGACGAGTCGTTCGGCACCTACGAGAAGGTCAGCGACGACCCGCTCACCGTGACCTACACGATCAACGATGACGTGACCTGGTCCGACGGCACGCCCGTCGACGCCGCGGACATGCTGCTCACCTGGGCGGCCACCAGTGGCCACATGAACACCGTGGAGGCCGAGGAGGACGAGGAGGGCAACGTCACCAACCAGGACGAGGTCGACGCCGGCGTCTTCTTCAACAACACCAGCGCAGGTCTCGCTCTGGTCGAGGAGACGCCCGAGATCTCCGAGGACGGGCAGAGCATCACGCTCGTCTACACCAAGCCGTTCGCTGACTGGGAGGTCAACTTCGGTGTGGGCGTGCCCGCGCACGTCGTGGCCAGCCACGCCCTCGACATCGAGGACGCGCAGGAAGCCAAGGACGCGCTGATCGCGGCCGTCAACGACCGCGACGCGGCGGCGCTCAGCCCGATCTCGCAGTTCTGGAACACCGGCTTCCAGTTCGGGAACGCACTCCCGGACGACGAGTCCCTGTACCTGTCCTCCGGCGCGTACCTGCTCGAGGAGTACGTGAACGAGCAGTACGTGACCCTGGTCGCGAACCCGGACTACACCGGTGACCACGCGCCGACGGTCGAGCGGGTCACCATCCGCTACAACGAGGACCCGATGGCCCAGGTCCAGGCGCTGGAGAACGGTGAGGTCGACGTGATCTCCCCGCAGTCCACCGCGGACGTGCTGGCCTCGCTCGAGGCTCTCGGCGACGGCTACAACATCATCACCCAGGACGAGGGCACCTACGAGCACGTCGACGTCATGTTCGACAACGGCGGCCCGTTCGACCCGGCCACCTACGGCGGCGACGAGGCGACGGCCCTGGCCGTGCGTCAGGCGTTCCTCAAGCTGATCCCGCGTCAGGACATCATCGACCGGCTCATCGTGTCGCTGAACCCCGAGGCCGAGATCCGCAACTCCTACACCTCGATCCCCGGCTCGCCGAACTACGACGTCGTCTCTGCCGTCAACGGCATGGCGGAGCAGTTCCCGGGTGCGACCGACCTCGACGCAGCCACCGCGCTGATCGAGGAGGCCGGGGTCGAGACCCCGATCGACGTGCGGTTCCTGTACGGAGCGAGCAACGTGCGTCGCCAGCAGGAGTACCAGCTGATCGCCGAGTCGGCGGGCCAGAACGGCCTGTTCAACGTGATCGACGGCGGTGACGACAACTGGGGCACCCTCCTCGAGGACAGCAGCGGTTACGACGCGTCGCTGTTCGGCTGGCAGTCCACCTCCACGGCCGTGTCGGAGTCCGACGCGAACTACCGCACCGGTGGTCTGAACAACTTCGGTGGGTACTCCAACGCCGAGGTTGACGCACTGTTCGACGAGCTGCAGGTCGAGACCGACACGACGCGCCAGGGCGAGATCCTGGCCGAGGTGGAGACCCACCTCGTCGACGACGCGTTCGGTGTCACGATCTTCCAGTTCCCGGGTGTGACGGCGAACAACACGGAGGTCGAGGGCATCGACCCGATCTCCATCTCGCCGACCATCTTCTGGAACTTCTGGGAGTGGAGCACGACCGCCACCGAAGAGGCCTCGAGCTGATTCGACCGCGGTCAGCGCTAGCCTCTGGCTGACAAGTAGTACGTGAGGGGCGCCGGGACGAGGTGTCCCGGCGCCCCTCACGCGACTACGATTCGGCTGATCCCCACCCCTAGAGGTTCGGGCAGCACCCTGTGTGGCGTCGGCGTAGACTCCACGGCCAAGTGCGGTCCGAGCCGGTTGCGAGGTATCTCTCCACGATGTTGACGTTCATCATCCGCAGAGTCCTGATCGGACTCGGCATTCTGCTCGTCTCGTCATTCCTTCTCTATCTGCTCGTCGACCTGACGATCGATCCGCTAGAGGACCTGGCCCAATCCACGGCCACGAACAAGGAATTCCTGATCGCCCAGCGGATCGAGCAGCTCGAGCTCGACAAGCCGGTCATCCAGCGCTACTTCGAGTGGATCGGTGGCATCTTCACCGGCGACCTCGGCACCGCGTGGCGTACGAACCGCCCCGTCGGCGACCTACTACAGGGCGCGATCATCTCCACGGTGCAGTTGGTCAGCGCCGCGACGGTGCTGTCCATTCTGCTCGGCGTGGCCGTCGGCATCGTCTCCGCGCTGCGTCAGTACAGCGGTTTCGACTACCTGATCACGTTCGTCTCGTTCCTGCTGTTCTCGCTGCCGTCCTTCTGGGTCGCCGTGCTGCTCAAGCAGTGGGGCGCGATCGGCTTCAACGACTTCCTGGCCAACCCATGGATCGCGTGGGGCATCGTGATCGGTCTGGGCATCATTGCCGGCTTCCTCTGGCAGCTCGCCATCGGTGGCGCCCTCAAACGCCGGCTGATCAACGGCGCGATCGGCGCCGCGGCCACCATCGGCGCGCTCGCGTTCCTGCAGCTGTCCGGTTGGTGGGAGACACCCAACATCGGTCCCGTGATCCTCGCGGTGACCTCCGTGGTGATCGCGTTCGCGGTCACCGCGCTGTCCACCGGCCTGAAGAACCGTCGTGCGCTCTACACCGCACTGACCTGTGCCGCGCTCGGGGTGGCGCTCTGGTACCCGGTCCGGTTCTACCTGTTCTACTACCTGACCGACTACATGAACTGGGGAGTCGTCGCCCTCCTGGGCCTGCTCGCGGCGGGTGTCGGGATCGGGATCGGGGTCCTGTACCGCGGACCGGACTGGAAGCAGTCCGCGCGCACCGGCGGCATCGTTGCCTTCCTGGTGGCCGGGCTGATCTTCATCGACCAGGTGATGAGCGTCTGGGGTCCGTACTACAACTCGAACGCCATCAACGGCCGGCCGATCCCGACCATCGGGGACCGGACGCCGAACCTCGGCGGGAACTGGTGGGTCGGCGTGCTCGACTCCTACACCCACCTGCTGCTGCCCACGCTTGCCCTGATGCTGATCTCGTTCGCCGGGTACACCCGCTACTCGCGCGGCAGCATGCTCGAGGTGATGAACCAGGACTACATCCGCACGGCCCGGGCGAAGGGACTCACCGAGCGCACCGTGGTGGTGCGGCACGGCTTCCGCAACTCGCTCATCCCGTTGGCGACGATCGTGCCGCTGGACGTGATCACGCTGATCGGTGGTGCGATCATCACCGAACGCATCTTCGGCAGACCCGGCATGGGCCAGCTCTTCCTGCAATCGTTGGACGGCGCCGAGATCGAGCCGGTGATGGCCTACCTGTTGATCGTGTCGTTCCTGGCGATCGTGGCCAACATCATCGCGGACCTGATCTACGCAGTCCTTGACCCACGAATCCGGGTGAACGCATGACCTCCAACAACATGACGGACCCGACCCCGGACGACGGCCGGATCGAGACGGCGGAGAACGCCATCGAGCTCAGAGAGGTCGAGGGCAAGTCGCAGGGCCAGATCGTCAGGTCCCGGTTCCTCCGCCACAAGGGCGCGATGACCGGCCTGATCGTGATGGCGTTCATCCTCGTCCTCGCGCTGACCTCGATCGGGTTCCCGGTGTTCACCGACTCCTGGTACATCTCCGGCTGGTGGGCCTACGGTCCGAATGAGACCAACCCGATCGTGAACCCCGGCGGCACGCCGACGCTGACCATGCCGTGGAGCCCGGAGGGGTTCGCGATCGGACCGCACCCGTTCGGTCAGGACGAGATCGGGCACGACATCTTCGCCCGCGTCATGCGCGGCGTGCAGACCTCGCTGCTCGTGATGTTCGTGGTGGGCCTGGTCTCCACTGCCGTCGGGGTCCTCGTCGGAGCCCTGTCCGGCTTCTTCCGGGGCTGGGCGGACACCGCGCTGATGCGGATGACCGACCTGGTCATCACGGTCCCGACGATCGTCATCGGCGCCGTGCTAGGGAAGCTGTTCGGTGGCGCGGACCCGCTGCCGCTGGCGATCGCGCTCGGTGCGGTGACCTGGACCGGCCTCGCCCGGCTCGTCCGCGGTGACTTCCTCTCGTTGCGCGAGCGGGAGTTCGTGGACGCCGCGCGCGTGGCGGGCGCGAGCAACTCTCGGATCATCTTCAAGCACATCCTGCCGAACGCGATCGGCGTCATCATCGTGTCCACCACGCTGCTGATGAGTTCGGCCATCCTGCTCGAGACCGCGCTCAGCTACCTCGGCTTCGGCATCACCCCGCCGAACGTCTCGCTCGGTCAGCTGATCAACCAGTACCAGTCGTCGTTCAACACCCGGCCCTGGCTGTTCTGGTGGCCCGGTCTGTTCATCATCGCGATCGCGCTGTGCGTGAACTTCATCGGTGACGGACTCCGGGACGCGTTCGACCCACGGCAGCGCCGGATTCCGTCGGCCCGGAAGATGGCTCGCGCGGCAGCCCGCGGCGAGGCCGAGGTCCAGGCCCACGCGTCATGACGGCGGACCTGACGATCTCAGCCGAACGTGAGGCCCAGCACACCGAGCGCGGCCAGCACCCCGAGTACGGCCAGGATCTGCCCGTTCCAGGTCACGGTCGGGCGTACCTCGCCGACGGTCGACCGCGATCCGGTCAGGTGTCCGGCCTCGGTCAGCGCCGTGAGTCGCTGGCCGATGGCCAGCGCCACGGCGTCCGCGCTGGCGCCGGAGATCCTGGTGCGGGAGTCGTCGGCCGCGCCACGTGCGGCCGCATCGTCGCGGCCGCCGGCGCGCTCCGGCCGGCGGGTCCGCGCCGCCATGCCACTGCTGGCGGGGACGGCCCAGGACGAGTAGTTGCCGCCGTCGTGGGTGCGTACCCGCAGCGCCCACTGGCTGTCCACGCTGGCGACCGTGGGCCACGGGATGTGCACGGTGCGCAGGACGTTCACGATGGTGACGCCGCCGTCGGACACCTCGACCAGAGGGTTCCAGAACAGCGCCCACACGGCCGCGACCACGAACAGGGTCACCGGGCCGGAGCGCGCCAGTTCCCGCCAGCCGCCGTCGAGGACGAAGAAGACCACGGCGCACGCCGCCACGACCGCGATCACGATGGTCAGCACGCGTGCGAACAGCGTGCGGAACGTCAGGGTCGGACCGATCATTGCTCAATGCTCCCACTCGCAGGTCCTGTGCCTGCTCGCCAGCGCCGTGAGATCCGCGCGCGCCGAAGGAAGGAAGGTGTGCGCGCGTGACCACGCAGACCACCGAAGACACACCCGCCCGCACCGGAGCGCCGATCCTGTCGGTGAACGGGCTCAACGTCGACTTCTACGTCGAGGGTGAGTGGTTCCCGGCCGCGATCGACATCAGTTACGACGTCTACCCGGGCGAGGTGCTCGCCATCGTCGGTGAGTCCGGCTCCGGTAAGAGCCAGTCCTCGATGTCACTGCTGGGCCTGCTGCCCCCGAACGGGCGAGCCACCGGCAGCGCCGAGATCGGTGGTCGCGAGCTCATCGGGCTCACCGGGCCCGCGATGCGGAAGATCCGGGGCAAGGAGATCTCGGTCATCTTCCAGGAGCCGATGACTGCCCTGAACCCGGTGTACACGGTCGGGTTCCAGATCGTGGAGACGCTCCGGACCCACTTCGACCTGGGGCCCTCCGCCGCGAAGGAGCGAGCCCTCGAGCTCCTCCGGCTCGTGGAGATGCCGAACCCCGAGGTGCGCTTCCACTCCTACCCGCACCAACTCTCCGGTGGCCAGCGCCAGCGCGCCATGATCGCGCAGTCGCTGTCCTGTGACCCGAAACTGCTGATCGCGGACGAGCCGACCACCGCCCTGGACGTGACGGTGCAGGCCGAGATCCTCAAGCTGATGCGAGACCTGCGGTCACGGATCGACTCGGGCATCGTGCTGATCACCCACGACATGGGCGTGGTGGCGGACATGGCCGACAAGATCATCGTGATGCGCCGCGGCCGCGTGGTCGAGCACGGCACCGCGGACAAGATCTTCAACCACCCCGAGCACGACTACACCAAGGAACTCCTGGCCGCGGTGCCGCACCTCGGTGCGCACAGCCAGGCCCAGGTGATCGAGCCTGCTCCCGTGACCACGGACGCACCTGCCGAGGCGCTGTTCGGTGAGCGGGTGATGGAGGCCGTGGGGATGGAGATCGAGTATCCCAAGCGAGGTCGGACGCCGGCGTTCCGGGCTGTCGACGGTGTGGACCTCACCATCGACCGCGGCGAGGTCGTCGGCCTGGTGGGGGAGTCCGGCTCCGGGAAGACCACCATCGGGCGTGCCGTGGTGGGGTTGCTGCCGGTGACCGGCGGCTCGCTGAGGATCAACGGCGCCGACATGGTCGGCATCGACCCCAAGGACCTGCGCACCCTGCGCAAGAGCATCGGCATCGTGTTCCAGGACCCGGGCTCGTCGCTGAATCCCCGGTTGCCGATCGGTGAGTCCATCGGGGAGCCGCTGATGCTGCACACCGGCATCAAGGGCCCCGAGCTCGCGAAGCGGGTCGAGGTGCTGCTGGACCAGGTCGAGCTGCCGCGGAGCATGCGCAACCGCTACCCCCACGAGCTGTCCGGCGGGCAGCGCCAGCGTGTCGGCATCGCCCGTGCACTCAGTCTCGAGCCCGCCCTGCTGGTCGCCGACGAGCCGACCTCCGCGCTCGACGTGTCGGTCCAGGCGCACGTGCTGGAACTGTTCACCGAGCTGCAGCGCGAACACGGGTTCGCCTGCCTGTTCATCAGCCACGACCTCGCGGTCGTGGAGATGCTGTCCAGCCGGATCGCCGTGATGCACCACGGCAAGCTCGTCGAGATCGGCTCGACCGCGCAGGTCGTGAACAACCCCCAGGACCCGTACACCCAACGGCTGATCGCGGCCGTGCCGGTGCCCAACCCCGAGGAGCAGCGGGTGCGCCGGGAGACTCGCGACGCCCTGCTCAGTGCTGCCGCCGCCGAACTCGCGGCGGAGGAGGAGTACGAGGCCGAGCACGCCGGTGGCGACCCGCTGGCCGGGTTGGACACGCAGCGCAGCTCCGGCACCGGGGTCTAGTCGCAGCCGCTGCGCCGGCACACCGGCGGGGCTCGAGCGGGGGTGACCCGCTCGGGCCCCGCCTGCATGTGTGGGCCAACTCACCGGCCCTGGAGCCCTCATCGCCTAGGCCTCCACTGGCGGGCACCGGTAGGATGATGACGGTGCCCCGTGATGAATTGGCGCCTCCCCCTTCCCCCTCCCGGAATTGAGTACTGCGGATGAGTGTGCCCACGACTGGCCTGCTGCAGCGCACCGATCTGCGCAATGTCGCGATCGTCGCGCACGTCGACCATGGCAAGACGACCCTGGTGGACGCGATGCTGTGGCAGTCCGGCGCGTTCGGCGCGCACGACCACGTGGACGAGCGTGCGATGGACTCCGGTGACCTCGAGCGCGAGAAGGGCATCACGATCCTCGCGAAGAACACCGCGGTGGAGTACGCCGGCCCGGCCGCCGCCGCCGCTGGTCACCCCGAGGGCGTGACCATCAACGTCATCGACACCCCGGGGCACGCCGACTTCGGCGGCGAGGTGGAGCGCGGGCTGTCCATGGTCGACGGCGTCGTGCTGCTCGTGGACGCCTCCGAGGGCCCGCTGCCGCAGACCCGGTTCGTGCTCCGCAAGGCGCTCGCGGCCAACCTGCCGGTGATCCTGGTGGTCAACAAGGTCGACCGACCGGACGCCCGGATCACCGAGGTCGTCGCGGAGGCCCAGGACCTGCTCCTCTCGCTCGCCTCCGACCTCTCCGACGAGGTGCCGGACCTGGACCTGGACGCGATCCTCGACGTCCCGGTCGTCTACGCCTCCGCGAAGGCCGGCCGCGCCAGCATCACCCAGCCCGCCGACGGCGAACTGCCGGATGCGGCGGACCTCGAGCCGCTGTTCAGCACCATCCTCGAGCGCATCCCCGCACCCGCCTACACCGAGAACGCGCCGCTGCAGGCGCACGTGACGAACCTGGATGCCTCCCCGTTCCTCGGCCGTCTCGCGCTGTTGCGGATCTACAACGGGACCCTGCGCAAGGGGCAGACGGTCGCCTGGGCGCGTCGCGACGGCAGCCTGCAGAACGTGCGAATCAGCGAGCTGCTGCGCACCAAGGCCCTCGACCGGGTGCCCACGGATGTCGCGAACCCCGGTGACATCGTCGCCGTCGCCGGCATCGAGGACATCACCATCGGTGAGACCCTGACCGATGCGGACGACCCGCGCCCGTTGCCGCTGATCACCGTGGACGACCCGGCGATCTCGATGACGATCGGGATCAACACCTCCCCGCTCGCCGGCCGGGAGAAGGGCTCCAAGGTCACGGCGCGCCAGGTCAAGTACCGCCTCGACCGCGAGCTCATCGGCAACGTCTCACTGAAGGTGCTGCCCACGGACCGCCCGGACTCCTGGGAGGTGCAGGGCCGTGGTGAGCTGGCGCTGGCCATCCTGGTCGAGCAGATGCGCCGGGAAGGCTTCGAGCTGACCGTCGGCAAGCCGCAGGTGGTCACCCGGGAGATCGACGGCAAGCTGCACGAGCCGGTCGAGCGGATGACCATCGACGTGCCCGAGGAGTACCTCGGCTCGGTCACCCAGTTGCTCGCCGCCCGCAAGGGCCGCATGGAGAACATGTCCAACCACGGCACCGGCTGGGTGCGGATGGAGTTCCTGGTTCCGGCCCGTGGCCTGATCGGGTTCCGGACCCGGTTCCTCACCGACACCCGCGGCACCGGGATCGCCTCGTCGATCGCGGAGGGGTACGAGCCGTGGGCCGGGCCGATCGAGTTCCGCACCACCGGGTCGCTGGTCGCCGACCGCGCCGGGGTTGCCACGCCGTTCGCGATGCTGAACCTGCAGGAGCGCGGCTCCTTCTTCATCGAGGCCACCTCCGAGGTGTACGAGGGCCAGATCGTCGGCGAGAACTCCCGCGGTGACGACATGGACGTGAACATCACCAAGGAGAAGAAGCTCAACAACATCCGGTCGGCCACGTCGGAGTCGTTCGAGAACGTCATCCCGCCGCGCAAGCTCACCCTTGAGGAGTCCCTCGAGTTCGCCCGCGACGACGAGTGCGTCGAGGTCACCCCGATCTCGGTGCGGATCCGCAAGGTGATCCTGAACCAGAACGACCGGAGCAAGGCGGTCTCACGCTCGCGCAAGGCCTGACCGGTCCGAGGAGCCCTGCAGAAGCTCTGCAAGGAGTTCTGCGGGTCCTCGGCGATCCCTGCCGGGTGCGTACGCGCCCGGCAGGTGATGCGAGGATGCTCCGGTGACAGATCCGATCAACGCCCGGCCGTTGCGGGTGTTCGCCACGTTCGCGCACCCCGACGACGAGACCCTCGGCGCCGGCGCGGTGCTGGCGACGCTCGCCCGGCGGGCCGAGGTGACCGTGGTGACCGCCACCCGCGGTGAGCGCGGCGAGGTGATCCCGCTCGACCTGAAGCATGTGGAGGGCGACGGGCCGGCCCTGGCAGCCGTGCGCGAGGAGGAGCTGTCCGCGGCGCTGGCCGCCCTCGGCGTGGGTCGCCACTTCTTCCTCGACTCCCTCGCCGAGCCCGGCACCGCCGGCTACACCGATTCCGGGATGGCGTGGGCACCCGGTTCGACGGTGCGCGCCGTGCCCGCCCCGGACGCCACGGCCGACGCGTTCTCACTCGCCGGCGTCGACGCACCGGCCCGGCTGCTGGCTGGGCTGATCCGGACGCTACGGCCCGACCTGGTGATCACCGAGGAGCCCGACGGCGGATACGGGCACCCCGATCACGTGCACATCCATCGGGTCACCATGCGCGCCGTCGAGCTGGCGGCCGACCCTGTGGAGGCGGGAGGCCCTGGTGCGGCCGTGGGCACCGGTTCGGCAGCCGGCGCCGAAGGGCCCGCGGGTCCGTGGTCGGTGCCGGTGGTCGCGTTCTCGGTGCGCGGCGCTGACGCGTCGCGTCGGGCCGCTGCGTGGCTGCAGGCGGCGCCGGACCGGCCGCTGACCGCGACCAGTGGGCGCGCCCTGAGCGTGCCGAACCCCGACGGCGAGATGGCCAGCCAGGTGGTGCCCGACGGCGACCTGGACCTCGAGGTCGACGTCGCCCAGGTGGCCGATCAACTCGTCGCCGCGATGGCGGCCCACCGCACCCAGGTCCAGCTGGCCACCCGGGTCGACGCCACGGACGCCGTCGGGTGGTTCGCACTCAGCAACGACATCCTGGTGCCCATCCCCGCACGGGCCGGGCTGCAGGTCGCCCCCGGTCACGGCACGTCCGAAGACCTGCACCGACTGGTGGCGCAGGCCACCGGGCCGAGCGGGACGGACGGCGCCGCGAGTGCCGCCGTGGACCCGGGCGACGGCGACGATGGCGCGGTGGAACCCCCGCCGTCCTGGTACCCACCGGTCATGGCGATCTTCTCCGTGTTGCTCGGGGTGATCCTCGGTGCCACCGGCACCGCGTTCCATCGCTGGTCCGAGCCCTGGGGTCTCGTCATCGGCCTAGTGGCCATCCTCGCCGCGGGGGTGCTGTCGCGGACCTTCGCGGACGGCCGCGGGCTGTTCGGCTACGGCATCGGCGTGGTCCTCACGGTGCTCGCGATGACGTATCTCGGCCCGGGCGGCGATGTGGTCGTGGTCGATGATGCGATCGGTGTCGCGTGGCTGCTCGGTTCCATGCTGGCGGTGCTCCTGGGGGCGTTCGCACCGCGGAGGTGGTTCCGTGACGACGTCTGAGCCGGATCCCGGGGTGAGCGAGGAGGCCCGGGAGGAGTTCCGCGCGACCATGTCCCGGCTCGCCTCCGGGGTGTGCGTGGTGGCGGCGCGCGAGCGCAACCAGGACCTCGCGATGACCGCGACGTCCCTGGTCTCGGTGTCCCTCGATCCGCCCACCGTGCTGTTCACCGTCCATTCGGACGCGCGGCTGCGGGAGGCCGTCGAGCCGGGCTCCCGGTGGGCCGTCAGCATCCTCGGCAGCGGTGCGTTGGCGGCGGCGGACTGGCTCGCTACGCCGGGCCGGCCGGCGTTCGGCCAGCTCGCGACGGTCGCCCACCACCGCGGCGAGCTGAGCGGCGCCGCGATCCTGGACGACGCGAGCGCCTGGCTCGAGTGTGAGACGCAATGGATCCGCCCGGCGGCGACCCATGACGTGGTGGTCGGGCGGGTGCTGGCGTCCGCGCGGGTGTCGGGCTCGGGCGGCGCGGTCCTGCATTTCCATGGACGGATGACCACGATTCCGTGATGCTTTTGTTGCCTTCCCGCGCGGACTCCGGTCCCGGGCGGGACCGTTCGGGCCGGTAGACTACCGCGCCAGGGGGCCACGTCGGGTGGCTGACACGAAGGACATCTGCTTGCGACGCGAACACGAGACGCCGGACACGGCCGCCGGGACCCACGGTCCCGACGGCCCCGAAGAGGCACCGCCGGGCGGCACGCCCGCCGAGCCATCGGATGCCGAGGCGACGCAGGTCATCGCTGAGCAGGTGCCAGAGCCCGCGGTGCCGGCCGAGCCCTCGGTTCCGGACGAGCCCCCGGTTCCGGACGAGCCATCGGACGCCGAGGCGACGCAGGTCATCGCCGACCCCGTCGCTGAGCCCGCGGCACCTGCCGAGCCGGCTGTCGCGGCCGAGCCGGCCCCCGATTTCGACGACGTGGTCGCCGGCGATTCCGCCGGTGGGCCGGATGAACCAGCAGGGGACGAGAGCGCAGTGGCAGCTGGCGGCAAGGGGCGCAAGCCGAAGGGCAAGCGCAAGAGGCGGGCCAGGAAGGTGCTGATCTGGGCGGCCGCCGTGATCGTCGTGCTCGCCGGCGCCTACGTGGCGTCGGCCTGGTTCCTCGGCGACCGGGTTCCCGGTGACACCCGGGTGGCCGGTGTGGACATCTCCGGCCTCCCGGTGGACGAAGCCGTCCGTACCCTCGACGAGGGCCTCGCCGAGGCCCGGACCGTGCCGGTTCCGGTGCATTTCGGCGACGTCTCCGGCGAGCTCGACCCGACCACGGCAGGCCTCGACGTGGACACCGAGGCGACCGTCGCGCGGATCACCGGATTCACCCTCGACCCGCGCGTGGTCCTCGGGCACGTGTTCGGCCTGGGCGACCAGCCCGCGGTCTCCGCGATCGACGAGGCCGCGCTCGACGGTGCCGTCGAGGCGCTCGCGGGGAGCCTGGACGTGCCGCCCACCGAGGGTGTCATCGAGTTCGTCGACGGCGCCCCCGTCGTCACCGAGCCCGCGGACGGGACCTCGCTCGACGTCGAGGGCGCGAGCGAACTCCTCGCCGACGAGTGGCTCACCGGCCAGCGCCCGCTCGAGCTGCCCTCCGACGCGGTGTCCCCGATGGTGGACTCCGACGTGATCGCCACGGCCATGAGCGAACAGGTCGAGCCGATGCTGAGCGGGCCGGTCACGGTCGCCCTCAACGACACGACGGCGGAACTCGCGCCCGCCGAGATCGCCTCGGCCGCGACCATGGCGATGGACGATGCGAGCGGATCCTTGGTCCTCGCCCTCGACGGGGCCGTGCTCGCCGACCTGGTGACGGCGAAGGTCCCGTCGATCGGAGAGGCGCCCCAGGACGCGCAGATCGTCCTCGGCGACAACGGGCCCACCATCGTCCCGGCCGTCACCGGCACCGGCCTGGACCCGGCCGCGCTCGCCGAGGGCGTGCGTGCCGCGGCCGTGAACACGGACCCGGCGGCCCGGACCGCAACGCTGGAGCTGACCCAGACCGAGGCGGAGTTCTCCACCGCGGACGCGGAGGCACTCGGGGTCACCGAGGTCATCGGCACCTTCGCGACCCCGTACCCGTACGACCCGACCCGGACGGAGAACCTGGTCGCCGGGACCGCACACATCAACGGCACCCTGGTGCTTCCGGGCGAGCAGTTCTCGCTGCTTGACGCCCTCCGGCCGATCACGGCCGCGAACGGGTACACCGTCTCCGGCGTGGTCGTGAACGGATTCGAGGGCGAGGCCATCGGCGGTGGGCTGTCACAGGTCTCGACCACCTCGTTCAACGCCGGGTTCGAGGCGGGTCTGACCGACGTCACCCACCAGCCGCACTCCCGGTGGTTCTCCCGGTACCCCGAGGGGCGCGAGGCCACCGTCTACGACCCGAGCATCGACATGGTCTGGGAGAACAACACCGGCTACGGCGTGCTCATCCAGGCCTACGTCACCGACTCCGAGGTCGTCGTGACCCTCTGGGGCACCGACGTGTTCGACGTGAGCATCGTCACCGGTGGCCGGTATGCGTTCACCTCGCCGCAGACCGTCTACAACACCTCCGCCAACTGCATCCCCGAGCGGGGCGGTTCGAACGGGTTCTCCGTGGACGTCACCCGGACCGTCACCCGTGACGGCGAGGTGGTCACCGACGACACCTACAGCCACCGCTACTCGGCCTGGAACCGGGTGGTCTGCGGACCGGCGCCGTCGGGTGACGACGCCGACGACGGCTGACCCGCCGGCTCAGCCGCGGGGCCGCCGCGGCATCGGCGCCGGCGGTACCCGCTTGCCCAACGCGATGTCACCGGCCGCGACCGCGACCAGGCCGCGCCGGGTGGCGACCTCGACCCCGGCATCGTCCACCCGGACGAGCTCACCGAGGGCGTCACTGACCCCACCGGCGTCGAGCCGGTACCGCACCACGACCCGCTCACCCACCTGCCAGTCGTGCCAGAACGGCTCAACGCACGCGCCGTCGTCGACCATGTCTCGTCCCCTCCGGGTGGCAGTACGCGACGAATCGCTGCCGGACCCTCTGATGGGAGATACTAGGCGGAGCAGCCCGCACGTCGGGCGAGTCGTGACGACACCAGCAAGGTTCAGGAGGGATCATCCATGACCTACGTGATCGCACAGCCGTGCGTGGACGTCAAGGACAAGGCCTGCATCGACGAGTGTCCCGTCGACTGCATCTACGAGGGCCAACGCTCGTTGTACATCCACCCGGACGAATGCGTGGACTGTGGGGCATGTGAGCCGGTCTGCCCGGTCGAGGCCATCTACTTCGAGGACGACGTGCCGACCCAGTGGTCGGAGTACTACCGCGCCAACGTCGACTTCTTCGACGACATCGGCTCGCCCGGAGGTGCCGCCAAGATGGGGCTGATCGAGAAGGACCACCCGCTCATCGCGGCACTCCCGCCGCAGGGCGAGTGACGCGTGGGCTTCGTCCAACTCACTGACGCCTACCCCTGGGACGCGCTGGCCCCGTACCTCGAGCGGGCCGGCCGGCATCCCGACGGTGTTGTGGACCTGTCCATCGGTACCCCGGTCGACCCGACGCCGCTCGTGGTCCAGGACGCGCTCGCCGACGCGGCCGACGCGCCCGGCTACCCGACGGCGCACGGCACGCCGGCCCTGCGGGCCGCGGTCGTGGACTGGTTCGCCCGGTGCCGCGGCGTGGCCGGACTGGACCCGGCGGGCGTGCTGCCCACGATCGGCTCCAAGGAGTTCGTGGCAGCCCTGCCGTCCCTGCTCGGGCTCGGCCCCGGGGACAAGGTCGTGGTGCCGAGTGCGGCCTACCCCACCTATGACGTGGGCGCCCGCCTGGCCGGGGCGCAGGTGGTCGTCGCCGATGATGCCGCCGCCTGGGCCGGCGACGCCGCCGTGCGACTGGTCTGGGTGAACTCGCCGAGCAACCCCACCGGGGAGGTCCTCGGCGCCGAGCGCTTGCGCGCCGTGGTGCGGGCCGCCCGGGAGATCGGTGCCGTGGTCGCTTCGGACGAGTGCTACGCGCAGTTGCCGTGGGCCTCGCCATGGACGGACGACGGCGTCCCATGCCTTCTGCAGGAATCGGTCGCCGAGGGCGACCGTTCCGGGCTCCTGGTCGTCTACTCCCTGTCGAAGCAGTCCAACGTCGCCGGGTACCGGGCCGCGTTCGCGGCCGGGGACCCGGACCTGATCGAACGGATCCTGCTGCTGCGCCGGCACATGGGGATGATGATTCCGGCGCCGGTCCAGGCTGCGATGATCGCCGCGCTCGGTGACGACGCCCACGTCGACGCCCAGCGCGAGACCTACCGGGCCCGCCGCGAGCTGATGGTGAGCGCCCTGACCACGGCGGGCTACGCCGTCGACCATTCCGAAGCGGGCCTGTACCTGTGGGTGCGGCCGGCCGCCGGGGGCGGCGACTGCTGGTCGACGCTCGGCGACCTCGCCGACGCGGGCATCATCGCCGGGCCAGGGGCGTTCTACGGCGAGGCGGCGGCGTCCCACGTGCGAATCGCGCTGACCGCCACCGACGAACGGATCCGGGCGGCCGCACAGCGGTTGTCCAGCATGCGGTAGGACAGCGGCCGCGACCAGTGGGCGTTTGGGAAACACGCGGATCGGCGAGTACGTTGGTCTGGAAGTTCTTCAGCCCGGGCACTGTCGGCCCGAAGGCAACCAGAATCAAGGAAGGGACATGATGTCCGACGCCACACTGAGCCCCGCGACGTTCCGGGTCGATGACCATGAACTCGAGTTCGCGCGGGTGCCGGCGGTCGAGGGGAACGACGGCGTCGTCATCTCGAACCTGCTGAAGGAGACGGGTCTGGTGACCCTGGACTCCGGCTTCATGAACACGGCGAGCTGCGAGTCGAAGATCACCTACATCGACGGCGACGAGGGCATCCTGCGCTACCGCGGATACCCGATCGAGCAGCTCGCTGCGCAGTCCTCGTTCCTCGAGGTCGCCTACCTGCTGATCCACGGCGACCTGCCCAGCTCCGAGGAGTTGAGCCAGTTCACGGAGCGGGTCGAGCGGCACACCCACCTGCACGACAACTTCAAGAACCTGATCGGGGCGTTCCCGACCGACGCGCACCCGATGGCCGTGCTGTCCTCCGCCGTCTCGGCACTGCCCGGGTACTACCCGGAGAGCGTGGACCCGTTCGACTCCCACGCCGTCGAGCTCGCCACCGTGCTGCTGCTCGCGAAGCTGCCGACCATCGCGGCCTACGCGTTCCGGCAGTCCCGCGGCCAGGAGATGATCGGCCCGGACCCCTCGCTCGGCTACGTGCCGGACTTCCTGCGGATGAGCTTCTCCACCAACGGCGAGCCCTACGAGGTCGACGACGCCCTCGTGCAGGCGCTGAACCTGCTGCTGATCCTGCACGCGGACCACGAGCAGAACTGCTCCACGTCGACCGTGCGGATCGTCGGTTCGGCCCACGCGAACCTCTACGCGAGCGTCTCGGCCGGGATCGGCGCGCTCTCCGGCCCGCTGCACGGTGGCGCCAACGAGGCCGTGCTCGCGATGCTCAGCGAGATCCAGGCCAGCGACGATGACGTGGACACGTACATGGACCGGGTCAAGAACAAGGAGAAGGGCGTACGCCTGATGGGCTTCGGCCACCGGGTGTACAAGAACTACGACCCGCGCGCCGCCATCGTGAAGAAGGTCGCCGACAAGGTCCTGGCCCGCCTCGGCCAGAGCGACGAGCTCCTCGACATCGCCAAGCGGCTGGAGGAGATCGCCCTCTCCGACGACTACTTCATCCAGCGCAAACTCTACCCGAACGTGGACTTCTACACCGGGCTGATCTACAAGGCGATGGGCTTCCCCACCAACATGTTCACCCCGCTGTTCGCGGTGGGCCGCGCGCCCGGCTGGGTCGCCCAGTGGCGCGAGATGATGGAGGACCCGACCACGAAGATCGGCCGCCCTCGGCAGGTCTACACCGGCAGCCCGTCGCGCGACTACCTCGGCATCAACGAGCGCTGACGAGCGCTGAAGTCAGGCCCGCGGGGCCGGTCGATCACTGATCGACCGGCCCTGTCCCGTTCCATCGGCTGTCTCAGTTCACCGGCAGGGCGAGGGCGATCCGCTGCTCGTCCCAGGGCAGCACCCGCACCTGGACGACCCGCCCGACCTGGACCGCCGCGATTGCCGACTGCGGGACGAACGAGGTCTTCGTGGCCGGGTACTGGCTGCCGTCCGGGCGGTTCACGAGCAGCTGCACCTCCACCTCCGTGTGGTCCTGCCTGACCCGGCCGGTGGGCAGCAGCGCCGTGACGACGCCCGTGGTGGGCACCCCGCGCTCGGCGACCTCGATCGCCTCCGGCGCCGTCAGCCCGCGACGCACCATGACGGCGTTGAACGCGGTCTGGATCTCGTCCGGGTCGGCGTCGACGGCGAACTCCACCGTGCTCAGGTCCTCCGGGCGGTACCGGACCGGGTAGTGCGCACCGACGGTGAGCTGCCCCAGTTCGTGGTGGGCGAACAGGGTCCTGGCCTCGGCGCGGAAGCGCTGGCCCTGCGGGGTCTCCACGTCCAGTACCAGATCCAGCTGGGGCATGTCGTTGACGGTCCAGCCGGTGTGCTCGGCGTCCACGAGGGTGCCGATCGCGACCGGGGCGTCCGCGAAGTCACGGGTGGCGCGCCCCCGTGCGGTCCGGAGCTGGCCGCCCACGCCGCCGCTGCTGGTGATGCTCAGGCACACGCCGGCCAGGATCACCACGGTGAGGACCACGCCGATCGGCCCGTCGAACCAGACGTCGAGGCCACCGCCGGCGCTCAGCGCACCGGCGACGTACCAGCCGACAGCGACGACGATCGCGAGGATCGAGACGATTCGGAGGATCCTCATGACTCAGACCGCCAGTCCGACGCTGACCCGCTGTTCGTCCTCGGGCAGGACGAATGTGGCCACCCGGGAGCCGACGTGCACCCGCGACAGCTGCGACGCCGGCACGAAGAGCCGTTGCGTGACCGGGTACTGGGATCCGTCCGGACGGGCCACCAGGACGTCGAGCTGAAGCTGGGTGTGCCCGTCGCGGACCTGCCCGGTGGGCGTGGCCGCCGTCACCACCGCGGACGTGCGCACGCCCCGGCGGGCGACGTCCAGGTCCTGGGGGGTGATGAGTCCCTTGCCGACCAGGTAGTCGTTCAGCGCCGCCTGGGCGGCGTCGGAGGAGTCGGCGATCAGGGAGACGGACCTGGTGCGCCCGGGCCGGTAGCGGACCGGGAGCAGGGCGCCGGGCTCGAAGGCGCCCAACTCGTGCTCGGGGATCAGCTGCGTCGCCTGGGAGCGGAACCGGCCGCCGTCCGGGGTCTCGACGTCGAGCACGAGGCGCTGCTGCGGGACGTCGTTGACGCTCAGGGCGGTCCGGTTGAGGGAGACCACCCGGCCGACGGCGATGCCCGAGTCGGCGGTGGCGTTCTCATCCCTCATGATCCAGCGCATGAGCGGCCCGCGCAGGGTGGCACCGAACACCGCGATCAGGACCGGGATCGCGACCCAGGCGAGCCGGCGGGCCCGGCGGGCCGAGGCAGGCAGGGCGTCGAAGAGCTGATCACCCCAGACGCCCATGACGACGACGAGGGCGAGCACCAGGACAACGATCACGCCGACGAGGACGAGGACCTTCTTCATCACGGAGTTCATGACCCAGATCCTCGCGACCGGGCCACTGCTACCGGTCCCAGGTACCGCCGGCGGACGTCAGCGGAGCCGGACGGTACCCACCGGGTCGTCGACGCCGACGGCGCCGTCGGGCAGCGGCGCCCAGGCGGCCCGGCCGCCGTCCGCGCGGACCCAGTGCTGCCCGGACACGACCACCTCACCGACACCGGTCTCGTGGGCGGTCGCGACGGCCCACTGGGCCACCGCCCAGGCGAGCCGGTCGAGGGAGTCCGCTCCGCCGTCGGGCGTCAGCGCCTGGACCTCGAGCAGGTGGTCGGTGCCGGAGGCGACCATGACGACGCTGGGCAGGTCCCGGGCGAGGCGGGTCGTCAGCGTCGCGGGCAGCGCGGCGGTCGTGGCTGCGTCGGGCTCGGCAAGACGGCACACCAGGGCGGCGGAGGAGTGCCCGGTCAACGAGGACGCGAACAGCCGCGCGAGCTGCTCGTGCTGGGCGTAAGCGTCCGGGAACCCCGAGCGCTGCACCTCCTGCGCGGCGACCGTGATCTCGAGGCTCTCGTAGTCCGGCACGCGGACGAGGGCGTCATAGAAGGCGTTCGTGGCGTGGACCGGGTCGGTCACCTGCTCGATCGTGCCCCAGCCCTGCGAGGGACGCTGCTGGAAGAGCCCGAGCGAGTCCCGGTCGCCGTAGTCGAGGTTCGCGAGCCGGGACTCCTGCATGGCGGTGGCCAGCCCGATCGTGACGGCGCGTGCCGGCAGGCCACGTTCGGTGGCGATCGCGGAGATCAGCGCCGCGTAGGCCGCCTGCTCGGGGTCGAGGGCGACCGAGTCCTGCCCATCGGTGGCGATGCAGCGCTGCACCAGCGGTGGGGTCGGGGTGCGCAGCACGGTCTGCACCACGTTCACGGCGGCGATGATCAGCCCGAGGGTGGCCAGGACGGCCAGGGCAACCCGCCACGGGCGGCGTCGACGGCGTTCGGGCACCGCCGGTCCTACTGCGTGTGCAGCGCGGCGTTGAGGGCGATGCCGGAGCCGGAGCGCTCGAAGGCCTCCACCGCGCCGGTGGTGGAGTTGCGCCGGAACAGCAGGTTGGAGGTGCCGGACAGCTCGCGGGCGCTGACGATCCGTGGGGCAGAGCCCGCAGAGCCGTCCGCGTCGGCAGTGTCGTCGATCAAGGTCACCTTCGTGCCAGCGGTGACGTACAGTCCGGCCTCGATGATGCAGTCGTCGCCGAGGGAGATGCCGAGCCCGGCGTTCGCGCCGAGCAGGCACCGGGCGCCGATGGACACGCGCACGGAGCCGCCGCCGGAGAGGGTACCCATGATCGAGGCGCCGCCACCGATGTCCGTCCCCTCGCCGACCACGACGCCCTGGGAGATGCGGCCCTCGACCATCGAGGTGCCGAGGGTGCCCGCGTTGAAGTTCACGAACCCCTCGTGCATCACCGTGGTGCCCTCGGCCAGGTGGGCGCCGAGCCGGACCCGGTCCGCGTCCGCGATCCGCACGCCGGCGGGCAGCACGTAGTCGGTCATCCGGGGGAACTTGTCCACGCCGTAGACCTGGATGTGGGCGCCCTTCGTGGCCGCTCGCAGCCGGAGCCGGGTCTGTTCGAAGTCGTCGACCGCGCACGGACCGGCCGACGTCCAGACGACGTTCGGCAGGACCCCGAAGATGCCGTCCAGGTTGATCGTGTTCGGCTCCACGAGCCGGTGCGAGAGCAGGTGCAGGCGCAGGTAGGCGTCCGCAGTGTCCGACGGCGGAGCATCCAGATCGGTGGTCACGTGGCGGATCACCTGGCGGGTGCCGCGGTCCGGGTCGATCACCGCGAGCGCCGCGAGGTTCGCAGGCACTCCGTACGGGCCCGAGCTCTGCGCAGGCGTCGGGCCAAGGCCCGGCGCCGGGTACCAGACATCCAGCACCTGGCCGCTCCCGGTCAGGGTTGCCAGTCCGATTCCCCAAGCGGTGCGTGTACTCATGGGGTCAGCCTACGGGGGACAGGCACCGGGGATACGAAGTCTCTCAGTCGGCGGAATCGGCGGTCGACGGGGCGCGGTCGGTGGTCGGGCCCGGTCGCCGGCTCAGTGTGCGGCTCGGTCGGCGGCGCTCAGTCGCCGGCTCAGCCGGCGGCGTCGAGCACCGCGCGCAGCGCGGACACGCCGACCCACCGTGCGCCGGCCGCGCTCACGCGCTCACGCAGCTCGCGGTCGGAGGTGACCACGGTGACGGCGGGGGTGCCGGGAATGGCCGTTGACGTCGCCCGGGCCGCGGTGGCCTGACGGACGATCTCGTCATCTCCCGAGCCGGGCGCGTCGACGATCCGCACCGCTGGGAACGTCGGGCCGGACCCCGGTGCCGAGGAGCGATCGCCGCCGTCCGTGGGCACCGCCACCCCACGCGCGGCGCCCTCGACCACCATGACGACGTCGGGCCACCAGTGGTCGGCCGGCAGGCCGAGCAGGTCGGCGGGCACGCCCCGGGCGGCCATCGCGCAGAGGCCCCGGGCGAGGCGTTCGGCGGCCCCGGCCCGGTCCCGCCACCAGCCGTCCGGACGGGAGCCGACCACGTTCGCGGCGTCCACGACGAGCACCGGCCGGACCCGCAGCAGCGGCGCCAGGCTCGGCCAGGCGTCCGCGAAGGCGGGCAGCAGCTCCCGGTCGGTGACGTCGTCGAGGTCGACCCAGGCGACGTCCGCGCTCTCGGCGTCCGTCGGGGCGGGGTCGACCGGGGCGACGGCCCGGCCCAGCACCGTGGTGTAGGACCAGTCCGGGTGCCGGAGCACCGACGTGGCCAGCGGAGCGACGGCGGCGGGGGCGATCCCGGCCTCCTCCTCGGCCTCGCGCAGCGCCCCGGTCAGGGAGTCCTCGTCGGGGTCCAGGGCGCCACCCGGCACGCCCCAGGTTCCGCCGTGGTGGGACCAGGCGGCTCGGAACTGCAGGACGACGCGGGTGGGCGGCGCGATCGAGGAGGCACCGCCGTCGGCGAGGAGCAGTCCGGCGGCGCCGGCGGTACCCCAGTGGCGCTGCCCGCAGCCGCACTCGACCCACGCGTCGGCGGGTCCGTGGGCACGGCGGCCGTCGGGGTTCAGCGCGTGGGTCACCCGGCCAGCCTATGGCGAGGGTTCGCGGCCGCCCGTGCGTCTCAGCGCTCGGGCACCTGGCCCGCTCGGGTGCGGTGCCACGGGCGGGTCAGGCGTTGTCGTCGAGTGTGTCGATCTGGCAGATCACGGTGCCGGAGCCGATGGTCTGGCCGACGGCGGCCGTGAGGCCGTGGACCCGGCCGGCGCGGTGGGCGACGAGCGGCTGCTCCATCTTCATGGCCTCGAGGACCACGACGAGGTCGCCCTCGTTGATGATCTCGCCGTCGGCCACCGCGACCTTCACGATCGTGCCCTGCATCGGGCTGGCGAGGGCGTTGCCGCCACTACCGACCGCGCTGCTCGCGCGACTCGCGGAACGGCGCGGCGGACGCTTCGGGTTGCGCGCGCGACCGCCGCCGCCGAAGCTGAGGCCGGCCGGCAACACCACCTCGAGCCGCTTGCCACCCACCTCGACGACCACCCGCTCGGTGGCCGCCTCGGTCGGGGCGGGTGCGGTCGGCGCCGCCGCCGGGATGGGGCGGTCGCCGTCGACCTGCGGGGTGAGGCGCTTGGCGAACTCGCTCTCGATCCAGGTGGTGTGGACGCGGAAGTCCTCGACGCGCTCCGCCGCGAAGTCGTCATCGGCGAGCACCGCGCGGAAGAACGGCAGGACCGTGGGGATGCCGGTGACCTCGGTCTCCGCGATGGCCCGGCGGGCTCGCTGCAGGGCCTGGGTCCGTGTCGCGCCGGTGACGATGACCTTCGCCAGCATGGAGTCGAAGGCGCCGGAGATGACGTCCCCGCCGACCACGCCGGAGTCCACCCGCACGCCCGGGCCGCTGGGCCAACGGAGCGTGTTGATGGTGCCGGGGGAGGGCAGGAAGTTGCCGAACGGGTCCTCGCCGTTGATGCGGAACTCGAACGAGTGGCCGCGCGTGCTCACCTCGGTGTAGCCCAGCGGCTCACCGGCCGCGATCCGGAACTGCTCGCGGACGAGGTCGATGCCGGCGATCTCCTCGGTGACGCAGTGCTCGACCTGCAGGCGGGTGTTCACCTCGAGGAAGGAGATGGTCCCGTCGGTGCCGATGAGGAACTCGCAGGTGCCGGCGCCGCGGTAGCCGGCCTCGCGGAGGATGTCGATGGACGCCCGCCGGAGCTCGGCGTCCTGCTCGGGGGTGAGGAACGGCGCGGGGGCCTCCTCGACGAGCTTCTGGTGGCGGCGCTGGAGGGTGCAGTCGCGGGTGGAGACCACGACGACGGTGCCGTGCTCGTCGGCCAGGCACTGGGTCTCGACGTGCCGGGGCCGGTCGAGGAACCGCTCCACGAAGCACTCACCGCGGCCGAACGCGGCGGTGGCCTCGCGGACCGCGGACTCGAACTGCTCGTCGATCTCCTCGACGGTTCGGGCCACCTTCAGCCCGCGGCCGCCACCGCCGAAGGCCGCCTTGATCGCGACCGGCAGGCCGTGCTCGGCGGCGAAGGCATGCACCTCGCTGGCGTCGGCCACCGGGTCGGGCGTGCCGGCCACGAGCGGTGCGCCGGCCCGCTGGGCGATGTGCCGGGCGCTGACCTTGTCCCCCAGGGCGTCGATCGCGGCGGGCGGCGGGCCGATCCAGGTCAGTCCCGCGGCGATCACCGCGCGGGCGAAATCGGGGTTCTCGGAGAGGAAGCCGTACCCGGGGTGGATCGCGTCCGCGCCGGATCGGCGTGCCACGTCGAGGATCTTGGCCGAGTCGAGGTAGGTCTCCGCGGCGCGGACCCCGTGCAGCGCGAACGCCTCGTCGGTGAGCAGGACGTGCTGGGCGTCGCGGTCGGAGTCGGCGTACACGCCGACGGATGCGATGCCGGCGTCCCGACATGCGCGGGCCACCCGGACCGCGATCTCACCACGGTTGGCGATGAGCACCTTGCGCAGCGGTTGGATCTGGGTGGTGGTCGCCGCGCTGGTCGACATGCACTCTCCTCGCTCGGTCGGCGCGCCGTCGCTACGCCTGTGGTCCAAGCCGGTCACCGCCCCTCGGGCGCACCAGCGTCGGTCCACGCTAGTCCTGCTGCAGCGATGTGCCCAATTGCGACCCCCGGGTGCCCAGAAGTCTGTCCTTCGACGCAACCCGCCTCCAAGTCGTTTGTGGAGTCTCTACAAACGGAGCCGTAGGTTGCGCCCCGGCTCGCGGATGGCGTAGTGCAAGAGGTACAAACTTCAGGTCCGGCGCCGGGCTACGCCCAGAAGTCCGTCCAGGTCAGCCCGAGCTCGGCCAGCATCGTCCGCAGCAGCGGCAGGCTGATCCCGACGACGCCGTGGTGATCGCCCTCGATCCCGGTGATGAAGGCGGCCCCGCGCCCGTCGATCGTGAAGGCGCCGGCCACCCGGAGCGGCTCGCCGGTACCCACGTAGGCCTCGATCTCGGCGTCGGTGATGTCGGCGAAGTGGACGGTGGTGCTCGAGACCTTCCCGACGCTGCGTCCGTCCGAGCCGACGAGCCAGTGGCCCGTGTGCAGCACGCCGGTCCGGCCGCGCATCCGGTGCCAGCGTCGCACCGCACGCTCGGCCGTGCCGGGCTTGCCCAGTGCGCGGCCGTCGAGGTCGAGCAGCGAGTCGCAGCCGAGGATCACGTCCGGCCGGTCGGCGGTGGTTGCTCCGGCGGACGCGCGGGCGACGTGCTCGGCCTTCGCGCGGGCGAGGATCAGGACGGCCTCGGCCACCGTGGCGGCGGGTTGGCCGGCCGGTCGGGACCGGGCGTGCTCGGCCAGGATCGCGTCCTCGTCGACGTCGGCGACTCGGATCAGGGGCTCGACGCCGGCGGCGCGCAGGGTCGCGGCGCGGGCCGGGGACGCGGAGGCAAGAAGCAGCGTGCTCACCCGGTGAGGGTAACCGCCGGGCGGGCCACCGCCGTCGAAGGTGTGCCCGCCTCAGTCCTGCTCGGGTAGCCCGACCTGACGGGCGGAGGCGGCAGCGAGCGTGTCGAGGTGCTCGGCGTGGCGGGTGATGCTGCGGACGTAGTGACCGAACAGCTCGAACGAGATGGCCCCGAACAGCTCACTCCAAGCGTTCACCACCCGCAGCGGGTCGGCCGGGTCCAGGTCGTCCGGGACGGCCACGCCGAGCTCACGGATCGTCGCCATGAGGGCCTCGGCGTCCGCCCGCAGGCCCGCGGTCGGCGCTGGGTCGCTGAGGTCGAGGCGCTCGGTGAGCAGTCCACGCCGTGCCGCGTGGAAGAGAATCTCGGCGAGGCGGACCACCACGCGGGTGGCCGGCTCGACCGTCTCCGGTGGCGCGGCGTACCCGATCACGGGCGTGCCGTAGAGCAGCGCGTACTCGTGCGGGTTGGCCACGGCCCAGTCCCGGGTGCTGTGCCAGACCCGGTGCCAGCGGGTGGTCACCCGATCCGGGGGGAGGGCGTCATCGGCGTCGGTCACGGCTGCGCCGAGGCGGGAGTAGCCCTCGACGAGCAGGGCCGTGAGGATGTGGTCGCGGCTCGCGAAGTACCGGTAGACGGCGGACGGCGAGATGCCCAGTTCCCGGGTGACCGACCGCACCGACAGCCCTGCCGCGCCGACCTCTCCGAGCTGGCGCCGAGCCACGGTGATGACGTCGTCGATCATCGCCCCGCGGGCCCGTTCGCGCGGTGTCGTGCCGCGTGGGCCGGTGCCGGCCGACGGCGTGGGTCCCGGCGGGCCGGACGGGGCGTGCTGCATGGGCGCGAGCTGCTTCCGGTCGAAGAGTGTGAACAGTGTTCTTGACATGCCAGCCTACCCGGGTGAACACTGTTCGCAACAGAGAACACTGTTCACAGAATGGAGGAATCATGGCTCAGATCGTTGTCCTCGGCGCCGGACCCATCGGTGCGACCACGGCCCGACTCTTCGCCGATCGTGGTGACCGGGTCACGGTCGTCACGCGGTCGGGGACCGGACCGCAGCGGCCCGGGATCACCCGCGTCGCGATGGACCTCTCGGCCGGTTCACGCTCCGCGGACTCGCTCAGCGACCTGACGGCTGACGCGTCCGTCATCGTCAACGCCGTCAACCTGCCGTACGCGCAGTGGGCGACGGGCTGGCCGCCGATCCACCAGGCGATCATGGCGGCCGCCGAGTCGAGCGGCGCCGTCCTGGCCGTCGCCGGCAACTTCTACCTCTACGCCGCGGGTTCCAGCCCGATGACGGCCCGGACCCCGATCGACCCGCCCACCCGCAAGGGTGCCGTTCGGGCTCGGATGTGGGCGGACCTCGTCCAGGCGTACGAGGCGGGCCGGATCCGGACCCTGGAGCTTCGTGCCTCGGACTACGTCGGTCCGCAGGTGGTCTCCACCGAGGGTGCCCACGCCGGCCCGCGCCTGGTCGACCCGGTCCTGCGGGGCAAGCGCGCCGCCGTCGTCGGCGATCCGGACGCCCCGCACACGTGGACCGCGGTCGACGACATCGCCCGGACCATCGTGACCCTCGCCGAGGACGACCGCGCCTGGGGCCGCGCCTGGCACGTGCCGAGCGCGCCCGCGCGATCGATCCGGCAGGTGGCCGACGACGTCGCGAAGGCCGCCGGTCTGCCCGGCGCACGGGTCTCCCGGATCCCACGCCTGGCACTGCGTGCCGTGGGGATGGTGCAACCGCAGATGCGGGAGATCATCGAGATGCTCTACCAGTTCGACGACACGTTCGTCGCCGCGCACGAGGAGACCACCGAGGTCTTCGGCCTCACGCCGACGCCGTGGACGCAGACCGTGGACGCCGTCGCCGCGGCGGCCCAGGCGCGGATCTCGCGTGCCGGTGCAACGGCGGCGGTGGGGGTGACACAAGCACGGTGACGGCAGACCACCCGCGGCGACCTGCCGCGAACGTGGTCACGGGCAGGACACGGGTGACATTGCGCCCGCGGAACCGGGGGGGAGCGGCGAGATGGACAGGGTCAACGCCCGACACAGGCTGGGCATCTGGGTTCTCGGTGTGCCGGCCGCGGCCGTCGTGGGGTTCGTGCTGGGCGGATGCGGGGTGGCGACGTCCGGTCCGGCGCCGATCGACTCGCCCTACTCCGCGTCCGAGCCCACCGACCCGGCCGTCTCCTCGGCGGCGCCGGAAAGCTCCGTGATCGGGGCTTCGCGAACCTCGGACGCCGCGCCCCCGGAGTTCCGGGACCGGGAACCGCTGCCGGGTTGCGGCGACGTGGTCTTCGAGCAGGGCGCGTTCGTGTGGCCCGCCGACGTCGTGACCTGCCTGAACGCGGCCGGTGGCCCGGACGGTCCGGGTGCCGAGGTCGCGGTCCAGGGCCCGACGACGGAGGGCGATCCGATCGTCACGTACTACCGCGTCGGCGCCGGCATCGACGGCGTCGAGATCTTCACCGACGCGACCCAGGACAGATACGGGTCGGGGACCTGGGGGTACCGGACCTGTGCGGACACGGCCGAGTTCGACGAGGCCGGCCCGCTCTGTGAGCGGGCCTGAGCCGGTCCGGCATCCGAGCGGCCGCGCCCGCCGAACCGGGTCACGCTGCGAGCGCCGTCGAGAACCGCAGCAGCACCACCGAGTGGTCCTGGCTGTGCCACACCGCCACGGGTGCGTACAGGGCGGGCGGCTCAACGCCCCCGGCCCGGGGCACGACGCCGCCGGGGATCGTGACGACGTGTTCGATGCCGGCGCCATCCCGGTAGGTCACCGACCCCTCGATGCCGAAACTCCGTGTGTTCCCCTCCTTCAGGGTCACGTCGCTCAGTCTGCCGATCGTGTACTCGGGGTCCGCCACCAGCCGGGGCCAGCCGGCCAGCCAGGCCTTCTCCTGGGCTGCCACCTTCCGCTCGGCCTGCCTGAAACGAAACGCGAGGAGTCCGGCGACCAGTCCCACGGCCACGAGGATGGGAGGGCCGGGGAGCTGCAGGATCGCGAGGATCACGCTGAGGATGAGCAGAACGGCACCGAGCCACACCAGCCGGACCGCGACGGAGGCCCGCGGGCCGGGGTCCTGCAGGTCCGCCGCCGCCGGCGGCGTATCGAAACCCTCCGCGGTCGGGTAGTAGACCGCGATCACCACAGGATCGGCGGCCGACCGGGCCACACCGCCGTCGGGCGTGGCGTCCGGCCCGCCGCCGGACTGGGTCACGCCAGCGCCTCGCGCAGGGTGTCCAGGCCGACGGAACCGACGTCCAGGGCGCGCCGGTGGAACGCCTTGAGGTCGAAGTCGGCGCCCTCGCGGGCGGCCGTCTCGTCCCGGATCTGCTCCCAGAGCCGCTGGCCCACCTTGTAGGCGGGCGCCTGCCCGGGCCAGCCGAGGTACCGGTTGAGCTCGAACCGCAGGAAGCCCTCGGCCATGTTGGCGTTCGCCGTCAGGAACGGCCATGCCTTCTCGGCGTTCCAGGTGCCGCCGCCCCACTCGTCCGGGCACGGCTTGCCCAGGTGCACGCCGAGGTCGATGACCACCCGTGCGGCCCGGAGCCGCTGACCGTCGAGCATGCCCATGCGGTCGCCCGGGTCGTCGAGGAAGCCGAGATCGGCCATCAGCCGCTCCGCGTACAGGGCCCAGCCCTCGCCGTGTCCGCTGACCCAGCAGGCCATCCGGCGCCAGCGGTTCAGCAGGGCGGAGCGGTAGACCGTCTGGCCGACCTGCAGGTGGTGACCGGGCACGCCCTCGTGGTAGACGGTGGTCTTCTCGACCCAGGTGTCGAACTCGGTCACGCCCGCCGGCACGGACCACCACATCCGGCCCGGCCTGGAGAAGTCCTCGCTCGGGCCGGTGTAGTAGATGCCACCGGACTGAGTCGGTGCGATGCGGCACTCCAGCCGACGGACCGGCTCGGGGATGTCGAACTGGGTGTCGGCGAGGGCGTCGAGGGCGGCGTCGGAGGTGGTCTGCATCCACTCCCGCAGCGCCTCCGTGCCGTGGAGTTTGCGGGCGGGATCGGCGCTCAGCGCGGCCATGGCGTCGCGGATGGCCGTGCCCGGACCGCCGATCTGGGCGGCCACCTGCTCCTGCTCGGCGACGATCCGCGCGAGCTCCTCCAGGCCCCACTCGTAGGTCTCGTCGAGGTCGATCGCGGCGCCGAGGAAGCGGCGCGAGAAGCGCGCGTAGCGCTCCCGCCCGACGGCGTCGTCGGCCGGGGCCTGGTCGGACAGTTCTCGCAGGGCCGAGGCGAGCGTGCCGTAGGCGGCCCGGGCCTGTTCGGCGCCGTCGGCCAGGTGGCCGGCGAGCGCGCTCGCGGGTGCGGCGCCGTCGGGCTGGGCGCCGGTCGCGAAGGTGGTCCAGAACGAGGTGTCCCCGGCGAGGTCGTCGGCCTCCTTGACGCATTCCTCAACCTGGCGAACGGCGGCGACGAGGCCACGGGAGGCGGCCAGTCGCAGCGACTCGATGTACCCCTCGACGGCGCCGGGCACGGCGTGCATGCGCTCGGCGATGGTCTCCCAGTCCGCGGCCGTGTCCGTGGGCATGAGGTCGAAGATCTCGCGGATCCCCTGGACCGGCGAGGCGATCACGTTGAGGTCGGCGAGGTGCTCGTTCGCCTCGGCGAGCTCGATGAGCAGCCCTTGGCGCTCCCGCATCGCGGACTGCGTGATGCGGTCGATGTCGTCGACCGGGTCGACGTCCGCCAGGTCGGCGAGCACCTTCCGGGCGGCGGCCACGCGGGCGTCCTCGCCCGCCGGGGAGAAGTCGTCGAGCAGGTGATCGTGGCCGGGAATGCCCATCGACGTCGCGGAGATCGGGCTCAGTTCGGCGATGGTGTCGACGAAGGCGTCCGCGATGGCGTCGGTCGGCGTGGAGGTGCGGGCGGTGGGGGCTTCGGTCATGAGGCCTCACGCTACCCGGCAGGTTCGGGCGGCGCCGGACTCCGGAGTGGCTGCCCATCGGCTCGAGCGGGCGGATGCGCGCCACGGATGGGGACCTCTGTCCGTTGCCGGCCACGAAGCGCCCTTGCTCCCACGGGTAACGTGCTGCCTTATGAGTTTCGACAGCCTTGAGTCCATCCAGGCCTTCGTGCAGCAGCGTGTGACGCAGGCGCTGGCCGAGGATGCCGCCTCGCGCGGTGCAGACGTTCCGCAGTCGGGCACCGGCGAGTCGGTCGAGGGCGAGATCACCGTCGACGTCGACGGAAAGGGCTTCGTCCGGCAGGTCCGGTACGACGACTCGATCGCCGAACTGGACGCCGACGAACTCCGCGAGGCCACCCTGCAGGCGATCCAGGCCGCGCACGCGGACCTGCGGCCGGGCGGCCGGCCGGCGAAGGACCCGACGGCGGCTCTCCACGACAACAGCGTGGATCAGGCCTACCGGGACTACTTCGACCAGCGGATGGCCGGCGGCGCGAGTGGTCCGTTCGGGGCGGGCGGCGCGTTCGGCGGTCCCCGGCCCGGTGGGACACCGGGACCCGGCCAGCCGGGCGGCACCCAGACCAGCATCTGAACCAGTACGGGGGAGTGTGAATCATGACGGAAGTAGTGGCCGATTTCGGCGCGATGGAGTCCTATTGCGGGCAGACGAGCTCGAACGCCGCACAGTTCGATGAGGCGGTCCAGGCGGCCCAGGTCGGGACGGCGTTGTCGCCCATCGCCTTCGGGATCCTCTGCCAGTTCCTGACGCCGGCCGCCGTCGCGGTCCAGGGCGCGGTGCTGGGCGCCATGACCATCACGAGCGCCGCGGTGCGCGCCGGTGAGGGTGGCGTGCGGGCATGTGCCACCTCCTATCGGGAGACGGACGAACGGATCGCCGTCGGGTTCAAGGGGATGGCATGAACGACCTCATCGCCGTCAACGCCGGCGACCTGTTCCACACCTACGAGGCGCTCGCGAACGATCCCTGGAGCATCGGCGACAACATCGCCGGGGTCGGTCCGCTCCGCAACTACGTGGGCGACCTCGCCAGCGGCGACTGGGCGGGCGCCGTCTGGAACGGCGCGCTGACCGTCGCCGCCGTCGCGTCCTGGGCCATCGACCCGTTCGGCACCCTGCTCTCCAGCGCGGCGGGCTTCCTGATGGACTACATGCCGCCACTACCCATGATGCTCGACGCGCTCGCGGGCAACCCGGCAATGGTCGAGGGCATCTCGGCCACCTGGTCCAACGTGGCCGGCCGGCTCAGCGAGGTCGCAGCGGCGCTCGAGACCGAGTTGGCGCAGCTCATGGCGCGCTGGACGGGCCCGGCCGCGCTCGCCTACGAGGCCTACATGCGGACCGTGATCACGGTCATCAAGGCGGAGGGCATCGCCGCCGTCGGGATCGGGGCCGGTATGGCGATCGCGAGCGTGATCGTCGCCATCGTGCGGGAGATCACGAAGCAGATCATCGCCGACCTGGTCGGTCGCCTGATCGCCTACATCATCGAGACGGGCGCGACCCTGGGCGTCGCCCTGCCGATCGTGATCGGCCAGGCCGTGACCGCGATCACCAACACGATCCTGCTCGTCACCGACTGGTCCGGCAAACTGGTCCGGTGCGCCGAGCAGGGGATGGAGTTGATGACCATGATCGGTGACGCCCTCGGTCAGCTCCAGGCGGCTATCTCCGTGATTCAGTCCGGCGTCAACCAAGGTCAATCAGCGGCAGGTGGATGATGACTCAGGACCCAGCGGCCATCCTGGCCCAGCTCGACCAGATCCGGGCCGGCGCCGAGCAGCGCGGCCGGGCCGCCCAGCGTGCCACCCAGCGGATGCAAGCGATCCGGGTCGAGGCGTACTCGCCGCGCCGGGAGGTGCGCGTCGTGCTGGGTGCGAGCGGACTGGTCGAGGACGTCGAGTACTCGCACGCGGCACCGACCTCGTCGCCGCTCGCCCTGGCCCGCGCCTTCCAGCGCGCCCACGACGACGCGATCGAGAAGTGGTCCGAGGCCATGGACGCGATCAACGACGAGGAGTTCGCGGGAGACCCGGTGCTGCACTCGGCCATGCGCACCGCGGCACACGAGTCACTGCCGCCGCGACTCAGCGAGCCGCCGGAGTGAGGCGAACCCGGTCCGGGGGCGACCCGACACGGACGGAGCGCCGCGATGGCTGATCTCCTCCTGGTCGTCGCGATCGCGGTGCCCGTCCTGATCGGCGTGGCGATCGTCGTCGCAGTGGCGAGCAGCCAGCGCAAGGTCGGCGGTTCGGTGGCCGTGGATCGCGAGCAGTCCGTCGGCGGCTGGCTGGTCGCCTCGGGCTGGCAGGCCGGCCCGACCGAGGGGGCGCAGTTCCCGCCCGCGCTGCGGGCGGAGGCTGCCGTCCCGCAGCGGTGTGCGCTCAATGCGTCCGGAACGGTCGACGGCGTACCCGTCACCGTTCAGCTGTGGTCGGCCCAGTACCGCCGCAAGACCAATCCGTGGCGGCACTCGCTGTTCCTGAGCCTGGTCATGGCCGGCGCCCCGGCCCAGGTCCCGCACGCCGCGCTCGCCGACGCCAACCAGTCACCCTGGGTGCTCATGCACCTGACCCCACCGCTGGCGCAGACCCGGATGCAGCGCAAGCTGGGCCTGCTCACCTGGAACGTGGACGACGGCCTCGCCGCTCGGCTCGCGCCCTTCGCCGGCGCACTCGCCGGCACCGGCGCCTGGCTGATCCTGAACCAGGGCCTGGTCGCCGTCGCCGGCCATGACCAACCGACACCGAGCGAACTCGAGTCACGCACGCGGCTGGCGGCCGCCGTCGCCCGTGCCTTGAACTGAAGGCACGCACGACGGCGACCGGTTGGGCCCGCCCGCCTACTCGACCGGAATGAACTTCGCCGCGCTGGTGCGCAGGTAGTTCGCGACGGCTCCGTTGGAGACCACCACGTTCCCACCGGTGCCCGCCTCGAACGGGTACCGCCCGAGCAGGATCCAGCGACTGCCGCCGGTGGTCTGGTCGATGTCGACGACGTCGGTGCCGCCCGAGAAGGAGACCGTGTAGCGGGCGCCGACGGTGCTGTTGGTGTGGTTCGGCACCCATACCCACACGTCGTAGGAGCCCGCGCCGGTCAGGTCCGGCGTCCACGTCGCGGTCGCGGAGGTCACGTTCGTGGTCCGGGTCGGCGCGCTCAACCATCCCGGCACGCTCGACGGCGTCCAGGTGCCCTGCTCGGCGTAGCCCGGGTCCGCCGGGGTGATGATCGTCATCGGCAGCGCCGTGATCGAAACGGTAGCGGCAGCGGACTCGTTGCCGGACAGGTCCACCGCGCGGACCTCGATGGCATGCTCGACGTTGTTCGCGAGCTCGTCGAGGGAGTACCCGAGCCGCGGGAAGTCCGGGTTCGCCGGGTGGCCCACCGGTCCGTCCGGGTTGGCGAGGGTGCCGTCCACGTAGACGTTGTAGCCGAGCAGGTCGACCTCGTCGTTCTGCGACCAGTACAGGATCCCTCGCTCGTTCGCCGCCTCGCCGACGAGGTCCGCGGGAGCAGCCGGGGCGAGGGAGTCGCTGGGGATCCGGACCCGGGCCGGTCGCGACGGCACCGATTCGTTGCCTGAGGCATCGACCGCGGTCACGGTGAGCATGACGGTCGTGCCGGCGCGCATCTCGCCCATCGTGAACGAGGTCCGGTGCACCGGGTTGCCGTTCACGCGCTGACCGTCGAGGTAGACGTGGTAGCCGACCACGTCCGCGGCCGCGCCGGCCCGCCACTGCCACGTGAGCGCGAGGTCGCCGTTGCCGGGATCGGCCTCGATATCGCCGTCGAGGCGCAGCGGGGCACTCGGCGCTGTGACGTCCGGCGTGGGCACCGGGACGAACCGCACCGCGTCTCCTCGCACATATCCGGGCGTCCCGTACGGCTTGCTGAGCTCCACGAAGCCGGTGCTGCCGGCCTCGAACGTGTAGGTGCCGAGCGGTGCCCAGCGATCGACGCTGGTCACCTCGACCGGGGTCGCGCCCGTCGCGTGGGTCACCGTGTACCGGGCGACGGCGGTGTTCAGCTCGTGCGAGGGCGTCCAGGCGTAGACGGCGTACGTCCCGCCGTCGGCCAGCGTGGGCGTCCAGCGGGCGGTGGACGCCGAGTCACTGGCGAACCGGGTCGCCGAGTCGAGCCATCCGGTGACCGCCGCAGAGGACGCCCAGTTGCCGGTCTCGGTGTAGCCCGGGCCGCCGTCGTCGACGACGACGGCCGGGGTGAACATCACGGCGTCCGTGCGCAACGTGCCCACACCGTCGGTGCCGGCGACCACCCGGACGCCCTGCCCCGTGCCCGGGGCGAAGCCGTAGGAGCCGAGGCTGACCCACTGCTGGCCGGCGGTGGACTGATCGATCACCACGTCGGAGGTCCCGCCGTCGTGGGTCACGGAGAAGTGCGCGGCGGTGGTGCCCGTGGACAGGAAGCTGGGGTTCCAGGCCAGCACCTCGTGGGATCCGGCCTCGGTCAGGTCCGGGACCCAGGTGGCGGAGGCGTCCGTCGACAGGGCGCGGCGGGTCTCGCGGTCCTGGAAGCCGAAGGCCTCCTGGTTGCCGCCGGTGACCGTGTCGGAGTCCTCCCAGTCACCCTGCTCGGAGTAGCCGGGGTCGCCGTTGTCCACGACCACGCTGCCCGGGGTGGCGCCGTTCGGGTCCGCGGTGGGTGCGTAGTAGCGGAAGTAGTCCCAGGTGGTCTCGCCGGGGAGGTTCGTCTCGTCGACCGGGGCGGTGTACCCCAGCGTGGTGAGCCAGATGCTCTGCAACCCGTGCGGGCCGGAGAACGCCTGGACCCGCGCCAGTTCGCCGTCGACGAAGTACCGGATCTGGTCCGGCAGCCACTCGAATCCGTAGGTGTGGTAGCCGTCGGAGGAGTCCGGGCCCGTGTAGAGGCCACCCTGGTTGCCCACGTGATGCGGCACGAACCAGTGCGAGTGGTGCGCGATCCGGTCGGGTGCGTGCGAGTCGATCTCGAACCCGTCGATCTCGTTGATCCGGTTGTTCGGGCCGCGGTAGTCCGGGGTGTCCGGCATCGCGTCGGACAGGCCCGTGGTCCAGAACGCCGAGTGGAAGCCCTGGTCGCCCCACAACTGCGCGCGGGTCTCGTAGTAGCCGTAGCCGAACCACTCCTGCGAGATCACGCCTCCGCAGGTGTAGTCCGGGCCGAAGCTGTCGTCGGCCACGAGCGCGATGTGCATCAGCCCGTCGGCGACCGAGACGTTCTCGGGCCGGTTCATGCACTCGGCCTTCTCGCCCTCGCGGTAGTACCAGGCCGACGTGTCGAGGCCGGTCCCGTCGGCCCGGGTGCCGTCGAACTCGTCCGCCCAGGCGAGCGCATAGCCGGGTGGGATGTCCGGTGCCGGTTCCGTGGGTGGCAGATCCGCATCGTCCGGCCCGACGGCGGTGGCGACGCCGGGCAGAGGCGTCAGCGTGAGCGTGGCGAGGACCAGGGCGAACGTGGTCGCCGACGTGAGGACAGGACGGACGCGCATGGCGATACCCCCGAGTGTGATGCCGCCCTTCGTCGGGCGGCGTTCTTCGATGCTCGTGGGATCACCCTAACTCTGTGTGGTCGTATCGTCCATCATGTAGGAGAGTGAGCGTGCATCTAGATGGAACATCCAGAAATGTCGAAGGGTGTGCACGGGGCACTTCTCCCCATGTCGACCGTTTGGAGGCGCCCCGCCCAGTCGTGCATCCTCGTACGGTGGAGTCACAATCCGAGATGCTCGAAGCCGTCCGCGCCCGGATCCGGGCCCAGCTCGAGGATGCGCAGGCGAAGGCGACGGCGCTCGCCGGTGAGGACCTTCCGGACCGTGGGATCGGTGAGTCGGACGACGGCATCGTGCAGGCGACGGTCGATCGTCAGGGCCTGCTGGTGGACGCACAGTTCGGGCCGCAGATCATCGAGCTCACACCCGAGGAACTGCGCGAGAATATGATGGGAGCCCTGGCTGCCGCCCGCCGCGATCTCACCGGTGGCGCGACGCCCCGCCGGCCGGACCCGAGCCTGCTGACGGACACCTCCACGATCGACGCGTTGGACGACATCATCAACGGGAGGCTCTGAGACATGGGATTCGACCTCGAGGTCGACACGGACGCGGTGCGCGCCCACGCGGCCGACGTCAGTGGGATCGCCGCACGGATCGGGGAGGCCACCTCGGCGGCCGGCACCGCAATGACCATGGGGCCCCACGCGTTCGGCATCCTGTGCAGCTTCCTCACCCTCCCGGCGAACGTCGTGCAGGGTGCCGGGCTGGCCGGGATCGCGGGCAGTCAGGCCGTCGTCGGCGGGCTCGGCACCACGCTGACGTCCATCGCGGACAACTACGACGCCGTCGACCAGGTCACGGCCGGCCGCCTCACGAAGTTCATCGAGTCGCTGTGAGTGAACTGGTAGCGTCCGCCGTCAACGACCGGCCCGAACTGGGCGAGTGGTACAAGAGCCTCAAGATCGTCGGGCCGATCGACCAGACCGTGACCTCGGTCCAGGACGGGAACTGGGCGGGAGCGCTGTTCGGGCTCGCGGGCGGTGTGACCGACCTCGCGGACGCCGTCCTCGACCCGATCGCCACGCTCGCCTCGAGCGTCGCCGGATTCCTGCTCGACTACATGCCGCCGCTTCCGGAGTTCCTCGACATCCTCGCCGGTGACCCAGCCGAGGTCACGGCGATCTCGGACACCTGGTCGAACATCTCCGGCCACCTCACCACGGTCGCCGCCGACTTCGATGCCGCCGTCGAGACGGCCCTGACCCCGTGGGTCGGCCTGACCGCGGACACCTACCGGGAGGTCGCGAACGTCACCAGCGGCACCATCTCCTCGATGGCGGGCGTCGCGACCGGCCTGAGCGTCGGGTTCGCCATCGCGAGCGGCATCGTCGCCGCGGTCCGCGCGATCGTCAGGGACCTGATCGCGGACCTGGTCGGCAAGCTCATCTCCTGGGTGGTCGAGTGCCTGGCCACGGTCGGCATCGGGCTGGCCTGGATCGGGGCGCAGGCCTCGGCGGCGATCGCGAAGTGGAGCACGAAGGCCGCGGACTGGATCCAGAAGGTCACCGAGGCCATCGAGAAGTTCGCCACGCTGGTCCAGAAGCTCGACGGTGCCCTCACCGAGTTGGTCCCGTCGCTGAAGAAGCTCGAGGGCATCCTCAACATGCCGGGCGGTCCGCAGTTCGGCGATGCCATCCCCGGCATCGCCGGGCTGGGCAATGCCGGGTACCAGGGAGCGACGAACTGATGTCCTGGCAAGCCGGCTACGAGGAATCACTGAGCAAGCTCAAGGCACTCACCGAGATCGCCACGACGCGAGCTTCTGCCATGCAGGGCGCCAACGCGCGCCTGGGCGGCGTCCGGATCGAGTCGTGGTCGCCGCAGCGGGACGTCAAGGTCGTGATCGACTCGACGGGGCTGATCCAGGACGTCGAGTTCACCGAGGCCGCGACCAGGTCCTCGCCCCTGGCGCTGAACCGTGGCCTGATGCGGGCGCACGACGACGCCCTGCGCGCCCTCGCGGCCCAGGTCGAGGAGATCGCCGCGGACGAGCTCGCGGACTCCCCGGAGCTGCGGGAGTCGCTGCAGAGCACGTACCGGAACGGGCTGCCGCAGCGGATCTTCGACGACGCCCCCGAATGAGCCGATCCGAGCACCAAGCACCCACCCCCTCGGGGCGCCCACAGCACGACCGGACCCGGCGCGGTCTGCCGATCGTGCTCGGCGCCGTCGTGGCGCCGGTCGTGGTCCTGGCGTTGTTGGCCGCCACGGGCGTGCTGGGCCGGATCGGGCAGCCCTGGACCACGATCATCGTCGTGGTCCTGCTGGTCGTCGCGTTCGGCGCCGGCGCCATGCTGTACGCCCGGGTCGCCGAGACGCGGGCGGTCGCCGAGGAGCAGGTCTACGACGGCGAGTGGTCGGGCTGGGCGCAGGCGAACGGCTGGCGTGTGCAGACGCAGGAGACGCCTCACCCGGGGCTCGTGCCGCTGGCGCTTCCGCGTGGTCACCGGCTGGTGGGGCCGCGCAGGGCGATGGCCGGCCGGGTCGACGGGCGTGACGCGCGGGTCGAGTCCTGGCGCAGCGAGGAGCCGCTGCACCGGGTCAACGCCTACGGCGAGGCCCGGCGCGAGCTCGTGGTGCTGGCCGCCCGCGCGCCGCTGCCGGTCTTCGCGGCCGGGGTGAACGCCGATCGCGGGTTCGATCGCTGGGAGCCGTTCCCGGGCATCGTGGGGGGCCACGGCATGACCCTGCACTCCGGTCCGGAACTGCCCGCGAAGGTGACCCTGATGGCGGCGCCGACTGATCTCCCGGCCGTGACGCCCGTCGTCGCGTTCCTGCTCGGCGAGCTGGTCGGGCACGTGGATGCCCCGGTGACCGTGGCCTCCGACGGCACCCGCGTGGTGGTCTCCGCGCCGGACGGCACGGGACCGGGCGACCGGGCCCAGCGGATCGGTCTGGCGCAGTCGTTCCTCGCCGCGTTCGGGGCCTGAGCGGCGTCGTAGGGGTCGCTGGGCCGGGCGCGCAGCCGGCTCGGTCAGGCCCGGTGGGAACTCCACCGCCAGGCCGCACGGCCCGGGCGGACCGGTAGGCCGAGGTGGTGCCCGGGGTCGCGCCACACCGAGGTGTGGGTGCCGTCGTCGATGTCGTCCGGCGTGCCCGCGCGGGCGGCCAGGATCCCGGCGACCAGTGCGGCCAGCTCGACGTCGTCGGGCTCACCGCGCATGACCCGGACCACGTCGTCAGGCACCTCGCCGACGGCGGCGTAGGTGCCGTTCCCGTTCCCGTTCGGCGCACTCATAGCGGGATGTTCCCGTGCTTCTTGGCGGGCAGCGATGCCCGTTTCGTCCGCAGCGCCCGCAGCCCGCGCACGATCTGCGTGCGGGTCTGGGACGGCTCGATGACGGCGTCGACGTAGCCGCGCTGCGCGGCGTCCCACGGGTTCACGATCGCCTCCTCGTACTCGGCGACCAGCCGGGCGCGCTCGGCCTCGACGTCGCCGCCGCTCTCGGCCACCTTCTTCAGTGCGCCCCGCTGGAGGATGTTCACGGCGCCGCCCGCGCCCATGACGGCGATCTGCGCCGTCGGCCAGGCCAGGTTGATGTCCGCGCCGAGCTGCTTGGACCCCATCACGATGTAGGCGCCGCCGTACGCCTTGCGGGTGATCACGGTGATCAGCGGGACGGTGGCCTCCGCGTAGGCGAAGATCAGCTTCGCGCCGCGGCGGATGATGCCGTTCCACTCCTGGTCGGTGCCGGGCAGGAACCCGGGCACGTCCACGAACGTGAGCACCGGGATGTTGAACGCGTCGCAGGTGCGCACGAACCGGGCGGCCTTCTCGGCGGCGTTGATGTCCAGCGTGCCGGCCATCGTCTGGGGCTGGTTCGCCACGATCCCCACGGGGTGGCCCTCGACGTGCCCGAACCCGATGATCACATTGCGTGCGTACAGGGCCTGGACCTCGAGGAACTCCTCGTCGTCGAGCACGTGCTCGATGACGGTGCGCATGTCGTAGGGCTGGTTGTCCGAGTCCGGGATCAGGGTGTCCAGCTCGAGGTCGGCGTCGCTGACGTCGAGGTCCGCCTCGACCGGGTACGTCTCCGGATCGGTCAGGTTGTTCGTGGGCAGGTAGTGCAGCAGTGCCTTGACGTAGTCGTAGGCGTCGTCCTCGTCGGCGGCGAGGTAGTGGGCCACCCCGGAACGCTCGTTGTGGGTGTGTGCGCCGCCGAGCTCCTCGAAGCCGACGTCCTCGCCGGTGACCGCGCGGATCACGTCCGGGCCGGTGATGAACATGTTCGAGGTCTGGTCCGCCATCACGATGAAGTCGGTGAGCGCGGGGGAGTAGACGGCGCCGCCGGCGCTCGGGCCGAGGATCAGCGAGATCTGCGGGATCACCCCGGACGCCGCCACGTTGCGGCGGAAGATCTCCGCGAACTGGGTCAGCGCCGCGACGCCCTCCTGGATGCGGGCGCCACCACCGTCGGAGATCCCGATCAGCGGCACCCCGGTGCGTAGGGCGAGGTCCATCACCTTCGTGATCTTCTGACCGTGCACCTCGCCGAGGGACCCACCGAACACGGAGAAGTCCTGGGAGTAGATGCACACCTGCCGGCCATCGATGGTGCCGTACCCGACCACGACGCCGTCGCCCGGGATCTTCTTGGCGTCCAGGCCGAAGTTGCTGGAGCGGTGGGTGGCGAAGGCGTCCAGCTCGACGAAGCTGTCCTCGTCCAGCAGGCCCTCGATGCGTTCCCGCGCGGACCGCTTGCCACGCGCCGCCTGCTTCTCGGACGCGACGGCCGCCAGGGACCGAGGACCCTTCTCGTTGCGCGCATCGAGATCGGCGATCTTGCCGGCAGTGGTGGTCAGATCGGGGGCGTCGGAAGAAGTCACATCAGGCACTGTAGTTGTCACAGATCGCCAACGCGGTTCGGGGAGGCGACGTGTCGGGGCCGGGCCCCGTTGTGGGATCCCTACAAGGTCAGCCGACGGGACGCGCAGTCAGTGACTCACGGACTGGGGCGAATCACCCGGCGATGCCAGCCGAGCACGAGCGGCACCACCACCAGCTCCAGCACCAACGCCCCCTGGAACACCGGGTGCGGACGGCCCACCTTGCGCACCGAGAGCAGCCTCGGTATCCCACCGACGGCCGCCAGACCGAGCACGGACCGGGTGACGGCGGACCGCTGCTCCGGGCGGCGCAACGACCACCACAGCGTTCCGCCGGCTGCGGCCCAGAAGAGGTTCACGAACCGGTACTCGCTGTCCACGCTGGCGGTGGTCGGCCCGCCGCCGGGTGCAGCCGCCGGCCCACCGATCATGGCGGACAGACCCGTGGCCACCGGCACCGCGCCCAGCGTGGCGATCGTGGCGAGCAGTGCCGTGCGTTCTGCTGGTGTGACCGGGCGCATGCGACCCACAGTAGGTGCCCGCCGGGCACTCCCGCACCGGCAGGCCCCGCGGTGCGGTGGCACACTCCCTCGGTGGTCAGGCCGGGACGCCGATGTACTTCGTCTCCAGGAACTCCTCGATGCCGACCCGGCCGCCCTCGCGGCCCAGCCCGGACTCCTTCACCCCACCGAACGGTGCGGCGGGGTTGGAGACCACCCCGAGGTTGAGGCCCACCATGCCGGCCTCCAGGGCCTCACTCACGCGCAGTCCGCGGGCCAGGCCCTCGGTGAACACGTAGGAGACCAGGCCGTACGGGGTGTTGTTGGCGCGGCGGACGGCCTCGGTCTCGGTGTCGAACTCCGAGATCGCCGCCACCGGGCCGAAGATCTCGGTGTGGCACAGCCGCGCATCGTCGGGAACACCGGTGAGCACCGTGGCCGGGTAGAAATTGCCGGCGCCCTCGGCGCGCGTACCGCCGGTGCGCACCTGTGCGCCGCGTCCGGTCGCATCGGCGACGAGCGCGGCGACCTTGTCCACGGCGGCCCGGTCGATGAGTGGGCCCACCACCACCCCGTCCGCCACGCCTCGACCCATCGGCAGCGCCGCCATCCGCTCGGTGAGCCGGCGGGTGAACTCCGCTGCCACCGTGCGGTGCACCAGGATGCGGTTCGCCGCCGTGCAGGCCTGGCCGATGTTGCGCATCTTCGCGGCCAGGGCACCGGCCACGGGGGCGTCGAGATCGGCGTCGTCGAAGACCAGGAACGGGGCATTGCCACCGAGTTCCATCGAGGTGCGCATCACGGTGCGGGCGCAGAGCTCGAGCAGGTGCTTGCCGACGGCGGTCGAGCCGGTGAAGGAGAGCTTGCGGGCCCGGCCGTCCAGGATGAGCGGCGTCATCACGTCCGCGGCGCGGCTGGTGGTGATCACGTTCACCACCCCGGCGGGTAGGCCGGCCTCGGTCAGCAGGTCCACCAGGGCCAGCGTGCACAGCGGAGTCTGCGGTGCCGGCTTGATCACGCAGGTGCAGCCCGCGGCCAGGGCCGGGCCGATCTTGCGGGCGCCCATCGCCAACGGGAAGTTCCACGGCGTCACGAGCAGGGACGGCCCCACGGGCTGGCGGGTGATCAGGAACCGGGACCCACCACCGGGCGCACTCATATAGCCGCCGTCGACGCGTACCGCCTCCTCGGCGAACCAGCGCAGGAACTCGGCGGCATAGACCACCTCGCCGCGGGCCTCGGTCAGCGGCTTGCCCATCTCCAGCGTCATGATCAGCGCCAGCCGATCCGCGTGTTCGAGCACCAGGGCGTGCGCGCGGGAGAGGATCTCACTACGTGCCCGCGGCGACGTGCTGGCCCATCCGGCCTGCGCGGCCACGGCGGCATCGAGCGCGCCGGCGGCCTCTCCCGGATCGGCGTCGGCCACGGTGCACAGCACCTCGCCGGTGGACGGGTCCTCCACATCCATCCGGCGAGCGGTGCGCTGCCACGCACCACCGATGAACAGATCCGTGGGTACGGACGCGATCGCGTCGGGCTCCAGCATCGCCTGCCTCCATTGCCTTCGACCAGCCACTCATGATAGACCTATTGTCGACAATCCGACAATGTTGGGATGGTGTCATGACTCAGCTCTCGCCTCGCCTGGCGCAGGCCACCCCCGTCATCGCCGAGCGCGGTGAGGGCTGTTACCTCTACGGGACGGACGGTCGGCGCTACCTGGATTTCACCGCGGGCATCGGCGTGACCAGCACCGGCCACTGCCACCCGCACGTGGTCCGTGCCGCCCAGCAGCAGGTGGCCACCCTGATCCATGGGCAGTACACGACGGTGCTGCATCAGCCGTTGCTGGAACTCACCAGCCGGCTGGGCGAGGTGCTGCCCGCGGGCCTGGACTCGGTGTTCTTCGCGAACTCCGGCAGCGAGGCCGTCGAAGCGTCCCTACGCCTCGCCCGGCAGGCCACCGGCCGGCCGAACGTGATCGTCTTCCACGGCGGCTTCCACGGCCGAACCGTGGCCGCAGCGTCCATGACCACGTCCGGCACCCGGTTCTCGGCAGGGTTCTCGCCACTGATGGCCGGTGTGCACGTGGCACCGTTCCCCACCGCGTTCCGGTACGGCTGGACCGAGCAGGAGGCCACCGACTTCGCGCTGCGCGAGCTCGACTACATCTTCGCGACCATCTGCGCCCCGGCGGAGACGGCGGCATTCGTGGTCGAGCCGGTGCTCGGCGAAGGGGGCTACGTGCCGGGCAACACCCGGTTCTTCCAGGGGCTGCGTGAGCGGGCCGACGCCCACGGGATCCTGCTGGTGATGGACGAGATCCAGACCGGGTTCGGGCGCACCGGGAAGTTCTTCGGCCACCAGCACTTCGGGGTGACACCGGACATCATCACGATGGCGAAGGGTTTGGCCAGCGGCTTCCCGCTGTCCGGCATCGCCGCATCGACGGAGCTGATGGCGAAGGCCTGGCCGGGCTCCCAGGGCGGCACCTACGGTGGCAACGCCGTCGCCTGCGCGGCGGCCATCGCCACCCTCGAGGTGATCGAGGACGAACATCTGGTCGCCAATGCCGCGGAGCGCGGGACCCAGCTGCTCGACGGTGCGCGCCGGACCGCCGGCGACGCCATCGGGGACGTCCGTGGACTCGGCCTCCTGGTCGGCTCCGAGTTCACCACGGATGACGGCAAGCCGGACCGGGAGCGAGCCACGGCCGCCCAGCAGCTCGCCGCCGTCAAGGGGCTGCTGTTGCTCACCTGCGGCGCCCACATGAACGTGGTCCGGATGATCCCGCCACTGGTGGTCTCCGCCGATCAGGTCGATACCGCACTGTCGATCTGGTCGGATGTCCTCACCGAGGTGTGAGCCGGCCCGACCCGACCACCCTGCTCGCCCCGTCCCGACCGGAGGTTCCCGTGGCCCGCTACATCACGATCACCCTGGAGGCCCGCGGCGCCAGCTGCCGGGCCCGACTGCTCGACGACGAGGCCCCCGGCACCAGCGCCGCGGTCTGGGACGCGCTGCCGCAGTCCGGCGACGCGTTCCATGCCAAGTACGCGCGCAACGAGGTCTACACCCTGATCCCACGCCTGAGCGCACCCCGGCGGGAGAATCCCACGGTCACCCCGATCCCGGGGGATGTCTGCCTGTTCGACTTCGAGCCCTGGGAGATCGGCAACGCGGCGTACGGCTACGAGCCCGGATCCGAGGCACACGCGGCCCAGGGGGCGACGGACCTGGCGATCTTCTACGGACGCAACAACCTGCTCCTCAACGGGGACGTCGGATGGGTGCCGGGCAACGTGTTCGCCACCATCGAGTCGGGCCTCGAGGACGTCGCGGCCGCTTGCAGCGACCTCTGGCTGCGGGGTGTGGAGGGGGAACGGCTGAGCTTCGCCCGGGGCTGACCCGGGGACTCAGCCCAACAGCCACTCGGTGAACCGCGCCACGGCCAGGACGAGGTCGTCGGAATGCCGCGGGCCGACGATCTGCAGGCCCACCGGCAGCCCCGCCGCGGTGGTGCCCACCGGGATGCTGATGGCCGGCTGCTGGGTCAGGTTGAACGGATAGCTGAACGGGGTCCACTGCGGCCAGCCGGTCAGTCCGCTGCCGGGCGGCACGTCATGCCCGGCTTCGAACGCGGGGATCGGCACGGTTGGCGTGAGCAGGAGGTTGTGGGTGCGGTGGAACGCGCCCATCCGGATCCCCAGCTCGGCCGCGACCGCGCGGGCGTCGACGTAGTCGACCGCGCTGAGGCTCCGGCCCCGCTGCCAGACCGCGGCCAGGCCAGGGTCGAGGGTCTCGGCAGCCCCGGGCATCCGGTTCAGCATCGCGGCGGCACCGGCGGCCCAGAGCACGTCGAACGCCTCGAGCGGGTCGGTGAACCCTGGGTCGATCGCCGTCACCGGCAGGCCGGCCTCGTCGAGCCGAGCGACCGCCCGATCGACGATCTCACCCACCTCCGGATCCACTCGGACGTAGCCGAGGTCCCGGGAGTAGGCCACGCCGATGCCGGTGACCTCACGATTGAACTCGCTGCGGTAGGTGGTGCGCGGCGGCGCGAGCGCGGTGGGGTCGCGATGGTCCGGCAGCACCATGATGTCCATCAGCAACGCGGCGTCCTCCACGGTGCGCGTGATCGGTCCCGCATGGGCGAGCGGACCGAACGGGCTGGCCGGGTACAACGGCACCCGGCCGTAGGTGGGCTTGAAGCCGACCACCCCGCAGAACGAGGCCGGGATCCGGATGCTGCCACCGCCGTCGGTCCCGATCGAGACGGGGCCCAGGCCGGCGGCGACGGCTGCCGCACTGCCGCCGGAGGAGCCGCCCGCGGTCCTCGAGGGATCCGCCGGGTTGCGCGTGATGCCGGTGAGGGCGCTGTCGGTGACCGCCTTCCAGGCGATCTCCGGGGTGTTGGTCTTGCCGAGGAGCACCATGCCGTCCTCGCGCAGCCGGGCCACGGCGGGGGAGTCCACCTCCCACGGACCGTCGGCAGCGATCGCACGTGATCCGCGCCGGGTCGGCCACGCCTTGGTGAGGAACACGTCTTTGATCGAGACCGGGACGCCGTCGAGCAGGCCCTTGGCGTGTCCGGAGCGCCACCGTTGCTCGGACTCGGCGGCCTGCGTGAGCGCGCGCTCGGGATCGACGAGGCAGTAGGCGTTCAGCTCCGGGTCCCGGGCTTCGATGGCGTCGAGTACGGCGCGGGTGGCCTCGACCGGGGACAGGTCACCGCTGGAGTAGGCGGTGGCCAGGCCGACGGCGGTCATCTCCACGGGATTCATGGTGCGGCTCCTTCGCTCGGCACGTATCCGAGGTTCTTGTCGACGACGTTCATCAGTGTTGCCCCGGTGATCCACCGCTGGAAGTTCAGGGCGAACAGGGCCACCAGTTCCTCCCGCCAGCCGAGCACGTCCCCCGACCGGTGAGCGGTGATCACCACGTTCGGTGCCTCCCAGAGCGGGTGCTCGCGCGGCAGTGGTTCGGGATCGAGCACGTCCAGCGCAGCGCCGGCGATGGTCCCGTTGCGGAGCGCCTCGAGGAGGTCCGGGGTGCGCACCAGTTCCCCGCGGCCCACGTTGATGAATCGGGCACCCGGGCGCATCGCCGCGAACGCGTCCGCGTCGAACAGGTGCCGGGTGAGGTCGGTCAGCGGGGCCGCCGCGATCACCCAGTCGGCTCGGGCGAGCTCGGTGGCGAGGTCCTCCGCCGCGGCCACGGCGGTGAAGTCCGGGTCGCCGGTCCGGGCGCGGCGGCCGGTGCCACGGACCTCGACGCCGACGGCTCCGAGCAGCCGCGCGATCGCTCGCCCGATCGGGCCGGTGCCGACCACCAGCGCCGTTGACCCGGCCAGTCGCTGCGAGTCGGTGTGTTGCCAGGTGTGGGAGCGTTGCCGGTGCCAGGACCCGGGCAGATCCTTGGCGAAGGAGAGCATCTGAGCCAGGACGTATTCGGCGATCGCGACGTCGAAGATGCCGCGTGAGTTCGTGACCACCACCTCACTGGCTCGAATCTCGGGAAACATCACCGGGTCCACGCCGGCGGCGGCGATGTGCAGCCACTGCAGCGAGTCGGCCGCGTGCCACGCGCCGGGCACCGCGTTGCTGAGGAAGTGATGGACGAACAGCACCTGCGCACCCACGAGCGAACCGGCCAGCTGGGACTCGTCGCAGTATCGGATCTCGGCATGTGCGGCCACCGGCGCCAGGGCCTCGGCGCGCGGGGCACGGCCGTCGTGGAGCACCACCACGACCGGGCGAATCGACATATTGACAACCTAGGGAAGGCTCGTAGTATTGTCAACAATCTGTCGATACTACCGAAGCGGCTGAACGAAGGTGAGGCCCGCTATTGGAACTGAGCAGCCTCGAGTTCGAGGGTCCGCTGCTACAACGCGGAATCGGGGTCATCGCGCCGTTCGACCTTGCCCTGGAGCGGGAGCTGTGGCGCTGGACACCACTCGAGGTGAGCCTCCACCTGGCTCGCACCCCGTATGAACCGGTGCCGGTGAGTCTGGCCATGGCCGAGCTGGTCTCGGACCGGCGGCACCTGATGAGTGCCACCCGGGATGTGCTGCACGTCGAGCCGGAGGTGGTGGCCTTCCTGTGCACCTCGGGCAGCTTCATCCACGGGGTGGCCTACGAGCAGGAGCTCTGCGCGGCGATCCTCGAGGCGGGCGCACCGAAGGCGCTGACCACGTCGGGAGCGTTGATGGAAGCGATCCGGGCGCTCGCTCTGACCCGGGTCTCGGTCCTCACCCCGTACGACGAGCCACTCACCGACCGGTTGCACGACTTCCTCGGCGAGCTCGGCACCGAGGTGGTTCGCTCCGACTTCCTCGGGCTCGGCGGCGGCATCTGGAAGGTGAACTACCGCACCGTCGCCGAGCGGATCATCGCCGCCGACGATCCCCGTTCGGAAGCGGTCTTCGTCAGCTGCACGAACCTGCCCACCTATGACCTGATCGCGCCCCTGGAACGCGACCTCGGCAAGCCCGTGCTGACCGCGAACCAACTGACGATCTGGGCCTGCCTCGGCCGGATGGGACTGCCGATGATGGGACCGGGCAACTGGCTCCGGGACGTCTTCAGACAGGAGAGTCCATGACCGTCGGCTTCATCTACCCCGACCACGCGGCCGAGGACGACTACCCGTTCGCGGCGGACCTGCTCGGCGTGCACCTGCCGGTGGCGCACGTCTACGGCACCGACCTGCACGCCGTCCCCGAGCTGCTGGACCTGGGCAGCCCGGCGAGGCTCGCCGAGGGAGCGCGGCAGCTCGAACGGGCGCAGCCCGACGCGGTGATCTGGGCCTGCACCTCCGGCAGCTTCGTGTTCGGACCCGACGGCGCCCGCGCACAGGCCGACGCGCTGGCCGCCGTGGCCGGGGTGCCGGCCTCGAGCACCAGCTTCGCGTTCGTGCACGCCCTTCAGGCGCTGGGGATCCGCCGGGTGACGGTGGTGGCGAGCTATCCGACGGACGTCGCGACCCTGTTCGGCCAGTTCCTGGCCGCGGCCGGGATCGAGATCGTGTCCATGTCCAGTGCCGGGATCCACACGGCAGCGGAGGTCGCCACGCTCACCGGGGACCAGGTCCTCGAGCTCGCGACGGACAACGACCACCCCGACGCCGAGGCCATGCTGATCCCGGACACGGCCATGCACACGCTCCGAGAGGTCATGGCCCTCGAACAGCGGATCGGCCGGCCGGTGCTGACGGCGAACCAGGTGAGCGTCTGGGAGGGTCTACGTCTGGCCGGCCTCGCCCGCTCCCACCCGCGGCTCGGTCGGTTGTTCAGGCGTGCGGTGGGTTGATGGCGGGCGTGCACCAGACAAATGCGGATGTTCACAGGAGAGGCGAGTCGATGGCGTTCGATCAGATGGAGCCGGTGAACAGCCGCTCGACCGCGGAGCTGATCGCCGAGCAGTTGCGCGCGGCCATCACCTCCGGCGCCCTCGCGCCGGGCCAGCAGCTCGGCGAGGCGGAGCTGGTCAGGCACTTCGCGGTATCGCGCGGACCGTTGCGTGAGGCCATGCAGCGGCTCGTCTCCGAAGGGATCCTGTACAGCATCCGCAATCGCGGCACGTTCGTACCGGAGCTGTCCCTCGAGGACATGATCGACGTCTATCGCAGCCGATCCATCATCGAGCGTGGCGCCGCGGAGCTGATCCTCGACGGCCGACGGGACGAGGCCTACACCGCCCTGGAGGCTCCGCTCGTGGCGATGCGCGCGGGCGCCGAGCGCACTGACGCCGCTGCCGTCTCCGATGCGGATCAGGCCTTTCACGAGACCCTGGTGCGCAGCGCCGGGAGCCCCCGGCTGATGCGCGCCCTGCGCACGCTGCTGGTCGAGACCCGGATGTGCCTGGGTGCCCTGCAGACCACCTACCCGGACCTGAGCGAGCAGGTGCGCGAGCACGTCGCGTTGCGTGAGGCCGTGCGCTCGGCTCCGCGCAAGGAACTGCTGGCGCTGCTGACGGAACACCTGGACGACGCCGTCGAACGCCTGCGACTGGGCCACGAACCCGTGGCGCCGAAGGGGTGACCGCGTCGGCCTCGAGGCCGCACCCGATCCAGTGCGGGCGCAGGGTGCGCATGGGCGTGCTCAGCCTGGCTGCGGCTCTTCGGGGGCGCCGGCCTCCGGTCCTTCGGCCGTGATGAACGAGAGCTGGCCGTTCGTCTCGAGCACGGCCAGCCGGATCTGCGCGAACGACGTGATCCCCTGGCCGCGCGCGGCGGCCATGAAGTCGTCGAGGCTGAGCCGTTCCCGCCGCATCACCGGCAGCGCCGGCTCGCCGTCGGCGAACACCACCACGGGCAGCCCGTGGGTGACCCGCGCGGCGGGGCGCCACCGTGCGTTCACCCAGGAGATCGCGATCGTCAGGATCGCGAAGGTGCCGACGGCGAGCACCGCGGCGGTCACCGAGTAGTCCTGCTGGGTCACGGCCTGCTGCACCAGGTCACCCATGGTGATGAACACGATGAGCTGGAACGAGCTCAGCTCACCCAGTGTCGAGCGACCCACCACCCGGGTGATGAACCACAGGAACAGGAAGATGACGGCGGCGCGGATCACGATGTCCATCTCGGGCGGCTCCTTACCGGTGGCTGAGCGGGACGAGGCTCAGGGAAACAGGACGGTGCGGATCGGCACCTCGGCGACCCGGGCGTCGCCGGTGACGAGCGCCACCACGCCGCTGCGGCCGACGTTCGCGTTCGGCTGGATGTAGGCGTCGTAGTCGAGCACGAACGTGGTGCCCGACGGCGTATCGAAGGTCAGGTAGAGCCACTCGCCGTCGCGCGTGGTCGCGCTGGGTTCGGGGTGGAACCCCTGGGTCTCGTAGATCTCGAGGTAGGCGGCGGTCACGGCGATGGTGAGTTCCGGGCCGAAGCCCTCGGGACTGCTCACCTGGACCCGCCACGGCACGTCCTGACCCGGTCGCGCGGCGGCGGCCGTGGTCACCGTGAGGGTGTAGCCCTCGGCCTGCGCGGAGGCGGTCGACTCGCGGTCGCCGAGGAAACCGCCCAGCGCCGCGAGCAGGACCAGCGCCAGGGCCGCGGTGCCGATCCGGCGCATCAGCACCGATCTGGGACCCGCGTCCAACGGGTGCACGTCCTCGAGCGTCGAACGGGCAGCCATGGATTGGGTCTAGCACCATCGGACCGCCCTCGCGAGCCAGGCGGGTGGGTCCGCTCACCGCCGCCTGTCCGGTCGCTCACCGCACATCCGGGTGCGCCCGCTGCGAACTCGCCGAGGCCCGTGCCAGGTGCTCCCGATGTCGCAGGATCGCGGCCGAGGTTCCGGACGTCCACACGCTAGCGGCCGCGACGCGCAGCCTGCGTTCCGCCGTTCGGATCACGCGTGCCTCAAGGCGGCGACAGGTGAGCACCCAGCGGCGCCGGGCGAGCTCGTCCACGGTGGGGTGGTCGATCTCGTCGGCGCGGACAGCGCGATAGCAGTCTCGCGTCGATCGGTGGTGGCACCAGGCCTTTGTCGGCATCCGGTCGTACCTCGGACGAGATATCCGGTGCGACGGCACCTGGTCCGGCGGGAACACATCCAGGTGGGCGGGAAACCGACGTCCGCCATTGTCCCTGACCTCCCGGGCCGACACCGGCTCGATCTCGGTTCCCGTCTCGTCGAGGACCGCCAGCCGAAGCCCTGCCTCGGCGAGCACCTGCGCGAACCGTCCCACCGCGAGGTCGGCGCCGGGCTGCTCGTAGCGGTTCACCGTGGACTGCGAGACCCCGAGCAGTATGGCGAGCTCACGCTGGCTCAGGTCCCCTCGCCGCCGAGCCCGCAGCACGTGTCCGGCCACGTCGAACTCCGGCCGCCCCGCCGCGCCGTCGGACTCCGCGGACCGCTCCTCAACGTCAACGTCGCCGAACCGAACCGGCCCGACCGCCGCCCAATCGAGCGCAGCCAGGCGTGCCCGCGCCTTCCAGACCTCGACACCCTCGGCCACCCACGCGGCCCGTTCCTGCACCGACTCCATCGTCGCCTCCCAGCTCGCTCGATTCACGATCGATCCTGCGCTGGCAGAGACCCTGCCACCGACTACCGACATCTCGGCGTGACCGGCCGAACGACAACTGCGTCCGCAGCGTTGCGTCACTGATCCGTCTGCCGGGTCAGTGACGCAACGGTGTGGGTGGATCGGCGACCGGCCACCTCCGATGGCAGGCTGGGCGGATGAACCAGCCGTACCTGAGGATCGTCGAGTCGACCGGCTCCACGAACGCCGACCTGCTCCAGGCCGCGACGGCCGAGCCCGAAGCCTGGCCGCACCTGTCCGGGATCCTGGCCCGGCACCAGCGGGGCGGCCGTGGCCGCACCGGCCGGTCCTGGGACACCGATGCCCATACGGCGCTCACGTTCTCGGTGGTGCTGCGCCCGGACCGGCCCCGCGAGCAGTGGTCGTGGCTGCCGCTGCTCGCCGGGGTCGCCGTGCTGCGCGCGGCAGCGGGGCAGCCGGTGGCCGGCGAGCCTGACGAGGCGGGAAAGGAGCAGGCGGTAGCAGCGGTCGGAGGGACGGTCACTGACGCTGCGCTGGGTAGCCGACTTGCCCTGAAGTGGCCGAACGACCTGGTCCACACGGATGGCGCGCAGGACCTGCCCGACTGGCACCGGCTCCGCAAGGTCGGCGGGCTGCTCGCCGAGGTGCTCCCGGACGGCACCGGGGTGGTACTCGGCATCGGTGTGAACCTCGCCGGTGCGTCCCTGCCGGTGCCGTGGGCCGGGACCCTCGCCGAGGTCGGCATCGAGACCGACGCGCAGACCCTCGCCGAGCGGATCGTCGCGTCGCTCGCGCACGTGCTCGCCGACCCGGCGATCACCACGGACCCACGCTCCGCCGTCGGGCCCCACGTGGTGACCCTCGGCACCCAGGTGCGCGTGGACCTGCCCACCGGGCCGGCCGTGCACGGGGAGGCGACCGGCCTCGCGGACGACGGCGCGCTGGTGGTGCGTACCGGGGACGGGGCACGGCACGTGCACGCCGGGGACGTCGCGCATGTTCGCCTGGGGTGAGGCGATAGCCTCGGGTCGTGACTGAGTCCACCGAGCCGCGCCCGGAGCGATCGACGATCCGCGACCAGGAGGAACGGCTGCTGGGCGGTCCGCCGACGCTCGACGTCGCGGAGATGGCGGCCGCCGTCGGGATCCCCACCCAGGTGCTGCGGGTCTACTGGCGTTCCCTCGGTTTCGCCGACGTGCCCGAGGGCGTCAAGCACTTCACCCAGGTGGACGTCGACGGGCTCAAGGCGATCGTGGACCTGGTCCTCACCGACGCCGTGAACCTGGAGACCGCGCAGGACCTGGTCCGTGCGCAGGGCCACTCGATGGACCGGCTGGTGCTGTGGCAGGTCGAGTCGCTCGTCGCCGACGCCCGGCACCGGTACCGCCTCGACGACACCAGCGCCCGTCTCGTGGTGCTCGACCGGCTCGCGGTGATCGGCCCCGTGCTGCGCGACCAACTGGGCTACGTGTGGCGCCGTCAGCTGGCTGCCCTGCTGGCCCGGATGGACAAGGACGTCGCCCTCAGCAAGGACACCGCAACCACCGACCGGCTCCCCCTGGAGCGTGCGATCGGGTTCATCGACATCATCTCCTACACCTCCCGCGCGGCCCGGTTGGCGCCCACCGAGCTCTCGTCACTGATGCAGGTCTTCGAGTCCGGGGCCCGGGACGTCATCGCAGCCCACGGCGCCCGGGTCGTCAAGACGATCGGGGACGCCGTGCTGTTCGTCGCCGACGACCTCGAGACCGGCGCGATGGTCGCGACCGGCCTGCTCGACGTGATGGACGCGCGGGGCCTGCCGATCCGGGGCTCGGTGGTGTGGGGCCGGGTCCTGTCCCGGTCCGGCGATGTGTTCGGCCCCGTCGTGAACCTCGCCTCCAGGCTCAGCGACCTCGCCGGGCCGGCCTCGATCCTGATGGACGACGTCAGCGCCGCACTGCTGGAGGGCATGGACTCCGCGTCGATGTTCTCGTTCGAGGAGTTGAAGCCCGTGGACGTGCACGGACTGGGTGAGGTGAGGCCGGTCCGGCTGGCGCGGCACGCCACATCCGACTGGGCACAATGAGCGCTTCGCCAGTTCGTGGCATTAGCATGGGCGAGTGACCCGAGTTCTATTAGCAGAAGATGACCCGGCCATTGCCGAGCCGTTGGCGAGGGCTCTGACTCGCGAGGGCTACACCGTCTCCGTGCACGGCACCGGACGCGGAGCGATCGACGAAGCGGCTCAGGCCGACCTGTTCGTCCTCGACCTCGGCCTACCCGACATGGACGGCCTCGACGTGGCCCGGTGGGTCCGCAACCAGGGGCTGACCACGCCGATCCTGGTGCTCACCGCGCGCGCGGACGAGGTCGACCTGGTGGTGGGCCTGGACGCCGGCGCCGACGACTACGTGACCAAGCCGTTCCGGCTGGCCGAGCTGCTCGCACGGGTGCGGGCGCTGCTGCGTCGGGCCGGGAGCGAGGGTGGCGAGGAGGACGAGATCGCCTCCCAGGACGTCCGCGTCGACATCGCCGCGCACCGGGCCTTCCAGGGCGAGCGGGAGCTCCAGCTGACCGCCAAGGAGTTCGAACTGCTCCGGGTACTTGTGCGGGAAGCCGGCGCCGTGGTGTCCCGGGACTCGCTGATGCGCGAGGTCTGGGCCTCGGACCCGAACGGTTCCACGAAGACGCTGGACATGCACGTGTCCTGGCTGCGCCGCAAGCTCGGCGACGACGCCAACGCGCCCCGGTACATCTCCACCGTGCGGGGCATGGGCTTCCGGTTCGAGAACGGGGAGCACTGACCTGCGAAGACGTGTCCTGACCGCGACCATCGCGGCGGTCACCGTCGCGGTGCTCCTGCTCGGCGGCCCGATGGCGGTCTTCGGAGCACTGATGGTCCGCGAGAGCGTGGCGCAGAACATGCAGCTGCGGACCCAGTCGGTCTCGCGCGCCGTGGAGACCCGGATCGCGTTCGAGACGCCTCTCGACGACGAGATGCTCGAGCGCTGGGTCGTCGACGAGGAGTCCGGGATCCCGGTCCGGATCACCGTGACGGACGTCGACGGCACCGTCTACAGTGCCGGGCCGGAGATCGACGACAAGACGTTCTCGGTCTCGCAGAACACACCTTCGGGCGCCCGGGTCGAGGTCGCGATCGCTGCGTCCGCCCTCTTCTGGCGCGGCGCCCAGGTGGTGATCCTCGTGATCATCGCCTCCGTGGTCGCGTTCGGCGTGGCCGCGCTGGTGGCGGTGTGGTCGGCCCGCCGGCTCGCCGCTCCACTGATCTACCTGGCCGCCTCCGCCGAGCAGATCGGGTCCGGCCAGGTGCGCCCCCGGATGGAGAAGTCCGGGGTCGAGGAGATCGACCTGGTCGCCGCCGAGCTCAGCCGCACCAGCGACCGGCTCGCCGGCCGGATCGCCGCCGAGCGCCAGTTCGCCGCGAACGTCAGTCACCAGCTGCGGACCCCGCTCACGGCCCTCTCGATGCGCCTCGAGGAGATCCAGATGCTCTCCGAGGACGAGGAGGTGCGGGAGGAGGCGCGGATCTCGCTCGACCAGGTGGAGCGCCTGGTGCACGTCGTGGACGACCTGCTCAAGTCCGCCCGCAAGGCCGACGGCGGCACCACCGAGGCCCTGCACGTCGCCGACATCTTCGCCCAGCAGCAGGAGGAATGGGTCCCGACGTTCAAGCGGGCCAGGCGCACCCTCACGTTCGGCGACCCGGGCGACGCCGCCGTGCTGGCCACCCCGGGCGCCCTCGCCCAGGTCCTGTCGACGCTGCTGGAGAACTCCCTCAAGTACGGCGCCGGTACCACCGAGGTCCGGGTCCGACCGACCCGGGACAGCGCCGAGAGCGGGGTGGTGATCGAGGTGGCCGACGACGGCCCGGGGGTCAGCGACGAGCTGGCGCCGAAGATCTTCGACAGGCACGTCACCTCCGGCAAGGGCACCGGCCTCGGGCTCGGCCTGGCCCGCACGCTCGTCACCGCCGACGGTGGGCGGCTGGAGCTCGCGCAGCGGCGCCCGCCGGTCTTCGCGATCTTCCTGAACGCGGTGCCGCCCCGGCTCGACCCCGACGTCGTGTTGCCGCCCGGCGCGCTCGTGGTGGTCGGCCGCCGGCGTCGACGCCGCTGAGGCGGGGCCGCGGCCGCTGAGACAGAGGGTTACGCCTGAGTCAGAACTTTGTACCCGTCTGTCTCAGGAACAAGGTTCTGTGTCAGCGGGGGAGGTCGGCCTGGGGGGCACGGGCAGCGGCCGGGATGTCCGCCTGCTCGGCGTCCGCGTCCGTCACGCTCGTGAACACCCAGTACCGGTAGGCGAGGTACCGGAAGATCGTGCCAAGCACGAGGCCGACCCCGTTGGCGGAGATGTTGTCCGCGAGCGGTGACGTGAACCCCAGCAGGTAGTGCGAGACGGCCAGGCAGCCGACGCCGATAGCCATGCCGGCCACGTTCACCAGGGCGAACTGCATGAGTTCGCGGCTGCGGGCAGCGGCGGTCTCCCGGCTGCGTTTGGCGGCGAACGTCCAGTACCGGTTGCCCAGCCACGCGACGAGCACCGCCACCGTGACGGAGACGACCTTCGCCGTCAGCGGCTTGTGCCCGAGCAGCTCGCCGGGGCCGAACCGGAGCAGGTTGAACAGCCCGGTGTCCACCACGAAGGCGATCAGCCCGACGGTCCCGAACCGCATCATCTCGCTGAACCAGGCCCACAGACGGGCCCGGTCGCGCCACATCGGCACGGCTCGGGGCGTCTCGTTCGGAGCCGCGGATGGGGACGAGGTCACCAGTCGAGGATACCCGCCATTACGCTGGACCCCCATGGGACCAGTGGTAGCCGTCGTCGGGGGCGGGCAGTTGGCACGCATGATGGCCGAGCCGGCGGGGGCGCTGCAGATCCATCTGCGCGCGCTCGTGGAAGCGGCCGACGGCGCGGCGGCGCAGGTCATTCCGGACGCTCCGGTGGGCGCGGCGGGGGACCTCGAGGCAGTCGCCGCGGTCGCGGCGGGCGCCGACGTGCTCACGTTCGAGCACGAGCACGTGCCGCAGGACCTGCTCACCCGGCTCATCGCCGACGGCGTGAACGTCCAGCCCGGCCCGGGGGCCCTCCGGCATGCCCAGGACAAGATCGTCATGCGCACCCGGCTCACCGAGCTCGGGGTGCCGTGCCCGCGATGGGCGGCGGTTGCCACCCCCGCGGAGCTGACCGCGTTCGGCGACCGCGTCGGCTGGCCGGTGATCGCGAAGATCCCGGTCGGCGGCTACGACGGCAAGGGCGTGCTCGTGGTGCACGACGCCGCCGAGGCGGCGCACTGGTTCGATACCGACCACGGGCAGATCCTCGTCGAGGAGCGCGTCGCCTTCCGCCGGGAGCTGGCCGCGCTCGTCGCGCGCCGGCCGAGCGGGCAGGTGGCCACCTGGCCGGTGGTGGAGACCATCCAGGCGAACGGGGTGTGTGCCGAGGTGATCGCCCCGGCGCCGGACCTGCCCGTCCACGTGGCCGAGGATGCGCTGGACATCGCCCGCACGATCGCCGAGGGCCTGGACGTGACCGGGGTACTCGCCGTCGAGATGTTCGAGGCTGCCGACGGCGTGCTGCTCGTCAACGAGCTCGCGATGCGCCCGCACAACAGCGGCCACTTCAGCCTCGACGGCTCCGTGACCAGCCAGTTCGAGCAGCACCTGCGGGCCGTGCTCGACCTGCCGCTCGGGGACACCAGCGCCACCGCGCCGTGGTCGGTCATGGTGAACCTGCTCGGCTCCGAGCTCGTGGACCCGGCCTCGGCCTACCCGGAGCTGATGGCGACCTTCCCGGACGCGAAGGTGCACCTCTACGGCAAGTCGGTCCGTCCGGGCCGCAAACTGGGCCACGTGACGGTGACCGGCACGGACCTGGCCGAGGTCCGCCGTCGGGCCCGTGCCGCAACCACGATCCTGGGAGGGACCCCCGCATGAATACCGTCGCCGTGGTGATGGGCTCCGATTCGGACTGGCCCGTGATGAAGGAGGCCGCCGATGCGCTCGCGGAGTTCGGTCTCGAACCCGAGGTGGACGTGATCTCGGCCCACCGGATGCCGCAGGACATGATCGCGTTCGGCCAGGAGGCCGCCGGGCGGGGGGTCGGCGTGATCATCGCCGGCGCCGGGGGAGCCGCGCACCTGCCCGGGATGCTCGCGTCCGTCACACCGCTGCCCGTGATCGGGGTGCCGGTGCCGCTCAAGCACCTGGACGGGATGGACTCGCTGCTGTCCATCGTGCAGATGCCGGCCGGGGTGCCGGTGGCGACCGTGTCCGTGGGTGGGGCCCGCAACGCCGGGCTGCTCGCCGTACGGATCCTCGCCGCCGGGGCCGACGACGGCGCCGCCGCGCTCCGCGAGAAGATGGTCACCTTCCAGGAGGGGTTGCGTCAGGCCGCCCTGGACAAGGGCGCGCGGCTGCGCGCCTCGCGCACGCAGCGCACCGGCTTCGGCGCCTGAGCCGGCCGGCCCGGTCGAAGGAGCAGGGCGCCCATGCTGACCAGCCTGCTCGTCGGTGTCGCGGGCATGAACGTGTTCGCGCTCGCCCTGATCCTGCTGCGCGGCCCGATGTTCCGGGCACGGCTCTACACGCCGATGCTGTGGAACGTGATGCTCTCGGTCGCGCCGGTGCTGCTGATGGGCGCGCTCGTGTTCGTGGTGCCGATCCTGGTCGCGCTGGTGCAGGGCTGGCTCGCGCTGGCCGTCGGTCTGGTCCTCGGGGTGGTCTGGCTGCTCCTGCTGCCGAACGCCGGCTACCTCATCACCGAGCTCAACATGTCCCACCGGCGCGAGCAGGAGAGCGTGCCGATGTGGTTCGACGTGGTGCAGGTGATCACGCTCGCGATGTCCGGGGTGCTGAACACCGTGCTCAACGTGTTCCTGGCCCAGCTGCTGTTCGTGCTGCTGGTCTACGGGGACGTGGCGGCGCCGCTGCAGGCCGCCGTGCCCAGGCTGATCGTGGTGGCGATCCTGCTCGCGGTCTCGTTCGGGATGTACCTGGGCCGGTACGTGCGGCTGAACAGCTGGGACGTGCGGCACCCGCCCGCGCTGGTGCGCAAGGTGGCCACGCACCTGCGTGAGCCCGGCCGGCTGCGCAGCAGTGTGGCCTTCGTCGTGCTGTACACGCTGTTCCTGGGGCTGATGTACCTGGCGGTCGCCGGCCCGGTGATCGAGGGTCTGATCCTGATCGAGCACGCCCGCGGGTCATGAGCGCGCACTAGGCGCCGGCGGCTACCGGGGCCGCCGCACCCGGGTCTGCCTCGGGGATGAAGAACGCCCGCGGCCCGGACTGCAGGTCCAGGACCCGGAGCATCCTCAGGGCGGCCACGACGGCAACGATGCAGGCGCTCATCTCCAGACCCTCCTCCAGGGCCGTCACCGCGGCATAGGCGGCACCGACCCCGTAGGCGCCCTCGATCCATCCGGAGAACGCCTCGACCACCACGGCTCCGAGGCCGTACAGGAGCACTGCGATCCGGAGCAGCCAGGACGTGTGGTGCGGTTTGCGGGCGGTCCACCACCAGACCAACGCGATTCCGCCGAGCGCCACCACCAGGCCGGGCAACACCCAGGAGTACGTGGGAAGGGAAGCCGGCGTGTTCTCGAGCAGCCAGGCGCCCACCGTGCGCAGCCGCTCGTGCAGCTTGAGCACCTCGTCGGTGGCCAGGGCCAGGCTGAGGACCGCCGCGACGATCCAGCCGGTCCGTCGCCGGCGTTGCTCCAGTCCCGCGACGAGCAGACACGCGGTCCCGACGCCGAGCAGCAGCGCAGCGTTCCACATCGTGGGGATGTTCGTCTCGAGGTTCACGTCGAACAGGCCCACGTACGGCGCCGGGCGCTCGGGCGTGGACAGCGCCTTCAGCACCAGGTTGATCGCGACGAGGGCGAGGGTGCCCGCCATCAGGATGACGATGAGGGCGCGCAGATCCAGGTCGCGGGCACCGTCGTCAGGAGCCGGCGACGCACCCCGGATCGAGCCGTGACCATCGTCGGTCTGACTGCTCATAACGGGCTCCTACAGGTGCTGCGGATCCTCCGACCTTAGCGGCGGCGAGTCGCGCCCGTGGCGATGCCACTCCGGTGATCCCGGCGCCCTCAGCCGACCGGCGTCACCACGTAGACCACCCGGGTGTCGGAGGCGATCAGTTTCACGTCGTGGGCGTCGGAGCTGAGCTGAGCGATGAGCCCGGCGTCGTGGGTGACCACGTTGTCGACCTCGAAGCCCGCGTCCTCCAGGGTGCTGCGCGCGACGGTGCCGGAGTCGGCCGCCGTCACCAGCGCCACCCAGGTGGTGACGCCGTCGGCGTCGGTGCGGGCCGCGCCACGGGCCGGGCCCTCCACCACGACGACCTCCGCGGGGAAGCCCTCGGGCAGCCCGTCGCTGAGGTCGAGGCCGTCCACGGCCTCCTCGATGGCGCGTTCGACGGCGTCCCCGGCGGCACCGGAGATCGCGTCGCAGCCGCTGAGGGCGCCTACGCCGACTCCTGCGAGCAGAGCCAGCAGCAGGGCGGCGATCCGGGACCGGAGCGGGGTGGTGGCCATGGACTCCACGATAGACGCGCCCGCCGTGGGTCATCGCCCCATGCGTGAGGGGCGGTCCTGTCCCTGGTACGTCCGAGCAGCGCCCGCGCGGCTTCCGCTACTCTCCCGAGCCATGTCGATCACCACCCTGCACCAGGAACTGAGCGATCCCAGGCAGTTCGCCAAGCGGGTCAAGATCAGCCGCGGCTCCACCGCCTTCGGGACCATGTGCCTGGTTCTCGGGGGCCTGCTCGCGCTGTGGAACCTGCGCTCCACGCTCCGCACCCTCGACAACGACCTCTCGACCATCGGCTCACCGCTGTTCTGGCGGGTGTTCTGGTCCACCAACGGTGAGGGCCAGGCGGTCTCCTACTGGCTGTACCTGGTCGTCTACGGGCCCGTTGTTCTCGTCACCCTCGGGCTGCTCGTGCTCGGGTACGCACTGATCTCGCGTCAGGCGGCACAGCGCAAGCTCTACGACGCGTTCCGCCGCCGCGGTTACGTGGCGATCGGCACCCCGATCGGGCTCAGCGTCCGCGCGGACCGCAAGTCCCCGCCGCGGCCCGTGCAGATCCTCACCCACCCCTCGCTCAGCGTGCAGGCGAATGCGGACCTGGCCCAGGCGATCCAGCGCCAGGTCGTCCAGGCCGGGCCTCAGGTCACCGAGTGGGAGAAGGCCGCGCGCAGGGCCGGGGTGGTCGGCGGCCTGGTGCCGCTGTCCCAGATCTTCCCTGGCACGCCCCAGGGACCGATGCTCGGCACCGGCACCGAGCTGAGCGACGGGGCCGTGGTGATCGATTCCGCGAAGCCCGGCGGGAAGCCGACCAGCTACCTGCTGCGCTGAGGGGCGGCTGGCCCGACCGAGCCGTCAGCCCAGCCCCAGCAGCGGTCCCTCGATCGCCGGACAGGTGTCCATCACGACGTCCAGCCCGGCATCGGCCGCGCGGCGGGCGGCCGCCTCGTCGATGATGTCCAGCTGCAGCCAGACCGCCTTGGCCCCGCGGGCGATCGCCTGGTCCACCACGTCACCGGCGAGCGAGGCGTTCACGAACACGTCGACGACGTCGATGTCGCCCGGTACGTCCGCGAGCGTCGCGTATCCGGGCTCGCCATGAACGGTCTCCGCCTTCGGGTGCACGGGCACGATCTGCTGCCCGAGATTCCCTTGCAGATAGCGGGCGACCCCGTACGCCGCGCGTACGGTGTTCGAGGACAGGCCCACGACGGCCCAGCGGCCGGGGGTGGTCAGCAACCGCCGCACGACGGCGGGATCGTTCACATGGGTCATGCCGACCAGCGAACCATAGAGCGTGTGTCCCGGCGCGCCGGTCCGGCTCGTTAGGAGTTCAGGTCCGCCGTGGTGACCGTGCCGTCGGCCACCGCGGCGAAGAACGCGTCCACCCGGTCCGGGTCGAGCAGGACGGTCTCGCCGATACCGCCCGGCCGGTAAGCAAGGTCGGAGATCGGTGGTGCGCCGCGGACGCCGTCGGGCCCGGTCGCCGCCCGGAACGCGAGCGCCATCTGGGCCATGTCGATGATGCCGGTGTTCTCGTCGACGAGCAGGGCAGCGAGGCCGGCGTCGGCCAGGCGCACCTGCTCACCGGGCTGGAACACCAAGGACGGCTGTGCGACGGCGGAGGTCACCGCCTGGATCACCTGCTGTTGGCGCTGGGTGCGGCCGATGTCGCCGAGCGGGTCGGCCTTGCGCATCCGGGCGAACGCGAGCGCGGTCTCACCGTCCACGACGTGGCAGCCGGCCGTCCACTCCAGGCCGCTGTCCGCGTCGCTCACGTCGTAGTCGAGGCACAGCTCCACGCCGCCGACGGCGTCCACGACGTTCGCGACCCCGCCCATCCCGATCTCCACGTAGTGGTCGACCTCGATGCCGGTGAGCCCCTCCACGGTCGAGACCAGTAGTTCCGGTCCTCCGAACGCGTACGCCGCGTTGAGCTTGTTCGCGCCGTAGCCCGGGATGTCGACGTAGGTGTCCCGGGGCAGCGAGATCATCGAGGTCGCGCCGCTCGGCGGCACCGTGATCAGGATCATCGTGTCGGTGCGCTGACCCTCGGTGGTGTCGCCCGAGAGCTGGCCGTCGGCACGCGAGTCCGAACCGGCCAGCAGGTACGTGGTGCCGGGGGTGCTCAGGGTGCTGGCTGCGAGGGCGTCGGTGTGCTGGATCTTCCCGTTCGCCCAGACCAGCATGCCGACCGGCCAGGCGAGCACGAGGATGAGCAGGACCGCGAGCACGGCCACGATCCGGCGCCCGCGCCGGCGCGGCTTGCGGGCCTTCGGCTCAGTCTGTGACGCTGGACCGTCCGGCGGGCGGGTGCTCCCCGGCGGGCGGGCGCCGCTCGCCCGCCGAGCCGGGTCGCCGGCGGGGCGCTGCGGGCGCCGCACCTGGGGTGTGCTCTCGCCACCCTGCACCGGCATCACCCGGGTCGCGTTCGCGGACGGGCGGGGTCCGGTGCCGCTCGGACGGTCGGTGCGTTCGCCCGAGCCGGGGGCGAAACTGGGCGGCGGCGCGTCGGCTCCGGCGGCCGGACGGGAAGCCTTGCCGGTGCCCGACGGCGTGCGGCGCACGCTGCGCTCCGGCACGCGCGCGGAACCTCCCGACGGCGCAGCGGACCGAGCGCTCGCGCGTTCGCCTCCGCGGGTGGCCGCCACGGGCTGCGCCGAGCCGCCGGTGCGGGCGCGGCTGGCGCCGCGGGCCGGCTTGCGGCCCGGAGCCGTGCGCCGAGGCGCATCCGCGAACGGGTCGCTGGAGGCGGCCTCGGGCTCCCGTTCGTTGTCGAACGGCTCGTCTCGGCTCACCCGCACTGGGCACTCCCGTCGTCGGCGGTGGTTCCCTCGAGGGTAGGTCCGGGGGTGGGTGTGGTCTGGGAGGACGCGGCGTCGGTCGCCGGTGCGCTCGGATCCGTCGCCGGGTCGGTGGCGTCCGTGCCGGTTCCGGCGGCCCCGTCCGTGGGCTGCGAGCCGGTGTCCGCATCGTCCGCGTCGGACTCGGCACCCTCGATCGTGAGCGGCTGGTCGGCGGCGACCGCCTCCCACATCTCGTCGGCCGCGTCGGTCCAGAGCACGTTCGCGCCGTCGCCGCGGTCCACGACCGGCACGGTCACGAACGAGATGTCGTCCGAGTCCAGGCCCCGCAGGGAGTACGCGAGGCCGGACATCGCGGCGATCGAGGCGTAGTTCGAGCTGGTGGTCAGGGACGCCGTCGCGGCGTCGAGGAACTGGTAGAGCCGGGGCGCGTCGGTGAGCACGTTCTGGTTCAGGACCTGGCGCACGGTGGCGCCCAGGAGCGCCTGCTGCCGGCCGATGCGCCCGATGTCGCTGCCGTCGCCGATCGACTTGCGGACCCGGGCGTAGCCGAGGGCCTGGGTGCCGTCCAGGACCTGTTCGCCCGCGCTGAGCTGGAGGTGGGCGTTGTCGTCGTCGATATCCTCCGGGATGCAGATCGGGATGCCCCCGATGGCGTCGACCATGTCCACGAACCCGCCGAAGTCCACGGCGACGAAGCCGTCGATGCGGACGTCGGTGAGGGACTCGATGGTGCGGATCGTGCAGGCCGCGGCGTACCCGACGTCGCCGGTCTGCCCGCCCTGGTGGAAGGCCTTGTTGAACTTCCCGGTGGTCGGTGCGGACATCGAGCCGTCGGGCAGTTCACAGGCGGGGATGTCCACCCAGGAGTCGCGGGGGATCGAGATCAGCTCCACCCGGGACCGGTCCGCCGAGATGTGCGCGACGATCACGGTGTCCGAGCGGATCCCGGACTCGACGTTGCCGCCGCCGATCGACTGGTTCTCCCCGGACCGGTCGTCGGAGCCGACCAGGAGCAGGTTCACCGCGGTGCCGGCGGAGCCGTCGACCGGTGGCGGCGCCGGCTCCGGCCGATCGGTGCCGAGCAGGGGCTCGACGTCCGTCCCGCCGATGTTGCGGTTCAGGTCGTCGTAGACCAGGCCCGCGCCGCTGATGGCGAACAGGGCCACTGCGAGCGCGGCCAGGGGAGCGGTGTGCCGGCGTGGGCGCCGACGCCTACGGGCGTGGCGCACCCCGGCGAGCGCGTGGTTGTTGGCCGGTGTGCGCCGCTGCGAGCCAACGATGTCGCGTTCGACGGTCGTGCCGGATGCGGTTGCGGCGGCGACTGGGGTGCGGGCACGGCCGACGTCGGCGCGGCGCCGTCCGCTTGGCGCGGCGTGGCGGGCGCGAGGCCTGCTGGGCTGCCGATTCATCGCTTCCATCGTCTCATCGCCGGCGCTTCGGTCGACGTGCCGGTCCGGGGATGTTGTGCCCCGGGACGGACGCAGCGGGCGCTCAACCCTGGCCGGTCTCGTCCCCGGTGCCACCGTCGGTCGCGGTGCCGTCGGTCCCGGAGCCGTCGGTCGCGGTGCCGTCGGTGGCCTCGGGGTCCGGCGGCAGCACCAGCGGCTGGTCGGCCACCACCGACTCCCAGAGCGCCTCGGAGTCGGCGTTCTGGAGGACCACGTTTCCGGACCAGTCGAACGGCACGGTGGCGAACGTGAAGTTGTCGATCCCGACGCCGTTGAGTGAGTACGCGAGCCCAGCCATCGAGGTGATGTTGCCGATGCCGTCACTGGTACTCAGCGACGCGGTCGCGGCCTGCAGGAACTGGTAGAGCGCGCTCGAGTCGGTGAGCAGGTTCTTCGCCATCACCTGTTCGACCATCGCCGTCAGGAGCTCCTGCTGGCGGCCGATCCGGCTGATGTCGCTGCCGTCGTCGACGCCCTTGCGGGCCCGAGCCACGGCGAGGGCGGTCTCGCCGTCGAGGGTCTGGCAGCCCGCGGCGATGTCCAGATTGGCCTCCGGGGAGACCATGGCCTCCTCGAAGCACATCTCCACGCCGCCGATGGCGTCCACCATGTCCTTGAATCCCTCCATGTCCACCACGACGAAGTCGTCGATGAACAGGCCGGTCATCTCCTCCACGGTCAGGATCGCGCAGGCTGCGGCATAGGCCGTGTCACCGGTCTGGCCGCCGTAGGCGAAGGCCGCGTTGAAGCGCTGGTCGGAGGACTCGCCGGTCGAGGAACCGTCCGGCAGGGGGCAGCTGGGGATGTCCACGATCAGGTCACGCGGGATCGAGATCACGTCCACCCGGGACCGGTCCGCGGAGATGTGCACCACGAGCGTGGTGTCCGAACGCTGCCCCTCGGCCTCGCCGTAGTCGGCGTTGTCGCCCACCCGGGTGTCCGAACCGAGGACCAGCAGGTTGTAGGCACGACCTTCGGCCGGGTCGCCCGGCTGCGCCGCCTCGCTCTCACGCTCGTCGCCGAGGATTGCGGAGAGGTCGTGCTGGTCGATGTTGCGTTGCAACGAGTTGTAGGCGAGGGCCGCCCCGGTGCCGGTGAACGCGACCACGCCGATGAGCGCGAGCAGCACCCCACGCAGCACGTGGGTGCGCCGAAGTCGCCGGCTGTGCCGCGGTGCGCGGCGCCGACCATGGGCAGGGCGCGGGGAGTTCTCGGTGGAAGGCATCGATCAACGATCGTACGGATTCCCGGCACCGGACCGGCGGACCAGCCGCGCCGTTCCAGGGGAGGTTCTGTGCAGGCCGGAGACCCCGGTCACATTTCCGCGCAGTCCGGCAGGCGCAGGATCCGGGCCGTGTCCGCCTCCGCGACGACTTCCGAACCGGGCACCTCGAGGTCGTCCAGCCGCTGATAGTCGCCGGACGCCTGGTACGGGCGGGAGTCCTGGTACAGGTACCGCACGCCGAGGTCCTCCAGCGCCGCACAGACCTCCGGGTCGGAGAGGTCGTCCAGACCGTCCATGATGGTCTGCTGGGCCGGGGACCACACCTGCCCGGCGATCGGGAACACCACCGGCACCCCGCGCAGTCCGTACAACAGCGGTGCACCGGAGAACGGGCTGCCGAGCACCGCGGCACCAGGCTCGAGGTCCAGGTCGGCGAGCATCTCCAACTCGGCGGCAGTCACGAACCGGGGCACGCCGGTGGCAGCCGGGTCGTAGAGCTTCGCGGTGCGCTCGGCCTTGTACACCGACGACGCGACAATCGCCGCGGCGAGCAGCACCACGAGGGCGCCGGCCGCGATCGCCCGGCTGCGTTCGGCCGGCCACCGGCGGGCAGCCGCGGCGCCCGCGTGCACCAGGGCGCCGACGGCCAGCACCACGGTCACCATTGCGGTGACCACGCTCACCCGCGCGGGGCTCGTGTACCAGAGCGCGGAGACCCCGGTCGGTCCGCCCATGGCGGCATCGACGTACAGCAGCCACACCACCGCGAGCATGCCTGCCGACCACGGCGCGCCACGACGCCACGCCAGCACCGCGCCGTACGGGGCCCCGATGACCACCGCTGCGGTCACCACGTGCGGCCACAGCTCGTACCAGCCGATCAGGACCGCCCCGACGGCGGCGCCGGGGCCGTCTGGTTCGTCACCGACGTAGCCGGTCACGGCGCCGGCCAGTGGGGATTTGACGAATGCGAGCGCGCCACCCACGGTGAGCACGGCCACCACAGCGGGCAGCACGACGGCCGCCGGGCGTCGTCCCGAGGCCCACGCCGTGCGGGATATCCGGTCCACGGCGACCACGGCCACCGGCAACGCCAGGGCCGCGAGGGCGAGGAAGGCGTTCGGGTGGGTCAGCCCCAGGCCGACGGCTCCGGCGGCGAGGACCACCACACCGGCGGCGTGCTGCTGCCAGCCGATGGTCACCCCGCCCGGGCCCGGGGAACCGGCTGGATCGACGCCGGACCCGAACCGAGCCGTCGCCGAGACGCCGGCCCGTTCCAGGACGCCGATCCCGAACGCGAGCACGCCGGGGGTCATCGCGAGCGCCGCCGCGTTCGGCAGGTGCCCCCACCCGACCCACAGGCTCATCGGGGTGGCCGTGATCAGCCCGGCGGCGAAACCCACCAGGGCCGGTGCGGGCGGCAGCTGCGGCCACACGCGGCGCGCCAGCGCCGCGCAGCCCAAGACCCACGCCGGACCGGCGGTGAGCGTCCCGGCAAGGTTCAGCACCGCCGTCGGGCTGGACAGCGGCAACAGGGACGCGAAGGCGTGCCACCCGGCCGGGTAGACGTGTGCCTGTCCGGTCCCGTAGGACAGGGCGCCGACGGTCAGCGACGATGCCGACCGGGTCTCCTCGATGAGTCGCAGTGCGCTCAGGTGATAGACGGCGTCCCAGCGTTGCAGCAGGGAGTCCACGCCGCCGGCTCCGACGGCGACCGGCACCACCGCGAGGATGAGGCCGGCCGCCAGGCCGACGACCAGGACCGTCTTGAACCTCCGGGCGCCAGGCACGTGCTCGGGGGTGAGCACGATGCCGAGGGCACGCAGCACCAGGGCCGCGCCGAACGTGGCGGCAAGGCCGATCGTGGCCGGCACCAGACCCCAGTCCTTCCCGGCGAACCGGGTCAGGATCGCCGTCAGGGACAGGGCCGCGATCGTCACCGGCGGAGCCAGCGCGGCGAGGCTCAGCCCGCGCAGGCCGACGAGGCGCAGGGTGAGGACCCCGGGGGCGTACAGCAGCAGGATCCCGAATCCGAACACTGCCAGCGCGAGGAAGGCGTTGGTGGTGGGCACGTGGTCAGGGCCGCCGCTCTGCGGGGTCGGTCCCGGTGGGGGTCGGCCCGGGGGCCGGCTCAAGGGCGGGCGGCGGTGCCGAATCGATGGTCTCGGTCGGGCCGGTCGGGTAGCCGGCCTGCTCCAGGCGCACCTTGGCGAGGGCGATCTCGCGGGTCAGCGCCGTGACCTGCCGGTCCATCATCTTCATCCGCCGGTACATCGTGGCCACGTAGGAGAGGAACGCGATGACGAGGGCGTAGAGCACGAGGTCGGTACCTCGGCCGACCCCGACCAGGCGGGCGAGCTGGCTCAGGAACGTCGGGTACAGGATCGCCGAGGCAGCCACCAGCACGAAGCCGACCAACAGCACCCGGCGCACCGCCTGGTGGCGTGCGTCCGCGGTGGATCGGGTCAGCGTCACCGCCACGACGGCGACGCCCACGAGCAGGATCAGCTGGATCCAGATCTTCTCCATGGCGCCTACCTCCTCACTTGACGACAGCTCACTTGAACACCAGGTCGACGAGGATGTTGACCGAGTTCAGGACGGACTGTCCCTTGCCCTTGGAGTATTCCGTGTACAGCACGTGCACGGGGTACTCACGCCAGGGCAGCCGCGTCCGACCCAACTGGAGGACGATCTCGCTGGCGTGCGCCATCCGGTTCTGGATGAGGTTCACCCGAGCGGCCGCGTCCCGGCGGATCACCCGCAGGCCGTTGTGGGCGTCGGTCAGGCGCAGCCCGGTGCTCTGGTTCGTCACCCACACGGCCGTCTTCAGGATGACCTTCTTCAGGAAACCGGCCTTCGTGCGGTCGTCGAGGAACCGTGAGCCGAACACGATCGCCAGGTCCTCCTCGCGGGCCAGGGCAACCATCGCCTCGGCGTCGGAGACCTGATGCTGGCCGTCCGCGTCGAAGGTGACCAGGTAGGCGGCGTCGGTCTGCGTGACCACGTAGGAGATGCCGGTCTGCAGGGCGGCACCCTGGCCCAGGTTGGTGGCGTGATGGACCACCAGCGCGCCCGCCGCGCGGGCCGCGGCCGCGGAGGAGTCCGTGGAGCCGTCGTCCACGCAGACGATGTTGGCGAACGTCGGCAGGGCCGCCCGGATCACGTCGCCGATCACGGTGGCCTCGTTGTACAACGGCACCACGAGCCAGGTGTCGTCGTTCGCGCGCATGCGGACATTGTGGCAGGGCCGCGACATCCGCCCAGCCCACGACTCAACGTTCTCCGCGCGTGGTTCGTCACAGGGGGTGGGGACGGGGATCGTGCCGGGGGCCGCGGAGGGCGGCCCTCGGCGCGGCGCCGAAGGTGCGCCGACCGCGCTTCTGGCACTCTGGACCCGAACCATCCCGTCATTGTGAGGTAGCTCATGCGCCCGGCCCGTCGTCGTACCTTGTCCGCAATCGTGGCAACCACCTCCACCTCCCTGGTCCTGGCACTCCTGGTCGGCGCACCCGCCCAGGCCGAACCCGACGACGCACCGGCCGACCAGCCGGCCGTCGAATCGGAAGACGTCCCGAGCGCCGAGGAGATCACCGCTGAGGTCTCCGACGACGCCCATCCGGTGGAGTCGGAGGTGGATCTCGTGACGTTCGCTCCGGCGGAGGAGAGTGACACGGCGGAGTCCGGTGGCGCCGTAGGGACCGACGAGGCGGCCACGAGCGACGAGCCTGCTGAGACCGATGAGGCGGCGCCGTTCGGGATCCAGTCGCAGGGCCTCACCGACGCCGAGGACGGCACCGACGACACGGTCGGAGGAGCTGAGGAGCTGACAGCGACCGACGGTGGCCAGACGCAGGCCCCGGAGAGTGAGGCACCGGCGGCAACCGAGGAGCCCGAGTCCACCGAGGAGCCGGAGACGACCGAGGCTCCGGCGGACGAGCCGACCGAGGCTCCCGAGACAGACTCCCCGGAGTCCACCGACACCGTCGTGATCGCCGCGGCCGACACCCCCGAGCTCGCCGTCGTCGGCGTGACCTGGGACGCCGGGGCGCCGGCCGACCTCGCCGTCGACGTGCGCACTCTGACCACCGACGGCTGGACGGAGTGGGAGGAGCTGGAGATCGACAACCGGCTCGCCGACGAGGACCTGACCGACCGTCAGGGCACCGAACCGCTCGCCGTCGTGGACGCGAGCCAGATCGAGGTCAGGCTCACGACCGCCGAGGCCGCGCCCACCGGTGCGAACCTCTCCGTCATCGACCCGGGCACCTCCACGGCCGACTCGGCTCCCGTGACCGCCGCCGCCATGTCCACGACCGCGACGGCGCGGCCGACGATCTACTCGCGAGCCCAGTGGGGCGCCGACGAGAGCATCCGGACCTGGGCACCGGAAGTGGGCCGAGTCACGGGGATCGATATCCACCACACTGCGGGCGTGAACGGCTACTCGTCCAGCCAGGTGCCCTCGATCCTGCGTGGCATCTACGCCTACCACGCGGAGGAATGGGGCCGGGACTGGGGGGACATCGGCTACAACGTCCTCGTCGACCGGTTCGGCCGAGCCTGGGAGGGACGCTACGGCGGCCTCGACCAGGCGATCATCGGCGCCCACGCCACGGGACTCAACGGCAACATGGCCGGCATCTCCCTGATCGGGAACTACGACACGGTTGCCGTGCCCACCGCGCTGTTCGACATGGTCGCCCGGGTGGCCGCGTGGAAGCTGTCGATCCACGGCACCACCCCGCACGGTACGACGACGTTCGACGGGAACACCTGGAACCGAATTGTGGGGCACCGGGACGCGAAACAGACGACCTGCCCCGGGCAGTACATGTATTCGCGGTTGGATGAGTTGAAGAATCGGATCGCGGCGTATCAGGGCTCGTTCTCGGACCGCGAGCTGAACAGGGACCTGGACGGGGACGGAGCCGCAGATCTTGTGGTGCGGCAGGGGACCAACGTCTCTCTCATGTCCACCGCGCCAACACTGGACTGGACCGTCGAGCGGATCGGCCATGGCTGGACACCATCGCGCACGACCATCGCCGGCGACTGGAACGGCGACGGCACGGTCGACATGATGCTGCGAACCGCCGACGGCAGCCTGCTCCTGTATGCAGGACGCCCCGACGGCAGCGTGAGCAACGGCGTCCGAGTCGGTTGGGGGTGGACCGCGTTCAACCTCCTCATCGGGGGTGACGATTGGAATGGGGACGGGCACCTCGACCTCCTGGCCCGGCACACGAACGGCACTCTGTGGCTCTACGCCTCTGACGGGCGGGGCAACTTCCACAGAGGTGTTCAGATCGGTTCCGGTTGGAACGGTATGGAGTCCATCTCGATGGCCGATGGATTCATCGGTGGTCGACCCACGATCCTCGGTGTCCACGGTTCGAACGGGCACCTCTATGCATACTCCTCCAACGGCCGCGGTGCGATAACTGGGACTGTGACTGTGAGTTCATCCTGGAACGGCGTGACGGCCACCGCTGGGGTCGCCGACCTGACCGGTGACGGCCGGTCCGACCTGGTCGCTGTCTCGCAGGCCGGCGAACTCCTGATCTATCCAGGCAGCGGCACCGGTACTGTCCGGCCGCGAGGCGTCCTCGACACGGGCTGGAACGGCACCACGATGATCCTGGATGCCGGTGCTCGATCCGCGGGCAGAATCTTCTATCGGTTGGACACCGGCGGGGTGCTGTACCGCGCCACGTACGGAGCGGTAGCGCCCGGATACGCCGAACTCACACCCACCGGGATCACCGTGGCCGCCAGTGACCTGGACGTGGTGCCCGTGGGCGACTGGAACGGAGATGGTCGGGCGGACCTGGTCGTCCGCCGCGCGAGCGGCGCTCTGATGCTCCACCTCGGCACCGGTGGCGGACGCTTCGCCGCCACCGGTACCCAGATCGGCAATGGGTGGCAGAGCTTCGACGCGATCGTCGGGGCGGGCAACTGGCGCGGTGATGGACTGCCGGGCATCGTGGCGTACAGCCGCGCCGACGCCAAGGCCTGGCTCTACTCGGCGACCCCGACCGGCACGTTCAGCCCGAGCGTCCTCGTCATGACGAACGCACCGAGCATCTACCAACTTGCCAACGTGGGCCAATGGAACGGTGCCGGTGCCGTGGACCTGATCGCCCGCGCTGGGACGCGGTTGCACTTCTACAACGGAACGGGCGCAGGCTTGGCGGTCGGACCGACCGAGATCGGTTCCGGCTGGGGCTCGTTCAACTCGCTCGTGGGGGTGAACGACGTCACATCCGACGGGGTCTCGGACCTCGTCGCGGTAACCACGTCCGGCCAGATCATGCTGTATCCCGGCAACGGTCTCGGCCGATTCCTGTCGGGACGACTGGTCGGGACGGTGCCGAGCGGTGCCGAGGTGAGTTGAGCCGCCGGTCCGGGGTAGCGATGGTCAGCCGGATCTTCGCACCGGAGGTCTCCGCTGCGTCGTTCCGGCTCTCCGCACTTGCGGCGGCGCTCGCCGAGGCCGTGGACGTCACGGTTCTGACGGTCATTCCACCGGAGGGCGCCGACCTGACCGACCCGGGTGGGACGCCAAGACTGCGGGTGCTCCGGTGGCCCGTGCGGCGCGACCGCACCGGGTACGTGCGTGGGTACCTGGAGTACATGAGCTTCGACCTCCCACTGCTGGTCCGCCTAGCATTGACACCGCGACCAGAGGTGGTGGTGGTCGAGCCGCCACCGACCACCGGCGCAGTGGTTCGTCTCGTGTGCGCACTGCGTCGGATCCCGTACGTGTACAATGCGGCGGACGTCTGGTCCGACGCCACCGAGTCGACCGGAGCGCCCCGGCTCGTGGTGGGGGTTGTGCGCGCTCTTGAGCGATCGGTGCTGCGGGGCGCGCGGGCCGTGCTGTCCGTGTCCGACGGCGTCACCGCCCGGGTGCGCGAGCTTGGCGCCCGCGAGGTGGTCACCGTGGGGAATGGCGTGGACACCACCGTGTTCACGCCCGAGGGCGAGTCCCGGGGCGAGGGCAGGTTCCTGTTGTACGCCGGCACGGCGTCGGAGTGGCAGGGCGCCGACATCTTCGTTCGGGCGATGCCGCAAGTGCTGGAGCAGCACCCTGATGCGCGCCTGGTGTTCCTTGGGCAGGGAAGTTCATGGCCGAGGTTGCAGGATCTGGCGCGCGACCTCGCGCCCAGGTCGGTTGACTTCCACTTGCTTGCACCCCCGGCGGAGTCTGCTGCGTGGCTGCGGGGGGCACGGGCCGCCGTCGTGTCGCTGCGACCTGGGCAGAAATACGACTTCGCGTTCCCGACAAAGGTGCTCGCCGCGCTGGGCACGGGCACGCCGGTGGTGTACGCAGGCCCGGGGGAAGCAGGCGAACTCCTCGAGAGCGAGGGAATGGGCTGGCGCTGCCGATATGACGTCGACGCCGTGGCTGAGGCGATGATCGCCGCACTGGACCACCAGCCCCCGGACAACGAGGGGAGCCGTCTAGCCCGCTGGGTCGAAGCCAATCGCTCCCTGCGAGCCGTGGCGCGCCGGAGCGCGGACGTTGTCCTGAGTGCGGGCGGAGCAGCGGCCGGCTGAGCTAGGAGGTCGCGAGGGCCGAGGTGATGGCCTCGCCGAGGACGTCCGCCATCGAGGCGCTGAAGGTCGCGGTCAGGTGGTGGTCGTCCCGGTACACGAGGATGTTCTGCTGGATGACAGGACAAGTGTCCGTGCAGAAGCGGTCCGTGAGGTCTGCATACGCGCCGCCAGCGGCCGTTGTCGCGGCCCGCTCCTCGGCGGCGTACTCGTCATTGATCGCGTCGGCCCGCAGCGGATCGCAGGCCCCATAGTCGTCCATGTTGGTGGACAGGCAAGCGACGGGGGCGACCTCGAAGTTCGGCGTGTCCGCGACCACCAGGACGGTGGTGACAACCGACAGTCTTCGGACGGTCGCGGTGATACCGGCGCTCCACTCCGGCAGCGGCACTTGGGCCGCCGTGCCCCGAGGGAGGCCGGACATCACCACGATGTCCGGCGGGTCCGCCTCGATCCTGGTGAGGACGCCCTCGCGCCAGGTTGCACACTCCGGATACGGCTCGGTCATGTAGTCGTCGGACACATGGTAGGCCGGGCAGCCACTCTTGGTGTGAGAGGTGACGTACATGTCCCCGCGCGCCGCGAGGGCTTCCAAAGCCGGGTGCCAGTTCGCCGCATGGGAGTCCCCGAACAGAGCGACGTCGAGTTGTGCCGATTGCGAGCCACTCGTGCACCCGACCGGAGCGGTCCCTGGAACCGGCAGGTGACAACCGGTGCCGTACGTGCTCGGTTGGTCGGCACCGGCCTCCTCGAGAGACGGCGTCAGGTCATTCGGCACACCCTGGCGTCCGACCTGTGTGACCGCGTGGCCAACGGCGGTGACCTGACCCGTTTTCACGCCCTCGGAGCCGAGGATCCGGTTCCCGGCGACGCAGGTCATCGCCAGGACAAGGCCCATGGCCACCACCCTGAGGATCGCACCGGTGCGGGTCCCCATCAACCTCCGGACGTCGACGGTCACTGGGCCACCCTATGCGGAGCGAACCCTGAGATCGTGTCACCGGAGCGACCAGACGGCCGTAAATTGCGTGCGAAGGACTCCCGAAAGCGCGTCCGCTGCCACGCAGGCGCCCCGGGTGCCGGAGCCTCCCCGGCATGTGTTCGTGCGATGGAGCCGTGCCGGCGTTCTAGGCTGGCGTCCCGAGGGTCCGTTGGTGCGGACTCCGATGCTCAGGTTCGGAGAAGGAGGCGGAGGTGAGGCATGGCCGCCCTGTGGCGCATCGTTCGTGACCTGCTCGCCGTGCTGCCGCGCGGGAGTTCTCGCTTCATCGTGACCTTCGCCGCACTGTCCGCGGCGCTGTCCATCCTCGACGTGGCGGCCCTAGGCCTGCTCGCGATCACCATGGCCCCGATGATCTCCGGCACCAAGCTGACCGTCCCGGTCCTCGATTGGACGCTCAGCGAGCCCGCCGACTTTCGGAACATGCTCGTGATCGTCGGGGCTCTGATCATCGCCAAGAGCGTGTGCGCGATCACCCTGCAGTACTTCGCCACCCGCCGGTTCGCCCGGTTCGAACAGGACCTCGGCAGCCAGCTCCTCAACGCGTTCTTCGAGTCACCGTGGACGGACCGCCTCGGGCGCAACTCCACGGATCTGGTCCGCTCCACGGACGTTGGGGTCGCCACCACCGTTTCCGGTGTCCTCATTCCGGCCGCCATGCTGTCCGGCGAGATCTTCACGTTCGTGGCCGTGCTGATGGTTCTCATCATCGCCCAGCCGGTGATCGCACTCGTGGCCATCGCGTACTTCGGCATCATCGGTGCGTTCCTGTACCTGTGGGTGCTCCGCAAGGCCGTGGAGGCCGGCCGCGTGAACCGGAACTACTCCACCCGTTCGGTCCGCCTGGTCAGCGAGATGGTGCACTCGCTCAAGGAGATCACCCTGCGCGGCAAGGGGCCCGAGGTGGCGGGCGTTGTGCGGAAAGTGCGTCTGAAGAGCTCGCAGGCCCGGGCGAACATGTCGTTCCTGGGCGTGGTGCCCCGCTACGTCCTCGAGGCCGGCCTCATCGGCGGCCTCGCGATCGGGGGCGGCGTCGGATATCTGCAGGACGGAGTCACGGGTGCCCTCAGCGCGGTCGCACTCTTCGGGGTGGCCGGGTTCCGGATCGTGCCGTCACTGACCCGATTCCAGTCGATCATGGCGCAGACCGGCGCCTCGATGCCGTTCGCCCAGCAGGTCCTCGACGAGATCCGCAAGGGCGATCAGCGCCGCGAGGGGAGGCCCGCCGCGGGTACGACCGCACCGATCCCCGCCGAGGCGGACCGACTCAGACTTGACGATGTGAGTTTCACCTACCCGAGCGGATCGACCGAGGCAGTCCGCGGGGTGAGCATGACGCTCCCGTTCGGGAGCTCATTGGCGCTCGTCGGTGCTTCGGGCTCGGGCAAGTCGACGCTTGTAGACCTGATGCTCGGTCTGCTCGAGCCGAGTTCGGGGCAGATCCTGGTCGGGCGGACCCCGATGGGCACCGTGCTCGACGACTGGCGATCCCGCGTGGGCTACGTGCCGCAGGAGGTCTCCCTGTTCGACTCCACCGTGGCGCAGAACGTGGCGCTGACATGGATCCCGGAGCAGGTGGACTCCGACCGGGTCCGCCGCGCGCTGGCCCGGGCGCAGATCCTTGACGTGATCGAGGCGCGCGAGGGCGGGATCCACGCCCGGATCGGCGAGCGCGGGCTGAACCTGTCCGGTGGCCAGCGGCAGCGGATCGGTATCGCACGGGCCCTGTACAACGATCCCCTCGTGCTGATCATGGACGAGGCCACCAGCGCCCTGGACACCTCCACCGAGGCGGCCGTGACCTCGGCGATCCGCGAACTGCGCGGCGACGTCACGATGGTCGTGGTCGCACACCGGCTCGCCACGATCCGGCACAGCGACATCGTGTGCTTCATGCGCGACGGGGAGCTCGTGGCACACGGCACGTTCGACGAGGTCGTCGCCGCCGAGGCGGACTTCGCCCAGCAGGCTGCTCTGGCCGGCCTGACCGGGGAGATCGAGCCACAGTGACGGCGCAGGACCTGCGGGTCGACGGCCGGCCCGCCCGCGTCGCCGTGCTCGTCTACAACGATGCGCACGCCGACTCCCGGGTGCTCAAGACCGCGGCGAGCCTGCACGCGGCCGGTGCAGTCGTGAAGATCTTTGCAGTGGCCCGGTCCCGCTCGGGCTACCCGGTCACGACCGAACGACTCGAGACCGGCGTGGAACTCGAGCGCCTGCCCGAGTTCGAGCTGGCCCGCTCCGCGCCGTGGTTGGCCGGTGCCCATCGCTGGGTGATGGCGCGGGTGAACCGCCTCGCCGAACGTGGCGAGGTACGCCCGGCAGAGGAGGCCGACGACGCCCTCGCGGCCGAGAGCGATGAGGCTTCTGCGACGGAGGTCCCCACGGCACGCGGCCCGTCTAGCACGGAGAGCACGATCGCGCCGGAATCTGCGTTCGCGGGGGCGCAGCCGCCGCTGGTTGAACCGACTGAGACCGCGCATTTGCGCGCCCGGGCGTTCGCTACGGTCTTCGATCTCTGGCTCAAGGTCTATCGGACCGTCAGTCTCGCCGTGTACTGGGCGGGGGCCGTCGGAGCCGTACCGCGCTGGCGACCGGACATCGTCCACGCCAACGACGGCAACACACTCGCTCCAGCGATGGTGATCGCCCGTCGCACCGGCGCACGCATGATCTACGACGCCCACGAACTGTGGCGCCATCGCAACGTCCGCAAGCGTCCGGTGGCACCCCACGTGGAGCATCTGATCGAGCGCCTCGCCATCCGCCGCGCCGCAGGGGTCATCACCGTGTCCCCGAGCATCGCCAGGTGGCTCCAGCGCACCTACGGACTGGACCGCTTCCCGGTGCTCGTCCGGAATATCCCCGCGGGCCGTGACCGGCCGAACGCGGCCGGCACCGGCCGTCTCCGTGACCTCGCCGGACTACCCGCGGACACCAAGGTCATCGCATACAGCGGCCGGCTCACGACGAACCGCGGTATCGAGGAGACGATCGAGGCCCTGACCCTGATGGACCGCGACGTCCACCTCGCGCTTCTCGGGTACGGCGAACCCGACTACGTCGAACCACTCGCCGCGCGCGCCCGCACAGCAGGGCTTGGCGATCGGGTCCATTTCGTCGGTAGGGTCCCGTCCGCCGAGGTCGCGGACGCGCTGGCCGACGGCGACCTTGCCGTCGTGTACGTGCGACCCACCTGCCTGAGCTACTACTACTCGCTGCCGAACAAGCTGTTCGAGTCGATCCACGCAGGCCTGCCGATCGCCGCCGCGGATCTCCCGGACACCGCAGGCATCGTCAATGAGTACGCCGTCGGCGTCGTCTTCGACTCTGACCGGCCCGAGGATCTCGCGGCGGCGATGACGAAGGTGCTCGCGAACCCCGAGCGGTACCGGGCGGCCTCGCGAGCAGCCGCCACCGACCTCAGTTGGGAACATGAGGTCGAGCACCTGCTCGGCCTCTATCGGCGCATCCTACAGGCGGGGCCGTGAGCCGACCGTCGCTCCTGATCATTGCCTTCTCGCCCATCCACGAGGACGCGCGGGTCCTCAAGCAGGTTCGTCTGTTCACGCAGACCTACGACGTGACCACGGTCGGGTACGGGCCTGCGCCCGACGGCGTTGCGGCCCACCATGAGATCCCCTCGCACCTGGTCGCCTGGCACAAGGACCGCCGTGCCCTCATCCTGCGCCACTATGGCGCCGTGCAGCGCACCAACGCGGTCATCGCGCACCTGCGGTCAGTTCTGCCGACGGGGGGCCACGACGTGGTCCTCGCCAACGACGCCGACACCGTGCCGCTGGCGCTGAGCCTGCGCCCGCGAGCCGGGGTGCACGTGGACCTGCACGAGTACGCACCCCGTGAGAACGAGGAGTCCTGGCGCTGGCGGCTGTTCGTGGCCCCCTACTACCGCTGGCTCTGCCGGGAGTACGTCGCTCGGGCGGCGTCGGTGACCACCGTGGGACAGGGACTGGCCGATGAGTACCTGCGGGAGTTCGGCATCGACGCGACCGTGGTGCCGAACGCCACCCCGTTCCACGACCTTGAGCCGACCCCGGTGCACACGCCACTGCGTCTCGTGCATTCCGGCAACGCCCGCCGCAACCGCGACCTCGGGCTGATGATCGATGCCGTGCGGTTGACACGGGCCGATGTGACGCTCGACCTGTACCTGATGCCGAACGACCCGACATACCTCGCAGAGATCCGGGCGCAGGCAGCGGGGGTGCCCGGCGTCACCGTGCACGACCCGGTGCCTTATGCCGATCTGGTCCGGACACTGAACGACTACGACGTCGGGGTGTTCGTGCTGCCGCCCGTCACGTTCAACTACGAGTGGACCCTGCCGAACAAGTTCTTCGACTACGTCCAGGCCCGCGTCGGGATCATGGTCGGACCATCGCCCGAGATGGCGGCGCTCGTGCGCGAGCACTCTCTGGGTGCGGTTACGGAGGGCTTCAACCCGCGTTCGTTGGCCGATGCGCTGGAGGGCCTCGATGAACGGCTGATCCGCGACTGGAAGTGGGCGTCGCATGGAGCCGCATCGGAGCTCTCCGCGGGCACTCAGGTGAGCGCATGGGAGTCTGCTCTGGCGTGCCTGACCCGGTCGGTGCAGTGACCTGGTGACGCACCCAACACCGTGAACGAGCGGGCCGGTGGCCGGCGTGGTAATGGACCGATTCGGCAGCACCTAGGATGACAATCGTTTCACTGAGACAACGGGGCGTGAACTGTGGCATTTGTACCGAAGGCTATGAGAGCCGAGCGGGGTGATCGGCGGAAGGTCGTGATGATCGTCAATCACGACATCGCTGCCGATGCGCGCGTTCGAAAGTCCGCGCAGTCCGTCCAGCAGCTCGGGTTTGATGTGACGTTGCTCTACGGCCTGCAAGGGATCACGGAGCCAGTTCGCGGCAGGCTCGGCGAGGTCACGACATTGGGCATTCCGCTGCCCTACGGGATGACGGCCACGAAGGCGAGGCTGGAGCGGGAGCGCCGGGCCTATCGGTCGGGTTTCCCCGGATTCATCTCGGAGTCCGATCTCGAATGGGCTCGCTACCAGAACACGCTGGCGGGGTTGCGCGCGTCTCGGTACCCGCGTCCCGTACGCGCGGTGCTCAGGTTGCGCCGGCTGTTCTTCGAATGGCGGGTTCGCTTCCAAGGGCGCAGGGAAGAGCGCATCCGCCGGTACTGGGAGCAGCAGTCCGATCCCGATGCCATTCCGCGGCGGCTGGACTGGCGTCACGAGGTGACCCAGTTCTCTGACCTGAGCCTGTCCTTCACGCGTGAGATCTGGCGGCAGAAGCCTGACATCATCCACGCTCACGACGCTCACGTCCTCAAGGCAGCGGTCAACGCCACCAACCACATGCGTGCACACAGAGCCCGGCCCACGTTGATCTACGACGCGCATGAGTTCGTGGTCGGTGCGGTGCGTACCTCCGAGCGGCAACGACGCGCGTGGGCCCAGATGGAAAGGCACTACATCAGGGCTGCTGATTCGGTCATCACAGTGAGTGAGTCGATCGCGGACGCTCTGCAACGGGTCTACCGACTACGGGACCGTCCGACGGTAGTTCTCAACGCCCCAGTGGTCGGGGATATCGCGGAGGCGCCGTCAGACATCCGCACGGATTGTGGTCTGGCCAGCGATGTGCCGCTCCTCGCGTACTCCGGTTCGACGGCACAGAAACGAGGCGTCGCAACCGTGGTCGAGGCACTGACCTTCATGCCGGAGATGCACCTTGCCATCGTCTGTGTCCCCAGCGTGACGCACAAGCTCTCACGCGAGTTGGCCAGACGAGCGGCCGAGCTCGGCGTTGCCGACCGGGTGCACCTGCTCGATCCTGTGAAGCCCGAGGAGGTGCTCAGCTATCTGCGTTCCGCCGATGTCGGGGTGCACCCGATGATCGGTGACATCCCGAACCACGAGATGGCCCTGCCGAACAAACTGTTCGACTACGTCTTCGCCGGGTTGCCGATCGTGGTCAGCGACCTTCAGGAGATGGGCGCCTTCGTGCGGCGGACCGGCGTGGGCGAGACATTCTCCTTCGGTGATTCCGCCGACTGCGCGAGGGCGCTCAAGGAGGTCTTCGGATCGCTGGACGAGTATCGCGCGACGATCACAAGGAGTTCGCTCGAGAACGGGTACTCCTGGGAGAGCCAAGAGGTCAAGCTGAGGGAGCTCTACTTGCGCGTGACTGGCTGATCAGTTCCCGACCCAGAACCACTCGGCTGCGGAAGCTGGTCCGTCACGGATCGTACCTTCCCACTGATCGGGTCCCGGAAGGCCAGCCCGGCGTACGTCGGCATCGTCGCCCAGTCGGTGATGTATCCGTGCCACTTGTCCGCCCACGTGCGGAGGTCGTCGACGCCGGTCCGACCGTGGAGCTGCCGTAGTCGCTGAATGTGGATGCTGTGGTAGACGTTGACGTTCTGCCCATCGATCCTCTTGGCGAAGTTGGTGGGATAGACAGTCGAGTCGACGACGGCTTGCGGGATATCGAGGATGCAGTGTGAGGTCCCTGAAGGAATCGTGGTCCTGCCGGCTTCCTTCCACTGAGCGTTCACGGGTGACGATGCAGTCGGCTCGTATGTGCCGAGCATCACCTCGAGAATCACCGTTGCCGGCTGGTCCGTCATGGCCGTGAAGCCGACCCGGTTGGGTTCTGGCGCACTCGCGAGCGAGAGGACTGCGTTGAACCGAACTGTCGTCGCCTTGGGAGTGGTGCCCACCATGTCCGCGGCAAAGACGTAGGGCTGCCAACGCGTGCCTGATCCGACTGGGAGTACGATGTCCCGCTCGCCGGCGATGTACAGGGTCACGTCCTGTAGGGACTGTGGGCGGTTTTCGAAGCGAAGGCGAAGGTACACGAAACCGGTCAGGCCGTATCGGCTGGTCCGCTTCACCGGTTCGTCATATAGGTGGAGAACGCGTGCCATGGTTCGAGTGCTGTCGTGGAGGAGGTCTCCGGCCTCCGCCAACCCAGTGATGTCGGAGAACTCCTGCACAGAAGCGAGCGCCGAGAGCCAACCGTTCAGGATCCAACTGTTCGGCGTCTGTGGGACTTCGGCGATCACTGGGCCAGCCGGCGTGCTGTGAAGCACGCCGCCGTCTTCGGCTGGGACCAGGAGGCTGCGGAACACGGACTCCGCTGCAGCGCGTACCGCAGCGTCCTCAAGAACCCTGCCGGCTCGGGCCAGTTGCACTGCGTAGTATGCCTGTGTCAATCCGGAGTAGTGGTCCGCATAGAGGCGGGCACCAATGCTCGGATTCGCCTCGTACCAGAACACAAGGGAGTTGTTGAACTCGCTCATGCGCGAGATTGCGGCGTGAGCGACGCGCGAAATTGCGTGCAGCAGTTCCGGTCGTGGCTCCCTCGCATACTGTTTCAGGTAGTCAATGAGTGCATAGGTGCCATAGATGGGGTGTGGAAAGACCGACCCATCAGGCTCTGCGCGACCGGGGTAGCCGTCAGGAAGGAACTCGAAACGGTAGAAGTCCTGCATCTTTGCGAAGTGGACGAACGGGGGCATGTCGGGCGAGCGATCCGGCTCGTATTCGACGGCGTCGATTCGACGATCCGCGGACGAGGCAGCAACCGACTCGCCAGGTCCTCGATGCATCGCCCCGGACGGGCGTCGGCGTGCCCGTAGCCAACGGCGAAGGTCAGGCCGCACGTCGGTCCTGATCCGCACGAAGGACGCGCAGTGTGCTCGCGAGGCCGTGCGCTATGTGCATCGAGTGTCGGAACCAGGTCTCTGGCAGTTGCTCGTCAATGGTCGATCGTGCCAACGGGCGCAATTGGGTCATCCAGTAGCGTCCCGTCGTGGGGCGAGCAGCCGCCTCGGAGATGACGACAAGGAGTTCGCCCATCGACCAAGACCGGGCGGGTGCATCGAAGCCGACCAGGGCGTTCCCATCTACCACGTGAACTGTTCGTTTGAGTCCTGGCACCTGACCCGTCAGGAGGTCGGAGAGGGCGTGTACATCGTAACGATCGACCCAGATGGGGGCACGGCTGAATCGCAGGATGTCCTCAAGGAGCATGCGGTCCAGCTCGTCGGTGCGGTCGGCGAGCGCCATCGTCAGCCCGACGCCGATGTAGCACGTGTGAAGGAGGTCTGCGCGGCTGGATCCGGGTCCGTAGGTCCAACCTCCCCCGGGGATGCGACGTCCCAGGAGGTCGCTCGCCACCTGTCGGATGCTGGCCGCGTCGGGGTGGCGCGGCCCGACGACCTGGGTGAGGACGCCACTCCACATCGCGGTGACGTTGTAGGTCGGGAGAGCATTGCCCGGAGAGTAGGCGATCAGGTCACCGTCCGAAGTCTCCAGTCGCGCTGCCCGGAGGAGGTAACCAGTGGCCGACCGCAGCAGCTCGTGCCATCCCGGAGGAGCCGCAGCGGGCGCGAACCTCACCACGCTGTGGAGTGCGTGGAGCACTAGTGCAGTCGTGATCACATACGTCTCATCGGCCGAACCGGCGTCGTAGGCGAAGCCGAGGCCCCACCCGGTAACACCGGCGTCGCACACCCGATGAGCCTCGAGGCGCGTCAACGACTCCACCATGCGAGTGGTCAGTTCGTCCTCACTCATGAGCGAGCTTCTGAACATTTCGACGCAGGCAAGGACGTACTTGGCCTCGGCCATAGGGTGTTGCTGAACTTCATCGTGGTGTTCGTCCGTCGAGAAACCATCCATACCTTGGTAGGTGTCCAGCAGCTCGCCGACCGTGGCGCGGATGGTTGCGGGCATGACGCTCCAGGAGGTTTGATGGCCGGGGGCACCGTAAGTCTCTCAGACACCGCGAGGTCGAATCGACACAGGCACGGGCTCGAGAGCCTCATCCTCGACGATCGGATAGTTTCAGCGTATGCGGATCGTCGCCGTCACAACCTGGTTCCCCACCGAACGCGCCACCAGCAGTGGCGCGTTCGTGGAGAAGGACGTGGCCGCGATCGCCGCGCGGCCGGGGATCGACTCGGTGGACGTGTTGCACCTCGTCCCGCCGCACCAGGACGACGGCTCTCGTGCATTCACGCACAACGGCATCCGGGTCCGGCGGGTGCCGATGTCCACCCGCTCCCCGCTCGATATCCTGACCGTCGCCCGTTCGTTAGGCGTACTCCTAGCCGGTGCGGACGTCGTCCACACGATGGCGTTCTCGTCGCTCCTGCCGTTCCGGATGCACCGCCCCGACGTGCCCTGGGTGCACACCGAGCACTGGTCCGGCCTCACCACGCCGGCGACGCTTCCACTGGCCGGGCGGGCGGCGCTGCCCCTGCTCAAGCCGCTGCTGCGGATGCCCGACGTCGTCACCGGGGTCTGTGAATACCTCGCCGCCCCGATCCGTGCCGTCCGCGGCGACGCGGCCACCGCCGTCGTGCCATGCATAGTGCCACCGCGCGAACACCTCACGCCACGACCGATGCGGCCACGTGCGCCGATGCGACTGGTCGCCGTCGGCGGCCTCGTCGAGCGCAAGGACCCGCTCCTCGCCGTCGACACGATCGCGGAGCTCGCGCGCCGGGGGGTGACGGCGGAGCTCACGTGGGTGGGCGGCGGCGAGTTGCACGACCAGGTCGTCCGGCGGGCTCGCAAGCGCAAGGTCGGCCACCTCATCCGACTCGCCGGGACCGCCGACTCGGCGGGCGTCTCGGCGGCGCTCGACGCCGCAGACCTGTTCTTCCTGCCCACGAGAGCGGACAACTTCTGCGTCTCGGCCGCAGAGGCACTGGTGCACGGACGGCCGGTGGTCGTGGGCGCCACCGGGGGGCAGGGGGAGTACATCCGCCCTGAGGTCGGCACCCTGGTGGACGTCCAGGATGCCGAGGCGTACGCGGACGCGATCGTCGAGACGGAGCGGCGGACCCGGCACCTGAACGCCTCCGACGTCGCCGGCACGATCGGTGACGCGTTCTCGGCTGCCCGCGTGGGAGCCGGATACGTCGCTGCCTACGCCGCGGCCGCAGCGGGTCATCGTGGTTGAACCGGACACCGTGGACGAACCGGCGGACGAGGTCGGGGTCGACGTCATCATCGCTGTCCACTCGAGGGAGCGGCCGATCGCGCGGGCCGTCAGATCCGTGCTCGACCGCAACGGCGAGGGTGTTCGCCTCACGGTGGTCTGTCACAACATCGGTGCCGACGAGATCCGCCCACTGCTCGACGCCCATCACCGCGACAAGGTCCGGTTCCTCGAACACACCGACGCCCACCGGAGCGCGTCAGGACCTTTCAACGCGGGAATCGACGCTGCGACCGCGGAGTACGTCTCCATCATGGGCTCGGACGACACCCTGCTGCCCGGGGCGATCGCGTCATGGTTCTGGCTCGCGCGGCGGACCGGCGCGGACGCTGTGATGGCTCGTCTCGTGCTGGGGTTGGAGCACAGGATCGTTCGGAGCCCACCAACCCGACCGCTCCGACGTAGGGACCTGGATCCGGTCGCCGACCGGCTCTCGTACCGGAGCGCGCCTCTCGGGCTGGTCTCCCGGGCCGCCATCATCCGACTCGGTCTGCGGCTCGAGGAGGGCGCCCAGGTGGGGGGCGACGTCGGCTTCGTGACCCGGCTGTGGTTCGGCGGGAAGACCGTGTTCGACCGGTGGGGGCCGGCGTACGTGATCGGGGAGGACGCGGGGGACCGGGTCACCTACGTCCAGCGTCCGATCAAGGCCGAGCTCAGATTCCTGCGGCATCTGGTGCGGCAGCCGTGGTTCGAGGAACTGTCGTTGGAGCAGCGACGCGCGGCATGCGTGAAGTACATCCGAATCCACCTGTTCGGTGCCGTTCACAATCGGACGGATCCGGAGTTCTGGACGCCTTCTGAGCGTGCCGCGCTCGCGAAAGTGGCACGCCGTCTGCTCAACGCCGCGCCGGGCGTCGAGGCGGTGCTCTCGATCACCGACCGCCGGCTCCTCGACGAGATCCTCGGACAACGCGACGACGCGGAACTGCTGATCTCGCTTGCACTCCAGCGACGCCGGCACGGCCGACCCGCGACGCTCGTGACACGGGACCTCACCCAACTCTTCGCGGCTGATGCGCCGCTGCGCATGATGGGGGCATCCATCCTGACCCGCTGAGCCGACCTCAGCCGACCGGCTCCGGTGGCGTCGGGCGGACGAGATCCCAGTAATCAATCGTCCGAGGTAGGCGCTCGACGCGAAGCCCCGGACGGTCGCGCGCCAGTCGCCAGGCGATCGCCAGCGACTCACTGTCCGCGTAGAAGACGTCGGTCGGGTCGAAGTCGTCGATGCCTGCTTGCCCGTGACGCATCACGAAGCGGGCGTTCGGGATGGGTTCGGTGACGGCGTAGATCATCGGGTGGAGCACTCGGTCATGAATGCGAGTGGCGAGTCCGGTGGTGGCAGCGCGTGCGTTGCCTACCCGCCGTTGGATGGCATGGGCCGCGCGCCCGGCACGGCCCGGTGCCCCGCCGGCGATCCCGGTCAGTCCCTCTAGGGCACCCAGTGCCAGTTGCGGGAGTGCGACAAGCATGGTCGACTCGAGGAGGTGGAGCGGCAGCCGGGACGTGGCCCGCTGAATATCGAGGACGCGCACCCGGCGGTCGAGGGCAACGGTCAGCGAAGACCGGTTCGTGATGACCATCAGGGCGGCGTCGCCGCGTAGGGTCGCCGGGACGAGGTCGCGCACCTTGCGACATCCGGAGGGGGAGTTCGCCAGGACCAGGACCCGAGGATCAGCGACGACAAGCCTTTCCGCCTCGCCGTCGGTGTCGGCTCCAGCGGGCTGAAGCATCTCGGTGACCCGATGCCCCCACGGACCAGCCGCGTAGCGTTCGTACAGATCCGCCAGGACTCGGGCCGCGTGTGGGTCGGGCGGCGACGATTCGAGTGAGTGGACCGCGGCGACAACGGCCTGTGGTTTCGCGCCGACGGGCACGAACCGGACGACCCCGGCAGCGGCAGCTTCGAGCAGGGTCTCCTCCGGGCCACCGCATCGCGTGACGACCACTGCCAGCCCGTTCAAGGCCGCCTCGACGGGAGTCAGCCCGAAGGTCTCGAACGCGGACAGGTGCACGAGCACGTCACCCCAGCTGGCCAGGTCGGCGAGGTCCTCGGGCTCCTGCGGCCCGGCGAACCTCACCCGCTCGGCGAGCCCGAGCTCGGCAGCACGCTCGCGCAAGGCGGTTTCGAGTGGACCACCGCCGACAAGGGTTAGGTGCGCGGTCGGGCGGTCAGTGTGGAACAGCGCGAACGACTCGAGCAACTCCTGCACGCCCTTGCGCGGGATCAGGTTACCGATATAGAGCCACCGGTCGAGTGCTCCAGGGCTCCGTGGCGCCACCGGGCGCCGTGGTCCTCGGACCGGGTTACCGACGGCGACCACCCGCGAGCCGTGTTGCGGATACAGGGACCGGACCCGCTCCGCCTCGGCCTCGCCCACCATCAGCAGTGCGGAGAGCCGCTCGAGAACCTGCCCGTACGACCTCCTGCCGGTGACGGTCCGAAGTTCCTCGCGCAGGTATGTGGCATGTTCGGTGACCACGAGGCGGACGCCGGCCGGAGCGGCGGCTGCCGCGGCCCATCCTGTCGGTAGACCCACATGCGCGTGGATGACCTCGGCGCCGGCGAGCGCGTCGTACCTGAGGAGCGCGTCGCGCTGCAGTCGGGCGACCTCCGAGCGTGCCGTGCTCGGTCGGATCGGGATACCGATCCGCAGGAGCTGACCCTCGGGTGTGTCGAGGATCTGTGTCGACTCGGCCGTGTCCGGCGCCAGACGGGTGAGGTGGACGATCCGGATCCGCGACGAGGGGATCCTGAGCGCCGCAACCGTGTCCCGGACGAAGACGCCGTGGTACGGATCGCCAGGCGTCGGGTACCAGGGCGTGACGATCACCACGTCTCGAGTCGGCGCCGGCGTCTGCTCGGTCGGCGCGGGCGTCATCGGATCAGCCCTCTGACTCGGGTCTCGAACGGTTCGAGGAGGACGTCCCGCCGGTACTGCTCGGCGTGCACGATGGCGGCCTCGTGGTCGTCGAGGGTCAACGTGCGGGCGCGCCTCGCCGCTGCCAGGAGGGCACTCGCCACGCTCGCCGGGCTGAGGTCTGTGCATGGGAAGGCGAGCGGATAACCGCGCATCGGGATCGCCGCCGCGGTCTGCGGGCTGTGGATGGCGACGATCGGTCTGCCGGTGGCCATGTACTCGTAGGTCTTGCCTGCCGTGACGTACCGGGAGCTGGGGATCATCATCACCAGGACGTCGAGTGAGGTGTAGACGCCCGTTAGGTCCGCCTTCGGCACCGGCCCTTCCCAGACAACGTGGCTCTGCGGCCCCGGAAGCATCGCCCTGATCGCCGGCGCCGCGCTCGGTGTGAAGCCCAGGTGACCGTACAGATGGAGGACGGCGCCGGCCAGCTCTGGCTCGGTGCGCACCAGGTCCCAACCCTGCCAGGCCTCATGCGGCCAGTGCTCGGTGATCGTGCCGATGCTGCCGAACCGCAGTGGCTCGTCACTCGGCGGGCGGAACGGTACCGCTCCCAGAAGGCCGGGGTCATAGCCGTTCTCAAGGATGGTCATCCGGTTCGCGGCGCCGGGATAGCGGTCCGCGTGCCACCCGCGCATCGGCTCGTTGACGAAGACGATCAGGTCGGCGGCGGCCATCACTCGCCCTTCGGCGGCCCGGGCCCGGTGGTCGGGTCCGTATGCATCACGCTCAGCGAACTGGTTGAGCGTCCAGGAGTCCCGGTAGTCGAGGACAAGGCGGGCCGACGTCAACCGCTTGATGATGCGTCCGGCCTCGAAGGCGCTCCAGGGATTGCCGGTCGCCAGTACGACGTCGATCGGTCGGCGCCGATTGACCCGGAACGCCCTGCGCACGACCCCGGGGATCCAGGCACTGTACTTCTCCGGGAACAGGGCGCGCTCCCGTGCCCTCGCCCAGGCACCGACGACCTTCGGGAGGTGAGCGCGCCGCCAACTCATGCGACGGATGTCGGTGACGAGATGATCCGACGGAAGACGCACTCGCTCCACCACGACCCGGGGGTCGACGTGCTTCAGGAGGTCGTCGTCCATGGACCCGGTGACGTCTTCGAAGAAGTCCCTCGTCGCGGTGACGACGGTGACATCCCAGCCGGTCGAGACGAGGTGGTTGGCCATCGCCAACGGTCGGAACACGCCGCTCGCGCGCGACGGTGGGAAATGCAGCGCGATCAGGAGGAGGTGGGGTCGATCCGACGACCGATCGAGTGTTGGCAATGGCTCAGCGAACCAGGTCGAAGCCTGTCCAACCGTGGCCCACCTGCTGGCGAGGACGGAAGGACCCGGCTCCATCGGAGGGATACAACCAGAGGGCGCCGGTGGCGGCATCGCGGGCCAGGATGTCCACCGTGCCGTCCTGATCCCAATCCGCGGCGCCCACCATGGCGTCCATGGTGCCCCACCCCGTACCGACCCTTGCCCCGGAGAGGAATCCACCCCGCCCGTTTCCGCGGTAGAGGTAGAGGTACCCGGTCGCGGCTTGCCTGGCCAGGAGGTCAGCATGGCCGTCACCGTCCCAGTCGCCGGCGGCGAAGATCATGTCCATCCCGTTCCAGCCCGTACCGATCTGGACGCCGGGGGACAGGCCTCCGGAGCCGTTCGCTGCGTAGTACAACAGCGTGCCGGAGGTACGGTTCCGCACGATCAGTCCGGTGCTGCCCGGCCCTGACCAGTCCTGGATACCGACGAACTGGTCGAAGCCGCGCCAGCCGCGTCCCATCACGCGTGGCGTGCCCCAACCGCCTCGGCCGTCACCGGGGTACACGAACAGCTGGGCGGTCGAGGGTTGGATTGCAATCAGTTCCGGGGTCCTGGTGCCGGAGAGGTTCCAGACCTGAGTCATGGCGCCCATGCTCTGCCAGCCACGTCCGATCGGGACCCGTGACCGCCAGCTCGCCGGACCGTTGCCGAGATAGGCGTAGAGAACTCCGTCGGGTCCGCGTGCGATCAGGTCCGGCTGCTGATCACCGTTCCAGTCGCGCTGGGGCGAACTCAGCGGCACACCGTCGAGCGTGACCGACAGCAGGGTGGAGCGCAGGCCGAACGCGGACCGGAACTGCGCCCCGGTGATCGTGACGGCACCCTGGCCGCCGGTCAGCGTGACCGAGGTGAGCCGGCCACCGTACGGGCCGCGACCGTCGCGCGCGACCGTCAGATCCCGGAACACTCCGATGCTCGGATACGCGGCCGTGATCTGGGCCCCGGTCAGCGTGACCCGCCACGGTGCATATCCGTCGTAAGGGTCCGCGGCCGCCGTCAGGTAGGGCCGAGACCCTTGCACCGAGTAGCCGCCGTTGGATGCGCTGAACTGGGTGAACGCGGGCGTCCCGCCGTAGAGCAGCACCACACCCGAGGTGTCCGACACAGCGCTGATGGTGCGTGGATGGGTATGGGTGCGTATGAGCGTCCCCGCGGCGGTGTAGTCCGCCAGTCCCTGAAAAACCTGGCATGACGTCGTATCGCAGGTGTCGTACCAAGCGGACGTGGGCTTGCTGGCCTGGTCGAACCGGGCGTAGGTACGGGCCGCCACCGCCTGCGCCCGAAGCGCCTGAATATGCCAGCTCGCCGGCATCTCCGAGGTGACCACCGACGGTAGATAGTTGGCATAGGTCGAGACCACAACTGTGCGCAGGTCCGTGGTCGAGCCGGGAACTCGAACCGCGCGTACGGCGCCGCGGTACTCGCGGTACGTCGAGGTGACCAGTTGCACGGTGCCGTCGCCGGCGACGAATTCTGCGGCGGTCGCACCGCTGAGAAGCGTGCTGAGGCCGGGCACACCGGGCGCGCGCCAGGTGTTGCTCACGTTCGCCTCGATCACCAGGGCACCGGAAACGAGCCTGAGCCGCCAGAGCGTGACCGTCCCGGCACTGATCGTTGTCGGGAGCGCGACCGACGAGGTTCCCACACGCAGCGAGAGGTTCGGCTCCGCCCTGACCCAGGTCTGTCGGTCGGTGTCTCCCTGGATCCAGACCCGGACGGACTGGGAGTCCGCCAGCGATCCGGTGGTCGTGCCGGGGTAGTAGGCAGCGAGGATCTGACTGTAGGCCTGGCCCGCTTCGGCCCGGCCGGCAGCGCCGTACTGGGACATGCCGATCCCGTGGCCGAATCCGCGTCCGTCGAGCGTGACTGTGACGGCTGCGACGGCCGACTGGCTGACGACGCCCGTGCCGGCCAGGAGCAGGCCGGTCAGGGCGGCAACCATCAGCCGCAGAAACCACCGTCGCTCGAACCGAGTTGGCCCGTCGACCACCGAGTGCATCATTGCGGAGCCCTCCTACTACAGCCCAGCGTACGTCTGGGCCAGGTGCTCCGCCTGGCGTTCCCAGGAGAATCGGGCCGTGAATTCCTCCGACCGTGCGGAACCGCCGTAGATGTCTGCATTGTCCAGGGCGTCCCGGATAGCTCTTGCGCAATCGCGGTGATCACTTGCCGTGAACGTCGTACCGATCCGGTTCTCACGGACGAAGGCGCCCATCAGTTTGAGATCGCTCACCACGATGGGTAGGCCGGCGAACAGGTAGTCGAACAGCTTGTTCGGGAGCGCCATCTCATGATTCGGGAGCCCAGCGATGAGCGGATGGATCCCGACGTCGGCCGTCCGCAGGTAGGCGAGGATCTCCTCGGGCGCAACCGGATCGATGAGGTGGACCCGATCTTCGACGCCCGCCTTGCGTGCTGCCTTCATCAGGAGGGCCGCACGCCAGTGGCTCGCATCCGGGACACAGACGACGGCGAAGTGGACCTCGGGCAGCAGGGAGAGGGCCTGGACCACCGTGGGCAGCCCGCGCTTCTCGTTCAGGACCCCGGAGTACACGACCAGCGGCGTTCCGGCTTCGACCCCGGACGCCGTGCGCACATCCGTGTCGCACGTTGACTCAACCGTCAGCGATGGGCTGTTCAGCACCACGCTCGGGGTGTCTGGGAGGGCATAACGGTCACGGAGAGCCTCTGCGATGGGCTCGCTCACCGTGATGACCGCGTCCGCTTCTTCGATGAGATCCGCCTCCATGGCCTTGAGCGCGTTCTCCTCGATCACCGTTCGCGCCACGGTGCCGGGGATGTATTCGTGGGCGTCGTAGACCAGGCTCACGCTTCGGCCGGCGCGGGCGCTGTCCTGCTTGACGCGAGCACCGGCACTGAGCAGGTGGATGTCGTGTACGTGCAGGATGTCCGGTGCCTCCGCGGCCATCCGGGCGGCGAACACCCGGTCAAGATCCGCAATGTTGGGCAGTTCGCTGCGCCAGATCCGGTCGACGAACCGTGCTCGCAAGCCGTCCACCTTGCCCCAGGCGGTCCGGAAGACGGGGTCCTGTGCGGCGCGGACCCTGCGGCGGGTCCAGTGGATGCCGCGACGGAACAGGATCTCGGGGGTGTCGCCGGTACGGGCCCGGCGGGTATTGAGCGCCGTCCGACCGAGTTCCTCCTGGTCGCCGTCGCGGTAGGCGGGCCAGGACGGCCGCCACGCGCGGCGTGCACGGCGGCGCTCGACCTGCTCGTCGCGGAGCGTGTACGCGACCGGCAGGCCGACTGTCCGGACCGGGCCGAGGGTGCCCTCCACCGGCGCGGTTGCCTCGAGTTCGCCGTACAGCAGGGTTACCCGGTGACCGAGGTCGGCCACGGCGACGGCGGTCTTGCGGACGCGCGCGTCGGACGCGATCCCGCTGGCCACCACCATCACTACATGTTTGCTGCTCACGGCTTCGTGGTCTCCCTCGGTTCGAGGTGGGTGATCTTCGTGGCGTCGGCGGTCCAGGCTTGCTCGGGCAGGGCACCGAGGAGGTCGGCGTACACGTCCCGGATGGTCTCCACCTGGGCGGCCCAGGAGAATTCGTGACGGAGCGCGGCGTCCCCGGCGATGCGGTCACGAACCTCGTTCACGCGCGGTAGCAGTTCCCGAACCGCTCGTACGAGGTCCTCGACGTCCCCCGCGATGTACACACCGCCGAGGCCACGGGCCGCGACGATGTCCGCCTGCGCGGGGGTGTCGCTGGTGATGATAGGGATTCCCGCGAGCAGGTACTCGCAGAACTTGTTCGTGAGTGCGACATCGTGGTTCGGCGCGTGCAGCAGGGTGCTCAGACCGATCGTGACCCGCCGGAAGTAGTGCGTCACGTACTCGGGCCGCACGAACGGGGCCACATGGAAGCGGTCCAGAACTCCGAGCGAGCGGGCTTGTGCGAGCAGTTCTCTCGTCACGGGGCCGTTCGGCCGATTGGTCACGAGGGCGAGGTGCATGTCGGGGAGTTCGGCGAGTGCTGCGACTGCGGTCTGAACCCCCCGGGCACGGTTCACACCGCCGCCATAGACCATGAGCGGAACGTCCGGCGCCAGCCCGACGACGTCGCGCAGGTCTCGGAAGCCGTCCGGTGGCACACCCACCATCGGGGCGTTCAGCACCACGTCCGGGGCGCGGTCGAGTCCGTAGTCACGCGTCAGCCAACCGGCCAGTGGTTCCGAGACCGTGATGACGCGGTCCATCCGCGGTACGAACTCACGCTCCAGATCGCAGTAGGCCCCGATGGTCAGCGCAGGTACCACGGCGACTCCGGCGATGTACTCGTGGGCGTCGTACACGAGCTTGACGTCGCGACCGCTCGCGGCGGCCCGGTCTGCTGCGTTCACCGCGACGCCGAGCATGAACACGTCATGGACGTGGATGATGTCCGGCCGCAGTTCGTCCAGGAGTCGTCCGAGCGACTCCTCGTCGGCCTGGGCGTTGGGCAGGACCTCGCGCCAGCGGCTCAGCTCGGGGTGCTTGCGGTAGTGCGCGATGGCTTGGTCCCGGTCGGTGATGTCCGCGACCGACACCGGTTCGGGAGTACCTCCGACCCGAATCCCGAGGACCTTGTTGTAGGCCCGCTCAAGCGCGATCTGACCCTGGTGGAAGACGGCCACCGGGTAGGCGAGCGCCCCGTGCTTGCGTTCGCGGACTGCGCGGGCGGCGCCGCGCCGACGCTTCGCGGTGGCACGGCGGCGGGCCTCCAGCCGGTCGTGGGTGTCGGCGTCGGGACGGATGAGGTCGCGTACCACGACGCCCAGCGATGGGCGCCCAGCGGGCGCGGTCGTGGCCGCAGTCTGCGGGATCGGCACCGGCTCCACCAAGATGTGGGCGTTGCCGAGGGCGAAACTGCGGTGGTACCCCTTGCGCACGACTCCGATCCCGGTGACCCGAAGCCCGAGGGAGTCCGCGCTGGCGATGTACTTCAGGACCCGGGCGTCGACGAGGACGTCGTTGCCGGGCATGTAGACGACGTGTGGCGGGCGATCCGAGGTCACTGCTGCCCTTCCTGGAGGAAGTCTTGAAGGATACCGGCCGAAGCGGCACCGTCATGTACGGCACGAACGAACCGGATTCCGGCGGCCGCCCGCTCCCGTGCGGCGGAAGGGTCGTCGAGAATGCTCTCGACGACACGGGCCAGGTCGGTCCCGTCCGCCTGGATGATCGGCAGCTCGGTCCCGCATGCGTCGGCGGCGTGATCGCGGACGAACTCGGAGACGTTCCCGATCACGACGCGGCCGGCCGCCATGGCCTCACACGCGGCCACGCCGTAACTGCCGAGGCGGAACTGGTCGAGCACGATGTCCGCCTCGGTGTACACCCTGGTCATCTCTGCCGCGGGCACGCCCTCGATCCGGCGATAGTCGATGAGGCCACGGGCCACGAGCCCCTCGAGCGCCGTCTCGACCAGATCGGTCCCCTTGACGTGACTCTTGCTCGGCGCATGCACCACCAACGGGATCCGGCGCTCCATCGGTGGGAGTGCCGTGTGCCAACGGTCCACGTCGACGACGACCGGACACCAGGTCGCGGACGGGAGGTCGAGAAGGAGGTCGGGCGTCGAGACGAACGCCGGTCCGGTGAAGGCTGCGATCCGGGCGAGGTTGCGCACCGCCCGATCCTCGAGCAGCGGTGTCTCAGGGACCAGATCTCCCCGGAACGGCGAGTGGGCGTAGGTTGCCGCATGCCGGCTGGGGAGCCGGACGTCGGTGCCGTGGGCGATGACGGCGACAGCCAGTCCGGCCTTGGTCAGCAGTTTCGACTCATTCAGGAAATTGAGACCATAGGAGCGCCCGAACAACGGCCGCGCAGCCTCGAAGAGCACGTGCGTGAACTCTCCACGCACGTACGCCAGGTGGCGTTCGTGGAACTCGAAATCGTCGAGGTAGGTCGCCTGCGGCACCCGGTAGTCGACCGGGAAGTCGAATGCTCCAGGCACATGGGGGGCGAACGAGACTGCGGACACCCCCGGAACGCATCGCTCGACGGCCCGCGCCCACAGATACCCCTGCCCGGCGAAGTTCGCCGGACCGACGAAGAGGCGGACCGGCGTGTCGGGCACCGCCGGTCGACCGTCCTCGCCATCCGCTGCGGTGCTCACACGTACCTCCCGGCCCATGGCACGCTCGACCGTGGTGCGGGGGAGCCGATCCTTGAGTGCCGTGATGAGCCGTCGAAGCGGCCCAGGCAGATGACGGCGCGAGTCTGCGACCGCGCGGGTCAACCTCGTGATCAACCGGTCGCGTCTGCTCATCGGCTCGTCCCGAGGAAGGCACCGAGCACCTCGGCCGATCGGGTGCCGTCGTGGACCTGGTCCACGAAGTTCACACCGTCCGCTGCCACGGTGGGCCAGCCCTCTCGCGCATCAAGGAGGTCGCGCAGCACCGTGGACAGGGTGTCCGGGTCGGCCTGGACTATCGGAACGTCGAGACCGGTGCTCTGCGCCACGTGTTCACGGACTGAGTCACGGATATTGCCGAGCACGACGCATCCGGCCGCCATCGCCTCGCAGGCGGCCACACCGTAACTGCCGATTCTGAACTGGTCCAGAACGATGTCGGCTGCCTGGTAGACGGCGGGCATCTTCGCCGATGGGATCTTCGTGATCCGCCGGTACTCGATGATGCCTTCGGCGTGGAGCTGTTCGAGCGTGGGCTCGATCAGGTCGGTCCCCTTGACCTCCGCACGGCTCGGTGCATGGACGACAACGGGTAGCGCATGCGTCGCCGGGCGTTCAGCCCGCCAGCGCCGAGGCTCGACGACCACCGGGCACCACGTGGCGGAAGGTAGGTCGTCCAGGAGATCCGGGGTGGACACGAACACTGGAGCCTCGAGCTCAGCCAGGCGGCGGGCGTTCAGGCGGGCCAGTACCTCGAGCTCCTTCGTCTTGCGGTAGCCAGGAACCAGGAACGGGGACCAGGGATTCTCCTGGATGTGTCGGCTGGGGAGTCGGATGTCGCTGCCGTGGCAGATCGTGGCGATGTGGACGCCACGATCTCGCAACAACCTTGCCTCGGTGCTGAAGTCCTCACGCATGAAGACCCCGAGCAGTGGTTGCTCGGCCTCGAAGACGACGTGGGTGAATGAATCGGTCAGGTACCCGAGTTGATCCCGCGCCCAGATCTCGTTGTCCCAATAGATGCCTACCGGCACCGTGTAGTCGACTTCGAAGGAGAACCCGGCCTCGCGCGTGGGAGCGAACGAGACCGCTGAGACATCCTCAGCCGTGCGTTCCAGGGCGCGTGCCCACTGGAACCCCTGCCCCGCATGGTTGGCCGGACCGATGAACACCCGGATGCCAGCCGATGAAGGGACCGGCCGTGGTTGGAGCCCTTCGGGGAGTGTGATCGGTCGTGGCTGCGGCGCCGCTTCGACGGTCGGCTCCGGCGGTGTGGGTGCGGCGGGCACAGCAGGCTTCTTGATGAGATCGCGCAGCGGCCGGAGCCGGTCACGGAGCGGTTTCGGTACCCGTCTCCACACACGGCGCAGTCCCTGCGCCCCCGAGTCGGTCACGGCCATTTCCCTTCCTGGTGATCAGGATGCGGCACGCTCCTGCTCTCACGGCCACGCTATTGTAACGATGGCCGGGAATCGAACCCACGCCGGGCCCGCCGACCGAAAGACCACGACGTGACGCAACCTCACCTTCTCTACGTTGCGTGGGGCTATCCGCCGTGCCGCGGCGGCGGCGTGTATCGGGCGCTGGCCACGGCGAACGAGTTCGCAAGGTCGGGCTGGCGGGTGACGGTGCTCACTGCAGGTCGGGACACGTTCGAGCAGTACACGGGTACCGATCCATCTCTGGAGTCCCAGATCGACCCGAGCATCGACGTGGTCCGGGTCCCGTTCGAGTGGCCGGCGCAGGATGCGGATATCCGCACCTACTCGTGGCTCCGTGCGCACCTGCCGCAGGTATGGCACCGGTGGCGCGCGGCCCTGGACACCGTGACGTTCCCCGAGCGTGGATACGGTCCGTGGCGTGCGCCGCTGGAGAGAGCCGCCCGCCGCATCCAGGAGACCGACCCGGTGGATCTGGTGCTGGCGACCGCGAACCCCTATGTGACCTTCGCTGCGGCGGACGCCCTCTTCGAGGAGGGGGTGCCCTATGTGCTCGACTATCGCGACGCATGGACCCTCGATGTGTTCTCGGGCGTGACCCTGGCGAGTCATCGCTCGAGAGTCGGGCGATGGGAGGATCGCCTCATCGCGCGGGCTCGTGAGATCTGGTTCGTGAACGCGCCGATCCGCGACTGGCATGCGGACCGCTATCGAGTGCACGCGGATCGGATGCACGTCGTCGCAAACGGCTGGGATCCCGAACTTCTCGGCGGCGACGAGCCGGGCACCGAGACTCGGGGTGCGGCAGTGTCGCCCATGACGGTCGGCGACGGCGACCGGTCGCATCCGCGGTTCGGGTACCTCGGCACCATGACCCGCATGGTGCCACTGGCGGCACTCATCGACGGTTGGGAGCTGGCGAAACGCCGTGGATCGCTGCCGCCGCACGCGACCCTCTCGCTGGCGGGCTATCTCGGGTACTTCGCGGTCCCGGATCCGGAGATGCTGGCAACGATCGAGCGCGGGCGTGCCATCGGGGTCTCGTACGACGGTCCCGTGCCCAAGCAGGACGTCGGCGACTACTACTCCCGGGTCGACGTGCTCGTCCTGGCGCTGGGCGCCGGCCGCTATGTGACCAGCGGCAAGGTGTTCGAGTACCTCGCCACCGGTAAACCGATCGTCTCCGTCCACGACGCCAGGAGTGCTGCGACGTCGGTCCTGGACGGCCATCCGTTGTGGACCGCCACCGAGTCGATCGACGCGTCCGCGATCGCGGCGGCGCTCGGGCGCGGCTGGCAGCTCTCCCAGACGGCTGACGCGACCCAGCGGGACGCCGCCCGGGCGTACGCCGACCGTTTCCGCCGGGACCGCCAGCTCGCACCGCGGCTCCGGGTGCTCCGGGATGTGGCCACGACGCCGTCGGAGTCACGCGGATGAGGTCGATCGTGCTCCTGGTCGGCGCAGTGGATGGTGCCGCCGCGGTGCCGGAGTTCGTGCGGCAGGCGCCCGACGACGTCCGCGTGTGCGTGGTGCTGGCCGGTTCGGCGCCCATCGAGGGCGTCGATGTCATCGTCGTCTCGGCGAGCCCGCTGCGACCACTGCGCAAGGTGACGGCCAAGCGGGCACCGCGTCATATTGTCGACGTGCTGCTCCGCCGAAGCAATGCCGCGGGATTCGAGCGGGCCGGCGCCCGGAACCCTGCAGCGCTTGGCGCTCTGGAGTCCGCCGATGTCATCGTCGCTCTGGACGCCGACGCCGTCCCGCTGGCGTGGCGGGCCGGTCGGCTGAATCGTTCAGCCGCGATCCTCAACGGCCTCCAGGCGGGGTTGCGCGCCCTCCGGGTGACGTAGGGCGTCGACCTCGTCGTCCGCATCGATCTCGTCGGCATCCGGGTCCGGATCGTCGACCGTCTCCGAGGCGGGCTGCGGATCGTGGACCGGCTCAAGGGCGGGCCACGGGTCGAGCGCACCGGTATCGGACTCGGACACCTCCCAGGGCGTCGGGTCCGTGGGCGCCTCCGGTTCGATCCCGCTGACGCTGGTGTAGAGGTCCAACAGCGTGGTGGCCTGGTGCTGCCACGAGAGTTCCTCGAGCAGCGGCCCGGTGATCGCTGCCCGGTAGGTCGCCAGGTCGGCGAGAAGGGCACTGACGGCACGGGAGAGGTCGGCGGCGTCCTCGGCGATGAACACCTCGCCGACGCCGTGCTCGCGCACGAACGCCGACGGTGTGGCCAAGTCGCTGACCAGGAGTGGCAGGCCCCCGTGGAGGTACTCGGTCAGTTTGGTCGGCAGTGATGCCTCGTAGTTCGGGTAGTGGATACCAGCGAACACTCCGATGTCGGCCGAGGACAGATACGCCGAGATCTGGAACGTCGGGACGTAGGGCGCGGTGTGCACCCGACCCCGGACACCGAGGGCCGCGGCGCTCTTCAGCAGATCACGCAACGGACCGGCGCTGGTCTCGGGCTCCCGCGTGACGATCGCCAGATGCACGTCCGGCAGGGTCGCCAACGCTTCGACGACGGTGTGAAGGCCGCGGCGAGGGTCGACGGACCCGCTGCTCACGATCAGTGGGACGCCCGCGGCCAGCCCGATTCGCTCGCGCAGGCTCGGTGCATCCTCGACGCTTACATCGGCGAGCGGGGCATTTCGGACGACTGCCGGTGGCTCATCGAGCCCGTACTCGTCGGCGAGCATCAGCGCGATCTCCGGGCTGACCGTGACCAGGGCGTCGGGTGCCTGGATGTACTCGCGCTCGTGGTCCACGTAGGCGGCTGTGATCCGCTCCGAGCCCCAGTCCACGGCGGAAACGTGTTCGTGAAGATCGTGGATCCAACCCACCGCGTGGCCACGGGCTCGGAGAGCGGAGACGGCCTCGTGCGCCACACCGATCATCGCAGGGTCGTTCGAGTGGATCAGATCAGGGGCCAGTGTCACCAGGGCCGGTGCGAACGCATCCCGCCAGTCGAGGAAGGCGGGCAGATCCTCCCGCCACGTGACCTCGTCGGCAGCCTTGACCGGGAGTGCGCTGTGATGGCTGCCGGCCCCCCAGGACCTGACCTTGTGGGTCAGGCGCGGAGCGACCAGGCGCGCCTCGAGCAGCGACCGCCGAAGGATCGCGGTGATCCCTCCGTCCTGGGGGAGCTGGTTGCGTTCCCGGCGGATCCGGCGGCTCAGCCTGCGGCCGGCGTTGGCCCGCTCGGACCAGTGACGATAGGCACCTGGAAATAGGGGCTCGCGGATCTCGAGCCACCGGGCAGCGTACGCGTCGCGGTGCGCGGTCCCGATCCCGCGCCGGATCACCCGAACGGGTCCGAGCCAGGATCTGGGCTCCCCGCCGATCCCGTCGAAGCCGAGCAGGGCGACCTCCCAGCCTGCCCGGGCTGCCGATAGCGCGGCCTTCTGCACGCGGGAATCACCGGTGATCTTGCTCTGTACGACGATGACCAGCCGTGGCTTGCGTGTGCTCACTCGTTGTCCCCCGAGGAATCAGTTCCGGATGTGTCGTTGACAAGGCTGGTGACGGTGCTGACGAAGTCCGCTGTGGGCTTGGCTCCGACGAGTTCGCTCGTGCGCCAGGCGAGTACCCGTTCGCGGGTTCGGGCCAGGTCGTCAGGCTCACCGGCCCAACGGCCGAGCACCTCGGCGGCCTCGGCCGCGCCGGTGACCACAGCCCCGGCACCGATGGAGCGGACGAGTTCGGCGGGCCGGGGGAGCGCGGAGGTGAGTACTGGAAGACCCGTGGCGAGGTATTCGAAGACCTTGGACGGCATGGCGGCCCGGAACGCCGGCGTGTCGTCCAGCAGCGACAACCCGACACTCGCACCAGCCGCCGCTGTCCAGGCCTCCTGTGGTGGGAGCCGGTCGTGCCATTGCACCCGCGAGGCAAGATCGGGGTCACTGGCGAGGCGATCCTCGTACCGGCTCCGGTCCGAATCGGCCATGGGACCGATGAGCTCGAGCCGCCAGCCGGGGGCGGCGGCGATTGCGTCGAGCATCGTGAACAGGCCGCGACTCGCGCGCACATCGCCGATGTAGAGCGCTCGCGGCGGCGCCTGCGGAACTGCCGGTTCTGGCAGCATGGCCAGGTCCGGGAGGTTGCGCAGGAGCACGCGGTTGTTCAATTCGGGTAACAGGTGGACATCGGCGACGATCACGGCGTCGGAGTGGCTTGCCGCGAAGATGCCCAGCCGGGCCCACACCGCAGCGGGGACTCGGCGGATACCCCGGGCCCAGACACGGTCCGAGAGGACGGCGCGATAGTCCTCATGAACGTCGCTGACAACCCGCCTCCGGGTGAGTCTCGCGGCCAACCAGGACGCGAACGATGAGTCGGGATCCAAGGCCATCACCACGCGGCCTCGCGACCGCCATGGCAGGGACATCGCGAACCAGGCACGTCGGAGGCCGTGTCGACGTGGCCAGACTCGCACCTGGGCGCCCTGGGGCCCGTCCGTCATGGCGCCGAGACCGAGGATCTCGACGCTGACTCCGGCGCGTCTAAGGGCGGCGACCTGACGGTGCAGCCGGGCGTCGGCAACGTCATGCGCCGAGGTGATGATGGACAGATCGAACTGGTGCACGTTTCCGTCAGAGGTCCTCGAAGGTATAGGCGTTCTCGCCCACCTTGAGGAAGTTGGTGTACGCGCGGATCGCCCGGCGCGGCGAGCCCTGCATGATCAGTTTGCCCTTGTGGATCCAGAGCACCTCGTTGCACATCTCGCGTATCGAACCGAGCGAGTGGGACACCAGGAACATCGCCCGGGCGTCCTCCATGAGTTCGGCCATCTTCGCGGTCGCCTTGACCTTGAAACTTGCGTCACCGGCCGAGAGTGCCTCGTCCACGAGCAGGATGTCGGGATCCATGTGCACCGATACCGAGAATGCCAGGCGTTGATACATACCCGAGGAGTACGTCCGCATCGGCATATCCATGAAGTCGCCGATCTCGGCGAACTCCGCGACCTCGGCAGCGCGTTCGTTGACTTGGCTTCGTGACAGTCCGGCCGCGAGGCCGCCCAGAATCACGTTCTCCCGTCCGGTGAGGTTCGGATTGAACCCGACGCCGAGGGCGAGGAGCGCGCTGATCCGACCCCGGACCTCGATGCGTCCCTGGCTGGGAGGCAAGACTCCGGCAAGTGCGCGCATCAGCGTCGACTTCCCGGCTCCGTTCGCCCCGATGATGCCCACCGACGTACCTGGCTTGATGTCGAACGACATGTCCTTGATCGCGTCGACGACCTTCACCTGCCGTTCCCCCCGGCCGAGGCGGACGATGGTGCTCTTGAGCGTGGGCGCGGCCTCGAACGTAGTCCTGTAGGTGATGGAGACGTTCTGAACGGACACGACCGGAGGCTCGGTGGGCGTCACCGATCGCTTGGCTGGGACCTCGGGCACCGGATCGGCTGTCACATCGGCAGGGATGATGGTTTCGGCCGGTGCCTCAGCGGTCGTCGATTCTGACGTCGATCGGGGATCAGAGACGGACAGTGAACTCACGCTCCCTAGACATGAACAGCAGTGATCCGCCCACGAACGCGACGACCGCCCAAGCCAGTGCGGCGAACCACATCTTCGGTTCGGGGATGATCCCGCGCAGCAGCAGGTCGGTCCAACTGCCGATCAGCGAATACAGCGGATTGAGCACCATGAGGTCTTTGAACTGCTCCGGGGCTTCGTCGGCGAACCAGAGCACCGGCGAGAGGTACAGCCAGATGCGCAGGAGGTAGGGCAGAAAGCTCGAGGTGTCCCGGAAGTAGACCTGGACGGTCGCGAAGATCGCGGCCATCCCGATGCAGAAGATGACGGTCAGCCCGAGGAACACGACCGCGAGCAGCATCTGCGGACTCCAAACCCCACCGGCGAGGATGTGGATGAGGAAGTAGACCGGCAGCGTCGGCAGGAACCGGAAGAACGCCGTCCGCACAGCCGCGAACGGCAGCAGCAACCTGGGGAAGTTCATGTTCATGATGAGCTTCCCGCCACCAGTCACGGACTGAGCTCCCTGGCTGATGCTGCCCGAGACGAAGTAGAAGAGGAAGAGCCCGCAGGTGATGTGTGCCAAGGTCTCGATCCCGCCGGCGTTCCGGCGGAGCACGCTCACGAGAACGTAATAGACCAGCGCGAGGAGCGTCGGGTTGAGGACCAGCCAGAGCTGACCGAAGAGAGTCTGCGTGTTCGCTGCGCGGATCCCCGCGCGGGAGAACTCGGCGGCGAACTGCCGGCGGGACCAGAGCTGCCTGAAGTAGGGGCCCAACTTCGGCAGGCCAGCTTTGTGCGGCTCGTAGACATGGAGTTCATCGGCCGGCGCGGTGGTCGCGGTGACACTCGCCATGGATGGCTCTCTCTCGGTGACGTCGGGATCCGGACTGCGGCGCTGCGGCCAGCACTCGACTAGCGGCGGCCAGCACTCAAGGATAGGACGAACCGAAGGCCCCGATGCCGCAGGCGGCTGGCCACGGTGTGCCGCGGGCTATGCTCGCCCAGGAATACGACAACGTGGAGGACAGCTGGGCGTGCAGGCGGAACGAGCCAAAGGCCGAGGCGGGTTCCGCCCTGAGATCCAGGGTTTGCGCGCAGTAGCGGTGGGCCTCGTCGTCGCCTATCACCTCTGGCCACTGCGCCTGCCAGGTGGATACGTCGGCGTCGATGTGTTCTTCGTCATATCCGGATTCCTGATCACCGCACACATCTATCGTGAGGTCGAGCGCAGCGGCACGCTCTCCTTGCTCAACTTTTGGGCCCGCCGGATCCGACGGCTGTTGCCCGCCTCTCTGCTCGTCCTCGCCGTCTCGGCGCTGGCGACGGTGCTGTGGGTGCCGGAGACCCTCTGGGGCCAGACCGCCAGACAGATCGGTGCCAGCGCGCTCTACGTACAGAACTGGGTGCTGGCCTCGGACGCAGTCGACTACATGGCCCAGGGCAACGTGCCAACCGTCGCGCAGCACTTCTGGTCGCTGTCCGTCGAGGAGCAGTTCTACGTGTTCTGGCCGTTGCTGGTGCTGCTCACGGTCGGCGTGCTCCGACACTCGAGTGCGACGGGATCGCCACGCAGGGTTCTCGCCACGGTGCTCGGGACGGTCGGGGTCGCCTCCTTGGTCTGGTCGGTGGTGCAGACGTCGCAGGACCAGTCCGCGGCCTACTTCGTGACGCCGACACGAGTCTGGGAGTTCGTGATCGGCGCATTGTTGGCACTCTTGCCGCTGCGGCTCCCGCGGCGGTGGGCCCCCGTGATCGGTCTCGTCGGACTTGCCGCGATCGTGTTCAGCGCTTTCGTCTACGACGGCGCCACGCAGTTTCCCGGGTGGCTCGCGGGAGTCCCGACCCTCGGGGCTGCCGCCGTGATGCTGGCCGGCGCCACGCCGCATTGGTGGAGTGCCGGGCGGTGGTTGTCACGGCGCCCGATGGAGTTCGTCGGCGACATCTCCTACTCGGTCTACCTGTGGCACTGGCCGATCATCGTCGTCGTACCGTACGTCACGGGGACGACTCTTGTGGCCTGGCAGAAGGTCGTCATCGCGGCGGTCACGATCGTGCTCGCGTGGGGGACGAAGACGCTCGTCGAGGACCGGTTCCGGGGTACTGGCTGGATGGCCGGGGCGAGGTCGCATGCCTATCAGTTCGCGGCGGTTGGGATGGTCGTCGTCGTTGCCATGGGACTCGGGATCAATTCGTCGCTGTCCGTGCGTGAGGAACAGGCCAGGATCCAGTTCCAGGAAGCGTCGGGTACGGACTGCTTCGGTCCCGCCGCGATCGGGACGGACAGCGGGTGCGCATCCGTCATCGGTGAGGGACCTGTGGTGCCGGCGCCGGAAGTGGTCTCCCAGCAGAACACTGATCCGCCCTACCGCGGATGCCAGCAAGGGCTGACGTCCGCCGCGATCGACACCTGCACGATCGGGAGCACGGACCCGAACCCAGAGCGGGTCATCGCGATCGTTGGAGACTCGCATGCGACCCAATGGTTCACGGCACTGGACACCATCGGCCAGGAGCGGAACTGGCGCGTGCACACGTACACCAAGACGAGCTGTCCCGCCTCCGAAGCTGTCCGGACACTGCCCAGCGAGCAAACGAACGAGGCTCGAGTTCTGTGTGAGGAATGGGTTGCCGCGGTCACGGCGGAGCTGGCCGCGCACCCGGAGATCACGGACATCGTCACGACCGCGTACTCCTCGGCGTACGAGTACGAGTCCCCTGCCGGAACGCCAATGGCAGATCCGGCCGTCGACGGGTTCGCCGCCGTCTGGGCCGGCTGGGTTGAGCAGGGTCACCAGGTCCATGTGATCGCGGCTGTCCCACGGACCCAGGGCGAGAACGTGCCCGATTGCCTCGCGCTGACCGATGATCCGCTGGACTGCGCGACCGACCGGGCGATCTCGCTGCCGCCGGACCCGCTCATGGCCGCGGCCGCGGGCGCGCCGCCGCCGGGAGTCAACCTGATCGACCTGTCTGATCGGTTCTGCGATGAGACGACGTGCTATCCCGTGATTGGTGACCTGATCGTCTACCGGGACTACAGCCACCTGTCGGCGGAGTACTCCGTGGCACTCATCCCCTACCTCACCGAACAGTTCGACGCCGGCGGCGCGTGACCGGCGGCGCTGACGTGGCGTCCCTCACACCTGCTCACCCGGGACCTTTGGTCCCGGGCGGGCAGCGGGTGGACGGTACCCTTGACGCGGCTCGGCCACATTCTTTCTGCTACCGGAGGACTCACCCTTGAACGTGCGCATCGTCGATACCGCGGACGTTGATGACCGCGCCACCATCGGTGACGGGTCATCCGTCTGGCACCTGGCCCAGGTCCGCGAGCACGCGGTTCTGGGTGAGAACTGCGTCGTCGGGCGCGGCGCCTACATCGGCACCGGAGTGCGGGTGGGCGATAACTGCAAGGTGCAGAACTACGCGCTGGTGTACGAGCCGGCCGTGCTGGAAGCTGGCGTGTTCGTAGGTCCGGCAGCGGTCCTGACGAACGACACGTTCCCGCGTTCGGTGAACCCGGACGGGTCGCTCAAGAGCGGCGCCGACTGGGAGGCCGTCGGGGTGACGCTGCGCGAGGGCGCCTCGGTCGGTGCCCGCGCCGTCTGCGTAGCACCTGTGACGGTCGGCCGCTGGGCGACCGTGGCGGCGGGTGCCGTCGTGACCAAGGATGTGCCGGACTTCGCCCTTGTCGCCGGCGTTCCGGCGCGGCGGATCAAGTGGGTCGGCCGGGCGGGTGTGCCGCTGGAAGACGTCGGCGACGGACAGTGGCGGTGCCCGACCACTGGCGAGATGTATCACGAATCCGGTGGCGTGCTCACGCTGGCCGGTCAGCACACGGAGGAGTCGAAGTGAACCAACCCATGATCCCAGCGGCGAAGCCGATCGTCGGCGACGAGGAGCGCGCCGCGGTAGATCGCGTGCTGCGTAGCGGCATGATCGCGCAGGGGCCCGAGGTTGCGGCGTTCGAGCAGGAGTTCGCCGCCCAGCTCGTGGGCGGGCGCACCAGCGTGGCCGTCAACTCAGGCACGTCCGGCCTGCACCTCGGGCTGCTCGCCGCCGGTGTCGGACCGGGCGATGAGGTCATCGTGCCCTCGTTCACGTTCGCAGCCACCGGCAACTCCGTGGCACTGACCGGCGCCACCCCGGTGTTCGCGGACATCGAAGGGACCTACTTCAATCTCGACCCGGCGAGCGTCCGGGCGTCGATCACGGAGCGCACCAAGGGCATCATGCCGGTGCACCTATACGGTCACCCGGCCGCGATGGCCGAACTGCGCGCCATCGCCGATGAGCACGGCTTGCGACTCTTCGAGGACGCGGCCCAGGCGCATGGGGCGACCCTGGGCGGGGCGCCGGTCGGGTCCTTCGGCGACTTCGCGATGTTCTCGCTGTACCCGACGAAGAACATGACCTCCGGCGAGGGTGGCATGGTCTCCTGCGCCACCGACGAGATCGCACGCAACGTGCGTCTCCTGCGCAACCAGGGCATGGAGAAGCAGTACGCGAACGAGCTCATCGGCTTCAACGCCCGGATGACTGACATCCACGCCGCGATCGGCCGGGTACAACTCACCAAGATCGCGGGCTGGACCAAGACCCGCCAGGACAACGCCGCGTTCTTGAACGAGAACCTCGAGGGTGTGCTCATCCCGGCCGTCGCCGAGGGGGCCACGCACGTCTACCACCAGTACACGATTCGCGTTTCAGGTGACCGGGACGCGTTCGCCACCGCGCTGCGCGAGGAGCACGCAGTGGGCTGCGGCGTCTACTACCCGATCCCGAACCACCGCCTCGAGTCGCTCAAGGGCTACGCACCCGGCCTCGACCTGCCGGAGACGGAGAAGGCGGCGCGCGAGGTCATCTCGCTGCCCGTGCACCCCTCCCTCTCGCAGGGAGACCTGGACCGCATCGTCACTGCCGTCAACGCGGTCGCGAAGGCGGGTGCGTGATGGCGAACCTGCGCGCCGGCCTCATCGGCCTCGGCATGATGGGCCGTCACCACGCCCGCGTCCTGCGCTCTCTGGAGGGCGTTGATCTGGTGGCCGTCGCCGATCCGGGCGGCGACCCCCATGGCGTGGCCGGGGACCTCGAGGTCCTTCCTGACGTCCATGCTCTGATCGCCGCGGGCGTTGACTACGCGATGGTGGCCGTGCCAACCCAGTTCCATACCGCGGCAGGGCTTGCGCTGGCCGAGGCCGGGGTGCACGCTCTCATCGAGAAGCCCCTCGCCAAGGACACCGAGGGGGCCCGCGCGCTCGCTGAGGCGTTCGAGAGCAAGGGCCTCGTGGGCGCCGTCGGGCACATCGAGCGGTACAACCCGGCGCTGCAGTCGCTACGGGCTCGACTTGAGGCCGGCGAGCTCGGTGACGTCTACCAGATCGCGACGCGGCGTCAGGGACCGTTTCCCGCCCGGATCGCGGACGTCGGCGTGGTCAAGGACCTAGGGACCCACGACATCGACCTGACGGCCTGGGTGGCGCAGCAGCCCTACACCTCGGTCGCGGCGCGGACCGCATTCAAGAGCGGGCGCGAGTTCGAGGATCTCGTGGCCATCACCGGCATGCTCTCCGGAGGCATTGTCACGAACCACCTCGTCAACTGGCTTTCCCCGATGAAGGAGCGGCTCACGGTCGTGACGGGGGAGAAGGGCACGTTCTTGGCGGACACACTGCTGGCGGACCTGACCTTCTACTCGAACGGGCTCGTCAAGACCCAGTGGGACGACGTCGCCCAGTTCCGCGGCGTCTCCGAGGGAGATGTGGTGCGGTTCGCGATCAGCAAGCCCGAGCCGCTCAAGACCGAGCACGAGGCTTTCCGTGACGCAGTCCTTGGCAAGCCTGCGGATATCGTCACCATGCAACAGGGTTACGCGACCGTCGCCGTGGCCGAAGCGGCCATCGAGTCGGCGAAGACGGGGCAGACTGTCCAGATCGAGGTCTGAGAACCCAGAGTACGACTGCGGCCCGGTCCTGCTGACGCAGGGCCGGGCCGTCGCGTGTTCGCTCAGACGTGGGCAGCCCGCAGGGCGTCGAGAACTGCGGAAGCCGCGTGACCGTCGCCGTAGGGGGACGACCGTGCGGCCGACGGCGCGGGCCGCGCGGCCAGGTCGGCCAGCCCTTCAAGTCCGGGCAGGAGCACGTTCCAACCGTCGGTCAGGGTCTCGACCCACTCGGTCTCGGTGCGCAGTGTCGTGCATGGCCGGCCGAGGAGGAAGGCCTCCTTCTGTAGCCCCCCGGAGTCGGTGATGACCCCCACGCTGTGGGTGACGGCTTGGACCATCTGCGGATACGGAAGGGGCGCTGCGGTATGGAGTGTCGCGCTCGCCTTGAGGTCGATGCCGAACTCGGCGCAGCGAGCGATGAGGCGGGGGTGCGCGAGCAACAGCACCGGGGTGCCGGCGTTGGCCAAGGCGCTGATGATCGCCCGCAGACGATCGGGGTCGTCGGTGTTTTCCGCCCGGTGGATCGTGGAGACGACGTATCCGCCGGCCCGGACGCCGTCGGGCAGGTCGGGCGCAGTGCTGGCGACCGCGTCGCGCACCCGGAAGCACACGTCGGTCATCACGTCACCGACGAGCACGCTACGCGCGGCGAGGCCCTCGCCGGCGAGGTGGCGCATGGCGACCGCTGTCGGCGCCAGCAACAGATCCGCCGCGTGGTCGGTGAGCACCCGGTTGTGCTCCTCCGGCATGGCGCGGTTGAAGGAGCGCAGGCCCGCCTCGAGGTGGGCGACCGGCAAGTGCATCTTCACGGCGGACAGTGCGCCGGCGATGGTTGAGTTCGTGTCTCCGTAAACGAGCACCCAGTCGGGTCGGTGTTCGTCCAGGACGGCGTCCATCGCGGAGAGCATTGTGCCTGTCTGCACGCCGTGGCTGCCCGAACCGACCCCCAGGTGCACGTCCGGGGCGGGGATCGCGAGATCGGCGAAAAACACGTCCGACATCGCAGCGTCGTAGTGCTGCCCGGTGTGGACGATGACGTGCTCGTCGCTCGAACCGGCGAATGCCTCCGCGATGGGGGCGAGCTTGACGAACTGGGGTCGTGCGCCGACCACGGACAGAACCTTCATGTGATGGTGACCTCACGTGCGGGGATGCGCCCACTCCGGGCGGCACCGGTAGCCTATACACCGGGCATTCAGACGCCTTCCCTACCGGATGAGGACACACGTGAAGATCACCGTCGTTGCGCTGGGCAAGATCGGACTCCCCCTCGCAGTGCAGTTCGCCAGCAAGGGCCACGAGGTCGTCGGGGTCGATGTCAACCAGAACGTGGTGGACCTCGTGAACGCCGGCACCGAGCCGTTCCCTGGGGAGGCGCACCTCGCCGGGAAGATCGCGGAGACGACCGCGGCCGGCACACTGCGGGCCACTACCGACTACGGCGACGCCGTGCCCGGGAGCGACGCCGTGGTCATCGTGGTGCCGCTGTTCGTCAACGACGAGACCTGGGAGCCTGACTTCGGCTGGATGGACTCCGCCACCCGGTCTCTGGCCGAGCACCTCACACCCGGCACGCTGGTCTCCTACGAGACCACGTTGCCCGTGGGCACGACGCGGACCAGGTGGAAGCCGCTGATCGAGGAGATCAGCGGTCTCACCGAGGGCAAGGACTTCCACCTCGTGTTCTCCCCGGAGCGTGTCCTCACCGGCCGTGTGTTCGAGGACCTCCGCAAGTACCCGAAGTTGGTCGGTGGGCTCTCCGAGGAGGGCGCACAGAAGGCGACCGAGTTCTACCGCGCGGTTCTGGACTTCGACGATCGGCCGGATCTGCCGCGCGGCAACGGTGTCTGGGACCTGGGCAGCGCCGAGGCCGCCGAGATGGCGAAGCTCGCCGAGACCACGTACCGCGACGTCAACATCGGCTTGGCGAACCAGTTCGGCCGGTTCGCGGCCGAGAACGGCATCGACGTCTACCAGGTCATCGAGGCGTCGAACTCCCAGCCGTATTCCCACATCCACCGGCCGGGCATCGCCGTCGGCGGACACTGCATCCCGGTGTACCCGCGGCTGTACCTGTGGACGGACCCGCAGGCTACCGTGGTCCGTGCGGCCCGCGAGGCGAACATGGATATGCCCGCGTACACGGTGGGACTGGCCGGCGGTGCCCTCGGTGGGCTGGCCGGAAAGACCGTCGTGGTGCTCGGCGCCTCCTACCGCGGCAAGGTCAAGGAAACGGCGTTCTCCGGCGTGTTCCCGACCGTCGCCGCGCTGCGCGAAGCCGGGGCCACCGTCCTCGTGCACGACCCGATGTACACGGCCGAGGAACTGGCCGGCTACGGCTTCGACGCCTACGAGTTCGGCGGCGCGGTGGACGCCGCGATCGTGCAGGCCGATCACCCCGAGTACGCCGGGCTCACCCCTTCTGATCTACCCGGCATCCAGGCGCTCGTGGACGGCCGGAACGTGACCGATCCCGCGAACTGGGACGATGTGCAGCGGATCGTCGTCGGCAAGTCCTGATCGTCGAGTCGTCTCCCGGACCCGCTGGGCCTCCCGGGAGACGACCGGTCAGATCCGGCCCTTGAGCACCGAACGCACCGTGGTCTGGCCGAGGGCCCATAGCGACCGGGGTAGCGAGAGCTTCTCCACGTCCCGGTAGAGTTGCCAGTTGTAGCGCACCAGGGAGAGCTTGTTGGCCGAGAGTGAGTCGGCGCGGGCGTCCCGGTAGAGGGCGAGTGGCTCCGCGAGCCCGCGGGCCTCGCCACCGTCGCGAAGGATCGAGAGCCAGAGGGCATAGTCCTGCCGTTTGCGCAGGTCGGGCATGTACCTGGTGCCGAGGGTTCGCCGGTCGTACATGGCGGTGAGGCACCCGATGTGGTTCTGCTGCAACATTGCCCGGTAGTCGAGCCGGTCACGGGCGCGGACGATCCGTCCGTTGGGCCGCCACCGCGCTGGGTCGTCGTCGAAGTCCGCGGCCACCTTGTAGTACGAGCTGAAGGTGAGGGGCACGTCCCCGGCCTCCGCGAACGCGAGTTGCCGCTCCAGCTTGGTGGGCAACCACAGGTCGTCGGCGTCGAGGAACGCGATGTAGTCGCCCGTCGCGCGGCCGATCGCCTCGTTGCGCGCTCCTGCGGCACCGGCGCGCCCAGCGGTCCGGCCCGGGCGGATCCGCTCGTCGGCGGCCGCGGCCTCGGCCAGTACCGCACCAGTGCCATCGCTCGACCCGTCGTCGGTGACCAGCAGTTCCCAGTCGGTGTGGGTCTGGGCGAGCACGGATCCGATGGCGGCGCCGACGGTGGCCTCGGCGTTGTACGCGGGCATCACGACCGAGACGAGAATCGGGTACCTCCAGGCTATCAGGGGGCCAGACGCACGGTTCGCGGCCACCATCACGATAGTCGCTGGACCCGCAGACATGGCACGGTCGGTCAGTTTGGGCCGATCCAACGTAGGAGCGGCGATAATGGTGGGGCCGATCGACCAACCGGAAGGATCCCGACCGCGTGGACAACGTCCTCACCTCCGCCGACCGCGTTCTCGTGCTGGGGGCCTCCGGCTTCGTGGGCTCGCACCTGGCGCCCATGTTCGCCGGACTCGGCGTCGAGTTCGTCCGGTTCGACCTGTTCGAGGGCCCGCACGACGGCGCCCCGACCACCATCGGTGACGTGCGCGACGTGGACGCCCTCATTGAAGCGATGGCGGGCTGTACCGCCGTGCTCAACCTCGCCGCCGCCCACCACGACTTCGGGATCAGCACCGCGACGTTCGAGTCCGTGAACGTCGGCGGTGCGCGTGCCGTGTGCGCCGCGATGGACCACCACGGCATCACGAACCTGTGCTTCTACTCCTCCGTGGCCGTCTACGGCGAACAGGACGCTCCGCCGTCGGAGAGCGCCACCCCGGCCCCGGTCAACGACTACGGTCGCTCCAAGCTCGCGGCCGAGGCGGTCTACCGGGAGTGGGAACGCTCCGCCCCAGGACGTCGCGCGCTGATCATCCGACCCGCGGTGGTGTTCGGTCCACGCAACTTCGCGAACGTCTACCGGTTGATCCATCAGATCGACCGGCGGCGGTTCCTGTCGGCGGGCGACGGGGCCAACCGCAAGAGCATGTGCTACGTCACGAACGTCGTCGACGCCATCGGTCATCTGTGGGCGGCGCCCCCGCAGGTGGCGGCTGGTCAGGACGAGGTCTACAACTATGTCGACAAGCCGGACCTCACCTCACGCGAGGTCGTCTCCGCCGTCTACGCCGCTCTCGGGCGCCGCGAGCCCGGCCTGCGGATCCCGCTGGCCCCCGCTCTCTGGGCGGCCAAGCCGTTCGACCTGATCGCCGCCGCCACCGGCCGCAATCTGCCGATCACATCGGCGCGCATCCACAAGCTCGCCAACGCCGAGACGTCGTTCCTCGCCGACCGGGTGGCGGCGACGGGCTTCGAGCCGTCCGTGACCCTGCCGGAAGGGCTGGAGGCGATGGTCCGGTGGTACCTCGATGTCGGCCGGGAGGCGACACCGGTGGTGCACCTGCCCCCGGCGGAGGTCGCGCGCCGGACGGACGGAACTTCGTGAGGGTCCTGGTCGGCTCGCCCGTCAACTCCGCCTGGGGTTCGACCACGGTGATCCCGCGGTTCCTGGGTTCCACGCCCACCGAGCAGCCGGTCGCCGAGCATTGGTTCGGTGCTCACCCGGCTGCGCCGTCGGTCCTCGCCGACGACGGTGAGCTGCTCACCCACCTGGCCGCTGACCCGGAGCGACTGCTCGGGTCCGACGTCGTGGCCCGGTTCGGCCCGACGCTGCCCTACCTGCTCAAGCTCATCGCGCCGGTGCGCCCGCTCTCCCTGCAGGTGCATCCGGATCTGCGCCAGGCGCGGGCCGGCCACGAGCGGGAGGAGGCGTCAGGCGTCGACCCCGTGCTGCGCAACTACTCCGACGCGAACCACAAGCCCGAACTCGTCTACGCGCTCACGGACTTCGAGGCGGTCAGCGGCTTCCGTGCTCCGCGTCGCGCCGCCGAACTGCTCGACGGTCTGGACACCCCGCTCGCCCGGGACATGCTCGGCCATCTCCAGGCCAGCCCGACGGCGTCCGGGGTGCGGGCCGCGTTCACGCACCTGCTCGTCAGCGGAGCCGACGGCGGCGCATCAGCCGTCGAGGAGACCGCGGCCGCGTGCGCGGCCCGGCTAGGGCACGGGCGGTCGCCGTCGGCGCGCACCGACACCATCGTGACCCACCTCGCCTCGGCCTATCCCGGGGACCCGGGCACCGTGGCAGCCCTGCTCCTCAACCCCGTGACGCTGCACCCGGGCGAGGCGATGTTCGTGCCGGCCGGCGGTGTGCACGCCTATCTCAGCGGCTTCGCCGTCGAGCTGATGGCGAACTCCGACAACGTGCTGCGGGCGGGCCTGACCCCCAAGCGCGTCGACATCCCCGAAGTCCTTGCGACCGTCGACTGGGTCGCCGCTCCGCCGATCCGGATCGCCCCGGAGATGTTCGACGAATGCACCGGCGTCTACTACGCACCGGTCGACGACTTCGAACTCTCCGTAGCCGCACTCCACGGTCAGCATGGCCGCCGATTCCCCGGCCGAGGGCCACGACTGCTGCTCGGACTCGATGGCGAGCTCGCCGTGACGTCCGACGGTGATCCCGACGGCGTGAGCCTGGCCCGGGGTCAGTGCGTGTTCGTGGCCGCGGACGAGGGCACAGTACGGCTCTCCGGGACCGGTCGGGTCGCTCAGGCCGGGGTGCCCTGAGCGACACGCCCGGCCTGCACGCGTCAGGCCGTGACAGCCTCGACCTGTGCGAGGTGGGCGAGGTCGGCCTCGGAACGCGGCTCCCCGACGAGCACGACCGAGCCACGCTCGGCCCAGACCGCCAACGCCGTGGCGAGCGCAAGGCGTGGGTCGGCCGCAGCCACCAGTACGCGAGGCGCGGTCGCCGTCGAACCGGTGGAATCCTTCGACGGCGGACGACCCGTTCCGGGCCTGGCGGCGTCGGCGGCCGTACGACGTGCCCAGGCGAGCAGGCCGGCATGCGTCGCGTCCTCGACCGCCGGAGCCTCCGGGTCCACGTCCGGGAGCATCGTGAGCACGTCGGGGTAGGTCATCAGGTCCGCTGCGCCGTCGATCACGCCCGAGCCGAGCGGACCGTCGAAGGATCTCGCGAGCGCCGGTAGGGCGACCGCGATGACGGCCCCACCTGCGCGAACGCGTCCGTGCGCGCCGGCGGGGCGGTCGGTGACGACGGTGTCCGCCTCCGGCCCGGCGCCGTCGGCCCGCGGAACCGGGTCGGTGCCGTTCCCGTCCCCGAGCGCGACCGCTGCCCCGGCCCGCAGGGCAGCCAGCGACCACACCAGACCACGCCAGTGCACGGGCAGTTCGACCCCGACGACCACGCCCGGTCCGGCGACCGCGTCCTCGGTGAGCAGATTGGTCGCCTTGATGACCCAGTTCGCCAGGACCCGGCCCGAGAGCTCCACCCGCTCGCCGTCCGGGCCGTACCAGGTCAGCCGCGGCGAAGTCGGATCGGTGGCCTGCCAGAACTCGACCAGATCGAGGACGGAGTCGAGGGAGGTATCGTGCGCCATACCTGCGAGCGTAGGCCGTGCACGACACGCCGGTGACCGCCATCAAAATCCGCTCTCGGCTTGACTCAGGCGGGTTACACGCGTGTAATTCAATGCAAGCGCCTCGTTCCCGGGGTGTCCGAGCAAGGGGCATGTACGACGATTGGGGTAAGCCGTGTGGAACATTCTGGGAGAGGGACCTCTCACCAACGGAATTCCGCATCCGGTCCCGGCCCCGCGTGTTGAACTCGCGTTCCCGGTGGACGGCTACGTCGATGATGACGGCGCGCTGTCCTGGCAGGAGCGCGCGCTCTGCGCGCAGACCGACCCGGAAGCGTTCTTCCCTGAGAAGGGTGGATCCACCCGTGAGGCCAAGCGGGTCTGCGTGTCATGCGAGGTCCGGGTGGAGTGCTTGGAGTACGCACTCGAGCATGACGAGCGGTTCGGAATCTGGGGTGGCCTGTCCGAGCGTGAGCGCCGCAAGCTCAAGCGCCGAGCGATTTGAGCGGGCCTCGGCGCCTGCCGAGTGAAGCAGTATGAAGGCAAACGCCGCTGATATTCACTCCGCTCCCACCTGGAACACGCTCGCCGTGGTGGTGGGCGCGGCGGACTCCCCGTACCTACCCACCACGCTCGCGGCGCTCGCGGCGCAGACCGTCGCGCCCGAGCACCTCCTGATCGCGGCACTCGGGCGCAAGCCCCGGGCGGCGGACCTGCGGCAGGTCGCGAGCGATGCCGGCCTGTCGCCCGAGAACATCACCATCGTCCCGACACCCGGGGCACGGACCTTCGGCGCGGCGGTTCGCCGCGCACTGACGCAGAGTGGGTTCGACCCGGCCGCCGACGACGACGTCGATGGTCGAGCCAGACGCTGGCTGTGGCTGCTCCACGATGACTCGGCGCCCGAGCCGGTTGCACTGGCCGAGCTGCTCGGCGCCGTCGAGGGGAGCAGGGCGATCGCGATCGCCGGTGCCAAGCAGGTCGACTGGGACGAACCGGACCGGCTGATCTCGGTGGGCATCAGCGCCACGTTCGACGGCCAGCGATTCACCGGCATCGAGGACGGTGAGATCGACCAGGGTCAGCATGATGGTCGAGAGGACGTCTACGCGGTCGGTACGGCGGGCATGCTGATCGATGCGACGCTGTGGCGTGCCCTGCGGGGCCCGGACCCGGCTCTCGGGCCGTTCCTGGACGGGCGGGACCTGTCCCGCCGGGCCCGCCTCGCTGGCCACCGGGTGGTCGTGGTGCCGCGCGCGGTCGTGCGGCATGCGCGCTCCGGCTACTTCGGACTCCGGGATGCCGACGGATCGCGTACCGAGGAGCCACGCGCACAGGAGCCGCGGCGCTCGTTCCGCGCCCGACGTCGGGCGATCCTGCACGTCCGGCTCGCCCAGGTCCCGGCCGTCCTGGTGCCGCTCGTTGCCCTCGCAGCGATCGTCGCGGCACCGGTGCGGGCGATCTGGAGGATCGCGACGAAGGAACTCGAGCTGGCTGGAGAGGAGTTCCTGGCCCTCGGCGTCCTCGCCCACCCGCGCGCGATCGCCTCGGCACGCCGTCAGGGCCGTGCGACCAGGAGGCTTCCGTACCGACGCCTGCGGCCGTTGCAGGCCTCCTGGTGGGACGTCTGGCGACTGCGCCGGGACCGTCGACTGCAGGCCGTGGCCGAACGACGGGCGGCGCGCGCCCCGAGCGAGTTGGAGATGGCCGAACGTGCCGCCGTGGCACTGCGGCGTCGGCTCACCCTAGGCTCCGTGCTCGTCGTGGTGGTCGCGCTCAGCCTGCTCACCATGGCACCGGTCGCCTTCTCCGGCGCGCTCACCGGAGGAGCGCTGTTGCCCGTCGACGGGACCTTCGCGCAGATCTGGGACGCCGCGCTTGCTCCGTGGATCGGGACCGGCGACGGCCACCCGGGTCCGCCGGACCCGTTCCTCGCGGTCCTCGGCCTGCTCTCGCTCGTGACCGGCGGACCTCTCGGCACACCGATGCGGCTCAGCATCGCCGTGCTGCTCGTGGCGGCCATGCCGCTGGCCGCGCTGGGCGGCTGGTTCGCCGCCGGCACCGCCTCCCGCTCCGTGCTGCTGCGGGCCTGGGCTGCGCTCGCGTGGGCGCTCGGCCCGCCCTTGCTGCTCGCGCTCGGCCACGGTCGCCTCGGGGCGGTGATCGCCCATCTGGCCCTGCCGTTCGTTGCCCTCGGCGTGATGCGGGCGCTCGGCCTGGACCGACGCGATGTGGTCATCTCGGGCATGATCGGCGCGCAGCGGGTCTCGCCTCGCTCGAGCGAACGCGATGGCGTCCTGTCCGGGGAGGCGAAGCGGGCCAGGCTGGCCGCACTCGCGGATCCCGAGGCGGCGGACCCGGGTGCCGAACGTGACGAGGACGAGAAGGCCACCACCGAGGGTGACAGTCCCGAGGACGTCACTGCCGTGGACGGCACGTCGGCCGCTGATGGACCCACCGACCGGTCCACGATCGACGAGGACGACTCCGACGCGACGAGCGATGCGAAGCCGACCACCGATGGGCCCGACCGCCGTTCGCCTTCACGTCTCGACGATTGGGACTCCGACGACCTCCCGGTCATCGTGTCGAACACCGCGGGCGACTACGTGCCGGAGGATGAGCCCGAAGCCGCGACGGTGATCACCCGGACGTCCAACATCGGATCGCTGGGTGCCGCCGCGGCGGCGGGTCTCGCGTTCACGATCGCGTGCGCCGGCGCACCGGTCCTCCTGCCCGCGGGCATCCTCGCGCTCGTCCTGCTGGCTCTCGCCCTGGGCCGCCGCAAGCGACTCGCCGTCGGCCGCAAGCGTTTGGTTCTCGTGGCTCTGCCTGCCCTGGTCGTGCTCGGCCCGCTGCTGTCCCACGCGGTGGCCACGGCCGCCGCCGGCGGGTGGCGGCTGATCTTCGCCGACCCCGGGGTGCCGTTCGCCTCCGATCCCGGCCCCGCGTGGCTCACGCTGCTCGCCTGGCCCGCGGCCCCGACCAGTGTGCCGTTCCTGGACGGGACCGCCGCCACCGTGCTGCCGCTGATCGCGTCCGGCACCGTGCTCGCGGCCGCGGTCCTCGCCCTGTTCCGTGGGGCCGGCCGGGCCCGCGCCATCCGGATCGCGTGGCTTCTGGTGGCGCTGGGTGTGCTCACAGCGGCCGTCTCTGTCCGGGTGCCGGTCGCGATCGGGCGAGCTCTCGGTACCGACACCGACGTCGTGGTGCAGGGCTGGGCCGGGCCGGGCACCTCGCTCGTGCTGCTCGGGTTGCTCGTCGCCACGCTCGCCGCCGCCGACGGTCTCAAGGGCAGCCTGGGCCAGGTGAGTTTTGGCTGGCGCCAACCCGCCGCAGTGGTGGCGACGGTGGTTGTGGTGGCCGGGTTGGTGTGCTCGGCGACCCTGTGGACCACTCGGGTGCTGGCCGAGCGCAGCGGCGCCGAACCCGCCGGACTCGTGCAGATCGCCGCGCGCACCGCCGAACCCGTGCCAGCTCTCGGGCTGGAGGTGCAGCGACCGCCCCAGGGTGCCCGGGTGCTCGCCCTGACACCCACGATGGACGGATTGGACGCCCAGCTCTGGCGTGGCGACGGGCCACAACTGACCGAGACCGCCACCGCTGTCGCACTCGGGGGCCTGGTGCGGGTCGAGTCCGCCGACGATCCTGCCGACCCGGAGGCCCTCGACGCCGCGGATGCCGACCTGGGCGAGTTGGTGGCCGCCCTCGGCACCGGCACCGCGACCGACGCGGCCGTGGCACTGGCGAGCCACGCCGTCGCCGTCGTGGTCGTTCCCAGCGTGGATGCCAACGCGAGCGGCGTTCTCGCCGATCCGACCGAGCGGAGCCGCCTGGTCGCGCTGCTCGACTCGGTGCGCGGGCTGGACCGTGTCACCGAGAACGACAGCGGCGTGATCTGGCGCGTCAATCTCGGCGAGGGTTCCACGGACACCTCGATCGCCCGCGCTCAGGTGACCGACGCGAACGGTGCCGTGCTGGCCACGGTGCCCTCCACCGGCGTGACCGCGGCAGGCCGGATCACGGCGGACGGGACCGGGCGCACGCTGGTCCTCGCCGAGCGGGCCGATCCCGCCTGGCGGGCCTGGCTCGGTGGGCAGCCGCTGCGCTCCGTCGACGCGGGCTGGCGGCAGGCGTTCAGCATCCCGGACGGTGCCCTGGGCACCATCGAGGTCCGCTACGAACCCGCCCTGCACATGCCCTGGCGAGTGGTCACCGGCGTCGTGCTCGCGCTCACGGCCCTGCTCGCCCTGCCGACCCGGCGGCGCCGGCTGGAGGACACCTGAGATGACCTCGACACCCCGACTGAACCCTCGCCTGCGGGCGGTCGCCCGCGGCGTGGGCGCAGCCACCACCGGCCTACTCGTCCTCGGTCTGACCGGGGCGGTCGTGGGGGCAGCCACGCTGGCTCCGCCGCCGGGGGCCACGACCGTCGCGCCCCCCGAGATCAGCGTCGGCGCCGCGCCCCTGTCCATGGTGTGTGCCGGGCCGCCGCGGCTGGCGACAGACGACGGATCGGACATCGACTACGACGACGAGTTCGGCTCCGGTTCCGCGGACCTCATGGCGGTCGCCGAGGCCGTGGTCCTCGGCCGCGATGACGGCGAAGCCCCGGCCGCGACATGGTCTCCCGTCGGCGGCGACCCGGCCGAGGTACCGGGTACCGGGGACATCCGCTACCTGAGTCAGAGCGACCCGACCGGGCCTTCGTTCCTGCGGGCCGAACCGGACGGCGAGGCCACCGCGTTCGCGGCAGGCGCCTCAGCGGCGCGGTTGGACGGCGGCGACCTGCGCGGTCTCGCTGCGGCCGAATGCCAGGCACCGTCCTCCAACATCTGGTTGGTGGGCGGGGCGACCGAGCTAGGTTCGAGTGCCCGGTTGACGCTGACGAACCCGGGGGATACCGCGGTCACGGCGAGCGTGGACATCTGGGGCGCGGCCGGCCAGGTCAGCGCCGGCAACCCTGTCCTGGTAGGCCCAGGTGCCACCGAGTCGATCCTGCTCGAGTCGCTCTCCCTCGAACCACGGATCGCGGTTCGGGTCAGCGCTGACGGCGGTCGGCTGACCGCCGAGATCCAGGACAGCGCACTCAACGGGGTGGTGCCGGCCGGCACCGACCTGGTCACAGCCACCGCCGACCCCGCCCTGGACCTGACGATCGGTCCAGTGCCGCTGTCGGAGACGGACGCCTCCGCCCCAGCACCGTCCGTGGTCCGCCTGGCGAACCCGAACACCGAGCCCACCACGGCGACCGTGTCCCTGCTCGGCGCGGACGGCGAGGAGATCCTCGCCGGCACCGAGGGGATGATCCTCGAGCCCGGGGCGGTCACCGACGTCTCGTTGGCGGGCGTCCCGGCCGGCTCGTGGACCGTGCGGGTGAGCGCCGACCAACCGGTCACCGGTGCGGTCATGCTGACCCGGCTCGGCGAGGCCGGTGAGCTGGACCCGGATGAGCCGGTCCTGGACCGGGCCTGGATGCCAGGGCGCGCCGCGGTCGACCACGGGCTACTCGCCATCCCCGGCCTCGGATCGGTCGTGGATGACGCCGGAGTGGCCATCACGAACCCACTCGAGGAGGACCAGACGGTCACGCTGCGGCCGGTGGACGCCGCAGGGCAGGTCGGCGAACCCGTGGAGATCGACCTCGCGGCAGGGACCACCGTGAGCGTCACAGACCGCCTCGACCTGTCGAACATGGTCGCCGTCGAGGTGAGCGGTACGGCCGTCCTCGCCAGCGTGGCCCTGAGCGCGGAGGCCGCAGACGGCCAACTCCTCAGCATGCTGCCGCTCACGCCGGACGCCGACGAGGACCAGAGTGTGGCGGTGCGGCTCGGTCCCTGACGCGGTGAGCCGGCCCGGGGCGGCCGGGGCTCAGTCCCGGTAGGTGGGGTCGATGTCCTCCGGGTCCCGGCCGAGCATCTGGGCGAGCTGCTCCACCAGCACGTCGCGGACCAGGGCCGCGATGTCTTCGGAGTCCGCGGACCGGCCCACCACGGGACGCCGGTAGACGACGATCCGGTGACTCAGGCCCGCGGCGGGGTCCGCGGGGAAGTACCGACCCAGCGGGACCGCACCGGTCTCCCAAGGGGCTGGGGCAGACGGGGGGACCTCCTCGACGGCGAACTCGACGCCGTCGAGATCGGAGCCCAGGTGCTTCTCCAACCGTTCGACGGTGCTGAGCAAGGTCTCGTCGAACCGTTCCCCCCGGGTGCGCCAGCCCGGCAGCGTCGGCGGTAGGAGGGGACCTCGCAGCCCACGCCCGCGCCGATCCCGGCGGGCCGAGCCACGTCGGGACGGCAACACCACGCGGCTCAGGTCGTGGCCGGCAGCAGGCGGTTCCTCGGTCATGTGATCAAGGGTGCCAGAGTCGGCGGCGTGGGATCGCCGAGGAGGGCCGGGGAAGGGGGTAGCCTCTCATCTCGTGAGAGCGACACGAGGCTGCACCCGTTCCGCGTGCACGGCGCCCGCCGTGGCGACGCTCACCTATGTGTACTCCGACTCCACGGCCGTGCTCGGACCGCTCGCAACCAATGCCGAGCCGCACACGTACGACCTGTGCGCACCGCACGCCGAACGCCTGACCGTGCCGCGCGGCTGGGACGTCGTGCGCCTGGCCACCGAGTTCGAGCCCGCACCGCCGAGTTCGGACGACCTCCTCGCGCTCGCCGACGCGGTCCGGGAGGCGTCCCGCGCCACCCCGCCGCCGTCCGTGCCGGCCGCCCGCGGCCAGTTCGCCGCACCCGCGCCGGTCACCCAGGCCCGTCCGACCCCGCAGGCGGGCCGGCGCGGTCACCTCCGGGTGGTCCGCGACGACGGTGAGTGAGCCGGCCGGTAGGCTCACGTTCCGTGTCTGATCTGCCCGAGTCTCCCAACCTGCCGGACTCACCCGAGTCGTCCCGTCTCGACGCCATCGTGAAGGCGTACGACGTCCGTGGGCTCGTCCCCGACGAACTCGACGAGGACACCGCCCGCGCGCTCGGTGCGGCCTTCGCGGACGTCGTGGCCGCCACCGCGCACAAACCGGCAGTGGTGATCGCCCACGACATGCGCGCGACCTCGCCAGGCTTGGTGGCCGCGTTCGCCGACGGCGTCACATGGCGCGGTGTGGACGTCATCCGCGTCGGGCTCGCCTCCACCGACGGGCTCTACTTCGCCTCCGGCAGCCTCGATCTGCCGGGGGCCATGTTCACCGCGAGCCACAACCCGGCGCAGTACAACGGCATCAAGATGTGCCACGCCGGTGCCCGGCCCGTGGGTCGTGACACTGGCCTGGCCGACGTCAAGACGCTCGCCGCCGCCTACCTCGCGGAGGGGATCCCCGCGGCCGAGCCGGCCGGCACGGTGACCGAACGGGACCTCCTTGCCGACTACGCCCGCCACCTGCGCACCCTGGTGCCGCTGGACGGGGTGCGACCGATGAAGGTCGTCATCGACGCCGGCAACGGGATGGCCGGTCTCACCGCCGGCGCTGTGCTGGGTACGGACGCGGACCTGGGCGACCTCGGCCTGGACCTGGTGCCGATGTACTTCGAGCTGGACGGTACGTTCCCCAACCACGAGGCGAACCCGCTCGAGCCGAAGAACTTGATCGACCTGCAGACCACGGTGGTCGCCGAGCAGGCCGACATCGGCTTGGCGTTCGACGGCGACGCGGACCGGTGCTTCGTGGTGGACGAGCGCGGCGTCAGCGTGAGCCCGTCCGCGATCACGGCGCTGGTGGGCCTGCGGGAGCTGGAGAAGGAGAAGGCGGCGGGCCGAACGGCCACGATCATCCACAACCTGATCACCTCACGTGCGGTGCCGGAGCTGGTGGAGGGCTCGGGTGGGCGCGCCGTGCGCACCCGCGTGGGGCACTCGTTCATCAAGGCCGAGATGGCCGCCGAGGACGCCGTGTTCGGCGGCGAGCACAGCGCCCATTACTACTTCCGGGACTTCTGGTTCGCCGACACCGGCATGCTCGCCGCGATGCACGTGCTGCAGGCACTCGGCGAGGCCGACGTGCCGCTGTCCGCCCTCGCCGAGATCTACACGCCGTACTCCGCCTCCGGGGAGATCAACTCCCGGGTGGCTGACGTGGACGCCGCCCGCGAGCGGGTGCTGCAGGCGTTCTCCGATGACATCGAGGCCGGTGTGGTCACGGTGGAGGAACTCGACGGGCTGACCTTCACCCACTGGGACCAGACCCCGCGGTGGTGGTTCAACCTGCGCAGCTCCAACACCGAGCCTCTGCTGCGGCTCAATGTCGAGGCACAGGACGAGGACATCATGATCAAGATCCGTGACGGCGTGCTCGCGCTCGTGCGCGAGGGAGAAGAGGCCACCCATGACTGAGTCCCACCCCGAGAGCGACACGCTGCCGATCGAGGCCTGGCTACGGGCGATCGTGCGGTGCCCGGTCACCGGATCCGAACTTGTCGACGGCGTCGGACCGGACGGTGAGCCGGAACTCGTCAACACCAGCGGAGCCCCACGGCTGGCCTACCCGATCCGTGGCGGCGTGCCGGTACTGCTGGCCCACGAGGCGCGCCAGGTCTGAGCCTGCGCCTTTCGGCAGTAGCCCGAGGGACAACAAGGAGCGCCGATGTCCGTTGGTGGAGGCACGAAGGCCGTCGTGGCAGCCCTGGCAGCGAACCTGGGGATCGCCGTCACCAAGTTCGTGGCGTACGCGCTGACCGGCTCGAGTTCGATGCTGGCCGAGGGCGTGCACTCCGTTGCCGACTCGGGCAACCAGGCGCTGCTGCTGCTCGGCGGCAAGCGTGCCAGGCGCAAGGCCTCGGCGGTGCACCAGTTCGGCTACGGCCGGGCCCGCTACGTCTACGCGTTCCTCGTCTCGATCGTCCTGTTCAGCCTTGGTGGCTGCTTCGCCCTGTACGAGGCATGGCACAAGTTCTCCGACCCGCACCCGATCGAGGAGTGGCGCTGGGTGCCCGTGGCGGTCCTGCTGCTGGGCCTCGTGATGGAAGGGCTCTCGTTCCGCACGGCGGTCAGGGAGGCCAATCACGCCCGGGGTGCCACGAAGCTGACGAGGTTCGTGCGCCAGTCGCGCGCCCCGGAGCTGCCGGTGATCCTGCTGGAGGACTTCGGCGCGCTGATCGGTCTCGTGTTCGCGTTGTTCGGGGTGGGCATGACCCTCGGCACCGGGGACGGGCGCTGGGACGCGATCGGTTCCGGGGCGATCGGCCTGCTGCTGGTGGCCATCGCGGTCTTCCTCGCGATCGAGATGAGCTCGCTGCTCATCGGTGAGTCCGCGCTGCCCGAGCACCAGGCTGCGATCGAGGCTGCCATCCCCGGTGCCGGTGTGCTCTCCGTCATCCACATGCGCACCCTGCACCTCGGCCCGGAGGAACTCCTGGTTGCCGCGAAGGTCGAGGTCGCGCCGGACGCGGATGCCCGCGCCGTCGCCACCGCCATCGACGCGGCCGAGGTGCGGATCAGGGCAGCCGTGCCGCTCGATACCCAGATCTACCTCGAGGCGGACCTGCGCCGCCATCTCGCGCAGGACTGAGGTCGCGCCACACCGCGGTGCGCCCGTGGCCGCGTGCCGGGACGCCTTCGGTACGATTCCCTCCGACACACCTCACCGACGGACGGATACGGACTCACATGGCCGCAAGCGGGGGCACCAAGGCAGTCATCACGGCACTGTTCGCGAATCTTGGCATCGCGATCGCGAAGTTCGTGGGCTGGCTGCTGACCGGCTCCAGTTCGATGCTGGCCGAGTCCGTGCACTCGGTGGCCGACACCAGCAACCAGGCGTTGCTGCTGCTCGGAGGTAAGCGTGCGCAGCGCAAGGCCTCCGAGGTGCACCAGTTCGGCTATGGCCGGATCCGGTACGTGTACGCGTTCATCGTCGCGATCATTCTGTTCTCCCTCGGTGGGCTGTTCGCCCTCTACGAGGCGTGGCACAAGTTCTCCGACCCGCACCCGATCACCGAGTGGCAGTGGGTGCCGATCGTGGTGCTTCTGATCGCGATGGTCCTCGAGGCCACGGCGCTACGGACCGCGGTCATCGAGGCGAACCACGTGCGCGGCCGCACGCCGATCTTCAAGTTCGTCAAGACCTCCCGTTCCCCGGAGATCCCGGTGATCCTGCTCGAGGACACCGGCGCCCTGCTCGGCCTCGTGTTCGGCTTGTTCGGGGTCTCGATGACCCTGATCACCGGCGACGGCCGCTGGGACGCGGTCGGCTCCGCGGCGATCGGTCTACTGCTCGTGGTGATCGCGGTCTTCCTGGCCATCGAGATGAAGTCCATGCTCGTGGGCGAGTCGGCATTGCCCGAGCATCAGGACGCCATCGAGGCCGCCGTGGTGGGTGCGGGTATCACCTCGGTGATCCATATGCGCACCCTGCACCTGGGCCCGGACGAGCTGCTCGTGGCCGCGAAGGTTGAGGTCGACAGCGATGACCATGCCGAAGAGGTCGCGCGTGCCATCGACGCGGCCGAGGTGCGCATTCGTGAGTCGGTGCCGCTGAAGCTGACGATCTACATCGAGCCGGACCTGCGCCGCCCGGCGACCGCCGGTCCCGAATCCGACCTGTCGGGCGGCCCGACGATCGCATGAGTGCCGACGTCCCCGACATCCGCGTCGTCTGCGTGACGTTCCATCCCGGCGCGGAACTCGAGGACTTCGTGACAACGCTCTCGGCGGCGAGCTCGGCGCCGGTGGAGCTGGTGTTCGTCGAGAACGGAACGGACTCGACGGTCGCCCGTAGGGTGGCCGCCGACCACGGAGGAACCGTGGTGGAGACCGGGGCGAACCTCGGCTACGGGGGTGCGGCGAACCGCGGCGCGGCGGGGGCGCGCGGTGAATGGCTGGTGCTGGCCAACCCGGACGTCCAGTGGGGCCCGGGTTCGCTTGACGAACTCATCCTGGCGGCACGCCGGCACCCCCGGGCGGGCGCGCTCGGACCGGCGATCCTGAACATGGACGGGACCGTGTATTCGTCCGCGCGAGCCCTGCCATCGCTTCGGACCGGCACCGGACATGCGTTGCTGGTCCACGTGTGGCCGGGCAACCCATGGACGAAGGCCTACCTCACGACCCAGGAGAGCACCGAAGGTGTGGAGCGCGAGGCAGGCTGGTTGTCCGGCGCCTGTCTGCTCCTGCGACGACGCGCGTTCGAGGACGTCGGCGGGTTCGACGAGTCCTACTTCATGTTCTTCGAGGATGTGGATCTCGGCGACCGCCTGGCTCGGGCCGGCTGGACGAACGTCTACGTGCCGACCGCTCGAGTGGGCCACGATCAGGGCTCGTCATGGCGGGACAAGCCGGCCGCGATGATCCATGCCCACCACGTCAGCGCCGAGCAGTACCTGCGGCGCCGCTACTCGGCCTGGTACCTGTTCCCGCTCCGGTGGGCGCTCGCTGCCGGGCTTCGGGCGCGGTCCTGGCTCCAGATCCGCGCGTCCCGCTGAGCCGATCCGTGCGCAGCGGGCGGCGCCGCAGAGAGTTCATTGCCCTGCGGCGGCGTACCTTGCCTCGGTGGAGTCCTTCTGGGGGCGCCACCAGGCCTCGTTGTCCCGGTACCAGGCGATCGTCTCGGCCAGTCCGGACCGGAACTCGGCGAAGCGCGGTTCCCAGCCCAGTTCGGTGCGTAGCCGGGTCGAGTCGATGGCGTAGCGCAGGTCGTGTCCCGGCCGGTCCGTGACCAGGTCGTAGGCGTCGGCATCCTGTCCGAGGAGTTCGAGGACCAGTTCGACGACGCGCTTGTTGTTCTCCTCGCCGTCGGCGCCGATGAGGTAGGTCTCACCCGGTGTGCCCTTCTCGAGGATGGTCCAGACCGCGCGGTTGTGGTCCTCCACGTGGATCCAGTCGCGCACGTTGAGTCCCTGGCCGTACAGCTTGGGTCGCACACCAGTCAGGACGTTCGTGATCTGTCGCGGGATGAACTTCTCCACATGCTGGAACGGGCCGTAGTTGTTGGAGCAGTTCGAGATGGTCGCCTCGACGCCGAAGGACCGCACCCACGCGCGCACGAGCAGGTCCGACCCCGCCTTCGTCGAGGAGTACGGGCTGGACGGGTTGTAGGGCGTGCTCTCCGTGAACCGCGCAGGATCGTCGAGTTCGAGGTCTCCGTAGACCTCGTCGGTGGAGATGTGGTGGTACCGGACCGCGTGGCGACGGACACTCTCCAGGAGCGTGAAGGTCCCGATCAGGTTCGTCCGGACGAACGGCCACGGGTTCGCCAGCGAGTTGTCGTTGTGGGACTCGGCGGCGAAGTGGACGACGACGTCACTGGCCTCGACGAGGGGATCGACGACTTCGGCATCCGCGACGTCTCCCTCGACGACCGTGATCCGGTCGCGCGCGGCGGACAGGGAGTCGACGTTGCCCGCATAGGTCATGGCATCCAGAACGGTGACCTCGACGTCCGGCCGCTCGCGCACCGTCAGGTGCACGAAGTTGGCACCGATGAAACCGGCTCCGCCGGTGATGAGCATGCGCAAGGTGTACTCCTCGGAGTGGTCGGTCCGTTCGTCCGGTGGCCGGTGGCGGTGGACTCCATGGTAGGTCCAGCCCACTGTCCGCAACGGGGTCTTCTCGCTGGGATATGAGGCCGCCGCGAGCGGGAACTTCAAGGCTCGGCTGGTAGTGTGCACCGGTGACCTCTGAGTCCGCTCGGGAAATCCGACCGTCGGTGCCCATCTGGCGACAATGGAATCTGATCAGCAACTTCAGTCGCCGCGACCTGAAGGCGAAGTTCAACGGGACTCTGTTGGGCTGGGCGTGGTCCTTGGTGGTCCCGCTCGCAACGCTTGCGATCTATACGCTCGTCTTCTCTGTCGTGTTCCGGATGGTCCCGCCACCGATGGGCAACGGCAACGACGGGGTATTCGTCGTCTGGCTGTTCTGCGGCCTCGTGCTCTGGTCCTACTTCTCCTCGTGCGTGAACGGCGGCATCGGCGCGCTCCTCGGTAGTGGCCCGCTCCTGCAGAAGATCTACTTCCCGGCGTACGCGCCGGTGCTGGGTGCCGGGCTGGCGGTGGGGATCCAGAGCCTGATCGAACTCGGCATCCTTGCCATCGTGCTCGTCATCCTGTTGAACGTGTCCTGGACCTGGTTGTTGGTGCCGTTCGTCCTCGCCCTCTTCGTCATATTCACGGGGTCCGTGGCGACAATTGTTGCGGTGATGAACGTCTATTACCGAGACCTGGCCCATCTGGTATCGGTCGCATTGCAGCTCCTCTTCTATCTCACGCCGATCATCTACAATCCGGACATAGTTCCGGAGTCATGGAACGGGATTCCTTTACGGGCGATCGTCGAACTCAGCCCCTTGTCACAATTTGTCGGGTTGTTCCGTGCCGTGATCTACGACCTGACTGCCGGCGACCTCGGCTCCTGGGTGGCCGTCGCCATCTGGACGTTGGTGGCACTCGGGGGCGCGATGCTCGTGATGAAGCGCCGTGGCGGCGACCTGAGCGAGGCGCTGTGACCGACATCGCCATCAAGGTCGACCACCTCAGCAAGACGTTCCGGCTCCAGACCGAGCGGCGCAACTCGATCAAGGAGATGTTCGTCAGGGGCAAGGCAACCGGCGTCCATGACTTCCACGCCCTGCGGGATGTCTCGTTCGAGGTTCCTCGCGGCTCGACGTTCGGGCTTGTCGGACACAACGGTTCGGGCAAATCGACGCTGTTGAAGATCCTGGCCGGCGTGTACCGTCCATCCGCCGGGCAGGTCCTCGTGGATGGACGGGTCTCGGCCCTGCTCGAACTCGGTGCGGGGTTCCACGGTGAACTCACCGGACGGGAGAACGTCTACCTGAACGGCGCGATCCTCGGGCTCTCCAAGAAGCAGATCGACCGGTCGATCGACCAGATCATCGATTTCGCGGGGATCGGCGAGTTCATCGACTCACCGGTGAAGGTCTACTCCTCGGGCATGTACGTCCGGCTCGGTTTCAGCGTCGCGGTGACACTGGACCCGGAGATCCTGATCGTCGACGAGATCATCGCCGTGGGCGACGAGGAGTTCCAGCGCAAGTGCTTCGACCACCTGTTCGAACTCCGGCGTCGCGGGACCACGATCGTCCTCGTCACCCATTCGCTCACGCTCGCGGCCGAGCTCTGCGATCAGGGCATCTGGCTCGACCACGGACGGCCGCAGGCTCTCGGCGATGTGGCTGATGTGATCGACGGGTACCTGCTCGACGTCAACGCCAGGGAGTCGGCGTCGCGGGCCGAGGCCGAGGCGGCCGGTGGCGAGCAGGTAGGCGCTGGGGCCGTGGTTGCGCCCCCGGTGCCTCGGCAAGGTTCCGGCGAGATCCGGATGACGAAGGTGACCCTGCACGACGCAGCCGGGGCCGAGGTGGGGTTCGTCACGCCGGGCGAGGAGTGCACGGTCCGGGTGCACTACCGGAGCGCTCAGTCCTTGCGGGAGGTGGGGTTCGGGCTGGCCTTCATCCATGAGTCGGGCATCACGGTCGCGGGGCCGAACTCGATGCAGGACGACCGCCGGTACGACATCGAACCGGGGGAGGGCTTCGTCGACTTCTACAGCGATTCGCTGCCGCTGCAGCCGGGAGCGTTCAACATCAGCACTGCGATCGTGGACAAGGGCCACACCTACGACTACTCGGATCGCGAGACGGAGCTCCGGGTCCGCGCCGACCACGCCGTGCGTGAGCCCGGTCTCACACGGATGCTCGGACGATGGAGTGCCGAGCCGTCGACACCGGTGAGAGGAAGAGCATGACCGGAAGCATTGAACTGGCTGATGTCTCGCGCGCGTTGTTCATGCTCTCGATGGACGAGGCTGACCGGGCGATGGCGGCGCTGACCGCGAACTGGGCGCCGGCCGATGACGTGATGGCCGATCTGACCGCCGCCCTCGCCACGGCGACGGCGTCGGATCGGGCGCGTGCGCTCGGTGACGTGTTCCGCGATCACGAACTGCCTCACGACCACGCGAACGAGTGTTACCGGGCAGCGTTCTACTTCTCCGGCGAGGCCGAGGAGCTGTCGTCGAACCCGCTGTACGCCCACTACCTCGCACACCGGTCGGGCGCCATGATCGACAAATGGATCCACTACTTCCCCGTGTACCACCGCCACCTCGAGCGCTATCGGGGTGCGCCGGTTCGTGTCCTTGAGATCGGTGTCTACCGGGGCGGCGGCCTCGACATGTGGCAGCGGTACTTCGGGCCCGACGCGACCGTGGTCGGGCTCGACGTCGACGAGGCCGCGGTGCGCGCCGTCGGCGGCCGGTACGTCGTGGAACTGGGCGATCAGGAGGACCCGGAGGTGCTTCGTCGGATCAACGCCGAGCACGGACCGTTCGACGTCATCATCGATGACGGCGGTCACACGATGGCACAGCAGATCGTCACGGCCGAGACCATGTTCCCGCTACTGCGCGACGGCGGCACCTTCATCGTCGAGGACTGTCACACGTCCTACTGGGACTACTACCAGGGCGGTCTGAAGCGTCCGGGTACGTTCATCGAGTGGGTCAAGGACCGCCTCGACGACGAGCACTCGCGCTACCACGTGGCCATCGACCGTGCCTCGATCTGGGCTACGCACCTGGACGGCGCGCATGTCTACGACTCCGTCGTGGTGCTCGACAAGGCGGAGCGTTTCCGCCCGTTCAGCGAGGTCGGCGGAAGTTCGTCCTACCTTCGCTCGGACCGGGTCTCCGAGTCGTACCTGGCGGACGCCCTCGCAGCAAGGGATCAGCTCCAGGCGGAGCTGGACGCCATTCGCGGCGAGGTATCCGCACTCCGTGACGAGATGGACCGGAGCACGGACCGGTCCGCCACGGAGGTCATCGAGAACGACCGCAGCGCTCGGCTCGCTCTGCAGCGGATGCGACGCGAGTCCGTCGAGAACAACGCGGAACTCGAGAGACTGCAGGCGGATCTGGCGTCGGCCAACGGTCGGCTCCTGGAGAGCTGGGAACAGATCCGTCTCATGCGTGGGTCGGTCTCGTGGCGGTTGACCGGTCCGATCCGAGCCGTTCGACGCCTGATGAGTCGCTGAGCATGGGCCTGTTCAGGGAGAAGAGGCCGCGGGTTCTGGACGGTCCCGGTGCCGAGTTGCGACTGGATGCGGGGGACCCTGAGATCCTCGCCGCGGCGACGAAGGTCGCGATCGTGGCCCAGTACAGTCCGGACGGACGGGTGAGCCGCTCGCTGACCGAGTACCTGCGCGAGTTCGCGGAGAACGGATACGCGTGCCTGGTCATCTCGACCGCACCGGAAGCTGCGGGGCTGGCCTGGGCGGTGCCGCCGCCCGATCGCGTCGTCGTCATGCGTCGCGCCAACCTCGGCTACGACTTCGGCTCCTGGTCGGCCGGGCTGAACGCGTTTCCGTACTTGGCGGGACTCGACCACGTGGTCCTGACGAACGACTCGATGGTCGGCCCGTTCGCACCGATCAGTTCCCTGCTCGTCGACTTCGAGGCGACGAGGGCGGACGTGTGGGCGATGACCGACTCGTGGCAGATCGGGCACCACTTCCAGAGCTATTTCGTGGGTTTCCGACGCGGTGTCCTGGCTGAGGCGCCGCTGCGCTCCTTCTTCCGCGGGATCCGAGTGGAGCCGACCAAGATGGACGTCGTCATGCGATACGAACTCGGGCTGAGCCGAGCGTGCGTGGCCGGTGGATATGCACCGACGTGCCGGTTCCGTTCCCATGACCTCACGCCGGACGCCGTCAACCCCACGCTCGCGGCGTGGCAACCGCTCCTGCGGAGCGGATTCCCGTTCGTCAAGCGGACCCTGATCACCGCCCCTTCGACCGGAGCCGACACGGACCGGATCGTCGACGTCGTGCGGGCGACCTACGGTCAGGAGATCAACGAGTGGCTGTAGAGGAGAGCCGATGAGACGGATCACGGTGGCCGGTGTGCGCCGCAGGCTGGCCCGCTACCGCGGGATCGCGAAGGGGGCGATGGTCACCTTCCTGCAGGACGGAACCTTGCCTGGCCGGGACGAGTCGCGCGCCGCCGTCGACTTCGGCGCCTGGCTGCGCCGCGGCGCGGGCCGCAAGGCCTCCGGTCATCCGGACAGCTGGCGCGTGGACCCGCAACTGCCGCTCGACGAGCCCTCCCGGGTGGCCGTACTCGTCCACGTCTTCTACCCGGAGCTCCTCCCCGAACTCCTGGGCAAGCTGGAGGCCATGCCCGTCGAGTTCGATCTTGTGGTGACCAACAGTTCAGGCCGATCACTGGACCTCGGCACTTTCGCTGCCCCGATGCTGCGCAACACGGTCTCGTTCGACACCGAGAACCGCGGCCGGGACATCTTCCCGCTGGTGCAGGTCGTCAACGCGGGCATCCTGGATCCGTACGAGGTCGTCCTGAAGGTCCACACCAAGAAGAGCGCCTGGCGCACCGATCGGACGGATCTCGACGGCTCGGGCGACGCGTGGCGAGCCGGTTTCGTCGAGGAACTCGTGGGGAACGGCGAACGGATCAGGGCGATCCTCGGCGCCTTCGCGGACCACCCGAACCTGGGCCTGGTGACGGCTGCGGGGAATGTCATGGGTCCGGAGCACTGGGGCGCGGACGAACCACTCACCCGCGAACTGCTGCGGCGGCTCGAGCTCGACGTCGTCCATGACGACCTCCAGTTCGCCGCCGGTTCGATGTACTGGGTGAAGGCGTTCGTGCTGCAGGGCCTGCGGGCGCTGAACCTGACGGCCGTCGACTTCGAGGACGAGCGTGCCGCCCACATCGACGGCACCACCGCGCACGCCATGGAGCGCTCGATCGGGATCCTCACCCGGGAGGCCGGCCTCACGATCGAGGACACCGGACGGCTGCCGGAACACCCGGCCGCAGATGGGGCCTGGAAACGTTTCGCCCTGAGTTCGCCGCGCAAGCCGGCAGCGCGGTTCGTCCCGTTCTACCTGCCCCAGTTCCATCCCACCGCGGAGAACGACCTCTGGTGGGGCAAGGGCTTCACCGAGTGGACGAATGTCACCGCTGCGCGGCCCGTGTACCGCGGCCAGCACCAACCCCGGTTTCCCACCGAGCTGGGTTTCTATGATCTGCGGCTCGACGCCGTCCGGGAACAGCAACGCGAGCTGGCCACCGAGCACGACATCGCCGGTTTCATGTACTACCACTACTGGTTCGCCGGCCGGCAACTTCTGGAGCTGCCGGTGAACAAGCTCGTGGCCAGTGACGTCGAACAGCCCTTCTGCCTGATGTGGGCGAACGAGAACTGGACCAGGCGCTGGGACGGTCGTTCGAGCGACATCCTGATCGGCCAGGACTATGACGAGGTGCCCGCGGAGGGGTTCATCGACGACGTCGCACCGCTGTTGAGCGATCGCCGCTACCTGCGCGTGAATGGAAAGGCGGTCCTCGCCATCTATCGACCGGGACAGATCCCGGATTTCCCGACGGTGGCCGCGAACTGGCGCGAGCGCGCGCGTGCCGCCGGCATCGGCGAACTGTTCCTCCTCTCGGTCAGCGTGGCCGAGGAGTTCGACGGGCTGACGTCCCACCCCTCGGAGTACGGGCTCGACGGCACGCTCGGCTTCCCACCGCATAACCTCTCCTGGGTGGCGGGCCCCTCGGAGCGCCTCTCGCTGGATCCGGCTTTCCGGGGCAACCTGATGAGCTACGGAGCACTCGTGACGGAGGCGATCAAGAAGCTGCGGACGATGCCGGACGACTTCTACCCAGGTGTCATGGTCACGTTCGACAACACGGCGCGCCGACAGTGGCGGCCGGACATCTGGTACGGATCCAACCCGTACACGTTCCGTCGCTGGCTCGCGGAGTGCTTGCACGCCGTCGCCCACCGGCCGGCTGACGAACGAATCGTGTTCATCAACGCGTGGAACGAGTGGGCCGAGGGTGCCATCCTCGAGCCCACAGACAGGTTCGGGCGCACCTACCTCCAGGCCGTTCGGGACGTTGCCCGGTCCTAGTTCCGGGCCGCGTTGGTCAGCACCGACGTCTGCTCCGGATAGGGCAACGTCGGAGTGAGGCCCTTGAATCGCGACTCGTGCAGGCCGGACCGCTCGATGGCCGTGCGATACCGGCGACGCCGGGAGTTGTCGAAGACGATGATGCCGTCGTCCGCCAGATGCGAAATGGCAGCCTCAAGACAACCAGCACGCGCACGGCCGTCGATCACCACCACGTCGAAGAGGCCCCCGACCGTGTCAATGGTTGCCACGTAGGCCTTGAAGTCCAACCCCGCGTTGCCGGACTTCGACGAGCCGATCGCTGGATGCTGCGACGGCGAAGGCTCCACCACGTGGAAGGTGACGTTGTCGAGTGTTGCCAGTTCGGGACCGATGGTCTCGGCGAAACCGACGTGGTGCTCGACGGAGTGGATCTCGCGGGCCCGATCGGCCAGCCAGAACGTACTGGCACCGGAGCCGTACTCGAAGACCCGGACATCACCATCGCGCGCAGTCAGAAGCCGTTCGATGTGGTCGATCGCGTCATAGGTCCACCACGGCACCCCGAGCTCGACGATGGCCAACGAGTCATGGACCCGGGTGAGGCTGTACGCCCAGTGTTTCAGGCGGTGGCTGCGCTCCGGTGGCTCGGCGCTGAGGACTCTCGCACGCGTCAACAACCGCCCCGAGGCGCGCATGGCCTTCGCATAAGTGCTCTTGACCAGATAGGGCAAGTTACCCAAGCGAGCCGCCTTCCGGGGGAGTAGGAGTCCGCAGCCCGCGCGCTGCCCGGAGCCAAAGCAGGCCCAGAATACCGCCTCCTGCGTCGACAACCATCAGCAGCAGTCGCGCGATCGCGGCCACGGCGACCGCAGGTCCAGGTTCCAGACCCGAGACCGCCACGAACAGGATCTCGCGGACCCCTGCTCCCGCAGGGACCGGAACCGCAAGAAATCCGACGATCCATGCGGCGATCGCCGCGAAAGCGATCCGAGCCGGCAGTTGTTCATATCCCAAGGCGTGCGTCACCGCCACCGAGGCTCCGCCGACGAGGAGCCACGTGGGGACCGCACCCAGAATCAGCGAGAGCATCGTCCCGAACGGCGGTGCGGCGATCCGTACCCGACCCTTCGTGAACCGATCGAGCACGGATAGCAGGCGCGCTGAGATAGACGGATGGGCGCAAACCACGCCGATAGGCACGAGCGCCAACAGTGCCATCTCCGGCCCGACCCGACCTCCGTCGGCCGTCAGGAAAGGAGCCAACAGTCCGCAGGCCAGGGCGGCGCCGACGCACATCAGCGCCAGTGAGAGCAGCGTGCTGGTATAGGCGAGACCCCGCGACACGCCGCCACGGGCAGCCAGTTCACCCCGACCTACCACCGGCCAGATGCCACCGGGGATGTACTTACCGAGTTCGCCGACGAAGTACCAGCTCGAGACCTCACGGATCGGGTGCACGGCGTCGAACGTAGCCAGCGTGCGCTTCCACAGCACGGCCAGACCGAACATCGCGCCCGCGCTGGCGAGCAGCGCCAGCGCGAGCCAGCGCGGATCAGCGGTTGCGATCGCCGTCGAGACCGTGGACCACGAGTCGATCAGTGCCTTGGCGCACAGTGCCAGTGCCGCGACCGCCGCCACGATCCCCACGATTCGCACGATGGCCCTGCGCCGAGCGTGGGTGACCTGACCTGGTCCCTTGGGAGCCTCGGATCCAGCGTCAGGCGATGGGGGCGTCATTTGCCATCACCTTAGCCACCCGGCTCGGCCGGTCGCAGGTTCCGTCGGTCCGGACCGTGCCGGGGGAAACGGAGTCGGTCCGCAGCGACCACCGCGACGACGATCGCGGCGAGGGCGAGACCGGCAGCCGCCGCGGCGGCACCGGGCAGGGTCGGAGCCACGCGGGGCTCCGGAAGTGCCGTGATGACGCCTCGCAGCCAGTCGTAGAACTGGAGGTTCACGACGACGAGCCATGCCGCCGTCGGCAGCCACCGGGCGCGTAGAGCCGCCGTGAGCCCGTGGGCGACGAGCACGAACGGCACGGTCGCGACCGGCAGCAGGTATCTCGGGCTGAGCTGGCCGCCGCCCGAGGCGTAGCCGAACTGCTGGGCGAGGGCTGCCAGGACCAGAGCCGTTGCCAGGCCGGCCACCACGGCGTCGGCCGGAATCGTCGTCCGGAGCCGGCGGAGGAACACCAGACCGACGGCCACCGGGAGAAGCAGACACGCTGTCGTCATGAGTTCGACCGGGAACGTGCCGTACCGGCCGTGCCCGAAGAACCGCGTCAGCTGCCACCAGGCATCCGGATCGGCGACGAGTTCGAGGACCGGGCGCTCGACTCGGCCCAGGCGGGCACGGAACCACTCGATGTTCCCCCCGGTCAGCGTTCCCGTGCTCTCGAGGAGGTGTAGGTAGAACCAGAGTGCGGACGCGAGCACCACGCAGCCCGCGATCGTGGCGTGCAGCAGTGAGCGACCGACGCGCCGTGCACGTCCGGGCGCCGGCCCGAGCGCAGCCCCGATGACCAGCGCGGCCAGGCACAGCGCGAGCACGATCGCGGCGGAGGCCCGGCTCAGCATCCCGAGGGAGCCGAGTACTGCGAGCAGAGTCGTGTCCTGCCGCGTCAGCCCCGAACGGATCGACCGCGCGGTCACACCGAGCAGCAGGGCGCAGAAGAACGCGGCAAGGATGTCGTTGTACACAGCGCCGCCGACACCACTGACCCACGCGGAGGAGGCGGCCACGATCCCTGTGGTGACGGCGAGCCGTGGGCGCCCCGGAGTCAGCTTCCGGGACGCCCAGATCACGGCGGCCACGAACGCGACCGTGATCGCGATATTCACGGCGCGCGCGGCGTACCCGGCCCGCAGCATGTGTTCGGCGTCGACCAGCGGCCCGACCACGGGCGCGAGGATCAGGTAGAACAGCGGTGGATGCTGCGATACCCACTGGACCGGGGGCACGGAGCCGAACGGCGGCCGGATCACCAGGCCCCCTTCGAACGTGGGCAACGTGCCGTGCCAGACCTGGTAGGCGTAGTCGAAGTGGGCCGATTCGTCGGCCGTGCCGAACATCGGCACGGCCAGTGCCACGGACGCCGAGAAGCCTGCGGTAGCGACCAGGACGGCCAGGACGCCCAGGCGCTCCCAGTTGAACCGGGAACGGACGTGGGCGAGGCGGGGGTGGCTCAAGCGGCCACCTCTGACGGGCGGCGACGGGCACTCGGGCGGCGCCCGAGCGCCACCCCGAGCACCCCGAGCAGAACGATCGAAGCGACGGCTGGAGCCAGCGTCGCGACGACGACCCCCGCCCGCCCGGCGATCGACCAGAGAGCCCACCGGTTCAGTCCGACGATCACGGACTCGGTGGGCAGCTGGTAGCAGGCCTGGAAGAACGTGATGAGCCCGACGGCCGCCAACGTCACCGAAACGAGCGTCGCGACCACCGGGAGCCAGTGCGCCCGGCGCCGCCCGAGTCGGCGTGCGATCGCGTCGATCCCGAGCCACACGGCCGCCGCGAGCACGGCGATCGAGGAGTACAGGTAGCGGCCCTGCAACTGTCCGAACAGCCCGTTGATTTCGTACGAGGCGTACGCACCCCCAAGAACGACGACAACGGTGCCGACCGGGAGGATCAGGAGGACAGCGAGCCGAAGCCGCTGCCGGCACGCGAGGACGCCGAGCACTACCGCGGCCAGGCACAGGATGGTCAGGGTGATCCAGAGCGGCCCCGGCAGCGGCACCTCGAGCCACCCGAAATTCCCCCAGAACGAGGTGGACAACCGAGTGAACGCCTGCGGGAGGAACTCGCCGAGCGTCGGCGTGTCATCCCCCCAGCCCGGCGCGAACAGGGGCATCCCGCTCGGCTGCAGGGTGTGATGGACGAGGAGGTTCCGCAGCCACCACCAGCCGCCGATCGCGAACGCGATGACGAGGGCCACGAACGCCTGCCACAGCCGCATCTTGGGCAGGGCGGTCCGGGCGCCGATGATGACGGCGAGGGCCACCATCGGGATCGCGGCGAGCAGGAACCCCTTGGTCAGCAATCCGAGCCCGAGGAGGACGCCGAGTGCGACGATGCGGGCCCAGGTCGGCCGGACCGCCATCGTGGCCGCGGACAGCGCGAGGAGTGCTGCGCCGAGCAGATTCGTCAGGGAGTCGTTCGAGACGGAAGCTCCGATATGGGCGAACTGGGGGACCGCGACGATCGAGACGGCGGCGGCCACTGCCACCGTCCGGTTCCCGGTGAGCAGGCGGGTGGTGACTGCCGCCAGTGGCACGACCCAGACGGTCAGAGCGACGCAGAACATCCGCAGGAGCAGAAGCTGCTGATCCCAGCGCCAGTCGAGCGCGCCGACGATCTGAACGAGGCCGGCACCGAACGCGTAGAAGAGCGGTGGATGCTGCGTCATCTGATCGAGTGTCGGCGGGGCATCCAGCAGTTCGGCGGTGTGATCGAGGACGGAGCGGTCCTCGGGAGCGAGTGGTGTCACATCGACGAACTGTTGTCCCCACCCCTCCAGCGTTCCCCCGGGGAGGATCGAGAACTCGAAGATGGACATGCTGCCGCTCGCCCCGGTGAGGCCTGCTTCATGCGTCGCGATGTGCGTGGCGTCGCTCATCCACGCGGTCCCCGGGGCCGGCCAGCCGCCGCCCGTCGCCACCCGCATCACGCTGTTGAAGTGCTGCGGTTCGTCCGGAGCCCGGAATCCCGGGGTCAGCACCGCCCAGAGCGTCAGAATCGTTCCGAAGAGCACCGAGACGACGACGATTACCAGCCGGTACGTTCGCATGGTCACGGCCTGAGGCTACCGCCCGACCCATCCATGCCGACCGACCCAGGCCGCGCGTCCGACCCTGTGGCGGAGTCGCTTGTACACTGGCCGGGTCCAGGCCAAGAGGGATGTCATGAAGCTGTTCGTCCAAGTGCCCTGCCTCAACGAGGAAGCGACGCTGCCGCTCGTGTTGTCCTCGATCCCGCGGGAGATCCCGGGCATCGACAGCGTCGAGATCCTTATCATCGACGACGGGTCGACCGACCGGACCATCGCGGTGGCCCAGGCACACGGCGTCGTGCACGTCGTGCGGCACACGCGCAACATGGGGCTGGCCCGCTCGTTCCGGGACGGGGTCGACTATGCGCTCGCCCACGGTGCGGACATCGTGGTGAACACCGACGGCGACAACCAGTACCCGCAGGAGCGGATCGCCGACCTGGTCCAGCCGATCGTCCGGGGTGAGGCGGATATCGTCATCGCGGACCGTCAGACCTCCAAGATCGCTCATTTCTCGCCATTCAAGAAGCTCATGCAGCGGGTCGGGTCGCATGTGGTCAACCAGGCCGCGGGTACCGAGCTCCCGGACGCGGCGAGCGGGTTCCGGGCCTACTCCAAGGCCGCGCTCTTCCGACTGAACGTGGTCACCCGGTTCAGCTACTGCATGGAGACCATCATCCAGGCGGGCAACAAGCACCTCCGGATCGAGAGCCTGCCGATCACGACGAACCCGAAGACGCGTGAGTCCCGGCTCTTCAAGAACATCGGCCAGCACATGCTCAGGTCCGGCTCGGCCATCACCCGCTCCTATCTGATGTTCAAGCCGCACGTGATCCTCGGGACCCTCGGGGCGGTCCTGCTGGTCGCGGGCATCATTCCCTTCGTCCGCTTCCTCGTGTTCATGATCCAGGGCGAGGCCGGCGGCCACGTCCAGTCGCTGATCTTCGGTTCCTCGATGTTGGTCGGCGGCCTGCTCTGCTTTGCGCTGCTCGTCATCGCGGATCTGCAACGGACGAACCGGGTGCTCCTCGAGGAGACGCTGGAGCGGCTCAAGGTCATCCAGTACGGCGGTTCGCCGGTGGTCGACGCGGACGGCACCGCTCCGGTCCCGCAGGTGCTGGAGGTGCGGTTGGCCCCGCCCGAGCACCCGACGGCGACCGACCACCGTGAGCCGGGTCCGGCACCGGTCGCAGTCACGGAACGCGTCCGAGCCCAGTCGCGCCCGGTGACCGAGCGCACCGGTCGAGGCAACGTCAGCGGTGCAACGGGCCGGTGACGCCTCGGATGCCGTCGGCCACCCCGTGCGACATCAGGCGGATCCGTTCCCATCGTGGCGCGACGAACACGGAGTTGAACGCGAGGTACTTCGCGAGCCAGACCAGGTACCCGAGCCGCCACGCCGGGCGGAGCAGTCCGGATCGCACGAGCAGGACCGTGTTCCTGGTCATGTAGTAGGTACGCGGGACCGACTGGACGTGGACGAGCTGGGAGCGGCCCGGAACCTTCGTCACCCGCTCGCCGAGCTGATGGCTCAGGTGCGCCGCCGGCGCCGCGAACAGCCGGTAGCCGGCCCTGCGCGCCCGCAGGCCCCATTCGAGATCGATGTGGTCGATGAACCAGCCGCCGTTCATGGTCCCGACCCGTTCGAGGACGTCCGCCGGGATGAGGCATCCCGATGCGATCAGGAACGCGACCTCTACGAGCCCGTCCGTGCGCGTGTCCTGCGGCCCCGCTCGCCGTGGGCCCCACCTCCGCGCGACATAGACCATCTCACCGGATGCGGCACGACTGTCGGCCGAGGCGGGTCCGACCCCGGCGACCGGTGCGTCGGAGGCGGATGCGGTCGCGTACCCCTCGAGCAGTCGGGCGACCATATCGTCGGCCGGAAGCGAGTCCTGGTCGGAGAGCAGGACGAAGTCCGCGGCGAGGTCGACCGAGCGTGCGATCCCACGGTTCTGAGCGGCCGCGATGCCCTCGTTCGTGGGGAGCGCGATCAGCTCGGCGCCGGCGCGCTCACAGGCGTCGACCGGCCGGGCCGCCGAACCGTTGTCCACCACCACGACGGCGGTGCACTGCTCACCGAGTCGCTCGAGCAGGGCCCACAGCGGCTCGTCGTCGGGCTCGTAGGTGACGACGACCGCCACGACCCGCGGTGTGGTCACGTCAGGCCTTCAGGGAGGCAACGAACTCCTGGACGGCGGCGTGGTCAGGCAGGAGGCCCTGCTCCTGCGCCTGCGCCAACGTCGGAGCGGCGGCGTCCTTGTCGGACAGCAGCGGCGTCAGCGCTGCACCGCCACGGGTGGTCGTGGGCCACTCGATCCCGATTGCCGCGTCGAGCGGGTCGATGCCGTGTTCGCGTCCGGGCGCGTAGCCGGCGGAGCAGAGGTAGAGCACGGTGGAGTCGTCCTCGAGGGACATGAACGCGTGGCCGAGACCCTCGCTCAGGTAGATGGCGCGCCGGTCCACGTCGTCGAGGAGGACCGAGTCCCACTGTCCGAAGGTCGGCGAGCCGACCCGGATGTCGACGACGACGTCGAGGACGGCGCCGCGCGCACAGGTGACGTACTTGGCTTGTGACGGCGGTACATCCGCGAAGTGGATCCCGCGCAGCACACCGGCAGCGGAAACGGAGCAGTTCGCCTGCTCGAGGTCGAGGGAGTGCCCGACAGCCTCGACGAACTGCTCGTCCTTGAACCACTCGAGGAAGACACCGCGCGGGTCACCCAACAGCTTCGGCGTGATCTCCCACGCGCCCGGTACGGACAACTCGCGAAACGACACCGTTGGTCTCCAACTCGATCGAGGGTGGCATGCCGATGCTATCGGTGCCCTCGATGACGTGCCGCGCCCCTGAGACGACGAGATGCGAGGGCTTGGGGCGGTGGGCCGCGGATCTGAGGATCAACCCTCCACGTGACGCTCGTCCCTTGGGACTTCGAGCAGACCGAGCAGATAGTCGCCGTAACCGGACTTCCGCAGCGCCTCGGCGCGCTCCCGCAGCTCGTCGTCGGTGAGGAACCCGCGGCGCCACGCGATCTCCTCCGGGGCGCCGATCTTCAGGCCCTGCCGGTTCTCGATCGTGCGCACGAAGTCGGACGCCTCGAGCAGGGACGCGAACGTGCCGGTGTCCAACCAGGCGGTGCCACGCGGGAGGACCTCCACCTGGAGGCGATGCTGATCGAGGTACGTCCGGTTCACGTCGGTGATCTCGTACTCCCCGCGGGCCGACGGCGTCAGATTGGCGGCGATCTCGAGGACGTCGTTGTCGTAGAAGTACAGGCCCGGCACCGCGTAGTTCGACCGCGGCCGCGCGGGCTTCTCCTCAAGGGAGAGCGCCCGACCGTCGGCGTCGAACTCGACGACGCCGTACGCCGTCGGATCCGAGACGCGGTACGCGAAGATCGCGCCGCCGTCGACATCGGTGAACCGGCTCAACCGGGTACCGAGCCCGGGCCCGTAGAAGATGTTGTCGCCGAGGACGAGCGCGACCGACTCGGTGCCGACGAAGTCCGCGCCGAGAACGAAAGCCTGGGCGAGACCGTTCGGGACCTCCTGAACCGTGTAGGAGATCGAGATCCCGAACTGCGAGCCGTCGCCGAGGAGGCGGTGGAACTGCTCGGCGTCGTGTGGGGTGGTGATCACCAGTACGTCGCGGATCCCGGCCAGCATCAGCGTGGACAGTGGGTAGTAGATCATCGGTTTGTCGTAGACCGGCACGAGCTGCTTGCTGGTTCCGAGCGTGATGGGGTGCAGCCGGGTGCCGGAGCCGCCGGCGAGGATGATGCCACGCATGAGTGCCAGTCTTGCCTACTCGGTGGCGTGGCGGGGGTATTTGGGCCAGGCAGCCCGGAACCCCGTCCCTATCGATCGGGGCGGGGCTCCGGGGCCGCAGCTACTGTGTTGCGGGCGCTGGATCAGGCGCCGGTCACGGACTCCACGAAGTCCGGGTTGTCCTCGAGCCACTGCTGCGCGGATGCGTCGTTGTCGGTGCCGCCGTTCTCGTTCAGCATGAGGTTCTCGAGCGAGGCGAGCTGCTCGTCGGTCAGCGTGAAGTTCTCCAGCCAGCCGGCGAACTGCGGGAAGTCCTCGCCGAAGCCGAGCCGCCCGAACGTGTGGATCTCCTCGGAGTCACCAAGGGTGGCCTCGGGGTCCTCGAGGTCGCGGATCGGGTAGGCGTCGTACGCCCAGTGCGGACGCCACAGGGTGACCGCGATGTTGTCGCCGGAGTCGGTGGCCCCCTGCAGCTCGGCGAGCATCGCCGCGGTGGAGGAGATCACGAACTCCATGCCCTCCAGTTCGTAGGTGGGAATCACCTCTTCCTGGGTGATGCGGGTGAGACCGGCGCCGGCGTCGATCCCGACGAGGCGGTTGCCGTACTCGTCGGACATGCTGGCCAGGTCCGCGATGGACTGGGCGGGGGAGTCCTCGTTGACCGCGATGGTCAGCGCGGCGCCCTCGTACCAGCTGCCGAGGTCCTCCAGCTGCTCGCCGTACTCGGCCACGAGGTCCTCGTGCGTGACGGGCAGCCAGGCGTCGAACATCAGGTCGTAACCGCCGCCAGCCACGGATGTGAACACCACGCCGATGTCGGCGTCCTCCACCTCCACGGTGTAGCCGTTGTTCTCCAGGACCGCCTTCCAGAGGTAGGAGACGGCGACCCCCTCGTCCCAGCCGGCCGGGATGCCGATGGTGACGGTGTCGAGATCGTCGCCCGTGCCGGCGCCGTCGTCGGAGTCGCCGCCGGCATCGGTACCGCCGCCGCCGCAGGCCGCCAGGCCCAGGCTCAGCGCCGTGATCCCGGCGAGGACGGTGGTGGTGCGTCGCAGTGTGGAACGCATGTATTCCTTTCGGTGGGGCAAGCGCCCCACGGGTCGGTGGGCGGTGCCCACATGGTTGATGACAGGAAGACTCAGGCGACGGTCGTGCGCAGGGCACGCGCCACGGGGGAGCGGTCGGAGAGTGCCGCGGTGATCCGGTCGAGGTACATCGCGAGGATCACGACGGCCAGGCCGGCCTCGAACCCCAGGCCCACGTTCACCCGGGAGAGGGCCGCGACCACATCCCGGCCGAGGCCGCCGGCGCCGACCATGCCGGCGATGACCACCATGGACAGAGACAGCATGATCACCTGGTTGACACCGGCCATGATGGTCGGCAGGGCGAGCGGGAGCTGGATCTCGCGCAGGATGCGGCGGGGGTGGGAACCGAACGCGTGGCCGGCCTCCACGACCTCCTTGTCCACCTGCCGGATTCCGAGCTCCGTGAACCGGACCCCCGGTGCGAGCGCGAACACGATCGTGGCCACCAGGCCGGGCACCGCGCCGGTCAGGAAGATGACGACGGTCGGGATCAGATAGACGAACGCGGGCATCGTCTGCATGAAGTCCAGGACCGGGCGGACCACCGCGGAGACACTGTCGTTGCGGGCCGCCCAGATGCCCAGCGGAATGCCGATCAGCAGCGCGATGAACGAGGCCAGGATCACGAGGGCGAGGGTGTCCATGGCGTTACCCCACTGACCCACCCCCTCGATCACGAGGAAGCCGATGGCGGTGCCCAGGGCGAGCTTCCAGCCCTTGACCAGGAACGCCAGGATCACCAGCACGAGCGCCACCGCCACGAACGGCGGTTCGCCGAGGACGGCCGCGATCAGGTCGTAGATGCCCTCCAGGATGGTCTTGATGAAGTCGAAGACGGGTTTGAAGGTCGAAGTCATCCACCGGACGAACGAGGCGACCCATTCGCCCAGGGGCAGGGTGAAGAGCGGGCCGTTCATCGGGGGCCTCCAGAGACCAGCGTCGCGCCGTCATCGGGGCCCACATCGGTGGGCTCGGCCTCCCATGGCAGGTTCACGGTGGGGTCGGTCGCGTCCGGGGCGGACTCGTTGGGGGCCATCGCCTTGAGGATGCTCACCCGGGGGATGACGCCGACGAGTCGATGGCGCTCGTCGACCACCGGCAGCGGCAGTTGCGACTCGGCGGCCGGAGCGAACAGTTCGGAGAGGTTGGCGTCGGTGGAGACCGGCAACGGGCCGGGCTTCACGATGCCGCTCAGGTCGCTCGCGCCGGTCCGCTGGGCCTCGAGCACGTCGGAGTCATGGACCAGGCCGAGGAACCGGCGCTCACGGTCCACCACGAAACTCGCGGGCATCTGGGCCTCGCTGAGTTCATGCAGGGCCCGGCGGGGGCCGGAGGAGACCGGCAGCATCACGGTCGGCGGACGCATCAGGGAGGAAGCCTGGAGCACCCGGGTCCGGTCGACGTCGGCGATGAACCGAGCGACGTAGTCATCGGCAGGGTCCGCCAGGATCTCCTCCGCGCTGCCGATCTGCACGATCCGCCCGGCCCGCATCACGGCGATCCGGTCACCGAGGTGCATGGCCTCGTTCAGGTCGTGAGTGATGAAGATGACTGTCTTGCCGAGGCGCTGTTGTAGGTCGATCAGCTGTTCCTGCATGTCTCGCCGGATCAGCGGGTCGAGCGCCGAGAACGCCTCGTCCATGAGCAGGATGTCGGTATCCGCGGTGAGCGCGCGGGCGAGGCCGACGCGCTGGCGCATGCCACCCGAGAGCTCGGACGGTAGCTTGTCGCCCCAGCCTTCCAGGCCCACCATCTGGAGCGACTCCTCGGCCTTGGCGCGGCGTTCGGTACGTCCGACGCCCTGCACCTGCAGCGGGTAGGCAGCGTTGTCCAGCACCGACCGGTGGGGCAGGAGCGCGAAATGTTGGAACACCATGGAGACCCGCTGCTGCCGGATGTCCCGCAGCGCCGCGGGACCCACAGTGGCGAGGTCGTCCTCGCCGAGGTAGATGTGCCCGGCCGTGGGCCGCAGCAGGCCGTTGAGCATCCGGATGAGGGTGGACTTCCCGGAACCGGACAGGCCCATCACCACGAAGATCTCACCGGGCTGCACATCGAAGGACGCGTCGATCACCGCGGCTGTGCCCAGCGGGGCGACGTCCTCGCGGCTGGCCCCCTGATCGAGTCGTCGGACGGCCTCGGGGCCGCGGCGGCCAAATACCTTATAGATGTTCTCCACGCGTAGTGCGCTCACGCTCACCTGCCGTTTCGTATGTGGTCTGCGGTTTCGTAGTCTGATCGGTAGTCATTGCTCTTGGACTCGACGCTGCGCGGGCGCACAGCAACAGTGGGTCACGGCGCATCTGGGGAAGCGCTGGGGCGCGCGGCTGAGCACTCGACGAGCGCGGAGTCGCTGTCCATCCTGACGTGCTCGGACGAGAACACCAACGGAGAGGGGCCGATCGGGGCCTCGTTCTGGCCCCGCAGGCGCCGCGAGTATGCACCTGACCTGCGCAGACGCCGCAAATGTGATCGTTACTGCTTTGTTACGCCGCGACGGCGCAATTCGGCCCGAGACCTCGGTCGCGAGGAGGGGTGTGACGTAAAGGTGGACTGCAGCGGCTGCCACAATCCGGCCCATCGCGGAGAGGCTGGCGGATAGCATGACCGCCATGACCTTCTCCTTCAAGCCCGGTGTGTACAAGGTCCGCGACCTCAGCCTCGCGGAGGCCGGGCGGCATCAGATCCGACTCGCTGAGCACGAGATGCCCGGCCTGATGGCGCTTCGCGCCGAGTACGCCGAGTCCCAGCCGCTGCGCGGCGCACGGGTGGCCGGCTCCCTGCACATGACCGTCCAGACCGCCGTCCTGATCGAGACCCTGACGGCGCTCGGCGCCGAGGTCCGCTGGGCCAGCTGCAACATCTTCTCCACCCAGGACGAGGCCGCCGCCGCGGTCGTCGTCGGCCCGAACGGGACCGTCGAGGAACCGGCCGGGGTGCCCGTGTTCGCCTGGAAGGGCGAGTCCCTCGAGGAGTACTGGGACTGCACCGAGCAGATCCTGCTCTGGCCGGGCGAGGGTCCGAACCTCATCCTCGACGACGGTGGCGACGCCACCATGCTCGTGCATGAGGCAGCCCGGTACGCGGCCTCCGGCGTGGTGCCGGCGAACCCCGAGCCGGGCGACCACGGCTACTCCGAGGAGCGGGTCGTCTTCCTGAACCTGGTGCGCCGCTCCCTGGGCGAGGACTCCCAGCGCTGGACCAAGGTCGCGGCCGACATCAAGGGCGTGAGCGAGGAGACCACCACCGGGGTGCTGCGCCTCTACCAGCTCGCCTCCGCCGGGGAGCTGCTGTTCCCCGCGATCAACGTCAACGACTCGGTGACGAAGTCCAAGTTCGACAACCGGTACGGCATCCGCCACTCCCTCCCGGACGGCATCAACCGTGCGACCGACACCCTGATCGGGGGCAAGGTCGCCGTCGTGGCCGGCTACGGCGACGTCGGCAAGGGCGCCGCCGAGTCTCTGCGCGGCCAGGGCGCGCGGGTCATCGTGACCGAGATCGACCCGATCTGTGCGCTGCAGGCCGCCATGGACGGCTACCAGGTGGCCCGCCTCGAGGACGTGCTGGGCGTCGGTGACTTCTTCATCACCACCACCGGCAACGTCGACGTCATCACCGCCGAGCACCTGGCCGGGATGAAGGACAAGGCCGTGGTCGGCAACATCGGCCACTTCGACAACGAGATCGACATCGCCGGGATGGCCCGCATCCCGGGCGTCGTGCGCACCGAGATCAAGCCGCAGGTGCACGAGTGGACGTTCCCGGCCAGCGAGGAGCGCGCCGAGCACTCTATCATCGTGCTCTCCGAGGGCCGCCTGCTGAACCTCGGCAACGCGACCGGGCACCCCTCGTTCGTGATGAGCAACTCGTTCACGAACCAGGTCATGGCCCAGATCGAGCTCTGGGAGGCCGACGCCGATTACGAGCTCGGCGTGCACCGGCTGCCCAAGATCCTCGACGAGAAGGTCGCGCGCCTGCACCTCGAGGCACTCGGCGTCGACCTGACCGAGCTCACCAAGGAGCAGGCCGAGTACATCGACGTGGACGTGGCCGGGCCGTACAAGTCCGAGCACTACCGGTACTGAGTCTCGCGGACCACGCGTCCTCGGTAAGGTGTGTGGCAGCCCGGGCATCCGGGCTGTCACGGTGTGCCGGGAAGTCTGGTCGGCGACCCACATCACCGACCCCTCAGGAGCATGCCCGTGAGCCACAAGGAACCAGCCGAGCCGTTGTTCAGCGGGCTGACCGAGGGTGGGCTGCGCAACTACCTCGACACCCTCCGCGGGGAGGCGATCGGCGGGATCCTACTGATCGTCGGCGCCGCGGTCGCGCTGATCTGGGCGAACTCGCCGTGGAGCGAGAGCTACGTGGCGATCCGCGACTTCCGGTTCGGCATCGAGGCCTGGCACCTGGACCTGACCGTCGGCCAGTGGGCCGCTGACGGCCTGCTCGCCATCTTCTTCTTCGTCGTCGGCGTCGAGCTCAAACGCGAGATCGTCACCGGGGAGCTACGGCGGCCGTCCACCGCGATCGTGCCGGTCGCGGCCGCCGTCGGCGGCATGGCCGCACCCGCCCTGATCTACCTGGCCATCAACCTGAGCGCGGACGGCGGCGCACCCCACGGCTGGGCGATCCCGACCGCGACCGACATCGCGTTCGCCGTCGCCATCCTCTCGATCGTCGGCCGCAGGCTGCCGACGGCGTTGCGCGCCTTCCTGCTCACGCTCGCCGTGGTCGATGACCTCCTCGCGATCGTGATCATCGCCGTCGCCTACACCGACGGGCTCACCCTGGCCTGGCTCGTTGCCGCGGCCGCCTGCGTGCTGGTCTTCGCCCTGCTGCTGCGCCGTGGGATCACGTCCTGGTACCTGCTCATCCCGCTGGGCGTGGCGACCTGGTTCTTCATGCACTCCTCCGGGATCCACGCCACGATCGCCGGCGTGGCACTCGGCATGGTGGTGCCGGCCCTGCCGCTGAAGGGCAGGGCTGCGGCACGTCGACCGGCGAACCTTCGCGACGGTGCGTCGATGGCGGAGGTCTTCGAGTACCGCTGGCGCCCGGTCTCGGCGGGGTTCGCCGTGCCGGTCTTCGCGCTCTTCACCGCCGGTGTGGCCGTCGATCCGACGTCGCTCGGCGAGGCTTTGCGGGACCCGGTGGCGCAGGGTGTCGCGCTCGGTCTCGTGATCGGCAAACCGATCGGGATCACCGTGGCCACGTGGCTGATCTCCCGGCTCCGGCACGTGAATCTGGCGCCCGGGCTCGGCTGGGCGGACGTGATCGGCGTGGGTGTGCTCGCCGGCATCGGGTTCACCGTGTCCCTGCTCGTGGCCGAGCTGGCCTTCGGCGTGGGTGCCCCCGAGGACGAGCATGCGAAGATCGCGGTCCTGGGCGCGTCCCTGGTGGCCGCGGTCCTCGGCGCGATCCTGCTGCTCTGGCGGGGCCGGGTGCACGCGGCCCGGGAGGAGCCGGCGGGGACTGAGCAGTCGGCAGCGTGACTCGCACCTGCGGCGGTGACTTCGCACGCCCTGCGGGAGCGAGGTCGGCGCAGCGGGTACTAGGTCGACGCAGGCGGGCTCGCCCTGCGCTACACCTCCGAGGCGGTCAGGCGTAGTCGGTGACCCCGTACGGCAACCGCCGGATGTGCTCGCTCTCGTCCAGCCGGCGGGCCTGACCCTCGAGGCCGGCGGCGTACTCGCGGTCTCGGCGCTCCACCAGCACGGCGGCGACGAACCGCTCCGGGTTCGTGCCCCACGGCGGCGGCGGCGAGACATACGGCTCGATCGCGGCGGCCAGCGCCCGGCCCAGCTGCAGCCGCGTGTACGGCGCCAGGGTGCCGGTCCGGGACAGGAACACCCGCGCGTGCAGGGCCAGGTTGTCCGGGAGGCGACGGATGTCCGCGCGCTCGGCCCAGGCACCCAGGTCCGGCGGCATCAGCAGCGGCGCGACGGCGAGCTCCGTGCCCCGCTCCCGCACGGCATAGGTCCCGGCGAGGAAGTCGCCGAGCCGTTTGCTGCGGTTGTTGAAGATCGCGGTCAGCACCGCGATGCTGCCGAGGCAGAACCAGATCTCGCCGACCGCGGTCAGGGCCCGGACGAACGCCTGCCGGAACCGCACCGGGCCGCCGTCGTCGCGCACCACGCGCAGGCCCATGGCAACCTTGCCGGCGGACAGACCGCGGGTGATCGTCTCCACCGCGGTGGGCACGATGACCATCATCACGGCCATCGTGGACACGATCAGGACGCCGGCCTGGGAGTCGTTCACGATGAACCGCAGGCAGAGCAGGATGATGGCGACGCCGATGATGCCGTAGACGGCCAGGTCGACGACTCCCGAGCCGATCCGGGACATCAGCCCGGCCGGGCGCAGTTCGAGCGCGACCGCCTCGCCGGTGACGATCAGGTCGGCCGGATTGCCCGACGGCGTAGCCGGGTTCGACGAGGACGGCTGCGGTACCGGGGCGCTCGGGTTGGGGGCGGGGCCGCGCCGCGGCGGCACCGGTTGCCGGGGCGGGTGGTTGCCGCGCTGCTGCGGCGCCGCGTACGGGTCGGCCGACGCACCTGGAACGCTGCCGGCGCCGGCCGGCCCCGGCCCGCCGGCCGGCGGCGACGCGTACGGGCTGGGCGCGACGGAGGACATATATGGCAGGGTAGCGGTCGTGGATGTGGATGCGTTCGTCGCCGTGAACTCGCCCCGGTGGGAGCGACTCGACGCACTCGTGAAGCAACGCCGCCTGACCGGCGCCGAGAGCGACGAACTGGTCAACCTCTACCAGAGCACCGCGACCCACCTGTCCCAGGTACGCACGTCGGCCCCGGACCCGAGCCTGGTCTCCCGGCTCTCCGGCACACTGGCCCGCGCTCGCGGGCACATCGCAGGCGCCCATGAACCAGCCCTGGCGGACCTGCAGCGGTTCGTCCTGATCTCAGTGCCGGCCGCGTTCTACCGGGTCCGGTGGTGGACCGTCGCGATGATGCTGCTGTTCATCGTGGTGGCCGTGGGCAACGGGATCTTCACCTACAACAGCCCGGAGGCGCTGGCCGCGTTCGGGACCCCGAGCCAGCGGCAGATCTACGCCGAGCAGCTGTTCGAGGCTTATTACTCCAACAACCCCGCGCCGGACTTCGCCGCCCAGGTGTGGACGAACAACGCGTGGATCGCGGCCCGGTCCATCGGCCTGGGCATCACCGGCTACTTCCCGGTCCAGATCCTCGTCTCGAACGCGGCCGCGATCGGCTCGGCCGCGGCGGTGATGGCGGAGTTCGGGCTGCTCGACCTGTTCTTCGCCCTGATCCTGCCGCACGGGCTCATGGAGCTGACGGCGATCTTCATCGCCTGCGGGGCCGGGCTGAAGATCTTCTGGACCGTGGTCGCACCGGGTCGGCGTACCCGCACCCGGGCGCTCGCGGAGGAGGGCCGGGCCCTCTTCACGGTGGCCATCGGCCTGGTGTTCGTGCTCGCGGTGAGCGGTCTCGTCGAGGGGTTCGTGACGCCGTCGTCCCTGCCCACCGGCGTGAAGATCACCATCGGAGCACTCGTCCTCGCCGGGTACTGGGCCTACACGATCATCCTCGGCCGGATCGCCGTGCGGGACGGCGAGACCGGAGACGTGCGCGCCGAGCACGCCGAGGACACCGTCGCGATGGCCGCCTGAGCCGTCGGTCGCACGGCCGAGAGCGCGCCGCCCCCGGCCACCGACGTCAGCAGCGTCGAGGAGTCAGAGGCTGGCGGCGAGGAAGTCGGCGGCCTCGTGCTGCATGGCGCGGGTCATCGCGTGGTCGGAGTCGAACCACGACGAGGAGTACCGCAGGCGCTCCGATCGGTGCGCCTGCAGCAGCGCGTCGGCCTCGCGCATGCCATCCAGCGGGAACAGACGATCATGCGCGGCGAACTGGACATGCATGGCCTGTGGAGCGGGCGCGTGCAGCGGGATCAGTGGCCAGTCGGACAATGCCCAGATGCCGGGTGTGTACATCAGCCAGGAGTGGCCGTCCAGGTAGGCGGGCAGCAACGAATCGAAGGTTGCCATCATGCAGCAGACCAGGTGGGCCCGCACGTGCCCGCTCAGCGACGCGAGCATCATCGCCCGCCCACCACCACCGGACGCGCCCAGGGTGCCGATCCGCTCGGGGTCCACGTCCGGCAGCCCTCGCAGGACGTCCAGAGCCGCCAGGTCGTCGTGGGCCACCATGCCCGCGAAGCTGGTGCCCAGGAGCCCGGCCACCTTGGCCACCGTGTTCTCATGATCCGCGGCGGCGGCGTTGTAGACCATCTCCTCGGTGGCCTCGATGCCGTCGGCCTGCCACCTGGCCTGCCAACCGTGTAGGTGCCGGGCGGTGCGGGCGGGGGTCGGGTCGAGTCGGAAACGCCGACTGCCCCACGCGAACGTGTCATGGGCGAGCACGGCGAAGCCCCGCGCCGCGAGCAGATTGGCGATCGCCTGCCCCTCGTACATGCTCGACCGGAGCGCTCGGGCCTCGGGAGAGTCCTCAGCGCCGAGATCCACGAGTCGCTCCGCACCCAGCCACTTGTTCCCCGAGTGGCAGTGCATCAGCAGGACGGCGGGGAGCGGGCCGCGGGACTTCTCCGGGCGCAGGAAGTGAGCCGCGGTGGGTGGGCCGTAGCCGAGTTGCCACGTGAGAGGGCTGATCCGGACGCCGTCCAGGACCCGTTCGCGACCGAAGGTGACGCGGGGATCCGCATCGCGAGCGGGCGGTCGCAACACCGAGGCCAGCGGCGACTCGGCGGCCTCCGAGGCGGGGGTCGCGGCACTGGCCCGAACGTACTCGGGCCAGTCCTCGTAGTCGCCGATCGCGCTCGGCAGCGAGTTCGTTGCCACAGTTCTCCCTTGCTGCCCGAGCCTACGGCGGCCCGGAATGATGGTCGGTCGTGTTCCGGAGAGAGTGCTTGACTTAAGTCATCGTACCAGTATCGTAGTTGTCATACGACTGAGTCACGATGTGGCTACCCGGTCGACGGAGTTGTCGAACTCGGCCTGCCCAGCAGGCGGGAAAGTGTGGAGGGAACTCGTATGAAGATCGTTCACAGCAGGAAGTCCCGATCCGCGGCCATCGCTGCGGCTACCGCGCTGGTCCTGGTGCCGCTGGCCGCGTGTGGCGGCGGCGATGGCTCGGGCGATGCCGACGGTGTCGTCGAGATCCAGTTCTGGGACACGCAGGCGACGCCGGCGCGAACCGAGTCGCTCAACGAGATCATCGACCTGTTCGAGGCGCAGAACCCGGACATCCGGGTCTCCTATGTGGGACTGCCCTCGGACTCGTACGAGCAGAAGGTCGACACGGCGATCGCGACCGGCTCGACGCCGGATGTGATCACCGCCAGCATCACGGACAGCGCGAACTGGGTCGCGCAGGGTGCGTTGGCGCCGTTGGACGACAGGTTCGAGGAGGGCGGCTGGCCCGACCTCATCTCCGCATCCATGGTCGAGACGGCCCGCAGCGTGGTGCCCGACCACCAGCTCTACTTCGCGCCGGACACCGGGCTGGCCAACACGATGTGGCTGAACCTCGGCATTCTCGAGGCCGAGGGTGTGGCCGTACCGACCACCTGGGACGAGTTCTACGACGCCGCGGAACAGTTGACGCATCCGGAGCGGAACCAGTTCGGGTACATCTTCCGTGGTGGCGCCGGGATGTTCCCGCAGGTCCTGGACGCCATGTACGGGCAGTCCGGAGTGTCGAGCTTCTTCGACGATGACGGGAACTCGACCCTGAACGACCCGCGCAACGTGGCCGCGCTGGAGCGCTACGTCGGCCTGTTCGGCAACCAGACCGCCTCGGCGGACCTGACCAACGAGTACACGAACATGGTGGCGCAGTTCGCCTCCGGCAGCGGCGTGCTCATGAACCACAACATCGGCTCCTATCAGGACCACGTCGAGGCCCTCGGTGCCGAGAACGTCCTCGGTCTGCAGCCGTTCCCGTCCGCCGGAGGGCCCGTGACCGTCTCCGGCGCGACCGTGCTCGGGCAGGCCATGTTCGCCGAGAGTGAGCACCCGGACGAGGCCTGGCGTTTCATCGAGTTCTTCCTCGCCCCTGAAGGAAACGCCATCTGGGCCGAGCAATCGGGAAAGATCCCCTCGAACCTCGAGGTGGCCGAGCAGGACTGGATCGTCGAGGCGCAGCCGCTCCAGGCGGCCATCGCCGCGCTGAACGACCCGGCCACCCAGGTTCTGCGGGAGCCGTTCTACCTGCCGGAGTACAACGCGATCGCCAAGACGCAGCTCGAGCCGATGTGGCAGGCGGTCCTGCAGGGGGACATGACCGTCCAGGAGTTCCTGGACACGGCGGCGGCCGCATACACCGAGGCGGAGGCCTCCTACCGGGAACGCGTCTCCTAGCCGGCCCGAGCCAGAGTCATCGACGCCAGACTGGAGTCCTACCGTGGCAATGAGCGTGAAGTCGAGCGATCCGCTCGTCAACCGACATGGGCTGCTCGCCCGGATGCGCCGGGGATCGACCCCGTACCTTCTCCTTGCACCGACCATGGTGTTGCTGCTCGTGTTCCTGTTGTACCCCCTGCTGAGCATCGGCTACTTCAGCCTTCAGCAGTACAACGTGTCCCAGCCGTGGGACAACGGGTTCATCGGGCTCGACAACTTCCGCGCCATGCTGGCGGACGACCTGTTCTGGTCCAGCCTGGTGGTCACCGCCAAGTGGGTGGTCGTGCAGGTGGGCCTCCAACTGGTGTTCGGTCTCGTGCTCGCGCTCATCGTCAACGAGGCGTTCCGTGGGCGCGGATTGGCCCGCGCGGTGCTGTTCTCGCCGTGGGCGGTCTCGGGGGTGCTGACCACGACCATCTGGCTCCTGCTGTACAACCCCGCGGTCGGAGTCAACCGGTATCTGGCGGACCTCGGTCTGGGGGAGTACGGCACCTCGTTGTTGGCGAGCGGGGACACGGCCTTCTGGGCCGCAGTCCTGGCGGAGCTGTGGCGCGGAGTGCCGTTCTTCACGATCCTCATCCTGGCCGATCTGCAGTCGGCGCCCGGGGAGCTGTACGAGGCGGCGCAGGTTGACGGCGCCGGCCGGATCCGGCGGTTCTGGAGCATCACGCTGCCGCACCTGAGGAACTCGATCATCCTCGCGACGCTGCTGCGCGGTGTGTGGGAGTTCAACAACGTGGACCTGCTGTACACCCTCACCGGGGGCGGGCCGGCCAACGCCACCACGACGCTTCCGTTGTATGTGGCGAGAGTGGCCATCGACTCCAAGGAGTTCGGGTATGGCTCGGCCCTCACGATCGCCGCGTTCGTCATCCTTGGCCTCGTCACGGTGCTGTACCTGAAGCTGACCAACTTCGGAAGGGAACCGAACGAATGAGCACCGTCCCCACCGTGACCGAGCGACCCGCCGCCGCGGGGCCGTTGGCGACGGCGGCCCCCGTCCGGCGCCCGACCGCCGAGCGCCGCCGCCGAGAACTGCGCGACCGGGTCATCCTGTACGTGCCACTGTCGCTGTACGTGATCTTCACCGCAGTGCCGTTCTACTGGATGCTGATGTTCGCGCTCCGGCCGGCGGGCTCCACGTCGCTGGTGCCCTGGCCGATCACCTTCGAGCACTTCCACACCGTCTGGGTCGGCGCGGGCTTCGCCATCTTCTTCAAGAACAGTGTGTTCGTCGCGGTCATGAGTCTGATCCTGACGACGTTCGTGGCGCTGCTCGGGGGATACGCGATCGCCCGGTACCGCTTCCGCGGGAAGGCGCTCTTCCTGATCATCATGCTCTGCACCCAGTTCATCCCCGGTGCCATGATGCTCATCCCGCTGTTCGACATCTTCCGCACCGTCGGGCTGATCAACTCCTTGGGCAGCCTGATCGTGGCGGACACGGTGTTCCAGCTGCCGTTGTCGATCATCCTGATGTTCGGATTCATCCGTAATGTCCCGGTGGAACTGGAGGAGGCAGCCTGGATGGATGGATGCAGCCGACTGCGTGGCTTCCGCCTCATCATGCTGCCGCTGATGCGCCCTGCGATCGTCGCGGTCGGTTCCTTCGCGTTCATCAATGCGTGGAACAACTTCCTGTTCGCCCTGATGTTCCTCAACATCCAGGACCGATTCACCGTGCCGGTCGGACTCGGCTACATGCTGGGTGAGTTCAGCGTCGACTTCGGCGCCCTGGCCGCCGGGGGCGTGGTGGCCGCGTTGCCGGTGGTACTGGTCTTCGCCTACGTCCAGAAGTTCCTGGTCCAGGGACTCAGTGCCGGGGCGGTCAAGGGCTGAAGGTGCGCCCTGACCGGCACGGGATCAGCCCTTCAGCCGTGCCCTGGAGTTGGCCAGGTGCAGCCGAATGGCCGCGCGGGCCGTCTCCGGCTCCTGACGGGCGATGGCCTGGACGATCGAGCCGTGCTCGACGGCGGCCAGCCGCACGTTGTCGGGACGGTCCGCGTCATCGCCCGTGAGCAGCCGGAACTTCGGCATCACGATCATCATCGGGCCCATCGACTTCAGCAGCGCGAGGTAGTGCCGGTTCTGGGCGGCGCGGGCGATGGCCAGATGGAGGGCGAAGTCCGCCTCGACCGCCTCGCTCGGGCGAGCCTCGCACTCCAGGAATGTCTGCGTCAGACGCTCGAGTTCCGCGAGCTGCTGATCCGTGCGACGGGTCGCAGCGAGCGCGGCCGCCTCGGACTCGACGCCGAGTCGGAAGTCCAGCAGGTCCCACACATCATCGATCGTATGGATCCCGTTGTTGTCGATCGCGAAGCTGCCCTGGCTCGGCACGTTGAGGACGAACGAACCCCGGCCCTGCTGCGTCTCGACCAGACCGGCCGCCTGGAGCTGGGAGATCGCCTCGCGCACCACGGTTCGGCTGACCTTGTAGGACTCCATCATGGCGCTCTCGGTGGGAAGCTTCTCGCCGCGGCGGATCGTGCCGTCCTGGATCAATGCGGTCAGCCGCAGTGTCAACTCATGGCTGAGGCCTCGAGCGCTCTCACGGTTGATGGGTTCCGGCGCCGGGTCCATGGCCACGAATCCTAGCGGGCCATGAGTTCGGTGGCCTCGACGGTCCAGGCCAGAGCCTGGTCGCTGAGGGTGACACCGAGCCCGGGGCGATCGGGAACGATCATTCGTCCGTCGCGGATCTCGAGGCGTTCGTTGAACAGCGGGTCCAGCCACTCGAAGTGCTCGACCCACGGCTCGCGCGGATAGGCGGCGGCCAGATGGAGGTGGATCTCCATGGCGAAGTGGGGAGCGAGGTCGAGCCCGCTCAGGTCGGCGAGCGTGGCCAATCGCAGGAACGGTGTGATGCCGCCGACGCGTGGGGCATCCGGCTGGAGGATGTCACAGGCGCGGGCATCGATCAGGGCACGGTGCTCGCTGATGCTGGAGAGCATCTCTCCCGTGGCGATCGGCGTATCGAGGGCGGCCGCGAGGGCGGCGTGGCCCTCAGCGTCGTAGGCGTCCAGGGGTTCCTCGATCCAGGTGAGGGAGAACTCCTCCAGCCGCCGCCCCATGCGCAGCGCCGTAGCGCGATCCCACTGTTGGTTGGCGTCGACCATGAGCGGAATGTCGGGGCCGAGGTATTCGCGCATCGCCTGCACCCGGCTGAGGTCCTCGCGAGTGTCCGGGAGGCCGACCTTCAGTTTGATGCCGCCGATCCCGGACGCGAGTGCGCGCGAGGCGTTCTCCTGGACCTCGGCGATGGAACTGTGCAGGAAGCCGCCCGAGGTGTTGTACGTGCGAACCGAGTCGCGGTATGCGCCGAGCAACTTGGCCAGCGGCAGGCAGGCACGCTTCGCCTTGAGGTCCCAGAGCGCGATGTCCAACGCCGCGATCGCCTGGGTCGCGATGCCGCTGCGCCCGACCGAGGCGCCCGCCCAGAGCACCTTCTCGTAGAGGCGCCCGATGTCATTGGGGTCCTCGCCGAGCAGGCAATCGGCGACCTCGCGGGCGTGCGCGTACTGCGCCGGACCACCGGCTCGCTTGGAGTAGCTGAAGCCGATGCCCTCATGGCCCGAACTGCTGCGGATCTCGGCGAACAGCATCATGATCTCGGTCATCGCCCGCTGGCGTCCGGTGAAGACCTTCGCGTCGCTGATCGGCTGTGCCAACGGGAGCCGCACGGAGGAGAGCCGGACCCACTCGATCCGTTCGCCCGACCCGCTCGCTACCTGCGGCGCCGCGGGCGCCGTGGCGGGTGTGGCTGTCACGGTGATCGGTCGCTGACCTTGATCCATTGCGCTGGTGTCCCCTCGGTCGGTGCCGTGTCTGGCGAAGTGTCGATGTCATCATATAAATATGTAAGTCATCGTACAAGTGCTGCGACGGTGCGCCTGGCAGCCCTGAACACACGGTAGGTGCCGGCGGGAGCGAGATCGTCGGCGCGGCAATCGACCACCCGGCGAGCACTGCGCTTCATGAGAGAGCGGAAGTGGCAGCCCCATCTGCACTGTCGAGGGCCGCCGCGATGGCCACGGCGGGCCTCGATCGCCCTCACCAACTGCTCGACGTCGAACAGGGACCTGCTGGTGACTAAGCCCAGAGTCCTTCGGCTTCACCGGCGGGGAAGCGGGCCAGACAGTCGACGATCGTGCGTTCCAGCGTGGTGACCCGAAGCCCCAACCGCTCCCGGATCTCGATCTCGGAATCGGCGAGCCGGCCACGGATCGGCACCAGGTGCCGAGTGGGTTGCCGGGCGACGGTGGTGTACACCCTCGACTCGATCGCCGCGCGCCACCGGCAACTTGTGCCATCCCGCTGCGGTGCGGACGCCGACCACGCACTCGGGCCAGGTACGTACGGCGGCGATGGCTCGCTCGATGTCATCGACCGTTCGCGACCGATCGAGCAGCACACGACCGACCACTGGCTGCCACTAACCGGACTGGCGTCGATACCGGATCGTTGCGCGGGTGTGCTGTGGCGGCTGCCGACTTCCGCGCTCTCGCGGCGGATCTGGGCGGGTCAGAGCCGGCCGGCGGCCTTGAGTGCGAGATAGGTGTCCGCGAGGGCGGGCGCGAGGTCGTCGGGCAGGCGCTCGACCACCTCGGCGCCGACGCGGCGCATCCGGGTGGCGACGGCGCGACGCTCGAGCTCGCCGCGCTCGGCGGCGGCGGCGTCGAACAGGTCCGCAGAGGACTCCCGGGCCTGCCGGAGCAGGTCGGTGTCGGGATCCGTGGCAGAGGCGAGGACCACCTGGTGATCCTTGGACAAGGCCGCGACCACGGGTGCCAGGCCGGAGTCGATGGCGCCGGGCTCGAGCGCGGTCAGGAGCACCACGAGCGAGCGCTGGGAGAGCCGGTCCCGGATGACCTGGGTCACCGCGGTCCAGTCCGGCTCGACCAGGGTCGGGTGCACCGGGGCGAGGGCATCGGCCATCTTCGCCATGATCGCCGGTCCGTGGGTGCCGCTCACCCGGGCCCGGACGGCGCGGTCGATGGCTACGAGTTCCACCCGGTCACCGGCCTTGGAGGCGAGGGCCGCGAGGAGTAGGGCGGCCTCGATGCTGGCGTCCAGCCGGGGCGCCTCGCCGAGTCGCACGGCCGAGAGTCGGGACAGGTCCAGGACCATGAACACGCGACGGTCCCGTTCGGGACGCCAGGTCCGCACCACGACGTCGGCCCGGCGGGCGGTCGCCCGCCAGTCGATGGCCCGGACGTCGTCGCCGATCACATATTCGCGCAGTGAGTCGAACTCGGTGCCGGGTCCGCGGACATTGACGGCCGAGCGCCCGTCCATTTCCCGTAGGCGTGCCAGGCGCGAGGGCAGGTGCCGCCGGGACCGGAACTCCGGAAGCACCCGCAGGTGCCCGGGCACGGTGATCGAGGCCTGCCGGGCGGCCAGCCCGAGCGGGCCGACGGAGCGCACGGTGACCAGGTCCGCCTGCAGGTCCCCGCGGCGCGTGGGCAGCAATGCAGTCCGGGTCCGGCGGGCCTCCCCGGAGGGGATCGTCACCCGGTGCCGGTTCTGGCCATTGCCCGCCGTCGGCTGCCAGGCGTCCCGGATCAAGGCCCGCATCGTCCGCCCGGACGGGTTCGTGACGGTCAGCACCGACTCCGCGGGCTCGGTCAGCCGGACCGAGCCGAGCGGGCGCCGTTCGATCTCCAGCCCTCTCGGCGGTGCCGCGATGACCAGGTCGACGACCACGAGCACCACGACCAGGCCCAACCAGGTCAGCACCGTGCCCACCTCGGGCAGCAGCAGGACCGGGATCAGGCCCAGCGCAAGGAGCGCGACCGTGCGGACGGAGATCGCCATCAGCGTGGTACCGGGACCGACCCCAGGATCCCGTCGAGGACGGTCTCCGCGCTGACTCCCTCGAGCTCGGCCTCGGCACGCAGCTGAACGCGGTGCCGCAATGTCGGGTGCACGAGCGACTTCACGTCGTCCGGGGTGACGAACGTGCGGCCGGACAGCCACGCCCACGCGCGGGAGGTGGCCAGCAGCGCCGTCGCGCCACGGGGCGAGACCCCGAGCGAGAGGGACGGGGAGGTCCGTGTCGCCCGGCAGATGTCGACGATGTACGCGAGCACCTCCGGCCCCACCTGCACCTTCGCGACCTCCGCTCGGGCAGCCTCCAGATCGTCGGCGTCGGCGACCTCGGTGACGCCGGCGGCCTTGAGGTCACGGGGGTCGAAGGCGTGCGCGTGCCGGTTGATGATCTCGATCTCCTCGCTGCGGCCCGGCAGCGGCAGGATCAGCTTGAGCAGGAAGCGGTCGAGCTGCGCCTCGGGCAGCGGATAGGTGCCCTCGTACTCGACCGGGTTCTGCGTGGCGATCACCACGAACGGGTCCGGCAGCGGCCGCGGGTCACCGTCCACGGTGACCTGCCGTTCCTCCATCGCCTCGAGCAGGGAGGCCTGGGTCTTCGGCGGGGTCCTGTTGATCTCGTCCGCGAGCATCAGGTTCGTGAACACCGGGCCCTCCCGGAAGGAGAACTCGGCGGTGCGTGCGTCGTAGATCAGCGAGCCGGTGATGTCGCCGGGCATCAGGTCAGGCGTGAACTGGACCCGCTTCATCTCCAGGTCCAGGGCCGCACCGAGGGTTCGGGTGAGCAGTGTCTTGGCCACCCCGGGCACGCCCTCGAGCAGCACGTGGCCGCGGCACAGCAGCGCGATGACGAGACCGGTCACCGCCGCCTCCTGACCGACCACCGACTTCGCGACCTCCGCGCGCACACCGGCGAGCTTCCTGCGGGCCGGGGACTCCACGATCGGCTCGGCCGTCGGTACGGGCGCACCGGGCTGCTGCGCCGGCTCGCCGTAGCCAGGGGCCTGGACCGGAGCCGCGTGTCCGGGCGCGCCCTGGTACGCGGGGTTCAGCTGCCCGTACTGGCCCGGGGTCTGGCCCTGACCCGGCACCGTGTACTGACCCTGACCCTGACCCTGACCCTGACCCTGACCCTGACCCTGACCCTGACCCTGACCCTGCTGGTAGCCCTGGCCCTGCGGGGAGTTCTGGCCTGCCTGCACCGCCTGTGCGTAGCCGGCGCCGGCTTGGGCCGGACCAGCCTGGTCGTAGCCCGGGCTGGCCGGCGCCTGGCCGCCGGTCTGGCCGTAGCCGAGCGACTGACCGTACTGTCCGGCCGACTGACTGGCTTGGCCGTAGCTCGGGTCCTGTGCCTGGCTGGCGTGGCCATAGCTCGGGTTCGCCTGTGCCTGGTTGGCGTGGCCGTAGCTCGGGTCCGCCTGCGCCTGAGGGGCTTGGCCGTGGCCCGGACCCGCCGGTGCCTGGCCGGTCTGGCCGTAGCCGAGCGACTGCCCGTACTGACCGGGTGCCTGGCTGGCCTGACCGTAGCCGGGCTGCTGCGTGGCGGCCGCGGCGCTCTCGCGGGCGGCGCGCAGTTCCTCGGGGGAGACGACCTGCGTCGCGTCGGCGACCGGCCGCTCAACCAGTGGTGCTTGCGAGGATGCACCGGCCCCAGCCGCGTCCGTCGCAGCCTCGGCCCGCTCGCGGGCGGCACGCAGCTCCTCCCGCGAGACGACCTGCGTCGCGTCGCCCGGCTCACCGCCGGAACCCGCTGAGACACGGGGTTCCGGCTGAGGCAGAACCTCAGGACCCTCTGCCTCGGCCGGAACCCTGTGCCTCGACCCGGCGGCCGCCTCCGCGGAAGCGCCGGCGGCCGCCTCGGTGGGGTCGGGTGCTTCGCTGGGCGGAGTTGGTTCGTTCGGCCCGGTGGGGTTGCTCATGCGCGATGAACCTCGCTTTCCATGGTGTCCAGGGCTTGGGTGAGAGCGACGAGAGATGCGTCGTCGGTCGGTGGTGGTCCGTACAGGAGATGTTCGAGCTCGTCGGGGCTCCGGCCGGTGGCCCGGACCAGTGACTCGATGACCTGGTCGGGGGCGGCGGAGGTCGGCAGCCCGATCCGGGCGCCGACCCGGGCGAGGGCTCCGGCCCGCAGGGCCGCGCCGGCGTGGGCGTGCGCACCGGCGCGCCGGTACAGCCGGCCGCGCCCGCGGGTGGTCTCAGCGGCGCGGACCACGACGGGCAGCGGCTCGACGACCACGCGCCCGAGGCGGCGGCCGCGCCAGAGCACCACGGCCAGTGCCACGACGAGGAGCTGGTAGACGACGGCGTCGGGCAGGAAGAACGTCTGCGGCGCCGACGCCTCGTCGCCCAGCGTGAACGGGTCGTTCGGGTCCGGCACGTACCAGAGCAGCTGCTCGTGCTGGCCGAGGGCTCGTAGCACGAGGGCGGCGTTGCCCTCCAGGGCGAGCCCTTCGTTCGAGGCCGCGAACCCGTTCGGCAGCGCGCGCCAGGTGCGACCCGCCTCCTCCCAGACGGCGTAGGCGCCGGCCCCGTCCTCGAACGGGAAGCAGATCTCGACGCGGCTGAGGCCGGTGATCCCGGGCCCGGCCGTATCGATGGTGCCCGCGGCCTCGGCGTCCGGGTCCGCGCACTCGGCCGGGCGCGCTGCCCGGGTCCCGCCGGCCTCGACCTCGACGGCCGAGGTCAGGTCCTCGAATGAGGCGTACCCGAGCCCGAGCAGGACCACGTCGGCCCGGGTCTCGGCTAGGGCGGTCATCTGGTCCGAGTTCAGTTCGTCGGCGCCGACGATCACGAGGGTGGTGTCCGCCGCGTCCTGCGCGAGCACGGCCGACGTCCGGGTCACGAGGGTGACATCGACGCCGTGTTCACCGAGGATCTGCGCGGCGGCCCGCGCTCCCTCGGGTTCGGGGTTGTTCGGGGCCAGCGGGATGTCGGAGCGGGACTGGCCACCGCGCCCGAGCGCCACGGCCGCGAGGATCAGGACCACGACGGCGAGCACGACGACGATCACGGTGCGCCGGTTCGTCCGCTCGGGCGCGGAGTCCGCAGGTTCCGGTGCGTCCACGCGCCGGCCGAGCGCGAGGATCGAAGGGCCGGGCGCGCCCGCGGCGGGCGCACCCCGGTCGGTGGCCGTGCCGCTCATCGGGCCGCCGCCCAGGCGTCGGCGGGGCCGGTGGCGGAGGCCCGGGTCGGCCTGGTGGCCGCGACCGTGCGATCCACCTCGCGCAGCCAGGTGTCCTCGCGCGCGGTCGGCTCGATGTGGCCGTAGCAGACCTCGTCGAACAGGTCCGCGGCGCGGTGCAGGTCGTCGGAGCAGCTCGGCAGGCGCTCCGAGGCCGCGGCCGCGGCCTCGCGAGCGGTCCGGCCGAGCCGGTCCTCGAGGATCGTCCGCTCGTCCAGGGACCGCACGATCGCCCGGAAGCGTTCCAGCACGGCCAACGCATGGTCACCGGCGGCGGCCGCCGCGTCCGCCGCGGCGCGCAGCGCCCTGGCGTCGCGGACGTCCCCGTCGAGCACGTCGAAACTGGTGCGTTCGGCAGAACGCAACCTCCGCCGTCGGACCGGCCCGCCGACGAGCAGCACAACGGCGACGATCACGCCGATGATGAGCAGGATCAGCAACGGCAGGAAGATCGGACCGAGCGCCGTGTTGGCGGAGGTGATCGCCTCCCACAGGTCGCCCAGCCAGCGCAGGAACCGGTCCCACAGGCTCGGCTGGTCGTTGTAGATCACCTTGGCGAGCTCGGCCTCCGCCCAGTCCCGGGCCTCGTCCGCCGATGGGTCGAGCGGGACCTCGCGCGGGAGAATCGCCAGTCGGGCCCCCGCCGCCGGCGCAGCCGTCATGGTGCCTCGGCCGCCGCGGCGAGGTCCACGTCCAGGGCCTCGGTGCGGATCCGGATGTCGATGTACAGCAGAGCCACCACCGCGGCCAGGAACGGCGTGGTCAGGGCGGACGCGATCACGCCGCCGGCGAGGGTGAGGATGGTCGTGAGGGTGCCGAAGCCACCGATCGCCTGCCCGATCAGCTGCAGCGGGTAGGTGATGACCTGGGCCAGGATCCCGATCAGGATCGTCGTGAGCAGGTAGATGCCGAACACCCGCCAGAACGTCGGCAGGGTGAGCTTCCAGGACCGCTTCAGCGCGGCGAGGACGCCGGACCGCTCGAGGACCAGTACGGGCGTCGCCAGCACCGTGACGGTGATGACGAAGGCCAGTGCCGCGAGGAGCCCCAGCACCCCGAGGATCCCCGCGATCGCGATCACGCTGAGCGACCCGGACGCGGCCGCCAGCACGATGATGCCGACGAACACGAAGGTCACCAGCGCCACGAGCAGCAGGATCACGAGGGTGAGCAGCAGCAGGCGTCCGATCTGCGGCTTGACCGCCTGCCACACGTCGGCGAGGCTCATCTTCCGGCCGATCACCGACTGGCTCACCGAGTGGATCAGCACCCCGGTCAGGATCGTCGAGACCACGAACGAGAGCAGCCCGGACACCCCGGTGGCGAGCAGCTGCGACTGCAGCGTCGCGGTGATGTTGTCGAGGGCCTCGGAGTCGGACACCATCGGGTCGAAGTTGCGGAGCGTCTCGTTCAGCTGCTCGAAGGTGCCCCAGGTGGCGATCGCCTGGATCACGCCGAGGACCGCGACCACGATGGCGGCGAGCACGAACATCACGGTGGGGTTGGCCCGGATCGAGCGGAACGCGCCGTCGTAGATCTCGCCGAGGGTGAGCGGCCGCAGCGGGATGATGCCAGGCTGCGGCGCCGGCCCCAACGGGGTCATGTTCGCGCTCGGGTCGACTGGCCCGTACTGACCGTAGGAGCCCGACGGCGGAGGTCCGGCCGGTCCGGGCGGTGGCGTGCCGTACTGGCCGGGTTGGTGCGGGGGCTGCTGCTGGCCCTGCGGGTAGCCGCCCGGCTGACCCTGTGGGTACCCCCCGGGCTGCCCCTGGTCATACTCGCCGGGCTGCCCCGGCGTGGTCCCGTAGCCGCCGGGGCTGACATCGCCCCAGCCCGTCGGCCCGGTCCCGTTCGGGTCCGGCCGGGGCGGTGTGGGCTCTCCACGCTCGGTCATGGGATGGTCTTTCTCCTTCGTCGGCGGTGCGCCGCGTTCATCTTTGCATGAGCGTGGTCGCGCCCCCTCCTCGCGCGAAGGTGTCACGATAGGGCGCATGAATGCACGTGTGCTCGTGGTCGATGATGACGCCGCCCTCTCGGAGATGATCGGGATCGTCCTGCAGTCGGAGAACTTCGAGGCCTCCTTCTGCGCCGACGGCGCGAAGGCGGTGGATGCGTTCCGGACCGTGGAGCCGGATCTGGTGCTGCTGGACCTGATGCTGCCCGGCATGGACGGCATCGAGATCTGCCGGCGGATCCGCGCCGAGTCCGGTGTGCCGATCGTGATGCTGACCGCCAAGAGCGACACCACCGATGTGGTCAAGGGCTTGGAGGCCGGCGCCGACGACTACATCGCGAAGCCGTTCAAGCCCACCGAGCTCGTCGCCCGGATCCGCGCGCGGCTACGCCACGGCGAGACCCAGGGCACCGAGCAGCTGCTGATCGCGGACCTGGCCATCGACGTCCCCGGGCACCGGGTCACGCGTGACAGCGAGGCCATCAACCTCACCCCGCTCGAGTTCGACCTGATCGTGGCGTTGGCGCGCAAGCCCTGGCAGGTGTTCTCCCGCGAGGTACTCCTCGAGCAGGTCTGGGGCTACCGGCACCAGGCGGACACCCGGCTCGTCAACGTGCACGTCCAGCGGCTGCGCGCGAAGGTGGAGAAGGACCCGGAGAACCCGGAGGTCGTGGTGACCGTGCGTGGCGTCGGATACCGGGCCGGCACCCCCGTGCGATGACCGACGCGGCGGGTGGGGCGGACCCGCCCCCGCGCGCCGACGCCTTCGCGGGAGTGCGGCGGCGCGCCGAGCGTTGGCGCCGGCTGCTCCGGGTCCGGGCCCGGCTCGCGCTCCTGGCCTGGCGGCGCTCGCTGCGCCTGCGCGTGGCCAGCACCACGGTCGCCGTCGGCGTGATCGCACTGGCGCTGCTCGGTCTGCTGCTGTCCGCGCAGATCCGCGACGGGCTCTTCGACGACCGCCGCGACCAGGTCCTCGCCGACGCCGCGACCCGGGCGGACCTGGCCCAGCAGCAGTTCGACGCCTCGACGGTCTCCTCCACCCAGGAGGTCCAGCAGCTCGCGACCGACATGGTGGCGGGACTGCAGGAGACCTCGGCGGGCAGCTCCGGTGTGTTCCTGATGCGCTCCCCGAACACTCCGGCGCTCATCCTTGACCCGTCCACGAACGACTCGCTGCGGCCCCTGATCTCCCCGGAACTGCGCGAGCGCGTCCAGGCCGACCACTTCCAGGCCTGGCAGTCGGTCGCGATCCCGCGCTCCGACGGCGGCGTCACCCCCGGGATCGCGGTCGGCTCGGCGGTCACCCTTCCGCTGGCCGGTGAGTACGAGCTGTACCTCATCTACAGCCTCGGCGCGGAGCAGCAGAACCTGGACCTGCTGCAGGGGGTCCTCACCGTCGGTGCGGTGAGTCTGCTGGTGCTGTTGCTCGCGATGGCCTGGTACCTGACCCGGCAGGTCCTCGACCCGGTCCAGCAGGCGGCCCGGACGGCGGAGCGACTCGCCCACGGTCACCTCACCGAACGCATGCAGGTGCGCGGCGACGACGAGCTCGCGCTGCTCGGGCGCTCCTTCAACGAGATGGCCGAGAGCCTGCAGCACCAGATCGAGCGGCTCGCGAACCTGTCCCTGATGCAGCAGCGCTTCGTCTCCGACGTCTCGCACGAACTGCGCACGCCGCTGACCACCGTGCGGATGGCCTCCGAGGTCCTCTACCACGCCCGCGACGAGTTCACCCCGGTGCAGGCCCGATCGGCCGAACTGTTGCAGACCCAGCTGGACCGGTTCGAGGCACTCCTCGCCGACCTCCTGGAGATCTCGCGGTTCGACGCCGGCGCCGCGACCCTCGAGGCCGAGGAGGCGGACGTGCGCGAGGTGGTCCGCCGGGTCGTGGACCTGACCGCGCCACTCGCGGCGAACCGCGGCTCCGAGCTCGTCATGCACCTGGCCTCGAGCTCCTGCACCGCGGACATCGATCAGCGGCGCGTCGAGCGGGTGCTCCGCAACCTGATCGTCAACGCCATCGAGCACGGCGAGGGAGGGCCGATCGACGTCCTCGTCGGCGTGGACGCCCGCGTCGTGGACGTGGTGGTCCGCGACCACGGCATCGGGATGACCGCGATGGAGGCCGAGCACGTGTTCGACCGGTTCTGGCGCGCCGACCCGGCCCGGGCACGCACTCTCGGCGGCACCGGCCTCGGCCTGGCGATCTCCCTCGAGGACGCCCGGCTGCACGGCGGCGACCTGGAGGCCTGGGGGAGCCCGGGCGAGGGGGCCGCGTTCCGGCTCTCCCTGCCCCGCCGGGCCGGCCAGTCGATCACCACGCACCCGCTCGCGCTGCGTCCGGTGCGGTCCGACCCGAACCTGGAGCCGCCCGACGACACCTCCGCCGCGAACCCGGCCGCGCTGCCCGACCTGCACCCGGAATCGCCCACCAGCCACGAGGAGGTCAACGGATGACCGCGAACGCAACCATGACCCGGAAGGCGCGGGCCGCCGTCGTCATCCTCGCGCTCGCCGCGATCGCGGGCTGCGCGAGCCTGCCGACGGACGGCGCGGTGCAACGCGGGGTGGAGGCGGCACCGGACACCAGCGGCATTGTGCTCTCCGCCGAGGACCCGAGACCGGACGCGTCCCCGAGCGAGATCGTGCGGGGGTTCCTGGCCGGGAGCGCCGGCGGGCTGAACGACAACTTCGCGGTCGCCCGCAAGTTCCTCACGACCGAGGGCAGCGACCAGTGGGACCCGGCCGGCGGCGTCGTCATCTACTCCGGCAGCGCCGCCCTCGAGGTCGTCGAGGGCGACGACGGCGTCGTGGAGGTGCGGGTCACGGTCGCGGGCACGGTCGACCCGAACGGGGTGCGCACCGAGGCCCGGCCGGGCACCGAGACCACCCAGGAGTTCCGGCTGACGCAGGACGCCGACGCGCAGTGGCGCATCGAGAGCCTGCCCGACGGCGTCCTCATCTCCGACGTCAACTTCGGCTCGCAGTACCGCGGTACCCCGCTGTACTTCCTGTCCCCGGACGCCACCATGCTGGTACCGGACATGCGGTTCTACCCGGCCCGCAACACCGCCACCTACGCCATGAACGGCCTCCTCGGCGGGCCCGTCGAGTGGCTGAGCACCGGGGTGATCAGCGCGATCCCGAGCGGCACCTCGCTCACCCTGGACACCGTGCCCGTCTCCGCGGGGACCGCGACAGTGGACGTGACCGAGGAGATCTCCGCCGCCGGGGCGACCGACCGCGCCCGCCTCCAGGCGCAGATCCAGGCCACCCTCACCGCGCTGCCCCAGGTCCAGGACGTGGAGATCCTCGTCGACTCGAGGCCGTTCAACATCTCGGACGTCGACCTCGATCTCACCCTGAACCCCGGGGTCGGCACGTCGCCGACCATGCTCTCCGGCGACGCCCTGGTGCGGTTCAACGGGACCATGCTCTCGCCCGCGCCGAACACGGCCCCGTTGACCGGCATCGACGCGTCCGACCCGGCGCTGCCCCACGGCGACGACTTCGCCGTCGCGCTCGCGGACGACCGGTTCCTGATCACGGTGCCGACCCCGGAGACCGCCTCGGTGACGCTGCTCGAGGGCGCCGCGCTGCTCGATCCCTCCTTCGACCGGTTCGGGTGGGTCTGGACCGGGGAACGCACCAACGCCGGGCGGTTGCTCCTGGCCCGGACGGACGGGTCCACGGCCACGCTGGAGGCACCGGCGCTCGCCGGGGCCCAGGTCGCCTCGATCCGGGTCAGCCGGGACGGCACCCGGATGGCCGTCGTGTACACCGGCGGTGGCGCGATGCGCGTGGAGGTGGTCGCCATCACCCGGGACGCCGACGGGGTGCCGATCCGGCTCGGTCCGCCGCTGAGCCTCGCACCGTCGATGACGTCGGCCACCCAGGTGGTCTGGGTCGATGAGTCCACCCTCGCGGTGCTCGGCGCGAGCGGTGGGTCCATCAGCGTGCACCTGGTGACCGTCGGCGGTCAGCCGACGAGGTCCCTGCCCACCGTGGTCGACTCCGCCTCGATCGCGGCCGCCCGGGGCGAGCGTGAGCTCTACCTGGTCACCTCCGACGGGCATCTATACGCCCGCTCGGGGAACGGGTGGCGGCCGGTGTCCGGCCTGGATCCGGTGCGGGACCCGACCTTCCCCGGCTGAGGCCGTCGCGGCTGTGTCCCTGCGCCGTCCACGCGCCGATGCCCCCTTGTCCACAGGCAGCGCCCGACGGCGGAGGTCGCCCCGGGTGCGTGCGTTCTGCTGGGTAGGTGTTCTCGCGGGCGTGGGCGCGGGTGGTGCGCACGGTGCTGGCCGACGTGCTCGACCTCGTGCTGCCGGTCGAGTGTCCGGGCTGCGGCGCGCACGGGGCGCACCTGTGTGCGGACTGCCGCGACGTGCTGACCGCGCCGCCGCGGCGCTGCGAGGATGACACCGTGTTCCTCGCGGCCCGGGACGCGGGCGGGATCGTGCCGGCGGAACTGGGGCTGCCGACCTGGGCCGTCGCGCCGTACGCGTCCGGGTCCCGACGCGTCGTGCTCGCCTGGAAGACCGGTGTGCGCCCCGATCTGGCCGCCGAAATCGCCGGCGTCGGGACCGCGGCCGGCCGCGGGCTCGCCGAGCACCTGATCGAGGCGCCCGGGACGGGGCCGATCCTGCTCGTCCCCGCCCCGTCGGGCTGGCGGCGGCGCCTGGCCCGCCGGTTCGTGGTGGGGGACCTGGCGGACGCCGTCGCCGCCGGGCTGAGCTCGGGCCTCGCGCGGCAGGGCCGGGGCCGCCCGGTGTGGGTGGTGGATGTGCTGCGCCGGCGTGGCGGCAGCTCCCACCGGCTCGGCGCGGCGGCCCGCGGACGGTCCGGCCGAGCGGCGGTGCGTCTGGTCGCGGACCTGCCGCCCGAGGCGTCCTGCGTGCTCGTCGACGACGTGGTCACCACCGGCGCCACTCTGGCCGCGGCACGGGATGCACTGACCGCGGCCGGTGGGCAGGTGCTGTGCGCGTTCGCCCTGCTGGCGACCCCGCGGCCGGGTAGCACGACGTGGCGCGCCGACCCATGACCTTTCGCCTATCGGATCCGCGAGGAGTGGACTAGCGTCAGGTCATGGAGCACAACACAGGCGAGGGGCGCACAGCGCAACCCTCGCCTTCTGTGTTCGCGGACCGGCGTGAGGGGGAGGTGAGGCCCGCCTGCAGACTGCGCCCCGACCGCTGAGAAAGGCCGGGTGAGCGCTCAAGCCCTGGCCGGGGACCCCCAGGAAAGAGGTCTCGGCCGCACTCTCTCGAACCGGAGGACGTCATGGAGATCGTTGTAGTCAGCCGCCACACCGAGGTGCCCGAACGATTCAGGCAGCACGTGGAGGACAAGCTCTCGAAGGTGGGGCAGTTCTCGCCCTACGCGCAGAGGGTCGACGTCGAGGTGACGCACGAGAACAACCCCCGTCTGGCCGACCGGTCCGAGCGGGTCGAACTGACCGTCCGCGCGAAGGGCCCCGTGGTCCGCGCCGAGGCGAGCGCGCCGGACCGGTACGCCGCGCTTGATCTCGCGGCCGGCAAGCTCTTCGAGCGACTCCGCCGGGCCAGGGACCGGCGCAAGTCCCACCACGGCCGCGCCGAGGCGCCGCCGGTGCCGGAGCCGGTCGAGCTCGCTCCCGAACCGGTCGAGGACGACGAGATCTCGATGACCCCGACGCCGCCCACCGAGACCGGTGTGGCCGTGGAGGCACAGCTCGGGGACTCCCCGGTTGTGATCCGGCAGAAGGTGCACGACACCGATCCGATGACGGTGGACCAGGCCCTCGCCGAGATGGAACTCGTCGGGCACCCGTTCTACCTCTTCGTGGACGCCGAGACCAAGCAGCCCTGCGTCGTGTACAACCGGCGCGGCTGGACCTATGGCGTGATCCGCCTGAACTACGAGGCCGAGGCCCTGATGCACGCGACCGCCTGACGACAACGACGACCGCCGGACATCAGCGGCGGCACCGACGCCCGACCGTGGCGGGTCCGAGGACACCCTCGGGCCCGCCCGGATGGGCGTTCGAGGTAGGTCGGGGAGTGTGGGTGGGCCGGGGGAGTGTCGGTGTCGGGCCCTAGGGTCTGACGCATGCCTCGCACGCTCACGCTCGCCCAGGCCCGCCGGATCGCCGTCGCCGCGCAGGGACTCGCAGGGGAACCCGCACAGACCCGCCCGCCCGTCGTCACGATGGCGCACCTGCAGCGGATGATCGACCGGGTCGGACTGTTGCAGATCGACTCGGTGAACGTGCTCGCCCGGGCACATCTGCTGCCCGTGGTCGCGCGGCTCGGCCCCTACGACGTCGCCCTGCTGGAGCGGGCCACCACGGGGACCCCGGCCCGGCCACGGCGGCTCGTCGAGTACCGCGCCCACGAGGCCGCGTTCGTACCCCCGCGCACGTTCCAGCTGCTGCGGTGGCGGATGGAGGGACCGCGGGCGCTCCGCTGGTACGACGGCGTGGCCGCGAAGGACCCGGAAACCGTGGCAGCCGTGCTGGACATCGTCGCCGAGCACGGACCTGTCACGGCGGCGCAGGTGCACGACCTGCTCGGGCACGAGCGCCCGGAGAAGGTGAACTGGGGTTGGAACTGGACCGCCGCCAAGCACTCCCTGGAGGCGATGCTCGCCGTCGGGCGGGTGGCCTCCGCGTACCGGAACGCCTCCTTCGAGCGGGCCTACGACCTCCCCGAGCGGGTGCTGCCGGCGGAGGTCCTCGCCGAGGACGTCCTGCCGCAGGACGAGGCCGTCCGCGCGCTCGTGGACATCTCCGCCCGCGCCCACGGGGTGGCAACCGTCCGGGGTCTCGCGGACTACTTCCGGCTTTCCATCGCGCAGACGTCGGCCGCCGTCGCCCAGCTCGTTGGCGCGGGGGACCTGGAGGAGGTGGCGGTGGCCGGGTGGCGCCGCCCGGCCTACCTGCACCCGGAGGCCCGCCGGCCGCGCGCCACGAACGCCCGTGCCCTGCTCGCCCCGTTCGACCCGCTCGTGTTCGAACGGGAGCGCACCCTGGAGCTGTTCGGGATGCACTACCGGATCGAGATCTACACGCCGGCGGCCCAGCGCCAGTTCGGCTACTACGTGCTCCCGTTCCTGCTCGGCGACGAGCTCGTGGCGCGCGTCGACCTCAAGGCCGACCGGGCCGCCGGAGTGCTGCGGCTACGCAGCGCGTTCGCCCAGCCCGAGGCTCCCACCGCCGTCGGGCATGAGCTTGCGCAGGAACTGCGCGTCATGGCGGACTGGCTCGACCTGCCGGACGTCACGGTCGACGCCGACGCCGCCGGAGACCTCATCGGCGACGTGGCGCGCGCCCTGCCCGGGGTGCGCTGAGAGCGAACCTGTGCCGTGATCGGCGGTCCGGACCGGTACCGCCGTCGGAGCTCTCGCATACGATGGACGGTGCACCGGTGTCGAACGACACCGGATGATCCGATCCACCGGGAGTGTCAGTGCCTTCGATCCTCGACAAGATCCTGCGCATGGGCGAGGGCAAGATCCTCAAGCAGCTCAACGCGGAGAAGGATCAGGTCAACGCTCTCGAGGACTCCATGAGCGACCTCACGGACGCGGAGTTGCGTGAGGAGACGGACGTCTTCAAGAAGCGGGTCGCCGACGGGGAGTCCCTCGAGGACCTGCTGCCCGAGGCGTTCGCCGCGGTCCGCGAGGCTGCCAAGCGCACCCTCGGCCAGCGGCACTTCGACGTGCAGATCATGGGTGGTGCGGCGCTGCACCACGGCAACATCGCCGAGATGAAGACCGGTGAGGGCAAGACCCTGGTCGCCACCCTGCCGGCCTATCTGAACGCGCTGTCCGGCAAGGGCGTGCACGTGGTCACGGTGAACGACTACCTGGCCAGCTACCAGAGCGATCTGATGGGCCGGGTGTTCCGGTTCCTCGGCCTGACCACCGGCGTGATCCTGTCCGGGCAGAAGCCCGACGAGCGCCGCCGGATGTACGCCGCGGACATCACCTACGGCACGAACAACGAGTTCGGGTTCGACTACCTGCGCGACAACATGGCCTGGTCCTCCGCCGAGCTCGTCCAGCGCGGCCACAACATGGCCATCGTCGACGAGGTCGACTCGATCCTCATCGACGAGGCCCGGACCCCGCTGATCATCTCCGGGCCGGCCTCGGGTGACGTGAACAAGTGGTACGCCGAGTTCGCCCGCGTCGCCAAGCGGCTGCGCCGCGAGAGCGACTACGAGGTCGACGAGAAGAAGAAGAACGTCGGCGTGCTCGAGCCGGGCATCGAGAAGGTCGAGGACTACCTCGGCATCGACAACCTCTACGAGTCCCTGAACACCCCGCTGATCGGGTTCCTGAACAACGCGATCAAGGCGAAGGAGCTGTTCACGCGGGACAAGGACTACGTGGTCATGAAGGGTGAGGTCCTCATCGTCGACCAGCACACCGGGCGGATGCTGCCCGGGCGTCGCTACAACGAGGGCATGCACCAGGCGATCGAGGCCAAGGAGGGGGTGGCCATCAAGGCCGAGAACCAGACTCTGGCCACCATCACCCTGCAGAACTACTTCCGGCTCTACGACAAGCTCGCCGGGATGACCGGTACCGCGATGACCGAGGCCGCGGAGTTCCAGAACACCTACACGATCGGCGTGGTGCCGATCCCGCCGAACCGGCCGATGGCGCGGATCGACCAGTCCGACTACGTGTACAAGAACGAGCAGGCGAAGTTCGAGGCGGTCGTCGCCGACCTCGTCGAGCGGCACGCCGCCGGGCAGCCCGTCCTCGTCGGAACCACCAGCGTCGAGAAGTCCGAGCTGCTCTCGAAGATGCTGAAGAAGCAGGGCGTCCCGCACGACGTCCTGAACGCGAAGCAGCACGCACGCGAGGCGGAGATCGTCGCGATGGCCGGCCGCAAGGGTGCCGTCACCGTCGCCACGAACATGGCCGGCCGTGGTACCGACATCATGCTCGGCGGCAACGCCGAGCACCTCGCGATCGCGAACCTGCGCGAGCGTGGCCTGGACCCCCAGGAGACCCCGGAGGAGTACGAGGCGGCCTGGCCCGAAGCCCTCAACGAGGCCAAGGAGTCCGTGGCCGCCGAGCACGACGAGGTCACGGAGCTGGGCGGCCTGTACGTGCTGGGCACCGAGCGGCACGAGTCCCGCCGGATCGACAACCAGCTGCGTGGGCGCGCCGGCCGTCAGGGCGACCCCGGCGAGTCCCGGTTCTACCTGTCCCTCGGTGACGACCTGATGCGGCTCTTCAACGCCGCCCTCGCCGAGCGGTTCATGAACTCCTCTGGCTTCCCCGACGACATGCCCATCGAGTCCAAGATGGTCACCCGCGGGATCGCCAGCGCACAGGGCCAGGTCGAGGCACGCAACTTCGAGATCCGCAAGAACGTCCTCAAGTACGACGACGTGCTCTCCCGCCAGCGCACGGTCGTCTACGACGAGCGCCGCCGCGTGCTCGACGGAGAGGACCTCGAGGCCCAGGTGCAGACGTTCCTCGAGGACGTGATCACCGGTGTGGTCACCGAGGCGACCAGCTCCGGCCCGCCGGAGGAGTGGGACCTCGAGCAGCTCTGGACCGACCTGAAGACCGTCTACCCGGTCTCGATCACCATCGAGGACGTGATCGCCGACGCCGGTCACGAGACCCGGGTGACCACCGAGCAGCTCGTCGCCGAGCTGAAGTCCGACGCCAAGCTCGCCTACGAGAAGCGGGAGCAGGAGATCACCCCGGACCTCATGCGTCAGCTGGAGCGGCGCGTGGTGCTGTCCGTGCTCGACCGCAAGTGGCGTGAGCACCTCTACGAGATGGACTACCTCAAGGAGGGCATCGGGCTGCGCGCGATGGCCCAGCGTGACCCGCTGGTCGAGTACCAGCGCGAGGGCTTCCAGCTGTTCCAGGCGATGAACGAGTCCATCAAGGAGGAGGCCGTCGGCTTCCTCTTCAACGTCGAGGTGCGCAGGCCCGAGCAGCCGGCCGAGACCGACGGCGTGGCCGTGGTGGAGGGCTCCGAGACACCCGTGCTCGAGGCGGCAGCCGAGCCGGGCGCCGGCGGCACCGACGGCCCCACGGCCGGCGACGCGGACGCGGCGAGCGGCGCCAGCGCGAAGCCTTCCGGGCCGGCGGGCGCGAACAGCCCCCGCACCCCGGGCAAGCGGGCCGGCCGCAAGTCGATCCCGGCGAAGCCGGTCGTCGCGGCCGGCGCTACCGGTGCGGACCCGGACGACCCGCTCGGGCTCGGGGCGCCACAGCGCGCCACGAACCTGCGCTACTCCGCGCCGAGCGAGGACGGCTCGATGGGCTCGACGGTGCGCGCGGCACAGGCGGGCGTGACCCCGGCCGAGCAGGCCGCTGGGACCGGCGGTGCGAACGCGGCCGGTGGCGGGGGCGCGGCGAACCGGGAGCAGCGGCGCCGGGCCGCGAAGCAGGCGAAGAAGCGTCGCTGACGAGATGCGTCGGCTGCACGGTGAGCGGGACCATCACTCGCCGCTGCTCGAATTCGCGGTGCTGGAGAGACGCCTGCACGATATGAACGGCGACCTCGGAGCGATCGGTGGCGCGGTGGGCGGTATGGCCGGAGGCGGGGCTCCCGGAGCGATCGGTGGCGCTTCGGGAGGGCGGGTCGGCGGGCGGCTCGGGGCCAAGCTCTTCACACGTACCCTCGGCCAAACCGTCCGCCTCGACGTGGCCTACAGCGACGCAGCCTTCACATTCGTCGGTCGGTGGCTGGGTCTCGGGGACCACCGGGGTGGGACGGCTGGGCGAACCCTCGTCGGCGTGCGGATGGTCGGGGCGGCATCGTTGCTGCCCGCGATCTTGCAGGTGCAGTGGTATGACGACCACTTGGTCGCAACCGCCCACGCGATCGAGGGCCTCATCAAGCAGCACGGCGCCGTGACAGCACTCGAACGCCTCGCCGAGGCGCTCGGCGTCGGCATCCGGCATCCCGCCGGGGCGTAGCGTGCACTGCGTCGGGGTCAGCCGATCTCGAGCGCGGTGGCGCGCCACCGGCCACGACGGGTCTCGAGCCGGATCGCGGCGGCCCTGACCCGGTTCCCGTCGTGCACCACCACGGACGACTCCCAGGTGCCCGCGGCGATCTCGCACGGGTGCACCCGGCGGATCGTGACCATCGGCGGGTGACTCGGTCGGCCGGCGATCTCCATGCCGAGGCTGGCGCGCCGGTTCAGCGCGGTCCACAGGTCCGCGTCCAGCCAGCGGGAGAGCTGGGCCGCCGGGCGTGATCCGAGCAGGGCCTCGACACACGCCCGGACGAGGGTGGCGCTCCAGGTGCCGGCGTCCGGGAGCTCGGGGACGGCCCCGCGGGACCAGACCAGGCGTGGACCGGTGTCGTCGGCCACGTCCTCGGCCGGTGCCTCGGCGGGCGCCGGCGGGCCGGAGAAGCGCACCCGGTCCCAGGTCCGCCGGTCCGGGGCGTTCGGATCGACCAGGAGCCGCGGCACCGTGTCCGGCGGCTCCGGTGCCGTGCGCGGCCGGGCGATCGGCTGAACGCTCATGGTGGACTCCTCAGGGGTTGGTGGGCGGGACGAGTTCCTGCCCGGGCTGGATGAGGTCGGGGTTCGGGCCGATGGTTGCGGCGTTCACCGCGTACCAGTGCGGCCACGCGGCGGCGATGTCGGCGTCGGTGACGGTCGAGGCGTCACGGGCGAGTTCGGCGGCCGCGATGGACCAGAGCGTTTCGCCGGACTCGACCAGGTGAGGTGCCCCGGTGGCGGTGCCAGCCGCGTCACGCGGGGTGGGCGTCCCGCTCGGGGCGACGGCCTCGGTTTGGCTGGTGGTGGCGGTCGTGGGCGTGGCGTCGAGTTGGGTGGTCGCGTCGTTCGTGGCGCTCGGGCCACTCGGGGTGGCGGCCTCGGGCTGCGTGGTCGGGCCACTCGTGGGGGCGGTCTCGGGCCGGGGGGAGGCGTCGTCGGTGGCGGCCTCGCTCGGGCTCGCGGTGGTCTCGGAGTCCGTGCGCTCAGGCGTCGGGTCGGCCGGGCCGGTCGCCGCATCGTCGGCGGCGAACGCACCCCAGGTGAGGTCGGGACCGATGACCACCTCGGTCGCGCCGGTCCCGTTCTCGGGGTCGGTGCCGGCCTCCGGAGTGGCGTCGATCTCGGGATCAGCCTCGGAACTCGGAGCGGGCGCCCGATCGGAACCGGCTCCCCAGGTGACGTCCGCGCCGACGGACGCTCCGCCGTCGGGCATCGGTTCCGCCTGCGCGGGCGCGACCAGCGCCCCGGCGGCCAGGGCGACGCCGACGCCCACGGAGGCCATCCGCGCCATGAACGGCGCGCCGCCTGCTCGCAGCGCACGCTCGCCCGCGGACCAGCCGCGTCCGGCGGCCCGCGCGGCCAGACAACCCAGCGCCAGTACCGCGCTGACGCAGTACCAGGCCAGGACCCCCAGCGCGCACCAGAGCAGTCCGAGCGCGATCGCCTCGTCCACCGAGCGTGGGGTCGCGGCCGCGGGGAGGGCCACCGTCGCGAGCCAGGCCGCGACCCCACCGGTGATCCCGGCGACACCCAGGGTGAGGAGAGCCCGTCGCATGAGACCACCGCGTTTCATGTCAGTTCGTGTCGGTACGTGACTTTCGATGGAGTTAGGTGTAGTCCTTTCGGCGGTCGTTGTCCAGAGCAGTGCCGGGCATGTGGACAACGCGGGCGGCCTCCCTACTGTTGGGTCCATGAACTGGGACGACCTCTTCGCCGACCTCCAGGCCCAGTTCGTGGCGCAACAGCGGGCCGAGCAGGGCGAGCTGGTCGCGGACCTGGTGGAGGCCGAGGTGGCCACCACCACGTTCGGGGACCGGGTGCGCGCGGCGAAGGGCCGCTCCGTGACCGCGCGCCTCGTGGACGGCACCGACCGCCGCGGCCTCGTGACCGACGCCGCACCGACGTGGTTCGTGCTCGGCGAGGGCGAGCGGCGCTCACTGATCCGGATGGACGCCGTCGTCGCGGCGTGGCCGTTGGCCGGCGTCGCACCGGCGCCCGGGCGGGTCGAGCAGGGGTTACGGCTCGGGCACGTGTTGCGGGCCCTTGCAGCGGACGGAGCCGAGGTGCTCACGCACACCCTCGGCGGGATGCACCGGGGCCGGATCGTGCGCGTCGGCGCCGATCACCTCGACCTGGCCACGGCTGCGGCGGTGCTCGTCGTGCCGTGGTCGGCGCTGTTGAGCGTCGACTCCCCGTAGGCGCGCCGCCGGCGCCGGGGAGTCCGCTTTGGAGGATCCTCCAAGGCAGTTCGGGGCTGGCGGCCGAACGTTGGCGGATTGGTGACTGGCACGGCGCACCCGTGATGAACGACCGTGGTTACCTGCGCACAACGCGGAAGTCACATTCCAGGATTCGAAAGATTGTTGGTTCGCGGATTCGACGACGAATCGACCCGACTCCCCGAGGTTCCCATGTCTGTTGCGACACCCAGCCCCACCCGCACCCGGTCCGTCCATCCGGTCGACGAGCGACTGCCCACGGGCAAACTCGCCGTGTACGGGCTGCAGCACGTGCTCGCGTTCTACGCCGGCGCCGTCATCGTCCCGATCCTGCTGGCCGGGGCCATCGGACTCGACGAGCGCGAACTGATCCACCTGATCAACGCGGACCTGTTCACCTGTGGGATCGCTTCGATCATCCAGTCGATCGGGTTCTGGAAGGTCGGGGTCCGGCTCCCGCTGCTGCAGGGGGTCACGTTCACCGCCGTGAGCCCGATGATCGCGATCGGCCTCGCCGCCGGCGGCGGCACAGACGGGCTGCTGGTGATCTACGGCGCGGTCATCGTGGCCGGGCTGTTCACGTTCCTGATCGCACCCTTCTTCGCCCGCCTTATCCGGTTCTTCCCACCGGTGGTGACCGGCACCGTGATCCTGATCATCGGCATCGCGCTGCTGCCGGTGGCGGCCCAGGACGCGGTCGGTGGCGCCGGCGGCGACCCCACGAACCCGCGGAACCTCGCCTACGCACTGGGCACCCTCGCCCTGATCGTGGCGATCCAGCGGATCTTCAAGGGCTTCATGGCCACGGTGGCCGTGCTCATCGGACTGGTGGTCGGCACGCTGGCCGCGTGGGCGTTCGGGGACGCCCACTTCGGCGGGGTTGCCGAGTCCGCGTGGGTCGGTGTGACCACGCCGTTCTACTTCGGCTGGCCGCAGTTCAGCGCCGCGGCGATCATCTCGATGATCGTCGTCATGCTCATCACCGCGGTGGAGACCACCGGTGACGTGTTCGCCACCGGGGAGATCGTGGACAAGCGCATCAGCAAGGTCGACATCGCCCGGGCGCTGCGCGCGGACGGGCTGGCCACCACGCTGGGTGGGGTGCTCAACTCCTTCCCCTACACCTGCTTCGCGGAGAACGTCGGCCTGGTGCGGCTGACCCGGGTGAAGAGCCGGTACGTGGTTGCCGCCGCGGGTCTGATCATGATCGGGCTCGGCCTGCTGCCCAAGGCCGGCGCCGTGGTGGCGGGCATCCCGCACCCGGTCCTCGGCGGCGCCGCACTGGCGATGTTCGCCACCGTCGCCGTGGTGGGCATCCAGACCCTCTCCCGGGTGGACTTCAACGACCACCGCAACATCGTCATCGTCGGCACGAGCATCGGGCTGGCCCTGCTCGTGACCGCGCAGCCGGCGGTCGCCCAGGCGGTGCCGTCCTGGGCGGAGATCATCTTCGGCAGCGGCATCACGCTCGGCAGCATCACCGCGATCGGACTGAACCTGGTGTTCCACCACGTCGGGCGGGGCCGGGGACCGGCCGTCGCGGGCCGGCCCGGTGCCGACTCGATCTCTCTCAGCCAGGTCAATGCGATGAGCCGCGAGGAGTTCGTCGCCACCTTCGCCGCGCTGGTCCAGGGGGAGGGCTGGGTGGCCGAGCGTGCCTATGACCGGCGCCCGTTCGGCGACACCCAGACGCTGCGGATGGCCCTGCAGGAGGCCCTGTTCGCCGGCGGAGTCGACGAGCAGCGGACGCTGATGCAGGCCTACCCGGACCTCGGCGGGCTCGGCGAGGAGGCCGGCGCGGACTCGGCCGCGGAGCAGTCCGAAGTGGGCCTGACCCGGCTCGACGAGGAGTCCCAGGACGAGTTCACCCGCCTCACGGGCACCTATCGCGAACGGTTCGGGGTCCCGCTGATCTCCTGCGTGCGTGACATCGGTGCCCGCGAACGCGTGCTCGCCTCGGGGTGGGAGCGGCTGTCGAACTCCGACGCCCAGGAACACGCCACCGCCATCATCGAGATCGCCAAGATCGCCAACCACCGTTTCGAGTCACTCGTCGCGGACGCCAACCCCATCAGCGCCGCGCGCACGCGTAGCCTGGACCGAGCAGGGAGCTGACCATGAGCCACATCGAACTCGCGGAGGGGCGGATGATGACCGCGGACCCCAGGCAGGAGCACTGGCTCGCCGAGGCCGTCGCCCTCGCTCGCAGCAACGTCGCCGACGGGGGCGGCCCGTTCGGGGCGCTCATCGTGCGCGACGGTCAGATCCTCGGGCGGGGGGTCAACCGGGTCACGCGTGACAACGACCCGACGGCGCACGCCGAGGTCTGCGCGATCCGTGCGGCGGCGTCCGCGCTCGGGGACTACCGCCTGACCGGGACGGTGCTGTACACCTCCTGCGAACCGTGCCCGCTGTGCCTGTCGGCCGCCCTGTGGGCGCGCGTCGACCGGGTCGTGTATGCCGCGGACCGTTACGACGCGGCCCGCGGCGGCTTCGACGACCTCGCGTTCTACGAGCTGTTCGCCAAGGACCGCTCCGAGTGGGACACCGAGGTCGTCTCGCTCAAGGTCCCGGGGGCGGCTGGTCCGTTCGACGACTGGCTCGCCCGCCCCGACCGCGTGGCGTACTGACGCCTCACCGCAGCCCCAGCGCGAGGAAGACGTCCACCCGGTCGGCGAACCGGGACAGGTCCCTGCCGGTGAGCTCCTCGACCCGGCCGATCCGGTACCGCACGGTGTTCACGTGCAGGTGGAGCGCCTGGGCGGTCCGGGTCCAGGATCCGTCGTTCTCGAGGAACGTCACGAGGGTCTCCTCCAGCGACGCGTCCTGGTGCTCGGCCCGACGGGTGGCCAGGGCGCCGAGCACCCGGGCCGAGAACGCCCGCCGGACCTCGTCCGGCACCGCCGCGAGCAGACCGACATGGCTGGTCACCTCGGCCGCGGTGACCACCTCCACCGGTGCCGGGCGCAGCCGCGCGAGGGCGAACGCGTGCCGGGCCTCGTCCAGGGCACCGGCGATCGCCGCGTCGGTGGTGCGCGCGCTGATGCCGACGCAGAAGCGGCGTGCCCCCATGGCCGGCGTCAGCCGCAGGGCCGCGGCCCGGACCCGCTCGGCGGCGTCCACACGCGCCGCCGGCACCAGCGCCAGCGTCACGCCGTCGGGCCCGACCGAACCCACCGCACCGCGCCCGAGGTGCGCGGCGACGTCGTCCAGGATCGCGCCTGTGGCACCGGCCGGCGCGCCCGGGCCGGGCCCGGCAACCACCGCGACGAACGGCTCGTGGGGGTCTACACCGCACTGGTCCAGCAACGCGTGCGCCTCGGCGCCGGAGCCGTGCCCCTGCGCCACGAGCGCGAGGACGCCGTCGGCCAGGGTGTGCGCGACCTGCCGCACCGGCGCCCTGCGTGCCTCGTCCAGGGCCACGACGGCGCAGAGCTGGGTGATCGTGTCCAGGTGGTCCTCCGGCCAGTCCGCCCAGTTGCCCTCGACGAGCACCATCGTGGTGGTCACCCGGTCCGCGAGGGCACCGGCGCCGGCGAACACCGACCACGGCCCGACGGCGTCGCCCGGCTCCGTCGGCACGGTCACCACGGTCGGCAGCCGCGGGGCCCGCAGGTAGGCCTCGGTGATGTGGTCGAGCGTCGCGTCGGAGAGCGGGTCGCCCTCCCCGGCGAGCCGGCGTCCGCTCGGCGTCAGCACCCGGCAGGCCAGGCCGGTCTCGGCCCGCACCTGTCCGAGCAGTTCGGCCACGTTGTAGCCCTGCGCCAGAGCGAGCAGCAGCCGGCGCTGGCGGTCCAGGCGGGCGGCGAGCTGGTCGCCCCGCTCGGTACCGACGCGGCCCACGATGTACTCGGTGAGGGTGGCGAAGGAGACCGGCGGCGGCACCTCGAACAGGACCAGCCCATGGCGGGCGCAGGCGGCGACCACGTCCTGCGGCACCGGACCGAAGTAGGCCGTGCCGGCGGCCAGCGCCACCGCCCCAGCGGCCCGGATGGTCGCGACGAAGGTCTCCGAGTCGGCCGGCCCCTGCCGCCACATCAGGCCGGATATCACCAGCTCCCCGCCGCTCAGGTATCGGCCGGGGTCGATCAGGTCCGTCGTGTAGACGACGTTGACCGGCGCCTCGAGTGCGCTGTCGTCCCCGACCAGCAGTCGCAGGTCCAGGTCCTCGGCGTCGAGGAGGTCGCGCAGCCTCATCGCCCGAACCTACTCCGGCACGGCGCTGCCGATGACCCCTGGCCCGCCCGTGCGCGCGGTCCTGGGGCCGTGGGCGTCAGCCCTCGGTCAGCGGTGCGGTGTCGTCGAGGTCCGCCATCGGGTCCCCGCCATGGGCGATCCGCTCCTGGGTGCGCTTGTACATCCGGGCGATGTACGCCTCGAGCTCGGTGTTCTCGACGCGCCAGGTGCCCTTGCCGCCGATCTGGATCGCCTTCAGCTCCCCGCTGCGCACGAGGGCGCGCGCCTGCGACATCGTGATCTGCAGGACCTCCGTCACGTCCGCGAGAGAGAGGAATCGCGCTTCCATCCTCATAGTTTGACAGCGAACGACCCGCTTGGAGTGAACATGAGCAATCTGTGCATAACTTCCCGCAACGGGTGTTCTCTTGGCACCATGGGTGCACTCCTCGAAGGGCGAGGGGTTGGGGGGAGCAACGATGCCCGATCCGAGTACACCTGCGGCGCCGCGGCTGCGTCGGCCGAGTTGGCGCGACCCTCGGTTGGGGATCGGGATCCTCCTGGTGGCGCTGTCCGTGGCACTCGGTTCGTGGGCCGTCACCAATGCCGCCGACACGGTCGAGGTGTACCGCACCACCGACGCACTCAGCCCGGGCGACCGGATCGACCCGGTGGACCTGGAGGTCGTGCGTGTGCATGTCCCCGACATCGATCTGTATCTGACCCCGGACGAACCGGTCCCCGACGACGCGGTGGCGATCCGCGCCGTCGGGCCCGGTGAACTCGTGCCGGGTTCGGCTCTCGGCACCGAGTCGCAGGTGGAGGTCCGGCCGATCTCCCTGCCGATGAGCGCCGCCCTGGAGGCGTACCTGGAGAAGGGGTCGCGGGTGGACCTGTGGGTGGCGCTGCCGGACCCGGACGGCGTGGGCGCCAATCCCGTCGGCCCCGCGCAGCTGTTGGTCGAGGGCGTGGAGGTCTGGGACATCCACGAGGACACGTCGCTGTTCGCGGGCACCGACCAGGTCCAGGTCCAGGTCCTCATCGACGTGGCCGACCTGCCGGACGTGCTGGACGCGCTCAGCAGCGGGGCGGAGATCACGGTGGTGCCGCTGCCCGGGCAGGCCGACTCGTGAGCACCGGGGTGCTGCTCTGCCTGCGCGGCGAGGTCGAGCAGTCGCTCGTGGCCTCGATCGCGGCCGCCCCGGGACTGTCCGTGGTGCGCCGGTGTGCCGACACCGCCGAACTGTTGGCCGCGGCCCTGGCCGGTCTGGGCTCGGTGGCCGTGGTGGACGCCGACTTCGAGGTGGACCGCCCCCTCATCAGCCGGCTGCGCGCCGCGGGCACCCGCACCCTCGTGCTCTGCGAGCCGGACGCGGTGGACCGGCACGCCCGGCTCGGGGCGGTCGCCGTTGCCCCGGACGGAGACCTCCTCGGCGCGGTCACCGCCCTCGCCGACGGCATCGACAACGACACCGACCGCACGGCGGAGCGCTTCGACGTGGTCATCGGCGCCGGCTGGGACGACCCTGGCGGGGCGTCCACGGACGCACCGGAGCAGGGTCCGACGGCGGAGTTCGCCGAGTCTGGTGCCCTCACCGGGGCTGGGGCAGCCCTAGGCGATCACGATCCCGGGCGCGTGGTGGTGGTCTGGGGGCCGGCGGGTTCGCCGGGGCGCACGACCATCGCCGTCAATCTCGCAGCGGAGCTGGCCGCGGCGGGGGAGCCGACGCTGCTCGTCGACGCCGACATCTGGGGCGCGTCCGTGGCTCAGGTGCTCGGCGTGCTGGACGAGTTCGCAGGCCTCGCCGCCGCAGTCCGGGCCGCCGATCACGGCACCCTCGACGCCGCATCGCTGGCCAGGCTGACCCCCTGGGTGTCCCAGGACCTGCGCGTGCTGCCCGGGCTGACCCGGCCCGGGCGGTGGCGGGAGGTGAGCGGTGCCAGCCTGGACGTGCTGTGGGATCAGGCCCGCCGGCTGAGCCGCTGGGTGGTGATCGACGCCCCGGTCCTGGTGCCCGACGACGAGTCCGGGCTCGGCCTCGGCCCCGCCCGCAATGCCGTGGCGGCATCCGCATTCGCGGCCGCCGACGAGCTCGTCGTGGTCGGCGCCGCCGAGCCGATCGGGGTGGAGCGCCTCGTGCAGGCCCTGCTCGACCTCGACGACGTCGCCCCCGCCGGGCTGCACCGTACCGTGCTGGTGAACCGCGTCCGGGCCTCTGCCGCCGGCCCGCGGGCAGCCGCTTCCGTCGGGGAGGCGTTGGCCCGGTTCGCCGGAGTGAGCGACCCGGTGCTCGTACCTGACGATCGCCCCATGTGCGACCGGGCCCTGCTCGCCGGGACCGCCTGGGCCGAGGCGGCGCCCAGGTCCGCGGCCCGGGAGACCGTCCGGGACGTGTCGCGCGAACTGCGGGACCGGGCCGGCCAGCGGGCGCATGCGCCCGGGCGTCGCTGGTGGAGCGGGCGCGGCCGAGGGCTGCGTGCCGACCGGGTCGGCGTGGCCCGGACGCTGCGTGGACAGTAGCCGGCGGATCCACGGTCGAAGGGTGCGCGGCGCCTGCGTCGGACGCCTGGGCGTGGCGCGTCCCCAGGGTCCACGCGTCCCGGCCGCCGCTTTGACACACTGACGCCATGCGCATCTTCCTGCCTGCCACGTCGGCCGACCTCGACAACCCCGACGGCGTGGGCGCGCGTCGGGCGCATGCCCTCACCGCGGCGTGGCGTGCCGCGATCGGCGACGAGGACCCCGAGACCGGCGAGTTCGCGACCCTGCTGATCGCCGCCGACGAGAGCGTGACGCGGATCGGCGCCACCGGCGCCGCTCCGTTGCGGGTGGTTATTGCCGCCGACGTTCCCGACGCCCAGGTGCGCGCACCGGGGCAGGAGGCGCCGCCGTCGGCCGTGCTTGTCGACGACGTGCCGTGGTCCGCGGTGGTGAGCATCCATGTGGACGACCCCGGCGACAGCGAGGTCCGAGACCAGGTCGCCCGGGCGGCCACGGGCGACGAGGCGGCTCTGGCCGGGACCGGTGACGTCGACCTGCTCTGGTACGACGTCACCGAACGCGGCCAGTTGCGGGAACTGCTGCGGGCGTGACGGACCGCGCGGGTCAGGACCGCGGCGTCCAGGCGGGCACGTACGTCGGCTCGTAGAGCAGCACCGGCTCCAGGCCCGGGACGTCGAGCATCGCGCAGCGACCGTAGGAACGTTCGGCGACGTCGCCCGTGAAGGTCGCACCGCGGGCCGAGAGGTCGGCCATCGTCACCTCCAGGTCATCGCACATGAGCGAGAGTTCATGGCGCTGGATGGAAGGTTCCGTCTGCCCGGGCCAGGTACGCGGATGGACGCCACCCTCACTCGGGCCGCTGGCGAAGATGAGCCAGCCGGGGGACGTCTCGAGGAAGCCCCACCCGACGACGTCACGGAAGAACGCGCGGGTGGCGTCGGGATCATCGCTGTAGACAAGGGTGTGGATTCCCGTGATCATCAGTTCACGATACGACTGTCCACGCAGCGGAGGAAGGCCTGAACGCGGTCATCGGAGGGCCGGGCGCAGCCTGACCCGTCACCCTCGAGCAGCGCGCCGCACACCCGCCGTTCACCGGCGGGCCGCCTCGCCGCCGTAGGGTGCTGGCAGTGCCACGTGGGTCGGACGTCGGCCCACCGCCACGGATCACGCCACCGGAGGAGAACCGTGCCCCTACCCACTCGACGACTCATCGCCGCGCTCGCGGGCGCCGGCCTGCTCCTCACCGGACTCGTGGCGCCCGCCACCGCGGACCCCGCTCCGGCGGCCGGGAACGGACTCGTGCGTCCGGGCGACGACAACGGCCTCGGCCTCGATGCGGACGGGTCCGTGCTGCACGAGGTCTCGACCCGGCCGATCGCGCCCGGACTGGACCTGACCAGCTTCCAGCGGTTGGAGGACCAGGGCTGGACGACCGGCAACATCCTCGTCGCGGACCTCACCGAGCCGACCCTGAGCATGCAGGTCCTCGACTCGGGCACCACGACCGCACCCGCGACCGTGCTGGACCAGGTGGCCGGTACGGGCGCCGTCGCCGCCGTGAACGGCAACCACTTCGACATGAACTACACGAACGTCCCGATCTTCACCACGATCACCGGCGGCGAGGTGATCAACGGCTACGCCCAGCCGTACCCGGCGTTCACGATGACCGACGGCGTCGCCACCATCGAGTACCTGTCCGCCGCCGGCGCGCTCACGGTGGGCGACGCGACGCACGATCTCGCCGGCTTGAACCGCGCGACGATCCCGGCGAGCGGCATCGGCGCCTACAACGAGCGGTGGGGCGACGCCGCACTGGACCGGCCGGCCGGGGTGCCCGGCGAGACCGACGTCGCCACCGCCGTCGTGCAGGGCGGTGTGGTCACCGCGGTCGCGGACGGGACCGGCGCCGGCGTGCCCGACGGTGCCCAGGTGCTGCTCGGCCGGGGCGCCGGCGCGGCGACGCTGCGGGCCCTCGAGGTCGGTCAGGCCGTCGAGATCAGCATCAGCCCGAGTTCCGACGTCGACCTCGGCATCGGCGGCAACGTGCCGCTCGTGCTCGACGGCGAGCTCGCCGAGTTCCCGGACGAGGCCGTCGCGGCCCGCACCGTGCTCGGCCTCACCGAGGACGGCAGCGAGCTCATCGTCGCGACCGTCGACGGCCGGGGCGCCACCGCGCGCGGGCTCACCAGGATCGAGATGGCGGAGCTGATGATCGACCTCGGCGCGTACAACGCCGTGAACATCGACGGCGGCGGCTCCACCACCATGGTCGCGCGGCCCGCCGGCGGCACCGAGGTCGAGCTCGTGAACACGCCCTCGGACGGTTCGGCGCGCGTGGTCGCGAACTCCCTCGCGTTCTTCTCCTCGGCCGACTCCGAGCGGCTCACCGACGTGGCCGTGCGTCCGGCGCTGGCCGATCCCGACGCCCACAACATCATTCCGGGCCTGACCCGGACGGTCGAGGGCGTCGGCCTGTCCGAACAGCTCGCGGGTGTGCCTGCTCCCGGCGTGACCACCGTCAGTTCGCCGGGGGGAGCGCCGAGCGGACGCGACGCGAACGCCGTCATCACGCAGCGGCAGCGGACCGGGGCCGTGCTGACCGGCGTGACGCCCGGGCCGGTGACCGTGACCCACCGGGCCACCCGGATCACCGGCACCGCGGAGTTCACCGTGCTCGGGCCGCTCGACCACGTCACCGCCTCACGCCAGCAGATCGCACTGGACGCCGCCGGGGACACCGCGACCGTCTCGCTGGATGCCCTCGACGGTGACGGGTTCTCCGCACCGGTCGAGACCGCGGACGTCGAGGCGAGCATCACCGAGGGCTTCACGGTGGCGGCCAGCGGTCCGGACACCTACACGGTCACCGCCGTCACGGGCTCCGGCTCGGCGCTGGTCACGTTCGAGGTTGCCGGGAAGATCGTGCAGGTGCCCGTCACGGTCGGCCTCACGACGGCGCCGGTCACCGACCTCGCCGACGGCGCGTCCTGGCGGTTCGAGCAGGCCCGCGCCTCCGGGACGCTGACGACGACCACGGGGCCGGACGGCCAGAACGCGCTGCGCCTGCAGCACGACTTCACCACCTCCACGGCGACCCGCGGCTCCTACGCGGTGGCCCCGGTCCCGATCGCGATCGAGGGCCAGCCGCAGGCCATCACCATGGCCATCGACGGGGACGGCACCGGCGTCTGGCCGCGGCTGCAGGTACGCGACGGCGACGGCGTGGTCCGGCAGCTCGACGGGCCGCTGGTCACGTGGGAGGGCTGGCGGGAGGTCACCTTCACAGTGCCCGCCGGCGCGCCGTTCCCACTCACGCTGGAGCGGGTGCGGCTGATGGAGACCCGGTCCGCGGTGAGCTACCACGGGGACATCTCGTTCTCGGACATCAACGCCGTCGTCGCCCCGGACGTGGCGCAGCCCGAGGCCGCCCCGGTGCACGACCCGGTGATCGTCACCGACGGCACGGTGACCGGGTACTCCCAGCAGATCGCCGTGATGTCCGACGCGCAGTTCGTGGGCCGGGCCCCGGAATCGGACATCGTGGCCGCCGCGCGGCGCACCCTCGCCGAGATCGTGGCCGCGGACCCGGACCTGCTCGTCATCAACGGCGACCTGGTCGACGAGGGGGCACCGATCGACTTCGACCTCGCCCGGCGGGTGCTCACCGAGGAGGTGGGCGACGCCGTCCCCTGGCTGTACGTGCCCGGCAACCACGAGATCATGGGCGGCTCCATCGGCGAGTTCGAGGCCGCGTTCGGTCCGGCCCAGCAGGTCACAGACCTCGACGGCACCCGGATCATCACTCTGGACACGTCCGCCGGATCGCTGCGGGCCGGTGGACTCGACCAGATCCGGATGCTGGAGGATGCGCTGGACGCAGCAGCGGCAGACCCGGCGGTGACCGGCGTGGTGGTGTTCTTCCACCACCCCACCGAGGACCCGCTGCCCGGGGACGCCTCACAGATCTCCGACCGCTACGAAGCCGCGGCCGTGGACGCGCTCCTGGCGCAGTTCCGGGCGACCAGCGGACGGTCGATCGCCGTCATCAACGCCCACGTCGGCGCGTTCCACGCCCGTAGCTTCGACGGCGTGTCCAACGTGATCAACGGCAACTCCGGCAAGTCCCCGGCCTCGACACCGGCGGACGGCGGGTTCACCGGGTGGACGCTGCTCGGGATCGACCCGGCTGATGGCGTGGTCGGGGCGAACCCGGACCCGGTCGCCGACCGGCTGGCCTGGCTGCGCGCGGAGGTGCGACCCCGCGTCGACACGCTCGCGCTCGAGATGCCGACCCAGATGACCGTGGGGGAGGTGGGCCCGGTCGCCGGGACCGTCACCCAGGACGAGGGCCGCGAGGTGCCCGTGGCGTGGCCGATGAGCGCGGACTGGTCCGGCGAGGGCGTGAGCATCTCCGACGGGACCGGGACGGACCTGGAACCCGCGGCGCAGGTGCTCCGGCTCAACCCGGCGACGGGTGAGGTCACCGCGGTTGCGCCCGGGACGGCGACCGTCGTGCTGACCGTGAACGGCGTCAGCCAGGAGGTGGTCGTGACCGTCGTCGAGGGCTGACGGTCTACCGCCCTGCAGGTGCGGGTCAGTGACGCCGCAGGCCCGCCAGCACGCCGTCGTGGAGGTGCCCGTTGGTGGCGACGGCGTTGCCTCCGAACGGGCCGTCCACTCCCTCGAGCGACGTGAACCGGCCGCCGGCCTCGGTCACGATCGGGACCAGCGCCGCCATGTCGTAGATCTCAAGGTCCGGCTCGCACGCGATGTCCACCGCGCCCTCGGCCACCAGCATGTAGGACCAGAAGTCGCCGTAGGCACGGCTGCGCCAGAGGCTGGCCTCCAGGGACAGGAACTCGTCCAGCAGGTCGGCCTCCTCCCAGCCCGCCAGGCTCGAGTAGGACATCGATGCGTCCTCGAGGCGGGTCACCGAGGACACCGAGATCCGCGTGGCCGCGGAAAGCGACCGGCCGGTCCACGCCCCGGATCCGTTGGCCGCCCACCAGCGCCGGTTCAGCGCCGGTGCGCTGACCACGCCGAGCACCGGCTGGCCCTCGTCCACCAGCGCGATGAGGGTGGCCCAGACCGGCACACCACGGACGAAGTTCTTGGTGCCGTCGATCGGGTCGATCACCCACTGGCGGGCGCCATGGCCGGTCACCCCGAACTCCTCGCCGAGCACCGAGTCGCGGGGGCGGGTCCGGGACAGCTGGGCCCGGACGATCTCCTCGGCGGTGCGGTCCGCGTCGGTGACCGGCGTGGTGTCCGGCTTCGACTCCACGTGCAGGTCCTGCGCCTTGAACCGGGCCGTCGTCTGCGCGTCGACCTGGTCCGCGATCACGTGTGCGAGGCGGAGGTCGTCGTCGTAGCGAGGCCGTCGAGGGGCCTGGGCTGCACTATCGCTGCTCATGTCAGGCAACCTATCGGTTGGCGGACGACGGTCCGGGCAGGCGCCCCGGTCCCGGTCGGGTGATCGGCCATCGCAGGACTGCCCGACCGGATGCCCGATCGGACCACACCACCGGCGCGGGCGGCGCGATCATGATCGTGTGGACCGTCCGCGGACGTGGGGAAGATCGCCCGAGAGCCAGGTCGTCCGAGGGTCCGCACAAGCCCCGGAGCACCTGACCGGGTCACCCGTGCGCGAGCCGGACCTGATCCGCCCACCAGGCGCCGCGACCGCTCCGGAAACGCTCGAGTTCCTGCAGCGAGCGGCCGGCAACCGCGCGGTACAGCGTGCGCTCGCGGGCGCGCGGGCCGCCGTGCCGGGTCCCGTGGTGAGCCGGGAGACGACTCGCACCGCGATCAGTGAGACCACCGATACGGGGAACACCTACACACAGGACCTCCTCCTCGACCGGACCCACAACACGGTGGAGATCAGCCTCGGCATCAACTGGGTCCGGAAGGGCACCTGGGCATCCGACGCCGCGTACGCGGCGTTCATCAGGCGGGTCAAGACCGCGGCCTACAGCTATCTCGACAACAAGTTCAAGGTCGTCTGCACGCCCGACTCGCCCGCGGCCGGCCCTGCTCCGGTCAACCTGCCGATCACGTTCATCCTCTACGACGACCCGAGCGGGTACGCGATCGATGTGCACGGTGGGACCCCCGGCGGCGGCAGTGCCATGGCCACCACCGGCGGCACGATCTACGAGTTCCTGGGCGACGGCACGCCCGAGGTCGACATCACCTACGCCCACGAGTTCGGCCATGCCGCGCTCGGCGCCAGCGATGAGTACGTCAACCCGGCGATGCCGAACAGGGTCCTCACGAACGACCACAGCATCATGGCGAACTACTATTCCCAGGGGATCCCGCAGGCGCAGTTCAAGGCCCGACACTTCCAGCACATCGTGACGGAGGTGGCGAAGGCGTTCGCGGGGTATACATGTTCGCTGAGATCGATGTGATGAGGGGAGAGCCGAGATGACGATGCACTACCAGCGCGGGCACGAGATGTCGGGCTACCTGACCCTGACCGTCGAGGAGGACGGATCGGCGCAGGCGTCGTCCTCTGGCCGAGGGGATCTCAATCGGCGCACCGGCTCAGGGATGCTCACGGACGCCCAGCGCGAGCGCCTGCATGACGTGGCCGAGGCGGCCGGGTTGCGCGACCTCACGGGCTCAAGCCGCACGATCGGGGACGACGAGGTTCCGATCGTCGTGACCGTGGACTCCCGGGAGGTCAGGGTGTGGTCACAGGACGCGGCGAGCATTCCCGGCTTCGAGGAGTTCGAGCGCACGGTCCGCGACCTGGCCGACCACCTGATCGGCGGCCCCGACGGCACGGAAGACGGCGGCGCGTCCACACAGTGACGCAGCCGGACGAACGATGACGGAGCAGTCCCCGATGGGCAGCGTCGACAAGGCGCTGCTGGTCCTTACCGATCTCTCCGCCGCAGGTCCGCGCGGGCGCAGCCTCGCCGACCTGGCCGAGGCAGTGTCGGTATCGAAGTCCACCCTGCACCGCACCCTCGCGGCGCTCCGGTTCCGGCACTTCGTGGCGCAGGACCCCGTGACCGGGTGGTACCGCCTCGGGGCCGCAGCGATCGACCTCGGCGCCACGTTCATCGAGGGCGACAACCTGCCGGCGCTGCTGCACCCGATGCTCGAGAGCATCCGCGACTCCTTCGACGAACTGTGCCAGCTCGGGGTGCTCGACGGGCCCGACGTCGTGTACGTGGACAAGGCGGAGCCGGCGCACGCGATCCGGGTGTGGAGTGCCGTCGGACGCCGGATCGCGGCACTGACCACCGCTCTGGGCCGTGCCCTGCTCGCCGCGGGCGAGGTGGACCGTCGTGTGCTCGGGCGGCTCGCGCCGCCGGCCCGGTTCACACCGGAGGAGGTGCAACGGTCCTGGGAGGCGGTGGTGAACGCCCGACTCGACGGCTACGCGGTGGAGCGCGGCGAGTCCGAGCCCGGCATCGGGTGCGTGGCGGTGGCGATCCTGCGGGCCCGCCGACCGGTGGCCGCGGTGAGCGTGACGATGCCGCTCGACCGGCTCGAGCACCAGATCCCCGAACTCGGCCGTCGGCTCCGCCGGGTCGTCGAGGCCGAGCTGCCCGGCTCGCTCACGCTGCCGCCGACGCTGTAGAAGCCTTGACCGGTGCCCGGCGGCACTGGAATGCTCTTCGCATCAGTTCCGGAACCAGCGTTCACCTATGCGGAACGCCGACTGGTCCGGTCCAGGCAAAGGAGCCACGATCATGCGTCCCTCCACCACGGCCCAGATGAACGAGAGGCCGCGTCGCCGTGGCCTCGCTGCCGCCACCGCCGTCGGGCTCGGGATCGGTGCCCTGCTGCTGGGCGCGCTGCCGGCTCAGGCCGGCGGGCCAGGCGGATCCGGCGAAGGCTCCTGCTCGCTGGACCGGGTGGCGATCGATCCGTCCGCTCAGGTGCACGCCCCTCTGACGGAGGCCTTCACCGGTTACGGCGACTCTGGTGAGGGGTGGACCGGTGGTGACTCCACCTACTCGGTGCCGCTGGACGGCGGGCGGACCGCCTGGATCTTCTCGGACACGTTCCTCGGTCCGGTGAACCCGGACGGGTCCCGCCCCGAGACCACGCCGTTCCTGAACAACTCCTTCGTGATCGATGAGCGCGGGAGTCTGAGCACGGCGACCGGTGGCACCGCCGAGGCGCCGGAGTCGCTGATCCCGCCGCCCGAGGAGGGTGGCGGTTGGTACTGGGTCGGCGACGGCGCCACCGACAGCGACGGCAACCTGCAGCTGGTCGCCCTCAAGTTCTGGTACGGCGGCGGTGGCGCCTTCGACTTCGGTTGGGAGTCCAACCACCTGGCCACGTTCGACTCCGACACGTTCGAGCGGCTCGACTTCGTCGACCTGCCCTCGGCGGCCGGGGTGCAGTGGGCGAGCTGGCTCCAGCGGGACGGGCGCTACACCTACATCTACGGCGTGGAGGACCTGGGTGCGTCCAAGTACATGCACGTCGCCCGGGTGGCCGGCCGCGACCTCGACGGCGCGCCGTGGGAGTACTGGGACGGGGCCGGGTGGTCAGCCGAGGAGACGGACACGGTTCGCGTCATGGACGGCGTCGCCAACGAATACAGCGTCACCCCGCTGCGGGACGGATACCTGCTGATCACCCAGGACACGCATGAGATCTTCAGCCGGAACATCGAGGCGTACGTCTCCTGCTCGCCGACCGGCCCGTTCCTGCCGCTGGGCACCGTCTACGAGATGCCCGAGGTGGGCGCCGCAGGCTCCTACGGCAACCCGAACATCTTCGCCTACAACGCCCATGAGCACCCGGAGCTGCGCACCCGGGGGGACCGGATCCTCGTCACGTACAACGTGAACAGCTTCGACTCCGGCGACCTGTACGAGGACGTCACGATCTACCGGCCGCGGTTCGTCGAAATCGACTTGGGGCTGCACCCGGACTGCGGGCGGGAACTCGGGCGCTGCGGCTGACCCGGCGCCACCGAGCGCCGCTGCGGGTCCGACTGCCGCCGCGACCGACAGGTCACAGATTCATATCGGTGCGGACGATGTGCTGGTCCCGCGTCGTCGTCTAGTGATTAGATGACTTGCATGACACAGCAGCCGGACGTCGCGAAGAGGGCGAACCTCTCCAGTGATCTGGCGCGTGCCATCGTGCGGCTGGTGAACGACCGCGGGCTCCAGCCCGGTGACCCGCTGGACTCCATGAAGGTGCTCGCGGCCCGCTTCGAGGTCGCCGTGCCCACCATGCGGGAGGCCATGCGGCGGCTCGAAGGGCTCGGCGTCCTGGAGTTCCGGCACGGCTCCGGCGTCTACGTCGGCGCGAACTCGGGCCGGCGGGTGCTCGCGAACCCGCTCTCGCCCCGGCCGGACTCCGACCAGCTCGTGGAGCTCCTCGAGGCCCGCCGGCAGATCGAACCGCAGCTGGCGATGCTGGCCGCCCAGGTGCGCGAGCCGGTCGCCATGACCTGGATGGAGGAGGCGCTCGAGCGGTCGCGCCGACTCGTCGCCGAACGGGACGAGGCGCTCTGGCTCTCGAACCTCGACTTCCACCGAGCGGTCGCCGCGGCCGGGGGCAACGGCGTGCTCGCCGAGGTCCTCGACTCGATCGTGCTCGTCCACGGCGAGGAACAGAAGGAGATCCTGCGACTGCATGGCGACGCAGTCGATGACTACGCCGAGCACGCCCGGATCGGTGCCGCCGTCCGCGACGGTGATCCCGAACTCGCTCGCGATGCCGCCTACACCCACCTCGACCACGTCGTCGAGGTGATCCGGGCCCGGATCGGCTGATCCGGGCTGCGAAGGTCCCACACGGACCCAGCCGAAGTACCCAGCAGCACCGACAGCAGCACCCCAACCCCACAAAGAGGTGTATCCATGAGGAAGAAGACGACCCTGGCGGCCGCCGTGCTCACCGCGGCCGCGCTGACCCTGGCCGCGTGTTCCGGAGGCGGCGACGGCGGAGACGGCGGCGATGGCGGTGACGGTGGCGATCCCACCGAAGCCGTCCTGAGCTTCTACACCGACAAAGCCGCGTGGGAGCCGTCCTTCGACGACATGAACGCCGCCTCCGAGGGCACCACGGCCACACTCGAGTTCACCGGGTACTCCGACCCCACGGCCTACGACGCGTTCATCAAGCAGTCGTTCCGGACCGACGACAAGCCGGACCTGTTCACCTGGCACACCGGCGACTCGCTCGCCCAGCTCGTCGACGAGGGCCTGATCGCGCCGACCACCGAGATCTGGGACGCCGCGATCGCGAACGGTGACGTCACCGAGGAACTCGCGGAGAACTACACCTACGACGGCGAGCAGTACTGCGTTCCGCTGAACGTCGTCTACTGGGTCATGTACTACAACAAGGCCGTATTCGAGGAGAACGGCGTCGAGGTCCCGACCACCTGGGACGAGTTCATGGACGTCGGGCAGACCCTCGTGGACAACGGCGTGGTGCCACTGCACCAGATGAACATCATCTTCGAGTTCGTCTGGTTCCAGGCGATCCTCGCGGGCCTCGACCCCGACGCGTACAACGGCCTCTCCGACGGCAGCGTCAGCTACACCGACCCGGTGGTGGTGGAGGCCATGAACATCTGGCACGACATGCAGACCGACGGCTTCTTCATCGACCCGGGCGTGACCACGGACCCGCAGACGCTGCTCCAGACCGGTGAGGTCGCGATGGCGTACTTCGGGACGTTCTTCACCGGCCAGCTCACCGATCTCGGCATGGTCTCCGACACCGACTACGGGATCTTCACCCTGCCGAACGTCAGCGCCGACCTGGGCGACACCTCCGTGGTCGTCGAGACCGGCCCGCTCTGCGTGGGTGCCGGCAGCGCCAACGAGGCGGCCGCCCTCGACTACAGCGCCTGGTGGATGGGCGTCGACGCCCAGTCCGCATGGAGCGAGTCCCGCGGTGACGTCTCCTTCAACCCCGGCGCCACGGTGACCGACGCTGCCCTGGCGGCGATCACCGAGGAGGTCAACGGCGACGGCTTCCTCCAGCTGCGCCGCTACCTGGAGGCGACCCCGACCCCGATCTACACCGTGGCCTCCGAGCAGTTCGGGGCGTTCGTGACGAACAACGGTGACCCGATGGCGGTCCTGGAGGCGATCCAGGCCGAGGCGGACGCGTACTGGGCCGACAACTGACCTGTCGGTGGGGTCCGCCGCCCCAGCCCGGCCGCGGACCCCACCGACGATCCGGCCCGCCCGAAGAAGGAGGTGCGTACGCATGTCGCTGCCCGCCGCGAGGCAAGCGGAACTCGTCCCACAGCGCAAACCCAAGAACCAGTTCTGGCTCTCCAGCATCGGCTTCGTGGCACCCGGCGTGCTGCTCGTCGCCGTCGTGCTCTACCTGCCGTTCCTGTGGACCACGTACATCAGTTTCACCGAGTACAACGGCCTCGGAGACCCGGAGTTCATCGGCATCGAGAACTTCCGGGACATGTTCGCCGACCCGGCGTTCCTCAACTCCGTCCTCAACACCCTCTACTGGGTGATCGGCACGATCGCGCTGCCGGTCGGACTCGGACTGCTGATCGCCGTGCTCAGCCACGGGCTGCCGAACGCCACGCTGTTCCGGCTGCCGTTCCTGATCCCGTACGCCCTCTCCGGGGTCGCCGTCGGCGTGATCTGGTCCTTCGTGCTGCAGACCAACGGTGCGCTCAGCCAGGCCCTGGTGTTCCTGCACCTGCCCGGCTCGGAACTGCGCTGGCTGCTCGACGCACCGCTGAACACCTTCGTCATGATCGGCGCCTCCACCTGGCAGGGCGCCGGCGTGAACGCGCTGCTGTTCGGCATCGGCCTGCAGTCCATCCCGAAGGAGCCGCTCGAGGCGGCCAGGGTCGACGGTGCCAGCGGCTTCACGCTGTTCCGCACGATGACCTGGCCGATGCTCGCCCCGCTCACCACCGTGGTGGTCGGGCTCTCCATCGTGGGCAGCCTGAAGACCTTCGACATCATCTGGGGCATGACCAAGGGCGGCCCGGGCCGTGTCTCGGAGACGCTCGCCCTGACCATGTACAAGGAGACGTTCATCAACAACGCCTACGGTCTGGGCGCGGCGGTGGCGCTGTTCCTGACCGTGGTCACGGTGCTCGCCTCCATCCTCTACCTGCGCCGGCAGCTCGCCGACTCCAGGTCGATCTGAGGAGGCCGTCATGCTCGCACGCAAGATCGTCCTCGCAGTCCTCGGCCTGCTCTGGTTGGTGCCGGTGTACCTGCTCCTCGCGAACGCCTCGAAACTGCCTGCCGAGTTCGGCACGTACGGGCTGTGGGAGCCCGGCAACCTCGGCGCCCTCTTCACGAACATGGCCGACGCCTGGGACCGCGGCCGGCTGTCCCAGGGCATCGTCTCAACGGCCGTCTACGCCATCGTGTCCCCGATCATCGCCGTGATCATCGGGGCCGCCGCCGGGTTCGCCATCGTGGCCCTCCGGTTGCGGAACGGGTTCTTCTGGTTCGTGGTCATCTTCGCCAGCACGATCTTCCCGCTGCAGATGATCCTGATGCCGCTGTTCGTCGGGTACGCCCAGACCGGTCTGTTCAACACCAGGGTCGGCATGATCCTCGTGTACACCGTGATCGCCACCCCGTTCTCCGCGTTCGTGATGCGCAACTTCTTCACCGGCATCGCGCACCAGGTGTTCGAGGCCGCGGTCATGGACGGCGCGTCCACCTGGCGGATCTTCTGGCGGATCTACCTGCCGATGTCCACCAGCGCCCTGATCGCGATCTTCATCCTGCAGGCCACGTTCATCTGGAACGACCTGCTGCTGGGCCTGACCCTGACCCAGTCCTCGGAGATCCGCCCGGTGATCACGGCACTGTCCGCACTGCAGAGCACCTACGGGGGATCGGCGATGTCCACGGTGCTGGCCGGCGGGCTGCTCGTCTCCCTACCCACGGTGATCCTGTTCCTGGCCACGCAGCGGGCCTTCACCCGGGGCCTGTCCCTCGGCCAGTTCTGAGAAAGGCGGAAGCCTGAGATGACAACACCGTTCGAGGCCGGCGACGGCGGAGGGTCACCCACCGTGGTCGCGGTCACCGGAGGAGCAGCGGGGATCGGGGGCGCCGTCGTGGCGCGCCTGGCCGGTGACGGCGCGCGGGTGTACGCGCTCGACACCGACGCCGATGCCCTGGCGCGTCTGGAGCAGCCGCACGGGCCGGGGAGGATCGTCGGGATCCGGGTGGACGTCACCGACGAGGCCGCGATGACCACCGCGTTCGAGACCATCGCGGCCGACGGCGGCCTGGGCGGCCTCGTCTGCGCCGCCGGCATCCAGACCTACGGCACCGTGGACGCCACCCCGATGGCGACCTACGACCGGGTGATGGCCGTGAACGTCCGGGGCGCATTCCTCGCCGCGCACCTCGCCGTGCCGCAGATCCGCTCGGGCGGCGGTGGTGGCATCGTGCTGATCTCCTCGGTCCAGGCGTACGTCGCCCAGCACGGGGTGGCGGCCTACGCGGCCACCAAGGGGGCGCTGTTGTCCCTGACCCGGGCCATGGCCGTCGACCACGCGCCCGAGGGCATCCGGGTCAACGCGGTGTGCCCCGGATCGGTGGACACCCCGATGCTGCGCTGGGCCGCTGGTCTGCACGCGGACAGCCCGGAACAGGTGGACGCGATCGTCGCCGAGTGGGGCCGATCGCACCCCCTCGGCCGGGTCGCCCGCGCCGGGGAGGTCGCGGACGTGGTGGCCTACCTGCTCAGTGACCGGTCATCGTTCGTGACCGGTGCCGATATCAAGGTCGACGGCGGCCTCACCGCGGGCAACGCCGTCGCCCTGCCCGAGGAGGACCAGTGAGTGACCTGAGGATCGTCGACATCCGGGCGACCACCGTGACGGTGCCGCTCGAGGCGCCGCTGCGACACTCGAACGGTGCCCACTGGGGCCGGTTCGTGCGCACGATCGTGGAGATCGAGGCGAGTAACGGCCTGATCGGCCTGGGCGAGATGGGCGGCGGCGGGCAGAGCTCGGAGGCCGCCATCGCCGCGCTGAAGCCCTACCTGGTCGGCCACGACCCGGCAAACGTCGAGGCGCTCCGGTTCATGATCGCGAACCCGACCGCGAGCCTGTACAACAACCGCACCCAGCTCCTGGCCGCCGTCGAGTTCGCATGCCTGGATCTCCTCGGCCAGCACGTCGGCCTGCCGGTGCACGACCTGCTCGGCGGGAAGGTCCGCGACGAGGTCGAGTTCGCGTCCTACCTGTTCTACCGGTACCCGGGGCGCGACGGCAGCGGCGAGGTCCGCACCATCGACCAGCTCGTCGACGAGGCGAAGGCCCTCAAGGCCAAGCACGGGTTCCGCGTGCACAAGCTCAAGGCCGGGGTGTTCGACACCGACTTCGAACTGGCCGGCTACCGGGCGCTCGCCGAGGCGCTGCCGGCGGACCGGTTCCGGTACGACCCGAACGGCGCGCTCAGCGTGGAGGAGTCGATCCGGTTCGCGAAGGCGATCGAGGACCTGCCGAACGACTACCTCGAGGACCCGGTCTACTCACTCACCGGGATGCGCCGGGTCCGGGAGAACACGCACGTGCCGCTCGCCACGAACACGGTGGTCGTGAACTTCGAACAGCTCGCGGCGAACATCCTCAACCCCGCCGTGGACGTGATCCTCCTGGACACCACGTTCTGGGGCGGAATCCGGCCGTGCATCCGCGCCGCCGGGATCTGCGAGGCGTTCTCCCTCGGCGTGGCCGTGCACTCCTCCGGGGAACTGGGCATCCAGCTCGCCACCATGCTGCACCTGGGCGCGGTGGTGCCGAACCTGGTGTTCGCCGCGGACGCGCACTACCACCACCTCACCGACGACATCGTCACCGGCGGTCTGCGCCCCTACGTAGACGGCAAGATGGCGGTGCCCACGGCGCCCGGCCTCGGCGTCACCCTCGACCGGGACAAGGTCGCCGAGTACGCCGAGCTCTACCGCGAGCTCGGCGGCTACCCCTACGACCGTGACCCGGGCCGCCCGGACTGGTACCCGCTGCTGCCGAACACATCCTTCGCCGACCACACCATCGAGGGCATCCCGGACGCCCTCGCCGCGGAGTACGCCCGATGGCCCTCCTGATCGTCGTCGCCGAACGCGACATCGTTGGCTCCTGGGGCGCGTCCGGGGCCAACAACCTCGCGTTCGGCGGCGGGAGGATGTTCTGATGGTGCAGATCGACCTGCCGCTGGAGCAGTTGCGGACCTACCGCCAGCCCCGGCCGGCGCCGTCCGGGCTGGCCGAGTACTGGGACCGGACCCTGGCACAGTCCCGCGCGGCGGCTGGGCCGGTCCGCTACGACCGGGTCGACGTCGGCCTGAGGACGGTCACCTGCTACGACGTGAGTTTCCCCGGCTTCGCCGGCGAGGACGTCCGGGCCTGGTGGCTGGTACCGGTACTGCCCGACGGCGTCGCTGACGCGAGCACGAACGGTCCCGTCGGTACCGGCCGCACCCTTCCGGTCGTCGTCGAGTTCCTCGGGTACGGCGGCGGTCGGGGCCTGCCCCACGAGCGCCTGATCTGGGCCGGCCACGGGTTCGCCCAGCTCGTCGTGGACAGCCGCGGCCAGGGCAGCATCTGGAACACCGGCGACACCCCGGACCCGCACGGCTCCGCCGCGGGATCCGTCGGCATGCTCACCAAGGGCGTCGACCATCCCGACCACCTCTACTACCGCCGCCTGCTCACCGACGCCGTGCTCGCCGTCGACGCCGTCGCCCACCTGCCGGGCGCGGACCCGGGCCGGATCGCCACCGTCGGGCACAGCCAGGGCGGCGCGCTCGCGCTGGCCGCCGCGGCGCTGAACCCCGCCGTCGCCGCCGTCGGTGCCCGGGCGCCGTTCCTGTGCGGGATCGCCCGCGCCCTCGACGTCACCGACGCCGAGCCCTACGGGGACCTGGCCCGCTACCTGTCCGTGCACCGCACCCGCGCGCAGGACGTCCTCGCGGTGCTCGATCATGTCGACGTCTCCTTCCTCACCCCGCGGCTGCGCTGCCCCACCTGGATCTCCGTGGGGCTCGGGGACCCGATCTGTCCGCCGTCGGGCATCTTCGGCGCGATCAACGCCATCGAGGCGATCACCCCCGAGGTCCGCACCTGGCCCTACGGCGGCCACGAGGCGGGCGGCGCGCACGACGACGCGCACCTGGCCGCCTGGCTCGCCGAACACCTTCGACCGGCCACCACCGGCCACCACCTGCCACCCGACAAGCACCCGAACCAAGGACAGCCGTGACCCACCACCTCGTCCCGACCTGCGCGGACCTCGCCAGTGACGTCGTCGTCGATGCCTTCGACGACATGGTCAACCCGCCCGGCCTGACCAACCACTGGGCCGTCGCCCAGGTGGACCACGACGTCGTCGCGGTCCGGAGCCTGAACGTCCCGCCGGTCTCGCAGGGCGACTCGATCTCCGGCCAACTCTACCTCGGCGGCCGCCTCGCCCGGTCGTTCGGCCGACCCGTGAACGTGCGCTGGCGCCCGGACCGGGTCGAGCGCAGCACCACCATCGACGGCTGGGAGATCACCACGATCACGGTGTGCCCGCCCGGTGAGCCCGGCGTGGCCGTGACGATCGAGGTCACGGAGACCACCGGCGCCGACCGGGACCTGCGGCTCGGCCTGTGGCTGGCCTCGACCGTGACGAAGCAGGCGGGGCCGTGGCTCTCGGCCGAACCGCCGCAGGCCACGAACACCCTCACCCGGACCGGCGCCCGGGTGGTCGGCACCGACGGCAGCGCCACCGCGGTCCAGGAGTTCGTCCGGCCCGACGGCGCACGCCTGCTGGACGGGCCGGCGCACGTCGTCGAGGCGGTGCTCGAGGTGCCCGCGGGCGCCACCGTCGCCTTCGGCTACGTGCACGCCGTCGCCGCGGAGCCGGCGCAGGCGGCGCAGGTCGCGGGCCGTCTCGTGGCGGGCCTGCCGGATGCGGCGCAAGCGAGTGAGACCGAGTGGGACCGGCAGATCGCCGCCATGTTCGACCCCGACGACGACGAGTTCAGCGGCTGCTTGCCGGTGCTGGAGACCGACGACGAGGCGCTGCGACGGCTGTACTGGTGGGGCGCCGTCGGGGTGTTGTGGTTCAAACGGGACAACCCGGCGTCCGTGCTCGGCCGGACCTATGACACGCTCATGCCCCGGTACTGGCAGACCACGACGTTCATCTGGGACTACTCGCTGTCCTCCCAGGTGCACGCCCTGCTCGACCCGGGGGTGATGCGCCGCCAGATCGCGCACTGGGTCGGACTGGACATCGACAAGCACTTCGGCACCGAGTGGCTCACCGGCGGGCCGGTCGGCTACTGGTACTCCGTCAACCATTACGCGATGACCCGGCTCGTGCGCGACTACGTCGCGTTCACCGGGGACCGTGCCTTCCTCGATGAGTCGCTGACCACGGCCGACGGCGTCACGCAGCGTCTCGCCGACGACGTCCGGGCGTGGTCGCGGGCCTGGCACCGGATCCGCTCGGCCAGTGGCCTGGCCGACTACGGCGAGATCGACAACCTGCTCGAGTGCGTGAGTTCCTACGTCCACGAGGTCGCCAGCCTGAACGCCGCGAACGTGTGGTGCCTGCGCACCGCGGCCGGTCTCGCCGAACTCGAGGGCGACCCGGGCGAGGCGGCGACGCTGCGGACCGAGGCCGACGACCTCGTCGCCCTGGTCAAGGACCTGTACATCCCCGGCGCCGGGTTCTTCCACGCCCGCCAGCCCGACGGGTCGCTGGTCCCGACCCGGCACTGCTACGACTTCGCGACCGTGGGCACCACCATCGCGGCGGACCTGCCGGCCCGGACGCGGAACGAGATGGTCCGGTTCTTCACGGAGGAGTTGCGGACGCCGTCCTGGATGCGGGCGCTCTCGCCGTACGACGCCGACGCCGGCTACTCCCTGCGCGCCGACCATCAGTGGAACGGTGCCTACCCGGCCTGGCCGCCGGACGCCGCGCGGTCCGCGATCGCCCTCGGCCACCCCGAGGTGGTGCTGGAGTGGCTGCCCGGCCTGGCCCGGTCGGCGAACCAGGGTCCGCCCGGGCAGGCGCACTTCGTCGAGGAGGCGGCCGAACCGGTCAACGGGGGAGCGCGCAAGACCCCGCCCCAGTTCCCGTACCTGATCGACTGGTCCTGCTCCTCGGCCGGGTCCTGGGTCGAACTGGTGATCTCCGGGATCTTCGGCGTCCACGTGGACTGGGACGGCACGGTGACGGCGAACGGCTGCGTGGACGGGCTCGACCCCGGTGCGGCGCTGCGGGGGCTGCGCGTCGGCGGCGTCAGTTACGACGTGGTCGACGGCCAGGTGCGCAGGAGCTGACGGCGATGACGGCGGCGCCCGGGGTCGCGACGACCACCCTCAACGGCGGGTGGCCGGCGCTGGAGCTGCACAGCCACGAGGCGAGCCTGACCGTGCTGCCGGAGAAGGGGTGCGACCTCGTCTCGCTCGTGGACCGGCGAACCGAGGTGGACGTGCTGTTCCGGGCGCCGTGGGGCATCCCGCCGCGGGCGACCGGGGCGTGGAACGCCGTCGACGAACCACAGTGGCTCGAGCGCTACCCCGGCGGGTGGCAGGTGCTGTGCCCGAACGGTGGCGCCGCGTCGCCCGCGCCGGGCGGCGGCACCTGGGGGTTCCACGGGGAGGCCTCCCGGATCCCATGGCGGGTGACCGGCTCCGGGACCGACGGCGGGGCCGCATGGCTGACGGCGCAGACCCGGCTCACCGCGGCTCCGCTGCGGCTGCGGCGGACCATCCGGCTCGCCGGCGCAGGCGTCTCGATCACGGAGACCTGCGAGAACACCGGGCCGGACCCGATCGGGGTGATGTGGTCGCACCATCCGGCGTTCGGGGCGCCCCTGCTCGACGCCGGGGCACGGATCACCACGGGCGCTCGGACGTTCCTCGCCGACGGGACGTCCCCGGGCACCCACCTGGCGGCGGGGGAGCGGGGTGCGTGGCCGCTGGCCGTCGCGGCCGACGGGTCGCTGCGGGACCTGTCCGTCGTGCCCGGGCGCCACGAGCGGGTCGCCACCTTCGGGTACCTGACCGACCTCGGAACCGACGGCGCCTGGGCCGAGATCACGAACGTCGGCCTGGGTCTGGGCGTGCGGCTGTCCTGGGACGCGACGCTCTGGCCGCACGCGTGGTTCTGGCAGGAGCTGCACGGGAGCCCCGGGCACCCGTGGTGGCGCGAGGCGTACGTGTGCGCCATCGAGCCGGCCAGCACCATCCCGGGGCACGGCGTCGCCGGGGCGCGCGAGGAGGACCTGCTGCACCTGGCCGGTGGCGAGAGCCGGACCGCGACGATCGAGGCGAGTCTGTTCGATCCCAGCCGACCGCAACAGTGAGGCGATGAGGAGGTAGGAGGCCATGGCAACGGTGCGTGTGTTCCATGACGGAACCGTGACGGACCCGCAGCTGGACCACCCGGAGGGCATTGCGGTGCATCCCGACGGGAGCATCTGGTGCGGTGGCGAGGCCGGCCAGCTGTACCGGATCGATCCGGACGGCGACGCGCTCGAGGTGGTCGCGAGCACCGGCGGATTCATCCTCGGCGTCACCTTCACCCCGGACGGCGACGCGCTCTACGCGTGCGACCTGAAGGCGCGCGCCGTGCACCGCCTGGACGTGGCCAGCCGCACCGTCGAGGTGTTCTCCCGAGGCGGCGACCGGCCGTTCGTGACCCCGAACGCGATCGCCGTCGCCGCCGACGGCACCATCTACGTCTCGGACTCCGGCGCGCAGGGGGTGCCGGCCCCAGGCGTGTACCGGTTCGCTCCGGACGGCACCGGAGGCCTGTGGTACGACGGCGAACTGGACTTCGCGAACGGACTCGCGCTGACGCCGTCGGGCCGGGAACTGTACGTAGTGGAGACGTTCGCGTCCGCGATCACCCGGATCCCGATCGGGCCGGACGGCGCCCCAGGGCGCCCCGAGCTCCTGGCGCACCTGCCGGGCGCACTGCCCGACGGCGTCACGGTGGGACCCGACGGTGGCCTGTACGTCGGGTGCTACGAACCGTCCCAGGTGCTCCGGGTGGACCCGGCCGACGGCACCGTGACGACCGTCGTGGCAGACCCGACCGCCCACCTGCTGTGCCACCCCACGAACCTCGCCTTCCGAGGGAGGCGACTCTTCTCGAGCAACCTGGGTCGCTGGCACGTCAGCGTGATCGACGGCGCGGTCGGCGCCGGCGCGCCGTCGACGACGCTGACGTGAGATTCACGACAGACCGTCACCTCCGGACGGGCTCGTGTCACGCGCACCGTTCGGAAGGGCTAAGTTAGACGCCGTGGCAACGCGTACGGTGACCTCATCCCGAAAAACAGGATCCGTGTGGAGATCCACACCGCTGTTGAAGGTCGCCATGGCGATCAGCGGCGTCATCCTGGTGTTGTTCCTGCTGGCGCACATGTACGGGAACCTCAAGGTGTTCGAGGGCCAGGACGCCTTCGACGGCTATTCCCACCACCTGCGCGAGCTCGGCGAGCCGATCCTGCCCTACAGCGGTGCGCTCTGGATCATCCGGGTCGTCCTGCTCGCCGCCATCGTGGTGCACGCGGTCTCCGCGATCACGTTGTGGCGCCGGGCCCGCAGGGCCACCGGCGGCAAGGGCGGGGCCCGGTACGCCAGCTCGAAGGCACCGCGCGGTGCGCAGCGCAGCTACGCCTCGTTCACGCTCCGCTGGGGTGGCGTGACGATCCTGCTGTTCGTGATCTACCACCTGCTGCACCTGACCACGAACACGATCGCTCCGGGCGGTGCCTCGGACAGCCCGTTCGAGCGGGTCGTGAACGGGTTCAGCATCTGGTGGGTGGTGCTCAGCTACACGATCGCGCTGATCGCGCTCGCGTTCCACCTGCGGCACGGGATCTGGGCCGCGATGGCGACCCTCGGGGCGAACACGAGCCCGACGCGCCGCAAGAACCTGAACATCATCGCGGTCGTCGTCGCGGCCGTGATCGTGGTGGGCTTCCTGGTCCCGCCCTTCGCCGTTCTCCTCGGATTGGTTGGTTGATTTGAGCAGCGTCAGCGACACCCAGTTCTTCACCGTCGGTGAGCCGCTCGTCGACACCAAGGCGCCCGCCGTCCCGGTCAACCTGATGTGGGACGAGCGCCGGTTCCAGGCGAAGCTGGTCAACCCCACCAACCGCCGCAAGCGCTCGGTCATCATCGTCGGGACCGGGCTCGCCGGAGGCGCGGCCGCAGCCACGCTCGGTGAGGCCGGCTACCACGTCAAGAACTTCTGCTACCAGGACTCCCCGCGCCGCGCGCACAGCATCGCCGCGCAGGGTGGCATCAACGCCGCGAAGAACTACCGCAACGACGGCGACAGCGTCCACCGGCTCTTCTACGACACGGTCAAGGGCGGCGACTACCGCTCCCGCGAGTCCAACGTGTACCGGCTCTCCCAGGTCAGCGTCGAGATCATCGACCAGTGCGTCGCGCAGGGTGTCCCGTTCGCCCGCGAGTACGGCGGGCTCCTCGACAACCGGTCCTTCGGTGGCGTGCAGGTGTCCCGGACGTTCTACGCCCGCGGGCAGACCGGCCAGCAGCTCCTGCTCGGCGCCTACCAGGCCCTCGAGCGCCAGATCGGTGCCGGCAGCGTCGAGATGTACACCCGCCACGAGATGCTCGACCTGATCATCGTCGAGGGCCGGGCCCGCGGGATCGTGGTCCGGGACATGGTCTCCGGGGAGATCGAGACCCATATGGCCGATGTCGTGGTGCTCGGGACCGGCGGCTACGGCAACGTGTTCTTCCTGTCCACGAACGCGATGGGCTGCAACGTCACCGCGACCTGGCGGGCGCACCGCAAGGGTGCCTACTTCGGCAACCCCTGCTACACGCAGATCCACCCCACCTGCATCCCGGTGTCGGGAGAGTACCAGTCCAAGCTCACCCTGATGAGCGAGTCGCTGCGTAACGACGGCCGGATCTGGGTGCCGAAGGAGGCCGGCGACAACCGCGACGCCCGGCAGATCCCCGAGGACGAGCGCGACTACTACCTCGAGCGCCGCTACCCGGCGTTCGGCAACCTGGTGCCCCGGGACGTGGCGTCCCGGGCCGCCAAGCAGGTCTGCGACGAGGGCCGCGGCGTCGGCCCCGGCGGGCGCGGGGTCTATCTCGACTTCGCCGAGGCGATCACCCGGCTCGGCCGCAAGGCCGTCGAGGCCAAGTACGGCAACCTGTTCGAGATGTACGCGCAGATCACCGGCGAGGACCCGTACGTCACGCCGATGCGGATCTACCCGGCCGTGCACTACACGATGGGCGGGCTCTGGGTCGACTACGACCTGGAGTCCACGATCCCCGGGCTGTTCGTGATCGGCGAGGCGAACTTCTCCGACCACGGTGCGAACCGCCTCGGAGCCAGTGCGCTGATGCAGGGCCTGTCCGACGGCTACTTCGTGCTCCCGAGCACCATCGCGAACTACCTCGCCGACGCCCCGTTCGAGGCCGCCGACGCCAGTCACCCGGCGGCCGTCGAGGTCACGGACGCGGTGCGCGAGCGGGTTCAGCGGCTGCTGGCCATCAACGGCACCCGCACGGTCGACTCCTTCCACAAGGAACTCGGCCAGATCATGTGGGAGTACTGCGGGATGGAGCGCACCGCCGAGGGCCTGACCAAGGCGATCGGGCTGATCCGGGCGCTGCGCGAGGAGTTCTGGACCAACGTCCGGGTCACCGGCACGAATGAGGAGCTCAACCAGACGCTCGAGCGGGCCGGCCGGGTGGCCGACTTCTTCGAGCTCGGCGAGCTGATGTGCATCGATGCCCTGCACCGCGAGGAGTCCTGCGGCGGCCACTTCCGGGCCGAGCACCAGACGCCCGACGGCGAGGCGTTGCGCGACGACGAGAACTTCGCCTACGTGGCGGCGTGGGAGTTCGGCGGCGACGGGGGCTCGCCGGTGCTGCACAAGGAAGACCTGATCTATGAAGCCATCGAGATGAAGCAGCGGAGCTACAAGTGAACATCACGTTGCGGGTGTGGCGTCAGCGCAACAGCGACGACACCGGTCAGATGCAGACCTACCAGGTCACCGACGTCTCCCCGGACATGTCCTTCCTGGAGATGCTGGACGTTCTCAACGAGAACCTCACCATCTCGGGCGAGGACCCGATCGCGTTCGACAGCGACTGCCGGGAAGGCATCTGCGGGATGTGCGGCCTGGTCATCAACGGCCTGGCGCACGGTCCGAAGGAACGTGTCACCACCTGCCAGCTGCACATGCGCTCGTTCTCCGACGGCGACGTGATCGACGTGGAGCCGTGGCGGGCCGAACCGTTCACGGTGATCAAGGACCTGATCGTCGACCGTGGTGCGTTCGACCGGATCATCCAGGCCGGGGGCTTCATCACCGCCCCCACCGGGACCGCGCCGGACGCGCACGCCGTTCCGGTGCCGAAGCTGGATGCGGATGCCGCGTTCGACGCCGCCACCTGCATCGGCTGCGGCGCCTGCGTGGCAGCCTGCCCGAACGGATCCGCGTCCCTGTTCGTCGCCGCGAAGGTGACCCATCTCGGGCTGCTCCCGCAGGGCCAGCCGGAGCGGCACTCGCGCGCGCTGGACATGGTCGCCCAGGCCGACCTCGAGGGCTTCGGCGGCTGCACCCAGATCGGTGAGTGCACGGCCGCGTGCCCGAAGGGCATCCAGCTCGACCTGATCTCCCGTCTGAACCGGGACGTGCTCGGCGCCCTGGCCCACCGCGGCTGAGTCCGACCCCTTGCGCCCCGCCGAAGTAGTCGCGGTCGGGTCGAATCAGTCGCCGCGCCGCGACTGACTCGACGCCTACCCGACTACCGCGCAACCTCCTGCGAGCACAGGCTGCCTTCGATCGCCCTGTGGCCCTTCCCGGCCGGACGGGGTACAACGGGAGTGCACGGGCCGGGAACCACCTCGACGCCCAGATGACGTCGGACCGGGCCCGCCGCGCTCGCGCGGTCGCCAGTCGAGAGGTCGATTCATCATGCCGAATGTCGCCATCAACGGGTTGGGTCGGATCGGGCGGGCCGCGCTGCGGATCCTCACCGAGCAGGACGGGATCGACGTCGTCGCGGTGAACGACATCGCACCCGCCGACAATCTCGCCTACCTGCTCGGTTACGACAGCACGTACGGGAAGTGGGGTCACGAGGTCACCAGCTCCTCCGACGCCCTGCTCATCGACGGCAAGCGCCTGCCGATCTTCGCCGAACGGGACCCGGCCGCGCTGCCCTGGAAGGACCTCGGCGTCGACCTGGTGCTGGAGTGCACCGGCGTCTTCACCGCGGCGGAGGACCTTCGCAAGCACCTCGATGCCGGTTCGCGGTTCGCGATCCTGTCCGCACCGACGAAGTCGCCCGACCTGCCCACCGTGGTCCACGGCGTGAACTCCCCAGAGGGGGACGTGCGGATGTTCTCCTGCGCGAGTTGCACCACGAACGCGATCGGGCCGGTGATCGAGGTCCTGCACCGCCGGATCGGGGTCCAGGACGCGCTTATGACCACCGTGCACGCCTACACCGCGAGCCAGGCGATGGTGGATGGGCCGAGTAAGAACCTCCGGATGGGCCGGGCCGGCGCCGTGAACATGATCCCGACCTCCACCGGCGCCGCGATCGCCACCACGAAGGCGATCCCCGAGCTACGCGACCACTTCGACGGCGTCTCCATCCGGGTGCCCGTCCCGGTCGGCTCGATCGCCGACATCGTGTTCATCGCCGAGCGGGACACGTCCGTGGAGGAGGTCAACGGTGCGCTGGAGCAGGAGGCGGCCACGGACCGGTACCAGGGCGTGCTCGGCTACTCGACGGCGCCACTGGTCTCCTCCGACATCATCGGGGACGCGCGCGGCTCGATCGTGGACGCGGACCTGACCCGGGTGATCGGCGGCCGGCTCGTGAAGGTGATGGCCTGGTACGACAACGAGTGGGGCTTCACCAACCAGATGATCCGCCAGGCCCGTCAGCTGCTCGGCGTGGATCCGGTTCTCGACTGAGGGCCACCGTCGGTGCCCGGACCGGACAGGGTCCCGGGCACCGACGCGACCACGAGTCAGTCGCTCAGCAACTGCCGGAGCACGTACTGCAGGATCCCGCCGTGGGTGTAGTAGGCGGCCTCGGCGGGCGTGTCGATCCGGACGGTCATGGTGAACTCCCGAGACCCACCGTCGTCCGCGTCGGCCCGGACCTCCACCTCGCGCGGCATCGGGTCGGCGCCGGCGAGCCCACTGATCAAGTAGGTCTCGGTGCCGTCCAGGCCCAGCGCTTCGGGGGAGTCGCCGTCGGCGAACTGCAGCGGCAGCACGCCCATCCCGATCAGGTTCGACCGGTGGATCCGCTCGAACGACGTCGCCAGCACGGCACGCACCCCGAGCAGCATGGTGCCCTTCGCCGCCCAGTCCCGCGACGAACCGGAGCCGTAGTCGGAGCCGGCCAGCACCACCAGGGGGGTGCCCTGCTCGGCATAGACCATGGCGGCGTCGAAGATCGACGACTGTTCGCCGTCGGGCAGTACCCGAGTGAACCCTCCCTCGACACCCGGCACCAGCTTGTTGCGCAGGCGCACGTTCGCGAAGGTGCCACGGATCATCACGTCGTGGTTGCCGCGGCGCGAGCCGTAGGAGTTGAAGTCCCGCACCTTGACGCCGTGTGACTTCAGGTACTCACCGGCCGGTGAGCTGGGCAGGATCGACCCCGCCGGCGAGATGTGGTCGGTGGTCACCGAGTCCCCGAGGTGGGCGAGGACCCGGGCGCCGGCGATGTCCTGGACCGGGTCGGGATCGCGCCGCATCCCCTCGAAGTACGGGGGGTGTCGCACGTACGTGGAGTCCTCCTGCCAGTCGAACACGGCCGAGTCGGCCAGGCTCATGCCCCGCCAGTTGTCGTCACCGACGAGCACGTCGGAGTAGCCCTTGGTGAACATGTCGGCCTCGACCACGGCGTCGACGACCGTCTTGATCTGGGCGCCGGTGGGCCAGATGTCCTTCAGGTACACGTCCACGCCGTCGGCGTCGCGCCCCAGCGGCTCGGTGAGCAGGTCGGCGTGCATCGTCCCGGCGAGGGCGTAGGCGATGACCAGCGGTGGGGAGGTGAGGAAGTTCATCTTCGTCTCGGCGTGGATCCGGCCCTCGAAGTTGCGGTTGCCGGAGAGCACGGCGGACACGTTCAGGTCACCGGTCGCGACGGCGTCGCTCACCTCGGGGATCAACGGTCCGGAATTGCCGATGCAGGTGGTGCAGCCGTAGCCGACGAGGTCGAAGCCGAGCTCGTTCAGGTACGGGGTGAGCCCGGCCCGTTCGTAGTAGTCGGTGACCACCCGTGAGCCGGGCGCGAGGGAGGTCTTGACCCACGGCTTGCTGCGCAGGCCCCGTTCCACCGCGTTCTTCGCGAGCAGGCCGGCCGCGATCATCACGCTGGGGTTCGAAGTGTTCGTGCAGGACGTGATCGCCGCGATCACCACGTGCCCGTGGTCGATCGTGGTGTCCGCACCGCCCAGGCTCAGGGGCACCGGGTTCGTCGGCCACTGCGCCGGGTCGGTGCCCGGGGCGGTGAAGGGGAGGGCGTCGCGTTCGATGCGTGCGCTGATCGCGACCGGGTCGCTCGCGGGGAAGGACTCCCCGGACGCCTCGTCCAGCCCGCCCTGCACGGCCTCCTCCACGCCCTTGCCGTTCAGCAGCGCCCGGAACGTGTGCTGGGCGACCCGCAGCGGGATCCGGTCCTGCGGGCGCCGCGGCCCGGCGAGGGAGGGTTCCACGGTGCCCAGGTCGAGCTCGACCACCTGGGAGTACTCGGGGACATGGTCCGGGTCGTGCCAGAGCCCCTGTTCCTTGGCGTAGGCCTCGACCAGGGCGACCTGTTCCGGGGCCCGGCCGGTCAGCCGCAGGTAGTCCAGGGTCTCGTCGTCGATCGGGAAGATCGTGACGGTCGAGCCGTACTCCGGGCTCATGTTGCCGAGCGTGGCGCGGGTGGCCAGCGGCACGTTTCCGACGCCCGGGCCGAAGAAGTCGACGAACTTGCCGACCACCCTGGTGCGGCGCAGCAGTTCGGCCACCGTGAGCACCAGGTCGGTCGCGGTGGTGCCCTCGCGCAGCTCGCCGGTCAGCTTCAGGCCCACCACCTGCGGGATCAGCATGCTCATCGGCTGCCCGAGCATCGCGGCCTCGGCCTCGATGCCACCGACGCCCCAGCCCAGCACGCCGAGGCCGTTGATCATCGGGGTGTGCGAGTCGGTGCCCACCAGTGTGTCCGGGTAGGCGAGCGGGCCGTCCGGCGTCTGCCGCACGAACACGGTCCGGGCCAGATACTCGAGGTTCACCTGGTGACAGATCCCCGTGTTCGGGGGCACCACCTGGAAATCCGCGAAGGACTGCTGGGCCCAGCGCAGGAGCTCGTAGCGCTCGCGGTTGCGCTCGAACTCGAGCTCGGCGTTGCGCAGGTAGGCGTCCGGGCGGCCGAACACGTCGGCGATCACCGAGTGGTCGATCACGAGGTCGGTGGGGATCAGCGGATTGATCCGCTGCGGGTCACCGCCGAGCTCGGTCATCGCGTTGCGCATCGCGACCAGGTCCACCACACACGGCACGCCCGTGAAGTCCTGCATGAGCACCCGGGCGGGCGTGAACTGGATCTCCGGGTTGTCGGTGCCGGCCGGGTCCCACGCCGCGAGCGCGCGCACCTGCTCAGCGGTGACCACGCGACCGTCCTCGTTGCGCAGCAGGTTCTCGGCGAGCACCTTCAGGCTGTACGGGAGCCGGTCCAGACCTGGCACGGCATCCAGGCGGTAGATCTCGTAGGCAGTGTCGGCGACCTGCAGTCGGTCCTGGGCGGCGAAACTGTTCTGGCTCACGGAAGGCCCTCCACATCGGTTGTGGGCGGCCCGCGGCACGGAAGCGATCGCGGGATCGCCTCTACCCGACCATGCCACTCCCGCGCCGAACCCGCAGGCCGACGGACCGGACCGAGGTCCGCCGCGGCCGCGACGTCAGTCCGAGTCGCCGGACCGACTCGTCAGCAGTCTGCGGAAGGACTCCAGCCGCGCCTCGCCCGCCGCGCCCGCCGCGCCCGAGGCCACCCACTCGTCGAGTGCGCAGTCCGGCGCGTCGGCGGTGTGCGTGCACCCGCGGGGGCAGTCCTGCGCGACCGCGGCGAGGTCGGCGAACGCGTCCACGAACGTGGCCGGGTCCACGTGCCCGAGTCCGAACGAGCGCACCCCCGGGGTGTCGATGATCCACCCGCCGCCGGGCAGCTCCAGCGCCACCGCGGAGGAGGACGTGTGCCGGCCCCGGCCGGTGGTCGTGTTCACCACGCCGGTGGCCCGGTCCGCGTCCGGCACCAGGGCGTTCACCAGCGTCGACTTCCCGACGCCGGAGTGGCCCACCAGCACGGAGACCTTGCCGGCCAGCTGCTCGCGCAACGCCTCCAGCCCATGGATCGTCACACCCTCCCGGTAGGTCGCGACCGAGGCGACGTCCAGGGTCCGGTACAGCTGCGTGAACGGCTCGGGATCGGCCAGGTCCGCCTTCGTCAGGCAGAGCAGGGCGTCCATGCGGGCGTCGAAGGCGGCCACCAGGCACCGGTCGACCATGCGTGGCCGCGGCTCGGGGTCCGCCAGCGCGGTGACGATGACCAACTGGTCGGCGTTCGCCACGATCACCCGCTCGATGACGTCGGAGTCGTCCGCGGACCGGCGCAGTACCGTGCGTCGGTCATGCACCCGGACCACCCGGGCCAGGGTGTCCTTCGAGCCGGAGGTGTCGCCCACCACGTCCACCTGGTCGCCCACCACGATCGAGGACCTACCCAGCTCCCGGGCCTTCATCGCGACCAGGCGGACGCCGTCGTCGGTGAGCAGGTGATAGCGGCCGCGGTCCACGGCCAGGACCAGGGCCGCCTGCGCGTTCCCGTGCTCGGGACGCTGCTTGGTGCGCGGCCGGTTCCCCTTCGGGTTCGGGCGCACCCGGACGTCGGACTCGCTCCAGTCCCTACGTCCCGCCATGACCGGCCTACGCCCTGCCGGACGGCCCGAGGAGGTGGGACCACATCGTGGTGAAGTCCGGCAGCGTCTTCGCCGTCGTCGCCACGTTCACGACCCGCACGCCCTCGACCGTGAGGCCCACCACGGCCGCGAACGTCGCCATCCGGTGGTCGTGGTAGGTCTCCACCTCGGCGCCGTGCAGGCCGCCGCCGCGGATGATCAGCCCGTCCTCGGTCTCCTCGGCGGACCCACCGAGCCGCCGGATCTCCGTGACCAAAGCCGCGAGCCGGTCCGTCTCGTGCCCCCGAAGGTGCGCGATCCCGCGCAGCCGGGACTCGCCGTCGGCCAGGGCAGCCAGGGCCGCGATCGTCGGAGCGAGCTCGCCGGCGGCACTCAGGTCCATGTCGACCGGGTACACCGTGCCGGTGCCGGTCACCGAGAGCACTCCGTCGACGACGGCGGTCGTGGCCCCGAGGCGCTCGAGCAGGCCCGGGAGCAGCGCACCGGGCTGGGTGGTCACCGTCGGCCAGTTCGGCACCCGCACGGTACCGCCCACGGCGAGTGCGGCCGCGAGGAACGGGCCCGCGTTGGACAGATCCGGTTCGATGATGACATCGCCGCCGGAGATCGGCCCCGGCTCCACCCGCCACTTGCCCGGCGCGGCGTCGTCGACGTTCACGCCCCGCTCGCGCAGGGCCGCGATCGTCATGTCGATGTGCGGCTGGCTGGGGAGCACCTCGCCCACGTGGTGCAGGGTCAGGCCCGCCTCGAACCGGGGCGCGGCGAGCAGCAGCGCGGAGACGAACTGGGACGAGCCGGAGGCGTCGATCTCGACCTCGCCACCGAGCACCCAGCCGGTCCCGTGCACCGTCAGCGGCAGGTACGCCGGGTCGTCGAGGGTCTCGCCGGTGTCGGGGTCCGCACCGGTGACCGGGACGCCGAGCGCCGCCAGGCCGCGCAGCACCGGGCCCATCGGACGGACCCGGGCACCGGCGTCCCCGTCGAGCCGCACGGGACCGTCGGCGAGCGCGGCGATCGGCGGGATGAACCGCATCACCGTGCCGGCAAGGCCGCAGTCCACCTCGGCCGGCCCACGAAGGACCGCCGGCGTCACGACCAGGGTGGTTCCGCCGTCGGAGGCCTCGATGCCGGTGCCGAGCGCACGCAGGGCGCCGATCATCAGGTCCGCGTCCCGGGAGACCAGGGCGCCGGTGATCCGGGTCGGCTCGACCGCGAGCGCGGCCAGCGGGAGGGCCCGGTTGGTCAGGGACTTCGAGCCCGGGACCACCACCGTGGCGTCGAGTGGTCGGGTCGCGACGGGAGCGGGCCAGGGGGCGGTGAGAGTCGGCACCCGCCCAGCCTACCGGGGGGTCAGGACGAGATCTTGGCCCGCAGATCCGCGGTGGTGGCCTTGACGTCGGACTTCAGGGCCTTCACGTTCGCCCTGGTCAGGTCCGCCTTCACGTCCGCCAGCTCACTGCGGTGCGAGCGCCAGTTGCGCCACTGCCAGCCCAGCGAGGGCTTGCCGACCCGGTCCTCGGCCGCGATCAGCAGGCCACCGACCAGGGCGAGGTTGCGTAGGAACGCGGTGGTGTCGGCGCGGCGTTGCTCGCCCTTGGAGGTCCAGAACGGGTAGCGCACCACCGTGACCGGCACGGTGATGGCCGCGAGCACCGCCGAAGCCAGCCGCGGGGCCTTCCCGGTGGCGAGCAGGACCCCGGCGCCGACCGTCACCGCACCGGTGATCCGGGACAGCGTCTTCGCGTCGGTGGGCAGCTGCGGAACCTTCTCCCCGATCGCCTGGATCGGCTTGTCGTAGGGCTCGAGCTTCTCGGCGTGCTTGTCCGCGTTCCGGATGGCGTCCAGGCCGTCCACGATGAACACCGAGGCGAGGAGCGGACGGGCGAGCAGGCGCAGAGGATTCATGATCCATGACTACCGCAGATGCCCCGCGAGTGCTAGTGGAAAGCCCTGCTGGAATGACCGGCGGCCCGGCGTGGTTGAGGAGGTTGTGAGCGCCGAGTTGACCGAGCACCGAGCCACGGCTCCGTGTCCCCGAACGGCCGCGTCGACGCGGCCGTCGCCGAGTGGTCCCGCGGGGGTCCGCCGGCCCGGACTGCGGCGTGCCACAGGCAGACTAGGCTCGACCCCGATGACAGAGAACACCGACCGGGCACCCGAGGATGAGAACGAGGTCGCCCGGGACCGACGGTTCGAGGACGAGGCGATGCCCTACCTCGACCAGTTGTACGGCGCCGCGCTGCGGATGACCCGCAACCCCGCCGACGCCGAGGACCTGGTCCAGGAGACGTTCGCGAAGGCCTACGCCGCGTTCCACCAGTACAAGCCCGGCACGAACCTCAAGGCGTGGCTGTACCGGATCCTGACGAACACGTTCATCAACACCTACCGCAAGAAGCAGCGCGAACCCCTCCAGTCGGACGCGGACACCGTCGAGGACTGGCAGATCCACCGGGCCGCGTCGCACACCTCGACCGGGCTGCGCTCGGCCGAGACCGAGGCGCTGGACTCGCTCGGTGACGGTGAGATCAAGGACGCGCTCGCAGAGCTTCCGGAGGACTTCCGCCTGGCCGTGTACCTGGCCGACGTGGAGGGCTTCGCTTACAAGGAGATCGCCGAGATCATGGAAACGCCGATCGGTACCGTGATGTCACGGTTGCACCGAGGGCGCGCCCAACTGCGCAAGTTGCTCGCCGAGCACGCGCGCTCGCTGGGGATGAAGGTGGAGAAGGTATGAACCAGGACCGCCCGAACACGGGTGAGTGCCGGTGCGAAGAGGCACTGGAGCACCTGTACGAGTACGTGGACTCCGAGCTGCCGGACCTGGACCTGGTCCGGCTGCGGGCCCACATCGATGAGTGCGTGACGTGCCTTCAGGCCGTGAGCGCCGAGACCGAGCTGCGGGTGGTGCTGAAGCGCTCGTGTGCCGAGGTGGCGCCGGACGCACTGCGGATGCGCGTCATGACGCAGCTCTCGCTGCTGCGGACCACGACCACCTCCGACTGAGGCCGGGCCGGCCGGCTCAGGTGGCTCGCGGCCGGTCTCGCACGCCGAGGTGGTCCCGGACGCCTCGAGACCGCCGGTTCCCGGGTCGGTCCCGAGGCCCGGGCGACTACTCGCCGATGCCCGGGAACGAGAAAGCGCCGAGGACACCGCGGGGTGTCACTCGGCGCTCGGGCTTGCCGACGCTCAGGCGTTCGGACGCTTGCCGTGGTTGGCGGCGCTGTTCCGACGGGCCTTGCGCTTGCGACCGCGCTTGCTCATGACTGTCTCCTCGATACCGACTGTGGCGGAATGCCAGTCTCCGCCGTCCATGGTCCCACACCTGGGCAGGTGGCTCCGACGCCGTGATGCCCGACGGCGGGTGGTCGCCCGGGCGGGACGGTTCCGGCCGCTGCCGGGTCAACTTCTCGATGCCCGACGGCGGGTGGTCGCCTCGTGCGGCCGTGGCCGCTAGGGTGGCGCCCGGCCCGTGATCCACATCCCGATCGTACGAAGGCGATATGTCACTGTCTCAGGAACCGACACCGCTGCGGGTGGGGGTGGTCGGGCTCGGATTCGCGGGTTCGACGCACCTGGCCGCGTACCAGCAGATCCCCGGCGTGGAGGTGGTCGCGCTCGCCGGGCTCGAGACCGAGCGGCTTCACCAGCTCGCCGACAGCCACGGCGTCGAGCACCGCTACGAACGGTGGGAGGACCTCGTCGCGCGCGACGACCTGGACATCGTGAGCGTGGGCACGCCGACGTACCTGCACGAGCCGGTCACCGTGGCCGCCCTCTCCTCCGGCGCGCACGTGCTCTGCGAGAAGCCCCTCGCCCGGACCGCCGAGGAGGGCAAACGGATGGTGGACGCCGCCGTTGCCGCCGGCCGGGTCCTGCACATCGCGTTCAACCACCGCCGCCGCGGGGACGTGGACGTGCTCAAGCACCAGATCGACGCGGGCGCGCTCGGGCGGATCTACTACGCGAAGGCGCACTGGCGCCGCCGCAACGGGATCCCAGGCATGGGCAGCTGGTTCACCGACGCCGAGATGGCCGGCGGCGGGCCGCTGATCGACCTCGGCGTGCACATGCTGGACATGGCCCTGTTCCTGCTCGGTGAGCCGCGGGTGCTCAGCGTCTCCGCGTCCACGTTCGCCGAACTCGGCCCTCGGGGCCTCGGCGGGCGGGTGGACGTCGGCAAGACGCAGGTCGCGGCCGCCTACGGCGTCGAGGACCTGGCGACGGCGTTCCTGCGGTTGGAGGGCGGCGCCACCCTGCTGCTGGAGACCAGCTGGGCCAGCTACCGCCGGCCCGGCGACAACTTCGGCGTCGAACTGTTCGGCAGCGACGGCGGCGCCGTGGTCGACGTCGAGAACTACACCCATTCCGACACCCTGCGGATCTACACCGACGTCGCGGGCGTGCCCGCCGAGGTCCGGCCCGCCGTCACGAAGGGGGAGGGGCATCTCGCTGTCGTCCGGGAGTTCGTCGACGCGGTGCGTGGCGGCGACTGGTCCGCGCACGTGGGCCGCGACGCCCTCACCCGGGCCCGGATCATCGACGCGTGCTACCGCTCGGCCCTCGAGGGCCGTGAGGTCGCCGTCGAGGCCGACTGACCCCGACCCACGCCATCGCCCGAACCCCAAGACATCCCTGGAGAGACCCATGCCACAGCCGAACCAGCCGATCCAGCCGATCCGTGTCACCGTATGGGGCGAGAACGTGCACGAGCACCGCGATGAGTCCGTGCGGGCGATCTACCCCGACGGCATGCACACCACCATCGCCGAGGGCATCGCCGAGCACCTCGGCGATGGCGCCGTGGTCCGCACCGCCACCCTGGACCAGCCCGAGCACGGCCTCACCGAGGAGGTCCTCGCCGAGACCGACGTGCTCACCTGGTGGGGGCATGCGGCGCACGGGGACGTCAGCGACGAGATCGTGGCGCGGGTACGGGCCCGGGTCCTGGCCGGCATGGGGCTGCTCGTGCTGCACTCTGCCCACTTCTCGAAGATCTTCATCGATCTGATGGGCTCGACGTGCTCGCTCGGCTGGCGCAACGAGGCGGACCGGGAACTGGTTTGGACCGTCGCCCCGGGGCACCCGATCACGGCCGGCGTGCCGAACCCGATCGACATCCCCGAGCAGGAGATGTACTCGGAGTACTTCGACATCCCCGCCCCGGAGGAACTGGTCTTCATCAGCTCCTTCACCGGCGGTGAGGTGTTCCGCAGCGGGTGCACGTTCCGCCGCGGCAACGGCCGGATCTTCTACTTCAGTCCCGGGGACCAGGAGTACCCGGTCTACCACCACCCGCAGGTGCGGCGGGTGCTGGCCAACGCCGTCGGTTGGGCCGCCCCTGGCCCCGCGATCGACGCTCCGACGGTAGCCAACCGCCCGCGAGGCTGGTTCGAGGCCTAGGGTTCAGGCGGCTCCGGAGCTGGTGTCGCCCGCCTCAGCCCTTGACGGCGCCGCCGGTGATGCCGCGCACGAAGTAGCGCTGCAGGGCGAAGAACACGAGGATCGGGACGACCATCGAGACGAACGCGGCCGCGGTGACGAACTGCCAGTTCCCGCCGAAGTTCGTGGTGAGGTTGGCCAGGGTCACCGAGAGCGGGTGGTTGGCGGGTACCGGTCCGAGGTAGACGAGCGCGACCAGGAGGTCGTTCCAGACCCACAGGAACTGGAAGATGACCAGGGATGCGATGACCGGGACGCTCATCGGCAGGACCAGCCGGAAGAAGATGGTGGCGTGTCCGGCGCCGTCGATCTCGGCGGCCTCGAACAGTGATCGCGGCAGCCCACCGACGTAGTTGCGGAGCAGGTAGACCGCGAACGGGAGGCCGTAGCCGGTGTGTGCGAGCCAGACCGCCATGATCGTGCCGTTGAGCTCGTAGCCGCCCAGGGATGCGTCGCGGAACAGTGCCAGGACCGGGATGAGGGTCACCTGGAGGGGTACGACGAGCAGCCCGACCACGACGACGAAGATCGCGTTGCGGCCCGGGAAGTGCATCCAGGCGAACGCGTATGCGGCGAACGCCGAGACCATGACGACGAGCACGGTCGCCGGGATCGTGATGAACAGGCTGTTGACGAAGGAGTCCCAGAAGCCGGCCCGGTTCAGGACGTAGTCGTAGTTGCCGAACGTGAATTCCCAGGGTGGGATGATCGCGGTCCACCAGCCGGAGGCGTTGGTGGCTTCCGCGGTGCGGAAGGAGGCCACGAACAGGCCGAGCGTGGGCACCGCCCACATGAGCATGATGATTGTGAGCACCACGTGCAGCACGGAGCCGGGGCGGCGCTTCTTGCCACGCCTGCCGCCCGCGGGCTCCTGCGTGGGCAGGTCCACGGCGATGGGTGCCTGAGTCATCGCACCTCCTCCTGCTGCTTGAAGCGCTTCACGTTGAGGATCATCACGGGCACGGTCGCGAGCAGGAGCACGACGGCAACCGCCGCCGCGCGGCCCTGCTGGCCGTTCGCGAAGAGTTCCTTGTACATCGTGTTCGCGATGACGTCGGTCTCGAAGTTGCCGTTCGTCATCACGTAGACGATGTCGAACGTCTTCAGCGCGAAGATGATGACGGTGGTGGCCACGACGGCGATCGTCGGGGCCAGGAGCGGCAGGATGACGAACCGGAATACCTCCCGTTCGTTCGCGCCGTCGATGCGTGCGGCCTCGAGCAGTTCTGCGCTGATGCCCTTGAGCCCGGCCGAGAGGATGACCATCGCCAGCCCGGTGAACATCCAGACGCCGACGAGGATCAGCATGAGGTTGTTGATCGGCGAGGTGCTGAGCCACGCCACCCGGGGTCCGTTGACGAGGTCGAGGGCGGCGTTGAGCGTCCCGGTGTTCGGGTTGAGGTCGTACATGAGGCGCCAGATGACCCCTGCGGCGACGAAGCTGATCGCCATCGGCAGGAAGACCACCGACTTCACGACCACCTCGTACCTGACCCGGTCCACGAGTACCGCGATGCCCAGCCCGAGAGCGACCACCAGCAGCGGGAGCAGCAGGACCCAGAGGACGTTGTTGCGCAGGGCGATGAGCGTGTCGCTGCGGGTGAAGAACCATACGTAGTTCTCGAGTCCGCTGAACGCGTCACCGCGCCGGTTCTGGAAGCTGCGGTAGATCGTGGCGAGAGTGGGGTAGACGAGGAAGACGCCCAGGAAGCCGAGCGCGGGGGCGAGCCACAGCCAGGGTCGGACGGCTGCGGAGACCCGCCGGGACACCCTCGTCAGGAGCGCCTCGACGGCGACGATGTACAGCACGAGGACGGCCGGGACGCCGAGCACGACGATCAGGGCGAGCGCCAGCCGGTTCTCGAACAGGTCGACGAGCACGTGGATCTCCCTCCGCACCGGCCGGTGGCGGCCGAGCCGCCACCGGCCGATCGCTCAGTCGGCGGCGTAGGCGTCCGTCTGGGTCTCGTCCAGGCCCGCCAGGATGGAGTCGAGGTCGCCCGGGTTCTGGGCGAACGCGACCATGGCACGGTTGAACGCGTCGCTCATCGCCGCCGGCATGTTGTCGGAGCCGTCGAACCGGAACGTCTGCGCGTTCTGCAGGATCTCCGCCGAGCGCATGGACGTCTCGTCCGGGTAGACGTCGAGCGGAACCCCGGAGTTGGCGGAGATGAAACCGCCCCGCTCGACCCAGATCTGCTGCGCCTCCGGGGTGAGCAGGTACTCGATCAGGGAGCGGGCCTCCGGCGTGTCGTTGAACATGCCGATGAGGTCGCCGCCGCCGGTGACGCCGCCGGTGTACTGCGGGTCGATGTCCGGGAACGGGAAGAAGTCGAACTGCTCGGGCGTGGCACCGGCCTCGTTGACGAAGAAGTCGGTGATGAAGGATGCCTGGTGGTGCAGCACGCAACCGGGCGGGTCCTCGAACATCGGGTTGGCGCCGCGGCCGAACGCGGTGTTCACGATGTAGTCGGAACCGCCGTAGGAGTTCTCGAGCACGCTGCCGAAGGTCTCGAACGCGGCCGTGATCTCCGGCGCGGACCACGCCAGTTCGCCCGCGACCCACTGGTCGTAGACGTCCGGGCCGGCCTGCCGAAGGACGATGTCCTCGATCCAGTCGGTCGCCGGCCAGCCGGAGGTCGCACCGGACTCGAGGCCGACGCACCACTGGGCGGTCTCGCCGGTGGCCAGGCCACCGGCCGCGGTCTCCAGGTCCGCCCACGTCGCGGGCGGCTCCGCGGTCCAGACCGCGGTGTTGTAGTAGATCAGCCCCTTGACCGCGGCCTTCGTGAAGACACCGATCAGCGTGCCGTCCTCACTCATGCCCAGGTCGGCGAAACCCTCCGGCGTCGCGCCCGAGTAGGTGTCGAAATCGACGAAGTCGAGAGGCTGCAGGGCACCCTGGCCATACCAGTCGTTCATCGGACCGGGCCCCGGAAGCCCGGCGATGTCCGGGAGGTTCCCGGACGCGATGCCGGTCGTCAGCTGCTGGCTCAGGTCACGGGTGCCGGTGTACTCCACCGTCACCCCCGTCTCCTCCTCCCATGGCGCCACCATGGCCAGGAACGAGTCCTGCTCGTCGCCCGACCAGGAGCCGATGAAACTCACGGTGCCGCTCAGCTCCTCGTCACCGCCGCCCTCACCGCCGTCGCCGTCCTCCTCGCCGCCCCCGCACGCGGCGAGGACCAGGGCGAGGGCCGCGCCGCCGACGACGACTACCCGGAACTGACCTCTTGTCGCTCTCATATCTGACTCCTGTGCCCGCCCGCCGGATCACCGACGGGATGGATCCATGGATGAGCCGTTGCCGCGGCGCCGCCCGAGGGCTCGTCGCAGAAGGCAGGAGGACGTCATGCCGCAGGGGATCCGAGTTCGGCCGACCGTTCGGCCGGGGACGGGGTTCCGCACCACTGGGCCACTCCTCAACGGCGGGTGACGCGCACGTGCCCTCAGGGGCGCTAGATGCTCCGTCGGTCGTGGGGCGCATCCCGGGGCACGGTCATCGCTGACCGCCAGCCGTTTCATGCTGGTCCTACGGGCGAGTGCTGTCAAGGAAACCGGTGGGCACGATCTGGTCACGATCGCGGCCGGGACGCGTGGTCGGGGGCAAGTGGTTAGGGTGAGGCGATGCGTTGCGCCTATGCCGCCAGTCAGCACCCCGAGGACCCGCTGGCCGGGCTCGAGGTCGCCGACCTGCCCGAACCCGAGGCGCCGGCCGGCTGGCTGCGGGTCGGGGTGCGCGCGGCCGCGCTGAACCACCACGACCTGTGGAGCCTGCGCGGGGTCGGCCTGCCCGCGGACCGGTTGCCGATGATCCTCGGCACCGACGCCGCCGGGGTCACCGACGACGGGCGCGAGGTCATCGTGCACTCGGTGATCACCGCACCGGGCTGGACCGGTGAGGAGACGCTCGACCCGAAACGGACCCTGCTGTCCGAACTGCACCCCGGCACCTGCGCCGAGTATGTGCACGTCCCGGTCCGCAACGTCGTCGACAAGCCCGCCGAGTGGAGCTTCGCCGAGGCCGCCTGCCTGCCGACGGCGTACCTGACGGCCTACCGGATGCTGTACGCCGCCGCCGGGGTCACCCCGGGCCAGCGGGTGCTCATCCAGGGCGCCGGCGGCGGCGTCGCCACCGCGGCGATCCTGCTCGCCCGCCTCGGCGGTGCGCACGTCACCGTCACCTCCCGGGACCAGGGCAAGCTCGACCGAGCCCGCCGGCTCGGCGCCCACGACGCGGTCACCTCGGGCACCCGCATCGCCCCCGTCGACGCCGTGCTGGAGACCGTCGGCGAGGCCACGTGGGGCCACTCCCTGCGATCGCTTCGCCCCGGTGGCGTGATCGCCGTCGCGGGAGCGACCAGTGGGCCCGCACCGTCCGCGGACCTGAACCGGGTGTTCTTCCGCAGCCTGAGGGTGATCGGCACCACGATGGGCACGCTCGCCGAGCTCACGGCCGTCCGGGACGCCATGGTCGCGGCCGGGATCCGTCCGGTCATCGACTCCGTCCACGACTTCACCGACGACGACACGGGCTCGATGGCGGTCCGCACCGCCTTTGAGCGGCTCGCCTCGGGTGCCGCGTTCGGCAAGGTCGTCCTCACCCGATAGCACGTAAGCCCACGCAACCGATCACGAGGAGCTCAGCACATGGCAGCAACGAGTCGGATCATCACCGGGCCGGAGTCGATCGAGATCGGCGGGTCCGACGGCGTCACGGAGGTCCGTGTCCAGCTCATCAAGGGCGGCGCGGAGGTCGTCGCCCGAGCCGAGCCCGGCCTGCACATCGACGTCGACGAGGTGGACGGGGCACCCCTGGAGGTGGCCACCGATGGCGGGCGCCTGACCATCGGCTACCCCTCGATCGGCTGGGAGGGCTGGCTGAAGCGGCTCACGTCCTTCACCGCCGACGACCGCGCCCGGGTCCGGATCGCCGTCGGCCCCGGGATCCGGGTCACCGCCGCCACGGTCGGTGCGGCCGTGTCCGTCGCGGACGTGGCCGAGGACCTGACCGTCAACAGCGCGTCCGGGCCGGTCCGAACCGAACGGACCACCGGTTCGGTCACGGTACGCACCGCGTCCGGTCCGATCGTGATCCAGGAGCACACCGGACCGGCCAACGTCACCACCGCGACCGGCACCACGTTCGTCGGCGGGGCAGTGCCCCGCCTGTCGGTGACCACGGTCTCAGGTGACGTCGCCGTGTCCCCGACGACGCCGTCGTCCGTGGTTTCGGTGACCGGCGTGTCGGCGGCGATCGCGGTGACGCTCGCGGCGGACGTCGGCCTGGACCTGAGTGTGCACGGCGTGAGCGCGCCGGTCGTCGTCGACGGCGTGGACCGCCGCGGCGGTTCCGGCCCGTCGTCCACATCGGTCTCCGAGCCGCGCGGCGCCGGGACAAGCTTCGTGAAGGTGAGTACCGTCACGGGCAGCGTTTCCGTTGTGCATGACGTGCAGGATGTGCCCGAGGGTGACGCGGGGCGGATCGACGGGGCCGGCTGATTCCAGGGCCGGGGGCCCGGCAACGAACCATCGAGTGCAAGGGAGCATGACGTGGAGCAGGCACGAGAAGAATTCAAGGGACGGCGGGCGTTCATCTTCGCTGCCGTCGGGTCGGCCATCGGGTTGGGGAACATCTGGCGGTTCCCGTACGTGGCCTACGAGAACGGCGGCGGCGCCTTCATCATCCCGTACCTGGTGGCGTTGCTCACCGCGGGTATCCCGCTGCTGTTCCTGGACTACGCGATCGGGCACCGGTTCCGGGCGTCGTCCCCGCTGGCCTACCGCCGACTCGGCGGGGCCGCGGAGTCCATCGGCTGGTGGCAGGTGGGGATCTGCTTCGTGATCGCCGTCTACTACGCGGTCGTGATCGCGTGGGCGGTCCGCTACACCGGCTTCTCGATCAACCAGGCCTGGGGCGATGACCCAGGGGGCTTCTTCGGCGGCGACTTCCTGCAGCAGAGCGGGGAGTTCACCCTCGGCGGGTCCTGGGTGCCGGCGGTCGGCATCCCACTGATCATCATCTGGCTGTTCACCCTCGTGGTGCACCGGCTCGGCGTCCAGGGTGGCATCGCCCGGCTCGCCCAGATCTTCATCCCGGTGCTGATCGTCATCTTCGTGGTCATGGTGATCCAGGGGCTGCGCCAGCCCGGCGCGATGCTCGGCCTGGACGCCCTGTTCACGCCGAACTGGGAGGCGCTGACGAACTCGCAGGTGTGGATCGCCGCCTACGGCCAGATCTTCTTCTCGCTGTCCGTGGGCTTCGGGATCATGATCACGTACGCCTCCTACCTCAAGCGCAAGTCGAACCTGACCGGCTCCGGCCTGGTGGTGGCGTTCTCCAATTCCGGCTTCGAGATCCTCGCCGGCATCGGGGTGTTCGCGGCCCTCGGGTTCATGGCCCAGGCCAGCGGAGTCGGGGTCGCCGACGTGGCCGAGTCCGGGATCGGGCTCGCGTTCATCGCGTTCCCGGCGATCATCTCCACGATGCCCGGCGGCAGCCTGTTCGGGGTGCTGTTCTTCCTCTCGCTGGTCCTCGCCGGGATCACCTCGCTCGTGTCGATCGTGCAGGTGGTCCTCGCGGGCGTGGAGGACAAACTCGGCTGGAGCCGCACGAAGTCCGTGCTGATCGCCGGTGGGCTGATGGCGGTCGTCTCGGTCGCGTTGTTCCCCACCACCACCGGGCTCAACCTGCTGGACGTGGTGGACAACTTCGCGAACAACTTCGGGATCGTCGGTGCCGCGCTGGTTAGCGTGATCGTCATCGGCTGGGGCCTGCGCAAGTTCCCCGAGCTCGCCAGGCACGTCAACTCGGTGTCCTCGTTCAAGATCGGGCGCACCTGGTTCATCCTGCTCGGGGTCGTCACCCCGCTCGTGCTCGGCTACATGTTCATCAGCGAGGTGGTCACCCGGATCCGGGAGGGTTACGGCGAGATGCCGGCCGGCTACGTGGCGGTGTTCGGCTGGGGCGTGGCGATCGGCCTGATCGTGATCGCCGTGCTGGTCAGTCTCATCCCGTGGCGACGCGGGGTGGTCGAGGACGAGTCGTTGCTCGTCGAGGGAGGTGAGTCGCGATGAGTGCTGCGGCGATCGTGATGTTGGTGGTGGCCCTGCTCCTGGTCTGGGGCGGGCTGGTGGCGGCGCTGCTGCACCTGCGCAAGCATCCGGAGGAGTTCGACGTGGTCGAGGACGGGCACCAGGAGTACCCGCCGTCCACGTGAGCGCGTGACCTGCGGGTCACCCGGGCGAAACACGGGGCTGGCACGCTCGTCGGGAGATGACCGGCCGAGGCAGACACGTTCTCGACGGCGACGAAGGATCGGGGGATTCGATGTCACGACTGGAAGAGGTACTCGGGCAGATCGGCTCGGTGGTGTGGGGCCCGTACCTGCTCATCCCGTTGCTGCTCGGCACCGGGCTGTACCTGACGATCAGGCTCGGCGGGCTGCAGTTCCGCACCCTGGGCGCGGCCTTGCGCCTGGGGTTGCTGCGGCGTAAGGACGTGGGCGCCGAGGGGGACATCTCCCAGTTCCAGGCACTCACGACGGCGTTGGCCGCCACCGTCGGCACCGGCAACATCGTGGGGGTCGCCACGGCCATCGGCATCGGTGGGCCGGGCGCACTGTTCTGGATGTGGGTGACCGGGCTGCTCGGCATGGCCTCGAAGTACTCGGAGGCCTTCCTCGCCGTCCGGTTCCGCACCACCGACGCCGCCGGGGAGAAGTCGGGTGGGCCGCAGTACTACCTGGAACGCGCGATCAACAACAAGGCGGGCAAGGTCCTGGCGCTGACGTTCGCGGTGTTCGCCACGATCGCCTGCTTCGGGATCGGGAACATGACGCAGGGCAACTCGATCGCCACGAACCTGGAGCACAGTTTCGGTGTGCCGGTGGTGGTGACCGGGGTGGTGCTGACCCTGCTGGCATTCGTGGTGCTCGTCGGTGGGATCAAGTCCATCGGCCGCGTGACCGCCGCCCTGGTGCCGATCATGATCGTGTTCTACGTGCTCAGCGCGCTGTACATCCTCGCCGTGAACGTGCAGGCCCTGCCCGGTGCGTTCGCGCAGATCTTCACCGACGCGTTCACCGGCACGTCCGCGGTGGGCGGTTTCGCCGGCTCGGCCATCATCATCGCGGTCCAGTACGGGGTGGCGCGCGGCATCTTCTCCAACGAGTCCGGGATGGGCTCGGCGGCGATCGCGGCCGCGGCGGCGAAGACCACCCACCCGGTCCGCCAGGGCCTGGTGTCCATGACCCAGACCTTCATCGACACGATCATCGTGGTCAGCTGCACGGGGCTGGTGATCATCACCACCGGGGTCTGGAGCGAGGTGGACGCCGCCGGGGAGCAGATCTCGGCCGCGATCATGACCGGCGAGGCGTTCACCCACGGCCTGCCGGGGGAGTGGGGCCACTGGGTCGTCACCATCGGGCTGGCGCTGTTCGCCTTCTCCACCATCCTGGGCTGGTCCTACTACGGCGAGCGCAACGTCGAACGATTGATCGGGCGGCGCGCAGTGATGCCGTTCCGGGTGATCTTCTCGCTCGTGGTGTTCGTCGGCTGCACCGTGCAGCTCGGGGTGGTGTGGAACTTCTCCGACGTGATGAACGGGTTGATGGCGCTGCCGAACCTCATCGGTCTGCTGGTGCTGAGCGGCTTGATCGTGCGGGAGACGCGGCACTACCTCAGGAACGACCCCACGCTCGCCGCGTCCAAGGAGGAGATCGAGGCGTTCATGGCGGGTCAGCCGGGTTGGGCCGACTGGAAGGCCGGAGACCTGGTCGGATCCAGCCGTTCCGGGGGCGGCGGGGACTAGCGGCCGGGGGCGCGCGCCCTTGCTCAGCCGAGGTCGGCGTCCTGCCGGATCTCGATGCTGTCCCCGGCACCGCTGAACTCGACCACCACCAACTCGTTGCTGCCGACGCGCCAGCACGGCGCGGGTGCGTAGAGCGTGCGCTGGGGGCCCGCGGCGTTCCAGTAGCGGCCGAGGTTGAAGCCGTTCAGGAACACGTACCCCTCCCGCCAGCCCGGCAGTGCCAGGTAGCCGTCGCCGACCTCGGTCAGGTCCAGTTCCGCCCGGTGCACGCCGGCGCCGGTGACCGGCTCGAGCCCGACGGCGGTGGTCGGCTCCGCGGCCGACCAGTCCAGTTCCGGCAGCGTGGTCAGGTCCAGGCCCGCATGCTCCCAGCCGAACAGGTGCTGGTGCGAGAACCGCACCGCGGCCAAGCCCTTGGGATCGCGCAGGTGGCGGCCGAAGTTCACCCGGCCGAGCGAGGTGACGGTGATCTCGATCGTGTTCACGGGCTGGTCCAGCTCGATCCGCAGGCCGTCGCCCGCCGGGCCGTACGCGGGGTCCGCCTGGGTGCGGCCGAGGCGGCCGACGAGTGCGCCGTTGACCATCACGGTGGCGAGGTCGGCCAGACCGTCCAGGTGCAGGTCCGCGGCCGGGATCGGCGGCGTCGTCGACGGCACCGTGGTGACGTACCGGACCACACCGTGGTGGATGCCGAGCCGCTCGAACGAACGGGGCGTCGGTGCGGAAACCGTTGGGACGCCGTCGAGCACGGCGCCGAGGTCGAGGGAGGCCTGCACCTCGACCGTGCGCGGGGCCAGCCGCACCGGGGCCGACGGGGGAGCGGGCGGCGTGCGCCCGGTGTGCGCGGCGATCACGTCCCGGAACGCCTCGAACTTCGCGGTGAGCGCGCCGTCCTCGGCGATGGGGGCGTCGTAGTCGTAGGAGGTGATGGTCGGCTGATACCCAGGTCCCGCACCGGCGTCTTCGGCGTCGTGGCAGTTCGCGCCGGCCCAGACCCCGAAGTTCGTGCCGCCGTGCGCCATGTAGAAGTTCACCGAGCGGCCGTCCGCGAGCATCCCGGCCAGTTCCTCGGCGGCGCTCGCGGCGTCGCGGGTGTGGTGCCGGGCGCCCCAGTGGTCGAACCAGCCGTTCCAGAACTCCATGCACATCCCGGGCTGGTCCGGGCGCGCCCGGGCGAGTTCCGCGAAGGCCTCGGCCTGCCGTGAACCGAAGTTCGCCGTCGCGAGCAGGCCCGGCACCGTGCCACCGGCCAGCATCAGCGGCTCCGGGCCGTCCGAGGTGAACAGCAGCACGTCGATCCCGCGCGCCCGAAGCCCGTCGGCCATCGCCCGCAGGTAGGCGGCGTCGTTGCCGTAGCTGCCGTACTCGTTCTCCGCCTGCACGGCGATGACCGGGCCGCCTCGGGTGAGCTGGCGCTCGGCGATGATCGGGATCAGGACGTCGAACCACTCGTCGACGTGGGCGAGGTAGGCCGGGTCCGAGGTGCGCAGCGCACCGGCGGCCGCGTCGTCGGTCAGCAGCCACGAGGGGAACCCGCCCAGGTCCCACTCGGCGCAGATGTACGGGCCGGGGCGCACGATCACGTCGAGGCCGAGCTCACCGGCGAGATCGATGTACGCACCGAGGTCCGCGCCTGCGGTGAAGTCGGGTGCGGCGCCCGCGTGCGGGGCGTGGAAGTTCCACGCCACGTACGTCTCGACGGTGTTGGCGCCCATGGCGAGCAGCCGGCGCAGCCGGTCCTCCCAGAGCGCGCGCGGGATCCGGAAGTAGTGCACGGCGCCGGAGATGATCTGGTGCGGTGCGCCGTCGCGCAGGAAGACCTGCCCGGAGACCGTGAAGGTGTCGGTCACAGGTGTCCTCACTCCTGGGGCAGGCCCAACCACTCGTGCCAGCCGTTGTGGAGCACCAACCAGGCGAGCAGGCCGTAGCCGGCCTGCTGCGGGTGGGTGCCGTCGCCGGCGGAGGTGTCCGACAGCCATTGCTCATGGGTACGCAGCGGTTCGAACGTCTCCACGTAGGTCACCCGACGGCGCTGGCAGACATCCGCGAACGCCCCGGAGAGATCCCCGAGCGCGGACTCGGGCACGTCGGTGCGCGGTGGTGGGCCCACCACGAACGTTGGGATCTGCCGGTTGGCGGCGTCGTCGAGCACGTTCGCCAGGTTCAGCCGGCTACGGGCCAGGGACACCCCGTGCAGCAGGTCCGCGGAACCGGGGGCCACCACGAGGCGGTTCTCCCCGGACCCGAAGCGACGGTTGCACTCGGTCTCCCAGCGCCCGGACAGGGAGGTGCTGGTCTCGCCGGGCACGGCCAGGGTGAAGAACGCCAACGGCGACTCCGAGGGCGTCCGGGCGGCGACCCGGCCGACCCAGCCCATCCCGCGGGCGTCGCCCAACCCGGCGACGAGTTCGTCGCCGACCACACAGATGCGCGTGCCCGCCGCGTCTGGGGACGCGGCGCTCACCGTTGGAATGCCTCGCTCAGCAAGGTGGCCTGCTCCGCCTGGTGCTTCTTGCCGGTACCGGCGGACGGGGCCGCCATGTTCGGGCGGGACACCACGCTCAACCGGCCCTTCAGCCGAGCCGCCTCAGACATCTCGGGCAGCGCGTACACCAGGTTGAGGACCAGGTAGCTCCACGCACCCTGGTTCTTCGGCTCGTCCTGGACCCAGACGAACTCGGCGTTCGGGTACCGGCCGAGCTCGGCGCGGATGGCCTCGTCGTCGAGCGGGTAGAGCTGCTCGAGGCGGACGATCGCGGTCCTGGTGTCCTCACGCTTGGTGCGCTCGGCGAGCAGGTCGTAGTAGACCCGCCCGCTGCACATCAGCACACGGTCGACCGCGGCCGGGTCCACGGCGGAGTCGCCGATGACCGTCTGGAACGTACCGGTGGTGAAGTCCTCGACCGAGGACGTGGCCGCCCGCAGCCGCAGCAGCTGCTTCGGCGTGAACACGATCAGCGGGCGACGCGGGCGCTGGTACGCCTGGCGTCGCAGCAGGTGGAAGTGGTTCGCCGGGGTGGACGGCTCCGCGACGATCATGTTGTCCTCGGCCGCGAGCTGCAGGAACCGCTCCTTGCGGGCGGAGGAGTGGTCCGGTCCCTGGCCCTCGTAGCCGTGCGGCAGCAGCAGCACCACGGAGGAGCTCTGGTCCCACTTCTGCTGGGCGGAGGAGATGAACTCGTCGATGATCGTCTGGGCGCCGTTGACGAAGTCGCCGAACTGCGCCTCCCAGAGCACCAGGGCATCCGGTCGCTCGACCGAATAGCCGTACTCGAAACCGAGTGCCGCGTACTCGCTCAGGGACGAGTCGTACACCCAGAACTTGCCCTGGTCCGCGGCGAGATACATCAGCGGGGTCCACTCGGCACCGTTGACCCGGTCGTGCAGGACCGCGTGCCGCTGGACGAACGTGCCGCGGCGCGAGTCCTGCCCGGTCAGGCGCACCGGCGTGCCCTCGAGCAGCAGGGAGCCGAACGCGAGCATCTCCCCGAAGGCCCAGTCGATGTCCCCGTCGGTGGACATCTGGTGGCGCTTCTGGAGCATCTGGAGGAGCTTGGGGTGGACGGTGAACCCCTCCGGCGGGCGCACGTGCGCCTCGCCGATCCGCTCCAGCATCTGAGCGGGTGCGGCGGTCTCCCAGCCGACCATCACGCCGGCGTCCTCGAGCTGGGACTCCGGACGCTCGAGGCCGGCCACCTGGACGTCGTCGGTGGCGGTACTGCCGCCGGAGCGGGCCTCGGTGAAGACCCGCTCGAGTTCGCCCTTGTAGTGCGAGAGTGCTTCCTCGGCCTCGTCCTCGGTCATGTCGCCACGACCGACGAGCGCCTCGGTGTAGAGCTTGCGGACGCTGCGCTTCTTCTCGATCAGGGAGTACATCACCGGCTGCGTCATCGACGGGTCGTCGCCCTCGTTGTGACCGCGGCGGCGGTAGCACACCATGTCGATGATGACGTCCTTGTGGAACTCCTGGCGGTAGTCGAACGCCAGCTCGGCCACGTGCGCGACGGCCTCCGGGTCGTCACCGTTCACGTGGAAGACCGGGATCTGCAGGCCCTTCGCCACGTCCGTGGCGTACAGCGTGGAACGGGACGAGGACGCGCCGGTGGTGAAGCCCACCTGGTTGTTGATCAGGATGTGCACGGTGCCGCCGGTGCGGTAGCCCCGCAGCTGGGACATGTTCAGGGTCTCGGTGACCACACCCTGCCCGGCGAAGGCGGCGTCCCCGTGGATCAGGATCGGCAGCACGGAGAACCCGGCCCCGCCGAGGTCGATCCGGTCCTGCTTGGCGCGCACGATCCCCTCGAGCACGCCGTCGACGGCCTCGAGGTGGGACGGGTTCGCGGCCAGGTAGACCTTCGTGGACTCCCCGCTCACGGACGTGTACATGCCCTCCGTGCCGAGGTGGTACTTCACGTCGCCGCTGCCCTGCACGGTGCGCGGGTCCTGGTTGCCCTCGAACTCGGCGAAGATCTGCGCGTAGGACTTGCCGGCGATGTTCGCCAGCACGTTCAGGCGGCCGCGGTGCGGCATGCCGATGCCGACCTCGTCGAGGCCCTCCTCGGCCGAGCGCTCCAGGATCTTGTCCAGCAGCGGGATGAGCGACTCGCCACCCTCGAGGCTGAACCGCTTCTGCCCGACGTACTTGGTCTGCAGGAACGTCTCGAACGCCTCCGCGGCGTTGAGCTTGCGCAGGATCTGCTGCTGCGCGATCGGCTCGGGCTTGGCCCAGCCGGACTCCAGGCGCTGCTGCAGCCACTTGCGCTGGGCGGCGTCGTGCAGGTGCATGTACTCCGAGCCGATGGTGCGGCAGTAGGAGTTGCGCAGCAGCCCGAGGGTGTCCCGCAGGAGCGCCTTGGGCTTGCCGCCGAAGCCGCCGGTCGGGAAGGTGCGGTCCAGGTCCCAGAGGGTCAGGCCGTGGTTCTGCACGTCCAGGTCGGCGTGCCGGCGCTGACGGTAGGCCAGCGGGTCGGTGTCGGCCATGAAGTGCCCGCGCGAGCGGTAGGCGTGGATCAGCTCGGCGATCCGGGCCGGCTTGCCGAAGTCGTCCTCGGCGTCGGCGTTGGTGTCCTGGGTCCAGCGGACCGGCTCGTACGGCACACGCAGCGAGGCGAAGACCCGGTCGTAGAAGCCGTCCTCGCCGATCAGCTTGGCGTGGACGATCCGCAGGAAGTCACCGGACTGGGCGCCCTGGATGATCCGGTGGTCGTACGTGGACGTCAGCGTCAGGATCTTCGAGACACCGAGCTTCGCGAGGGTCTCGGTGGAGGCCCCCTGGAACTCGGCGGGGTAGTTCATGGCACCGACGCCGATGATCGTGCCCTGCCCGGCCATCAGCCGCGGCACCGAGTGGACGGTGCCGATGGTGCCGGGGTTCGTGAGCGAGATCGTGGTGCCGGCGAAGTCCGAAACCTCGAGCTTGCCGCCGCGGGCCTTCTTGACCATGTCCTCGTAGGCCGCCCAGAAGTGGGCGAAGTCCATCGTCTCGGCTTCCTTGATGGAGGGCACCAGCAGTTGCCGGGTGCCGTCCGGCTTGGCCAGGTCGATGGCCAGCCCGAAGTTGACGTGGGCCGGGCGCACGATGCCCGGCTTGCCGTCCAGGTCGCGGTAGCCGGCGTTCATCTCGGGCATGTCTCCGAGGGCCTCCACGACGGCGAAGCCGATGAGGTGGGTGAAGGAGACCTTGCCGCCACGGCTGCGCTGCAGGTGGTTGTTCAGGACGATCCGGTTGTCCACGAGCAGCTTCGCCGGGATCGAGCGCACGCTGGTCGCGGTCGGCACGTCGAGGCTGGAGACCATGTTCGTGACGGTCCGGGCGGACGCGCCACGCAACTTCTCGACCTCGTCGTCGCCACCTGCGCTGCGGGGACCGCCGCCGGTGAGGGATTTCGTGTAGGGGGCGGTCGGTGCCTCCGCGGTGACCTCGGGCGCGGCGGGAGGCAGGTCGGCGCGGACCTCCTCGGCAGGCGGGGTCGGGGCGCTCGCCTGCGCGGCGCTGTGCGCGGGGGCCGACGGCGTCGCTGCGGCGGGCGGGTTCGTCGCCTTCGCCCGGGGTGCCGGGGCAGGCGCGGCCGGGGCTGCCTTCGTGGCGGCCGGTGCGGTGGCCGGCTTGGCAGTGGGGGCGCCGTTGCTACCTGCGGTGCCGTTGGCGGCGAGGTCGGCGGGGCGATAGTTCTCGAAGAACTCCCACCACGTGGGGTCGACTTGCGACTTGTCCTCCCGATACTGGGCGTACAGCTCGTCGATGAGCCATTCGTTGCCGCCGAAGTTCGTGGGAACCGAGACAGGGTCGTGGGGTGCCTGCTGGGACACTCGAGGATCGCCCTCTTCCAAAAGGTAGCTGGGGTGCGGGTTCGTCTCCTCAAGCCTAGGTGACGAACAACACGGAAACCTCACCGGAGCACGCCTGCCACGCCAAAATGTGATGCGGCGGACCCGACCCGACGACGGTCATTCAAACGCTGGTCAACGTTTCGTCTTCTCCGCCGCCGCGGTTGCTGTGGACTGCCTGTGGGCGTGCCGGGTTCGGCCGCCTGAGGTGCTCGGCGTGGAGACCCGCACCGAGGGCGCGCTCAGGTGCCCGGCGTGGCGGGATGGGCGCGGCCCTCGGCCGGCCCGCGAGCCGGCAGCGTCACCCGCAGCATGGCGCCGGTGCCGCCCGGCGGGTCGGCCACCGCGATCATGCCGCCGTGCAGGCTCACAGCCCAGCGGGCGATGGCGAGCCCCAGGCCGGTGCCGCCGGTGGACAGCCCGCCCCGCTGCGCCGGCGCGTTGCCGCGCTCGAACCGCTCGAAGACCTTCTCCCGGTCCGAGACCGGGATCCCCTGGCCCTCGTCCAGCACCTCGATCACGACCTCGTCGGTCGTGGCCGAGTACCGGCCCCGCAGCGAGACGGTGCCGCCGCGGGGGGAGTGCCGGGACGCGTTGCCGAGCAGGTTGGAGATGACCTGCCGCAGTCGTTCCTCGTCGGCCGTCAGGTGCAGGTCCGGTGGCAGCGTCGACACCTCCCAGCGCAGGTCCCGCCCGAAGCCGGCGGCCGCGTGCCGCGCCTGGGTGGCGACATCGTCGAGGAACTCCTGCACCTCGAACTCGGTGAGCGCCAGGCTGGCCGCACCGGCCTCCAGCCGGGACAGGTCCAACAGGTAGGTGATCAGCCGGGAGAGCCGCTCGATCTGCGTGAGCGCGCCCTCGAGGGCGTCCGGGTCCGGTTCCACCACGCCGTCGGCCATGTTCTCCAGTTGCGCGCGCAGCGCGGCCACCGGGGTACGCAGTTCGTGCGAGACATTGGCCACCATCTCCCGGCGCTGGGCGTCCAGGGTGTCCAGGTCCTGGGCCATCGAGTTGAACGCGGCCGCGAGCTCGCCGACCTCGTCCTGACTGTTCGTGTGGACCCGCGTGGAGTAGTCGCCGCGTGCCATCGAACGGGCGGCGGCGGTCATCTCCCGCAGCGGCCGGGTCATCCCCCGGGCGAGGATCTGGGTGAGGATCAGCGATGCTCCGAGCGCGAACGGGAACGTGTTCAGGACCCCGAAGCCGAACCGGATCCCGGCCCACGTGACGAGCGTGTACATGGCGACCGTGGCCGCGATGATCACGATCAGCTTCATCTTGATCGAGCGCATCGGGTCCAGCGGGCGCAGGTCACCCACCAGGGCCAGGGTCCGACGCCACCAACTCAACTCGGTGGAGCGGGCGTGCCGGACGTGCGGGGTGCTCATGGATGCGGCTTCATCGCGGTGGCGCCGGGATCGGCTGCGTGGTCAGCTGGCCGTGGGCTCGAGGGCGTACCCGACCCCGTGGACGGTGCGGATCAGGTCCGAGCCGAGCTTGCGCCGGAGTGCCTTCACGTGCGAGTCCACGGTGCGGGTGCCGGACGCGTCCGCCCAGTCCCAGACCTCGGCGAGCAGGCGCTCGCGGGAGAGCACCGTCCGAGGGCTCTGCGCCAGGCAGACGAGCAGGTCGAACTCCGTCGGGGTCAGGTGCGCCTCCTCGCCGGACCGGTTCACCCGGCGCGCCGCCCGGTCGATGATCAGGTCGCCGAGCACCATCGGCGGCTCGCCGGACGCGGTCGCCGGCGCTTGCCGGGACCGCTCCACCCGGCGCAGGAGCACCTTCAGGCGGGCCAGCAGCTCCCGCATCGAGAACGGCTTCGTCATGTAGTCGTCGGCGCCGACGCCCAGCCCGACGAGCATGTCGGTCTCGTCGTCGCGGGCGGTCAGCATCAGGATCGGCGTGGGCGGTCGCCCGTTGGTGGCCTGCTCGGCCTGGATCCGGCGGCACACCTCGAGGCCGTCGATCCCGGGCAGCATCACATCCAGCACGATCAGGTCCGGACGCACCGTGGCGGCCGCCTCCACCCCGGACGGTCCGTCGCCGGCGATGTGCGGCGTCCAGCCCTCGGCCTGGAGCCGGCGGGCGATCTGGGCGGCGATCTCCGGTTCGTCCTCGACGATGAGCACTGAGGTGTTCGGCTGCGCGGTCGACATGGGCAAACTCTGGCACACGCGAGCCTCGGGGTCAGGGAGGTGGGCGCTACTCTGGCTCCACTATGTCTGGCCATCCCGCCGCCACCCGTCGAAGGGCCCTCGGTCTCATCCGATGATCGCCGACTGGTTGCTGGTGCTGCTCGGGGTGGTGCTGACCGCAGGGACGGCACTGTTCGTCTCCGCGGAGTTCGCGCTCGTCGCGCTCGACCCGGCCGGAGTGGACCGGCGCAGCGCCGCCGGGGACAAGCGCGCGGGGCTGCTTGCACGGGCCCTGCGCCACCTGTCCACGGAGCTCTCCGGGGCGCAGGTCGGGATCACCGTGACCACCGTGCTGCTCGGCTACACGATGCAGGCCGCCGTCGCGAACCTGGTCGCCGTGCCGCTGGGGCGCACCGGCCTGACGACGGCGATCGCGACAGCCGTGGCGGTCGTCGTCAGTCTGGTGGTCGTGAACACGTTCTCGATGATCTTCGGTGAGCTGGTCCCGAAGAACTGGGCGATCTCGGACCCGATGAAGGTGGCCAAGACGGTCATCCCGTTCCAGCACGCGTTCACGACCGCGCTGCGGCCGATGATCACGGTGCTGAACGGGTCGGCGAACCGGGTGCTGCGGATGTTCGGGGTGGAGCCCCGCGAGGAACTCAGCGGGGGACGCTCCGCCACCGAGCTGGCTGCGCTGGTGCGGCACTCCGCGAAGGCCGGCACGCTCGAGATGTCCACCGCCACCCTGCTCACCCGGTCGATCGGCCTGGGCCGGCTCACCGCAGTCGACGTGATGACGGACCGGATGCGGATGCACTCGGTGGACCGGGACACCAGCGCCACGGACCTGCTCGCACTGGCCAGGTCGACCGGGCACTCCCGGTTCCCGGTCATCGACGCCTCACCGGACGAGGTGGTCGGCATCGTCCAGCTGCGCCGAGCGATCGCGGTTCCGTACGAACGCCGCGGGGAGGTGCCCGTCGGCGCGCTGATGGATGAGGCGCCGCAGGTCCCGGAGACCATCCGGCTCGGACCGCTCCTGGTCGAGCTGCGTGACGGTCTGCAGATGGCGGTGGTCGTCGACGAGTACGGGGGCACGTCCGGGGTGGTCACCCTCGAGGACGTCGTCGAGGAACTGGTCGGCGAGGTGGCCGATGAGCACGACCGTCGACGGCGGGTGGTGCGGCCCGGTCCGGCCCGCACCTGGATCGTGCCGGGCAGCCTACGACCCGACGAGCTGTACCAACAGACCGGGCTGGTGGTCCCGGACGAGGCCCCCTACGAGACGCTGGGCGGCCTGGTGATGACCGCGCTCGGGCGCCTGCCCGCCGTGGGCGATGAGGTCGAGGTGCCCGGCGTGACGCTGCGGGTGCAGACCATGGACTCCCGGCGGGTGGACACGATCCAGGTGCGCGCGGCCGAACCCGCTGCCGCGAGCGAGGACCGATGAGTTCCTCGACCGCGCTCATCCTGGCGCTCGTGCTGCTCGCTGCGAACGCGTTCTTCGTGGGCGCCGAGTTCGCGATCATGTCCGCGCGCCGATCCCAGATCGAACCGATCGCGGAGTCCGGCTCCCGGGCCGCCCGCACGGCGCTGTGGGCCATCGAGAACGTCTCGCTCATGCTCGCGTGCGCCCAGCTGGGCATCACGATCTGCTCCACCGGGATCGGGGCCGTCGCCGAGCCGGCCATCGCGCACCTGGTCGAAGGTCCCCTGATCGCCGTGGGCCTGCCCGCCCAGGCCAGCCATGTGGTCGGCTTCGTGGTCGCGCTCGCGATCGTGGTCTACCTGCACGTGGTCCTGGGCGAGATGGTTCCGAAGAACCTGGCCGTGTCCGCTCCGGAGCGCGCGGTGCTGTGGTTCGCCCCGCCGCTGGTGTGGATCTCCCGGGTGCTCTCCCCGGTGATCCGGTTCCTGAACTGGCTGGCCAACGCGATCCTGCGACTCGGCGGCGTAGAACCCAAGGACGAGGTCACGTCCACCTTCACCGCCGAGGAGGTCGCCGCGATCGTGGAGCGGTCCCAGGCCGAGGGGTTGCTGGACGACGAGCTCGGCCTGCTCACCGGCGCCATCGAGTTCTCCGAGGCCACCGCCGGCACCGTGATGGTGGCCGTGGAGAAGCTGGTCACCCTGCCCCTGGGGTGCACGCCGGAGGACGTGGAGCACGCGGTCGCCAAGACCGGGTACTCCCGGTTCCCGGTCACGCAGGGCACGGCGATCACCGGCTACCTGCACGTCAAGGACGTCCTGTACGCCGACACCGGCGCCCTGCGCCAGGCCCCGGTGCCGGACTGGCGGGTGCGGCCGATGGCCATGGCCGCCACCGAGGACGAGATCGAGGACGTGCTCGCCGCGATGCAGCGCACCGGTGCCCACCTGGCCGCGATCAGTGCCGCACCGGAAGCCGGGATCGGCGCCGGGGAGATGCTCGCTCCGGGTGTCGGGACCAACGGCGAGGCGGCGCCGGAGCGGATCGGGGTGGTGTTCCTGGAGGACATCCTCGAGGAACTGGTGGGCGAGGTCCGGGACTCGATGCAGCGGGCCCAGCAGCGGTGATCGACACACCCGCCGGCGCGCTGTGGCCCGATCGGTTTGATCCCGACGGCCGAGCCTGCCTAAGGTACCCCGGCACGTCGCGTGGGTTCGCTCACAGGATCTGGACCGATTCAAGGACCATCCGTTATGGTTTCGTGATCCGGTCCTGGCGGGCCCCCTACCGCTCGTGATCGTGAATCCCAGCAGTGCAGTCCCTCGTTCTACCTGTGTCCAACACCTTTCCCCCGGAGGCCGTGTGAGTTCTCAGCGTGATCTGACCGCTGACGATCTCGCGACCCCTGAGGCCACTGTCACGTCCCTGACCCGCCGGCAGATCCGCGAACGGGAGCGTGCCGCCGAGGCCGCCGCCCGCGCCGCGGAGTACGCGGCGTCCCAGGCGCAGGCAGAGGCGGTCGAACCGACCGACGAGCCGGTCGAGCCCGAGATCGCGGCCGCCGTCGCCGAGGGCGCCGAGGAGCAGGACGCCCACGAGGCCGTTGCGGTCCCGGACGTCGAGGACCTGGGCACCGACGCCTCGGGCGACGACGCCGCCGACGACCGGCCGGCGGACGACGAGGCCGCGGAGGACCTGGCCGCGGACGACGAGACCGCGGACGACGAGACCCCCGAAGACCGGGCCACAGACGACCGCACCACAGACGACCGCACCACAGACGACCAGGTCGCTGCCGCCGTCGCCGATCCTTCGGACGCCGAGACCACCGCCACCCACACCGCGGCGCGGTCACGGCTCCGCCCGGTCGGGCGACGCCCGGCGGCCGAGAACCGACCGGCCGGCCGCAAGCCGACGACCGAGCAGCCCAGGGTGCACCGGTGGGTGCCCAGGCTCGCCGTCCTGGCCGCGCTCGGCGTCGCGACGACCGTCGTGCCCCTCACCGGCGCCGCGCTCCCGGACTCGCCGTCGGCTGAGGCGACCACCCAGACCCTCGCCGCGACCAGCGCGCTGGACATCCTCGCGGGCGGGGCCTACGTCCCCGCCGATGGCACCCAGGCCCTGGCGGCCGACCCCGAGGCCCGCGCTCGCGCCCTCGCCGCGGCCAGCCGGGACAACGGGTCCCGCGACGAACTCACGTGCGGTACGGCCGGCCTCGAGGCCAACGGCGTGGTCGCCGCGGAGACCACCATGACCCCGGTCGACCTGGTCATGCCGATCACGGCGGGCTCCTACTCGATCACGTCGCGCTACGGCTACCGCTCCCACCCGATCTACGGCAGCTACTCCGAACACACCGGGGTGGACCTGGCCGCGGCAGCCGGAACCCCGATCCACTCCATCGCCGACGGCGAGGTCATCTACGCCGGCGGCGGCAAGGACGGCCGGTCCGGGATGCTCGTGATCGTTCAGCACGAGATCGACGGCGAGCCGATCTGGTCCTGGTACGTCCACATGTACCCGAACGGCGTGTTCGTCGATGTCGGCGATGCGGTCTCAGCCGGTGAGGTGATCGGCGCGGTCGGGTCCTACGGGAACTCCACCGGCCCGCACCTGCACCTGGAGATCCACCTCGACGAGGCCCTCACCACGGTCGACCCGCAGAGCTGGCTGGCCACCCACGACGCGGCCCCGCTCACCAGCGAAACCCCGCTCTGCTCCGAGGGCTGAGCACTCCGCACCGGGCTTGCCAGCCCCCAGCACGCCCGCGGATCCGACCAGCAAGCCCGGGGATCCGAACCGGCCTGCCGGACGGGCAGCCAGAGCGCGGGAGGTCCTGCGCGGCGGCGGGACGTGCTGCGTGGCGGCGGCCGATATCAGTCGAGCCGCAGGCCCCAGCGCACCGTGTGGTCGGCACCCGGCTCCAGCCGGATCAGCCGCTCGCCGCTGCGGAACGCGTCCGCCACACACGTCATCGGCTCGGCAGCCAGGCCGGTGCGCCGCGCCTGCGGGGCGGCCACCTCGTCACCGGTGCACATCTGCCAGGTCCGTAGCGACTCGTCCATCCACACCGACGCCAAGCGCCCGTCGGTGCCGCGCAGCCGCAGCCAGGACAGGCCACGGTCGTCGTAGAGCGCACCCACGAACGCGTCGTCGAGGGCGGTCCGGCCCATCCGTCGCGGCTCCCGGAAGTCCAGATCCTCGGGGATCTCGGCCACGCCCGTGGGCAGCAGTCGCTCATCTGTCGGGATCCACGCCGTCGCATCGAGCTGCAGCTCGGCGTCGTCCAGGCTGCCCGGACCGGGGGAGAGCCACGGGTGGAACCCGATCCCGTACGGGGCTGCAGCGGGGCCGATGTTCGCGGTGGTCGCGGTGACCGCGAGGCCGTCCGTACCGATCGTGTAGCGGATCCGCGTGCTGACCTGGAACGGGTAGCCGGGCGTGGCCGCGGGGTCCAGGCGCAGCTCGACGGCGTCCGCGGTGTGCTCGAGCACGGTCCACCGCTGCCAGCAGACGAGCCCGTGCAGGGCGGTGCCCCGCTCCGGCTCGGTCAGCGGCAGCTGCAGCTCCTGGCCGTCCCAGGTGTAGCGGCCGTCCCGGATCCGGTTCGGCCACGGCACCAGCACCGCGCCGTTCGATGCGGGCGGCAACTCGTCGACGCCATAGGGCACCACCACGTCTCGCTGGCCGACGCGGAAGAGCCGGAGGTTCGCACCGACCTCGGTGATGATCGCGACGGCATCGCCGGCACGGATCTCGAACTGCTGGCCGGTGGGGGAGAGGGAAGTCACCCACCCAGCCTAGCGACGCGAACCTCGCGCACGTGCCGCCCGTCCGGGGCCGATGGCCCCGGGGACGGAGAAGGAGCCCCGACTGGAGCCGCCGTCGGACTCGGGGACGTCGCTTCGCTTCCGTGCCCCCGACTGGATTCGAACCAGCGACCTTCTGCTCCGGAGGCAGACGCTCTATCCACTGAGCTACAGGGGCGTTTCAACGCTGCGTGAGCCTACCAGGATTTGCAGAGCGACCACGCCGCCCGGGCCCGGCCCCGAGCGCGCGAACCGGGCCGCACCGGCGTCGTGGCGCGGGGTCGGGGCAGCGCGGGAGGCGAGGATCACACCGGGAGAGGGACGAGCAAGGGCCCAGAGCCGGGGGTGCAGTTCTTCCCATGGACGCGTACCTCCTCGGGCTCGCCGCGCGCCTACCATGGGCCAGATCAGGGGAAGCCCGGCGAGCGCACCAGCGACGGCGCCGGGATCGACACACATACCAAGCGGAGGGCGAGATGAGCCAGAACCCACCCGAGGACCCGTACGGCCGCCCCCAGGGCGAACCGGGCGCAGCCTCCGACGGTCCGGAGTACGGCTTCGGCCAACCGTCACCCGACCAGCCCACCCAGTCGTTCGGCCAGGATCCGGCCCAGGCGTACGGCCAGGGTTACGGGCAGTCGTCGATGCCTCCGACGGGCGGCTACGGCCAGCCGCAGCAGGGTGGGTACGGACAGTCGTCCATGCCTCAGCAGGGTGGCTACGGCCAGCCTCAGCAGGGTGGCTATGGCCAGCCTCAGCAGGGTGGCTATGGCCAGCCTCAGCAGGGTGGCTACGGCCAGCCCGGCACGCCCGGCTACGGACCGGGCGGACCCGGCGGGCCGACCAAGAGCAACCGCGGCGTCGTGATCGGGGCCGTCATCGGCGGTGTCGTGGTGCTCGGCGCGATCGTGTTCTTCGCGATCCAGCTCTTCGGCGGCGGTGGCGGCGAGGACCCCACCGCGGGCGGCACCACCACATCGCAGGGGCCCACCGACGATCCGACGGACGACCCGACGGACGACCCGACCGACGACCCGACGGACGAGCCGAGCGGCGAACTCTACGACGAGCTCACCTCACGGGTCGAGATCATCACCGGGGGCGACGACCTCGGCGGCGTGTGGGCCATCGACGACGCCGGCTGGTCCGTCGCCGACGGCATCACCCCCGCGCCCGCCGCGGCCACCGAGGCGTACACGGGCACGTTCGTGGGTGACCCGGGCGACGTCACCATGACCGCAGTCGCGTTCGCGACCGAGGCGGAAGCCGACGCGTACGCGGCGGAGCTGTCCGCGACCCTTGGCGAGCAGATCTACGAGTCCTACGTCTGGGAGGAGGACCAGAGCGGCACCCGGCTGGACTTCTCCGATGGCACCACCCTCGACATCGTCTGGTGGTACGACACCGCGGTGGTCTTCCACGTGAGCGGACCCGCGCAGGACAACGCGGCGTTCGACTTCTACCTCGGCCTGCCGGTCTGACCGCACGGACCGGATCGGTCCTGCCGATCGGCAACCGCGCAGTCGCACACGCCGCGAGCGATACGCTCGCGGCGTGTGGCAGGAGGAGGTGGGCGCGGCCCTCGCAGCCGGGTTCGCCCGGCTCCTGGGACAGCCCGACGGCGTCCGGCGGCTCGGTCTGACAGGTTCCGTGGCCTCGGTGCCCGGCACTGCGGCGGTACTCGCGGCCGCGGTCGGTGACCCGCGGGTCTTCCGTGCCCAGCGCCCGACGGCGCGAGGGCAGCGGGCCGACTTCACGAGCGCCGCCGCCCGGATCCTCGCCCAGCGGCTCGACCGGATGGACCTCGCCGAAGCCCTGGCGCTCGCCCTGGCCGGGGAGGTCCGTGGCGCCGACGGAGTCGCGGACGCCTGGGCACGGGACGGTCACGTCCTGGTGTCGGTCACCTCCGCGGCGCTCGCCCGCGTGGTCGAGGACCTGCTCGACGCCCACCGCGACCCGGGGGCCCTCGACGCATCGACCTCCGTCCCGGTGGCTCCCGCGCGCGCCGCCGCCGCCCGCCTCGCGCACGCCCGCGCCCGCAACCTCACCCGGGCCGCCCACGCCCACGGCGTACGACCCTGGTCTGACGGCGACGCCTCCCGTGGGGCTGCCCTGACGAGCCTGGTCGACGAGCCCGGAGCTCGCGACCTCGTCCTCTGCCTCGCCGGCTCCCGCGACGCGATCGCCCGGGCGGGCGAGGCGCACCGCCCGGACCCGGTGATCGCGCACCTGGACCGCACCGCCGCCGCCCACCGGGCCTGGTTCGAGATGACCAGGGTGACCCCACGCGGCGCCGGAGCGATAACCTCGGCGCACCGATCCCGACTCTGCCTGAACGACGCTGCCACCCCGGTCCTGGCCGGTGGGCTGGCGATCCTCGGCCTCGACGCTCCGGAGCACCTGTGACGCACCCGACCGACCCCCAGCTGTGGCCCGCGAACGTGCGCGTGACCGACGGCGTGCTCAGCCTCGCCGGGATGCCGGTGACCGAACTCGCCGAGACCTACGGGACGCCGTCGTTCCTGCTCGACGTGGCGGACCTGCGCGCGCGGGCGGCCCGATACCGGGACGCATTCGTCGGGGCGTTCGCCCCCCTCGGTGTGGGCGTCGACGTCTACTACGCCAGCAAGGCGTTCCTGAGCACCGCCGTGGCGCGCTGGGTGCACGCCGAGGGGCTGCGCATCGACACCGCCGCACACGGCGAGCTGGCGACCGCGATCGCCGCGGGCATCCCCGGTGCGGACATCGGCCTGCACGGGAACAACAAGTCCGCCGCGGAGATCAGGCTGGCGCTCGGGCACGGGGTCGGCCGGATCGTCATCGACTCCCTGCCCGAGATCGAGCTCGTCGGCTCGATCGCCGCCGAGCTCGGGGTCCGGGCACCCGTCATGGTGCGGGTGACCACCGGGGTGCACGCCGGCGGGCACGAGTTCATCGCCACCGCCCATGAGGACCAGAAGTTCGGGCTCTCGCTCGCCAGCGGGGCGGCCCTGGAGGCCCTGGAGCGGATCCACGCGGACGACCGGCTCGACCTGCTCGGCCTGCACTCCCACATCGGCTCGCAGATCCTGGATCCGGCAGGCTTCGGCGAGGCAGCTCGCGCGCTGCTCGGCCTGCGGGCCGAGTTCGCCGACCGCACCGGCGTACTGCTGCCCGAGGTGGACCTCGGCGGCGGCTTCGGCATCGCCTACGTACCCGGCGAGGAGGGTGTGGACGTCGCGGCCCTGGCCGCGGACCTGGCCGGGCTGCTGGCCGCCGAGGCGGAGGCGCTCGGGACCACCCTGCCCCGGCTGTCCTTCGAGCCGGGCCGGGCGATCGTCGGGCCCACCATGATCACGCTGTACACCGTGGGCACCGTCAAGCCGGTGGTCCTCGACGACGGCGGGAGCCGGCTGTACGTGGCCGTCGACGGCGGCATGAGCGACAACATCCGCACCGCGCTCTACGACGCGGACTACCACGCCGAGCTCGGCTCCCGCGCTTCGACCGCCCCCGCGGTGACCGCCCGGGTCGTCGGCAAGCACTGCGAGAGCGGGGACATCGTGGTCCGGAACGTGCTGCTGCCCGCGGACATCGACGCGGGCGACCTGCTCGCGGTGCCCGCCACCGGCGCCTACGGACGGTCGATGGCGAGCAATTACAACCTCATCCCGCGGGCCGGCGTGGTCGCCGTCGCCGACGGGCAGGCCCGCGAGATCGTGCGGCGGGAGACGATCGAGGACGTGCTCGCGCTCGACATGGGGTGAGGGTGGTGTCCACTCCTCGACGCCCTGCCCGCGGGCGCGTCCCGGAGTCCTATCCTGAGGCGACCCCCGAAGCGAACCAGCGCGTGCGTGTGCACGTCGAAGGAGATCATGAACGACGCCCCCGCCCCCCTGCGTGTCGCCGTCCTCGGCTGCGGCGTGGTCGGTACGGAGGTGGTCCGCCGCCTCCTCGAGCACACCACCGACTTCTCGGCGCGCACCGGGGCCGCTCTGGAACTGACCGGGATCGCGGTCCGTTCCCTGGATACCGACCGGGACCCGGTGGTGCCCCGCGGCCTGCTCACCGACGACCCGGCCGCGCTGATCGCCGGCGCCGACCTGGTTGTGGAGGTGATGGGCGGCATCGAGCCCGCCCGGACCCTGATCCTGGACGCGCTTCGCGCCGGCGCCGGCGTCATCACCGCGAACAAGGCACTCCTGGCCCAGCACGGGCCGGAGCTGTACGAGGCGGCGGACGAGGCGCGCGTGGACCTGTTCTACGAGGCGGCCGTCGCGGGTGCGGTGCCGGTGGTGCGCGGGGTGCGCGAGTCGCTGGCGGGGGACCGGATCAACCGGGTCCTCGGCATCGTCAACGGCACCACCAACTACATCCTCGACGAGATGACCACGAACGAGCTGGACTTCGCCGCGGCTCTGCGGCAGGCCCAGGAGCTCGGCTACGCCGAATCGGACCCGACCGCCGACGTCGAAGGTCTCGACGCCGCCGCGAAGGCTGCCATCCTGGCTGCGCTCGCCTTCCACAGCAGGATCGCGCTCAGCGACGTCAGCGCCGAGGGCATCACCGCGATCACCCCGGAGGACATCGCGTCCGCGGCGCAGACCGGGCACGTCATCAAGCTCCTCGCCGTCGCCGAACAGCGGCGCGAGGCCGGTGGGCGCGCGGGAGTGGCGGTCCGGGTGTACCCGGCGCTCGTGCCGGTCGAGCACCCGCTCGGCAACGTGCGCGGACCGTTCAACGCGGTGCTGGTCGAGGCCGAGGCGGCCGGGACCCTGATGTTCTACGGCGCCGGCGCGGGAGGCGTGGCCACCTCGAGCGCCGTGCTCGGTGACCTCGTCGCCGCAGCGCGCAACCGCGTCAGCGGCGGCAAGGCGCCGTCGGAGTCCCGGTACGCCGAACTGACGCCGCTGGGGTCGGACCAGATCCACACCCGCTTCCAGATCCGGATGGCGATCGCGGACCGGCCGGGCGTGCTCGCCGAGGTCGCGACCGCCGTCGCCGAGCACGGCGTCTCCTTCGAGACGGTGCGCCAGCAGGGACTGCCCGGGGGGCCGGCCGAGTTGGTCATCGGTACCCACGAGGCGAGCGAGTCGGCGCTCGCCGCGACCCTCGCCGCATTGGATACGCTCGACGTCGTCCTCAGGATCAGTTCGGTCCTGCGCGTGGAAGGAATCTGATGGCCAAGCCCTGGCGCGGTGTGATCGCCGAGTACGCCGACCGTCTGCCGATCGAGGACGGTGACCCGGTGGTCACGCTCGGCGAGGGCGGCACCCCGCTGGTGCACTCGCCGTCGCTGTCGGCCGCCACCGGCGCGCAGGTGCACCTGAAGGTGGAGGGGGCCAACCCCACCGGGTCCTTCAAGGACCGGGGCATGACGATGGCGATGAGCAAGGTCGCCGGGACCGGCACCGAGATCGTCGTGTGCGCCTCGACCGGGAACACCTCCGCCTCGGCCGCCGCGTACGCGGTCCGTGCGGGCCTCGGCTGCGCCGTGGTGCTGCCGCAGGGCAAGATCGCCGCCGGCAAGCTCGCCCAGGCGATCGTCCACGGGGCCACGCTGCTTGCCGTGGACGGCAACTTCGACGACTGCCTGCGGATCGTGCGCTCGCTCGCCGAGAACTACCCCGTCGCCCTCGTGAACTCGGTGAACCCCTACCGCCTGCAGGGGCAGAAGACGGCCGCATTCGAGGTCGTCGACGCGCTCGGCGACGCTCCGCAGATCCACGTGCTGCCGGTCGGCAACGCCGGCAACATCTCCGCGTACTGGATGGGCTACCGCGAGTACGCCGCCGACGGCCTCGCGTCCCGCACCCCGATGATGTGGGGCGTTCAGGCCGAGGGCGCCGCGCCGTTCGTCAAGGGCGAGCCGATCGAGCATCCCGAGACGGTCGCGACCGCGATCCGGATCGGGAACCCGGCCTCCTGGGACCTGGCCGTGGCCGCCCGGGACGACTCCGGCGGCCGCATCGACGCCGTCACCGACGCGCAGATCCTGGACGCGCAGGCCCTGATCGCCCGCGAGGTCGGCGTGTTCGTGGAGCCCGCGTCCGCGGCCAGCGTGGCAGGCCTGCTCGTGCGGGCCGAGGCCGGGGACGTGCCCAGCGGCGCGCAGGTGGTCTGCACGGTCACCGGGAACGGTCTCAAGGACACCGCGACCGCACTCGGGGACACCGTCATCGAGCCGCGGGTGATCGGTGTGGATGTCGACGCCGCCGCCCGGGCCCTCGGTCTGAACTGACGCCATGCGCCTGCTGTACGACCAGGCCTCGGTGCGCGTCCCCGCGACCAGTGCCAACCTCGGTCCCGGTTTCGACGCGTTCGGTCTCGCCCACCGGATCCACGACGTGGTGCACGTGCGCGCCACGACCGGTGCGACCGCCGTCGAGGTCACCGGCGAGGGCGCCGGTGAGGTGCCCGACGGCGAGACGCACCTTGTGGTGCGCGCGTTGCGGGCCGGTCTGGAGTACGCCGGGGCGCCGCAGGCCGGCCTGCACCTGAGGTGCGTGAACGCGATCCCGCACGGTCGTGGGATGGGTTCCAGCGCCGGTGCGGTGGTGGCCGGGCTGGTCGCCGCCCGCGCGCTGATCGGTGACCCGGACGCACTGGCGGACGATGCCGTCCTGGAACTGGCCACCGAGTTCGAGGGCCATCCGGACAACGCGGCGCCGGCGCTGCTCGGCGGGGCCACGATCGCGTGGATGGGACCCGAGGCACGGGCCGCCCGCATCGAGGTGCACCCGGAGATCGCCTGCACCGTGCTCATCCCCACCGAACGGCTGGCCACCCACCGGGCCAGGGCCGCGCTCCCGCGCACGGTCGCCCACGCCGATGCCGCGTTCAACGCCGGCCGGGCCGGGTTGCTGACCCTGGCGCTGACGTCCAGGCCGGACCTGATGATGGCGGCCACCGAGGACCGGCTGCACCAGGACCACCGGGCGGACGCGATGATGGCCAGCGTCGCGCTCGTGCACCGGCTGCGCGAACGTGGGCTGCCGGCGGTGATCTCCGGTGCGGGTCCGAGCGTCCTCGTGCTTGCCGATGTCGGTCCCGAGCTGGAAGCGGAGCTGGCCGGCCGGTGGCGGGTGCTGCACCCCCGGATCGACCGTGACGGTGCCCAGATCCTGGCCCGGTGAGTCCGGCCGCAGGCCAGTGCCCGACGTGGCGGAAATTCGTGAGCCCCAACCAGCCACGGTGGTAGGCTGGCCGCGCATCGACGGGCCTGATGCGTACCCGCACGGCCCACGTGATGACACCGCCCCGAACCTCGCTCCCGAGCACCTGCCCGGTCGCGTCGGCGCGTGGCGGAAACCACCCGGGTCCGAGACCCGGAGTCAGTACCAGCCGGGCACGGCCCGGCACATCTAGGGGGAAGGAACCCCGTGACCGAAACGATCAACACCTCGACCGGCTCCGGTCGAGGCGGTGCGTTGTCCTCGCTGCGACTGCCCGAACTCCAAGCGCTCGCTGCCGAGCTGGGGCTCAAGGGCACCGCGAAGATGCGCAAGGGTGACCTCGTCACCGCGATCCGCGCGGCCCGCACCGGCGGCGATGCCGGCGCTGCCGCTGCGACCGACGGTGCGCCGACGCGCCGCCCGGCGCGTAGCCGCTCCACCGAGCCCGCGGCACCGGACGGGCAGGACGCCCAGCCCGCAGCCGCTGCGGCCCAGCCCACGACCGCCGAGGCGCCGGCCGCACAGCCCGCGACCGCCGAGGCACCGACCGCACAGCCCGCGACCGCCCAGGCACCGGCCGCCGAGCGCTCGCGCGACGGTGCGGACTCCGGCCGGGCCGAGGCAACGCAGCAGCGCCAACGGCGCGCCGCGCGCCCTGTCGGCGGCGACACCGCGACGCCGCAGGCCGACGGTGCGACCGAGGCACCGCCGTCGGGAAGCACTGCGCAGCAGCGCACCACCCGCAGCCGCCGCGCCACCGCACCCCAGCGGGACACCACGCGACCGCAGGAGCGCACCGAGTCCGATGCCGCTCCGGCTCAGGAGTCCCGTGCGCCGCGGTCCCGCCAGCGCGGGCGTGGCAACGACGGCGACCAGCCGCAGCTGGACCTCTCCTCGCTCGTGCCCGAGCGGGGCGAGGACACCTCGAGCGGCAACGGCCAGTCGGAGCAGGGCCGTACCCAGGCCCAGCGCCGCCCATCCCTTGACGACATCCAGCTGCCCGAGGGCCGCCGGATCGACAACGAGCGTGGCGACGGCGAGCGCGACCACGGCGGCGCGGACGACGACGACGAGCGTGGCTCCCGTCGGCGCCGCGGCCGGGACCGCTACCGCGACCGGGATCGCGACCGGGACCGCGACCGCAAGCGCCGTCCGGTCAGGGGTGGCGAGTCCACCGGCGAGGACGAGATCGAGATCAGCGAGGACGACGTGCTGCTGCCCGTCGCCGGGATCCTGGACATCCTCGACAACTACGCATTCGTGCGCACCAGCGGCTACCTGCCCGGCCCGAACGACGTGTACGTCTCGCTCGGCCAGGTCAAGAAGAACGGCCTGCGCCGCGGGGACGCCATCACCGGCGCCGTGCGTCAGCCCCGCGAGGGCGAGAACGCCGGCAACCAGCGGCAGAAGTTCAACGCGCTGGTCCGCCTGGACACGGTCAACGGGGCGCCCGCCGAGGAGGCCCTCGAGCGGCCCGAGTTCAGCAAGCTCACCCCGCTGTACCCGCAGGAGCGACTGCGCCTGGAGAGCCGCCCGAACCTCATCACGGCCCGGATCATCGACCTGGTCGCCCCGATCGGGAAGGGCCAGCGCGGCTTGATCGTCGCGCCCCCGAAGGCCGGCAAGACGATCATCATGCAGCAGATCGCGAACGCCATCACGGCCAACAACCCTGAGGTGCACCTCATGGTGGTGCTCGTGGACGAGCGGCCCGAAGAGGTCACGGACATGGAGCGCACGGTCAAGGGCGAGGTGGTCTCCTCCACGTTCGACCGGCCGGCCACCGACCACACGATCGTCGCGGAGCTCGCGATCGAGCGGGCCAAGCGCCTGGTCGAGCTCGGCCAGGACGTCGTGGTGCTGCTGGACTCGCTGACCCGGCTGTCCCGCGCCTACAACCTGGCGGCCCCGGCCTCCGGGCGGATCCTCTCCGGTGGTGTGGACGCGTCCGCGCTGTACCCACCGAAGCGGTTCTTCGGGGCCGCGCGCAACATCGAGCACGGCGGCTCGCTGACCATCCTCGCCTCCGCCCTGGTGGAGACCGGCTCGAAGATGGACGAGGTGATCTTCGAGGAGTTCAAGGGCACCGGGAACATGGAGCTGCGGTTGTCCCGCCAGCTCGCGGACAAGCGGATCTTCCCCGCCGTGGACGTCAACGCCTCCGGTACCCGACGCGAGGAGATCCTGGTCTCCCCCGACGAGCTGAAGATCATCTGGAAGCTCCGCCGGGTCATGGGCGGCCTCGACCAGCAGCAGGCGATCGAGCTGCTGCAGTCCAAACTGCGCGACTCCGGCTCGAACGCGGAGTTCCTGCTGACCGTGCAGAAGACCACGCCGGGCCACCCGTCGGCATCCTCCGAGCTCAGTTAGCGACCCGGGCGGTTCCGGACACGCCAGGGGAGTGATCGAGCAGGAGGAAGTGCATGAGCGAGGACTTCGCAGTCGTCGACCCGTTGTTGGCCGAGTACGCCGAGATCGAGTCGACCCTGGCTGACCCGGCCGTGCACGCGGACCAGGCGCGGGCCCGCTCGCTCGGGCGCCGGTACGCCGAGCTCGGCCGGATCGTCGCGGCCCACCGGGCCTGGCGGGCGGCCGAGGAGGACGCTGTCGCAGCCGCGGAACTCGCGGTCGAGGACCCGGCGTTCGCCGAGGAGGTGGCGCCGCTGCGGGAGGCCGCCGACGCAGCCGCCGAGAGCCTGCGCCACGTCCTCGTGCCCCGCGACCCCGACGACGGCCGCGACGTGATCCTCGAGGTGAAGGCCGGCGAGGGTGGCGAGGAGTCCGCCCTGTTCGCCGGCGACCTGCTGCGCATGTACCTGCGGTTCGCCGAGCGGCAGGGCTGGTCCACGCAGATCATCGGCGCCACCGAGTCCGACCTGGGTGGGTACAAGGACGTCTCGGTCGCGGTGAAGTCGCGGGCCGCCGACCCTGCCGATGGGGTCTGGGCGCACCTGAAGTACGAGGGCGGCGTGCACCGGGTCCAGCGGGTTCCGGTGACCGAGTCGCAGGGCCGGATCCACACCTCCGCTGCGGGCGTGCTCGTGTTCCCCGAGGTCGAGGACGCCGGGGAGATCGAGATCGACCCGAACGACCTACGGATCGACGTGTACCGGTCCTCCGGTCCCGGCGGGCAGAGCGTGAACACCACGGACTCCGCCGTGCGGATCACCCACGTGCCCACGCAGATCGTGGTCTCGATGCAGAACGAGAAGTCGCAGCTGCAGAACCGGGAGCAGGCGATGCGGGTGCTGCGCGCCCGGCTGCTCGCCGCACAACAGGAGGCCGCCGCGGCCGAGGCCGCCCAGGTGCGCCGCTCCCAGGTGCGCACGGTGGACCGCAGCGAGCGGATCCGCACCTACAACTACCCCGAGAACCGGGTGGCCGATCACCGGACCGGGTACAAGGCGTACAACCTCGACCAGGTGCTCGACGGCGACCTCGGCCCGGTCATCGCCTCCGCCATCGCGTTGGACGAGGCCGAGCGGTTGGCCGCCGCGGGTGCCTGAGGCCGTGCCGGACCGGCCGGGCACGCGGGGCCTGCCGGACCTTCGCGCCCTGGTGGCCGGGGCGACGGCGGTGCTCGCCGAGGCCGGCGTGCCCTCGCCGCGCGTGGACGCCATCGCGCTGGCCGGGCATGCGCTCGGGGTGCCCAACCTGGTCCTGGCGATGGCGCCCCCGCTGCCCCCGGACTTCGCCGCCCGGTACGCGGCACTCGTGGAGCGCCGCCGGCTGCGGGAACCGCTGCAGCACCTCACCGGCACCGCCGCGTTCCGTCACCTCGATCTGACCGTGCGGCCCGGCGTCTTCGTGCCGCGCCCCGAGACCGAGACGGTCGCGCAGGTGGCGATCGACGCCGCGCAGGCCTTGGTGGCAGGTACGGACTCCTCGGCCGGGGTCCCATCGGCTGCGGTCGTGGTGGACCTGTGCACCGGCGGCGGCCCGATCGCGCTCTCCGTCGCGCACGAGGTCCCGGGGGCGCAGGTCACCGCGGTGGAGCTCTCGCCGGAGGGGGTGGCGCTCACCCGCGCCAACGCCGACCGCCTCGGCCTCGCCGTGCGGGTCCTGGCCGGCGACGTGCGCGACGCGAGCCTGCTCGCCGAGCTCGACGGCGCCGTCGACGTGCTCGTGTCTAACCCGCCCTACATCCCGCCGGACGCGGTGCCGATCGATCCCGAGGTGCGCGATCACGACCCGGACCTCGCTCTGTACGGCGGTGGCGCGGACGGGCTCGAGGTGCCCCGCGCCGTCGTGCGGGTGGCGGTCCGGCTGCTGCGCCCGGGCGGGACGTTCGTGATGGAACACGCGCAGGTGCAGGCGGCGGCGGTCCGCGTCGACGTCGATGCCACCGGCGCGTTCACCGACGTCCACACCGTGGCGGACCTGACCGACCGTGACCGGATGGTCGTCGCGACCCGGCGCTGACCGGCGGTCGACCGACCAGGAGGTCAGGCCGACGGCGCGGTCCGGGCGGTGCTGTGCCGTCGGACGTAGGCGATCACGTACCAGCCGAGGGCGATCCCGACCAGGTCGGCGACGAGGTCGAGCAGATCGCCGCTGCGGTTCGGGAGCGCGAGGTGCTGGATCAGCTCACTGAGGACCGCGTGCGCCGCGAGCCCGAGCGCGAGCCACTTCGCCGGGATCCCCGCGAGGAGTCCGGTGGCCATCACGGCGGCGAAGATCAGCACGTGGACGGCCTTGTCGGTGCCGGGGACGCCGTCGCCCGGGATGTCCACCCGCGGCCAGTACAGCGCCAGCACCTGGCCGACGACGGCCGCCGCGAACGCGAGCCGGGTGAGTACCTTCGACAGCGCCGGGCGGGTGGTGGTCGTCACCTGGACACCTTCCCACGCCGCGCACACACCGTGCCGCCGGTCCGGTCGGTGCCGATGAGCCGCCGGACATGAAAGACTCGCCCGCGTGAGTGACGTAGAACTGAGGGACTGCACCGATGCCGCGGAGCGCGGCCCGCACCTGGACGCCGCCGTCGAGGCGCTCGCCAGTGGTGGGCTGGTCGTCCTGCCGACCGACACCGTCTACGGGATCGCCGCGGACGCCTTCACCCCCAAGGCCGTGGCCGCGTTGCTGCGGGCCAAGGGCCGGGGCCGGCAGATGCCGCCGCCCGTGCTCGTCGGGGACCTGAACACGCTCGACGGGCTCGCCACCGAGATCCCCGAGTCGGTGCGCGAACTCGTGACCGAGTTCTGGCCGGGCCCGCTCACGGTGATCCTGCGCGCCCAGCCCAGCCTGCACTGGGACCTCGGCGACACGAACGGCACCGTCGCGCTGCGGATGCCGGACGACGAGATCGCCCTGGACCTGCTCCGCCGCACCGGCCCGCTCGCGGTCTCGAGCGCGAACCGGACCGGCAACCCCGCCGCGCAGACCGCCGCCGAGGCGCATGACCAGCTCCTGCGCACCGTGAAGGTCTACCTCGACGGCGGCCCGGCTCGGGGGAGCGTGCCCTCCACCATCGTCGACGCGACCGGCGAGAACCTTCGGATCGTGCGCGAGGGCGCCCTGAGCCGTGAGGACCTCGGTGCGATCGTGCCCGAGATCCTCGACGACGAGGAGCTCGCTACCGTCGAGGCCGAGGTGAGCGACGCCGTCGAGGGTGAAGAGACGCAGGTGAGCGACGCCGTCGAGGGTGACGCGACCGAGTCCGGCGACGCCGTCGAAGGCGACGCGACCGAGTCCGGCGACGCCGTCGAAGGCGACGCGACCGAGTCCGGCGACGCCGTCGAGGGCGACGTGACCGAGTCCGGCGACACCGGCGAGGGTGACGTGACCGAGTCCGGCGACACCGCCGCGGCCGGCCGGCCGCAGTCCGAACCCGGTGCCGCCCAGCCGTGAGGCTTTACCTCCTCATCATGGCGATCGCCGCCGCGGCGACGTACCTGGCGACCCCGCTCGCCCGGCTCATCGCCCAACGCACCGGTGCCGTGACACCGGTGCGGGACCGCGACGTCCACGCGGTCCCGACGCCGCGCATGGGTGGCCTGGCGATGTTCGCGGGCCTCGCGGTGGCGTTCGTGGTGGCCTCCCGGATGCCGTTCCTCGAGGACGTCTTCGCAGGCAGGGTGCCGTGGGCGATCCTCGGCTGTGGCGCGCTGGTGTGCCTGCTCGGCGCCGCTGACGACATCTGGGACCTGGACTGGATCACGAAGCTCGTCGGGCAGGTCCTGATCGCCGGCCTGATGGCCTGGCAGGGCGTCCAGCTCGTCCAGTTCCCGATCTTCGGGCTCGTCATCGGCTCGCCCCGGCTGTCCCTGCTGGTGACGGTGCTCGTCGTCGTGATCGCCGTGAACGCGGTGAACTGGGTGGACGGGCTGGACGGGCTCGCCTCCGGGGTGGTCGCCATCGGCGGCATCGCGTTCTTCGTCTACACCTACCTGCTCACGGTGAACAACAACCCGACGGACTTCTCGAACCTTGCGACCGTGCTGATGGCGTCGGTGGTGGGCGTCTGCCTGGGGTTCCTGCCCCACAACTTCCACCCGGCGCGCATCTTCATGGGCGACTCGGGGGCGATGCTGCTCGGCCTCACCGTCGCGGCCGCCGGCATCATGGTCACCGGTCAGATCAACCCCGCGATCCTCGAGACCGAGCAGGCGCTGCCCGCGTTCGTGCCGATCATCCTGCCGGTCGCGGTGCTGCTGCTGCCGCTGATGGACGTGGCCGTGACTGCCGGCCGCCGGCTGCTCAGCGGCAAGTCACCGTTCCACGCCGACCGCACCCACCTGCACCACAAGCTCCTCGACCACGGGCACTCGCACCGGCGCGCGGTCCTGATCATGTACGTGTGGACCGCGGTGGTCGCGTTCAGTGCGGCCGCCCTCATCGTGTTCCCGGTCTGGGTGGTGCTCGCATGCTTCGTCGCCGGCGCGCTGCTGGCCACCATCATCACCGTGGTCCGGCTGCCGTTCGCGGCGCTGCGACCACGTCGTGACCGGGCGGCCCAGGAGGCCGACGAGCCCGTCACGCACCCGCCCGGCCCCTGACCACCGACCGACGCCCGGCCGCACCAGTAGACCGAGAGATTCCCGTGAGCGAACCGACCTTCCTGAACGACAAGTACATCCGCACCGCGGCGGTGCTGGACCTCATCAAGAAGGTCCTGCGGCGGCTGCTCCTGGCCGGCGCCGCGATCGCCGTCGTGGGTGCGGTCGTCGGTCTGCTCGCGGCCGGCCTACCGGGCCTGTGGGGAGCGCTCGTCGCCGTCGCCATCGGGGTGCTCTTCACCGCGACCACGGTCGCGGCCCTGTACCTCGTCGCAGGTCGCGGGCCGGAGCTGCTGCAGGTCGTCCTGCTCGGTGGCTGGATCGTCAAGATGGGCCTGCTCGCGCTGGTCCTGCTCTGGCTCCGGGAACAGGACTTCTACTCCCTGCCTGTGTTCCTCGTCACTCTCTTCGTGCAGGTGATCGCCTCGCTGGTGGTCGAGCTGTACACGGTCGTCACCGCGAAGATCCCCTACGTCAGCCCGACCGCCACGGCGTCCACAGAAGAGACACAAGCCGAGGATGAGGGCCCGACGGCGGATCCTGCCGATGTAGAGGGTCGCTCGCCCTCTGCGGGCGGCTCAGCGGGCGAAAACGGCGCCGCCGAGGAGCCCGCGGAGCCGCGGGATCCGGCGCCGCGGGGCGACGGCGACGGCGCCTGAGGCTTCACACCCTCGTCACAACCACCGAGTGCCATCGGGTACTCTAAACGCAGTCACTTCCAGCCCACCTGAGTTCGGTTCCTGCGACGCTGCCTCCGTGCAAGCGAGCAGGGCTGGGCCCGATGCTCCCTGGGGAGAGAATCCTGTCCACCGCAGCCATCGCCCTGCCGATCCTGGCCGAGACCGAGGACTCCTCCGGCAGCGGTTTCCACGCCCCCGGGATCGACGAGTTCTTCCCGCCTGCCATCTTCGGCAGCACCGATCTCGACTCCTGGTGGGGCTTCGACCGGATCATGATGGTCCGCGTCATCATGATGGTCGTCCTGCTCCTGCTGCTCTGGCTCGGGATCCGGCGTGCGAAGCTCGTCCCCGGTCGCGGCCAGAACATCATCGAACTCGGCGTCGAGTTCGTCCGGGTCCAGATCGCCGAGCAGGTGCTCGGCCACGAGCGGGCCAAGCCCTATCTGGCGATGCTGACCACGATCTTCTTCACGGTCCTGACGATGAACATCGCCGGGGTGATCCCGTTCCTGAACATCTCCGGAAACGCCCGGGTGGGCCTGCCGCTGGTGCTCGCCGTCTGGGTCCTGGTGGTCTACCTCGCGGCCGGTGTGCGCAAGCACGGCGTGGGCAAGTACCTCAAGGCGCAGCTCTTCCCGCCCGGGATCCCATGGCCGGCGTATCTGCTGATCACACCGATCGAGGCGTTGCAGGTCTTCGTCCTCCGTCCCGCCACCCTGACCATCCGGTTGCTGGCGAACATGATGGCCGGTCACCTGATGCTGGTGCTGTGCTTCTCCGCCACGAACTTCCTCCTCCTGGAGGGTGGCGGTCTGGTCAAGCTCACCAGCGCGCTCTCGTTCGCCGGCGGCATCTTCATCACGCTGTTCGAGGTGTTCGTGGCGCTGCTGCAGGCCTACATCTTCACCCTGCTCGCATCGATCTATCTCAATTTCGCTCTGGAAGAGGAGCACTGAGCTTCTCTCCCAGGGCATGGCTCGCACGCTGGGCCGCCCCGTCCGCAGAACCACAGACGCTCACCCCGAGCGCCTTCAGGAAGGAAATGCAGTGGAAGGTATCACCGGAAACATCGCCACCGTCGGTTACGGTCTCGCGACGATCGGCCCCGGTATCGGTCTCGGTATCGTCATCGGTCAGACCCAGATCGCCACGGCGCGTCAGCCCGAGGTCGCTGGTCGGCTCTTCACCAACATGATGATCGGTGCCGCCCTTATCGAGGTGCTCGGTCTGCTCGGCCTCGTCGCCGGGCTGATGTTCACCTGATCGTCCTTTCCCACTGGCGTTGGAGCACCCCATGATTCATGCAGACGAGGCCACGCCGAACGTCCTGCTGCCCGCCGGCTATGACATCTTCTGGTCGCTGGTGGTCACGGTCATCATCGGATTCTTCTTCTTCAAGTACCTGTTGCCGAAGTTGAACGTGATCCTGGATGAGCGGACGGCGAAGATCGAAGGCGGTCTGGCCCTGGCCGAGAAGGCACAGGCCGAGGCCGCCTCGGCGAAGGCCGACGTGGAGCGCGAGCTCGCCGAGGCTCGCAAGGAGGCCGCCGGCATCCGCGAGGAGGCCGTCAGCGACGGTGGGCAGATCGTCATCGACGCACGCGCCAAGGCTCAGACGGAGGCCAACCGGATCGCCGAGAACGCCCAGCGTCAGATCGATGCCGAGCGTCAGGCGGCCGTGGTCTCGCTGCGCACCGAGGTCGGCGGCCTGGCCTCCGAGCTCGCGTCGCGGATCGTCGGGGAGTCCCTCACCGATGACGCACGCCAGTCGCGTGTGATCGACCGGTTCCTGGACGAACTGGACGCCGGCGTGCCCTCGGGCGCCGCGGGGTCCCGCGACCAGGAGGCGTGATGCGGGCGAGTAGCCAGGGATCTCTCACCGCCGCCACCGACCGCTGGGAGGCTGTCCTCGGCACGGCCGGGGCGGACTCGTTCCGGTTCGGCACCGAGCTGTTCGGTGTGGTCGACGTCCTGGACAGCTCGGCCGCGCTGCGGCGCGCCCTGACCGACCCGTCCCGCTCGGGTGAGGACAAGGCCGCTGTCGTGGCCGGCATCTTCGGGCCGAAGGTCAGCGGCGAGGTCGCGGACCTGCTCGCAGGCCTGGTGCGGTCCCGGTGGTCGGCCGAGGGTGACCTGGCGGACTCGCTCGAACAGCTGGGCACGACGTCGCTGCTCGCAGGCGCCGAAGCGCGTGGCGAGCTCATCCGCGTCGAGGACGAACTGTTCCGCACGATCCGGCTGCTCGCGGACAACCGCGAGCTGCGGCTCGCGCTGGCGGACAAGGACCGCACCGTTGCCGACCGGCAGCGACTGCTGACGTCCCTGTTCGGTGCCCGTGTGGCTCCCGAGACCGCCGCTCTGCTCGAACGGGCGCTCAGCACGCACCGGGCGCCCACCCTGACCGCGGCACTGGTCCGGCTCAACGAGGCAGCCGCGGCACGGCGCCAGCAGCTGGTCGCCGTGGTGACGGCCGCCCGCCCGTTGACGCAGGTCCAGGTCACGCGCCTCGGCGAGATCCTCGCCCGGGCGTACGGGCGCGCCGTGCAGGTCAACGTCGCCCTGGACCCCACCGTCGTGGGGGGTCTTCGGATCCAGCTCGGTGACGAGGTCATCGACGCCACGATGCTCTCCCGCCTCGATGAGGCACAGCGACGGCTCGCCGGCTGAGTCGCCCGGCCCAGGACCCGGTCATCCGGCCGGACTTCCGCAGGGGCCGAACCACCCGCACACTTGACGAGACGAACCGATCGCCACGAGGCGGTCAGAAGAGAAGGACGTAGAGATGGCTGAACTGACGATCAAGCCCGAGGAGATCCGGGCTGCGCTGGACAGCTTCGTGAACTCCTACGAGCCCGCCGGTAGCGCGGCCGAGGAGGTCGGCACGGTCACCCTCGCGGCGGACGGTATCGCCCAGGTCGAGGGACTGCCCGGCGCCATGGCGAACGAGCTGCTCAAGTTCGAGGACGGCACTCTCGGCCTCGCGCTGAACCTCGATGTGCGGTCCATCGGTGTGGTGGTCCTCGGCGAGTTCAGCGGTATCGAGGAGGGCCAGGCGGTGCGCCGCACCGGCGAGGTGCTCTCGGTGCCGGTCGGCGACGGCTACCTCGGCCGCGTCGTGGACCCGCTCGGCAAGCCGATCGACGGTCTCGGCGAGATCGCCACGGAGGGCCGCCGCGCCCTCGAGCTCCAGGCTCCCGGTGTGATGGACCGTAAGTCGGTCCACGAGCCGCTGCAGACCGGTCTCAAGGCCATCGACGCGATGATCCCGATCGGGCGCGGTCAGCGCCAGCTCATCATCGGCGACCGGCAGACCGGCAAGACCGCGATCGCGCTGGACACGATCATCAACCAGAAGGCGAACTGGGACACCGGCGACGTCAACAAGCAGGTCCGCTGCATCTACGTCGCGATCGGCCAGAAGGGCTCCACGATCGCCTCCGTGCGCGGCGCCCTCGAGGACGCCGGCGCGCTGGAGTACACGACCATCGTGGCCGCTCCCGCCTCTGACGCGGCCGGCTTCAAGTACATCGCGCCCTACACCGGCTCGGCCATCGGTCAGCACTGGATGTACGGCGGCAAGCACGTTCTCATCATCTTCGACGACCTGTCCAAGCAGGCCGAGGCCTACCGCGCCGTGTCCCTGCTGCTGCGCCGCCCGCCGGGCCGCGAGGCCTACCCGGGCGACGTGTTCTACCTGCACTCCCGCCTGCTCGAGCGTTGCGCGAAGCTATCCGACGAGCTCGGCGCCGGCTCGATGACCGGCCTGCCGATCATCGAGACCAAGGCGAACGACGTGTCGGCGTACATCCCGACGAACGTCATCTCGATCACCGACGGCCAGATCTTCCTCCAGTCGGACCTGTTCAACGCCGACCAGCGGCCCGCCGTCGACGTGGGTATCTCCGTCTCGCGTGTGGGTGGCGACGCCCAGGTGAAGGCGATGAAGTCGGTGTCCGGGACGCTGAAGATCGACCTCGCGCAGTACCGTTCGCTCGAGGCGTTCGCGATGTTCGCCTCCGACCTGGACCCGGCGTCCCGCCAGCAGCTGACCCGGGGTGCGCGACTCATGGAGCTGCTCAAGCAGCCCCAATACTCACCGTTCCCGGTCGAGGAGCAGGTGGTCTCGGTCTGGGCCGGCACGCACGGGTACTTCGACAAGGTCGAGCTGCACGACGTGCGCCGCTTCGAGCGGGAACTGGTCGACTACGTCCGTAGGCACTCCGACGTGCTGGACACCATCGTCAGCACCGGCAAGCTCGACGACGTCGCCACGAAGGCGCTCGAGGAGGCCGCGGACAAGTTCCGGACCACCTTCCTCGCCTCCGACGGCGAGAGCGTCGTGGAGACCGAGGGAACCGACGAGGACGTGGACATCGACCAGGAGCAGATCGTCCGGCAGAAGCGGGGCTGATCGATGGCCGGGCAACAACGGGTCTACAAGCAGAAGATCAAGTCGACCCAGACGCTGAAGAAGATGTTCCGCGCCATGGAGCTGATCGCCGCGTCCCGGATCGGCAAGGCCCGGGACCGCGCGGTCAAGGCGAGCCCGTACACGCGGGCCATCACCCGCGCGGTGTCCGCCGTGGCCTCGCACACGGACGTCGACCACGTCCTGACCAAGGACCGGACCGACACGAACCGGGTCGCACTGCTCGTGGTCACCTCCGACCGCGGCATGGCCGGCGCCTACTCGGCGACGGTGCTGCGCGAGGCGGAGCGTCTGCGGGCGCAGCTGGTCGAGGACGGCAAGGACCCGGTCCTGTACGTGACCGGGCGACGCGGCGTGAGCTTCTACGGTTTCCGTGGCATCGAGCTCGAGCGCACCTGGCTCGGGGACTCCGACAACCCCCGGGTCGAGGTGGCCGAGGAGATCGGTCAGACCCTGCTGGACGCGTTCCGGGCCCCGGTCGACGCCGGTGGCGTGGCCGAGCTGCACGTGGTCTACACCCGGTTCCGTTCGATGGTCTCCCAGGAGCCCCAGGTGCTGCGCATGCTGCCCCTGGAGGTCGTGGACGGCGTGGCGGAGCCCACCAACGAGGTCATGCCGCTCTACGAGTTCGAGCCGTCCGCCGATGCGGTGCTCGACGCGCTGCTGCCGCGGTACATCCGGAGCCGGATCTTCAACTCGCTGCTGCAGGCCGCGGCCTCCGAGCTCGCCGCCCGGCAGCGCGCGATGCACACCGCGACCGAGAACGCGCAGGACATCATCACCAACTACACGCGGCTTGCCAACCAGGCCAGGCAGGCCGAGATCACCCAGGAGATCAGCGAGATCGTCTCGGGTGCCGACGCCCTGGCCGCGAGCTGAGCACCAACCACACCGAAGGATCGCTATCCATGACTGCTACCGCCACTGACACCACGGCGCCGGGCGCGAGCGGCCCCGGCGTGGGCCGCATCGCGCGCGTGATCGGCCCCGTCGTCGACATCGAGTTCCCGCCGGACGCCATCCCGGAGATGTACAACGCCCTCAAGACCACGGTGGACCTGTCCACCCAGGGTGACGGGCAGGGCGCCTTCGAGATGACCCTCGAGGTGGCTCAGCACCTGGGCGACAACATGGTCCGCGCCATCGCGCTGAAGCCGACCGACGGCCTCGTCCGCGGCTCCAAGGTGACCGACACCGGCTCGCCCATCTCGGTGCCCGTGGGTGACATCACCAAGGGTCGCGTGTTCAACGTGATCGGTGAGCCCCTGAACCTCGCCGAGGGCGAGACGTTCGAGCCCACCGAGCGCTGGTCGATCCACCGTCAGCCGCCGGCGTTCGACCAGCTCGAGTCCAAGACCCAGATGTTCGAGACCGGCATCAAGGTCATCGACCTGCTCACGCCGTATGTGCTGGGCGGGAAGATCGGCCTGTTCGGCGGCGCCGGTGTGGGCAAGACCGTGCTCATCCAGGAGATGATCCAGCGCGTCGCCCAGGACCACGGCGGTGTGTCCGTGTTCGCCGGTGTGGGCGAGCGCACCCGCGAGGGCAACGACCTGATCGCCGAGATGGAGGAGGCCGGGGTCTTCGACAAGACGGCCCTCGTCTTCGGCCAGATGGACGAGCCGCCGGGCACGCGTCTGCGCGTGGCCCTGTCCGCGCTGACCATGGCGGAGTACTTCCGCGACGTGGGCAAGCAGGACGTGCTGCTGTTCATCGACAACATCTTCCGGTTCACCCAGGCCGGTTCGGAGGTCTCCACGCTGCTCGGCCGGATGCCGTCCGCGGTGGGCTACCAGCCGAACCTCGCCGACGAGATGGGCCAGCTGCAGGAGCGGATCACCTCGACGCGCGGCCACTCGATCACCTCGCTGCAGGCGATCTACGTCCCGGCCGACGACTACACCGACCCGGCGCCGGCCACCACGTTCGCGCACCTGGACGCCACCACCGAGCTCTCCCGTGAGATCGCCTCGCGGGGTCTCTACCCGGCCGTGGACCCGCTGGCCTCGACCTCCCGGATCCTCGACCCGCGCTACGTGGGCGAGGAGCACTACCGGGTGGCCACCCAGGTGAAGGCGATCCTGCAGAAGAACAAGGAACTGCAGGACATCATCGCGATCCTCGGTATCGACGAACTGTCCGAAGAGGACAAGATCACCGTGAACCGGGCCCGCCGGATCCAGCAGTTCCTGTCCCAGAACACCTACATGGCGGAGAAGTTCACCTCGGTGGTCGGCTCCACCGTGCCGCTGTCCGAGACCATCGAGGCGTTCGGCAAGATCGCCGCCGGTGAGTACGATCACGTCTCGGAGCAGGCGTTCTTCAACATCGGTGGCCTGGAGGATCTCGAGCGCAACTGGGCCCGGATCCAGTCCGAGATCAACTGACCGCACAACGGTAGGCCGATCGGCCGGCGCACCGCGAGGAGCGCCGCCGATCGGCCCGTCCGATGATCGAACGAAGGAGGGCGGCGTGCCGCTCAACGTGGAGATTGTGTCCCCGGACCGCACCTGGTGGTCCGGCGAGGCGGTGAGCATCGGCGCGCCCGCGGCCGACGGTGACCTCGGCATCCTGACCGGCCACCAGCCGGTCCTGGCCGTGCTGCGCCGCGGTGTGGTTCGGGTCCGGCCAACCTCCGGCGAGCCGATCACCATGGACGTCGATGGTGGGTTCATCTCGGTGGACCAGGACTCGGTGACCATCGTGGTCGATCCGACCACCAACGAGGACCAGTCGTCCGGCGAGAACTGAGCCAACTGGATGAGGATCGCGATCGCAGTCGGAGCCGTTGCGATCGTGCTCGCCCTGGTACTGATCGCCCTGTTCCTGTGGCGGCTGCGCACGCTCAGCCACCGGGTCGGATCCTTCGAGTGTGCCAAGTACACCGGCAACCGCTGGCTGGCCGGGATCGCCAGCTACACCAGAGACCACCTCGACTGGTACGAGGTGGTCTCGCTGTCGCTACGCCCGACCACCCGGTGGGAGCGGCGCGAGCTCGACATCCTCGACCGGTCCCGGCGGGAGCTGGACGGGCGCCTCAGCAGCGTCAGCGAGGCCCGGTGCGTCTACCGCGACGAGGAGTTCCTGCTCGCAGCGAACGACCAGTCCCTGGACGGCCTGCGGTCCTGGCTCGAGGCAGCGCCGCCGGACCCGAACACGTCCCGTATCGTCTGAGGACACGCCCCCGGTCGCCCAGCCACCAGGGTCGATCAGGCACTCGCGCACCCGGCTCGCGGCCGGCGCGGAAAGGAACACACGCATGCGGATCGTCATCGCCGACTGCTCGGTCGACTACTCGGGACGGCTGACGGCGCACCTGCCGCTGGCCCGTCGGGTGTTGATGGTCAAGGCGGACGGTTCGGTGCTGGTGCACTCCGACGGCGGCTCGTACAAGCCGCTGAACTGGATGTCGCCGCCGTGCCGGCTCGCCGAGTCGGGCCCGGACGAGGCCCAGGCGGAAGCGGGCGTCACCGGCGTCTGGACCGTCCAGCACACCAAGACCGACGACCGTCTGGTGGTCTCCCTGTACGAGGTGCACTCGGACACCACGACGGAACTCGGCGTCGACCCGGGCCTGGTCAAGGACGGTGTCGAGGCGCACCTGCAGAAGCTGCTCGCCGAGCAGATCACCCTGCTCGGTGACGGGCACACCCTGGTCCGGCGGGAGTACCCGACGGCGATCGGTCCGGTGGACATCCTGGCCCGGTCGGCCGCGGGTACCTCGGTGGCCGTGGAGATCAAGCGCCGCGGCGACATCGACGGCGTGGAGCAGCTGACCCGCTACCTCGAGCTGATGAACCGGGACCCGCTGCTCGCTCCCGTGGCCGGGGTGTTCGCCGCCCAGGAGATCAAGCCGCAGGCACGGGTGCTGGCCACCGACCGCGGCATCCGCTGCGTGGTGCTGGACTACGAGGCGATGCGCGGCATCGACGACGTGGACTCGCGCCTGTTCTGATCCCGTTCCGGCGCCGGGCGGGTACCGAACGGCGGGCACGTCCGCCATCGGCGATCGGTCACAATGGGTGCATGTCATCGTCGATGCCCACCGCGCCCGCTCCGGATCCGATCGTGCTGCGCGGGCGGGTGGTCACGCCGGAAGCGGTGCTCTACGACGGCGTCGTGGTGCTCGACGGCGGACGGATCGCCTGGGTGGGGCCGGTCGCCGATGCCGGCGCGAGCGGGCCGGCCGCGGCCGTCGTCGCAAGCGCGCAGGCGCCGTCGGGCCGCACAATCCTGCCCGGCCTCGTCGACCTGCACAACCACGGCGGCGCCGGGGTCGGGTTCCCGGACGCCGTGGATGCGGAGGCCGCCCGACCGGCTGTCACCGAGCACCTGACGCACGGCACCACCCGGATGGTCGCGTCCCTCGTCACCGCTGCCCCGGACACGCTCCGGGCCCGAGTGAGCACGCTCGCCGATCTCGCGGACGCCGGTGAGATCGTCGGGATCCACCTGGAGGGGCCGTTCCTGAACGAGGTGCGCTGCGGCGCCCACGACCCGGCCCTGCTCCTGGACGGGGATCCGGCGCTGACCGCGGACCTGCTCGCCCTCGGCCGCGGCCACGTGGTCTCGATGACGATCGCTCCCGACTCGCCCGGCGTGGTCGGTCCCGGGGGAGTGGCACAGGCCCTGATCGCCGCCGGTGCGGTGCCCTCCTTCGGGCACACCGACGCCGCTGCCCCTGCGATGCGAGCCGCGCTGGTCGAGGCCGTCGAGGCCATGGCCGGAGCCGCCCGGAGGCGGCCCACCATCACGCACCTGTTCAACGGCATGCGGCCTATCCACCACCGCGACCCCGGCCCGGTGCCACCGGCGCTGGCACTGGCCCGGCAGGGGGCGGTCGTGGTCGAGCTGATCGGGGACGGCACGCACCTGTCCCCGGACCTGGTCCGGGAGGTGTTCGACCTGGTCGGCCCGGAGCACATCGCGCTGGTGACCGACGCGATGGCGGCGACCGGCATGCCCGACGGGCAGTACCTGCTCGGCGCGCTCGCCGTGCAGGTCACCTCGGGCGTGGCCCGGCTCGTGGAGGGTGGCTCGATCGCGGGTGGCACGGCGCACCTGATCGACGTGGTGCGGACCACGGTCGACGGCGGTGTGGGCCTTCGCGAGGCCGTCCTGGCCGCCTCCGCGACCCCGGCCGGCGTGCTCGGCCTCGAGGACGTGGGTGCGTTGCGCACGGGCTACCGGGCCGACGTCGTGGTCACCGATGCCGACCTGCGGGTGCAGCAGGTCTACCGCGACGGCGTGGAGGTGACGAGTCCGGTCGCCGCCGGCTGATCCCGGTCAGCCGCCCAGCACCGCGCGGCGCACCAGGTCGAGGGGCACGCGGTCACCGGACGCGACGCCGAGCCTGGCGACGAGCGCGTCGTCGCGGACCGGGGTGGTGAGATCGCCCTGCTTGAGCAGGAGGGTCACCTCGCGGAGGTCGTACCGCAGCGACCCGTCGGCGAGTTGTTCGGTGAACCGCGACGAGCCGGGCCCGAAGTCGCACTCGACGGCCGCGAACGTCCGTTGCCGGTCGACGGATCGGTCCCAGGTCCGCACGGACACGACGGCGTCGCTCACCGACTGGCCGTATGCGGACGCATTGGCGCGGGTCACGTCCGCGACGGAGCCGGGCAGCCCGGACAGCGCCTCGACGCCGAGCCAGCCCTCGGCGACGGCCCGCTCGACGATCCCGTCCCAGGGCTCAGACGAGTCGGCGGCCACCTGGACGGCGCCACAGTAGACCAGGTCGTCGACCGAGCACCCGGTGGTGTCCACCCGGAGGCCGGCGCTCGCCCTCGTCAGGTCCGATGCACCCATACTCCCCATTCTGCACCCGCCGTGCGGTCCAGACGCGGCAGGTCATGCCGAGTGCGGACCAGTCGCAGGCCGTGCCGACCAGGTGGGATAGGACGTACCCGGCGCGGCGTATGGCTGTGCGTACGCTGCGGTGTCGCGCTGGGGCGTCGTACCCGATCGGGTCGAGAAACTCGGCCACCGGGCGCTTGGCGGCCTCGTCCCCGGCATTGGGAAGCAGGGAGCGCTCGGGATCGAAGGGGCGACGGTAGGGTGCGACGGTGAGCGTGGATCTGCGACCCGATGTCCGACCCGATTCCTGGCGCGGCGCGGTCGGCTGGGAGGCGCGTGACGGCGCGCTGCGGGTCTGGCGGCTGCTGCCGGGTCTGGTGGACCGGGCCTTCGCGCCGGAACTGGTCGCCATGGCACGGCAGTCCGCGGGAGTGCGTCTTGAGGTCGTGGCTGCCGCAGGACGGCGAGACCTGGATCAGGTCGGTCCATCTCACCGGCTCGGCGCATGCGGACCCCGCCCCGGCCACGCGCTGGACCGCCTACGGATCCTCGATCACGCAGTGCAGCGCCGCAGCCGGGCCGAGTGAGACGTGGCCGGCGCTCGTGGCCCGAGCCCTCGACTGGGATCTCACCTGCCTCGGCTTCGGCGGCCAGTGCCACCTCGACCCGGTCGCAGTCCGCACGATCACCGGGATCCCGGCGGATGTCGTCAGCTTGTGCCTGGGCATCAACGTGCAGGGCGGGGCAACGATGTCGCAGCGCACGTTCGGCCCGCAGGTCGCGGGGCTGATCGACCAGGTGCGCACCGGCCATCCGGCGGCGGTGATCGCCGTCATCACGCCGATCGTGTCGCCGCCGCTGGAGAGCACACCGAACGCGGTCGGGGTCACCCTCGAGTGGATGCGTGACGCCATCGCCGACGTGGTCGCGGGCACCGACGACGACCGGCTGCACCTCATCGACGGACCGAGCATCATCGGCCACCAGGACGTGCACCTGCTTTCCGACGAGGTGCACCCCGACGCGGTCGGATACCGCCTGATGGGTGAGCGGCTCGCGGCTGCGCTGGGCCCGTTGCGGCGCTGATCTCCTGATCTCCTGACCGGGCCCGGGCCCGGGGCGTGCCGACGACCCGCAGAACCAGGCACTGCCTGATCGGGACCGGTGCTCGGGTGGGAGGAGCAGGCTCAGCCGGACAGCATGAGTTCGGGCGCGGCCATCACCAGCAGCACCACGCAGACAGCCGCCACCGCCATACTCAGCGCGAACGGGAGCCGGCTGCGCGTGCGGATCCTGCCGACGACTCCGGCCGCGGCCGCGAGGACGCAAGTGACGGCGGCCCCGGTCCAGACGGCCGGACCCGGCGGGTGGTCGGGGCCCAGGACGACGACAACGGTCGCCAGCATCAGAACCAGCGGGGCGAGCAGGCTCGACGCGGGCCGCCCGATCCGGACCGGCAACCCCCGGACGCCCGTTCGCCGGTCGTACTCCAGGTCGGGCAGCGTGTTCGCCACGTGCGCGCCGATCCCGAGCAGCGCCGTCGCGAGGACCGCCCACGGGGCGGTGGATGCACCGGGCACGCAGGCCATCACGACGAAGATGGGCAGCAGTCCGAAGGAGACGGCGTACGGCAGCCAGGAGAGCGGCGTGACCTTCAGGACGAGGTTGTATGACCAGGCACTGGCCACCGCGGCCAGGTGCACCGCACCGGCGGCCCAGCCCGTGGCCAGGGACAGCACGACGCAGGCCGCCAACGCCAGCAGTGCGGCCCGGCGCAGCAGCGCGACCGAGACCGTGCCCGCGACGACGGGCTTGTCGCCACGCGCGACAGCGGCGTCGCGCTCGGCGTCGATCCAGTCGTTCGACCAGCCGACCGAGAGCTGCCCGGCGAGCACCGCGAGGGTGACCAGGACGGCCTGCGGCGCATTGGCGCCCACACCGAGGGCGAACGCCGCGGCGAGCAGGGTCACGACCGCCGTCGGGCCCGGATGACTGGCGGAGCGCAGACCACGAGCGGTCCGGGACCACGATCTCACGCGTTCTCCTCCTCGAACCGCCCGGCACGTCATCGGCTGGCGCTGCCGACGAGTCAACAGCGTGACACGATGCCACGATGTCGCGCCTCGTTGCGGTCGGAACCGCGCTTCCCGGGCGCGCACACCCCCAACAGGACATCATCGACACGATCGGTCCACTCCTCAGCGCGGATCCGGCGCGGCGCGCCGCGCTGGCCCGGCTACAGCATTCCAGCGGAGTGCGCACCCGGCACCTGGCGCTCCCGCTCGAGGAGTACGGCGCGCTGACGTCGTTCGGGCGCGCCAACGACCTGTTCATCTCCGAGGGCACGACGCTCGCGGAGCAGGCCTGCCGAACGGCGCTGAGCCGGGCGGGGATCGAGGCGGTCGACGTCGACTTCCTGCTCTTCACATCTGTCACCGGGATCTCGGCGCCATCCATCGATGCCGCGCTGGTCGGCCGGCTGGGGCTGCGCAGTGACGTCCGGCGACTGCCATCGTTCGGCCTGGGCTGCGTGGCCGGCGCCGCCGGGATCGCGCGGGTACACGACTATCTGGTCGGCCACCCGGAGCACGTCGGTCTGCTCGTCTCGGTGGAGCTGTGCTCGCTGACGTTCCAGAGGGGCGACGACTCGACGGCGAATCTCGTCTCGAGCGCCCTGTTCGGGGACGGTGCAGCCGCCGTGGTGCTGGTGGGTCGGAGCCACCCAGCCGGCCGGGTCGGGCGTCGCGGCCCGGAGGTGCTGGGCAGCCGTAGCTGTCTCTACCCCGGCACCGCAGACCAGCTCGGCTGGCACATCAGGGACACCGGCTTCGCGATCATGCTCTCGGCCGGGCTGCCGGACGTGATCGCCGAGCACCTCGCCGGCGACGTGGCGACCCTGCTCGAGGAGCACACGCTCGCGCGCGAGGACGTCACCACGTGGGTGGTGCACGCGGGCGGCCCTCGCATCTTCGACGCCGTCGCCGGCGCGCTCGACCTGGACGATCGCGACCTGCAGGTGAGCCGGGACTGCTTCGCGGCGGTCGGCAACCTGTCCTCCTCGTCGGTGTTGCACGTCCTGGCCGACACGCTCGAACGCAACGGTCCGGCACCGGGGTCGTACGGGGTGCTGTTGGCGTTCGGACCGGGCGTGTGTGCGGAACTGGTCCTGTTGCGCTGGGAGGCCGAGCCATGAGCCCGGCGTTCGTGCTGTTCGTCGCCGTGGTGGGTGCGACCGCGCTCGAGAGGCTCCTCGAACTGGTCGTCTCGACCCAGCACGCCCGGTGGGCGTTCGATCATGGCGGGGTGGAGCGTGGGCAAGGTCACTTCCCGGCCATGGTCGCCCTGCACACCACGCTGCTGATCGCATGCGTGGCCGAGGCGTGGTTCGCGGACCGCCCGTTCCTGCCGGTCCTCGGCTGGACGGCGCTGGCCGCGGTCCTGGCCAGCCAGGCACTGCGTTGGTGGTGCATCGCGACGCTCGGCCGGCGGTGGAACACCCGGATCATCGTCGTTCCCGGCCTTCCACTCGTCCACGCGGGTCCCTACGCACGGCTGCGCCACCCGAACTACGTCGCGGTCGTCGTCGAAGGGCTCGCGCTCCCGCTGATCCACACGTCGTGGGTCACCGCCGCGGTGTTCACCGTGCTCAACGCCGTGCTGCTGCTGAGGTTTCGGATCCCGGCCGAGGAGCGGGCCCTCGCGGAGGCGACCCGGCCCGGTGGCAATGCGTCCGCAGGAACGGGCCAGTGAGCCAGTCGCGCACCGACATACTCGTCGTCGGGGGCGGTCCGGTGGGACTGGCCGTCGGGATCGAGGCCCGGCTGGCCGGCCGCGAGGTGGTCGTGGTGGAGCCTCGCACCGCTCCTGTCGACAAGGCATGCGGCGAGGGCCTGATGCCCGGCGCACTCGCGGGCCTGCACCGGCTCGGTGTCGATCCGACCGGGCACGTCTTGACCGGGATCAGCTACCGTGACGGCCGTCGGCACGCGGATCACCTCTTCGCGACCGGGTCCGGTCGTGGGGTTCGCCGCACGACGCTGCACGCGGCGCTGTACGCCCGCAGCATCGACCTCGGTGTGGAGCATGTGCGCGCCCGGGCGGACCGGATCAGCCAGTCGCCCGACGGCGTGCAGGCGGCGGGGATCGCGGCGCGGTTCCTGATCGCCTGTGACGGCCTGCACTCCACCACCCGGCGCGCCGCCGGACTGGCGGTTGCGTCCGGCGGAGGGCGGGAGCGCCGCCGGTTCGGATTGCGCCGGCACTTCCGAGTGGCCGCCTGGACCGATCTCGTCGAAGTGCATTGGGGCGCCGAGGTGGAGGCCTACGTGACGCCTGTCGCCGATGACGCCGTCGGCGTGGCGCTGCTCGGCCCGGCCGGTGTCGACTATACGGACGCGCTCGCCACGTTCCCCGAGATCTCGGACCGGCTACGCGACGCGGAGCCGCTCGGTCCGGTTCGTGGCGCTGGACCGTTGCGGCAACGCTCCCGCCGACGGGTCGCCGGGCGGATCCGGCTCGTCGGTGACGCGTCCGGCTACGTCGACGCACTGACCGGTGAGGGCCTGAGCGTCGGCCTCGCCCAGGCCCGGGCCGCGGTGGCCACCCTCGACGACGGCCCCGAGGCGTACGAACGGGCCTGGGCCCGGGCGACTCGGGACTACCGGCTCCTCACCAGTGGCCTCGTGCGGTGGGCCATGTCACCCGGGCGCGCGGCCATCGTGCCGGTCGCGGCCCGGGTCCCGCCGCTGTTCGGGGCGATCGTGGAGCGGCTGGCCCGGTAGCCACACCCACACGGCGCCGTCCGGCTCACAGGAGTCGGGGGTCCCGATCGGACGCGCACCGCTGGCGCGCGCGATACGCGCCCGACATCGAGTTTCGCTCCCTCCAGTGCGACGCGCACTGATCGTCGTCGCCGCTGAACCGACTCACGTCCGCTCGGCCCTCGGACCGCTGCGCGAGGAGCGCAACCTAGTGATCTGGCGGACCCAGTGGCCGGACACCGCGCTGGAGGCGTCTACCCGGCCGCGTGCTCACGCACGAAGCCTGGATCGAGCCAGTGGCGGTCGACGGCGCCAGACCGTACTGACGATGGTGGTTGGGTTCGACGCGCCAGGTACCGCCGATCACGGCGCGACGTGGTCGGTGCCCCGCCCCCGTGCGCCGATCCCGGCCAGGCGCACCGGGCCGGTCAGCACCACCCGCAGGCCCGAGGTCCGCCTCGCCACCGGTGGCCCCGAGGACCCCACGGGCTCCAGCGGCACCTCGGTGAGTTCGTGGCGGCCCAGCCCCGCGGGAACCTCGGCCCGCGCGAACGGGTGCGCTGCGCCGTCGGCGACCTGTTCCAAGGTGACCGACGCCGGTCCGGACGCCGTCCGCGCGAGCGTCACCACGGCCGCGTCGGCGAGCCCGTCGACGGCGGTGAACGTCAGCCAGCCGGAGCCGGACGGCGCCGTGACCACCTCGCCCGCGACCGACGTCGCTTCCTCGATCCGGGTGCCGCTGTGGGCATCGAAGTCGACCGCGCGCAGGGGCAGACGGTGCGCGATGACAACCTCGCCCTCGAGTTCGACGCGCACGCTCAGCGGGGTGTCCGCCGCGCTCGGGCCGGCGAGTACGCGGTAGTCGGCGGCCAGGACCACCATCGCGCCGCGGGTGGTGTCCCAGATGGCGAACCGATCGGCAGGGATGGGCAGGTCCACGGTGCGGCGCTGTCCGGGGGCGAGGTGCACCCGGGCATGGGCGGCGAGGCGGCGCGGGAACCGCACCGGGTGCCCGGGAGCGTCGGTGTAGGCCTGCACCACCTCCGTGGCCTCCCGGTCCCCGGTGTTCGTCACGGTGACGCGGGCGAGCACACCGGCCTCGCCGGTCTCGACCCTCAGGCTTTCGTAGCCGATCCGGGAGTAGGTGAGGCCGTGCCCGAACGCGAACAGCGGCTCGGCCTCGGAGTACCAGTAGGTGGTGCCGGCGCCGAGGATGTCGTAGTCGAGCAGGTCACCGGCATCCGCCTCGGTGGCCCACCAGGTCTGGGGCAGGCGGCCGCTCGGCTCGACCTCGCCGAGCAGCACGTCCAGCAGGCCGTTTCCCGCCTCCTGACCACCGTGGCAGGTCCACACGATCGCCGCCGCCCCGCGGGCCGCGGTGTCGAGCGCGTACGGGTAGCTCGAGACCAGTACCAGCACCGCCGCCGGATTCGCCTCCTGGACGGTCCGCCACAGCTCGGCCATCGGCGTGGGGAGGGCGAGCCCGGGCCGGTCCTGCGTCTCGCGGCCGAGCAGGTGCGGGTCGTTGCCGACGGCGCACAGCACCACGTCCGCCTCCCTCGCCGCGGCCGCCGCGGCGGCCGTGCCGGAGCGCACCACGCGACGCACGAACCGTTCGGCCTCTGCGGGGGAGGCCGCGGTGGCACCGACTCCACCGCCGTACGCCTCCGTGCGCAGCCACCGGCCGGTCCCGAGGTGCTGGAACGACCAGGTGTCGTCGTCATGGCGGCGCCCGCGCCAGGACTCCCCGACGACCCACCCCTGCGGGCGGGTCGCGTCGGCGAGGACCTGCTCGCCCTCGGCGCGCAGCAGCAGCCCGGTATCCGCCCCGGCGAGCGTGAGTACCCCGTGGCCCCAGTCGGTCACGTCCCAGAGCACGTCCTCACCCGGCACGGCGGACGCGGCGAGGGATCCATCGGCGAGCAACACCCGGTCGGCGCCGGCCCGCAGGTACCCGCCGGTGCCGACCGACCGCAGGGCGACGCGGTCCGAGCCGTCCACGACCCGTACGTCCGGCGCACCGCCCGGGCCGGCGGCCCAACGGGCCCGGACGGCGTCGGCGAGGCTCACCGTGTATGGGGGCGTGCCCGCGTACCAGTCGGGCAGCACCCGGTCCGCGAGCGGGCCGATCACGGCCACCGAGCCGGCCGGCGTCAGCGGCAGCACCTCGCGGTTCCGGAGCACCACCACGGCGCGGCCCGCCGACTCCCGGGCCAGGGCGCGGTGCTCGGGCAGATCGAGGTGCTCGGCGGTGATGCCGGCGTGCGGATCGTCCGGGTCGAACTCGCCCGAGCGCACTCGTACGGTCAGCACCCGCGCGACCGCCCGGTCGACGTCCGCCATCGTGATCAGGCCACGCTCGAGTGCCTCGCGGACCAGGGCCAGGGTGGGTTCGGGGTCCGGACCGTTGTCCGTGAACGAGTCCACCCCGGCCAACAGGGCGGCCGCGTGCGCCTCGACGGGGTCCGGGTGATAACGCTCGGACCGGCTCAGGTTCGTGGGGGCGCCCGCGTCCGAGACCACGAGCACGGACTCATGGGTCCAGGACCGCAGCAGGTCCAGCAGCTCCCGGGCCACGTGGTTCGGCCGGCCGTTCACCAGGTTGTAGGACGGCATCACCGCGCCGACGACGCCGGCCTCGATCGGGCCCCGGTACGCCGGGAGCTCGTACTCGTGCAGCACCCGCGGGCGCAGCTGTGCGGAGGTGACGGCGCGATCGGTCTCGTTGTTGTAGGCGAGGAAGTGCTTCAGCGTCGGCACGGTGCGCCAGAGCCGGGGGTCATCGCCGCGCAGGCCGAGCGCGTACCCGGCAGCCAGTTCCGCGGTCAGGTGCGGGTCCTCGGAGTAGCCCTCCTCGTTGCGGCCCCACAGCGGGTGCCGCAGCGGGTTCACCACGGGCGCCCAGACGTTGCGGCTGACCGCCGGGTCCGCGGCCTGCTTGGCCCGCAGCTCGGTGCCCACCTGGGTCCCGACGCGGCGCAGCAGGTCCGGGTCCCAGGCCGCGGCGAGACCGACGGGTTGCGGGTACATGGTCGCCCGGCCGAGCCAGGCGACCCCGTGCAGCACCTCCGCACCGGTCGTGAACGGAGCCAGGCCAAGGCGCTCGACGGCGGGGCTCGCCTGGTGCAGCATCGCCACCTTCTCGTCGTCGGTGAGCCGGGCGAGGAGGTCACCGACGAGTGCCGGGACGTCCTGCCGGGTGGTCGATCCTGCCGTGTCCTGCTGAGGCACCGTCGATGCTCCTTTGCCTTGACGCTTGAGTGATAGAGCGAGCCCGGTTCGAATCGGTTCGATTGCGGGATCGTCACGGCCGGTCGTTCTGCCGAGTGGGCCCCGGCACCCCGATGCCTATCCATCTCGGTTCATTATGGCGGTTCTTCGGACACCTTTCCAGCCGCCGGAGTCGGCGGCGGGGGTGGTTGCGCTGTCCGGACATGGTGGCTTACGATCGGCACGTTCGAACCGCTTCGATGAGTGCGCACAGAGGCGCACCGAGGCAGCGGTCCGCCATCCACGAAGGAGTGAACGCGAACATGAACCTGGACTCCCACCCAGACGTGACCCGGGTGCTACCGCTGAACCGGCGGTCGTTCCTGACCATCCTCGGGCTCGGCGCGGCCACCTCGGCCGCCCTCGCCGGATGCAGTTCCGAGCCGCCCAGCGGTTCCGGTGGCCCGAGTGGCGGGGGCGGCGACGTCGCCGGCGTGCTGCCCAACCACGTCCCGATCGACTACGTGACCCCGGACTTCCCGAGCGTGAACGGCTCCACGGCGGGCTACTCGACCATCCCGACGGACCTGGTCCAGGTGTTCGACGCCCCGCCCGGATCCGGTTCGGAGTTCACCGCGATGACCCCGCTCTGGGGCGCCATCCCGCCCACCGAGGGCAACCAGTACTTCGACGCCGTGAACGCCGCGATCGGGTCCACGATCACGTTCCAGATCAGCGACGGCAACACCTACGGCGACAAGCTCGCCGCGGTGCTCGCCTCCGAGCGGGACGTGCCGGACTGGGTCTCCATCCCCACCTGGAACATCCCACCGCGCTTCGACCAGGCCGTCGAGGCCCTGTTCGAGGACCTCACCCCTTATCTGGCCGGGGACGCCGTGGAGAAATATCCGAACCTTGCGAACATCCCCACCGACGTCTGGAAGTTCTGCGTCTTCGACGGCCAGCTGAAGGCGCTGCCGTTCCCCGGTGAGATCATCACGGACGCGATCTTCTACCGCGATGACATCCTCGAGGCCGAGGGCATCACCACGCAGCCGACGAACGGCCAGGAGCTGCTCGACCTGGCCAAGGAGCTCACCGGCGCCGACCGGTGGGGCGCCAACGACCTGTGGAACTCCTCGGTGATCATCCACGGTGTGGTGCCGAAATGGCGGATCAACGACGACGGCACGCTCACCCACCGGGTCGAGACCGACGAGTACCGCGCCGCGCTGGAGTGGAACGCGGCGCTGTTCGCGCAGGGGTCGGTGCACCCGGACGCCGTCGCGGACAACTCCGGGGACGCCAAGACCCGGTTCGAGTCCGGTCTGGTGCTGATCAGCAACGACGGCGTCGGCGGCTGGCACGAGGCGCTCGGCCGGCAGCTGGCGTCGAACCCGACCTATTCCCAGCGTCCGTTCACGCCGTTCGCGGCGGACGGTGGCACCCCGGTGCTCTGGAAGGGCAACCCGGCCAACATCATCTCGTTCATCAAGAAGAACGAGGACTCCGCGCGGATCGAGGAACTGCTCGCGGTCGCCGACTTCCTCGCCTCCCCGTTCGGCACGACGGAGTACCAGCTGATCAACTTCGGCCTCGAGGACGTCCACTTCACGTTCGACCAGAACGACCTGCCGGTGGCCACCGAGCTCGCCGCGACCGAGGTGCAGCCCACGTATATCTTCCTGACCGACCCGCCCGTCGTGAACACCAAGGTGCAGTACCCGGGCTACGTGGAGGCGTTCTGCACCTGGATGGCCGACGCCGCCGGGTTCGTCCAGGACCCGGCCTTCTTCGGGATGCAGGTCACCGAGCCGACCCAGTACGCCTCCCTGGCCCAGCCGTTCGAGGACCTCGAGAAGGACATCTCCCGCGGCCGCAAGTCCATGGCGGACCTGGACACTGCGATCGAGACCTGGCGGACCTCGGGTGGTGAGGAGCTGCGCGCCTTCTACACCGGCATCCTGGACGCGCAGTGACGGCACCGACCCGTAGCGCCGGTGCCGGCCGCACCGGCCGGTCCGACCGCGCACCTCGACCGGTCCCGGCCGCCACCTCCGACCCGCCCGTGCGGCACCGGAGCGCGTGGACCCGGATCAAACGGGACCGGTCGCTGCTCATCATGACGGTCCCGGTGATCGTGCTGCTCGGCGTGTTCGCGTACGTGCCGATGCTCGGCAACGTGATCGCCTGGCAGGACTACTCCCCGTACGTGGGCATCCTCGACTCCCCGTTCGTCGGCTGGTGGAACTTCGAGCGCGTCTTCACGAACCCGCTCTTCTGGGACGCGGTGCGCAACACGCTGGTGATCACCGCGTTCCAGCTGGTGTTCTTCTTCCCGATCCCGATCGTGCTGGCGCTCCTGCTGAACAGCGTCATCACCCCGGCGATCCGCACCACGATCCAGTCCGTCGTGTACCTGCCGCACTTCTTCTCGTGGGTGCTGGTCGTGACGATCTTCCAGCAGTTGCTCGGCGGCGCCGGGCAGCTGCACCGGATCCTCGAAGCGAACGGGTTCGCCGGGTTCGACATCATGACGAACCCGGACACGTTCCTGGTCCTGATCACGGCGCAGTCGGTCTGGAAGGACGCGGGCTGGGGCATCATCATCTTCCTGGCGGCGCTGTCCACCGTGGACCCGGCGCTGTACGAGGCCTCGGTCATGGACGGCGCGAACCGCTGGCGCCGGATCTGGCACATCACCCTGCCGGCCCTGCGTCCGGTGATCATCCTGCTGCTCATCCTGCGGCTCGGCGACGCACTGACCGTCGGCTTCGAGCAGCTGATCCTGCAGCGCGGCGCCGTCGGCGCCGGCGTGGCCGAGGTGCTCGACACGTTCGTCTACTACCAGGGCGTGATCAACGGCGACTGGAGCTTCGCGGCCGCCGCGGGCCTGGTCAAGGGCATCGTCAGCCTGATCCTCGTGCTCGGGGCCAACAAGATCGCACACGTCTTCGGAGAAGCTGGGGTGTACAAGCGCGCATGAGTACCGCACTCGGATCCAACCGGGGAACCCACCCGGCCATCGACGAGGCCGCCGCCGGTACCGCCCGGCCCGACTCCCGCCGTCGTCCCCGCCGTTCCAAGCACCGCCCGGCCTGGGAGGACCGACCCACCGCGCTGGGGACCGGCGCGAAGGTGATCGTGCTCGCCCTGATCGTGCTGGCGGTCGTCTACCCGCTGTACACGGTGATCATCACGTCCCTGTCCACGACGGCGGCCGTGACCGAGGCCGGCGGCCTGATCACCGTGCCCACGGAACTGACGACGGCGGCCTACCGGCAGATCCTCGCCGGCGGCATCGTGACCAGGGCGACCATGGTCAGTGTCGGTGTCACAGCGGTCGGCACTCTGTTGTCCACCACCGTGTCCATCCTGTGTGCCTACGGGCTCTCCAAGCCGACCTCCTTCGGACACCGCCCGATCCTCTTCGTACTGCTGATCACGATGTTCTTCGGGGCCGGAATGATCCCGACCTATCTGCTGGTGAGCAACCTCGGCCTGATCGACACCTACTGGTCGCTGATCCTGCCCGGCGCGGTCTCGGCGTTCAACGTGCTGCTGCTGCGCAACTTCTTCATGGGCATCGACCCCGGCATCACCGATGCCGCGCGGATCGATGGTGCGGGGGAGTGGCGCGTGCTCGGCCAGATCGTGCTGCCGATGTCGAAGGCCGTGACGGCGGTGGTCGCCCTGTTCTACGGCGTCGGGTACTGGAACGCGTTCTTCAACGCGATGCTCTACATCAACGACAACGCCAAGTGGCCGCTGCAACTGGTGCTGCGCTCGTACGTGCTGCAGGGGGTCACCCTGCCGGGCTCCGGGGTCGGGCAGGTGGACGTCGCGACGGGCGCCGTGACCGGGCTACCGGTGAAGATGGCCGTGATGGTCCTCGCGATCATCCCGGTGCTGGTCGTCTACCCGTTCGTGCAGCGCCACTTCACGAAGGGCGTGATCTTCGGGGCGATCAAGGGCTGAGGCCCTCGGGCCTATCGGACCACTGCGACCGGGCACCGCGAGGTGCGCAGCACGTCCTGGCTCACCGAACCAAGGAGCATCCCCGTGAACGTGCCCCGACCCCGGGATCCCACGACCACCAGCGCCGCCGTCGCGGACTCCTCGGTCAGCAGCACCGACGGCGGCCGCGGCACGACGACGGTCTCCACGGTCACGTCCGGGTACTGCTCGCGCCGACCGGCGAGGGCCTCGGAGACGATGCGCTCCCCGGAGGCGAGGGCCTCGGGGATGTCGTTGATCGGGTTGGACAGACCTTCGACGCGGCCCGGCCGGGTGTGCCACCAGCCGTGCACCACCCGAAGCGGTGACCCGGTCAGTGCTGCCTGCGCGAACGCGAAGTCGAGCGCGGCGGCGGATCCGCCGGAACCGTCGATGCCCACCACGATCCGCCGGCTCTCGGTGTCCTCGGGCCGGCGGACCACCACCACGGGGGACGTGGCGTGCCGGCTCACGTGCTGGCTCACGGAGCCGAGCAGCAGCCCGGCCGCCTGGGTGTGTCCGCGCGCGCCGATCACGACCATGGCCGCGCCCGCGGAGGCATCGACGAGGGCAGGCACCGCCGGCCCGCCGATCAGCTCGTGGGTGACCGAGGTGCTGGCCAGGCCGACCAGCCGGTCCTGCACCGCCTGCTCCAGCTCAGCCAGGTGCCGGTCGTACCAGGCCGTGGCGGGACTGAGGTTGACGGCGGCCGGGTCGTACAGCGACGTGAGCAGGTGCAGCGGGGCGGAGCGTTGCACCGCGGCCCGGTCGGCCCATTCGACGGCGAGGTCGGCGTCGGGGGAGCCGTCGTAGCCGACGATGACGGCACTGCGTGGCATCTTCATGGCCCCATCTTCACTCTCGGCTCGGGGTGCGGGGTGGGCCGGAGGTCCCGGCTCAGCGCGGCGGTGCGGTGCTCGAGCGCTCGTGCAGCGTGGGCGCGATCAGGCGGGTCTCGACCGTGTCGGACCCGCGCAGGCGGGCGAGCGCCATGTCCACGGCGACCTGGCCGATGTTCAGCGCCGGGATGTCCATGGCCGTGATCGGCACCGGCTGGGCGTCGGCGACGTCCGCCGGAGCCAGTGCCACCACCGAGATGTCCTCCGGGACCCGCCTGCCGCGGTCCCGCAGAGTCGCCAGGATCACCGGGAGGGCGGCCTCGTTGTGGACCACCAGGCCGGTGAGCTCGGGAACCTGCGTCAGCACGGCGTCAAGGGCGGCGACGGCCTCCCCGGGCGCGGTGCCGGCCGGCTCGATGACGCAACCGACGCCGTCGTGCTCGGCCTGGGCCCGGTAGCCGCGCAGCAGGCGGTCCGCGTAGGAGGTGTGCCGTGCGATCACCGCCGGTGGTGGCCCGATCAGGGCGACGTTGCGATGGCCGAGTGCGGTCAGGTGTCGCAGGGACAGGCGTGCGGCCGCCTCGAAGTCGAAGTCGACGCAGCTCACGCCCCTGGCGTCCTCCGGCAGGCCGATCAGGATGGTCGGCTGCCGCAGCGCAGCGACCTGCGGGATCCGGGGGTCATCGGACTCGACGTCCATCAGGATGAGGGCGTCCACGAGCGAGCCGGAGCCGACCCGGCCCACCCCGTCGGCCTCGTCCTGGGTGAGCAGGAGCACGTCGTAGTCCGCGGTGCGGGCCCGCGTGACCACGCCGGTGACGAACTGCATGATCACGCTGACGTCCACGTCCGGGCGCAGCGGCGCCATCAGCGCGAAGATGTTCGTGCGGGCCGAGGCCAGGGCGCGGGCACCGGCGTGCGGGTGGTAGCCGAGCTCGGCGATCGCCCTCTCCACCCGGGCCCGGGTGCTCGCCGAGATCGTCCGCTTCCCGCTGAGTGTGTACGACACGGTGGACACCGATACCCCCGCGCGGCGGGCCACGTCGTTGATCGTCACCATTGGGTTGCTCCCGTTTCCTGCCCGGAGACCCCACTCAGGGTCCTTGTCTCGCCCGCACCGATCCGAACACGTTCGGAGCCACCCGGCCAGCGCACCAGATGTGTGGACGGCTCGCCGTCGGCCGGGGCGCGCAGCGTTGCCTCGATGAGGCGTCCGCCGTCGTCCCAGGCCAGGTCCACGACGGTGCCGCCGCGGGCCACGAGACCGCGCACGGAGCCGGCCGGCCACTGCGGCGGTAGGGACGGGAGCAGGTCGATCCGGCCGGCGTGCGACTGCAGGAGCGCCTCGGCGATCCCGGCGGTGAGGCCGAAGTTCCCGTCGATCTGGAACGGCGGATGTGCGCTGAACAGGTTCGGATAGACCCCGCCGCGCTGGCCGGCGCCGTCGTCGGCCACCCGCAGGGCGAGCGCGAGGACCTCGCCGAACCGGTCGCCGCGTCGAAGCCGAGCCCACAGGGCCAGCCGCCAGCCGAGCGCCCACCCGGTCGACTCCGCGCCCCGCAGCTCGAGGGTCCGGGCCGCCGCGGCCGCGAGGGCGGGCGTGCGCTCGTACGTCCACAGGCCGAGCGGGAACAGCCCGACCAGGTGCGAGGTGTGCCGGTGCTCCGGCTCGAACTCGATCAGCGGGGCCGACCACTCGAGCAGTTCGCCGCGCTCGCCGACCACAGGATCGGGCAGCGCCGCGACGGCGGCCACCAGGTCGGCCAGCCACGGTGCGTCCGCGCCGATCCGGGCCCCGATCGCGCCGGCCCGGGTGGCCAGGTCGCGCAGCAGTGCCACGTCCATGGTCGAGGAGACCGACACGGCGGCGGGCCCACCGTCCGGCGCGACGAACCGGTTCTCCGGCGACGTCGACGGGGACGTCGCGGCGAGGCCGTGCTCGGGGCGTACGATCCAGTCCAGGGCGAACCTGCAGGCGCCCTCGATCGCCGGCCAGGAGAGGCGGGCCCTGGTGACGTCACCGGTGAACTCCAGGTGGTCCCAGACCGAGCGGCACAGCCAGACGCCGCCCATCGCCCAGGCCGACCAGGACGGGTCACCGGCGCCCGCTCCGACCGAGTAGGGGTAACCCCACGGGTCGGTGTTGTGGTGCGCCACCCAGCCGCGGGCGCCGTAGAGCGCGGCGGCGGCGCGACCGGTCCCGGCGAGGGTGTCCACCAGATCCAGCAACGGGGCCTGGCACGGCGCGAGGTTCGTGGTCAGCGCCGGCCAGTAGTTCATCTCGGTGTTGATGTTGATGGTGTAGTTCGAGCTCCACGGGGCCGGGAGGCGGTCGTTCCAGATCCCCTGCAGGTTCGCCGGGAACCCGCCCGTCCGGGAGGAGGCGATGAGCAGGTACCGGCCGTAGTGGAACGCGAGCGTGGCAAGCCCGGTGAGGCCGGTCCGCGCGCCGGGGGCGTTGGCGGCCCGGATCCGCTCGTCGGTGGGCATCGGCGCGATCGGGCCCAGGTCGAGCCGGACCCGGTCGAACAGGTCGCCGTGGTCGGCGACGTGCTCGGCGTACAACCGCTCCGGCCCGACGGCGTGGGCGGCCTCGGTCCGGGCGGCGAGCAGTTCGTGCAGCGCGTCGAGGGTGTCGGCGGTGTTCGCGTGCCGGTCCGGCCGGGGCGGGCCGGGCCGGTCCGCGGACGGCTCGGGGAGTACGGTCCCGGTCGCGACCAGCAGGCGGGTCACCCGCGCCGCGTGCACGTGGACGCCGGCCTCGTCGGCCGACACCTCGCCGTCGGTCTCGATCGCGACATGGACGACGCCGGTACGCGAATCAGCCGTGTACCGGACCGGTTCGTCCGCACCCTCGTGGCCGGGCGCGACATCCCCTGGCAGCAGGAGTTCGAGGACGAGACGTGCTGCCCCGCTCGTCATCGCGGAGCGGTCGGCGGGAGTGGGCGCCCCGGCCGAGGTCCTCGCGCCACGGCTGACCTCCCGGACCTGGTCCGGGTCCAGCCGCACGTCCAGGTCCACGGGGGCGTCGGCGTGCACCTCGTGCACGATGAGCCCGGCCGGATGGGAGGCGTAGGTGCGGTGTGCCACGTTGGACCCGCCCGTCGCGTAGCGGTGCCCCGCCGTGGCCGTGCGCAGGTCGAGCCACCGGCGCGCGGTGGCCGAACCGGCGCCGGGGTCCGACGGCGCCCCGACCGGCACGCCCGGCTCCTCCGACAGGGCCGGGTCCGTCGCTACCTCGGACCACGCGGATCCCGTCGCTACCTCCGAGGCCGACGCCCCCGTCGCCACCTGCGTGTCGCCGTCCGCTCGCACCGCGACGGCCAGCCGCGCGAACGGCAGGTACGCCTGGGAGTGGCTGCCCTGGAACGCGCGCAGCACCTCCTCGGCCGCCCGTACGTCGCCGTCCGCCAGGTGCGCGCGGACGCGGGCGAGCCGGTCCGGGCCATCCGCGGGATCGAGGGCCGGGTCGGCGTCGGTGCTCGGCCCGGACCACGCCGAGCCCTCGTTCAACTGCAGCAGCTCACCGCCCGCACGGCCACCGACCATGGCCCCGGCGTGGCCGTTCCCGACCGGAAGCGATTCGACGAACTCGGTTGCCCCATCGCGGTACCAGAGCAGTGTCGCGGGATCGCCCTCGGGTACCTCGAAGAGCGGGGGAAGCGTGGCGCTTGTGATGGATCCACTCCGATCGGCCTACCAAACCAGACTGTCGCGAGCGCCACTTTACACAGGTCGTCGCCATCGTTAGGGTGTTGAAACGCTTCGACAACTCGGTCGATCAAGTCAGTGCGGACAGCAGGGAGGCGGTCGATGACCGACAGGACGGGACCGGGACTGCGGGACCTCACCGCCACCCGTGGACTTCTCTACGGCGGTGACTACAACCCGGAGCAGTGGCCCGCCGAGGTCGTCGAACGTGACGTCGAGCTGATGGTCACGGCCGGGGTGAACCTGGTGACGGTCGGGGTTTTCTCCTGGAGCCGGATCGAACCCCGGCCGGGGGTGCGGGACTTCGCCTGGCTCGACCGCGTCCTCGACCTGCTCGCCGGCGCGGGCATCGCCGTCGACCTCGCCACCCCGACGGCCAGCCCGCCACCGTGGCTGGCCCATGACCATCCGGACACGCTGCCGGTGACCGCGGACGGGGTGCGGCTGAGCCAGGGTTCCCGCAACCACTTCTGCCCGAGCTCGCCGACGTACCGCGCCCACGCGCTCGAGATCGCCACCGACGTCGTCACCCGGTACGCCGGCCACCCGGCCGTCGTGATGTGGCACGTCGGAAACGAGTTCGGGCAGATCTGCCACTGCGACCAGTGCGCCGTCGGGTTCCGGAACTGGTTGCGGGCCCGCTACGGGGACCTGACCGGTCTGAACACCGCCTGGGCCACCACGTTCTGGTCCCAGGCGTACGGGCGCTGGGAGGAGATCGTGCCGCCGCGGGCGGCGCCCTACCTGATCAACCCGACCCAGCGGCTCGACTACCGCCGGTTCTGCTCCGACACCCTGCTGGAGCTGTACACGGCGCAGCGGGACGCGATCCGCGCGGTCGACCCGGCGACCCCGATCACGACCAACTTCATGGGGTTCTTCCCGCACGTGGACTACTGGTCCTGGGCCGGCGAGCTGGACGTCATCTCCGACGACTCCTACCCGGACCCGGTGGACCCCGACGCCCCGGTCCTGGCCGCGCTCACCCACGACCTGATGCGGTCCCTGGCCGGCGGCCCCTGGCTGCTCATGGAGCAGGCCGTCAGCGCCGTGAACTGGCGGGACCACAACCCGCCGAAGTCCCCGAGCCGGATGCGTGCCGACGCCCTGCGTGCGATCGCCCACGGGTCCGACGGCGTGCTCTCGTTCCAGTGGCGGGCCTCGGCGGCCGGGGCCGAGCGGTTCCACTCGGCGATGCTTCCCCACGCGGGACCGGATACCCGGCTGCACCGCAGCGTGCGCGCACTCGGCGCCGACCTGGCCGCCCTCGCGGCGGTCGCCGGGTCGCCGATCCGGGCCCGGGTCGCGATCGCGTTCGACTGGTCCAGCTGGTGGGCGGCCGAGGAACCGGGCGGACCGAGCACCCGGCTGCGGGTGCTGCCCCAGGTGCTGTCCTGGTACCGGCCGCTGTGGCGGCGCGGCCTGGCCACCGATCTGGTCCACCCCGAGGCGGACCTGACCGCCTACGACCTCGTGCTCGCGCCCCAGCTCCACCTGGTCACCGACGCCGCCGTCGCCAACCTGCGCGCCTTCACCGGCGCCGGTGGGACCCTCGCGATCGGGCCGTTCAGCGCCGTCGCCGATGCCGACGCCGCGATCCGCACCGGGGCGTTCCCGGCCCCGTTCACCGACCTGCTGGGCGCCGGCGGCGAGGAGTGGTGCCCCCTGCCCGACGGCGGTGCCGCCCTGCTTCTGGACGGTCACCGGTACGGCGTGCAGACCTGGGCGGAACGGCTTGTGGTGGGCTCGGCCGACGTGCTCGCCACGTTCGCCGGTGCCGACCTCGACGGCGCGCCGGCCGCGGTCCGCTCGCCCGACGGTCGACTGCTCTACCTCGCCGCCGTCGGCGGCGACGACCTGCTCGAGGCCTGGGTGGCGACCTGCCTCGACGCGGCCGGCGTGACGCCGTCGGGCATGGTGGCGCAGCCACCCCCCGGGGTGGAGCTTGCCGTCCGCGGCGACCACGCGTTCCTGTTCAACCACACCGGCGCACCGGTGACCGTCCCGCTCGCGCGGCCCTGCCGCGACGTGCTCACGGGCGCCGACCACCCGCAGACCGCGGACATCCCGGCCGGCGGCAGCGTCGTCCTGATCGAGAGGCAACGATGAAGTTCACCGATGGCTACTGGAACGTGCTGCCGGGAGTGGAGATCCTGCGCCCACGGCACGTGGAGTCCGTCGAGGACGGCGGCGACTCGCTGACCGTGTACGCGGCCACGGCGGCACTGAACCGGCGGGGGGACACCCTGAACCGGCCGATGGTGACCATCACGCTCGACTCGCCGCTGGACGGCGTGATCGGGGTGCGGATCGAGCACTTCCAGGGCGGTCGCGACCGGCGGCCGGCGTTCGAGCTGGAGGCCGCGCCGGGGACCGTGCACATCCACCGGCCCGATCGGCCCGGGGAGAGCGCCACGTTCACGACGGGCGACCTGACGGCGACGATCGATACCGACGGACCCTGGCGCCTGGAGTTCACGGACGCGCAGGGCCGGGTCCTGACCGGTTCCGCCGATCGCGGCATCGGGATCATCTCGACCGATGACGGCTCGCACTACGTGCGCGAGCAGCTCGACATCGGGGTGGCCGAGCACCTGTACGGGCTCGGCGAGCGGTTCGGGCCGCTGGTCAAGAACGGCCAGTCGATCGACATCTGGAACGAGGACGGCGGCACCGCCTCGGACCAGGCGTACAAGAACGTCCCGTTCTACGTCTCCGACCGCGGCTACGGGGTGTTCGTGGACCACCCGGAGCGGGTCTCCTTCGAGGTCGGCACCGAGGTGGTCTCCCGCACGCAGTTCTCGGTGCCGGGGCAGGTTCTGCAGTACTACGTCATCGGCGGGTCCGACCCGAAGGAGGTGCTGCGCCGGTACACCGCGCTGACCGGTCGTCCGGCGCGGGTGCCCACCTGGTCCTACGGGCTGTGGCTGTCCACCTCGTTCACCACCGACTACGACGAGGCCACGGTCACGTCCTTCATCGACGGGATGGCGCAGCGGGATCTGCCGCTGTCGGTGTTCCACTTCGACTGCTTCTGGATGCGGCAGTTCCACTGGTGCGACTTCGTCTGGGACCCGGCCACGTTCGCGGACCCGGAGGGCATGCTCACCCGGCTGCACGAGCGCGGCCTCAAGGTCTCGGTGTGGATCAATCCGTACATCGCCCAGCGCTCGCACCTGTTCGCCGAAGGGGCCGAGCTCGGCTACCTGGTGAAGACCGCTGACGGTGACATCTGGCAGTGGGACATGTGGCAGGCCGGGATGGCGCTCGTGGACTTCACGAACCCCGGCGCGTGGACCTGGTACCAGGACAAGCTGCGGGTGCTGCTGCGGCAGGGGGTGGACGCGTTCAAGACCGACTTCGGCGAGCGGATCCCCACCGACGTCCTCTGGCACGACGGGTCCGACCCGCAGCGGATGCACAACTACTACACCCACCTGTACAACGCCTGCGTGTTCGAGCTCCTCCAGAAGGAGCGGGGGACCGGTGAGGCCGTGCTGTTCGCGCGCTCGGCGACCGCCGGCGGCCAGCAGTTCCCGGTGCACTGGGGCGGGGACTGCGAGTCCACGTTCGCCTCGATGGCGGAGTCACTGCGCGGCGGGCTGTCCCTGGCGATGTCCGGGTTCGGGTTCTGGAGCCACGACATCGGCGGCTTCGAGGGCATGCCCGACCCGGCCGTGTTCAAGCGGTGGCTCGCGTTCGGCCTGCTCTCCTCGCACAGCCGCCTGCACGGGTCGTCCTCCTACCGGGTGCCGTGGGCATTCGACGACGAGGCGGTGGACGTGGCCCGCCGGTTCATCCACCTGAAGTACGAGCTGATGCCGTACCTGGCCCGGGCCGGCCAGATCGCCACCGCCGAAGGGGTGCCGGTGATGCGCCCGATGGTCCTGGAGTTCCCACACGACCGCAGTGCGGCCGCGGCCGACACCCAGTACCTGCTCGGCGACTCGGTGCTCGTGGCCCCGGTCTTCGACGCCGACGGGGACGTCGAGTTCTACGTGCCGGAGGGCACCTGGACGAACCTGCTCACCGACGAGAAGCTGACCGGCCCGCGGTGGGTGCGCCAGCGGCACGGCTTCGACACGCTGCCCCTGCTCGTGCGGCCCGGGGCCGTGCTTCCGCTCGGTGCCCGCACCGACCGGCCCGACTACGACTACGCCGACGGCGTGAGGCTGGCGGTCTTCGAGCTCGCCGACGGCGCCACCACCACGGTGAGCGTCCCGACGGCGGATGCCTCGGGCACCGCGGCGACCTTCACGGCCACCCGCACCGGCGACCGCCTCGAGGTGAGCGCCGCCGGGACCGACCGCCCCTGGGCGGTGCGCCTCGCCGGAGCCGACCACCCCGCGAGCGGGGATACCCTCACACTGGACGTTCCGCCGTCGTGGGCGGGGCTCGACACCGACGGAGCAGACCGTGACCAGCACTGACACAACCCCAGCGACGCAAGCAGCCGCGGAGCCGGGCACCGGGCGCCGCTTCGGCGCCGACTTCGTGTGGGGCTCGGCCACCGCCGCGTACCAGGTCGAGGGCGCCGTCACCGAAGGTGGCCGCGGGCCGTCGATCTGGGACACCTTCTCCCACACCCCGGGCCGGACCCTCAACGGGGAAACCGGAGACGTCGCGATCGACCACTACCACCGGGTGTCTGAGGACGTCGCCCTGATGGCCTCCCTCGGGCTGGCGGCCTACCGGTTCTCCATCTCCTGGCCGCGGGTACAGCCCGGCGGGACCGGGCCGGCGAACCCCGAGGGCCTGGCGTTCTACTCCCGGCTCGTCGACGAGCTGCTGGCCGCCGGCATCCAGCCGGTGGTGACCCTCTACCACTGGGACCTGCCCGCCGAGCTGGAGGAGGCCGGCGGCTGGACGAACCGGGCCACCGCGTACGCGTTCGCCGAGTACGCGCGGATCGTGGCGACCGAGCTCGGCGACCGGGTCAGCCTGTGGACCACCCTGAACGAGCCGTGGTGTGCGGCGTTCCTCGGCTACGCCGCCGGCGTGCACGCGCCCGGGCGGACCGAACCGGTGGCGGCGCTGCGGGCCGCCCACCACCTGAACCTCGCCCACGGGCTGGCCGCGCGCGCGATCCGCGACGAGCTCGGCGAGCAGACCCCGATCTCGATCACGCTGAACCTGCACGTGACCCGCCCGGTGGACGCGGCCTCGGCGGCTGACCTGGACGCCGTCCGGCAGCTCGACGCGGTCGGCAACCGGATCTGGCTGGACCCCCTGTTCAAGGGCACGTACCCGGCCGACCTGCTCGCCGACACCGCACACCTGACCGACTGGTCCTTCGTGCAGCCCGGCGACGGCGAGCTCATCAAGGTCCCGCTGGACTCCCTCGGCGTGAACTACTACGCCACGTCCAGGGCCCGCCGGCACGCGGGCGCGGGGGAGCCGGAGCGGGCCGACGGGCACGGCGACGGCGCGAGCCCTTGGGTCGGCGCGGACACCGTGGAGTTCCTCGAGATGCCCGGACCGCACACCGCGATGGGTTGGAACATCGATCCCGACGGCCTCGTCGAACTGCTGCTGCGACTGCACCGCGAGTATCCGGCCACGCCGTTGATGATCACCGAGAACGGCGCCGCGTTCGACGACGAGGTGGGTCCCGACGGCGCAGTGCACGACGACGACCGGGTCGCCTACCTGCACGGCCACATCGACGCCGTCGCCCGGGCCATCGACGCCGGCGCGGACGTGCGCGGCTACTTCGTGTGGTCCCTGTTCGACAACTTCGAGTGGGCGTTCGGGTACGAGCGCCGGTTCGGGATCGTCCGGGTCGACTACGACACCCAGGTGCGCACCCCGAAGGACTCCGCCCGCTGGTACGCCGACCTGATCGCCACCGGCACCCTCTGAGGCGCCCGCCACGTCCGCGTCCGTGCGGGTGGCCCGGGCCGGCAGACCGTCATGAATTGTCGAGCACGAACGCCCGCATGAGCTCGGCGCACTCGACGGCGTGGGTCTCCAGCAGGAAGTGCCCGGCGTCGTAGAGGTGTGAGTCGACGCGCTCCAGGGCGCGGTGGTACGCGAGCACCTCGTCGAGGTCGAAGAACGCATCACGACTGCCCCACAGTACGAGCGCCGGGGGCTGGTGGGCGCGGTGGTACGCGGCCAGTTCGTCGAAGCGTGCGACGTGGCTGGCGTAGTCGGTGAACAGCGCGAACTGGGCATCGATGTTACCGGGTCGCCTCATCCGCTCCCAGTCGAGGTGCCAGGACTCGGGCGGGTGCAGCTCGCGCAGGTAGCTGGGCAGCTCGGCGAGGTACTGGTCGCGGGTGCCGGCGAAGTTGAGCCAGTCCCCGAGCTCGGCGCGGTTGGCGTCGGTCGGGTCGGCCCAGTACGCCCTGGCGGCGTCCCACTGGTGGCCCAGACCCTCCTCGTGCGCGTTACCGTTCTGGACGATCAGCCCGGCAACGCGGCCCGGGAGGCGCGTGGCCAGGTGGTAGCCGACCGGTGCCCCGAAGTCGTGCAGGTAGAGGAAGAAGCGCTCTACCCCGAGCCCTTCGAGCAGTGCCTCGACGGTCCGGGACAGATTCTCGAAGGTGTAGTCGTAGGCGTCGACGGTCGGGGCCGAGGACAGCCCGAACCCGGGAAGGTCGGGCGCGATCACGTACGCCACCTCGGCCAGCCGCGGCATGACCTGATGGAATGTGTGCGAGGAGCTCGGGAACCCGTGCAGCAACAGCACCGCCGGGCGCTCCGGGGTGCCGGACTCGCGGTAGAACACCTCCAGAGCGCCGACGTCGGCGCGTCGATGCCGCACCTTCTGGGTCATCTGCATCGCGTCCTGCCTCGAGGATCGGCGGCAAGCTACCCGCGTCAGGCTACCGACATCCGTGGGCCCGGGCATGTCGGGAATGTGGGGGAGAATGGCGCCATGGCCCGCAAGTCTCGCCGCCGACCCTACGCCGAGCCGCACCCCGAGCTCGACGTGGAGTCGGTGCTGCGCGGGCGGACCCGCACCGAGACCCGCGCGGACGGTTCGCAGTGGGCGGTGCGTCCCGTGCAGGGATCGGACAAGACCTACCGCTGCCCCGGTTGCGTGCAGGAGATCGCGCCCGGCGTGGCCCATGTGGTGGCGTGGGGCGACGATCACCTGTTCGGGGCCGAGGCCGCGCTGTCCGAGCGTCGGCACTGGCACACGGCCTGCTGGCAGGCGCGGGACCGCCGCCGACCGGGCTGAGAGGTCACGGGAGATCCCAGGTGTGCACGGGGCTGGGCCGCGTTCCGGTTACCAGCGCACCGGCCCCGCGGCGTCGATGAACGTTCCGCTACTGGCGCCCTCTGGCGCGAGCGCGGCGCTGACAACCACCTCGGCAGCGGCTACTGCGGTGAGTGGAGCATTCTCGTGGTTGCCCGGTGCCAGGTCGGTCTGTACCCATCCCGGACAGACGGACGTGACGACGACCGGGGTCGCAGCCAGCTTCTTGGCGAGTTCGACGGTGATGCTGTTCAGCGCGGCCTTCGATGTCTGGTAGGCGGGGACCAGCATCGAGAACCAGGGCGACTCAGGGTCGCCTTGATCGGCGAGCGAGCCCATCGTCGACGACACATTCACGATCCGTCCCGCCTTGCTTGAGCGCAGAAGCGGAAGGAGAGCCTCGGTCACGGCTACGACGCCGAAGACATTCGTTTCGAAGGTCTTGCGGAACATTGCAACGGATGCGAAATCGTGGGAGGCGGGATCGGTGGCTTCCGGCAAGATTCCCGCGTTGTTGACGAGAATGTCGAGTACTCCGTACTTGTTCTGAATCAGTTCCGCGAGCGACGCGACACTCTCCGGATCGACAACGTCGAGAGTGACGCCTTCGAAGACGAGGCCGACACTCCTTGCCACCGCACATGTCGTCTGCACGGCTTCGGCATCCCTTCCCGTGATGATGACGGTATGGCCGGCCTCGACGAGTGCTGTGGCGGTCGCGAGACCAAGACCTCGGGTACTGCCGGTGACAAGAGCGATGGACATGCGGAGGTTCCTTCGGTCGATGAGTGGGATCTTGACGTCGGGCCCTCGGCGAGGGCGCCCACGTGAAGAAGACGTCTCGGCGACCGAGAGTGTGAGGTGTGAGGACAAGATCTCTCTTCAGCACCGTTTGAACGGCAGCACCGGCGCGGTTGCGCCGCAACTAGTGCCGCGTGTCGTTAGTTCTTGAACGCTTTGGTTCTTGAAATGATGGGGGCATGGCGAATCGTCCTGCCCCGGCCTTGGAGTTGCGTGATGGTGACCGGGAGAAGTTGGAGTCCTGGCTGCGG
>NZ_JAGSHT010000009.1 GCF_019947135.1 Occultella gossypii | reverse complement strand
CGCCCAGGCGACGAGTGACCGCTACGCCTGGTACACGCAGTTCTTCTCCGACTTCTACAACCTCGACGAGAACCTCGGCTCTCGCATCAGCCACGAAGCGGTCACCGGAAGCTGGAACGTCGCGGTCGCCAGCGCCCCGGTGGCGTCCTACGCCGTCGTCTCCTCGTGGATCGAGGACTTCCGTAGTGATGTCGACGCAGTCCGCAGCAGCGGGAAACCGGCTCTGATCCTGCACGGCACCGCCGACAGGATCCTGCCCATCGACAGCACGGCCCGCCGCTTCTCCCAGGCACTGCCCGACGCCCACTACCTGGAGATCGAGGGCGCCCCACACGGACTGCTCTGGACGCACGCCGACGAGGTCAACGACGCACTGCGCACCTTCATCGACTCCCTCCACGGCGAGGACGGCAGCGCCGCCACATGACGCACTCACATCGAGTGAATGGGACGGTCTGACATGAGTCCCATCGAGCAACTCATCAGCAACTTCCAGGAACTCGTCGCCCAAGTGCCCGAGGTCGTCCAGCCGTTCATCATCATGCTCGCAGGTGCCTGGGCGATCCTTCGAGGCGTGGCAGTTCCCGGGAAGTCCAGCGCGCTCGCGCACTATGACATCGTCCGCGCCGGCATGCTTCCCGCCGCCCTCGTCCAGAGCGTGAAGAGTGTGGCGTCGCAGTCGTGACCGCCCCGAACCCATCTGCGGGCCAGGAGCTGCGTCAGCGCCCACGCATCCCCAATGTTGCCCGGCTTCGAACTTCGGGAACTGCAGCGAATTCGGGGCAGAGCGCGCCCGCCGCTGGGACACCTCGATCACCTCGTTCCAGGTGACCTTGCCCTTCTAGTTTCGGAATGGGAGGCGAACTTCGGTAGTGGGTTCTGGCGCTCCTCCAGTCCACCGTCGAGCTTGCACGAACGGACGTCGGTTTCACGCCGGCGGCGGCCGACGATCGTTCTCGAGAATCCCTTGACCCTGAGCAGCCGGCCACTCGGACCTCAGCACGCCGCCGGGATTGCCGAGGGCGCGGAGCACGATGCACTGAAGGTCCGCAGGCCGAGCACGACCTGGGATCGGATCGGCGACACACTGGATACCATCCACCCGGTCGCATCGTGATCGGTTGACCGACAGTCACCGGTGTCACGCCGTTCTTAGTACAGAATTCGTGTCACACCGCTGACACACTCGTGGTTCCAGCCGTATCGTCCCAGGTCAGAGAGGTACAGGTGCGATTCCCGCCACCTCCACCCCGAAGCATGAGGGCCACCGCGCGTCAGTGCGAGTGACCCACATGCGTTTGGCCTGCGCACCGACGTGGCGTAGTGGTTGCCGCGACGTTAGCGGACCTGCTGCACCGCGAACTGCATCCGCGGGTGCGCGAACGTCTCCTGACTCTCGACGATCCGCAACTCACGCTCGCCGGACGCCAGGGTATTCGAGAGCAGGTCGAACACGCTCGATGCCGTCGCAGCGAGCGCTTGGGATGCTGACCCAGTGGTGCGGTAGTGCGCCGTGAACAGAGCGCTGGTGACGTCACCGGAACCGTTCGCCTTGAACGGAAGGTAGGGCGTCTGTATGATCCACGCTCCGTCGTCCGCCACGACGAGCATCTCGATGGTGCTCTCCGGTCGGTCCGGCCGCTCGACGCTTGTCACCAGCACCGTGCGCGGGCCCATGTCGCGGGCCATATCTGCCGAAGCCAGTGTCGAGGACAGGCTGTCAGGCTCGGTGCGGGTCAGGAACCCCAGCTCGAACTGGTTCGGCGTGAGGATGTCGGCGTGGGGCAGGACGCGATCACGGATCAATGGCGGGATCGAGTCCGCCACGAAGCAGCCTGACCTTGCGTTGCCCATCACGGGGTCGCAGGTGTAGGTCGCCTCGGGGTTCGCAGTTTTCACCCGCTGGACGGCATCGACGACAACATCGACGATCCCCTCGCCGCCCAGGTATCCAGACAGCACGGCGCCGACCTCGCCGAGCGCGCCACGCTCCTCGATCCCGGTCACGATGCCGCGCACGTCATCCGGGGACAGCATCGGCCCGCGCCACGCACCGTACCCGGTGTGGTTGGAGAACACGACGGTGAACACCGGCCACACCTCGTGGCCGAGCCGCTGCAACGGGAACATGGCGGCCGAGTTGCCGACGTGCCCGTATGCGACCGAGGACTGGATGGAGAGGAACTTCATCCGCACATCGTGCCAGTGCTGCATACCCCGGACGGACTCCACTTGCCGCATGTTGCCCCGAGACCGTTGTTGCACAGGCGCCCGTGTGCTTGTATGAGAAGTGCAGATGATGGATCAGGCATATACATTCACGATGAGGTGTGATGATGGTAAACCTGGAAACTGGAACTGGCCGTGACGGGCTGAGCCGACGCGGGTTCCTCGTCCTGGCCGGTTCAGGACTTGGAGTCGCAGGCTCTGCGTATGTGGGCGGTTCCGCAGCATCCGCGCATCCCGATGCGATCCATGTTCGTGACTTCGGCGCCGTGCCCGACGACGGCATCGACGACACTGTCGCCATCCGTACCGCCCTCGCAGCCGCCATCGCCAGTGGTCGTCCGACGACCGTGCTGTTCGACTCCGGCACCTACCAGCTCACGCCCGACCCCGACGGCGGCGCGAGCCTGCCGATCACGGGCGCCGTCGGGCTGACCCTCGTCGGCGCGGTCGGGGCCGACGGGCGCCCGACCACCCGGCTGGTCGGAGGTCTGCCGCTGGCGAACGACATCGCGCCTGCCACTCAGTTCACCCTGACCGATTGCCAGGGGCTGACAATGAAGAACTTCGTGCTGGACTACTCGCCTCGAGCCACATCATCGGGAGAGGTGGTCTCGGTCGACCCTGACGCCGACGAGGTCGTCGTCGACGTGTTCGAGGACTCGACCCACTTCGACGGTATGCGCTGCTACTCGGCGAACAGCTGGGACCTGGCCACTCGCCGCCTGAATCGTGTGAAGCCGCTGACGATCGGTACCAACCCTGAGCAGTTCGCGAACCTGTGGCACAGCGTTGCCGGCGGTGCCGGTCGCCGCTACCGCATCTCGGGTCACGGTTTCTCCGACCGGGTCGTGCCAGGTGACGGGGTCTCCTGGCATCTCAACGTGGTGGGTGGCTCCTACAACATCTTCGCGCTCGGCTGCCGGGACCTTCGGATCGATAACCTCCGGATCCACAACGCCGTGGGCGTCGGGATGCTCGCCGGCTACGGTCATAACGTCACCCTGAACAAGGTCGTCGTCGAACCGGTCGGCGACCTGGCGGTCGGCCCTAGGGACGCTATCCACCTGTCCAACAGCACGGGCACGATGAGTGTCACCGACGGCTACATCAAGGGCGTGCGGTGGGACCCGCTGGTCTCGCGGAGCTCGTTCCTGCGACTGACCGACGCCGGTGATGGGCGTGCGATCACGGTCCGACCCGTCAGTGCCGGTTCTCGGGTGCTGCCGTTCGCACCGGGTGATGAGCTGACGTTCTGGGCGGGTGCGCAGCCGTCGGCCGTGTCGGTCGTCGAGGCCAGCCCGCTGGACGAGGCGGGAACCGCGTTCCAGATCCGGCTCTCGGCCGACCTGCCCAGCGATGCCGGCGTCGGTGCGTTGCTCAGCAGCGCCGGTCACGAGTGGACCTCCGCGAGCGTGACGGGCACCACGATCGAGGACAACATCGGTACCGCTCTGGTCTTCATGAACCGGAACCTGCGCGTGCATGGCTGCCACTTCGCCAACAACGCCTACCACGACATCGGTCTCGGTACGACGAGCAGTGGGACCGGATCGTTCGCGCGCGATGTGGAGATCCGCGGCAACAGTTTTGCGGGGTCCGGGTGGGTCAAGAAGTACAGCAAGCACGCGCGCACGGGCTCGATCCTGACGTTCGCCAACAACGGGGCGTTCACCAACCAGCCCTACAACAGCGGCATCACGATCCAGGCCAACAGGTTCTCCGATCTCGAGACGGAGGATTTCCAGACCGGCATCTATCTCCGCAACGCGCGCGACGTGACCGTGCGGAACAACCAGTATGACGACGTCGCCCAACGTGTCGAGGTCGACGCAGCCTCGACCCAGGACATCGATCTGGGTGATTGAGCAAGGGATGGTGGCGCGCCAGCCGCGGTGACGGCGCTCGCGGCGTGCAGCAAGGTCACAGGCGGACCAGGTCGCGCTCGGCAAACCGCCGGTGCTCGGTGTGCTCGCGCAGGATAACCCCGAGGCAGTGGGACACAGGAACCGTCTCGGGGTCCTCGCCGACCCCGAGGCTGCCCGTGCGCATCTGCGCAAGGTCGGCGTCGGTCACTTCGGCCAGCACGGCATCGACGCGCGCCCACTGCGCGTCGAGCGCTTCGACGACCTCGGCGTAGTCGGGTCGGGCAGAGCGGTCGAGGCCGAGCGTCCCGCTGTCCTCGTCGGAGAAGTCGGTCGGCGGCAGGCCGAGCGGGTGATAGGGAGCAGGCGAGTCGGTGAGCATGACGCCGACCCAGCTGTCGATACCGAAGATCAAGTGCCGCAGCGTCTCCACGAACGACCACTCGCCGTCGACCCGTTCGTAGCGGGCGGCCTCCGGGAGTGCCTCGGCGCGTTCCTTCGTCTGGCCCCACAGCCCCTGAAGCGTCGCCCACATCGCGCGGAAGTCATCCGCGGTCTTGACCGCGCGCAACTGCACGCGTTCGGGGTGACGGCGGTCCAGCTCCGCGGTGACGTAGTCCGTCACCTCGACGTCGTCGACATAGAGGGCGCCGGCCGCGCCATCGAACCCTGTGATGTGCATTCCGTCGACCCAGCTGCTGGCGATCCTGGCCTCGCGCAGGTCGCTGTCGCGGACCGTCAGGCCGAACAGATCCGACTCGCGGAAGCTCGCGCCGTGGAACTGCGCCGTCCGATGGAACTCCTGCGTCATGACCGCTCCTTGGTCTCCATGTCCCCGTTGCCGGTCAAGGTAGCGTCGGTTCCGGACGTATTGCGTCCGTGGACGGCAGCGCCCGTGCGGTCAGTCCTGCGAGGGCGTGCCCGTGTAGAACAGCGTGGTGCGCTCGGCGGCCGCGACCGCGGCCTCTCGAGGTGTGCCGAAGGCAATGTTGCTCTCCGCCCAGGCGGTGCTCGAGGCCGTGATGAATGCCCGACCTTCCGGGGACGTGGCCCACGCCGCCTCGTCCTCGAGCGCTCGCTCCGCTTCAGGGTGGGCCAGGTGCAGCGACAGCCCGAGCAGGCCGAGGTCCCAGCCCACACCCACGGCGCCGGGACCGTACGTCTGCCAGAACTCGTCCGGGCCGTCCGGGATCGCGGCGGTGTGCTCGAGGGTGAAGGTCGCGCCGTCGCCGGCCGCCTCGATGCGGACATCGATCCAGGAGACGTTGCCGCCGAACTCCCAGGTGGCGGCGAATGAGCGGGGGGCATCGCACGCCGTCACCTCTCCAGCCGCGTTTCCCTCCAGCTGATAGCGGCCGCCGAGCCGAAGATCGCCGGTCACGGGCACGAACCAGCGGCGGATCCGGTCCGCGGTCGTGACGGCCTGCCACAGGTCCTCGGGCGTGGTCGGGTAGGTGCGGGAGACCGTGGCGACGTGCGCTGCTCGTCCCTCGTGGTCGCGGGCAGTGAGGCGCCGGTCGATCGATCCCGCGCCGGTCTCGTCAACGGTGGTCATGGTGTCTGCTCCTGCTCATTGTGGTGGTGGTTGTGGCGCGCACGTTTCCCGCGGGCGACCTCGGTGCCGAGCGCGTCGAGCCGGGGCTGCCAGGTGGCGCGGAAGGTCTCGAGCCACGCGTCGACCTCCCGCAGCGGCTCGTCCGCCACGGCGTAGATGCGGCGGGTGCCCTCGGGGCGCACCGTCGTGAAGCCGGAGTCCCGCAGCACCCGCAGGTGCTGGGAGACCGCCGGCTGGCTGATTCCGAATTCCTCGGCGATCGCGTCCGAGATGGCCCCGGCGGGCCGCTCGCCACGGGCGAGCAGTTCCAGGATCCGACGGCGGACTGGGTCGCCGAGGATATCGAAAGCGTGCATGTGGTCACTCTAGAAGAAACTACTTATATAAGTCAATGCTTCGAGATCTGGGTCCGCCCCAGGTGTGGGTCGCTTCCGCGGGTGCGGCCAGGTGCGCGTAGCCTGCGCGGCGGGGGCCCGCAGCGGTGCGCTCCGCCGTCGGGCGCTTCCGCTGAAGCGCTACGAACGGTGCTCCCGGACGGCCGGGACGCGCTGCGCCGTCGGGCCCTTCTGCGGAAGCGCTACGAAGGGTGCGCCCGGACGGCCGGGACGCGCTGCGCCGTCGGCCGCCTCAGCGGAAGCGCTGCACCGCGAGCGGAGCCGCCTCGGCGATCTCCCGGATCGCCTCGTGCTCGGCCTTGGCCAGCACCTCACCGAGGGGACCGGAGGAGACGAAGGTGCCGTCGGCGAGGAAGTGGACGTGGGTGCACATCCGCTCGACCAGCTCGAGGTCGTGGGAGACCAGCACCACCGCGGTGCCGAGCCGGCCGGTGAGGGCGGTGATGCGGCGGGCCATCGCACCGCGCGCCTGCGGGTCGACGGCCGTGAGCGGTTCGTCCAGGACCAGGATCTCGGGCCGGGTCGCCAGTGCCACGGCGAGCGCCACCCGCTGCCGTTCGCCGCCGGAGAGCGTGAGCATGTTGCGCTTGGCGTAGCGCTCCTCGAGGGCGACGGCGTCCAGCAGTTCCTCGATCGAGGTGGCGTGCGTGCGCCCACCCTTGCGCGCCTCCGCCAGGGCGCCCTTGAGGTAGCGGGTCACGGTGAGCTGCGGATCGGTGATGGTCAGCGAGTCCTGGGACATGAACCGCACCTCCGCCTTGAACGCCTTCGCGTCCCGGCGGGGCATCTTGGCGGTGTTGCGGCCGTTGTAGGTGACGGTCCCGCGGCTGGGGCGCAGGGTCCCGCGCAGGAACCGGACCAGGGTGGTCTTGCCCATCCCGGACGGTCCGACGATCCCGACCGGGGCGTCGCCGGCGGTGACGGTCAGGTTGACGCCACGGAGCACCTCGTTTCCGGGGTAGCCGCCCCAGAGGTCGCGTGCCAACAGCGTCGATCGTGCCGTCATTGAGTTCTGCTCCTTGCCGCCGGACAGGTCGTGTTCTACCTAGCGCATGCTAACGCCCCGACCTGACCTCACTTGAGCCCGGTGGTGGCGATGCCCTTGATCAGGTACTTCTGGCCGGCGATGAAGAACCCGATGATGGGCGCCAGCGAGACCACCGACATCGCGAACATCGGCCCCCAGGCGCTCTGGCCCTCGGAGTCCATGAACTGCCGCAGCGCCAGTGGCACCGTGTAGAGCGAGCTGTCGGTCAGGTAGAGCAACGGGCCGAAGAACTCGTTCCAGGTGGAGATGAACGTGAAGATCGCGGTGGTCGCCAGCGCCGGGACGCACAGCGGCAGGATCACCCGGAAGAACGTCCGGAACGGGCCGCACCCGTCGATGCGGGCGGCGTCGTCCAGTTCGCTCGGCAGCGCCCGCATGAACTGCACCATCAGGAAGATGAAGAACGCGTTCGTGGCCAGGAAGTTCGGCACCACCAACGGCAGGTAGGTGTTCATCCAGCCGAGCAGGTTGAAGATCACGTACTGCGGGATGAGCAGCACGTGCCCGGGCAGCATCAGCGTGCCCAGCATGAGCGCGAACAGCGGCTTCTTGCCGATGAACTGCATCCGGGCGAACGCGTAGGCCGCAAGCGAGCAGGACGCCAGGTTGCCCACGATCGTCAGGGCGACCACCACGAACGAGTTCCACAGGTACAGGTGGAACGGGTGGTTCAGCGAGTTCCACCCCTGCGAGTAGTTGGTGAAGTCCCACGTCGAGGGCCACAGCGAGAGGTCGGCGAAGACCTCCGAGCTCGGCTTGAACGAGCTGGCCAGCATCCACAGCAACGGGTACAACATGATCGCGCCGACCGCGCACAGGATCACGTGTCGCAGGAACCGGGTCCGGCTGTTGCTTCCGAGCTTCTCGAAGTAGGTGTCCTCGGACTCCGCGGCGATCGCGCGCGAGCGCTGGCGGATCTGGGTCATCAGTGCCATCGGATGAGTGCCCTTAGTTGTCGTAGAAGACCCAGAACCGGGACATCAGGAAGTTCGCGGCCGTGAACATCGCCACGATCATCAGCAGCAACCAGGCGAGCGCGGAGGCGTAGCCCATGTCGAACCGCTGGAAGCCCTCGATGTACAGGTACAGGTTGTAGAACAGCGTCGATCCGGACGGACCGCCGGTGCCCCCGGACAGGATGTAGCCCTGGGTGAACGTCTGCAGTGAGCCGATCAGGGCCAGCACCAGGTTGAAGAACAGGATCGGGCTGAGCAGCGGCATCGTGATGGACACGAACTGGCGCCACCGGCTGGCGCCGTCGATCGAGGCGGCCTCGTAGTACATGATCGGGATCTGCCGTAGCCCGGCCAGGAAGATCACCATCGGCGAGCCGAACGTCCACACGTGCAGGGAGATCAGCACGCTGAGGGCGTACTGCGGGTCGGAGACCCAGCTCGGCCCGTCGATCCCGAAGAAGGCGAGGACGGCGTTGACGATGCCCTGGTTGCCGAAGATGTAGCGCCAGAGCATCACGATCGCGACCGAGCCGCCCAGGAGCGAGGGCAGGTAGTACACGGCGCGGTAGTACTTCAGGCCCCTGATGCCCTTGTTCAGCGCGAGCGCCACCCCGAGCGCGGCGAGCAGCGAGAGCGGTACGCCGACGAACGTGTAGATGCCGGTCACCTTCAGGGCCTGGAGCAGGTCCTCGTCGGTGAGCATCTCCTCGAAGTTGTCGAGGCCGATCCAGTTCGGGTTGTTGATGAGGTTGTAGTCGGTGAAGGCCAGGTACAGCGACGCCCCGAACGGGATCAGGGTGAACAGCAACCCCACGAACCAGGGCAGCAGGAAGATGTAGGCGGCCTTCTCGTTGCGGCGGCGCGGGGTGCCACGCCCGGCCGCCCCGACCCGCCGCGCGGGAGCGGGGGTCGGGGCGGTGGTCGACGGTGCGGTGGAGGTGCTCATCGGAACGCGGCTCAGCCCGCCAGCACGTCGTTGGCCGTGGCCACGAGCTGGGCGGCCGCGTCCGCGCTGGTGATCCGGGCGAACTCGACCTCGACGGCGACGTCGGCCAGCTTGGACTGGATCTCGGTGGCCCCGACCGGGTCGGCGAACGCCGGCGGCAGGTCCTCGGCCTGCAGCCCGAGGATGTACTCGGTGGCGGTCACGTCGTCCGCCTCCAGGTTGGGCAGCAGGCCCTCGGCCACCGCGGCGTTCGGCGGCACACCGCGGGTGGTGCCCATCGCCTCCCACGCCGCGAGCTCGTTGGTGAGGAAGCTGAGCAGTTCCGCGGCCTGCGCCTGGTAGGAGGACTGCGACGAGATCGACCACAGGTGCGGGCAGTCGATGGACTGGCCGCGCCGGGGTGCGGTGGACTCGCCGGGAATGCGCAGCAGGGCGAGGGTGCCGCCGCAGGCCTCGTTGTAGCTCTTGAAGTTGTTCGTCGGGATGATCTGGGAGGCGGTCCGGCCCTGGGCGATGTAGGACGCCTCGGCCGCGCTCGTGGTCCCGTCGAAGAACCCGGCGGGCGGGAAGCCGCCGGCCTGGCGCATCTCGTCGGCGAAGTCGAACCACGCCTGGATCGTGGCCTCGCTGGCACCGAACTGGCCGTCCTCGGTGTAGAGGTCCTCACCGTGCTGGCGCACCCACACGTACAGGTTCGCGACCGTGGCCATCTCGTAGGCGGTGCCGTAGATCGAGCCGCCACTGGCCGCGGTGATCGCGTTCGCCATCGTGGCCAGGTCGTCCCAGGTCCAGGTGTCGCCGTCGGGCAGATCGATGCCGTACTCGTCGAGCACCGTGGTCTGGATGATGAAGCCGATCGTGTTCAGGCCGGCCGGCACGCCGATCAGCTGACCGTTGACGTCCCAGGGGGCCAGCACCGGCTCGGACAGCCCGGCCAGGTCCATCGCCTCGATGGTGCGCAGGTCGGCAAGGGCGCCGCGGTCGCCGTACTCACGCAGCTGGTCGCGGCGGATCGCCATCAGGTCAGGCGCGTCCCCGGCCGCGATCCGGGTGGCCAGCTTGTCCTTGTACGGGCCCGAGTCCTGGTACTCGGTGGTGATCGTGACGTTCGGGTGGTCGGCCCGGTAGAGGTCGAGCGCGGCCTCGGTGACCTCGGCCCGGCCGGCGTCACCCCACCAGATGAAGTTCAGCTCGATGGGCTCGTCGGAGTCGGCCGGCTCCTGCTCGACCTCTTCCGGCTCGACGGCGCACGCGGCCGTCAGCCCGATGGCGCCGGCGGTGCCGGCACCGACGACCAGGTGGTTGAAGCCGCGCCGGGTCAAGGGCGCGGACGGGTGGGACAGGCGTGCGGACATCGCATGCTCCTTTGCAGACATGATGCGGATCGCTTGGCTGGACCTCGTGGTGCTGGTCGGGCTGTGTGGTCGGCGGGCCGACCGTTCTCGTGGTGCGTGGCCTCCATCGGCGGTGACACGTTCGCTCCGGAGACTCAACTCCTGAAAGCGGTTTCTAGCATGATCCGAGGAAGGGGGTCAACCTTGCGCGCGAAGGTCACAGGCAGGTTACGGCCGACGAACGCGCCCAGGTCGGTCCGGGGCGTGGTGCGGTTCGTTCACAATTGGCGACTTTACAACCGATTCCTGGCCGCGCGGTGAGACCGGACCGGGTCGTCCGACGGCCACGGAGCGGGTGGATCGTCCCAGGGCAAGGACGGGTGACCGGTTTCTGGTGCCATCCCAAGATCGCGCTCTCAGGGCCACGAACCGGGCCCCTCGCCCCAACGTTCCGGGCGTGATGGATCCGTGACCACAGACCCCCTCCCGGGCGCCTCGGACCGGGCGTAGCGTGCGAATCGCAGGGACCACACGATCGGGGGATCTCAGGAAAGGGGAACGTCATGAAGCGCTTGTTCACAGTTCTGCTCAGCCTGGTCCTCGGGGCGATCTTCATCGTCCCGGCCGGGCCCGCCGCGACCGCCGCCAGCAGTCCGTACTGCGGTATCCGGTGGGGGTCGCTGCCGGAGTCCGATCCGACCATGTCCAGCAGCTCCTGGCTCACGAACGTCAGGACCGGCCGGCACGCCTGTTACGACCGGATCGTCTTCGATATCCAGGGGAACATCGAGGGCTACGACGTGCGGTACGGCACGGTCACCACCGAGGGCGAGGGCCGCGTGGTCCCGCTGCGCGGCGGCGCGGACCTCCAGATCGTCCTGCGGGTGCCGGTCTACGACGACTCGGGCCGGGTGTACTACCCGGGTGGGCGCTCACATGTCGACCTCGTCAACGTCAGCGGCTACGCCACGTTCCGCCAGGTCGCCTACGCCGGCAGCTTCGAGGGGCAGACCACGATCGGGCTTGGCGTCCGGGCGCGGCTGCCGTTCCGCGTCTTCATCCTCGATGGCCCCGGTGACATGAGCAGGCTCGTCGTCGACGTCGCGCACCGTTGGTGACGTGAGGTGCCGAGGGTCGATGCCCGACGGCGTGGGGCGGGTTCGCGGGGCAGCGGACCCGCTCTCGTCGCGTCAGTCGCCGGACGACGGTGAGGGCACGGGGCCGAGCAGAGCATTCGCCATCGTGGCGTGGGCCGACTCGTCGTCGCTCGGGTGGAAGAGTCCGGCGAGCACGTCGCGGTAGAGCCGGGAGAGCTCGCTGCGGTTGAAGTACGAGCTGCCGCCGGAGACCCTGATCGCCTTCTCGACGACGTCCTTGGCCGTCTCGGTCGCGCGGACCTTGACCGCGGACAGTCTCGCGAACCACATGGCGCCATGGTCGACGAGGTTGTCGACGTCGGAGGCGAGTGTCGCGATCTGCGGCCCGATCCCGTCGAGCGCGATCGCGGCATCGGCGATCCGCCAGCGGATGTCCGGGTCATGTGCGTAGGGAGCCCCGTCGTTCTTCAGCGAGGTCCGCTTGTGCACCGTCTGCACGGCAACGTCGAGCGCACGCTGGGCGATGCCGGTGTAGACCGCGGCCAGCAGGATCTCGAAGTTCGCGAAGATGCCGAAGATGAACGGGTCCGCGTTCGGGCCGGGGACCAGCCGGCGGGCGATCCGGTCCGCGGCGGCAGGGGCGCCGTCGAGCACCGTGGTGCAGGACTGGGAGGCGCGCATCCCGAGGGTGTCCCAGTCGTCCTTGATCTCCACGCCGCCACCGTCGCGGGTGATGAAGCCGTACACCGACCGTGGCGCGTCCTCGGACACGGTGTCCATGCCGAACGTGCCCATCCGGGTCCAGGCCGGCGAGAGCGAGGTGAAGATCTTGGTGCCGTGGAACGTGTAGGCACCCGCGCCGTCGGGCCTTGCCTCGGTGGTGGAACCGAACAGGACCAGATCGTTGCCGCGTTCGGAGACGCCGAAGGCGAAGATCTCCCCGGCGGCCGCCTCGGTGAGGACGAAGTCGAGGGAGTCGTCACCGCGGTCGTGGACGGTCTTGGCGACCCCGACCCACACGTGGTGCATGTTCACGGCGAGAGCGGTCGACGGCGCCGCACCGGCCAGGCGCATCTGCTCGCGAGTCAGCTCTTCGAGGGTGAGCCCGGCTCCGCCGAACTCCTCGGGCACCAGGGCGGTGAGGTACCCCGCGGCCTTGAGGTCCTCGAGGTCCTCGGTGAAGAACGCGTTCGCGCGGTCGTAGTCGGCGGCGCGGGAACGGATGCGCGTCAGCAGGTCATCGGTGAGCAGGCTCATGGCCACAACACTGCCACGGCGGCACGGGACAGATGTGACGGATGTGACCAAACTGACGAAAGTTCGCTCCGCTGAGGGTGAAATGGGGCCAAGTTGGCGGAAACACGCCGAAATCAGGGCCTGAAATACGCGGATCGGCCCCTTGGAGTCGTAGTGTCGGTCCCGGCGCATCCCATTCGGGACGCGATTCCGCACGATGAGAGGGAACCTACGTGTCCGTCAACCGCACTGACCTTGTTGCCGCGATCGCCGAGAAGGCTTCGCTGACCAAGACGCAGGCCGACGCCGCGCTGTCCGCGCTGCAGGACGTTCTGATCGAGTCGCTGGGCAAGGGCGAGGCCGTCAAGGTGACCGGTCTGCTCAGCGTTGAGCGTGTCGAGCGCGCTGCGCGCACCGGCCGCAACCCCCGCACCGGCGAGGAGATCCAGATCCCGGCCGGCTTCGGTGTCAAGGTGTCCGCAGGCTCGGCCCTGAAGAAGGCCGTCGCCAAGTGATCCCACGCGGCGCCTGACTCCGGTCGGCGCCGCACACGAAAGGGCGCGGGGGTGATCCCCGCGCCCTTTCGTATGCTCAGGCCTTGCGTGCGGCCGCCTTCTCCTGACGCTCGCGTTCCTTGGCGGCCTGCGCCCGCGCCTTGTCCGCGGCCTTCGCGGCCCGATCCTCTGCCTTGGCGACGGCTTCCCGTTCCTTGCGGAGCGCCTCGCGCAGCTTCGCCTCAGCCTCGCGCCGGGCGGCTCTGGCCTGCCGTACCGCAGGGTCTTTCGGGTGGGCGTCGGTGCTCGTCTCCTCCGGCCTTGCTACGGAGGCAGCAGTGGCGCCGTCGGCGACGCGGGCGGCCATGTGGTGCTCCACCCCCTCGAGGATGCGCTGCAGGCCGAACTCGAACGGGTCGCTCTCGTCGGTGAGGGCGCCGGCCCGGATCGCGGCCGTCAGGGTCGGGAACATGTCTTCCGTGATCAGGCTCGCGATCAGTTCGGCCTCGGCCCTCTCCAACTCGGCCGTGCTCTGGCCCTGGTCGGAGGCGGACCGGGTGTAACCGCGAGCGATCCCGGCCGACCAGCGCGCATGGCCGGTGAACAACAGCACCGTGGAGATCTTCTCCGAACTGGTCAGCGGGGCGTCGCGCATCACCACCAGGCCGGCCTCGACCCAGGCGAGGTTGTTCGGCGTGTTCGGGGTACCGGTGATCTGGATGTCGAGCACCCACGGGTGCGCCTCGTAGATCTGGACGTTCGCGCGGTAGAAGGCCAGCATGCCGTCCTGCCACGTCTGCGCCTCCTGCACGCTCAGCGGGGGCAGGCCGATGCCGTGTTCCTGCATCAGCAGGATCAGGTCGTCCTTGGCCGAGACGTACCGGTACAGCGACATGGTGGTGAATCCGAGCCGGGCCGCGACGGCGGACATCGAGACCGCGCCGAGCCCGTCGGCATCGGCGATCTCCACCGCGGCCTCCACGATGCGTTCGATGCTCATCTCCCGCTTGGGTCCGCGCTGCGGGTTCGCTGCGACGCCCCACGCGAGCGCGATGCCACGGGGAAGGTCGACCTCGGTGCGTTCGTCGGGCATCTCCATCGGCCCATCCTCGCCGAGCCGGCCCGTTCTCGTCCACTTCTGTGTATGCCCTATACAGGACTGCGTGCGGCATATACAGTGTGTGGCGCACACAGTGTGCGAGGTAGACAGTTACGTGAAGGAGCAGCGCATGACCACAGCGATCGACGTCCAGGGGGTGACCAAGTCCTTCGGCCGGCAGGCAGTGCTCGCCGGCATCGACCTTCGGGTCACACGGGGGACCGTGTTCGCCCTGCTCGGGCCGAACGGGGCGGGGAAGACGACCCTGGTGAACATCCTGTCCACGCTGGTTCAAGCCGACGGCGGCAGCGCCCGGATCGAGGGCGCGGACCTGCGCCGGGACCCGGTCGGCGTGCGGCGCCGGATCCGGCTCACCGGTCAGTCCGCGGCGGTCGACGAGCTCCTGACCGGTGCGGAGAACCTGCGCATGATGGGGTCGCTCGCGGGGCTGCGGGCGATCGCGAACCGGCGCCGCACCGCCGAGCTGCTCCAGCAGTTCGGTCTGACCGACGCCGCCGACAAACCGGTCAAGGCCTACTCGGGCGGGATGCGCCGTCGTCTCGACATCGCGCTGAGTCTCGTGACCGTGCCCCAGGTGCTGTTCCTGGACGAGCCGACCACCGGCCTGGACCTACGCAGCCGGCTCGAGCTCTGGGATGTGATCCGCTCCCTTCGCGCCGAGGGCACCACCATCCTGCTGACGACCCAGTACCTCGAGGAGGCCGATCAGCTCGCCGACCGGATCGGCGTGCTCCGGCAGGGGCGGATCGTGGCCGAGGGCACGCCCACCGAGCTCAAGCAGAGTGTGGGCGGCGAGGTCGTGGAGGTGCGTGGCTCGGACGGACGGGTGCTGCACGAGGTGCCGACGGACGGCTCGGTACACGCGCTGCGTGCGGCACTCGACGCGATCGACGCGCGTGGGCTGACCGGGACGGTCGGCCTGCGCCGCCCGAGCCTGGACGACGTGTTCCTCGCCCTCACCGAACCCGACGCCGAGCCGAACGGCCACAGCGACCCAAGGACCGACACCGGGGCCGACGCGCTGGTGACCACCGGAAGGAACCACCGATGACCGCCCTTATCGCCGCGCCGCCGTCGGCCCCCGCCCGACTGCCGCTCGGCACCGAGGAGCGGACCTTCATCGCCCGCAGCATGCGGCACACTGTCCGCAATGTCGAGTCGCTCCTGATGGCAGTCGTGCTCCCGGTGATGCTGATGCTGCTGTTCGTGTACGTGTTCGGCACCGCGATCTCTCCCGACGGCCAGTACGTGACCTACGTGGTTCCGGGGATCATCCTGCTGTGCGCCGGGTTCGGTGCGTCGTCGACCGGGGTGGATGTGGCGAACGACTCGGCGACCGGGTTCATGGACCGGCTGCGGACGATGCCGGTCCGCAGCTCGGCCGTCATCACCGGGCACGTGGTCGCCAGCCTGGCGCGCAACCTCGCGGCCACCGCGATCGTCATCGGCGTGGCGCTCGCGATCGGGTTCCGGCCCACGGCGACGGTCGGGGAGTGGGTCGCGGCGATCGCCCTGGTGGCGCTGTACATCCTGACCATCACTTACCTGTTCGCGGCGATCGGCCTGGCCAGTGGCAACCCCGAGGCGGCCAACGGGTACGGCTTCATCCTGTTGTTCCTGCCGTACCTGTCCAGCGCGTTCGTGCCGACCGAGACGCTGCCCAACTGGTTGCGCGGCGTGGCCGAGCATCAGCCGATCACCCCGGTGATCGAGTCGATCCGAGGGCTGCTCACGGGGGTCGAGTCCGGGAACGCCCCGCTCGTGGCCGTGGCGTGGTGTGTCGGAATCATCGTGGCAGCGGTGGCCTGGTCCACCATCATGTTCCGGCGCAAGGCCGGACGCCGCTGACACAGGTTCGTGGCAGTGTGCGGCACCCCACCGCACCGAAGTCCGCGCCCGGGACGCAACCTGGGCGCGGACTTCGTACACTGGTCCCATGAGTGAGCCCCTTCCTCCCACGCAGCCCCAGGAGACCGAGCGCCTTTCATCGGGCACCGGCACCGACGTCCTGGAGCGGGCGGAGGTGCGGGAGGAGGCTTCGCCCGGTGACGCCGAGCGCTACGCGCACTACGTCAAAAAGGAGAAGATCACCGCCTCCGCCGTGTCCGGCGCCCCGGTGATCGCTCTGTGCGGCAAGGTCTGGACGCCGAACCGCGATCCCAGCAAGTTCCCGATCTGCCCCGCCTGCAAGGAGATCTTCGAGGGTCTCACCAGCGGTGGTGGCGGCAAGGACGGCGCGGGCTCGGAGTCCGGCGGCAAGGGTCGCGGGTTCTTCGGCTTCGGCTCCAAGAAGTGACCTCGGGTACCTCCACCGGCTCCCCGTCCCACCCCGAAGCATCTGGCTCGCGCGCCCATGCCGTGCGCCCGGACCAGGCTGTCGGGTCGACGGCCGCCGCGTCGCACCTGCCCCCGGCCTACCCTGCCCGCGCCCCCTGGGGCACCGCATCCCGGCTGCGTGCGTGGCAGGCGGCGGCACTGGACTCCTACCTGGAGCGCCAGCCCCGGGACTTCCTCGCGGTGGCGACGCCCGGCGCCGGGAAGACCACGTTCGCGCTGCGGGTGGCGACCGAACTGCTCGAGCAGCGCGTGGTCCGCCGGATCACGGTGGTCGCGCCGACGGAACACCTGAAGACCCAGTGGGCGGACGCCGCCGGCCGTGTGGGCATCAAGATCGACCCGAACTTCAAGAACGCGCAGGGCCGGCACGGTGCCGCCTACGACGGCGTCGCGCTCACCTACGCGCAGGTCGCCGCGAACCCCAACCTGCACCGCGCCCGCACCGAGGCCGCGCCCACCCTGGTCATCCTCGACGAGGTACATCACGGTGGCGACGCCCTCTCCTGGGGCGATGCGATCAGGGAGGCGTTCGAACCGGCCACCCGCCGGCTGTCCCTGACCGGGACCCCGTTCCGGTCCGACACGGCGAAGATCCCGTTCATCACCTACGCCCCGGACGCGCACGGCATCCGGCGCTCCCAGGCGGACCACTCCTACGGCTACGGTGACGCACTGCGGGACGGCGTGGTGCGGCCGGTCATCTTCCTGTCCTACTCGGGGCAGATGCGCTGGCGCACGAAGGCCGGCGACGAGGTCAGTGCCCGCCTCGGCGAGCCGCTCACGAAGGACATGATCAACCAGGCCTGGCGGACCGCGCTGGACGAGAAGGGCGAGTGGATCCCGTCCGTGCTCGCGGCCGCGGACAAGCGCCTGTCCGAGGTACGGCGCGGGGTTCCGGACGCCGGCGGGTTGGTGATCGCCACCGACCAGACCAAGGCCCGCGCGTACGCCGGTCACCTGCGCCGGATCACCGGCGAGTCACCGGTGGTGGTGCTCTCCGACGACGAGGGCGCCTCCAAGCGGATCGAGGAGTACGGCGCCGGCGACCAGCGCTGGATGGTGGCGGTGCGGATGGTCTCCGAGGGCGTGGACGTGCCGCGCCTGGCCGTCGGGGTCTACGCGACCTCCACCGCGACCCCGCTGTTCTTCGCCCAGGCCGTCGGCCGGTTCGTCCGGGCCCGCAAGCGTGGCGAGACCGCCTCGATCTTCCTGCCGTCCGTGCCGAACCTGCTCGGCCTGGCGAACGAACTCGAGACCGAGCGTGACCACGCCCTGGACCGGCCCAAGACGGTCGAGGAGGAGGGCGACTTCTACAACCCCGAGGACGCCCTGGTCGCCGCTGCGAACCGGTCCGAGTCGGCGTCCGACGAGATGATGCTGCCCGGCTTCGAGGCGCTCGAGGCGCAGGCGTCATTCGACAAGGTGCTCTTCGACGGCGGTGAGTTCGGCACCGGTGGTGAGCTCGGCTCGGACGAGGAGCAGGACTTCCTCGGCATCCCGGGACTGCTCGACGCCGACCAGGTCGCCACTCTGCTGCGCACCCGGCAGGCCGAGCACGTCGCCGCCCGCAAGCGGCGCACCCCGGCGGCCGAGGCGGCCCCGGTCGATGACCACCGAGCCGTCGCCGAGCTGCGCAAGGAGCTGAACTCGCTCGTCAAGGCCTGGGCCCGGCGCAGCGGCACCCCGCACGGCGTGGTGCACACCCGGCTGCGTGAGCACAGCGGCGGGGGAGAGGTCGCCACCGCCTCCGCCGACCACCTGCGCTCGCGGATCTCGCAGGTGCGGCGCTGGTTCGTCGGGCAGAAGTAGCTGCCGCCACTGGGTGGTGGCGTCGTCGAGGTAGTCACCAAGCCGTCGAGGTAGTCGTTCGTTCACGACTTACTCGACGCCTAGGTGACTAACTGGGCGGCACAGTTGGGCGAACAGTTCGGCTGCCTCACCTGAAACGCGCCGTCTCGGCCAGCGAGGGCGAGGCTGCGGGGTGGGCGATGCACCGGGTCAAAGCGTGACGTGCGTCGTGGGCACCGCCGGGTCGCCCTTGGACAGGCGTCGGGCCGACGGGGCCAGTTCCGCCCGGGCGGCGGCGTGCCGGGCCGCGGCGCGGCGGACACCCTCGGCGCCGGTGTACCCGGCCTCGACGACGCCGTCGCGGACCAGCGGCACGTGCAGCGGCCGCAGGTCCTCGTCCTCGGGAACCCAGTCGCCCTGCGCGCCGGCCACCACGAGCTCCTCGCTGGCCCGGCCCGCGGCGTCGAGGCGGCGGGCCGCGCTCTTGCGCCCGCCGACGCTGGTCTTGGAGCTCGAGGCCTTCTCGACCGGCTCCATCTGACCGCTGCCGCCCTCCCGGAGCACGAGCTTGTAGACCATGCCGCACGTGGGCGCACCGGAGCCGGTCACCACGGAGGTACCGACGCCGTAGGAGTCCACCGGCGCCACGGCGAGCGAGGCGATGGCGTACTCGTCCAGGTCGGAGGACACCACGATCTTCGTGCCGGCAGCACCCAGGGAGTCCAGCTGCTCGCGCACCTCCCGGGCCACCACACCGAGGTCGCCGGAGTCCAGGCGCACCGAGTCCAGGCCGGTCCCGGCGGCGTCGATGGCCCGGCGCACACCCTCGGCGATGTCATAGGTGTCCACGAGCAGCGTCGTGTCCGGCCCGTACGACGCCACCTGCGCGGCGAACGCCGAAGCCTCGTCGTCGTGCAGCAGCGTGAAGGAGTGGGCCGCGGTACCGATCGTGGGCAGGTCGTACCGGCGCCCCGCCTCGAGGTTGGAGGTGCCGGTGAACCCGGCGACGATCGCAGCGCGGGCAGCGGCCACGGCCGCCCACTCGTGTGCCCGCCGGCCGCCCATCTCCAGGCACGGCCGGCTGCCCGCCGCACTGGTCATCCTGGACGCGGCCGAGGCGACCGCCGAGTCGTAGTTCAGGATCGACAGCGCGAGGGTCTCCAGGATGACGCCCTCCGCGAACGAGGACTCCACCACCAGCAGCGGGGAGCCGGGGAAGAACACCTCGCCCTCGGCGTAGCCGTAGATGTCCCCGGTGAACCGGTAGTTCGCGAGGAAGTCCAGGGTCTGCGCGTCCACCACGTTGCCGCTGCGCAGGTAGTCGAGTTCGTCGTCGCCGAACCGGAACGCCGTGATCGCCTCGAGCAGGCGCCCGGTGCCGGACACCACGCCGTACCGGCGGCCGTTGGGCAGCCGCCGGGTGAACAGTTCGAACACGGACCGGCGTGACGCGGTGCCGTCGGCCAGCGCGGCCTGCACCATCGTCAACTCGTACCGGTCGGTCAGCAGCGCGGTGCTCGCCGCGGAGGCTCCAGACATGCGTCATACCGTAACGGTGCACAGGAGGAATGCGCGCGTGGCATCAGGCGGTCGCGATGCGCCTACCCTTGGGGGCATGGTCCTCGCCACCCAACTCCCGGTCGCCACCCCGGAGGCGGACATCGAGGAGGGCATCCGCCCGGCCCACGACCGGCCGTGGCGGACCATCGTCTGGAACGACCCGGTGAACCTGATGAGCTACGTCGCCTACGTGTTCCGCTCCTACTTCGGGTTCTCGGCCGAGAAGGCCAACCGCCTCATGCTGCAGGTCCACAACGAGGGGCGCAGTGCCGTTTCCTCGGGCACCCGCGAGCAGATGGAGGTGGACGTGCAGGCGATGCACTCCTACGGCCTGTGGGCCACGCTCTCCCAGGACGGTGACTGACCCGATGCGAGCCTTCTCGTTCCGCCGCGGCGAATACCTGGCCGAGCTCGACCCGCACGAGCGGACGATCATCTCCCGGGTGATCGCGGACACCTCCCAGCTGCTCGGGGTTCCGCTCGGCCGCCTCGACGAGGCGAGCGAACTCGAGGAGGCGAGCTCCGCCGTCGGGCCCTCGATGACCTGGTCCGCGGACGACGTGAGCGAACCCGCCGACCCGGCGCTGGCGCGCCTGCTGCCGTCGGCGAGCAAGGAGGACGACGGCGTCGCTGACGAGTTCCGTCGGCTCACCGAGGCGGACCTCAGGTCGGCGAAGGCCGCTCGGCTGCGGATGGTCTTCGACGAGCTGCGCCGGCCGGGCACGAAGATCCACGTGCCGACCGAGCGCGCCATGGACTGGGCGGCGGCACTGACCGACGTGCGGCTCGTGCTGGCCGAGCGGCTCGGGATCCGCACCGACTCCGACGCCGAGGACGTCTACCGGCTGAGCACGATGGGTGCCGAGGCGGACGAGGACGAGATCCGCGAGGCGCTCGCCCTGCTCTATTCGGCGCTGACCTGGCTGCAGGAGTCTCTGCTGCAGGTGATGCTGCCCACACTCCCCGATTGAATCGGTTCGCCGTCGCCGCACCGGGCTACCCTCGGTCGCGTGAACGACGCGTCCATCGGGATCTTCGACTCTGGCGTCGGCGGCCTCACGGTGGCACGGGCCGTCATCGACCAGCTGCCGAACGAGTCGACCCTCTACATCGGTGACACGGCGAACGGCCCGTACGGCCCGCTGCCGATCGCCCAGGTGCGCGCGCACGCCCTGACGATCATGGACGACCTGGTCCGCTCCGGGGTCAAGATGCTCGTCATCGCGTGCAACTCCGCCTCCGCCGCGGTGCTGCGGGACGCCCGCGAACGGTACACGATCGGCATGGGTGTCCCGGTCGTCGAGGTCATCGCGCCGGCGGTCCGCCGCGCCGTGGCGACCAGCCGCACCGGCCGGGTCGGCGTCATCGGCACCCGCGCCACCATCGACTCACGCGCCTACGAGGATGCGTTCGCGGCCGCACCCCACCTGAACCTGGTCACCACCGCCGCGCCGCGGTTCGTGGAGTTCGTCGAACGCGGCATCACCTCCGGCCCGGAACTGCTCGAGGCGGCTCGCGACTACCTCGCCCCGGTCACGGCCGCGGACGTGGACACGCTCGTGCTCGGCTGCACCCACTACCCGCTGCTCACCGGCGTGATCCAGTACGTCGTCGGCGACGCCGTGACGCTGGTCTCCAGCGCCGAGGAGACCGCGAAGGACGTCTACCGCGAGCTCGTCGCGCACGACCTCGAACGCACCGCCGCCACCCCGCCGGAGCACCGCTTCCTGGCGACCGGGGACCCGCGCGGCTTCACCGGCCTGGCCCGCCGGTTCCTCGGCCCCGAGGTTGGCGCCGAGAGCGCCGCCGAGGTCACCGGGGAGATCCCCCGGATCGTGGTGGCCGACGAGGAGGCCACCACATGAGGCTGACGATCATCGGCTCGTCCGGGTCCGTCTCCGGGCCGGACTCGGCGTCCTCCTGCTACCTGGTCGAGGCCGATCACGACGGACGCACCTGGCGGGTGCTCCTCGACCTCGGCTCCGGCGCGTTCGGGCAGCTCCTGCGCCACGGGGACCCGACGACCCTCGACGGCGTGCTGCTGTCCCACCTGCACGCCGACCACGTCGTCGACACCGCCGCCCTGCACGTGTACCTGAAGTACGGGCCCGGCGCCCCGCACCCCCGCGTGGACGTCTACGGACCGGACGGCACCCAGACCCGGCTGGCGCAGATCTGCGGGGACTCCGACACTCCCGACGACCAGTTCCGGGTGTTCACCTGGGACCCGGCCGCCCCCGTGCGGATCGGCCCGTTGACCATCGCGCCGTTCGTGGTGCGGCACCCCACACCCGCCTACGCGATGCGGATCACCGGGCCCGCCGAGAACGGCGGCGGGACCCGGGTGATCACCTACACCGGGGACACCGACGCGTGCGCCGGGGTGGCCGAGGCTGCCGAGGGCGCCGACCTCCTGCTCAGCGAGGCCGCGTTCGAGGAGGGCCGGGACACGGTCCGCGGTATCCACCTGACCGGTCGGCGGGCCGGGGAGCTCGCCCGCGGGGCGGGTACGCGCCGGCTCGTGCTGACCCACATCCCGCCGTGGACGTCGCCGGCCACGGTGCACGCGGAGGCGCTCACGGCGTACTCCGGGCCGGTGGATCTGGCCGAGCCCGGCGCCACCTGGGCGCTCTGAGGCGGGCCCGGGGTCGTCCGGTGAGACGCCCGACGGCGAAGGGCCGACGCGTAGGTACGCTCGAGCCATGAATTCCTCGAGTGAGGCATCCTCGACCTCCCCGCAGACCCCCGCCACCGGCATCGCGTCCGGTTCGCGCAAGGGTGCCCGGCAGGATATGCCGGACGCCCTGCGTCATGACGTGCGACTGCTCGGCGAACTGCTCGGCATCATCCTCACCGAGAGCGGCGGGCCGGACCTGCTCGCCGACGTGGAACGGCTGCGTGAGCTCACCATCGCCGCCTACTCCGGCTCCGACACCGGCGCGTTCGAGGCCGCGGAGGCGCTGGTGGAGACGTTCTCCCTGGAGCGCGCGGAGGAGGTCGCTCGGGCCTTCACCTGCTACTTCCACCTCGTCAACCTCTCCGAGGAGTACCACCGGGTGCGCACGCTGCGCTCGCGGGACACCGCCGCGAAGGCGCCGGCGCGCGCGCCGGAGGAGACCCTCGAGACCGCCCTGGCGTTCCTCGTGGACCAGGTCGGCGCGGACGAGGCCCGCCGTCGGGTCTCCGAACTGGAGTTCCGCCCGGTCCTGACCGCACACCCCACCGAGGCGCGGCGCCGCGCGGTCGCCGCGTCGATCCGCCGCATCACGGACCTGATCGGCGAGCGGGACGACCCCCGCCGGGGGCCGCACGCGCTCGAGGAGAACCGCCGCAACCTGCTCTCCGAGATCGACACGCTCTGGCGCACCTCGCCGCTGCGCACCGAGAAGCCGACCCCGTTGGACGAGGTCCGCACCGCCATGGGCGTGTTCGACGAGACGCTGTTCACCACGCTCCCGAAGGTGTACCGGGAGCTGGACGTGCTGCTCGACTCCGATCCGGACGGCCGCAAGGTCCCCGTCGCCCCCGCGTTCGTTCGGCTCGGCAGCTGGATCGGGGCGGACCGGGACGGCAACCCGAACGTCACCGCCTCGGTCACCCGGGCCGCCGCGGCCATCGCCGCCGAGCACGTGCTGGTCGGGCTCGAGCGGGTGGCGCAGCGCGTGGGGCGCAGCCTCACGCTGGACGGTGGCACCACGCCCGCCTCGGCGGACCTCGAGGCGCTCTGGAGCCGGCAGCGCCGGCTCGCCGGCGAACTCACGGCGGACATCGCGGTCCGGTCCCCGAACGAGCCACACCGGCAGGTCATGCTGGTGATCGCCGAGCGCATCGACGCGACCCGCCGCCGGGACGCGGACCTGGCCTACACCGGTCCCGAGGAACTGCTCACGGACCTGCGCGTGGTGCAGGCCTCCCTCGCCGCCGGGGGAGACGAGCGCAAGGCCTACGGCGAGGTGCAGCACCTGATCTGGCAGGTCGAGACGTTCGGGTTCCACCTGGCCGAGCTCGAGGTCCGGCAGCACTCGAAGGTGCACGCGGCCACGCTCGCCGAGATCGACGCCGGGACGCCCCTGGGGGAGATGAGCGAGGAGGTCCTGGAGACGCTCCGCTCGATCGCGTCGATCCAGCGCCGTTACGGGCAGCTCGCCGCCCGCCGCTACATCGTCTCCTTCACCACCAGCGCGCAGGACCTCGCGAACGTGTACCGGCTCGCCGAGGTGGCCCTCGGGTCGCCCGAGGAGGCGCCGGTCCTGGACGTCATCCCGCTGTTCGAGACGTTCGCGGACCTGCAGGCCGCGCCCGGCGTCCTCGACGAGATGCTGAGCCTGCCGCAGGTACAGACCCGCCTGGCCGCCACCGGGCGCCGCGTGGAGGTCATGCTCGGCTACTCCGACTCGTCCAAGGACGTCGGCCCGGTCGCGGCCACCCTGGCCCTCTACGAGGCCCAGAGCCGTATCGCCGCGTGGGCCGAGGCCAACGACATCCGGCTCACCCTCTTCCACGGCCGTGGCGGTGCGCTCGGCCGCGGCGGTGGCCCCGCGAACCGTGCCGTGCTGGCCCAGCCCCCGGGCTCCGTGGACGGCCGGTTCAAGCTGACCGAGCAGGGCGAGGTCATCTTCGCCCGCTACGGCAACCCGGTGATCGCGGCCCGCCACATCGAGCAGGTCGTCGCCGCGACCCTGCTCCAGGGCACCCCGGCGATCGCGGACCGCAACGCCACCGCCGCCCGGGACTTCGCCGACGTCGCGGCCCGCTTGGACTCGGCCTCCCGCGAGCGCTTCTTCGAGCTGATCAAGGCGGACGGGTTCCCCGCCTGGTTCGCGCAGGTGACCCCGCAGGAGGAGGTCGGCTGGCTGCCCCTGGGGTCGCGGCCGGCCCGTCGTGGTCTGAGCGTGGAGTCGCTGGAGGACCTGCGGGCCATCCCGTGGGTGTTCGCGTGGACGCAGGCCCGGATCAACCTGACCGGCTGGTTCGGCCTCGGTACCGCCCTCGCGGCCGTCGGGGACACGGGCGTGCTCCGGGACGCCTACGCCCGGTGGCCGCTGTTCGCCACGATGATCGACAACGTCGAGATGTCCCTGGCCAAGACCGACGAGCGGATCGCCCGTCGCTACCTCGCCCTGGGCGACCGGGACGACCTCGCCGAGCTGGTGCTCGACGAGCTGGCGCTGACCCGGCAGTGGATCGTGGACATCACCGGTCAGGACCGTCTGCTCGCCGGGCACCGGGTGCTCGGCCGAGCCGTGCAGCTGCGCAGCCCCTACGTGGACGCCCTGTCGCTGATCCAGCTGCGGGCCCTGCGGGCGCTGCGCTCCACGGACGGCTCGGACCAGGCCACCGACGCCCAGATCCGGCGCGTCATGATGCTGTCCGTGAACGGAGTGGCCGCCGGCCTGCAGAACACCGGCTGATCAGGTCGCGAGATCCGCCAGGGCGGCGTCCGCCGCCGCCAGTTCGTCGTGGTCGAACGTGGACGTGGACGCCAGTACCTCGGCGGCGCCGGTGCGCCGGACCAGGTCGCCGAGTTCGGCGCGCACCTGCGCCGCAGTGCCGTGAACGGCCTGGCCGAGCTGACGCCCGACGGCGGAGCGCACCTTCTCGGGGAGGGCGTCCGCCTCGGCGGTGCGCACCGCTCGCAGCGCGCCGAACGAGCCGGTCGTCCGGGACTCGGCGAGCGCGACCGCTTCGGGCAGCAGGAGCTCACGTGCCCGTTCGGCGGTCTCGGCGATCATCACCTCGAGGCTGATCGTCACCCGCGGCTCGGGCCACGCCGGGCTCGGTCGGTAGGCGCCGCGGTACTCGGAGAGCGCACGCAGGTCGCCGAACAGGATCGGACCACCCACCACCACCGGCAGGCCGAGCCCGGCGGCGACGCTCAGGCCGGATCCGGTCGCGAGCACGTGGATGCCCGGCGGCGCCGGGAGCGGTGGCATGGCGGTGACCGGGCCGGTGCCGTGCAGGAAGGCGTGCACCGCGGTCAGGTCCCGGGCGAAGTCCTCGGGGGAGTAGCCCTCGACACCGAGCGCGGTCCGCACCGGCTTCGTGAAGCCCAGCGAGCGGCCCAGCCCGAGGTCGATCCGGCCCGGGAACAGGGCCTCGAGCATGAGCGCCTGTTCGGCCACCACCACCGGCCGGTGGTTCGGCAGCATCACGCCGCCCGAGCCCACCCGGATGGACCGCGTCGCCGCGGCGATCGCGGCCATCAACGTCGGCGGATGCCCGCTCGCGATTCCCGGCACGCTGTGGTGCTCGGCGACCCAGAACCGCCGAAAGCCCAGTCCTTCGGCCCGCACCGCCCGACGCACGCTCGCCCGCAGGGCCAGCCCGGCGTCTTCACCCACCCGGGTCCGGGAGCGGTCGAGCAACGAGATCGGGATCGGGGTGGCCATCCTCTACGGCAACCCCGGGCCGCCGACGCGCATTCCCGGTCGTGGCCCAGCCCACCCCGATCGGCGAACCAGCGTGCCGCTACGACAACTCGTCGAGGCTCACCCGCACGGAATCACCAAGCGTGTATGGCCGCTCGAGGGCCACTCCGTCGGCGGTGATCGAGATCAGGGTACGGGTGACGCGCACATCGAGCGCGCGCCCGCGCCAGACGAGGTTCCGCACGCCGACGTCGTCCAGTGCCGCGGGCAGGTTCGGAGTGACCACCAGCGCATCCGGCTCCGCCTCCAGACCGATGAACGCGTACAGGAAGCTCGCCGGAGCCAGCCCGCTCTCCGGGAACGGGATGTCCGTTCCCACTGAACTGCCGCCGATGGTGCCGTCCACCGTGCTCTCCCCACGGAAGAGTGGGGCGCCGCCGCAGATGTGGTCCGGTTCGTCCCACCTGTCGAGGATCGCCGTCAGCCGCGCCCAGGCGTCGTCGGCGCCCCGGTAGCGGGCGCGTGCCATCACGTCGAAGCCCGACGTGTACAGGATCGCCCCGCCGTCCTGTACCTCCTCACCCCAGGGCGTGGTCAGATGGGTGAGGAAGAACCAGTAGCTGTTGCGACGGGTTGTCGACCTGGGTGCGAACACCCACGCCGAGTAGATGTCGGCAGGTCCCTCGACGTGGTCGGCGAGCGCGACCAGGAACCGGGACGCGGCATCGGTGGCGAGCACGCCGTCGGAGTACGCTCCCGCGCCGGGTGTGACGGCGGGGGAGGACCACCAGGCGAGCGTGCCGGTGACCTCCGAGACCTCCAGGTAGTACACCCCGGGTGCCTGCGCAGGGAACTCCAGGTGCGCCACGCGACCGTCGGACCAGTCGGTGAACTGCTGCTCGGCGACCTTCACCGAGGACGCGTGTTCGGGGGGACCGGCGAACAGCGCCATGGTGAAGGTCGCGCCACGGTTCCCGTAGGTCGGGAACCGCGCCCCGACGCTCGTGAAGCCGGCGTCGGCAGTGAAGGTCTGACCCATGGTGTGACCAGGTTCGATCTTCGGCGCAAGCCCGCCACTGTCGATCAGCACGACGGCGTCCTGCAGTTCCGTGTGGCCGTGATCGAGCCAGTCGAAGATCCGAGCCGCCTGTTCGTCTGTGGGCAGACCGAACGAGGCCGCCTCCAGGTTGACGTACGTCGAGCCGTAGTCGTGCGCGACGCCGTCGACGTCGATGGTCTGCACGTACCGGCCGGCCTCCTCGTTCCAGAACACGTGGTTGTAGCGTCTCCTGGCGAGCCTGTGCACCGTCCGTAGCCTGGCCGATGCGGCCCGGTTGCCCACGTGGTCCTCGAGCTGGGCGAGCGCCTCCAACGCTCCGTAGAAGTAGGCGTTCAGGAAGGCATCCCGGTAGCCGAACGACGTGACGTCCCAGTAGTTGGAGGGCAGGGATCCGTCCCGGCCGTCGTGGTCCGGTGACGCGATGGTGACGATGCCGGTGCGCCCGCCCAGGGTGTCGAGGTAGAAGGCCATCGCGCGCCGGATCCGCGGCAGCATCGTGGCGAGGAAGTCGGCGTCGCCCGTCCACGAGTAGTAGCGCCACGCGCCGAGGATGTACATGGCGTTCGTCGAGAAGTGGCGTGCGTCGAAGAGGTTCGGATCGGGGAACGGCCAGCCCTGCGAGTCGGGCCAGGACCAGACGTAGCCGTCGTTGTCCAGCGGGGTGCTCAGGAGGGAGTCGGCCTGGGCGCGTGACCCGGTCGTGCCGGTCCAGTCGAGGATGCGGCCGTTCCAGTCTGCCCACGCCATCGCGTGTCCCTCGAAGCGGTAACTGAGCGCCCGCTCCCAGTAGAACGTCGACACCTGGGCAGCCCGGGTCTCGTCGGAGGCCACGAACACCGGGAACACCGCAGGCAGCTCGTCGGTGTGGGGGCGCAGTTCAACCGTGATCGTGCGCGCCGGTGCCTGCTCGGTGTCGGTGCTGCCGGAGGTGAGGGCCAGGGCCATCGCGTCGCTGGTCATGGCGCCATCGAGGACCGGTCGCGTGCCGGTGAGGCGAAGGTCGTAGGGTCCGGTGCCGGTCGCCGTGACAGTGCTCGCGCCGGGGATCTGCGTCGTCCACTCGCTGCGGCGCTTGAGCTGGTGGGCGGGCATGTACGCACCCTCGTCACCGAAGAAGCGGGTGAAGCCGATGCCGTCGGCCCGGTCCACGGAGTATCCGTCGCGTACCCAGGTCGTGGTGAGTGTCAGACCCGGCTCGACGCGCGGCTCGGACTGCCACCGGACGTCGTAGCCGAAGGTCAGGTCCGCACCGTCGAGCGAGATGTTCCAGGAGGCGACGCCGTCGACCTCGAACCCCGTGACGTCGAGGGTCATGACGCGCTCCGGCTGGGCCAGGCGGTCGCCGTACGCCACACCACCGACGTCGACGGTGGTGCCGTCGAGCCGACTCCACCATCCGGGTGTCCCCGAGCCGTGGGCGATCTCGAGGTAGTAGACCCCCGCGGGTTGTGCGGGCACATCGAGATAGGCCCACCCGTTGTCCTGAACCGGGTCGACCAGCCGTTCGGCGACCGGGGTGAGGCCGGCCTCGGGGGTGCCGGCGTACAGCGCGAGGGTGATCGTCGAGCTGGAGTTGCTCCAGGTGGGGAACTGGCCGCCGACCCGTGTGAAACGGTGCATGGTCGTGGTGAAGGTCTGCCCGAGGGTGTGGCCCGCCGACAGCGGCACCGGTGAGTTCAACTCGTCCTGTTTGAGGTTTGCGGGCGAGGGCAGTTGGATCCCGGTCAGGCTCACGGCCGTGGGGGTGGACTCGAACGTCACGCCCCCGTTGAAGTTCGCGTCGAAGAAGTCGGACGCGCCGAGGAACACATTGGCGAAGGCCGGTGGTTCGTAGGCACCGGCTCCGTTCGGGTCGCAGGCGATCTCGGTCAGCTTGCCGTAGGCGCCGCTCAGTCTGAAGAAGCCGTTCTCCAGCTGGTAGGTCGCCTCCGGGGGCGCCGCCTGCGCGGACCCGGAGGTCGCGAGGCCGCCCGCGGCCGCCAACGCGAACCCGCCTCCCGACCCCTGGAGGAACGTGCGCCGTGACATGGTGAACTTCCTGGTGCTCATCTGATGCACTCCATCGTTGCGTCATTGAAACCTTTCAGGTGAATCGCTGGGAGCGTAGCAGCACCGCTGGGCCGGACACCAGGGTCGGCGGCTCGGCAGCCGACGACGCGCCGCTGACCGCAACGGCGTGTCGCGAAGCTAGGGTGGAGCCCCGGGCGGCACAACAAGCGAGGAGCACAGGTGGCACGGCGGGTGGGGATCCGAGAGGTGGCCGACGCCGCCGGGGTATCGGTCGGCACGGTCTCGCATGTGATGAACAAGCCGCACCTGGTCTCCGAGGCGACCAGGACGAGGGTCCGGTCCGTCATGCTCGAACTGGGTTTCGTCCGCAACGACCTGGCTCGGCAGTTGAAGATGGGCGGCGGAACGACGCTGGGCATGATCGTGCTCAACGTCGCAAACCCGTTCTTCGCCGATCTCGCCCACGCCTGCGAGACCGCGGGGGAGCAGGCCGGCCATACCGTGGTGTTCGGATCGAGCGACCAACTGCCGGAGCGGGAGGACCGCTACCTGGACCTGTTCGAGGAACAACGCGTGCGCGGTGTCATCATCGCCCCGCTGCTCGGCACCACGGACCGGATGCACCGCTTGCGCGAGCGCGGAATGCCCGTCGTACTCTTCGATATCCACGCGGAATCGGGCTTCTGCTCGATCACGATGGACGGGCGCGTCGGAGGTGAACTGGCCGCTCAGCACCTCATCGACATCGGGCGCAGCCACATCGCCTTCGTCGGCGGTCCCCTGCATCAGGTCGAGGACCGCTGGTTGGGGGCGCAGGGTGTCTGCGCCCGCCACCGTGGCGTGCAACTCACCCATATCGACACCCCGGACCAGACCATCGCCGACGGCCGAGTGGCCGGAGAGATGCTCAAGGCGATCCCGGCGGAGGATCGGCCGGATGCGGTCTTCGCGGCCAATGACCTCCTCGCCATCGGGCTGTTGCAGGCCCTGATGGTCTCTCGTGAGCTCCGGGTCCCGGAGGACATCGCGATCGTCGGATATGACGACATCGACTACGCCCAGTCGGCGATCGTGCCGCTGACAACCGTCCGCCAGCCGGTCGATCAACTGGCCGAACACGCGGTCCGCCTCGTGCTGGACGAGGCGGACAATCCCGAACACGTGCACGAGCACCGCGGACTGCGTCCGGAACTCGTCGTGCGAGCCAGCACCGCTGGCAACGATGCGGCCGCGCCGGCCGCGCTCGGGACCGGTAACCATCCCTGAAAGCTTTCAGATCGGATGCCGACTGCGGTCGGCCCGCACCGGGCAGATGGTGCCGGCGGTCAGGGTGCCGTGCGGCGCAGGAGGGAGGAGCCGAGCTCGCCGAGGTGGAACATCGCCGGGAGACCGTCGCCGTCGCCGTCGTCATCGTCATCGTCAGCGTCATCGTCATCGCTGAAGGTCAGGCCGGTCTCGACCGCAACCACGGCGGCTCTGCCAGGCCAGCCGCCGACGTCGAGGCTCACGCGGTTCCAGCCCGCGGGCCACATGCGCGAGGTCGTCTCGTGGATGCTGCCGTCGGCGGCGAACAGCCGTAGCAGGCTGCGTGCGGGACGGGTGGATCCGGACGCACAGGTGTCGAGCAGGGCGTACACGAACCGGGCCTCGGACAGGTCGAGCGGATCGTCGAAGCCCAGCCGCACCGTCGGTGCGCGGACAGCCCCGGCATCGTGGCTCAGCACCCGGATCGCCGGCCCCGGCGGCTGGGCGTGCGGCACCGGCATGCAGTGCAGGCCGTCGGGGACCGGCTCGACGGTGGTGGTGGCGGCGGGGGCAGCGGTGAACCGGTCCTCGCGGATGAGTCGCGACAGCAGGTCCTGCCGGCCGCCGTCGACGTCGACCGCCCGAGGCGCGCGGGCCGGCGGGCGCCAGGCAGGTTCGTCGGGCGGGGCCACGGCCGGCCCGGCCGGCGGGACGTCGGCCCGGATCGAGTGGACACCAGTGCCGAACTCGCGATCGACGTTGCCGGGCAGGCGCACCACCGCGGTCGCTCCCACCGGCACCCGCACCTCGAGCGTGACCCGGCCCCGGCGGCGCTCGTAGTCCACACCAACCGTGCCCCGCACCGTCTCGGTCCGCACCCGCACCGACGTGACGCCGTCGACGAACGCCGGCTCCACCGCGAAGCGGGAGTAACCACCGGCGAGCGGGCGAAGTCCGGCCAGGTGCTGCCACGCCCAGCCCGCGAACGGCCCCCCGAGGCCCACGTGATCGAGCGAGCCGGTACCGGTGTTCCCCGGATCGATCCACCAGCATTCCCAGAACGTGCCAGGACCGTGCGCGAGCATCGCGCCGATCCCGGGTTCGGCGCCCTGGTGCAGGGCATCGAACACCGCCTGCGATCGACCGCTGTGGGCGAGGGCACGAACAACGGTCCTCGTGGTTGCGAACCCGCTGGTGACGCGGTTGCCGCGGGCGCGAACCGCACGCTCGAGGGCCTCCACGGCGAGAAGCGTCTCGGCTTCGGTGAGCCAGCCGGCCTCGATCGCGAGGGCGAGGGAACCCTGGGAACCGTTGCCGACGGCGGGTCCGGGCCAGGCGCGCCGGCCCGCCGACTCGACCAGCGGTGCGGCCCCGCGGTCGTCGACGAAGGCGGCACGGGCGGCCACTCGCAGCGCTTCTGCCTGGGTGCGGCGACGATTCGCCTCGTCGGCGGCGCCGGTGAGGTCCTCGAGGTCCGCGAGTACTCGGAGGGCGTCCTGGGCGGCTGCCGTGTGATGCAGTTCCGGCGGCGTCTGCTCGAGCGCGAGCCAGTCGTGGCCGTAGCTGATGGGAGCCGATCCGATCGTGCCGTCAGCGCTGGCACAGGTGAGCTGGAAGTCGACCCACGCCCGTAGCGCAGGCAGGGTCTCGAGTACCACGGTGAGATCGCCGTAGTGGAGCCAGTGCGCCTCGAGCACGCGCTGGAGCGCCGCACCCCAGACCGGATCGGGCGCGATACGAGGCCTGCGCAGGTCGGGGCTGATCGCGGGGATCCAGCCATCGGGCTGTTGGCTCGTGCGCAGGTCGCCGAGCCACTTCGTGAAGAACGCCTGCAGGTCGAACGCGGCGAAACTGAACTCCGTGACCGAGGCCGTGTCGCCGGTCCAGCCGGCCTGTTCGCGGGTGGGGCAGTCCTCGGGGATGCCGTGCAGGTTGTTCAGGAGGGTTCGGCGGGCGCGCTCGACCAGCGTGGCGACCGCGTCGTCGTCCACGTCGAGTTCGCTGATCCTCTCCACGTCGCTGTGCAGGACGGCGACCTCCACGCCGACGTCGGTGCCCGCTGGCAGCCCCCAGACCTCCAGATAGCGGAACCCGTGGTAGCAGAACCTGGCCTCGAGTACCTCGCCGGCCGCGCCGGTGACGGTGAACTCCAGAGCCTGTCGGATCCGGCCGTGGTCGTAGGGCATCGTGAGGTTCGTGGTGTCGAGCCGCCCGCGCGGGTCGAGGTGTTCCCCGTGCACCACTCGGATCACGGTGCCGGCGGGCACCCCTGCGCCGAGCGTGATCCGGGAGCGGCCGGCGACGTTGACGCCGACGTCCCACACCCTTGGCGCCGAGCCGGCGACGGTACGGGCCTCATCCGTGTTCGGTGCGGTCCCCACGATCTCGGTGGGCCGGAGGGTCTGAACCGCGTGGACCGGTGGACCCGGGTCCGGGAGCACCGCGGCGGGGGGTTGGTCGGGGTGGGTGGGCCGATCGTGGGCGGCGAGGACGGTGAGCTCGGTGGCGGGGGTGAAGTCGTGCTGGGCACGCAGGTCGTGGGCCTCGAGATAGAACGGCTCCTGGACGCGGATCGCGCTCGGGGCGGTGAGCATCCCGGGGCCGGTGCCGTGGAACGTGCGGGTGCCGTCGGTGGACGTGACCGAGATGACGGCGAGGGCTCGCGGATCGAGCCCGGTACGCTCCCACTCACCGCTCGCCAGGACGAGGTCGAGCGTGTTCGGGCCGGGGCGGAGCAGGTCGCCCACGTCGTAGCTGCGATAGAGGGCGCGGGTGATGTCGCTGCGGGAGGGGTCGCTCGCGTCCGCATTGACGGGCTCCCCGTTCACGCTCGCGCGGATGAGGCCCTGTGCCGTCAAGTGCAATCGACCGGTGTGCACGGCGGCCGAGAGTTCGAACTCGCGGCGCAGGACGTGCAGGGCGGGATGCTCGATCCAGTCCGTCCCGAAGTCGCGGAGTGCGAGTGGCCCGGTCTCCAGAGGGGCGGGGGTCGCCCACGGAGACCAGCGCCCCGCGTCGTCCCGGACGCGCACCGTGACCTCCAGGTGCTCGTGTGCCGCGAGCGGCACGGGCAGGCGCAGCCACGGATCGGCACCCTCTACCGTGCCGCTGTCCCAGCGCAATGGCGCCGGCCCCGCCTTCGATGCGGCCCGCCGGCCCTCGCGCAGGACTATCTGGAACGCCGTCTGGATGCTGGGCGCTGCGGCATCGGAGACCACCCAGGAGATGCGCGGGTGGGCCGACGTGGCTACCGGCTGGAACCGTCCGGTCCCGATCGGATGGCGGGCATCGACCCGCAGGTTGCGGGGAGCGGGCAGTGGTCCGCCGCGTCCATCGTGCGGCATCGCACGTACCTCCGAGGTCTCGCCGGGCTGCGGCACGGATGTGGGACCGAGGGCGACGATTCGGCCTTGTCGACTCCTCTGAAACGTATCATGATCGGCCCTCGCGGCCGGGGGTGCGCCTGGGCCGATCTTGGGCAGGGCAACCCAGGAACCGATCGACGCCCCGACTGCCATCGAGCACTGAGTACCATATTGAAACGACTCAGAATGAGCGCAGAACCGCTTGACACCACCCGCTTCCGTCCCGCATGATGCACCTGAAAGGTTTCAAGAGACGTGGCCCACTCGGTGGCTGCGGCTTCCTCCGGCACGTGGCAACCGCCCGCGGGCCGGCCCACCCCAACCCAAGGAAGGAATGCGGACAATGACGTCACGCACAACCCGCATCCGTGCCGCCGCAGTCTTGCTGACCGCCACGGCACTCACCGTCTCCGCGTGCGGCGGCAACGATCCTGGCACCGACGAGGGCGCCGCGGGAGAGGTTGAGGGCAGCACGATCGTGCTGACCACGATCACCGGCCTCGCGCCCCAGTTCGAGCAGTACGCCGATGCCTACATGGACGCGTTCCCGGACCGTACCGTCGAAGTGCGCAGCAGCACCGATGACGCGGCCGAGTACTCCCAGCAACTCGCCACCGGCCGCATCAGCGGTGAACTGCCGGACGTGTTCTTCAACGTGGACTTCCTCGCCGACACCCTGGCGACGAACAACGTGACGCTCGACCTGGCGCCCGGCATCGAGGAGGGCAAGCTTGGCGATCTCCGCCTCGATGACTTCCTGCCCCAGTTCGTCGGCCAGTACCGGCCGCTGGACAACCCCGAGCAGGTCACCGGGCTCCCGGTCAGCGCGGACTCGGTCGGGCTCTTCTACAACAAGACACTGTTCGACCAGTACGGCATCACCGAGTACCCGGAGGCGGACTGGACCTGGGACGACATGCTCCGGGTGGGGGAGCAGATCACGACGGCCTCCGGTGGCGACGTGATCGGGCTGGCGGCGCCCCTGGGCTCAGGCGCCGATCAGATCGTGTTCGGTCCCGTGATCCAGGCGTTCGGTGGATTCGTCTACGACCCCGACACGCAGACCTCCGGAATCGGTCAGCCCGAGGCGATCGAGGCGTGGGAGCTCATGCTGTCCGCATTCGACTCCGCATCCGGGCCGTACACGGCGACCCCGGATCCGACGGTCAACTTCAACGCGGGCAACGTGGCCATGGCCATCGCGTCCCGGGGTGGCGTGCCGCAGGTGCAGGCAACGCTCGTCGACGTCGACTGGGACGTCCAGGTGCTGCCCACGATCGACGGTAACTCCACCGCCGGGGGTGGCTCCTACGGTCTCTCCATCGCGCAGACCTCCACCAACCAGGACGCCGCGTGGGCGTTCCTCGCCTGGTTCTACGACACGGACGCAGGCATGCTCGTGGCGCAGGAGGTCGGCGGCGCGATCCCGCCGACCGAGGACGGCATCGACAACGGGATCTGGCGGGACGTCAGCCCGCCGCCTGCCAACATCGCCATCTTCGGCGAGTCCGCACGCACCGCCGTCCTGCTCACCCAGATGCCCGGTGCGACCAGCGCCGTGCTGACGGAGGCCACCACCACCGCCACTCAGCAGGTGATCCTCGAGGGCCGTGACGTGGCGGAGGCGTTCCAGGAGGCCGAGGCAATCGTGAACGCGGCGCTGGCCGAGGAGACCGGGGAGTAGTTCGACCCTGCCGAATCCGTCGATCGTCCCGTCGAGCGGCCAGGTGCGTGGCGAATCGCTGCCCGCACCTGGCCAACCATTCGGAGGTAGCACCGTGTCAACCTCGCCACCGCTGGGCGCCCAGGCGGATGCTGAGCCCCTCGCCGTCCGGCCTGCCAAGGGCCGACCGGATCCGGCCAGAACGCCGGGGCGTCGCCGTGCGCGCCGCGTCGACGCGCTGACGGCCGGGTTCTTCATGACGCCGGCTCTGCTCGGATTCGCGGTCTTCGTGATCCTGCCGGCACTCGGCGGTCTCGTCCTCGCGTTCTTCGACTGGGACCTGTTCGGCACCCCCGAGTTCGTCGGGCTGGAGCACATCCAGCGACTCTTCACCGATCCGGTGATGTGGCAGTCGCTCGGCGTCACGGCGGCATTCGTGCTGCTGGGCGTGATCCCGACGATCGCCATCGGGTTCGTCCTGGCCGTCGTGGTGAACAGCAACCTGCCCGGGGTCGGCGTGTTCCGCGTGCTCTACTTCTCTCCGATGGTCGCCTCGGCTGCCGTCGCCGCCGTGATCTGGGTGAACCTCTACCGCTACCGCGGCGGGCTCATCAATCAGGTGCTCGGCTGGCTCGGGATCACCGGCCCGAACTGGCTGTCCGACCCCGTGTGGGCCAGACCAGCACTGGTCATCATGATGATCTGGAGCGCGCTGCCCCTGGTCATCATCCTGTACCTGGCCGGACTGCAGCGGGTGCCCGAGGACATCTACTCCGCCGCGGCACTGGACGGCGCCGGCAAGTGGCGCATGCTCTGGTCGATGACGTGGCCGAACGTGCGCAGCACGACCGTGCTCATCGCGGTACTGCAGGCAGTCAGCTTCATCAGCGGCTCGTTCGAGATCGCCCTCATCATGACCAATGGCGGCCCGCTGGGGACAACGCAGTCGCTCGCCCTGTACTCGTACAAGATGGCGTTCTCGCAGCGGGACATCGGCTACGCGAGCGCGCTGTCCTTGTTCCAGCTCGTGCTCATCCTCCTGATCGTGCTGGGAGTGCGTGTGCTCGTCCAGCTCCGGAAGGAACGTGGCTGATGTCCAAGTCCCTCTATATTCCGTTCCGGTACACCCTCATCGTGGTGTGTGGGTTCATCCTGGCCATACCGCTGCTGTTCATGATCTCGGGCTCGCTGAAGTCCGCGCAGGAGATCGTCGCCTACCCGCCACCACTGCTGCCCGAGACGCCGATCTGGCAGAACTTCGCCGATGCATGGTCCTACCTCACCCCACGGGTGATCGCGAACTCGTTCATCTTCAGCCTCGGCGTCGTGGGGTTGCAGCTGGTCGTCTCGCTGCCGGCCGCCTTCGCCCTCGCGAAGATCCCGTTCAAATGGTCCACGGGGATCATGGCAACGCTGATCGTGCCTATGTTCGTGCCTGGCAACCTCACCCTCATCCCGCTCTTCGTGGTCACGTTCCAGCTCGGCTGGCTGAACAGCTTCGCGGGACTGATCATCCCGATGGCGGCGCAGAGTGCGTTCGCGATCCTGCTGTTCCGGCAGTTCTTCGTGACCCTCCCACCCGGTCTCATCGAGGCTGCCCGCATCGACGGCGCCGGATGGTGGCGCGTGTTCGTCTCGATCGCGCTACCCCTGGCGCGGCCGGCACTGGCAACCTTCGTGTCGATCAGCTTCCTCAGCGCCTGGAACATGTACATCTGGCCCCAGATCGTCGCGCCCAACCCGGCGCAGCGGGTCATCAATGTTGCGCTGGCGCCACTCGCGGGTGGTGAGAACTCGATCATCTCGCCGTCGGTCGGACTGGCCGGTGCGGTCATCGCCATGATCCCTGTCCTGACCGTGTTCATCGTGTTCCAGAAGTGGTACATCAAGGGCGTCGTCGGGACGGGGCTCGAGTGACGACGACGGCCAACGACTCGCCGCCGCGCCGCCGACCGACCGCACCCGAGGCTCCCGCGCGCCCAGCCGGGACCGAGACACCGTCTCCGGCGCGCGTGGTGGGGCTGCGCGCCGAACAGGGCGAGGAAGGAGTGGTCCTCGACACCGGGGCACCCCGCCTGAGCTGGACGGTCGCCGACGCCGTGGCCGGGTGGGCCTACGACTCCTACGAGGTACAGGTCCTCGACGGGCCCAGCCGTGTGGTGCGAGGCACCGACGGAGTGTTGGTGCCCTGGCCGTTCGAGCCGCTTCCCTCCCGCGAGCGACTGTGCCTCCGGGTGCGCCTCGGGTCCGGGGACCCAGATGAGGAAGGCAGTGCTTGGACGCCGTGGAGCGAGCCGGTGTCCCTCGTCGTTGGTCTGCTCGAGGAAACCGACTGGAGCGCCGAGTTCGTCAGCCCGGTCACGCTCGGCGGGCTCGATGACGGCGCGCCGCACGTGTTCACCGACTTCACGCTCGAATCGGCGCCGGTCCGCGCCACGCTCTACCTCACGTCGCACGGTGTCTACGAGGCCTACCTCAACGACGATCGCATCGGCCGGGATGTTCTGACCCCGGGTTGGACGGCGTACGAGCGACGCCTGCGCTACCAGGCCCACGATGTCACCGGCCTGCTGCGGCCGGGGGCGAACACCGTGGGCGCACTTCTCGGCAATGGGTGGTACCGAGGGCAGCTCGTCTGGCCGGGGAACCGGTCCAGCTACGGCGACCGGCTGGCCCTGCTGGCACAGCTCGAGCTGGAGTTCGCCGACGGCACCCGCCGCGTCATCGGCACCGATCCCACGTGGCGAGCATGCCCCAGCCCGATCCTGTTCGACGACCTCTACGACGGCGAACGGCGCGATCTGCGCCGCTCCATGCGGCCGCACGAGTACGCCTCGGAGCCCGTGGAGGCGGTCCCCGGGGACATGTCCCGGCTCGTGGCGCGCCGTGGACCGGCCGTGCGGGTCATCGAGCGCAGACCCGCGCTCTCCCTGCTCACCTCGGCAGCCGGCGCCACGATCGTGGACTTCGGGCAGAACCTGGTGGGCTGGGTCGAACTCACCGTGCGCGCTGCAGCCGGCACCGAGGTCACCGTCCGGCACGCGGAGGTGTTGGAGAACGGCGAGCTGGCGCTGCGGCCCCTACGCAGCGCGAAGGCCACCTGCCGGTACGTGCTGGCAGGCGTGGCCGAGGAGGTGCTGCGCCCGACGTTCACCTTCAACGGGTTCCGCTACGCCGAGATCACCGGGCTCGAGTCGTTGCGCATCGAGGATGTCAGTGCGCTGGTGCTCGGCTCGGACCTGCGCCGCACGGGCTGGCTGGAGACGTCGGACCCAGACCTGAACCGGCTGCACGAGAACGTCGTCTGGGGCATGCGCGGCAACTTCCTCGACGTACCCACCGACTGCCCGCAACGGGACGAACGCCTCGGCTGGACCGGTGACATCCAGGTCTTCGCCCCCACGGCGAACTTCCTGTTCGACACCTCCGGGTTCCTGGCCGGCTGGCTGGAGGATCTGGCCGCCGAGCAGAAGCCCGACGGCGGTGTGCCGCACATCATTCCGGACGTGCTGCGCGACGTGGACCCGGCCGCCGCGGCCTGGAGCGACGCGGCCGTGATCGTCCCGTCCACCCTGTACACGACCTATGCCGACCACGGCGTCCTCGTGCGCCAGTACGCCTCGATGCGGGCGTGGGTGGAGAAGGTCCGATCACTGACCGGACCCGGGCACTTGTGGACCACCGGACCGCAGTTCGGCGACTGGCTCGACCCGACCGCGCCGCCGGACCGGCCCGACGCCGCGCAGGCCGATCCCGCCGTCATCGCCACTGCCTACCACGCCCGCACGACCCGTCTGCTCGCGCTGGCGGCCGCCACCGTCGGCCACGGCGAGGACGCGACCCGATACGGCGCGCTCGCCGACGCGATCGCCGCGGCCTTCGACGCGGAGTACGTGGACCCCGACGGCCGGGTCCGCTCGGACTGTCAGACCGTCTATGCGCTCGCCCTGTGCTGGGACCTGATCGCCGACGAGGACGCCCGCGACCTGGCCGGCGAACGCCTCGCCGAGCTTGTCATCGGCGCCCGGTACCGCGTCGCGACCGGTTTCGTGGGCACTCCGGTGATCCTAGACGCACTCTGCCGGGCCGGGCGCGCGGACCTCGCGCACCGCATGCTCACCGAGACCGACCTGCCCTCGTGGCTCTACGCCGTCGGGATGGGAGCGACGACGATCTGGGAGCGGTGGGACTCGATGCTGCCGGACGGAACGGTCAATCCGGGCAGCATGACGTCCTTCAACCACTACGCCTACGGGGCCGTCGCGGACTGGATGCACCGGTTCATCGGTGGTCTGGCGCCAGCGGCGCCCGGATGGCGCGAGGTGGTGGTGCGCCCGGTGATCGGCGGGTCCCTCACGCACGCGAGCGCGGCGTTCGACTCCGTGCACGGTCCGATCAGCACGTCGTGGCGCCGTGACGATCGCGGCGCGGTGCGGTTGAGCGTGGACGTGCCGTACGGCGTCGGCGCACAGGTCTGGGTACCCGGTCACCCCGAGCCGGTCCACGTGGGTGCCGGGCGCCACGAGTTCGAGGGCACCGCACTGCTGCCCTAGGCTCGGGACCATGACTTCAGAGGTACTGCGCGCCGATGGCCGACGACCCGACGACCTGCGCCCGGTGCGCTTCCACCGGGGCTGGTCCGACCAGGCCGAGGGTTCGGTGCTCGTGGAGTTCGGGGGCACTCGGGTGTTGTGCACCGCGTCCTTCACCGAGGGCGTGCCGCGCTGGCGCAAGGGCTCCGGGCAGGGCTGGGTCACCGCGGAGTACTCGATGCTGCCCCGGTCCACGAACTCGCGCTCGGACCGGGAGTCGGTCAAGGGCCGCATCGGCGGCCGCACCCACGAGATCTCCCGACTGATCGGCCGCTCGCTGCGCGCGATCATCGATGTGTCCGCGCTCGGCGAGAACACCATCGTGCTCGACTGCGACGTGCTCCAGGCTGACGGCGGCACCCGCACCGCGGCGATCACGGGCGCCTACGTGGCGCTCGCCGACGCGATCGCCTGGGGCCGGGAGAACGGGGCCGTCGCCAAGAAGGCGACCGTCCTGACCGACTCCATCGCCGCCGTCAGCGTCGGCATCATCGACGGCACCCCGATGCTCGACCTGCCCTACACCGAGGACGTCCGCGCCGAGACGGACATGAACGTCGTCGTGACCGGATCAGGCTCGTTCGTCGAGGTCCAGGGCACCGCCGAGGGCGTCCCGTTCGACCGCGCGGAACTGAACGCGCTCCTCGACCTCGCCGTCGACGGCACCGCGCGACTGACCGAACTGCAGGCCGAGGCGCTCGCCGTCCCGCACGCCCGGCGCCCCACGCCGGGTCCGCTCGACGCGCTCGCACAGTGAGCACCACGCCCGACGGCGTCGCTTCCGGTGCGCAGGCGGGTGCGCCCCGGCTCGTGCTCGCCACCCATAACGCCCACAAGGTGGGCGAACTCCGGGCGATCCTCGCCGGGCTGACGCCGCTCGGGCCGGAGCAGATCATCGGGGCCGCGCAGGCCGGTGCGGCCGAGCCGGTCGAGGACGGCGTGACGTTCGCCGAGAACGCGCTGATCAAGGCGCGCGCACTGGCCGCACACACCGGCCTGGTGGCCGTCGCCGACGACTCCGGCCTCGCCGTCGACGTGCTCGGCGGCGCGCCCGGGATCTTCTCCGCGCGCTGGGCAGGGCGGCACGGCGATGACCGTGCGAACCTGGACCTGCTCCTGGCCCAGCTCGGGGACGTGCCTGCCGAGCACCGGGCCGCGGGCTTCGTCTGCGCCGCCGCACTGGTCACCCCGGACGGGCATGAGCACGTCGAGCTGGGGGAGTTGCGCGGCACGCTGCTCACGGCCCCGCGCGGGGAGGGCGGCTTCGGCTACGACCCGATCCTGCAGCCCGACGGCGAGACCCGCTCGTGCGCGGAGCTCACCGCGGGGGAGAAGAACGCGATCTCCCACCGTGGCCGCGCCTTCCGCGCGTTGGCTCCACACATCGCGGAGGCGCTCGCCCGGGTTTGAGGCCGGAGGGCAAGGTCAGGTTTGACGGTCGAAGGCTGCCGGCGGCGAGCGTGGGACGTCATACCCGGTGCAGTGCGAAGTGGTCGCGATATGCATCGCCGACTAGACCGAAGGCCGCGCTCATATGTTAGGTGACGGATGCTCACCTGATATCGTCGGCTCAACGAACGTCGGACGAAGGATGCCAAGCGATGACTCTGCTCAAGGACGAGACGGTGCACGATCTCGGCGAATCCGTCGCGGTGCCGGGTTACGACCGGTCCGCGCTCACCACCGGGATCGTACATATCGGCGTCGGCGGCTTCCACCGGGCGCACCAGGCGATGTACCTCGACCTGCTGATGCGCGAGGGCAAGGCGCTCGACTGGGCGATCTGTGGACTCGGCCTGCTGCCCAGGGACGTGCGGATGCGGGACGCGCTGAAGGCCCAGGACGGCCTCTACACCCTCGTCCTCAAGCACGCGGACGGCACGATCGAGCCGACCGTCATCGGTTCCATCATCGACTACCTCTACGGACCTGATGACCCCGAGGCTGCCATCGAGAAGATGGCGGACCCGCAGGTGCGGATCGTCTCCCTGACGGTCACCGAGGGCGGCTACAACGTCAACCCGGTGACGGGCGAGTTCGACCTGCGCAACGAGCAGGTCCGGGCGGACCTGGCCGACGGCGCCGTCCCCACCACGTCCTTCGCGTACGTGACCGAGGCGCTGCGCCGCCGTCGGGACCGGGGCGTCACCCCCTTCACGGTGATGAGCTGCGACAACATCCAGGGCAACGGCGAGGTCGCGCACAAGATGTTCGTCGCGTTCGCGCGGGCCAAGGACGCCGAGCTGGCCGACTGGATCGAGTCCAACGTTCCGTTCCCGAACTCCATGGTCGACCGCATCACCCCGGTCACCACCGACGACGACCGCGCCCTGGTCGCCGAGAGGTTCGGCATCGAGGACGCCTGGCCGGTGGTGTGTGAGCCGTTCGCCCAGTGGGTGCTGGAGGAGAAGTTCGCCGACGGTCGACCGCCGTACGAGGAGGTGGGCGTCCAGGTGGTCGAGGACGTGATGCCGTACGAGCTGATGAAGCTCCGGCTGTTGAACGCCAGTCACCAAGCGGTCGCATACTTCGGCTACCTGGCCGGCTACCGGCTCGTCCACGACGCGTGCCAGGATCCGCTTTTCGCTCGGTTCCTGCTCGCCTACATGGACCGGGAGGGGACGCCAACGCTGCGACCGGTGCCGGGCGTGGACCTCACCGAGTACAAGCACACCCTGATCGAGCGGTTCTCCAACCCCAACGTCCGCGACACGCTCGCCCGGCTGTGCGCCGAGTCCTCCGACCGCATCCCGAAGTGGCTCGTCCCCGTGATCCGTGAGAACCTCGCCGCCGGCGGCGAGGTGCGGCTCTCGGCCGCGATCGTGGCCAGCTGGGCGCGCTACGCCGAGGGTGTCGACGAGGCAGGGGAGCCGATCGAGGTCGTGGACCGGCTCGCCGAACAACTCACCGCGGTCGCCCGGACCCAGGATCGGGACGACTTGGCGTTCATCCGCGACCGGGACCTCTTCGGTGACCTCGTCGACGATGAGCGGTTCGTCGGGCCGTACCGTTCGGCCCTGGCCTCGCTGCACCGCGACGGGGCCCGGGTGACGCTCGAGAACCTGGACGACGCCGAACTCGACTGAGCGGCACCCATAGCGCCGGCGAGGCGCCGGCCCGGTCAGTCGGCCGGTGCCGCCGCGGACTCGGCGCGCAGGATCTCGGTCAGGGCACCGGCCGCGGCCGGATCGAGCACCAGGGTGGATCCGATCCCGCCACGGACGGCGGCACGCACGGCCCGGGCAGCGGCTGCGCCGTGGGCGCTGATGATGACCTCGGGAGTGCGGCGCAGCTGGTCCAGGCCGACGCCCACGATCCGCCCGTTCAGCGGCGTAGCCACGAGCTGGCCGGCGCCGTCGATCAGGTGTCCGGAGCACTCGCCGACTGCGCCCGCGGCGGCGGCGTCGGCGATATCGGACCTGCTCACGTTCGAGTACACGGTCGACGACTCCGACGACCAGCCCCCGACGGCGACGACGGCGATGTCCAGCTGGTTCGCACGCTCCAGGGCACGGGCGATCTGGGGTTGAGCGCGCAGGCCCGCGGCCGTGGCCTCGTCCTGGACGACGAGAGGGGCCCAGATCGGCCAGGTGCGCACGCCCGGCAGGCTCTTGAAGCGCTGGATCATCTCGAGCGAGTTTCCGCTGCCCTCCACCGGCTGGGCACCCACGAGCTGCACCACATCACAGGGCGGCAGGTGCTGGATGTGTGCGGCAGCGAGCTCGATGGTCCGGGACCAGGAGACGCCGATCGTCATCTGCGGCTTGACCCGATCCACGAGCGTGCGGGCCACCGCGCGGGCCAGGGCGTCCCGTGGGGACGTACTCGAGCCGCCTGGGGCGACGATCACCTCGCGCACGCCGAGGGCCTCCGCCAGGGCGCTACCGGTGGAGGTGTCCAGATGGGCCGGGGTGGAGATCTCGATCCGCACGATGCCCAGCTCGCGTGCCGAGTTCAGCATCCGCGCCACCTGGAAGCGGGACAGCCCACGCTCCTTGGCGATCTCCACCTTGGAGCGACCGTCCAGGTAGAAGTCCACGCTGACCTCGCGCAGCAGCTCAGGATCGTCGAAGTCGGGCACGAAGCCTCCTCAAAGTTGTCATATGAGCGGGTCCGGCTTGCTCATCTGAGGGTGTCGAACTATTCTAGCCGCAGATGAGCGCAGCGTTGCCTCTCGAATGAGCGTCATCGCTCGGTCATCATCCGTTGGAAGCTCCGCCCATCGCGTGGCCCCTTGTCCACGCCGACGTGAGGACGACGATGTTCACGACGCCCCTCCAGCCACGGCTCCGACCCGGGGCGCAGTCGCCCGGGCGTCGGTCCAGATCCCGGCCGCGTCGGGCGGGAGTAGCCCTCGGGGCGGCCGCGGCGCTCAGCCTCGCGGCGGGGTGCGCCGGCGCCGGTGCCGTCGGGGGCGGTGGCGACACCGAGCAGATCGTGGTCGCGATCGTCTCCAACCCGCAGATGCAGGACGCCATCTCCCTGCAGGAGGAGTTCCGCGCGCAGTACCCGGACGTCGACGTGCGGTTCGTGAGCCTCCCGGAGAACGAGGCCCGCGCGAAGATCACCGCGTCCGTCGCCACCGGCGGCGGTGAGTTCGACGTCGTCATGATCTCCAACTACGAGACGCCGATGTGGGCCGCGAACGGGTGGATCGAGAACCTCCAGCCCTACGCCGACGAGACCGAGGGGTACGACCCCGAGGACTTCGTCCCGAGCGTGGCCGAGGCACTCTCCTACGAGGGCGATCTGTACTCGGTGCCGTTCTACGGGGAGTCGTCGTTCCTGGCCTACCGCGAGGATGTGTTCGCCGAGAACGACGTCGAGATGCCGGAACGCCCCACCTGGGCCGACGTGCAGGAGATCGCCGCCGAGCTCGACGACCCGGACCAGGACTTCTCCGGCATCTGCCTGCGCGGCCTCGCCGGGTGGGGCGAGGTGATGGCGCCGCTGACCACCGTGATGAACACCTATGGCGGTCAGTGGTTCGACGAGGACTGGAACGCGCGCCTGGATTCACCCGAGGTGGAGGCCGCCGTCACCGACTACGTGGAGCTGGTCCAGACACACGGCCAGCCGGGTGCCGCGACCTCCGGCTTCGGTGACTGCCTGACCCGGTTCGCGCAGGGCAACGCGGCCATGTGGTACGACGCGACCTCGATGGTCTCCAGCGTCGAGGACCCGGCCTCCTCGACCGTGGCGGGAGACGTCGGCTACGTACCCGCGCCGGTGGAGGTCACCGAGGCGGCCGGCTGGCTGTACTCCTGGTCGCTGGCGATCCCGTCCACCAGTCAGCACAAGGATGCGGCGTGGGACTTCGTGTCCTGGATGACCAGCCCGGACTACCTCGAACTGGTCGGGGACACCCTCGGCTGGGAGCGGGTGCCGCCGGGCAGCCGGCTGTCCACCTACGAGATCCCGGAGTACGCCGAGGTGGCACAGGCCTACGCCGAGCCCACGCTGACCGCGATGGAGGAGGCAACACCGGAGCTGACCATGGCCGCGCCGGTGCCCTACCCGGGCATCCAGTTCGTCGGCATCCCCGAGTTCCAGGATCTGGGTACCCGGGTCGGACAGCAGATATCGGCCGCCATCGCCGGCCAGATCACCGTGGCGGAAGCGCTCGAGCAGTCGCAGCGCTACGCCGAGACGGTCGCCGAGTCCTATCAGGGCGATGCGGCTGCCGACGAGGGGAGAGACTCGTGACCACGCTCGTCGACAGACACAACGCCGCGCAGTCGCGGCGCACCGAACCCGACGTGGCCGCTCAGCGCGCGGAGGCCTGGCGTCGCAGGGCACCGCTGCTGCCCGCCCTGATCTTCACGATCATCGTCACGCAGGTGCCGTTCCTGGTGACGATCTGGTACTCGCTGCGGTCCTGGAACCTGCTCAGGCCCGACGGCGACACGTTCGTCGGTCTGTCCAACTACGCCGACATCTTCGCCGACTCGACGTTCCGCGGCGCTGCCCTGAACAGCGTCCTGATCACGGTGGCCTGCGTGCTCTTCTCGATGCTCATCGGGATCGGGCTCGCCCTGCTGCTGGACCGTCCGTTCCGTGGCCGCGGGGTGGCCCGCACGCTGCTGATCACCCCGTTCCTGATCATGCCGGTGGCCGGGTCGATGATCTGGGCGGTGTCCATGCTCAACCCGACCTACGGCCTGGTGAACTGGACGATCGGGCTGGTCGGCATCGATCCGGTGGACTGGACGTCCACCTACCCGGTGCTCTCCATCCTGATGGCGCTGGTGTGGCAGTGGACGCCGTTCATGATGCTGCTCGTGCTGGCCGGGTTGCAGGCCCAACCCAAGGATGTGCTGGAGGCCGCGCAGGTGGACGGCGCCGGGTGGGGTCGCACGTTCACCTGGATCACCCTGCCGCACCTGCGCCGCTACATCGAGCTCGGGGTGCTGCTCGGCGCGATCTACGTGGTGAACACGTTCGACCAGATCTACCTCATGACCGCGGGCGGCCCGGGCACGGCGAGTGCGAACCTGCCGTTCTACATCTACCAGCGCGCGTTCCTGGGCTTCGACATCGGGCAGGCCGCCGCCATGGGGGTGGTGGTGGTGATCGCGACGATCATCGTCGCCACCTTCGCCCTGCGCCTGATCTTCCGCAGCTTCGAGCAGAAGGACTGACGATGACCAGCACAGCTCAGACCCTCAACCCGCCGGCCGGCACGAACCGGCCCGCCGCCACGCACCGCAAGGACCGCGGCTCCGGCATCGGCGGTGGCCTGCTCACCACGCTCACCTGGGTACTGTCCATCGCGTTCTTCTTCCCGGTGCTGTGGATGGCCATGACGGCGTTCAAGAACGAGAACCAGGCTGCGTCCAACCCGCCGACCTGGTTCTTCACCCCCACCCTTGACCAGTTCCGGGCGGTGATCGATGCCGGTGCCGGCACGTTCTTCGCGAACTCCCTGATCGCTACCGGCGTCTCAACCCTGCTGGTGGTGCTGCTGGCGGTGCCCGCCGCGTACGCACTCGCGATCCGCCCGGTAGCCAAGACCAGCGACGTGCTGTTCTTCTTCATGTCCACCAAGATGCTGCCGGTGGTCGCCGTGATCATGCCGATCTACGTGATCGCCGGCCAGCTGCACGTGCTGGACAACATCTGGACCCTGGTGGTGCTCTACACGGCGATGAACCTGCCGATCGCGGTGTGGATGATGCGCTCGTTCTTCCAGGAGATCCCCGGCGAGGTGCTGGAGGCGGCGTCCATGGACGGCGCCGGCCTGATGCGCACGATGCGTTCGGTGCTGATGCCGATGGTGGCGCCCGGGCTGGCGGCGACGGCGCTGATCTGCGTCATCTTCGCCTGGAACGAGTTCTTCTTCGCGCTGAACCTGACGGCATCCCGGGCGGCCACCGTGCCGATCTTCATCACCTCGACGATGACCAGTGAGGGGCTGTTCCTGGCTCGGCTCTCCGCGGCGTCGCTGCTGGCCTCGCTGCCGGTGATCATCGCCGGTTGGGTGGCGCAGAAGCAGTTGGTCCGAGGCCTGTCCATGGGCGCGATCAAGTGACGCTGGGAGCGGGTGCCGGCCGCTTGGAGGCTGACCGCGGCGCCTGCTCGCCCCGGCCATCAGGGCCCCATCAGTCCCTCACCCCCGATCCGGTACCACCGGTAGTCGTAGCCGCCCAGCGAGACCTCGAGTGTGCCGACACCTCGTGAGACCCCGTCGCGCGCCAGCAGGTCGACGATCTGGTCCGGCTCGTCGACGTCGGGCAGCGGCACCTCGACCGTGACCGGATCGGGCCCGAGGTTGTGGATCGCCACCACGGCCGAGGCCTGCAGGTCGCAGCGGTGGGCCAACACCTGAGGAGCATCGGTGGTGAGCACCGAGAATTCACCCCAGCCCAACTCGAAGCAGGTACGTCGCACGGCGATCAGCTCCCGCATGAAGGCCCACATGGATTCGGGGTCGTGGCGCTGGTCGCGGACGTTGACGTGGTCCGGGCCGTACCCGTCGCGCACCATGGCCTGGATCAGCCGGCCGGGGGACGCAGCAGAGAACCCGCCGTTGCGGGCGTCGGTCCACTGCATGGGGGTACGCACGGCCATGCGCCCCTCGGCGGCGAGGTCTTCCCCCATCCCGATCTCCTCGCCGTAGTAGATCGTGGGTGTGCCCGGGAGGGAGAACATCAGGCTGTAGGCCATCCTGAGCCGTCGTGGGTCCCCGGACAGCATCGTCGGCAGCCGGCGCTTGAGACCACGTCCATAGAGCTGCATCTGCGGTTCGGGGCCGAAGGCTGCGAACACCTCCTGACGCTCCTCGTCGGTCAGCTTGTCCAGGGTGAGCTCGTCGTGGTTGCGCAGGAAGTTGGCCCACTGGCAGGTGGGATGGATCGGCGGCCGCTCCTCGAGGGCCGTGGCCAGTGGCGTCGCATCCCCCCGGGCGAGGGACAGGTACAGGGCCTGCATGGCGATGAAGTCGAACATCATGGTCACTTCGTCCCCGTCGTCGCCGCCGAAGTACTCCAACTGCTCCGCACGGGCGACGTTGACCTCCCCGAGCACCATCGCCGAGCCCTTGCGACGGGTCAGGAAGGAGCGGATCTCCCTCAGGATCTGATGTGGGTCGTCCGGGACCGCCGACTCATCGGGGTGGGCGCCGAGCGTCTCGGCGTCCTTGATGAAGAACGGGACCGCATCGACCCGGAAGCCGTCGATCCCGAGTTCCAGCCAGAACCCGATGATCCGCAAGATCTCCTCGCGCACCAGCGGGTTGGCCACGTTCAGATCCGGTTGGTGCCGGTAGAAGTGGTGGAGGTACCACGATTCGGTCCTCTCCTCGCGTTCCCAGATGGACTCCTCCTGGTCCGGGAAGACGACCTCGCCGCTCGTGTCCGGAGGCTCCGTGTCCCGCCAGACGTAATAGTCCCGGTACCGGCTGTTCCTGCTCCGCCGGGCCGACCGGAACCAGGGATGCTGGTCCGAGGTGTGGTTGATGATGAGATCGGCGATCACCCGCATCCCGCGATCGTGCGCAGTCCGCACCACCTCCACGAGTTGGCCATGGTTGCCGAGCCGTGCGTCCACACCGTAGAAGTCCGTGATGTCGTAGCCGTCATCGCGGTCCGGGCTGGGGTAGAAGGGCATAAGCCACAGGCAGTTGATCCCGAGCTGTGCCAAGTAGTCGATCCGTTGCGCGAGGCCAGTCAGGTCCCCCGTCCCGTCACCGTCGGAGTCCAGGAAGGTCTCCACGTCGAGGCAGTAGATCACCGAGCTCTTCCACCACAGGTCGCTCGTCCGGGTCGTTCTCATCGCCGTCCTCCCTCGCTCACTGCGGGCAGGACCTGGTCGCCGAATGCGTCCAGGAACGCATCCTGGGCCTGGCCCACATGGTGCAGGTAGATGTCGTCGAACCCGAGGTCGGCATACTCACCGATCCAGGCGCGGTGCCGTCCCAGATCCGCCGACACCCGCACCGTCTCCGTGACCGCGTCCAGTGGGACCCGCTCGGAGAACGCGTCGAAAGCCTCGGTGGTCGCGGTGTCAGCCGGCGCGGGAGGGGCGAAGACGTTGCTCCGCCACTGGTCGTGTGCCAGTGCCAAGGCCTGCTGTTCGGTGGGTGCCCAGGACAGGTGCAACTGGAGTGCCAGCCGTCCGCGCCCACCGGCGCCGCGGTACGCCGCGACCACCTCACGCAGGGTGTCGACCGGCTGGACCACGGTCACCAGGCCGTCGGACCAGGCGGCGACCCGCGCCGCAGAGACTGCCGAGATCGCCGGAGCGAGCAGGCCTGGTGGCTCCTCGGGCAGGTCCCAGAGTCGGGCTCGATCGACTCGGACCGGCCCGTCGCTGCTGACCTCCTCGCCGGCCAACAGGGAGCGGATGATCGCCACGCTCTCCTCGAGCCGCTGCACCCGAACCTCCTTACGCGGCCAGTGCTCGCCGGTGATGTGTTCGTTCAACGCCTCGCCGGTGCCCAGCGCGACCCAGAACCGGTGGGGGAACATCTGGGCGAGGGTCGCCAGTTGGTGGGCCAGCACGGCCGGGTGATAACGCGACCCGGGGATGGCGAGACTGCCGATCGGGATCCTGGTCAGTGCGAGCGCGGCTCCCAGCCAGGTCCACGTGTTGCCGGAGTGGCCCTGGCGGCTGCTCCAGGGCGCGATGTGGTCGGAACACATGGCCATCTCGAATCCGACGCGTTCGGCGTGCTGCACGTCTCGGAGCAACTGCCGCGGCGAGGCCTGTTCGTGGCTTGCATGGAACCCGATGCGTGTCATGAGGCAACCGAAACCCCGATCGGTGCCCTCCGCAACAGCAGACGGTGCCGCTGACGGCGCGCCACCCGGCCGGGCGTTCCTGGGGTCAGTTCAGCTGGCTCGGCCCGAGATCGAACCGCATCCGGGGCAGCCGGCGGCCGGGGATCGAACCGCTCGCGGTGTGGCCGACTCTTGTCGCGCCTGCGTGCGCGTAGAAGGCTTCCGCGTCCGGGTCGGCGTCCAGCCCGAGTGAGTCGAAGCCGGCCTCCGCGGCCGCGGCCAGGGCATGTCGGAGCAGTGCTCCACCGGCCCCGGTGCCGATCCGCACCGGGTCCACGAAGAGCGCCGCGAGCTCGCCGTCGGGTGGTTCACCGTGGATGCGGTAGAAGCCCACGGGGCGGTCATCCTGCCCGGCCGCGACCACGAGGCCACCGGCCCGGATCTGCGCCTCGGTGTAGGTGAGTTCGGCCCGGCAGGCCTCCAGGAACGCTTCGTCGTAGCCCCAGTGCGCCTTGGACCGCAGAGCCAGGTCGGACAGGAGGTCGGCCTCGCCGGCTCGCGCAGGACGGATCCGTGTCTCGCTCACGGCAACGGCTCCCGGAGCCGCACGCTCGTCGTGAACCCGTGCGGCTCGCGGACGGTGACCTCGACCCCGGTCGGGGCGGCAACCTGCAGGTCCAGGGCTGCGCCGTCGCGGGCCCAGGCGACCTCGACCCGGCCACCACCCGGCAGCGGGACCGCGCCGCGGGCCCAGACCAGATCGCCCGGGTGCGGCGCGATCTCAACCCGGGTTCCGCCGTCGAGCAGCCGTATCCCGAGCACCACCGCGGGAAGGAACGACGCCGGTGCGGCCGACCAGGCGTGGCAGTGGCTGCGGGTAGGCCACTCCCGGTCCGGCGCGGGGAACATCTCCCAGCAGGTCACGGCTCCGGCCTCGATCATGGCACCGTAGTCGCGGCGCAGGTCGGCCAGCGCGACGTCCGCGCGGCCCGCGGCCTCGAGCACGTCGTAGCGGAAGATCGACATCCACGGGCTGCCGATCTGCACGAGTTCCGACGGCGGATCGACCACGAGCGCGCGGGTGCGCCTCCGCTGTGGCTCACTGCCGACGCCGGCCAGGTGGGCGAACATCTGGGTCTGCACGCTGATGACGTCCGACCGGGCGCCGTCGGCGTGGATGGCGTCGATGAACGCCTCCCGCTCCGGTGACCACAGGTGGGTCGCGATCGCCGCGCGCAACGCCTCGGCCCGTGCCCGCAGATCGCCGGCCAGTTCGACGCCGCCGCCGGGCTGCGCTCGATCGGCCAGGCCGGCCGCGGCGTCGAGCGCCATCACGAACAGCGCGTTCTGGTGGGTCACGATCCCGGCGTTGGGCTGGTCCATCGGCGCCCAGTCGAGCAGGTTCCAGGCCTCGATGGAGAGCAGTCCGTTAGCGTCGAGATGCTCGGCGAACGCGTCCAGGGCCGCGACCGCCTCCGGCAACAGATCCCTGGCGAAGGTCGCGTCGCCCGTGCGCCGGGCGTGCTCGTCGCAGGCCAGCACCCAGAAGAACGTCCACGCCGGGATCACGTTCGTCCACCCGGACGGCACCTGGGAGCCGAGCAGCGGGGTCTGTCCCTTCGACCCGGGGACCAGTCGCAACGAGCGCTCGATCAGCGGCGCCACGTCGAACAGCGACGACGCGAACCGGGCGCTGGAGTAGGTGTCGCCGACCCAGAAGGCCTGCTCGTAGACCGGGCAGTCGACGAACGTGTCCTCCATGCAGGCGATCACGGTGCGCCGGGACATCTCCCAGATCTCGGTGAGCAGGCCATCGCTCGCTGCGAACTCACCGGCATCCTCGGCTGGGCCGGTGGGGTAGTGCGAGTTGCGGACGGCGACCTCGTGCAGCGTCACCGGGCCCGGCGCCGCCGCGTCGCGACGCACCACGAGCTGCAGGTAGCGCAGCCCGCGCCGCACCGGGGACTCGTAGCGCTGCCGCCCGGCCCGGGTGCGGTAGCGCAGCGTGTTGTCCATCGCCGTGGTCTCCTGGCGGCGGACGCCGTCGATGTACTCGAAGCCGTAGACGTCCACGATCGTCCCGGCCGGGGCGTCCAGGTCCACGATCACGAACCCGGATGCCTCGATGCCGAGATCGAGCACGATCGAGACGTCACCGCCGTCGGGCAGGACCACGGGCTCGCCCCGGGTCAGCCCGGTGACGTCGGCGGTGAGTGGGTCCTGCTCACGCGGGTGTACCACCTGCCCGTAGACGCTCGTGGTCGCCACGAGCGCGGCCGGGATGGTGGCTGCCGGCAGGGGCACGGCGCCCTGGTCGCGGGTTGCGGTGAGCGCGGCGACGGCGGAGCTCACCTGTGGTGTGGGCGTCACCTCCGGGCGGGTCGGGTGGGCCAGCGGCCGGTCGAAGGCGGGGTTCGGGTCGCCGATCGGGCCGAGCGCTACGAACGGGGTGGGTGCCTCGGGGTCCCACGGGTGGGTCAGATCCGCACCGTCGAGGAGCAGCGGCAGCGGGTAGCCGTGGTCGTACATGCTCACGTCGAGGGCGAGCCAGTGCGGGCCGGCGTCCAGCTCGAGGTCGAGGGTGCGCAGGTCCGCCGGCCCGGGCGCCAGCTCCTCGATGTCCCAGTGGCGCCCGTCCACGGCGATGCCGCGGAGCCGGGGGAGCGTGGTGGTCAGCGGCAGGCCGACGGTCACCGGGCGGGCGGGACCCTGCTCCGCGAGTGTGAGTGCGGTGAGCAGGTAGCCGCCGTACGCGCTCGGGTTCGCGTGGGCGGGCGAGGTGGGGTCGAAGGTCGCCCGGACGTCCACCGTCCAGCTCTCCGCCCACTGGCGGACCCGCTCGACGGAGCGCACCGCCACGGGTGCGACGATCTCCTCCTGCAACGGCGGGATCGACCGGGGAACCAGCGTGCTCCAGGGCCCTTCGCCGGGTGCGGCGATCTCCGTGGCGGGCGCCCACCCGGCCTCGACACCGTTCGGGTAGGTGCCCTCGTGGGCGTCGCCGCCGTCGGTCCAGTCGGGCTGCCACGCGCCGTCGACGTTCTCGGTGAACGCCAGCTGCGGGCTGATCCGGGGCGCGCGCGGGTCGTGGCCCCCGTGCGTGGCCACCTCCCACTTCGAGTCCGTGCCGACGATCCCCCAGCCGAGGTCGAGCTCGGCGAGCAGACCGCCGCGCCCGGGCAGCGACTGGAACGTGGCGACCCCGTGGTGGGCGACCAGCACCGCGACCGTGTTCCACTTGTACTCGCGTAGGTGCCACCAGATGTCCCAGGTGTCGACCGGCCACCGGTCTCCGAACGCGCGCACCGGCCCGTGCCCGATCCGCGTGCCGTTGACGAACACCACGTACCGGGTGTCCGCGGTGACCCGCAGCAGCGCCGTGCCACCCTTGTCCGCGGCGAACCGGCGCCGGAAGCAGCGCCAGGCGTTGCGGGGCGTGGGTTCGCCGTCGTCCCAGATCCACCGGGTGGCGGGCTGCCACGTCGCGCTCGTGTCGGTCTCGGACGGCGGCGGTGTCGAGGTCACCGCAGGATCCTCGCACAGGCCGGCCGTTGCTCCCTGCGAGGCGCACGGCGGGTTCAGCCGTGGTCGAACGGCGCGTCGAACCATCGTCGTGGCGGCGTGGCCATCCCGAGCCGCATTCCGCCAAGGGCGGACGCCGACAGCGCCGCCCACTCGCCTGGGATGGCCCACCGGATCCGCACGGTCACCTCGCCGGGCGCCTGCCGAGCAGCGTGGCGACGGCGCGCCAGCCGATCAGGAGGACCGCCAGGACCCCCGCCGTGACGACCGGGAATGCCCCGGACACGCCGCCACCCGTCAGGGCGCGCAGGCCGAGGCCGCCGGCCACGGTCACCGCCCAGACGATCAGCCCGGTGGGCCAGAGCCGCAGCGGTGAACGCCAGGCTCGGGCGATCGCCCAGCCGACGATCAGGGCGACGCCGAACGGCCACGCGGTGCCGAGCAGGCCAGCGAAGACGCCGTCGTCGTGGTGGGTGCGGCGCCCGGCGAGGGCGAACACGAGCACGGCGACCACATCGACGACGGCAGCGACGATGACGGGGCGAGGCGACGCCGTCGCCGGGCTCTTGGTCACGTCAGATCAGGCGACCGGTCGTGGCGAGCGCGGTGCGTACGAGCGCGCCGTGCCCAGCGACCATCTCCGCCTGCACCATCGGCGAGACGACCTCCTCCGGGGAGAACCAGCCGATGTCGAGCGCGTCCTGCTGGGGCTGGCAGTCGCCGTCGATGGGGACGATGTAGGCGAGCGAGACCGCATGCTGGCGGGGGTCGTGGTAGGCGGTGATGCCCGGGGTCGGGAAGTACTCGGCGACCGTGAACGGCACCAGCGAGACCGGCAGCCGGGGCAGTGCCATCGGACCGAGGTCCTTGTCCAGGTGCCGGGCCAGGGCGTCCCGGACCAGCTCGTGGTACATCACCCGGCCCGAGACCAGGGCGCGGGAGATGCCGCCCTCGCGCGGGGTGCGCAGCAGCAGCGCCACCTGTTGGATCACGCCGTCGGCGTCCACGCGGACCGGGATCGCGTCCACGTACAGGATCGGCATCCGCCGGCGCACGGTGGCGAGGTCCTCGGGGGAGAACCAACCGCCGAAGTCTTCCGTAGAGATATCACTCACCCTTGAGTTGTACCCGCTGGCCGCCGTGAGTGCTAACCGGCGCGCCCCGGGCACTCCTGCGACGTCAGCCGGGCGGCGCCGTCGAGCCCCGCGGCACCAGGTGCGGCTGCGGCGCCACGTGCGAGAGCACCGGGCCACCGGCCAGGACGTTGAGCACGCAGTCCGCGGTCAGCGCGCCCATGCCGTAGACGTCCAGGCTCATCACGCTCAGCGGTGGCGACGCCAGCCGGCACAGCGTCGAGTCGTCCCAGGCGAGGATCGACAGCGAGCGCGGCACCGCGACATCCAGCTCGGCCGCCACCCCGAGCCCGGCCAGGGCCATGACGTCGTTGTCGTAGACGACCGCCGACGGCGCGCCCGCCCGGCCGAGCAGGGACCGGGTCGCGCGCGCGCCACCCTCCTCCGAGTAGTCCGCCTCCACGACCACGCCGGTGAGCCCACGTGCGGCGCACTCCTCACGGAACGCCTCGGTGCGGGCCTGGGTGTGCGCGAGTCCGCTCGGCCCGCTCACTCGGGCCAGGGCGGTGTGTCCGAGGCTGGCGAGGTAGGCGACGGCGTCCCGCATCGCCTGGGCGTTGTCGATCCAGATGTTCGTGAACGGCAGGTCGCGGCGCGGCCCGCCGACAACCACCGTGGGTAGGTCGATCTCGGCGAGCACCTCGAGTCGCTGATCGACTCGATGGAGATTGGTGACGATGACGGCGTCGACGAGCTTGCCCTCGGCCCACCGGCGGTAGGCCGCGATCTCGGCGTCGAGGTCCGGGACCACGTGCAGCAGCAGCGAGTGGCCCTCGCCGGACAGGCGCCCCTCGATACCGGCGATCAGCTCCATGTGGAACGGTTCGATGCCGAGCATCCGCGCGGGGCGCGCAAGCACGAAGCCGACCGCCCCGACGCCTTGAGTCACGCGGCTCACCCTATGCCGGCGCCGTCCGCGCCGGCACTCGGTCGACGAGGTCGTTCGCGGTCCGCAGCACCGGGCCGCCGGCGAGCGCGGCCTGGTCGAGCACGGCCCCGGTGTGCACCCGGAACGTGGCGGACTCCCCGGCGGGGAGCGTCACCAGCGCGTCGTCGACCAGTGCCGCCGGGTCGAGCCGGTCGACGAGCAGGGTCACGTCCCGGGCCAGCGAACGAGCGCGGACCGTGACGTCGTAGCCGTCGCTGGTCGGGGTGACGGTCACGTCGAGCGGATCGAAGGCCAACGCGGCCTCGAAGTCCTCGACGAACAACCGGACCGCGCGCTCGGAGCCGAGCCGGGCCACGATCGCCTCGCCACGCTCGTCCTCGGGGGTGCCGATGCCGAGCGGCAAGGTGACGACCCGCACCGACCGTGCGTCGACGACCACGTCGTCGAGCAGCTCCGCGAGCGCCTCGCCGGCGAAGGTTTCCCTGGTGATGTGCATCGTGCCGGACCATGGCTCATCCGTGTCGTTGACCAGCGCCACCGCCCGCTGACCGTCCCGCTCGACGACGGCGATCATCCGGTCGGCGAACGCGTGCCGCAGCGCGTACCACAGGGGCTTGCGCCGTCCGTCGCCGTCGACGGCCGCCCAGGAGGTCACCGGCCAGCAGTCGTTGAGCTGCCAGACGATCGCGCCGGCGGTGCGCGGCCACCAGGACCGGTAGTGCTCGACCGCGAAGGCGACTGCGCGAGCCTGGTTGAGCTGGGTCGCCCAGTGCCAGTCGGCGAAGTCCGCAGGGATCCCGAGGTGGCCCGCCAGGCCACGATCGAGCTTCTCGTTGCCCTCGTCCGCCTTCTGGTGCAGGAGGAACACCGGGTCCGTCTTCGACCAGTTCCCGTCGACGGGGGCGACGGCGCGCGCCAGGGTCGCCCAGGACGGTGGGCCCTGGAATCCGAACTCCGAGCAGAACCTCGGAATCTCCGAGGCGTAGGCCGTGTAGTCGAGTCGGTTCCACACCTCCCACTGGTGGTGGGTTCCGTGGTCGGGGTCGTTGGGATGGCGCTCCGTCAGCGCGAAGCCGGGCGAGGACGGACTGTTCCACGAGTACGGCCGGGTCGGGTCGAGCTCGGCGAGGACCCGCGGCAGCAACTCGGTGGCGTAGCCGTAGCCCCAGCTCGCGTCGTCGTCGAGGACGTCCCGCCAGCCCCAGTCGAGGTAGCCCCAGATGTTCTCGTTCCCGCCGTTCCAGACGACCAGGCTGGGGTGCGGGGTCAGGCGGGCGACGTTCTCCCGGGCCTCCGCCTCGAGCTCGGTGGCGAGCGGTTCCTCCTCCGGGTACGCCGAGCAGGCCAGGGGGAAGTCCTGCCACACGAGCAGGCCGCGCTCGTCGCACAACTCGTAGAAGTCGCGGGTCTCGTAGATGCCGCCGCCCCACACCCGCAGCAGGTTCAGGTTGGCGCCGACGGCCTGGTCGAAGCGCCGGGCGAGCCGGTCGCGCGTGATCCTGGTCAGCAGGTGGTCGTCCGGGATCCAGTTCGCACCCTTGACGAACACCGGGCGACCGTTCACCCGCAGCGTCCACGGGGTGCCGTGGGCGTCCGGCGTCTCGTCGATCTCGACGGTGCGGAACCCGATGCGACGGTGCCAGGAGTCCAGGGCGGTGGCGCCCAGGGTCAGCTCGACCTCGAGCGGGTACAGCGGCTGGTCGCCGTGGCCCACGGGCCACCACAGCTCGGCGCCGGGTGCGGTGACCTCGACGACGGCGGCAGTCGCCCCCGGCAGGATCGTCGCCTCCCGCTCGATGCCGGCCACGCGGGCGCGCACGGTGAGCGCGGTCGGCTCCTCGAGGCCGGTCCGATCGACGTCCACGTGCACGCGGACGTACGGGACGCCGTCGGGGCGGACACCGACGAGCGGGCGAACGCCCGCCAGGCGTGCCACCCGCCAGCGTTCCACCCGCACGCCGCGCCACAGGCCGGCGGTCTGCAGGTCGGGTCCCCAGTCCCAGCCGAAGCTGCAGGCCATCTTCCGGACCATGTTCAGCGGGTGCGCGTAGGCGGACGGCCGGGCGCCGAGCCGCTGCCGCTCCGCCTCTGCGTAGGTCAGTGCCGCGGCGATGTCGACCGCGAGATCGCGCTCGTGACCGATCAGGCCGGTGACGTCGAAACGGTGACTGCGGTGCATGTTGCGGGTGTGGCCGAGCACGTGCCCGCCCAGCCGCACCGTGGCCACCGTGTCGATGCCGTCGAACACGAGGTCGACGCGCTCGCGCGACTCGGCCGGCGGCTCGTCAAGGGCCAGGGCGAAGCGCCAGTCGGCCCGGTGCATCCAGGCGACGTCCTGTTCGTTGAGGCCGACGTAGGGGTCCTGGATGAGGCCGGCGTCCAGCAGGGCGGTGTGCGAGGTCCCGGGGATCGCCACCGGAATGTCGAGGTCGCGCAGCCGCTCGGGGACGGACGCACCCCGGGCGCGAAGGAGCCAGCCGTCGTGCAGGTCGCGTGTGCGCATTCGAGAGTCCTCCGGGGACAAGGGTTCACGGGTCGGCGGCCGAACGTCATCGTTGCACAGCCGGCAGTGGCGATCAGTAGAGATTCTTAGACTACCGAACGAAGATCGTCAACCTGGCCGGGTGGTTGCGAGAGGTGACGGATTCGGTGAGCCGCAGATTTACGGGAAACACTGTCACTCCGTCGAGTGCCCGAGCGAGTGCGAACGAATCGAATCGCTTCGCTCCGGCCTCTTGACGTGGCTAACTTAGGTCGACTACAAAAGTCCTGCGATCACCGACGATCCCGCACTCCGGGTGCTCGCACCCCAATCGCCATGACGTGGTGGCGATCCGAACCGAGGGACTCAACGATGAAGTTTCGGACCAGGCGCCCTGCCCGGCGCCAAGCACTGGTGGCCACAACGGCCATCGCCGCACTCACCCTGACGTTGGCGGCCTGTTCCGCCGACGAACCCGAGGACGAAGCCGCCGGTGACACCGGTGACGGCACCACCTCGATCAGCGTTTCGTTCGGCGAGATCGTCGAGAACTGGAACCCGTTCTCACCGACCGCCCTGCAGCCGACCCGCGGCGTCATCTTCGAGACGCTCTACTGGTACAACCTGGCCGAAGAGGCCGACCCGACGCCGATGCTGGCCATCGGGTACGAGTGGAACGATGACGGCACCGAGCTGACGGTCACCACGCGCGAGGGTGTGCAGTGGTCCGACGGCGAGCCCTTCACCGCTGCGGACGTCGCTTTCACGTTCAACCTGATCAGCCAGACCCCGGAACTGAACACGAGCGGGAACTCGGCCACGGCCGAGGCGACCGACGACACGACGGTCGTGCTCACGTTCCCAGAGACGTCCTTCATGCAGGAGCCCAGCGTGCTGGGCAACCAGGGCATCGTCCCCGAGCACATCTGGTCCGCGATCGACGATCCGACCACCAACGTGAACTCCGACCCGGTCGGCACCGGCCCCTTCGTCGTGTCGGACTTCTCGACCGAGACGTTCGTGCTCGGGAGCAACGAGAACTACTGGAACGGCGCGCCGGCGATCGACGAGGTCCGCTATGTGCCGCTCGACTCCGCGGACGCGAACAGCGCCGCACTCGTCGCCGGCCAGATCGACTGGATGAGCTCGTTCCTGCCCGGCCTCGAGCAGCTGATCGCCGACAACGAGGACATCGACTACGTCAACACTCCGGCCCTGACCGCCTCCATCTTCACCTGCTCCAGCGCCGAACTCGGCTGCGAGGGCCCGCAGACCGACCCGGCGGTGCGTCAGGCGATCTATTTGGCGATCGACCGCACCCAGCTCAACACGCTCGCCGGTGGCGGCTTCGCGGGCACCGCCTCACCGACCCTGCTCATCCCGGGCCGCGACGATTCCTGGATCGCCGACCCGGACAACGTGACCGCGCCGGACGGCGCCGACGTCGAGGAGGCGAACTCCGTCCTTGACGCTGCCGGCTGGGAGTTGGGCTCCGACGGCATCCGCACCCGCGACGGCGAGCGACTGTCGATGACCATCCAGACCGTCTCCGGCTGGAGCGACTTCATCTCGCTCAACGACGCGATGACCCAGCAGCTCGCCGCCGTGGGTATCGAGCTGATCCCGACCCAGGTGGCCTGGAACGAGTGGAACGACTCGCAGACCCAGGGCACGTTCCAGCTCTCCCTGGACTCGATCGGTCTGGGCGCCTCGAGCAACCCCTACTTCACCTATATCGGCAAGTACCACTCGGTGAACACGGTGCCGGTCGGCCAGGCGGCGACCTCGGGCAACTTCGCGCGCTACAGCAACCCCGTCGTCGACGCGGCGCTGGAGACCGCGGCCGCAACGGCGGACCAGACGGTGCAGGCCGAGCAGTACGCGATCGTCCAGGAGGAGATCGTCCGGGACCTGCCCTACATCCCGATCTACGTGAACTCGATGCTCACCGAGTTCAACACCTCACGGGTCACCGGCTGGCCCACGAACGAGGACCCCTACGCGATGCCCGCCACCTGGAAGGCGTGGGACGCCGGCATCGTGCTGCAGCGGATCGTCCCGGCCGAGTGACCTCGGTCCAGTGAACCCGGCGGAACCGGAGGTGCCGGTCGAGCTCGAACGGCTCGGCCGGCATCCCCGGTCCCACCCACACCGTCGTCCCGACCGCGAAGGGCCCGTACGTGAGATTCCTGTGGCAGAAGCTCGGATTCTACCTCGTCGCCCTCTGGGCGGCGCTGACCCTCAACTTCTTCCTGCCCCGGTGGATGCCCGGGAACCCGGTCGACATCATGGTCTCCAAGCTCGCCCAGCGTGGCGAGGTGACCCCGGCCACCCGGCACGCCATCGAGCTGCTGCTGGGGATGGACTCCTCGGTGCCGATCTGGCAGCAGTACATCGACTACCTCCAGCAGATCTTCCGAGGTGATCTGGGTGTCTCGGTCGCGTACTTCCCGACACCCGTGGTCGACGTGATCGGCCAGACCCTGCCCTGGACGGTCGCACTCGTCGGGCTGTCCACGCTCATCTCCTTCGTCATCGGCGTCGGCCTGGGCATGCTCGCCGGCTGGAAGCGCGGGTCCTGGATCGACAACATGGTCCCCTCGCTGACACTGCTCCAATCCATCCCGTACTTCTGGCTCGCGCTCGTGCTGCTGTTCCTGCTGGGCAGCGTGTGGCAGGTCTTCCCGCTCAACGGCGGCTACGACATCTACACGACGTCGCCCGGATGGACCTGGGACTTCGTGAGCTCGGTCGTCTACTACGGCACGCTGCCCGCGCTGACGATCGTCATCTCATCCGTGGGTGGCTGGATGCTCGGGATGCGCAACATGATGGTGTCCACGCTCTCCGAGGACTACATCCTGACCGCCGAGGCGAAGGGGCTGCGGCCCTCCCGGATCCGTCTCACCTACGCGGCGAGGAACGCTGTGCTGCCCTCGGTCGCGGGTTTCGCGATCTCGCTCGGATTCGTGGTCGCGGGCTCGGTCGTCACCGAGTCGGTGTTCTCCTACCCCGGCATCGGGTCAGCCCTGCTGTCCTCGGTCAACAACGCCGACTACGCGCTGATGCAGGGGATCTTCCTGGTCGTCACGATCTCCGTGCTCGGCGCGAACCTGCTCGTCGACCTCCTCTACACCGTCATCGACCCGCGCACGCGGGCCCGCGCCTAGGAGCTGCCATGTCGACCGCCACCCAGGACCCGGCCCTCGCTGCCGCCGCGGCCACGACCCAACCGCGCCGCCGCCGGACCCTGCCGCCTATGACGCCCAAGCTCGGCGTCGGGCTCGCCATCACGATCGTGATCGTCCTCTTCGGCACGCTCGGTCCGCTGCTGGTGGGCAGCCCGTCGGAGGTGCGCAACATCGGCATGACACCACCGTCGTCGGAGTTCTGGCTGGGAACCACCCAGACCGGTCAGGACGTCTTCGCCCAACTCGCCCACGCCACCCGTGGCTCGCTACTGATCGGCCTGGTGGTCGGCGTCCTGACGCTGCTGCTCTCCTCGTTCTTCGGGGTGGTCGGGGCCTTCGCCGGTGGCTGGACCGACGAGGCGTTCTCCCTGTTCACGAACGTGATGCTCGTCATCCCCGGACTCCCGCTCGTGATCGTGATCTCCAGCTACGTGACGCAGAAGAGCGTCTGGATGGTCGCAATCGTGCTCGCCATCACGAGCTGGGCCGGCTCGGCGCGCGTCCTGCGGGGCTTCACGCTGAGCGTGCGGAACCGCGACTACGTGCTCGCCTCGCGGGTCAGCGGCGAGTCGTCGTGGCGCATCCTCACGGTCGAGATCCTGCCCAACCTGGTGCCGCTGCTCGCCTCCCAGGTGGTCTTCGCCGTGATCTTCGGGATCCTCGGCGAGGCGGGGCTGTCCTTCCTCGGGCTCGGGGCCACCGGGTCCTTCACCTGGGGCACGATGCTGTACTACGCGCAGAACGGCCTGGCGCTGCGGCTCGGCGCCTGGTGGTGGTTCGTCCCACCCGGTCTGATGCTCGCCGTGTTCGGCGCCGCGCTCGCGCTCATCAACTTCGCCATCGACGGCATCATCAACCCGAAGCTCCGGGACGGCACCCGTGAACAGCGCAAGCGCTGGCGGATGACGAAGGAGCAGTTGCGCGAGAGCGAGGAGGAGGTCCAGTGAGCGAGACCCCGTCGGTGCCGGAGAACCTGTCCGGGCGCGGCTACCGCCCCATCGTGCTGGAGATCGACTCGGTGAGCGTCGACTACCTCGTGGCCGAGCCCGTGCATGCCGTCCGGAAGGTGTCGCTCACCCTGCACCGGGGCGAGGTGCTCGGGCTGGCGGGCGAGAGCGGCTGCGGCAAGAGCACGCTCGCCTACGCCGTCACCCGGCTCCTCAAGCCGCCGGCCGCGATCGTCGGCGGCCGGGTGCTGTTCCACTCCCGCGAGGGTCACGCCATCGACCTCGGGAACCTGCACGGCGAGGACCTGCGGGCGTTCCGCTGGGACAAGATCGCGATGGTGTTCCAGGGCGCGATGAACTCGCTCAACCCCGTGATCCGGATCCGCGACCAGCTCGAGGACGTGTTCACCACCCACCGCCCGGACCTCGACCGCCGCACGCGCAGACGGCGCAGTGCGGAGCTGCTGGAGCGGGTAGGCGTCGACCCGGACCGGCTGTCGTCCTACCCTCACGAACTGTCCGGCGGGATGCGGCAGCGGGTCATGATCGCGATGGCGCTCGCACTCGACCCGCAGGTGCTGCTGATGGACGAACCGACGACGGCGCTCGACGTCGTCGTGCAGCGGGAGATCCTGCAGGAACTGACCCGCCTGCGCGAGGAACTCGGGTTCGCCGTCGTGTTCATCACCCACGACCTGCCGTTGCTGCTCGAGATCAGCGACCGGATAGCCGTCATGCGCGAGGGGCGCATCGTCGAGATCGCGGACGCCCGCACCCTCTACACCGATCCGCAGCACGAGTACACCAAGGCGCTGCTCCGCTCGTTCCCCAGCCTCACCGGGACGCGCGGTGACTTTATCCGCACCGGCGCCGGAGCCGGTCCGCGGGAGAACGTGGAGGTGGCCCTGTGACCACGCTCGAGCTACGTGAGGTCGTCAAGGAGTACCGGCTTCGCAGCGGGCTTCGGCACTCGACCCTGCGCGCCGTCGACGATGTCAGCTTCACTCTCGAGCCCGGGCGGACGACGGCGCTCGTCGGCCAGTCGGGATCCGGCAAGTCGACGGTCGCGAAACTCCTGCTCCGGCTCGAGCGCCCGACCTCCGGTCGGATCCTCCTGGACGGGAAGAACCTGCCCGAGCGCGGCGCCGCCGGGCGCGCCTACCGGGGCGCCGTGCAGATGGTGTTCCAGGATCCGTTCGCGTCACTCAACCCGTACCACTCTGTGGCGCATCACCTCGCCCGGCCGGTCACGCTCCATCATCCCGGGCTCGGCCGCACCGCGGTCCTCGACCGCGTCCACGAACTGCTGGCCCGGGTCCGGCTCGACCCGGTCGAGGAGTTCGCACAACGGCGCCCGCACGAGTTGTCCGGCGGGCAGCGGCAGCGGGTCGCGATCGCGCGGGCCCTCGCACCGGGGCCCGGCATCCTCATCGCGGACGAGCCCGTCTCGATGCTCGACGTGTCGATCCGGCTGGGGGTCCTCAACCTGCTGTCGGAACTGCAGCGCGAAGAGCAGCTCGGCGTCCTCTACATCACTCATGATCTCGCGACCGCGCGGCACTTCTCGGACGAGATCCTGGTGATGTACCGAGGCAGCGTGGTCGAGCGGGGCCCAGCCGATGACGTCATCCTCGATCCGCAGCACGAGTACACCAAGCTGCTCCGTGCGGCGGCTCCCGATCCCGAGCGGCGGCTCCGGGAACTGGCCGGCCCATGACGGCCGCACGTTACGCCGTCGCCCCGGTCGGGGACGGGGGAGACTGGGGGTAGACGGAGACGGGCAGAACGAGGAGTCGCACGATGAGCACGGATGGTGGCGGGGCGCAGCAGACGCGCAGCCGATCGGCGATCCTCGACGTCGTCCGTGCCGCAGGCACGATCAGCCGGGTCGAGTTGACCCGTGCCACCGGGCTGACCGGCGCGACCGTCTCGACCGTGGTCCGACGGCTGATCGACGAGGGCCTGATCGTCGAAGTCGGTCGCGCCGAGTCCACCGGTGGGAAACCACGGACCCTGCTGCGGCTGGAGCCGCTGGCCCGGTTCGCGGTGGGGGTGCACCTGGACATCGGCGGCATCACCTACGTGATCGCGAACCTTGGCGGCGGTGTGGTGACCAGGTGGCGGACCGCCGGCACCGGGAGCGACGCCGCCGAGGAGATCGTGGACCGGGTCGCGCGTGAGGTCGACGACATGATGCACCGCGTCGACGTGGAACGGGACCGGGTCCTCGGCGTCGGGGTAGTCGGCCCTGGGCCGTTGTCCTACCCGGCCGCCGCCTGGACGACGACGCCCGAGCCGGCGAGGCTCGCCGGGTTCGCGCTGGTGGACGCACTGGAGTCGGCGCTCGGGATGCCGGTCCTGCTGGACAACGACGCAACCGCCGCCGCGGTGGGGGAGTACTGGTCGGGTGGGATCGAGTCGACATCGTCGTTCGGCGCCCTCCACATGGCCGCCGGGGTCGGCGCGGGCGTCCTCGTCGACGGCTCCGTCTACCGTGGGTCCAGTTCCAATGCCGGGGAGATCGGGCACGTGTGCGTCGATCTGACCGGGCCGGAGTGCTGGTGTGGTGCCCGCGGGTGCGTCGAAGCGGTCGCCGGCCCCGCCGCGGTCGTGGCGGCCGCGAGGGCGCGCGGGGTCGATCTGGGGCCGGCCGGCCGACCGGCGACCGAGGACTTCGGCACCCTGGCTCGCGCCGCGCTGCGCGGCGACGCCGTGGCGTCCTCGCTGTTGACGTTCTCCGCTCGGTACCTGGCGGTGGCGGCCCAGACGCTGGCCGCCGTGATGGACCTCGACCACATCGTGCTCACCGGTCCGGCTTTCGCCGTGGCGGGCTCCCTCTACCTGCCGGTGATCGAGGAGCACCTCCAGCGGACCTTCTTCGCACGCAGCAGCCACGGGCTGCGGGTGCGCCTGTCCTCGAGCGCGCACGAGGCGGCGGCCATCGGAGCTGCCGCACTGGTGCTTCAGAGCGAGCTGGTGCCGAGGCCGTCGGCGGTGCGGATGCCCGCCGAGTACACGGTGGCGTCGTCGGTTCCGGCCGGCGGCTGACGGACCCGCGCACCGGCCGGGTGTCAGCGGCTGCCGCTAGCGTGAGCGCATGCGACGCGATGAGAAGGTGGCACGTATCGGCGAGATCCTCGACGGGCTGTATCCGGAGCCCCCGATCCCGCTGGATCATGTCAATCCGTACACGCTCCTGGTCGCCGTCGCCCTGTCGGCACAGACCACGGACAAGAAGGTCAACGAGGTCACCCCGGCACTGTTCGCGGAGGCCTCCACGCCCGCGCAGATGTACGCGTTGGGGTCGGAGCGGATCCTTGAGCTGATCCGGGAGGTCGGACTCGCACCGACCAAGGCCCGCAACCTCTGGACGGCGGCCGGTCAGATCGTCGACGCCGGCGGCGAGCTGGTGCCCGAGTGGGACTTCCTCGAGGGTCTTGCCGGGGTCGGGCACAAGACCGCGAGCGTGGTGATGGCGCAGGCGTTCGGCGTGCCCGCGTTCCCGATCGACACCCACATCTTCCGGCTCGCCCGGCGGTGGGGACTGTCCCGCGGTACGACGGTCGAGCGCGTCGAGACCGATCTCAAGAAGGCGTTCCCGCGTGAGACCTGGAACCGGCGGCACCTGCAGATCATCTATTTCGGCCGCGAGTACTGCCCCGCGCAACGGCATGTGTTCGCGACCTGCCCGATCTGCTCCTTCGCCGCCACCAAGGCGCAGCAGGCCGCCGAGCTCAAGGCCCGCGCCAAGCCCGGGCGGGCGGCTGTCGCGCCGCCCGCCTGAGTGCGGCGCAGCCACTGGTGCGCGAGATGGGACTCGAACCCACACGCCCGAAGGCACAGGAACCTAAATCCTGCGCGGCTGCCAATTACGCCACTCGCGCCCACCCCTAGCCTATGTGCCGCCCGACCTGACGGAGGAATCGACGTGCCCACCCCCACCCTCGTACTGGACTTCGATGGCACCGTCCGCCTCGGCGACGACCCGGTGCGGTTGTACGCGCAAGAGGTGGCGTGGCGGGTGTCGGCTCCGTGGGGGGAGCAGATCGTCGCCGGCGCGGAGGACTTCCTCGCCGGACGCTCGCGGCCGGGCGACGCCCAGGACGGCTATCAGGCTGTGCACGCGCTGGGGTTCGCCGCCGGCCTCGATCGTGCATCGATGTCGGCCGCGTACCTGGCTTCCCGGAAGCGGCTCGACGCCGGCGAGGGCGAGGTGGCCCCGCCACCCGGACTGGGCGAACTCCTGGACGGCGTCCGAGCCGCCGGTGTGCGGACGGTGCTGCTGACCAACGCCCCGGGCACCGGCGTGTTCGGGTGGCTCGACGAGGTGGGGCTCGCCGACCGACTGGGCGCCGTGATCACCGACGCCGGCAAGCCCGCAGCGATGCCCGCCCTGCTCGGTCGGCTGCTGACCGAGGCAGACCTGGATGGCCGACCGGACCGGCTCCTGAGCATCGGCGATGTCTGGGCGAACGACGTCGGACCCGCCCTGGCCCTCGGGTGCGCGGCCTTCCACATCGACCGGTTCGACCTGCACCGAGGGCGCAGTTCGCGGACGACGGCCACGTTCGTCGAGCTGTACCGCGACGTTCGGGACTGGGCTGCGCGCGACTGACGGACGCACGGGTCCGTGCCGCCGCGCACGCGGGCTCAGTCGATCTTCAGGTCGCGGCGCAGCTTCGCCACGTGCCCGGTCGCCTTCACGTTGTACTGGGCGAGGGCCACGGTTCCGTCCGGAGCGACCACGACCGTGGAGCGGATCACGCCCGTGTAGGTGCGTCCGTAGTTCTTCTTCTCGCCCCATGCGCCGTACGCCTCGAGCGTGGTGTGTTCAACGTCACTGACCAGCGGGAACGTCAGGGACTCGGCCTCGACGAAGCTTGCGAGCTTGGTCACGGGGTCGGGGGAGACGCCCACGACGGCGTACCCGGCGCCCTGGAGGGAGGCCAACGAGTCGCGGAAATCGCACGCTTCCTTGGTGCATCCGGGGGTGCCCGCAGCGGGGTAGAAGTAAACGATCACGCCGTTCTCGGCGGTCGGGAGGACCTCGGTGAGGCTGAGCGAGCCGCCGTCCGCGGTAGGCAGGGTGAAGTCGGGTGCGGTCTGGCCGGGAGTGAGTCGCGCCATGGGTGTGAACCTCCGTGTCGGGTGCCGTTCCGGACAGGTTAGGCCCCCTTCGGCCGGTTGGCCCCGGACGCTCACAGGCTGGTAATATCGTCCACCGCAAGCACCTCTAGCTCAATTGGCAGAGCAAGTGACTCTTAATCACTGGGTTCTGGGTTCGAGTCCCAGGGGGTGTACCGCCACGGGGCCGGATCTTACGAGATCCGGCCCCGTTCCTGTCGCCGTGGATGTCCCCGTCCGGCCGTCGCTGCAGCCTTGCTCGAACGCACCGCGGACGCATCCGGTCACGGGCGTCGTCCTGCGGCCCTCGCCCGATCCGGAGTCTTGATATACCCAGAAGGGTGCCGAATGTCGGTCACACGTGGCCCCCTGGAGTCATGGCCATATTCAGCATATTGTGCGACGATCGGTCCCGCCTGAAGGTCAACGATGACGAGGTCGGTGCTGACGCCGACGGGAGAGTAGGAGCAATGACGCTGAAGAGAACCATCGGAGGTACCGCCGCCGCAGTGCTGGTCGGCAGCCTGGCGCTGTCCGCACCGGCCGGTGCGGAGCCGGCGCGCCAACCCCACCGGGTCCAGGTGGAGCGAGCAGTCGCCAGCTACGAGGCGATGCAGGAGTACCTGTACGCCGATGACGGCTCGAACCTCTATCTCGAGCGGTACCCGCTCGGGGGTGAGGACCGGGCCTACTCCTTCGAGTGGCCGTTCTCCCAGGCGCACATCGCCACCCTGGATCTCACCGGCATCCCCGGTCGGCTAGGCAACGGTTTCGCCGACGACCTCGCCGATCGAGCCGTCGGCCAGGAGCGGTACTGGAACGCCGACGGCGGCACCACCGGCCTGCCGGGTTACGACTCCTACCCTCGCGCGCCCTACGGCGACGGTGGCGACATGTTCTACGACGACAACGAGTGGGTCGCCCTGGCGAAGGTGCAGGAGTACCTGGCCACCGGAGACCAGGCGGCATTCGATCGGGCGGTGGAGATCTTCGATCTGGTGATCTCCGGTTGGGACACAGACCCCTCGCATGCCGCACCGGGTGGGGTCTTCTGGACGCAGGCGCCCTGGAGCACCGACCGCAACACGGTCTCCACCATGCCCGGCGCGCAGCTCGGGGTGCGCCTGTACATGATCACCGGAGAGCAGCACTATCTGGACTGGGCGCTGCGGTTCGTCGAGTGGACCGACGAGCACCTGCTCGCCCCGAACGGCCTGTACTGGGACAACATCAAACTCGACGGCGCCATCGACGAGCGGCACTTCTCCTACAACCAAGGCGTGCCGATCGGCACCTACGCGTTGCTGTACGAGGCCACCGGAGACGAGCAGTACCTGGCCAGGGCCGAGTCGATCGCGGTTGCCTCGTACACGTACTTCGTGGAGGAGGACCGACTGAACGAGCACGAGATCTTCTTCAACTCCATCTACTTCAAGAACCTGCTGCTGCTGGAGTCCACCACCGGCGGCCACCGCTACCGCGACGCGATGGAGGAGTACGCGGACCACCAGTGGGAGCAGGTCCGCGACCCCGAGACCGGCCTGTTCCCGGTCGATGGCACGACCACGGCACTGCTCGATCAGGCGGCCATGGTGCAGATCTACGCCACGCTCGCCTGGCCCCGCGGGCAACTGGAGATCCTGTACTGAGAGCGGCGTCCTGGCAGAAAGTCCTTGATCTGGTCCCCGGTGTGGCGTAGGAACGTCCCGGGGACCAGACGAGGAGAGTGGTGACTATGGCGATCGCGGTGCTGAACCCGCCCGATGACCAGGTCCTGCACATCGTGCCCCTGCGCAAGGCGATCGCGCTGCTGCGCCGCAACGTCGTGGAGATCGTGGAGGTCGAGGACGGCTCCACCTTCGGCCCGTACGTGGTGCCCCGCGTCCTGCGCCTGACCCGCGCCGTCTCGATCGTCCACCAGCTGGAGGGCCGACGCCCGGTGTTCTCCAAGGCGGGTGTGCTGCGCCGTGACCGGTACACGTGCGCCTACTGCGGCCGCTCGGCCACCACGGTCGACCACGTGGTGCCGCGCGCCCGCGGCGGCCGGTCCTCCTGGCTGAACCTGGTCGCGGCCTGCCGCCCGTGCAACCAGGCCAAGGCGGACAAGTCGCTGCGCGACTGCGACATGCGACTGCAGTTCCTGCCCTACGAGCCCGACTGGATCTGAGCGCGCCCCGACCGGGCCGGCCACCGCCGTCGGGCACTCACCTCAGCGGCAGGTGCGCCATCTTGTCCGTGGCGGCGACCAGGGCGCGGGCGATGCCGGGCTCGGTGGAGGCGTGGCCGGCGTCCGGCACCATGACGAACTCGGCCTGCGGCCAGGCCCGGTGCAGGTCCCAGGCGGTCGTGGCCGGGGTGCACGCGTCGTAGCGGCCCTGGACGATCACGCCGGGGATGTTCGCCAGCGCGGTGGCGCCCTCGATCAGCTGGCCCTCGCTGAACCAGCCCTTGTTCACGAAGTAGTGGTTCTCGATCCGCGCGAACGCGAGCGCGAACTCCGGCTGGGAGAACTTCGTGATCGAGTCGTCGTCGACGAGCAGGGACGTGGTCGCGGCCTCCCAGGTGGACCAGGCGACGGCGGCCGGGCCGTGCACCTTCGGGTCCGGGTCGTGCAGCAGCCGGTGGAACGCGCCCATGCAGTCGCCCCGTTCCTGCGTCGGCACCGGTGCGACGTACCGCTCGAACCAGTCCGGGAACAGTGCGCTCGCGCCGCCCTCGTAGAACCAGGCCAGCTCGGCCTCGCGCAGCGTGAAGATGCCACGCAGCACGAGCGAGCGGACCCGCTCGGCGTGCTGCTGTGCGTAGGCGAGGGCGAGGGCCGAGCCCCAGGACCCGCCGAACACGTGCCAGGACTCGACGTCCAGGTGCGCGCGCAGCGCCTCGATGTCCGCGACCAGGTGCCAGGTGGTGTTCGCGCTCATGTCCGCACCCGGGGTGGCTGCGTGGGGCGTGGAGCGGCCACAGCCGCGCTGGTCGAACAGGACGATCCGGTAGGTGGCCGGGTCGAAGAACCGGCGCTGGTCGGGGATGGTGGCGCCGCCCGGACCGCCGTGCAGGAACACCACCGGCTGCCCGTCGGGATTGCCGGAGACCTCCCAGTAGATCTCGTGCCCGTCGCCGACGGCGAGCATGCCGCTCTCGTACGGGTCGATCGGTGGGTAGAGGGGAGAGTCGTCCGACGAGATGGCCATGGCACCACCGTACGGGCGCCTGCGCGCTGGGCGGAGCCACGCCGACGTGAACTTCTTAGTACGGTTCAGGTGTGCCCACTCCACGCCTCGCGCTCGTCACCTGCTCCGAACTGCCCGACCTCGACGACGAGGACGCCCCACTCATCCCCGCACTGGCCGAGCGCGGCGTGACGGCCGAGGCTGTGATCTGGGACGACCCGGCGGTGGACTGGTCGCGCTACGACCTGACCGTGATCCGGTCCGCGTGGGACTACGCGTCCCGCCGTGAGGAGTTCGTGGCCTGGGCCGGGTCCGTGCCGCGCCTGGTCAACCCGCCGAACGTGGTGCGCTGGAACTCGGACAAGCACTATCTGCAGGCACTCGAGGACCACGGTCTGCCCGTCGTGCAGACGACGTGGCTGGAGCCGGAGCGCGGCTACGACAAGCGTGCCCTGCACAACAGGTTCCCGGCCCGCGAGGACTTCGTCATCAAGCCGGCGATCAGCTCGGGTTCCCTGGACGCCGGCCGGTACACCGCCACCGACGCGGACTCCCGCCGGTTTGCCATCGAGCACGCCAAGCGGCTCCTCGGCGAGGGCCGTTCGGTGATGGTCCAGCGGTACCTGCCCGAGGTGGACTCACACGGCGAGATCGCGCTCGTGTTCTTCCACGGCACGTATTCGCACGCGACCCGCAAGGCCGCGATGTTGACCACCGAGGAGGTGGAGGCCGAACGTCCCCGCGAGGAGGTCATGGAGGCCTACCATGCGACCCCCGAGGAGATCGCGGCGGGACAGCAGGCCCTCGCGTTCGCCCGGGCCAGGATCCCTGGCCGGTCCATCTCCAGCCGGCCGCTCGCCTACGCGCGGGTGGACCTGGTGCCCACCAACGGGAAGTCCGTGGTGATGGAGCTCGAACTCATCGAGCCGTCGCTGTTCGCCTCGCTCGGACGTGGCGCGCTCGACCGGTTCGCCGACTCCCTCGTCGCGGAACTCCGGATGGGGCCGGACAGCAACAATATCGACCTGGCCTAGCGTCCGTCCGGTGGGTCAGGACAGGCTCGCCACGATCGAGCGCTCGCCGGGTACCGCGTGCTCGCGGGTCACGAACGTTCCGCCACGCGCGGGCTTCTCCTCGAAGCGGGTGAAAGCGATGGGCAGGCCGCGTGCGGACAAGGGGTCGACGGCGTCCATCGCCTGCACGTGGACGTGCGGCTGGGTGGAATTGCCCGAATTGCCGCACTCGGCCACCTGCTCACCCACGGTCACCAGTTGGCCGACGGCCACCCGGACGGAGCCCGACCGCAGGTGCATCAGACCGACGTACGCTCCGCCGTCGGACGTCTCGATCAGTATGTGATTGCCGGCGAGGGCGTTCGCGCCCTGCCGGGCGCGGCCCGCCTGGCCGAGCAAGTACGGCACCAGGGCCACCGAGCGCCTGGCGCCGTGGTCGACCTCGCCGTCGTGCACACTCGCCACCCGGCCGCCGACCGGCGCCAGGATCGGGCGTCCGAACGCGTAGAACAGTTCCGCCGGCTCGGTGGAAACGAGCGTGCGCCAACTCCTGCTCGGCGCGGTCCGGCCACGCTCGTCGACCCCGACGAAGTCGATCGCGTACGTGGTCGCGAACAGGTTCGTACCGTGGCTCGGCACCCGGCGGGCCGGACTGTTCTCCACTCGCCACCGGCCGGCGAAGGGCAGGGCGAGGCTCACGGCCGGCGCGTTGGCATCCGATCTCACGGGCGGGAACCTCTCATCCGTTTCGGGTGGTCGTGAGTGACGATCTAGCGGCCGCGAACCGGGAACGTGATACTGGTCACCTCAGTGCCACTCGAGAGGAAACATACGCGTGACCACGTTCACCACATGGAAATTCGAGACCGTCGACGGTGCCGATCGGGCGGCGGACACACTCAATCAGGTCCGCAGCGCCGGGCTGATCAAGGTCGAGGACTACGCCGTCCTCACCTGGCCCGCCGATGCCGATCGTCCCGAGGTCAAGTACGAGAACCGCGACAACTGGCGCGCTGCCGGCTGGGGTGCGTTCTGGGGCGTGCTGTTCGGGGCGCTCTTCTTCCTGCCCCTCATCGGGGCGGCCGCGGGCGCCGCGATCTCACTGCTGAACAAGCACATGCAGGACGTCGGCATCACCCGTGAACAGCTCGACGCCATCGGCAAGCAGGTGGGCCCGGGTAATTCCGCGCTGTTCGTCGTCACCAGTGAGAGCGACCTCGACCTGGTGGCCGAACGGTTCCGCGGCCACGAGGGCACGCTCGTCGCGACCAACCTGGTCGCCGGCGAGGCCGACGAGGTCCGGCAGGCGTTCGAGGGCTGAACGCCGGAGCTGCCGTGGAGGGGTCACCCTGCTCGCCTGCGGCGCCCCTGGCCGAACTGGAGCGAGACCCGAACCCTGGCCGGAGTGTTCGTCCGGCCCGGGTCCGGGCCTCGTTCGTGCTTGGGGTGAGTAACGGGGCTTGAACCCGCGGCCTCCTGGACCACAACCAGGCGCTCTACCGACTGAGCTATACCCACCATGACGCTCCGCGCAGGCGCGGTCGCGATTGCCAATCATAGCGAAGTTCGGAGGGTGGTCGCGCCACCGCCGAATGCCCGACGGCGGAGGTCAGGTCGCGGAGGTCGGCGCCGCCGCGACCGTGGGTGCCGACGCGATCATCGCGGCGACCTTCCTGCTGGTGGCCGAGTCCGGCCCGGAGCCGTCGGGGAACAACACGGCACGGTAGTACCGCAGCTCGTCGATGCTCTCGGCGATGTCCGCGAGCGCGCGGTGGCCGCCGGCCTTCTTGGGCGCGTTGAAGTAGGCCCGCGGGTACCAGCGGCGGGCCAGCTCCTTGATCGAGGAGACGTCGATGATCCGGTAGTGCAGGAACTCGGTGAGTGTCGGCATGTCCCGCTCGAGGAAGCCGCGGTCGGTGCCCACGGAGTTGCCCGCGAGAGGAGCCTTGGCCGAGTCCGGCACGAACCGGCGGATGTAGGCCAGGACCTGCTCCTCGGCCTCGGCGAGCGTGATGCCCGAGTCGAGCTCGTCCAGCAGGCCGGAGGAGGTGTGCATCTCGACGACCACCTCGTTCATGTCCACCAGCGACTCGGCCGGTGGCTTGATCACGAGGTCGAGGCCCGGGTCGAGGGCATGCAGCTCGGAGTCGGTGACGATGACGGCGATCTCGACGAGCGCGTCCCTGGACAGGTCGAGGCCGGTCATCTCGCAGTCGATCCAGACGATCGCATCGGAGCCGGCGGTCTTGGCGGAATTGCTCACCGGGTCAGCGTAGTCCGAGCCCGCGACATGACGGCCGTCGTCGCCCCAGGTGTAGTCAATTCAAGGGTTGACAACGACACGTCTTGCGGTCTTGAATTGTAGTCAACCATTCGGTTGATTACGACGACGATCGACGTACCGATGAGAGGTAGGGCAACGAGATGAGCAGGGATCCCGCAGTCGAGTACCGAGAGGTCGCCGCGACGTTCACCGCGCGGGTGGAGGGCGCCGAGCCGGACCGCTGGGGCGATCCGTCGCCGGTGCCGGAGTGGGCCGCCCGGGATGTGGTGGCCCACCTGATCGAGTGGTTGCCGCAGGTGCTGGGCTTCCAGGTCGCGGACGTGCCGCCGGTGGCCGACGATCCCGTCGCCGCATGGCGTGCGCATTCGGACGGCGTCCAGGCGCTGCTCGACGATCCGGCGCGCTGCCGGATGACGGTGAGCAATCCGAACTTCGGCGAGATGGCGGCTGCGGATGTGGTCGACCGGCTCTACACACCGGACGTGTTCATGCATACCTGGGATCTCGCGCGGGCGACCGGTCAGGACGACCGGTTGGATCCCGAACGATGCGCCGCGGGGTTGGCGGCCGGCGAGCCGATGGAGGAGATCATGCGTTCGAGTGGCCAGTTCGGTCCGCGGGTGCCTGTGCCCGAAGACGCCGACGTGCAGGACCGGATGCTCGGGTTCATCGGCAGGGACCCGTCCTGGCGGGCACCGGATCGCCGGGCCGTCTGAGCGGCCCGGGCCCGGCGACCGCACGGCCCGGGAAAGCAGAGAACCCAGCGGCACCGAAGTGCCACTGGGTTCTCTGGCCGGTCCGGACTCGATCCGTCCGGTCTGGTTTCGGGCGAGGCGACCACCACCACGCGCCCACACGGGCCGGCGTTCAGCTGGCCTTGACGTAGTCGCGGTTCGCGGGCTCGTTCGAGCCGGACAAAGAAGAAGGACGGCCGATTCTCCGGCCGCCCCGAGCGGTGATCTGGTTGCTTCGCGTGATGCGATCGAACAGTTGCTGCCTGAGTTTGCGGCGCTGTTCGACCTCGGTGCGCAGCTGTGCCTGCTCGAGGTGTTGGACGTCATGGATCGTCAACGGGTGCATGGGTGAAACCTCTCGATGTGGTGGTGGTGGGTGCCGCCCGATGGGGCGACCCCGATAGGTAACCATCGGACCGTCGTGGCGGTCACTCCTTTATTTCTGAACGATCTCGGCGCAGGGCCGGCGCGAGTGATTGCTTCCCGGTGACGGTGGACGGGTCGTAGGGTCGACGACATGTCATCGAAGTCATCGGAAGCGCCGGCCGCGCGGTACGCCGTCCTGCTGCGCGGGGTCAACGTCGGTGGGATCAACGTCAAGATGGCCGATCTGCGAAGGGTCCTGGAGGCTGCCGGTCTCACCGATGTGCGCACGGTGCTCGCCAGTGGCAACGTCCTGGTCACCTCCGAGCTCCCTCCTCGACGGTTGCGGCCGCAGATCGAGGCGGTGCTGCGGGAGGCGTTCGGCTACGAGGCCTGGGTGCAGGTGCTGCCGCTCGAGCGGATCGCCGCCATCGTGGCGGACTTTCCGTTCGACACCGACGAGGCCACCCACCACCCGTACGTGATGTTCTGCGCCGACGACGGCGCGCTCGCGGACGTGGGTGCGCTGGCCGCCGAGATCGACCCCGACGTCGAGAAGGTGCGCCCAGGGGAGGGGGTCATCTACTGGGAGGCGCCGAAGGGGTCCAGCACGGACACCACGTTCGCGAAGCTGACGTCCCGGGCGCGGTACAGGTCGGTGCTCACCACCCGCAACCTCCGGACGCTGCGGAAGCTGATCTGACCCGAGCGGGGAGCCGCGTGTCGGATTTGTTCTATCGACGCCGCCTCCGGTTCGGCAGGGTGGCTGTCATGCCCGCACCAACGCTGAAGATGATCACCCTGGACTGCGCCGACGTGCGCCCGCTTGCGACCTTCTGGTCCGCCCTGCTCGAGACGGAGACCCTGGTCGTCCAGGATGAGTACGCCATGCTGGCCGGTCCCGGTGCTGCCATCGGGATCGGCCGTGTCGAGAACTACGTGCCGCCCGCGTGGCCGAACCCGAACGGAAGCAAGCAGTTCCACTTCGACCTCGCCTGCGAGGACATCGCCGCCACCGAGGCGCGCTGCGTGGAACTGGGTGCGACCGTCCCCGCGGACCAGCCCGGTGAGACCTGGCGCGTGGTGCTGGACCCCGCCGGCCACCCGTTCTGCCTCACGAACGCCGCCAACTGGGGGTGATTGACCTTTTTGACCGATTGGCCTAATTTCGGATCATGCGGTCAGAAAGCGGTTCAACCGGTCGGTCCGGGACGTTCACCGAGGCCGCCCGCCGAGCGCAGATCATGGACGCGGCCATCGCGACCGTGAACGACGTCGGCTACCACCGGGCGTCGCTCGCGCAGATCGCGGCCCGGGCCGGGATCGCGAAGAGCATCATCAGCTACCACTTCGAGGGCAAGGAGCAATTGCTCCTGTACGTCATCGATGAGGTATTCACCGGTGTCGAGAAGGTCACGCGCGCAGCCGTCGCAGCCGCCGACGATCCCGCGGCCCGCCTCGCGGCGTTCGCGCGCGGCTACCTGACGTTCGTCAGGGACCATCGGGAGGAGATGATCGCGGCGGTCGAGATCGCGGTCTCGCATCGCGATGTCGACGGAATGCCGCTCTATCTGGCGGAGAGCGACGAGGAGAACGCGCTGCTCGAGGGGATGGTCGCGGACGGCATCGCCGCCGGCCAGTTCCGCCAGGTGGACCTCACCGTCGCCAGGACCACCGTGATCCACGCCCTCGACGGCGCCCTCACCAGATCGCAGATCGACGCGCGCGTTGACCTGGATGCCTATGGCGACCAGCTGATCCCGATGCTGCTCGCGGCGCTGGGATATCGGCCGGATGGGTGAGCGTGCGTTCGGCGTGCAGGGTATCGGTTACGACGCCGGTGTCCTCTACGAACGTGACTTCGAGTCCAACCCGCACTGGGCCCCCGAGCGGGTCCGCCGCGATATGCGGGCCATCCGGGACGGACTCGGCTGCGACACCGTGCTCGTGATGGCGACGGACACCGGCCGGCTCCTGGAGACCGCCACCGTCGCCCGAGAGGAGGGCCTCGCCGTCTGGATCCAGCCGCGCGTGTTCGACGTCGACCCGGATCGGATTGCCGAGAACCTCGAGCTCGTGGCTGAGCGAGCCGAGGCGCTGCGGGTCAGCCAGGGAAAGGTGAGCCTCAACCTCGGTTGCGAACTCAGCCTGTCCGCCAACGGCTTCGTGCTGGGTGGGACCTTCATCAGACGAGGGCTGGCGCTGCCGTATGTATCGATGGCCCTGCCGCTGATCAACTGGCGGCTGCGCCGATTCCTCGCGCGGCTCGTGACCGTGGCCCGGGACCGGTTCGCCGGGCCGATCAGCTACGGCGCGGGAGAGTGGGAACGGCCGGACTGGTCGTTGTTCGACGCCGTCGGGCTCGACGCGTACCGGGGCGCGGCGAACGCCTGGCGGTTCTCCGGCGATGTGCGCCATGCCGTCGAGCGTCACCACCGGGCCGGACGTCCGGTCCTCGTGTTCGAGTTCGGCACCTGCGCCTACGTCGGTGCTGCGGAGAACGCCTCCGAGGCGGCCAACGTGCTCAGTGCCGACCCCGACGGCGGGATGCGGGTCCCGACGTCGCTCGAACGCGACGAGCGCGTCCAGGCGGACTATCTCGATGAGCTGTTCGACATCTTCGCGGACGTGGGTGTGGACGGCACGTTCGTGTGGGGCTTCAGCGAGCCCGCCCTGACCCGGTCCGAGGAACCCGGTCATGACCTCGACGCCGCCAGCTACGGCGTCGTCGCCCCGATCGGGGACTCGTGGCTGCCGAAGCTGGCGTTCGGCACCATCGCGCGCCGCTACGGGGGTAGCGGAAGCCCGGCGCCCATACACACCGACGAGCGGAGTTCACCATGAGTGCGGACGGCAGGACCAGGACGATCGTCGAGACGCGGCGACCCGGGGTGGTGAGTCTGCTCGCGCGGCTTGCGATCGCCGTCGGGGCCTTGGCCGGTGGCCTCCTGGTGTTGGTCGCCGTCGCGGGCGACGGCGCACCGACCGAGGCCCGTTCCCTCGCCGTGCGGGTGGTCGGCGGTGCGATCCTCTCCGTGGCCGTCCTCACGATCGTCGCGGTCCTCGCGCGGCGCGTGGACCGGCGTGAGCTCGCCGCTTTCGGGATCGACGGCCCGCGGGATGGCTGGCGAGCCTTCACGACGGGCTTCCTGGCCTGGCTGGTGCCGGCGGCGGTGGTTCTCGCGGTCATGGCGCTGACCGGGACCACGCTGTCGCTGCATGGGTCGACGACTGAGGTCGTCACTGCCGTGGTGCTCGTCCTCGCGGCGGTCCTGGTCAGCGAGGCGATTCCGGAGGAGGTCGTGTTCCGTGGCTACGTGACCGGGGTCCTCGGGGAGCGGCTGCGGGGCTGGTGGATCATCATGGGCCAAGCCGTACTGTTCGCGGGGTTCGCGCTTGCACTGCGCGGATTCACGGGTGTGGCCGACCTGTCGATGTTCGTCGCGATGGGGATCGGGCTCGGCTACCTGCGGATGATCACAGGATCGGTGTGGACGTGCATCGGCTTCCACGCGGCGTTCCAGACGGTCTCCCAACTGCTGCTCGCGCATGACGTGCTCGAGTTCGGCGGCAGCACCGGGATGGCGATGCTCGCGCTCGGCGTCGTGCCCTTCGCCGTCGGGATCACGGTGGTGGCGGTCCTGGCGCCCACGCGGCAGGCGCTGTTCCGGCGTGCCCCGGGCCGCCGCTCCTCGATCACGGTGACTGGTCGCTGACTCTCAGATCGGTCGCGTGCTCGCCGCTCGTCCTACGGGCCGAGCCCGTCGAGATCATCGAGCGTGCGCCGCGCCCAATCTCCGACGGTGTCGGCGTACTCGGCGTCCGGCCGGCCGATCACGTCCGTCGCCGTCATGGTCCAGCGCGTGGGCCAGTGCGGCACATGCGCGCGGTCGCCAGCCGAGGCGCGGCGGGTGACACGGCGTGGCCCCTCGGCGAACCCGCGCACCTGCCTGCGAAGGTGGTCGATCGGAGGGGGGTCGCTGGCGAGCATCCGCCGTACGCCGTCGCGCAGTTGCGCCACGGCTGCGGTGGTGAGGCGTGAAGGGTGCTGCAACTGATAGGTCGCGATCGCGAAGTAGTGTGCGCGCATGCCCGTCTCGACGTCGTCGATGCCCGGCAGCAGCCGGGCCTCGATCTCGAGGAGTTCGTGCACCCGGTCCCAGCAGTCACCACCGGCGGGTAGGACGGCGCCGCACTCGGAGCACGGCGCGGTGCCCTCGTCGAGGTGCTCGCTCATGGGCCCGAGTATCCCAGCCCGCCGAACGGGGTCGGGTGATCGCGGGGACTCATCCATCCCGGATGATTCTCCTCGGACCACGGCGAACACCCTGTCCGGGCCGAGGGGATTGTGGAAGGCTTCAGTCGTGGACCTGACGATCGGTACGGGCCTGGAACGACCCGAGGACGAAGCGCGTCTGGCGGCGGCCCGGTTCAACCGACACACGTTCTGGTGCGGCCAGAGCGGGTCGGGAAAGACGTACGCGCTCGGAGTGGTGCTCGAGCAGCTCCTGCTCAACACCGAGCTGCCGCTCCTCATCTTCGACCCGAACGCAGACTTCACCCGGCTACACCAGACACGGCCGGGCCGGGACCCGGACGCCGTTGCGGCGATCGAAGGTTCCGACGTCCGGATCCTGCACTCCACGCGACCCGAGGGTGAGCGGCTGCACGTGACGTTCACCGACCTGTCGGCGGCGTCGAAGGCGGCCGTGCTCCAGCTCGACCCGGTCGCGGACGCCGAGGAGTACAACGTCCTGCTGCACGTCGACGCGGACCACCGGACATTCACGAACGAGACCTTCCTGGGGTCGCTGCGCGACTCGGATGATCCCGGTCGGCAGCGGCTGGCCCGGCGTATCGAGAACCTCGAGGTGCTCGAGTGGGAGTTGTGGTCACGCGGCGCGAGGTCGGCGACCCAGATCATCGACGAACGCCCCGCGGTCACCGTGCTCGACCTGGGCGGCTTCGCGCACCCGGCCGAACCGAAGGTCGCGGCCCTGGCCATGATCGAGCACCTGTGGAACACCCGGGAGTCCCGGCGCCCGATCCTGATCGTGATCGACGAGGCGCACAACCTCTGCCCGCCGGACCCGGTGTCAGCCGTAGAACGCGCATTGACGAACCGCATCATCCAGATCGCCGCGGAGGGCCGGAAGTTCGGACTCTGGTTGTTCGTCTCGACCCAGCGCCCCACCAAGATCCACCCGAACGTCCTCTCACAGTGCGACAACCTCGGCCTCATGCGGATGAACGCACCGCGTGACCTTGCCGAGTTGGCCGACGTCTTCGGGTTCGTACCCGAGGAACTCCTGGCCCGTGCAGCCTCATTCACGCAGGGGCAGGCACTCTTCGCGGGTGGCTTCATCGGCGAGCCCACCCTCGTGCAGATGGGGGAGCGGCTCACCGAGGAGGGCGGCTCGGACGTGAAGGTCCCGCTCCGCCCGGCGTAGGCACGCGGGTTCCCGGCAACCGGTTCACCCGAAACGGGTGGGTCCGCCACCCGATACACGATGCCACGATCGGCCAACGGTGCGGCATTTCGCGCAGCCGTGCGCCCCAGGGCGCACTCGTCGTCAGTTGGTTCCGTGCTTCACCGAACTGAGGAGTCCCACAGTGTTCGAAACGATCTGGAACATCATCGTCGTCTTCTTCTGGGCGTTCGTGTTCATCGCCGCGTTGGTCACGCTGATCACGATCATCTCGGACCTGTTCCGGGACAAGGCCCTGGCGGGCTGGAAGAAGGCGATCTGGCTGATCTTCCTCGTCTTCGTGCCGCTGCTCACCGCGCTCATCTACCTGATCGCTCGCGGCGACGGCATGGCGGACCGTAACGCCAAGCAGATCCAGCAGTCCCAGCGCGCGGCTGACGACTACATCCGTTCCGTGGCGGGTGCCAGTCCGGCCGATGAGATCGCCAAGGCCAAGCAACTCCTCGACGCGGGCACGATCACCTCGGAGGAGTTCAACGGCATCAAGGCCAAGGCGCTCGCCGCGTGATGGAGAACCGACGATCGTAGGCTGCGGTCATGGGCAGTCGCGTCGAGGACGTCATCGACGACCTCGACGCGCCCGTCCGTGAGATCGTCGAACGGCTCCGGGACGTGGTGGCGGCGGCAATCCCGGGGGTGCTCGAGGAGCCGGACCCGGCGTCCGGGTTGATCGGATACACATTCAAGCCCGGCACCTACAAGTTCCTGGTCGCCGGAATCGCACCGCACACCGCCCACGTCAACCTGATGTTGGCGAGAGGCGCCGAACTCGCTGGGCATGACCAGGGCCGCCTCCTGGAGGGCACCGGGAAGCGGGCCCGGCACATCCGGTTCGTCACCGCCGCAGATGCCGACAGACCCGGAATCCGGGAACTGCTCGCCGAGGCCGCGCGCCGAACACCTCGGCCTTGACGCGATCGACCGCTGCGATCGGCGGGTGAGTCAGGCGCCTTGTGGGTGGCGCCCGGCCTCGACGACCGCGAGGTAGGCGGCACCGAGGGCCTCCGCGATCGACTCGGGGTCGCTGAGATAGCCACTCACCATCGCGCCGTCGCGCAACATCATCAGTTGCCCGGCGACCGCACCCGGGTCGGCCACGCCGGCGTCGACGGCGAGTCCGGTGAAGACGTCCAGGGTCCACCGGCGGTGTGCGTCGACGACGATGCGGACGGAGTGTTCGGCATCGGGAAACTCGGCCGCCGCGTTGATGAACGCGCACCCGCGGAACCCGGGTCGGCAACTGTCAGCCCCGATGCTCATGGCGATCGCGCGAAGCGCGTCAACTGCGCCGCGCCCCTCGAGGGCGAGTGAGACTGCACTCCGCTCCCACCCCGCGGTCCGTTCGAGATACGCCACCACCAGATCGTCCTTGGTCCGGAGGTGCCGGTAGAAGGTGACCTTCGTGATCCCGACCTGCTCGATGATGCGGTCCGCACTCGTGGCACGGATGCCGTTCGCATAGAACAGCTCGCCGCCGTGGCCACCTCGACCGGTGACGGTCGCTCCGGCGGCCGCACGGTCACGGACGACCGCCTGCTCGACGTCACCATGGCGATCCCACGATCCATGGGAGGCCCGGGAGGCGCCACGAACCCCGAGCAGCTCTTCGCCGCCGGGTGGTCGTCGTGCTTCCACTCCGCGCTCAAGCTCGTGGCAGCCCAGCGCAAGGTGCCGCTCGTCGACTCCGCGGTGGTCGCCGAGGTGAGCGTCACGCCGACGCGGGTGGGCGGCTTCGGGCTCAGTGCGGTGCTGAACGTCGAGCTCGGCGGCGGCATCCAGCAAGGCGTCGCCGAGGCGATCACGGAGGCTGCCCACGCGGTCTGCCCCTACTCGGTCGCCACCCGCGGCAACATCCCCGTCGTCCTCGCCACCACCGTGGCCTGACCGCGCAAACCATCCACGAATCCTGAAACGGACAGACCCATGATCACGACCGAACTCCCGTCTGCATCGACCCTCGCCGGCACCCTGCGCCGCCTCTACCTCGGCCGCTTCGGCTTCGCCGTCGTGTGGGCGCTGCTGGTGGCACTCGTCTCGCCCGGGTCCGACGCCCTCCTGACCGTGCTGCTGGTGCTGTACCCGATGGTGGACGCGGCCTCGGTGTACGTCGAGACCCGAGCGTCAGGATCGTCCTCGCGATCCAGGCTGAGCGAGCGGGCCAATATCGTGCTGAGCGTCCTCGCGGCGCTCGCGCTGGGCTGGGCGGCCTTCAACTCCGTCGCCGCGGTCCTGACCGTGTGGGGTGTCTGGGCCGTCGTGTCCGGCGCCACGCAACTGCTGACCGGCGTCAGCCGCCGCCGGCTGGGCGGACAGTGGCCCGCTGATCATCAGCGGTGGACTCTCGTTCCTCGTCGGGTTCGGGTTCATCACCCAGGGGTTGGGGAACGCGACGAGTCTGGGCTCGATCGCCGGATACGCGACCCTCGGAGGGGTCTTCTTCCTCGTCTCCGCCATCCGTCTGCGCCGTACGGCGCGGGCTCATGACCGGCGAACGGACGCGCCCGACGCCGGACTCCGACCTCATCGTGGTTGGCGCCGGGGCGGGTCGGCGAGAACGTCGCCGACTACGCGCACCGGGGGCCCGCGCGTCGCGATCGTCGCGTTCGAGCGTCAGGCCCACGCCGCCGGCGAGGCAGGCAGGCAGGCAGGCAGGCAGGCAGGCAGGCAGAGTGAGCATCCGTCAATGGGGGATTGAGTCGTCGGATCTCAGGAGCCGGTGAGCAGTCGCAGCGCGGCGGAGGACGCGCTGCCAGGCTCGGCGGTGTGGGTGAGAATGCGCTGGCCGTTTCCTTCGGGTAGGTGCAGGAGCTCGTAACCCAGCGTGAGATCGCCGAGCTCGGGGTGGTGGAGCCGCTTCGTCCCACTGGTGCACAACCGCACGTCATGACCGGCCCATAGCCGGGCGAATTCCGCGCTGTTCACGCTCAGGTCGCCGACCAGTTCGACGACGCGGCGATCCTCAGCGAACTGTGCGGCGACGAATCGCAAAGATGCCACCGCCAGCGCGGCCTCGTCCTCCCAGTCGATGTAGAGGTCGCGCACGCGCTCGTCGAGGAACAGCAACCTGATCTGGTTCGGACGCCTTCCCGGGTGGGCCGGATCTTCGGGGTCGAGGTGGCCGGCGAGCAGCAGGTGTCCCGTGCGATTCCAGGCGAGGATGTCATTGAACCGGCCCAGGAGCACCGCTGGCACCTCGCCCATGGCATGGAGCAACCGCTCGGCTCCCGGTTTTGCGTTCTCCGACTCCGATCGGTAGGGCCGCTTCGCCGGGGCCGAGTGCGCGAGGGCGAACAGATGCGCGCGCTCGTCCGCGTCGAGTTGCAGCGCGCGGGCGAGTGCACCGATGACCTCTGCGGAGGCGTTCTGCGACTGTCCCTGTTCCAGCCGGGTCAGGTACGTGATCGACACTCCCGCGATCAGGGCCAGCTCTTCGCGTCGGAGACCGGGCACGCGGCGACGTCCGTAGCTGCTGACGCCGACATCGCCGGGAGTGAGCCGGTCGCGGCGGGAGCGCAGGAACTCGCCGAGCTCGGTCACGGGACTGCCCGAACCGGTGGCTCGCGTCGTGTCAGTCGCAGGTCGCTCCATGGACACCAGTGTGGCTCAGTACTCCTGGCCGAGCCTGACCCCGCCAGTGCTAGGCAAGCGGTGGCCAAGCAAACCGGGGTTCTGGCTGCCGACGTCGCCGATCCGCAGTCTGGACGACATGGCTCAACTCGACGAATCACCAACTGCTTCATCCGCAACCCGCACGGATCGGTTCACCCCGCTCCAGAAGATCGCGATGGCCGTGCTGCTGACGGCGAACTTCACCCTCGCGGTGGACTTCTCGATCCTGAACGTCGCGTTGCCGCACATCGGGCGTGACCTCGGACTCGCCACCGACTCGTTGCAGTGGATCGTCACCTCGTTCGCGCTGTGCGCGGCTGGATTCACCCTGCTCTTCGGCCGGGTCGCTGACCTGTTCGGCCGCAGGAGGCTGTTCCTGATCGGGATCGTGCTGCTCGGTGTCTCCTCCCTCGCCGGCGGACTCGCCCAAGACCCGCCCCAACTGATCGTCGCTCGGGTCGGGCAAGGTATCGCCACCGCGATGGTCACGCCAGCGGCGCTGTCGCTGATGACCACCATGGCTCGCGAAGGGCCCGCCCGCTCCCGGGTGCTGGGGCTCAACGGCGCGCTCATGGCTGCCGGCTTCACGGCGGGCGCCGTCCTTGGTGGCGTCCTCACGGGCACCGTGTCCTGGCGGTGGGCGTTCTTCATCAACGTCGTCGTTTCGATCGCCGTGACCCTCATCGCGCCGTTCGTGCTGCGCGAGACTCGTGGCGAAGCGCGTCCCCGACTGGACATCCCCGGCGCGATCACGATCACCTCGGCCCTCGTCGCTCTCGTGTTCGGCATCGACACCGCCGCAAACGCAGGCTGGCTCCACCCCGGCGCATGGGGGCCGATCCTTGCTGCGTTCGTGCTGTTCGTGCTGTTCTGGGCCATAGAGTCCAGCGTCGCCCAACCGCTTCTGGCCCCCGCGCTACTCAGACGTCGCACGATCGCCTGGGGCAACATCGCGGGTCTGCTCGCCTTCGCGACAGAGACATCCTTGGTGTTCCTACTGACCCTGTACCTGCAGGAGACTCTCGGGTTCACCGCGGTGGCCGCCGGCCTCATCCTCGGTCTCCTGGGCATCGGAACCGTCGTCGGCGGGCTCATCGCTCCCAATGTCATCACTCGAACGAGCGCCAAGGCCGCAATCGTCGTTGGCTTCCTGGTCCAGGCCGCAGCGACCGTGCCACTGGTCTTCGTCTCCGACAGCCGCGGCTGGGTCCTCCCCTTGCTCGTCGTCACGTTCATCGGCGGCGTGGCGAACCTCGTCGCGATCGTCGGCTACGTCGTGACCTCCACGAGCGGCGTCCCCGACCACCAGCAGGGCCTCGCAACGGGACTCGTCACGATGAGCCAACAGGTCGGCATCGTTCTCGGCACACCGATCATGTCGGCGATCGTCACAGCACGGGCTGCGGCAACCCTCCTGCCTGGGCTACAGGCCGCGATCGCCGTCAACGCGGCTCTTGCCCTGGCCGCCGGACTTCTTGTGGCGGTCCTTCTGCCTCTGACCAAGGCGCCGACACCGGCCACGTGAACGGTGGCCGCGCCCCATACGCGGTCCGTGCCGATGTCCCATCGGATTGCCCCGACTGCGTGGCACACGTGATCCTCGTGCCGCGTGGACAGACACTCGAACGCGTGGTGCCCCCGGCAGGACTCGAACCTGCAACCTACGGATTAGAAGGCCGTTGCTCTATCCATTGAGCTACGAGGGCGCCCGCTCAGGATATCCGGGTGCGGGCGCTCCGCCGTCGGGGTCGGTCGCCGCCGCCACGCATAGAATGGCCACCGTGTCCCGACCTCCTGCACTGCCGCCGCCGGGACGGGCACCGATCCGTCGCGACCCTGCCTGGTTGCGTGGGGCCGCGTTTGGCCCAGGGCACCCGGAACGGGCAGGCTAGGGCCGTGACCGACACCCCCACCACCACCGCAGACCCGGACGCGACCGCGCGCCCGGAGCGGCTGCCGATGGTTGAGGTCATCGAGGACCTGCTCGCCAACCTCGACGCGGCGTCGCTGCCCCTGGACACCGCGGATGCCGAGAACGCGCGTGGCCGCCGCGACAGGCTCTCCACGCAGGTCCGCAATCACCTGCTGCCGCGCCTGAAACAGGTCGCCGCCCCGGTGATCGTCGTGGTCGGTGGAAGTACCGGCGCGGGCAAGTCCACCATCGTCAACTCGGTGGTCGGCTCGGACGTGAGCGAGGCCGGCGTACTGCGGCCCACCACCCGCGAGCCCGTCCTCGTGGTGCACCCCAAGGATGCGGAACTGCTCGAGGAGCACCCGGTCACCGCCGTCGCCCGGGTGAGTGCCCACGAGGAGGTGCCCCGTGGGCTCGCCCTGCTGGACGCCCCGGACCTCGACTCCGTGCATTCCGGCAACCGTGGCCTCGCCGACGAACTCGTGGAGCTCGCCGATCTGTGGGTGTTCGTGACCACCGGGTCACGGTACGGCGACGCCGTGCCGTGGGCGCGACTGCACACCGCCTCCGAGCGCGGCGTCTCCCTCGCCGTCGTGCTCAACCGGGTGGAGCGGGCCGGCCTCGGCAAGGTCCGCCGGGACCTGTTCGACCGCCTTGACGCGCAGGGTTTCGGCGCGGTCCCGTTCTTCGTGATCCCCGACGTCGGCCCGCACGAGGGGGTCCTGCCCCCGGAGCGGGTCGCCGAGTTCGCCAAGTGGCTCACCGTGCTCGGCTCCCAGAGCCAGTCCCGGAGCATCATCGCCCGCACCGTGCGCGGCGCGTGGCCCGCGCTACGCCAGGACGTCCAGGACGTCGCCGCGGCTTTGGACACCCAGCGCCGGACCGCGCTGGCGCTGCGCAACCAACTGGCCGCTGCGCCGTCGAGCGCGGCCGCCCAGGCCAAGGCGGATGTCGCCTCCGGTGCGGCGGCAACAGGTGCCCCGACCACCACGTGGCTGGCCGGCGCCAGCAGCGGTGGCATCCTCGCCCCGCTCGTCGCGCCGCCCGCGAACGTGTTCGAGAGCTGGCGCTTCCGCAGGGCCGCCAACGCGCGCAACGAGTCGGTGCGGAACCTGAGGGAAGTGGCGATCGGGGCGACCCGCACGCTGATCAAGGAGGCCGCCGAACGCGGCGAGCGACTGGTGCGCACGGCGGCCGAGCGCACGCCGGCAGGCCGGCAGGTCGCCGAGCTGGTCTCCACCGATGCCTCGGTCGCGGCTCGCACGAACCGCCTCGAGGTGCTCGTGCGGGAGTGGGACGCCGTCGTCGCGGACGTCTGCGCGGCGCTCAAGCCGGTCGGCGACGACGCCGGGCTGGAGCCCGACGCACTGTCCGCCCTTGTGGAGGTGGCCGCGGCCGGCCTGGACGGCGCCGAGCGGGCGGTGCGGCGGATCTTCGGTGATCGCGGCGTCAGCGCCGTCACGCGCCTGCGCCGGGACCTGGCGGACTGGGCGGAGGTCGCGGTCAATGCCGAGGCCGAGCCGTTCCTGACCGCGCTCGACGGCATCGGCCTGGACGACGGCGCAGCGCACCGGTTGCGTGTGCGTGCGAGCGAGCTGAAGGGGTACCTGTGAGCAATGCCGCGGAGACCGGCGCCGAACTGAGCCGGCGGATCGCCGAGATCGAGGCGGCGCTGGAACTCGCCGGTGACCGGATCGATGCCGACGTGCTCGGCCAGGCCCGGGCTGACCTCGCGGCGGTCACCCAGCGCGTCGAACTGGGCGTGGACTACACGGTGGTCGCGCTCGTGGGAGGCACCGGTTCCGGAAAGTCCAGCCTGTTCAACGCGCTCACCCGCCTCGAGTTCGCCGACGTCGGCGTGCTCCGACCCACCACCGCGCGGGCTGCCGCGTGCGTGTGGGGGAGCGACGCCACCGCCCTGCTGGACTTCCTGCAGGTGGATCCGAAGCGGCGGATCCAGCGTGTGTCCGAATTGGACGCCGGCACCGGCGAGGAGGAACTGAACGGGCTGGTCCTGCTCGACCTCCCGGACCACGACTCGGTCGAGGAGGACCACGCCCTCCAGGTCAACCGGCTCCTGCCGCTGATCGACCTGCTCGTCTGGGTCGTGGACCCACAGAAGTACGCGGACAACGCGCTCCATGAGAAGTACCTGCGTGCGCTCGCGGCCAGGCACGAGGCGATGATCGTGGTGATCAACCAGATCGACACGATCCCGGAGCGCTCCCGCGACCGGGTCCGCGATGACGTCCGACGCCTGATCGACGAGGACGGCCTCGGCGACGTGCGGATCCGGATGGTCTCCGCACGCACCGGTGACGGCGTGGAGGCGCTGCACGGCGAACTGGGCGAGGTCATCGCGGGGGAGTCCATCAGCGCCCGGACCGCGCGCTCCGAGATCGACGCCATCGCCGAGCGGCTGCGACCGCACCTCGGCGACGGCGAACCGCAGCCTCCGTACGAGGAGGCCACGGCCGAGCGCATCGCGGTCGCGGCCGGGGTGCCGTCGGTGACCGAGTCCATCCGGTCGGCGGTGTCGAGCCCGCGCCGGGTCGCGCTCAGCCCGGTCCAGCAGCCGGCCCGCAGTCGGATCGAGGCGATCCGGGACCGCTGGATCGCTGAGGCGACCAAGGGACTGCCGCCGCTGTGGCTGGAGTCCGTGACCGCCACGGTCCCCGGCGGCGCGGAGTTCGACGCGCACGTGTGGAAGGTGCTCTCGGCCGAGGAACTGCCCTCCGCGCAGGACGGCGCGGCGGCACGGCGAAGGATCCTGGGCGTGCTCGCCACCATCCTCGGTGCCGCGCTCGTGATCGGTGCCCTCGTGATCCTGGTGCTGCACACCCCGGTGCCCGCCGCGGCCCTCGCCGCAGGCGGCGTGGTCGTGCTCATCGGTGGGATCCTGCTGCTCGGCGCCGCGAAGCGACAACGACAGGCGACGGCGGTCGCCCGGTCCGAGGACTACCTCGCCCGGACCACGAGTGCGATCGCCGGTGTGGTCCGACGTGACCTGAGCGAGCCGACGGCCGGTGCGCTCGCCGATCACGCCGCCGTGCGCAGAGGTATTCGCGGCGCCTGAACGTCCACAGCCTCGCAGCCGATGCCACGGCGTCCCCAGCCCGCATCCCAGCCGAACGTCCCAAGGGCGCCTGGTCCCACGCTTGAGCACACCGGAACACGCCGGTTCGAGCGAAGGAACAGATCATGCCGAAGGACGTCGAAGTCACGATCCAAGGACACGTGGGCCAAACCCCCACGCTCTACCTCAACGATGGGCGCCCGCCCTTCGTCAGCGTGAGCGTCGCCACCACGCCCCGCTACTTCGACCGCAAGTCGCAGGAGTGGACCGACGGCGCCACCCAGTGGTACGCCGTGAAGGCGAACGGCGACCTCGCCACCAACATCTCCGAGAGCGTCCACAAGGGGGACGCCGTGCTCGTCCAGGGCCGGTTGTCCTTCCACGAGTACGCCACCAAGGACGGCGGGTCCGGGTGGGAGCCCGTCATCCGCCCGTCCGCCTTCGGGGTGGAGATCAGCCGTGCCATCGCGTCGGTCCGGAAGGTGCGGCGGGATGCGGCGGACGGGTCGGTGGATGTCTCCGGCCTGGCCGTGCTGTCCGACGAGGAGGAGGCGCCGCCCGACCCCCTGGACGACGCGCTCGACCAGGACCCGGACGCCGAGGACTCCGGCGACGGAGCGTCGCATTTCGAGGACGGCCAGTCGCTGGTCGAGAAGGTCGGGGCCCCGTTCTGAGCAGGGCGGTGCGGTCCGCCCTGCCCCGGACCGCACCGCAGCCGACGGCGCAGCTCCTCCTGCGTGGTCGGCGCGCCAGGGCGCGGCTCCGGCAGTGCCCGGCCCGGTGGACGGGCGATACGACATCCAGCGCTGCGATGCGTAGGGTTAGGGGTTGATCACCCCGTATCCAGTCCTGGGAGAGTTGTGGCCGAGTACATCTACTCGATGGTGAAGGCGCGCAAGGCGCACGGAGACAAGGTCATCCTCGATGACGTGACGATGGCGTTCCTGCCCGGAGCCAAGATCGGTATGGTCGGCCCGAACGGGGCCGGGAAGTCCACGATCCTGAAGATCATGGCCGGCCTCGAGAAGGAGTCCAACGGCGAGGCACGGCTCACTCCCGGCTACTCCGTGGGCATCCTGCTCCAGGAGCCGCCGCTGAACGAGGAGAAGACCGTCCTCGGGAACGTGGAGGAGGGCGTCGGGGAGATCAAGGGCAAGATCGACCGGTTCAACGAGATCGGCAACCTGATGGCCGAGCCGGACGCCGACTTCGACTCGCTCATGGAGGAGATGGGGACGCTCCAGGGTGAGATCGACGCAGCCGACGCCTGGGACCTCGACTCCCAGCTCGAGCAGGCCATGGACGCTTTGCAGCTGCCGCCCGGTGACGCCGACGTGACCACCCTGTCCGGGGGTGAGCGCCGCCGTGTGGCGCTGGCGAAGCTGCTCCTGGAGAAGCCGGACCTGCTCCTGCTCGACGAGCCCACGAACCACCTGGACGCCGAGAGCGTGCAGTGGCTCGAGCAGCACTTGGCCAAGTACCCGGGCGCCGTCATCGCCGTCACCCACGACCGGTACTTCCTCGACCACGTGGCAGGCTGGATCGCCGAGGTGGACCGGGGCCGGCTGTACCCGTACGAGGGCAACTACTCCACGTACCTGGAGAAGAAGTCCGAGCGGATGCAGGTCCAGGGCAAGAAGGATGCCAAGCTCGCCAAGCGCCTCAGGGACGAACTCGAGTGGGTGCGATCCAGCGCGAAGGGCCGGCAGACCAAGTCCAAGGCCCGCATGGCGCGATACGAGGAGATGGCCGCCGAGGCCGATCGCACCCGCAAGTTGGACTTCGAGGAGATCCAGATCCCGCCCGGCCCGCGCCTGGGCTCGACGGTTCTCGAGGCGAAGGACCTGCGCAAGGGCTTCGGGGACCGCGTTCTCATCGACAACCTCAGTTTCTCGCTGCCACGCGCCGGCATCGTCGGCATCATCGGCCCGAACGGTGTCGGTAAGACGACGCTGTTCAAGTCGATCGTCGGACTCGAGCCGCTCGACGACGGTGAGCTGAAGGTCGGCGAGACGGTCAAGATCTCGTACGTGGACCAGAGCCGCGGCGGCATCGACCCGAACAAGACCCTCTGGGAGGTCGTCTCCGACGGGCTGGACTTCATCCAGGTCGGCAACGTGGAGATCCCCTCCCGGGCCTACGTCTCCCAGTTCGGTTTCAAGGGTCCGGACCAGCAGAAGCCGGCGGGGGTGCTCTCCGGTGGTGAGCGCAACCGCCTGAACCTGGCCCTGACGCTGAAGCAGGGCGGCAACCTGCTGCTGCTCGACGAGCCCACCAACGACCTGGACGTGGAGACCCTCGGCAGCCTGGAGAACGCGCTGCTCAACTTCCCCGGCTCGGCCGTCGTGATCTCCCACGACCGGTGGTTCCTGGACCGCGTGGCCACGCACATCCTCGCCTACGAAGGCACCACCGAGGACCCCGCGAACTGGTACTGGTTCGAGGGCAACTTCGCCGACTACGAGGAGAACAAGGTCGAGCGGCTCGGCCCGGAGGCGGCCCGCCCGCACCGCGTCACCTACCGCAAGCTCACCCGGGACTGATCCGTGCCACGGATCAGCGTCCCGGTGCCGATGCGCTGGGCCGACCTGGACGCGTACGGCCACGTCAACAACGCGGCGATGCTGACCCTCCTCGAGGAGGCCCGCATCGCCACGTTCTGGGCCACGGGTGATGACCGCGAGTCGGCTGCCACGAAGGTGCTGGCCGGCGGGGCGGGCGCGTCCAGCTACACGCTGGTGGCTCGGCAGGAGATCGAGTATCTGGCGCCGCTGGAATACCGCCAGGAGCCGGTCCACGTCGAGTTGTGGATCGGCAAGATCGGCGGCGCCAGCCTCGAGGTCTGCTACGAGGTGCACGGCCCCGGCGGGCAGGTCTGCGCCCGGGCGGCGACGTCGATCGTCATGGTCGACGCCGCCTCCGGGCGGCCCCGGCGCCTCACCGACGACGAGCGCGGTGCGCTCGAGCCGCTCCTTGAGGAACCGATCGAGTTCCGACGCCGGGGCTGAGCCAGAGCGTCCACGGGCGCCTAGCCTTCGCCGTCGAAGAGCCCGCCGTCGAGCAGCCAGTGGTAGCGCAGGCGCAGGGCACGTTCGGTGCTGGCCACGAGGGTGGCCAGCAGGAGTGCGACGTTGAGCCACGCGGGGAGCTGGACCGGTGAGGTGAAGGTGCCGAGGTTGGCCGCCACCGGCGGTATCTGCGAGATCTCCTCAACGATCTGCGGGATGCCGAGGGTCAGAGCAACGATGAGGACAGCCACGCTCGCGAACCCGATGGCGCGGCTCAGGCCGGGGCGCTTACGGTCCAGACGCGCGCGGCGGCCCTCGGCCGAAGCGGGGTCGGGCTGGAGTTGCCGCACGGCGCCGCCGTCGCTCACGTAGTGGCAGCGCTTCAGTCCATAACTGCTGGTCGCCACCTCCACGGTGCCGCCGGGCACCGAGAACGCGGCCGGAAGTTTGGACCGGGCGTAGTGCTGGCCGTCCCGGTAGAGCTCGGCTCGGACCTCCCCGTTCGAGTCTCCCCAGAGGCGCACGTCCACGGTCCAGATCTCCGGCTCGCCGTCCGCACCGGTCAGGGACAGATGGAACAGTGCACGAGAGAGCAGCTGCCACCACCGGAACCGCTGGAGCGCGTGCCCATCCCCGGGCTTGACTCGCCGGGCAGCGCGCCGCCGCTTCCAGTCCGAGAACACGCCAGTCACCGTAGCAACACCCAGCGCTTCTCCTGATCCCGGTCCGCGCGAGACTCCTTCCGTCCTCCATCGGGTGGGACCTCAGCCCGACCGTTCCGCGTCGGCCGTTCGCCGCGTCCTGGTTCCGGGAGGTCCGGAGACGGGATGGGTCCGGGCATCGAGCTGCCGTACCCTGCCCAGTTGACCGAGGCGACCCTGTCCGCCCCGTGAGGCCAGCACCTGTGTGGCTCGCGTGCGGACCATTCGCGCAGTCCATGCCGGGCGCTGAGCAGGCCCCCGCTCGAGCTGGGCGAGGTCGTAGTCCAGAGATGGGTCCCAGACCCGCGCCGCCAACTGTGCCACGTATCGCAAGGACCTGTGCGGCAGGTGAGGGGTATCCCGCAGCACGACGCGACGAAGTAGCGGCTTGTACGAACCTGGGTCCGGACCCACGGAGAGGGCGTGCATCAACTCCTCGGTCAGGTAGCCAGAGCCGAAGAAGCGCGGTCGCGCGTCGAGATAGGCGACCGCATCCCTGAGCCCGCCGGCATGGCCCGTGCGCAACTGGTGCGCGGCTAACTCGTACGGCTCGAGCAGCGCGCGGAAATCCGCCCAGTACGCCATGGCCTCGTCGTGCGTCACCGTACGGGTTCGTGGAAGTGTCGGGTCGCGTCGATTGAGTTTGGGGACGTGCGCGTCGCCGTTGTCGATCGCGTAGACCCGTTCGAGCAGCGAGTAGGCCGTGGTCATCACGTAGGAGTAGCACGTCGCGGGCTCGCCTGGATCGGGTTCCGCCGCACAGTTGCCTGAGGGGCGTACCGAGCTCGGGGTCTCTCAGCGACGATGAGCGCCCAGTGGCACCCGAGCCGGACTGGCCGGCAACCAGGCCACCGCCTGCTCGGTGAGCGTGTCGATCGCCGGCGGCGAGTACGCACCGCCGGTCAGCGTCGCCACTGCGCCGGCGACGCCCTGCACTGCGGCGGCTTCGAGCGGAATGGAGACCTCGAACATCGAGAGGAGCTTGGTCATGGCAGGTGCGCAACCTCGACGGCGGCGACGGCGATGCCTGGGGCCGCCCGGATCATGGCGATGTCGAGCGCGGTGCGCCCGCGGTCGTCCGTGGCCGTGGCATCGGCACTTGCGGCCACCAGGATATCGACCGTCTTGGGGAGGAGCTTCGCCGCGGCTGCATGCAGAGGCGTCCTGGTGCTGCCGTGCCGAGTCCGGTCCGCACCTCGATCGACGTGCCGGTCATCGCCATTCGTCCCGGCTGGTCGACGTCGACCGAGCCGGGTCGCCGAGGCACGCCTCCAGCCACGACGTGCCGGTGCTCGCCCGGCCCTGTTGCCCTGGCCGAGATGATGATAGTTTCCCGACAAGCAGGGGATCTAGGAAGAAATCACCATGACGGATGTCGGCGACGAGGCCGACGCACCACCCTGGACCGGCGGGGGACGACAGCCGGACGCGAGGGAGTAATCGGCATGAAGAGATCGATTCCCGCATTGACGGCTGGCGCCCTGGTTCTGGCGCTGGCGGCGTGCAGCAGTGGCGGCGACACCGGAGACGAGCCGACGGACGCCGGCAGTGGCGCCGAGGAGGGCGGTGGCTTCGAGGGACAGACGCTCACCGTCTGGATCATGGAAGGCACCAACCCGGATGCCAGCGGCTATTTCGACGGTGTGGCGGAGGAGTTCACGGCCCGGACCGGAGCCGAGCTGGACGTGCAGTTCCAGCCCTGGGACGGCGCCCATGACAAGTTCGTCACCTCGATCGCAGGCGGCACCGGTCCGGACGTCGCCGAGGTGGGCACCACCTGGACCGCCGAGTTCGCCGAGCTCGGTGTGCTCGCGGACCTGACGGCCAGCATCGAGGGGGCCGGCCTCGACGGCGATCTCGTCGAGGGACTCGCCGAGGCGGGCACCTACGACGGCGCGCTCTACGGCATGCCCTGGTACGCCGGGGTGCGCTCGATCATCTACAACCGGGATCTGTTCGAGGCGGCGGGCATCACCGAGACGCCCACGAACTGGGAGGAGCTGACTGCGGCGGTGGAGGCACTCAAGGCCTCCGACCCGAACGTGATCCCGTTCCCGATCCCGGGGGACTCCCAGTACAGCGCGTACCCGTTCATCTGGGGCGCCGGGGGAGAGATCGCCACCGAGTCCGACGGTACCTGGACCGCAACCCTCGACTCCCCGGAGTCGATCGAAGGGCTGGAGTACTACACCGGCCTCGCACTCGAGCACGGGGCCTCGACCGCGGCCGCGGACACCTGGAACGAGGCGGACGCGCTCGCCGCGTTCGAGCAGGGCAACGTCGGGATGATCATCGCCGGCAACTGGACCGTGGGGAGGATCGCGCAGGACGCCCCGGATCTGATGGAGAGCATCGGCGCGTTCCCGATCCCGTCGCGTGACGGCGGGCCGGCCGGCTCGTTCCTCGGCGGCTCGCACCTCGGGGTGTGGGCCGATTCCGATCAACAGGATCTCGGTTGGGAGTTCATCGAGCTGATGAGCACCGGTCAGTCCGCCGCCGACTGGTCCGAGCAGACCGGCTTCTTCCCGGGCCAGGCGAGCGCCCTGGCGGAGATCGCCGAGAGCGAGGACCCGCTGGTCGCCCCGTTCGCCCAGCAGATGCTGGAGGCGGGTAGGTCGGTGCCGCTGACGCCGGCCTTCGGTCAGATCCAGGGCGCGAAGACCGTCGAGGCCATGGTCCAGAACATCCTGACCGGGCGGATGGGTGTCGAGGAGGCGGCCGCGGAGGCGGTCACCGCCATGAACGAGACGTTCAGCGCCGGGTCCTGAGGTGACCACGTCCACGGCCCGCGTGGCACCGATCGTGCCACGCGGGCCGGCCCCGGACGCGCGTCGGCGCCGAGCCGCCCGGCGCCGGGCCGTGCGCCCGTGGGTGCTGCTCGCACCGACCCTGGCCGTGCTGGCAGTGCTGCTGCTGTGGCCGCTGGTGCGCGTGGTGGATCTGTCCTTCCAGGACTTCGGCCTGCGTGAGCTGGTCTCCGGAGAGGCGAACTACATCGGCTGGGAGAACTACGCGGCGATCCTCGGTGACTCCTACCTGTGGACGGTCGTGCTGCCGAACACGGTGGGCTTCGCCGCCTGCTGTGTGGTGCTGACCGTGGGACTCGGCACGCTTGTGGCCCTGTTCCTGAACATCCTCGGCACGTTCTGGAAGACGGTCTGCTCGACGGCGATCATGGTCGCCTGGGCGGTGCCCGCTGTCACCGGCACCTACGTCTGGATCTGGCTGTTCGACCCGCTGAACGGGCTGGTGGCGAGCGTGCTGGCCGGGCTCGGCATCATCGAGCCCGGCACCGTGAACTGGTACACGGACCGGCTCGGCTTCTACGCCATCGCCACCCTGAACGTGGTCCACCACGGTTTCCCGTTCGTGGCGATCACCGTGCTCGCCGGCCTGCTCACCGTGCCGAAGGAACTCTATGAGGCGGCCACCATGGACGGCGCCGGCGCCTGGCGACGGTTCTGGCAGATCACCGCGCCGATGCTCAAGCCGGTCTTCGCCGTGGTGACGATCCTCTCCACGATCTGGGACTTCAAGGTGTTCACCCAGATCTACCTGATGCCGGGCGGCAACGGCGGCAACGCCGAGGTGTTCAACCTGGGTGTCTGGTCCTACATCCAGTCCTTCGCGCAGGGCAAGTACGGCATGGGCTCGGCCATCGCGGTGCTGCTCACCGGGATCCTGCTCGTCATCACGGTGGTGTACATGCGCACGCTGTTCAGGGAGGAGGACCTGTGAGGCGGACCGGTTCGGCACTGGCGTGGCCGGCCCTCGGCAAGTCGCTCGGGGTGGCCGCGATCCTCGCGTTCGCGCTCTTCCCCGCGTACTGGATGTTCTCCAGCGCGGTCGATGTGGACGCGGCGCACCGCGGCGCCACCCTGATCCCCACCGATCTGACCCTGGACCACTTCGTCCGGGTCCTGGACGTCGGCGGGTTCGGCCAGTTCATGCGGAACTCGGCGATCGTCGCGGTGGGTACCGTGCTCATCTCCGCTGCCGTGGCACTGCTCGCCGCGGTGGCGGTGGCACGCTTCGCGTTCACGTTCCGCAAGGCGGTGCTGGTGCTGATCCTGATCGTGCAGATGGTTCCGCTCGAGGCGCTGGTCATCCCGTTGTTCCTGCAGGCGAAGAACCTGCAGATGCTGAACAGTCTCCTCGGCCTGGTGATCGTCTACCTCGCCTTCTCGCTGCCGTTCGCGGTCTGGATGCTCCGTGGCTTCGTGGCCGCGGTGCCGAAGGAGGTCGAGGAGGCCGCCTATATGGACGGTGCATCCTGGGGCCGGATGTTCTGGGCGGTACTGCTGCCGCTGGTGGCTCCCGGCGTGGTGGCGACCAGCGTGTTCTCGTTCATCACCGCATGGAACGAGTTCATCTTCGCGCTCACGTTCCTGCAGGATGCGGACAAGTACACGGTGGCCGTGGGCCTGCAGCGGTTCTTCGGCCAGAACACCGCGGACTGGGGGGCGGTGATGGCCGCCTCCTCGCTGATCACGGTGCCCGTGGTGATCTTCTTCGTGGTCGTCCAGCGGCGCCTCGCATCCGGTCTGACGGCGGGGGCGGTGAAGGGATGAGGGTCCTCGCGCTGAGTTCGGGCACCTCGGTCGACGCCATCGACGTGGCCCTGGCCGATCTCGACGATGCCGAGGGCGTGGTCCGGATGCGGATGGTGGCGCACACGGAGCGGACCTGGCCCGCGCCGCTGCGCGGGCGGATCCTGGCTGCGCTGCCGCCGGCGGCCACCGACCTGGGTGAGGTGTGCCGGTTGGACACCGAGATCGGGCAGTCCTTCGGAGACGCGGGCGCTTGGGCGATCGAGGCGTGGGGCGCCGTGGACCTGGTGGTCAGCCACGGCCAGACGGTGCACCACTGGGTGGAACAGGGCACACCCGACGGCGGTGGTGGCGTGAGCGATGACGCCGGCTCGGCGCGGGGCACGTTGCAACTGGGCTCGGCGGCGTGGATCGCGGCGCGCACCGGGCGGCCCGTGATCCATGACCTGCGCAGCGCCGATATCGCCGCCGGTGGTCAGGGTGCCCCGCTGGTGAGCCTGCTGGACGCGCTCTGGCTCGGCGACCGGCCCACGGCGGCGCTGAACATCGGCGGTATCGCGAACATCACGCTGGTGGGCGACGGGCCGGTGCGGACCGGCGACACCGGGCCTGGCAACTGCCTCCTGGACGACGCGGTCGCGGCCGGCACCGGGCGTAGGTTCGACGCCGACGGAGCGCTCGCCGCGGCGGGTCGCGTGGACCCGCAGGCCCTGGCCGTGCTGCTCGCGGATCCGTACTACGCCCGGCCGTTGCCGAAGAGCACCGGACGGGAGACCTTCGACGGCGGCTATGTCACCGCTGCACTGGGCGCCGCCGGGGTGGCCGTGCCCAGTGGCAACGACCTGTTCGCCACGCTCACCGAGCTCACCGCCCGGACCATCGCCGAGGCGATCATTCGTGACGGCGCCCGCACCGAACGCGTCGTGGTGTCCGGCGGCGGCGTGCGCAATGCCACGCTGATGGCCGGACTACGCTCACGGCTACCGGGCGTGGTCACCTCCGACGCGCTCGGGCTGGCCGCCGAGGCGAAGGAGGCCTACCTGTTCGCGTTGCTCGGCTACCTGTCGGCTCGTGGGTTGCCCGGCACGGCCCCAGGCGCGGGCCGCCGGCGGGCAACCGGGGCGAGGTCCGCCGTCGTGCTGGGCTCGTTGACCCCACCCGCGCCAGCGCCGTGTCCACCCGGACGCGACCCGGTGCACACGCTTGTACTCGAGGAAGGATGACCATGGCCGAGATGTCCCACGACTGGCGCGAGGTGCTGGGGTTGCACTCACCCACGGAGGAGCGCAACCCCCGCACCGAGGACCTCGATCGGCTGCCCACCGACGAACTGGTGAGCCTGATGATGGAGGAGGACGCGGCGGTCCTGACGGCGGTGGGAGCGGTCGCCGACCAGGTGGCCGCCCTGGTCGACCTCGCGGTGGCCGCCCTGGGCGCGGGCGGGCGGGTGCACTACAGCGGCGCCGGGACCTCCGGGCGGCTCGGCGTGCTCGACGCCGTCGAGCTGATGCCCACCTACCGGGTCGGCGCGGAGACGGTGGTGGCACACCTGGCCGGCGGTGATCGGGCCATGATGCAGGCGGTGGAGGGTGTGGAGGATGACCCGGCCGCGGGCGCCGCGGACCTGGGCGTCGTCGGCCCGGCGGACATGGTGATCGGGATCGCTGCCAGCGGACGCACGCCGTACGTGGGCGGCGCCCTCGCCAGCGCGCGGGAGCAGGGGGCCCGGACCGCCCTGATCGCCACGAACCCCCGCGCCACCCTGGCCGAGGGTGTGGACGTGGCTGTCCTCGTCGACACCGGGCCGGAGGTGATCACCGGCTCCACCCGGATGAAGGCGGGCACCGCCCAGAAGATGGTCCTGAACATGTTCTCGACGGCGGTGATGGTCCGCCTCGGCAAGACGTACTCGAACCTGATGACCGAGGTGGCGCCCACGAACCAGAAGCTGCGGGCGCGCACCGTGCGGATGCTGGTGCAGGCCACGGACCAGGACCCCGAGCGGTGTGCGGACGTGCTGGCCGCGGCCGGGGACGCCCGCACCGCCCTGGTGGCCCTGATCGCCGGGATCGATGTGGCACAGGCCCGTGAACTGATTGCCCAGTACCCGCCCGACGTCACCCGCATCGCCGATCCAGGTGGCGTGCGCTCCGCCGTCGCCGCGGCCAGGGGAGGGCACCACGAATGACCCGCCCCCCGCTGGTGCTGCGGCTGCGCGGCGGGCTGGACCAGTTCCAGCCGTCCATGCGCCGAGTGGCCGAGTACGTGCTCGAGGATCCGCACCGGGCCGCCCGGACCACCATCACCGACCTGTCCGCGGCGAGCGGCGTCAGCCAGACCACGGTGATGCGGCTGTGTCACGAGCTCGGCCTGGCCGGGTACCGGGAGTTCCGGCTCGCCCTCGCGGCCGAGACGGGCCGCAGCGATGCCGCCGCCGAGCGCGAGCTGCGTACCGGGGACATCGCCGAGGGTGACGATCTGGCCAGCGTGATCGCGAAGATCGCCTATGCGGACGCCCGCGCCGTGGAGGACACCGCCCGTTCCCTCTCCGTCCCGGAACTCGAGGCGGTGGTGGAAGCCATCGCGACCGCGGGCCGGGTGGACATCTACGGGGTCGGCGCCTCCGGCACTGTCGCAACGGACCTGCAGCAGAAGCTGCACCGGATCGGGCGGGTCGCGTTCGCGCACGCCGATTCGCACCTCGCTCTCACGTCGGCCGCGCTGCTCGGGGCGCGGGACGTCGCGGTCGGGATCTCCCACACCGGGACCACCATCGACACCGTCGAGGCACTGCGGCTCGCCGGGACCCGCGGTGCCACCACGGTGGCTCTGACGAACGCCCCCGAGTCGCCGATCGCACGGCTCGCCGATCACGTGCTGCTCACCGCCGCGCGGGAGACCACGTTCCGGTCGGGGGCGACCGCGAGCCGCCTGGCTCAGCTCACCGTCGTGGACTGCGTCTTCGTGGCGATCGCCCAGCGCACCTACGACGCCAGTCAAGCGGCGCTCGAGGTCACCCGCGCCGCTGTCGAGGACAGGAGGTACACCCGGACCCGATCCGGTCCCAGCGGGATCTGATCATCGACGATCACGACGAATCTCGTACATGGAGGGAAACATGCGACGATCACTCGCAGCAGTACTCGGCCTGGCGCTGGTGCCGGCCCTGGCGCTGGCCGGACCGGCCGCAGCCGACGAACCCGAGGAGCAGTTCCGCGCACTCTGGGTCGACGCGTTCAACGTCGGCATCTACACGCCCGACCAAGTCACCACCTTGGTCGAGGACGCGAGCGACCTGGGCGTCAACGCCCTGATCGTGCAGATCGGTCGGCGGTTCGACTGCTTCTGCAACGACGCGCTCTACCCGCGCACCGACGCGCGCGTCGACCCGGCGCCCTACGACCCGCTGGCCGAGGTCATCGAGGTGGCGCACGCGGCCGGGATCGAGGTGCACGCGTGGGTGAACGCCACCACGCTGTGGAACTCGGCCACCCCGCCGACCTCGCCCGAGCACGCATTCAACGCGCACGGGCCCACCGCGACCGGTGCGGATCGCTGGCTCAACCAGCGTGAGGACGGCACCGAACTCGTCGGCAACAACTCCTACATCGACCCGGCCAACCCGGCTGCCGTCGACTACGTCGTCGAGGCGATCACGTCGATCACGGAGAACTATGACGTGGACGGGGTGAACCTCGACTACATCCGCTATCCGGACTACAACTCCGGCGAGTTCCAGAACGACTGGGGCTACTCCGAGACATCTCTGGCCCGGTTCGCCGCCGAGACCGGCCGCACGGACCGTCCGGCCGTCACCGACGAGGAGTTCAGCCAGTGGCGTCGCGACCAGGTCTCCGCGCTGGTGCGCAAGATCTATGTGGCGATGTACGGCTCCGATCCGAGTGACCGGCTCAGCATCAACGGCATCACGTACGCGTTCGGCCCGGTCAGTTACGGCGGCTGGGAGAACACCCGCCCGTACACGAACGTGCTCCAGGACTGGGTGAGCTGGCTGGACGAGGGCATCATCGACACGATCACGGCGATGAACTACAAGCGCAACTGGATGCCGGCCCAGGCGCAGATGTTCACGGAGTGGAACGATGCACTCATCGCCAGCCGTGCCGACCGGCACGTGGTCAACGGGCCGGCGCTCTACCTGAACGAGCTGCCGGACATCGTCGCCCAGGCGGAGGAGACGGTGGCCGCCGGGTTCGATGGCTGGAGTGGATACTCCTACGCGAACTTCAGCGCCACGGCGACGGCGTCCTCGAACCCGGCGGTCAAGGACGCCGAACGGGAGGCGGTGACCGCGGCACTTCGGGCCGGGCCGCTCGCTGATGACGTGGTGGTGCCCGAGATGGAGTGGAAGACCCAGCCCACCGCCGGCGTGCTCGAGGGCACGGTCACGCTGCGGACCGGCGTGGTCGCCGACCAGGTCGACGTGCAGGTCCAGCCGCTGGGCCGCACACCGGGGGAGTCGTTCACGGTGACCACGGACGGGTCCGGGTGGTTCGCCGCCGTGGACCTTGCCCCGGGCCGGTACCGGCTGCGGGTGGTCGAGGACGGCGCCACCGGGGCAGGGGCGACGGTCCTCGTCGTCGCTGCCGGTCAGATCACGTCGGCGGAGGTTACTGCCGGCGGGGTCTGAGGGTGCCCGCCCTCGTCGGCCCGGCCACGGAGGTCGGGTCGGCGAGGGCGGCGGTGCGGTCCGTCCCGGCGGGGGTCGAGTGCGTGTCAGGATATGGGAATGGATCGATCTAGTAGCGATGCCGACGCAACCCGCTCGCGCCGGGCGACGATCACCGACGTCGCCCAACTGGCGGGAGTGTCGCGCTCGGCCGTCTCCCGGGTGTTCAACGCCCAGGGCGGTATCTCCGCTGCCACCGAGGAGCGGATCCGGGATGCTGCGCGCAAGCTGCACTGGACTCCGAGCGCCACGGCGATCGCGTTGCGGTCAGCCAGGTCCCGCACCGTGGGGCTGGTGCTGAACCGTCCGGGCGTCGCCGAGGACGGCGATCCCGAACTGCCGTCCGGGATGTTCACCGGTCTCGAGAAGGTGCTCGCCAGGCACGACTTCGGGCTGCTGCTGCACATCGCCACCTCCGTGGAGCACGAGGAACAGACCTACCGGCGGCTGGCCGAGGCCCGTCGGGTCGATGGAGTCGTGCTCCTGGAATCACGGGTGGGTGACACCCGGTTCGAACTGGTTCGTCGGCTCGGGCTGCCCGCCGTGCTCCTCGGGACCCCGTGGGTCGACGATCCGATCTCCTACATCGGCCACGGCCCACGAGGCGCCGGGATGCGCGAGGTGGCCGAACACCTCCTCGAACTGGGCCATCGGTCGATCGCCGCGGTGAGCGGGCCGGAGGACTACGTCGAGTCGAGCCACCGGGACCGGATCCTCCGCGAGGTCCTTGCGGCCGGTGGTGCCGGTCTCGTGGCACATCGCCCAGGGCCGTACACACCGGTCACGGCGGCCGAACGCACGCGGGCGATCCTCGCACAGCACCCGGAGATCACCGCGATCGTCTATGCGACCGACGAGATGGCGATCGCGGGGATGGCGACCCTGCGCGAACACGGTCTGCGGATCCCCGAGGACGTCTCCGTGGTCGGGTACAACGGCACCGACATCGGCGCGTGGTACTCGCCCGCGCTCACGACGGTCCGGCGGGATGTGTCCCAGCGCGGTCGGGCGGCTGCCCGCGCGCTCCTGGGCCTGATGGGAGTGACGGTCGAGGCGTCGGATGAGGAGGTCGTCGACCCGGAGCTCGTGATCCGGGCCTCGACCGCACCCCCACGTGAGGCGGCTACGGCCACCGCGACTGCAGGCTGAGCGCGATCTGGTCGCGCTCCTCCTCGCCCAGTGGGGTGTCCTGCGCGTTGTAGGCGCCGACCTTCGCGCCGCGCCGGTCGGCCGGCAGATCCGCCATCCGCGGCACCAGGCTGAAGTGCAGGTGCCGGATGCCCTCGGAGAACTGCATCACGTAGGAGCGGTCCGCACCCACGGCGTCCACGAGCGTCCGCGTCCCCGCACGCAGCAGCGTGCCGAGTTCGGCCGCTTCGAGCTCCGTCAGGTCTGCCAGCGATTCGACGTGCCTCCGGGGAACGACGAGCATCCAGCCCGGGAGCGCGCTGCGGTGGGCGATCACCCGCCAGTTCTCGGTCATCCGAACCCGTTCCCGGGGTGGCAACTCGGACTCCGCTCGGGCGTTCCCGGCGCAGAGGGTGCACTCGGTCATGGTCGCCTCACTCCGCCGTGAGGTAGCCGGCGGCGTCGGAGACGAGGCGGGCGACCGCCTCGCTGACCGTGGCCCCGCCATAGGCGATCTCCTCACCGATCCTGGTGAGGGCGCCGTTGAACTGCTCGGAGCCCTCGGGCCGGATGGGGAACGGTCGGGCCGGTTGCTCCATCTCCCGCGAGATCTGTTCGATGAAGGCGGTCTCCGCCCCTTCGAGGTCGGGAGTGAGCCCGTCACGGATCTCGGACGAGGACGGTGCGCCCTGGTTGAGCCGGGTGACATCGGCCGCAGCAGCGTCGTTGATGAAGAAGTCGATGAGCGCGGCGGCGACCTCGGGCGAGTCGGTGTTGGCCGCGGCGCTGATCAGGATCGGCGGGAAGAACCACCAGTCGTCGGTGGCGTCGGCGAGGGCGGGGGTACTGAACAGCCCGAGCGGCGCCTCGGTGAGACCCGAGACGATCGTGAAGTGGTTCGTGCTGGACAGCCGCATCGCGGAGGTCCCGAGGACCAGGAAGTCGCCGGACCAGCCGGCACCGTTGGCCTCGCTCTGGGAGTCGGCCGGAGGCAGCACCCCCTCGTCCCGGAGCGTCTTCCAGAAGACGAACCATTCCTCGATCGCGGCCGGGTCGGCCGCGAGGGTGCCTTCGGGGGTGAACAGCTCCCCGCCGGCCTGCCGGATCCACGCCTCCAGGTGCCGGTGCGTGTCGTCGAGCGTGGGGTCGTTGATCCCGAAGACGCCGGCGGAGGGGTCTGCCGCCTCGCGGGCAGCAGCAGCGAGGTCGTCCCAGGTCGCGATGTCGCCACCCGAGACGCCGGCTGCGCCCAGTACGTCCTCTGCTGTGATGAGCGCTTGGCCGACGTAGTGCGTCGGCAGCGCGAACACGCCGTCGCCGACCGTCCCGCTGGCGATGCCGGCGTCACCGATCGCGCTGACGTCGATCACGTCGTCGAGGTACTCGGAGAGGTCGAGCAGTGAGCCGCCGGCGCCATAGCGGCCGACGTGCGTGTCCCGCATCCACAGGACGTCCGCGAGGTTCCCGGCCGCGGCGGCGGTCGCCATCCGCTCCAGGTAGGGACCGAGATCGGCGAACTCGGATCGGGTCGTGACGCCCTCATGGTCGGCTTCGAACAACGCGAGCGCGGCGTCATAGAGCTCGGTCCGGCTCGCGTCGCCCCACCAGGTCACGGTGAGGCTCGCGTCGCCGTCGGACTCCGACCCGGAACCACCGCCGCCGAATCCGGCGCAGCCGGCGGTGGTCAGGAGAGCGCCGGCTGCAGCGGTGCCGAGGAAGGAGCGACGGGACAGTGGTGGGTTCGGGTTCAACGGGTTCAACATGGGATTCCCTTCAGGAGCGTCATTGCTGGTGGTGGGCCGGGCCGGCTACTTCAGCCCGGTGGTGGCGATGCCGTTGATCAGGTGCTTCTGGGCGAACAGGAAGACCAGGAAGAGCGGCAGGATCGACAAGATCGACATCGCGAACATCGGGCCCCACGAGGAGGCTCCGGTCGAGTCCAGGAACGCGTTCAGGGCGATCGGGGCCGTGTAGAGCTCACGGTCGGAGATGTACAACAGCGGCCCGAGGAAGTCGTTCCAGGTCCAGATGAAGGTGAAGATCGCAGCAACCGCGAGGGCGGGTCGCATCAGGGGCAGGATGATCCGCCAGAACACTCCGAACGGGCCGCAGCCGTCCACCGTCGCGGCGTCGTCGAGGGTCCTCGGCAGGCCCCGCATGAACTGGACCATGAGGAAGATGAAGAACGCGTCGACCGCGAGGAACTTCGGCACCACGAGCGGGAAGTACGTGTTCGTCCAGTCGATCGACTGGAAGAGGATGTACTGGGGCACGAGGGTGACGTGGAACGGCAGCATCAGCGTGGCGAGCATGGCGGCGAAGAGCGTCTTCTTGAACCGGAAGTCGAGCCGCGCGAACGCGTAGGCGGCCAGTGAGCAGGACAGGAGGTTCCCGAGCACCGAGATCGCCGCGATGACGAATGAGTTCAGGAAGAACGTCGAGAACGGGATGCCGAGCGCGTCCCAGCCCTGCGTGAAGTTCTCGGTCGTGAACGTCGCAGGCAGGAGTCCGGGGTCGGAGAAGATGTCGGACTCCGGTTTGAAGGCGCTCGCCACCATCCACAGGAGCGGGTAGACCATGGCGATGCCCCCGAGCAGGACGATGCCGTGGAGGACGATCCGACGCCACGGGCGACGTTGCGGCCTCAGGGCCGGGGCGTGCACAGCGGCGGGTTGCGTTGCGGTCGAAGTCATGTCATTCCCCGTCGTAGTGGACCCAGTACCGGGAGGTGAAGAAGGCTGCGCCGGTGAACAGGCCGATGACGACCAGCAGGAACCACGCCATCGCCGAGGCGTAACCCATGTCGAAGTCGGTGAACGCCTTCTGGTAGAGGTACAAGGTGTAGAAGAGCGTCGAGTCGACCGGACCGCCGGAACCGCCGGAGATGATGTAGGACTGCGTGAATGCCTGGAAGGCATTGATCATCTGCAGCACCAGATTGAAGAAGATCACCGGTGTGAGCATCGGCATGGTGATTCGCCGGAACCGTCCCCACGCGTTCGCACCGTCGACGCTGGCCGCGTCGTACAGCTCCTGCGGCACCTGCCGCAGACCGGCCAGGAAGATGATCATCGGAGAGCCGAACGTCCAGACGTTCAGCACGATCAAGGTGCCGAGCGCCCATTCGGGGGTGGCGATCCAGTTCGGCAGGTCGGTCAGGCCAAGTGCCCCGAGCGCCGTGTTGACGAGCCCGGAGCCCCCGAAGATCTGACGCCAGAGCAGTGCGATCGCCACGCTGCTGCCGAGCAGGGAGGGCAGGTAGTAGACCGAGCGGTAGAACGCCAGGCCGCGCAGGCCCCGGTTCAGCAGCGTGGCGAGGGCCAGTGCGAACGCCAGTTGGAGCGGTACGGAGATGAGTACGTACTTCAGGGTGACCAGGCACGCGCTGACGAAGCGCGGGTCGTCGGTGAACATCCGGACGTAGTTGTCGAAACCGACGAACGACAACCGGCCGAGCAGGTTGTAGTCGGTGAAGGACAGGTACAGCGACGCGATCATCGGCCCGAGGGTGATCCCGAAGAGCCCGACCAGCCAAGGCAGCAGGAACAGCCAGGCGGCCCACCTCCGTTTGCGCCGGCGGCGCCCCCGCTCGGGGAGGTCGCCGGTCGGGGGGACGGCGACGGTGGTCCCTGGGGGTGATGCGGTGTTCACGCTCATCAACGCCTCCTTTGGCGTAGCGGTGACGGCCTTGAGTCAGTACCCGGCGGCCTTGTCGACGATGTTCGCCAGCGGAACGCCGTCCAGGAAACGCTCGAGATTGCCGAGGAAGATCTCCCCGCCGCGGGCAGCGGTGGCCCCGGTCGTCGCTCCGTTGTGCGGTGTCACGATGACGTTCGGGAGGTCCCAGAAGGGACTCTCCGGCGGGAGTGGCTCGGTGCCGTGCGCGTCCAGGCCGGCCCCGGCGATCCAGCCTTCCCGCAATGCCCTCAGGAGTGCCGTGTCGTCGGCGATCCCGCCCCGGGAGATGCAGATGAAGTGGGCGTGAGCGGGCATCGCCCGGAAGGCGGTCTCGTCGAACAGGCCCCTGGTGTCGGCGGTCAGTGGCACCGTGACCACCACGAAGTCGGCCCGTGCCAGTACCTCGTGGAGCCGTTCCGGTGCGAACAGCTCGTCCACGCCGGGCACGGGGAGGTCGACCCTGCGGCGGACGCCGAGCACGTGCATGTGGAAGGCCTGCGCCTTCGCGGCGAGGTCCGCACCCGCGTTGCCGAGCCCGACGATCGCGACCGTGCGGCCGTTGAGCTCACCGTGGGTGAACCGGTCCCAGCGGTGCTCGGCCTGGGCGCGCTGCCAGCGTGGCACGTCCCGGTTGAGCATCAGCATCAGCAGCATGGAGTGCTCGGCGAGAGGGATCCCGCCGTTGCCGGTCGAGCTCGTCAGGGTCACGTCGCTGGCGAGCATCTCCTCCGACAGGTCGGCGTTCGCTCCCGCGGCCCAACTGTGCACCCACCGGGTGTTCACGGCGGCCGTCAGCTGGCCCGGTCGCAGGGTTCCCGCGATCGCGGTCGCACGTGCCAGCGTGTCCGGGCTCGCGGCGGAGGCACTCGACAGGACCTCCAGGACGCCGCGGCCGGCCAACAGGGCCTCGGCGCGGCTGCGTACCTGGCTGTCGAGTGATCCGAAGGCGACGATGTGCTCGGTCAACTGTTCTCCTTGGTTGTGATCGTGATGACGTCGAACGTCTCGATGGCCGGTAGGAGCAGCTCACCGGCAGGTGTCACGGGCACGTCCTGACCGGCGACGAGGGCCGTCGCCGCGGCGATGTGCAGCCCGCGCGGTGGGGTGACCCGAACGCCGGTGATCGGGATCGGCGGTCCGTAGGACCGTCGGCGCAGCCCGCTGTGGTTGATCAGGTGCACGACGACGCGCCCGTCGGCCGTTCGGTGCACGGTGTGTTCGAGCTGCTCGGGCGCCCAGAGGCGAAGGCAACCCCAGGGATCGCCGTCGGGACCGGTCCGCGCACCCGGCACGCCGCTCAGCAGCACGTCGCGGATCTCGCGGGTGCCGAGCCGGTCGTAGGTGCGACCGGCGGTCCAGGGCAGGTAGGTGGCGGTGCCGTCCCCGTAGGAGCGGGTCGCGAGGCCCGGTTGGTCGGTGGCGCGCTGGCCGTGGGCCAGTTCCGGGGGCCCGTAGGGGGCCGGCCCGATGACGGTCAGCCAGCGGTCGATGTCCGCACGCCAGGCCATGGCGCGCCCGGCGCCGAGGATGGGCACGGTGGGAGCCGTGTAGACGCCGCTGTCGGCGGTGGACTCCAGGCCCGCGCTGACATACGTGCCCTTCAGGGACTCGACGTCGCCGACGACGGCGAGTTCCGCCGTCGCCGGCATCGACTCCAGCTGCACCCGGCCGTCGCGCAGGCCGCTCGAGCCGGTGGCGACGAGCGTGCCGCCGGCTTCCACGAACGCGTCCAGGACCTGGGCGGCGCTGGGGGTCAGGGGCCCGACATCGGGGAGCACGAGCACACCGAACCGAGCCAGGGCACCGTCCACGGCGAGCCGGGGGACCTCCTCCAGGGCAAGCACGTCGGCCGCCAGGTGGACCTCTGCGAGCGCGTCGAACCAGCCGTGGAACTCCTCCGTCGCCGCGGCGGCATCGGCTGGTTCCCGGCCGGCGGCCGGCGGTCGGATCAGGGCGAGCGGAGCGATCGGACGGATGCCGGCATAGAGGTCCTGGTGATCACGATGGAAGCGGGTGATGGCCCGGGCCGCGGGGAGCCCGGCGTAGGGGATATCTCCGGGAACGCCCATGATGTAGGTCGACGGGGTCCCACCACGCGCGATCGTCTGGGCGAAGTAGGTGGCGAAGTGATGGGGCTCCTCGGCGGCCATCCGGTAGGGCATGTCCACGAACGCGACAGAGTTCACCAGGACCGGGGTCTGCTCGTGTGCGGTGCGGGAGGCACTCACAGCGGCGGACGTCGCGTACGGCCACAGCGGACGTCCGACGGCGTTGTTCGCCTCGTGGAAGACGATGTCGCTGGAGTCGCCGAGGATCAGTGCGGCCTCCGGCCGGCGGGACTTGATGTGCTCGCGGATCCGCTCGGTCAGGGTCGCGACCGTCTCGCGGGCATAGGCCCGCCAGCGCCCGTACTCGGCGTCATCGCGACCCGCCGGCAGCCGCGCGCCGCCGGCGAAGGCCGCGAAGCCCGCCACGCACGCGTCGCAGTGACAGACGCCGTGGTAGGTGCCCGCGTAGTCCACCTCGTTGAAACCGAACCAGTTGCAGAAGAAGCCGTCGACGTCGTAGCGGCCGAGCACCTCGTCCAGCACGTCGAGAGCCCGGTCCTGGTAGTAGCCGGCACTCGGGCACGTGCTCACCAGTCCCTGATAGATCTGGCGCCCTCCGTCCGCGCTCCGGAAGCACCAGTGCGGGAAGCGGTCCGCGATCCGGGGCGCGATCTTGGAGAAGTCCATCCGGGCCATGAGCCGGATCCCGCGGTCCTGGGCGCCTCGGAGGCAATCCCCGAGCAGGTCGCCACCAGGCCGCCGGGCCAGCAGCGGGTTGCGCGTCTGGAAGTCGAGATCGGTGGGGTAGAAGGAGAGGATGCCGCCCGCGTTGACGAGCCAGGTGTCGGCACCGTGGTCCTCGATGGCATCGAGGACGGTCTCGACGTCGAAGGTGACGTCTGTCTCGCGCAGGTTGGTCTGGAACATCCGGAACGGCGAGTGCCACCAGCGGGTGGTCGGCTCCTGGTACTGCTCGAGCGTGGACGTGGTCGTCACTGACCGGCTCCCTGTAGATCGTCGTGCCCTGGTCCGGGCACGCACCGAAACTAGATCGATCTAGTAGGGATGTCAACTCCATGCATCGCACGGACGTGGTGAATCGCGCGCTGGTTACTAGATCAATCTAGTTTCCGGGCGACGAGAGCACGCCGTGATCGGCGTGGATACGCCGCCCGCTGCGCCACGGCGCGGGGCTGCGTGACCGGGCCCGGTGCGGGACCGCGCGGAGGCGGCCTACTCGCTCGGGATCTCCGGGATCCGCAGCATGCCCTCCTGGGCGATCGTCGCGACCAGCAGGCCGGAACGGTCGAAGACCTTCGCGACACCGAGACCGCGCCCACCGCTGGCGGACGGCGAGGACTGCGCGTACAGCAGCCAGTCGTCCAGGTCGACGTCGCGGTGCCACCACATGGCGTGATCGAGGCTCGCCACGCTCGCGCCCTTGGTCCGCCAGCTGAGGCCGTGGCGGCGCATGATCGGCTCGAGCATGATCTGGTCGCACGCGTAGGCGAGCATCGCGCGCTGCTGCAGCTGGCTACCTGGCACCTCGGCCCGCGCGCGCATCCACAGGTATTGGGTGTCGGTCCGCTCGGCGGCCGGCTTCGTGAACAGGGCGCCATCCACGTGCCGCATGTCGAACGCACCGTTGCGGTAGAAGAACGCAGCGATCGGGTGGTCGAGCGCGTTGAAGAACTCGACTGAACTGGCCAGCTCCCCGGGCTGCGGTACCTGCGGCATGGTCTCGGCGTGGTCGAGGCCCTGCTGGGGTTCCTGGAAGGAGGTGATCATGGAGAGGATCGGCTTGCCGAACTGGATGGCGTGCGTCCGCCGGGCGCTGAACGACCGGCCGTCACGCATCCGCTCGATCGAGAACGTGATCGGCTCGTCGAGGTCGCCCGGGCGCAGGAAGTAGCCGTGCACCGAGTGCGGGAGCCGGTCCGGCGCCACGGTCCGCCCAGCGGCGAGCAGGGCCTGGGCGAGCACTTGGCCGCCGTAGACCCGGCCATGGATCTGGGGCAGGGACCGGCCGGTGAACGTGTCCTCGTCGACCTGGTCCAGCTCCAGTGCGGCCAGCACGGCCTCGAGTGGGCGGGCCGGCTCCTGCGCGGACTCCTCGGTCATTGCGGACTCCCGGGCTCGGCGGTGTTCACCAGGGAGAAGGCCGCGCGCTCGAGGTAGTCGAGCAGGGTGGCCTCGTGCAGCGGCGCCAGGCCGGCCTCCTTGACCGCGACGGTCATGAGCTCCAGCCACCGGTCGCGGGCCGTCGGCGTCACCTGGTAGGGCGCGTGCCGCATCCGCAGCCGCGGGTGCCCGCGGGTGTCCGAATATGTGGTCGGGCCGCCCCAGTACTGCTCCAGGAACATCCGCAGCCGGTCCTCCGCGGGGCCGAGGTCCTCGGGCTCCGGGTACATCGGGAACATGATGTCGTCTCCCGCGACCTGCTCGTAGAAGCGGTGCACGATGCGGCGGAACGTGGGCTCGCCGCCGATCGCCTCGTAGAAGGAGTCCGGGCGGCGGGCCGGCGGCGCGTCGGCGCCGCGCAGGCCGAGGCTGCGGCGTCCGGCCGGCGGGGGCGGGGTGGGGGAGGAGGCGGTACTCACCCGGTCAGCCTAATGCTCGCCGGATCGCCGGTTCACTCGGGCAACCTGCCCGACGGCGGTGGGTGTCAGGCGTCACAGGCCCAGTTCGGCGAGGGCCGGCAGGGCCTCGCGGGCGGTCAGGCGGGCCGCTTCGGCGTTGTCGGTGCCGAGGGCAAGGGTTGCCGCGCGGCGGCACTGCTCGAGGGACGTCGCGGCCAGGACGGCGGCGACGTCACCGAGGGCTCGTGGGGTCATCGACAGGCTGGTCACGCCCATACCGACCAGCACGGCGGCCAGTGCGGGATCGGCCGCCGCCTCGCCGCAGACCCCGACGGGCCGCGACTGGGCCTGCCCGCCCTCGCAGGTGGTCCTGATCAGCGACAGCACGGCCGGGTCCCATGGGGTCGACAGCGGCGCCAGGGCCCCGAGCAACCGGTCCGCGGCCAGGGTGTACTGCGTCAGGTCGTTGGTGCCGATGGACGCGAACGCGGCTCGGGCCAGGATCGGGCCGGCCAGCAGCGCGGCGCTGGGCACCTCGACCATCACCCCGGCGGTCTCGAGGCCGTGCCGGGTGCAGGCGGCGACGAACTCCTCGGCCTCGCCGACCCGGGAGACCATCGGCGCCATCACCCACACCTCGGCGGACGAGGCGGCTGCGGCCGTCGCGATCGCGGCGAGCTGGTTCTCCAGCACGTCCGGGTTCTTCCAGGAGGTGCGGAACCCGCGTACCCCGAGCGCGGGGTTCGCCTCGTCCGTAGGGTTCAGGAACGGCATCGGCTTGTCCGCGCCGGCGTCGAGGGTGCGGACCACCACCTTCTTGCCGGCGAACGCGGCGAGCACGGTGCCGTAGGCCTCGACCTGCTCGTCGATGCTGGGCTCGGTGTCCCGGTCCAGGAAGCAGAACTCGGTGCGGAACAGTCCGATACCCTCGGCGCCCGCCGCCGCGGCGGGTTCGGCCTGGGCCACCTCGCCGACGTTCGCGAGCAGTTCCACACGGTGCCCGTCGCTGGTGGCGCCTCGCCCGGAGAACGTGCGGGCCTCGTGCTGCTCGCTCGCCTGGGCGACCTCCTCGGAGGTGGGCGCCAGGACCACGGCGCCCGATCCGCCGTCGAGCACGATCACGGTGCTGTCGACGATCTGCGCGGCCGCCTCGCCGAGGCCGACGACGGCCGGGATGCCGAGCGCCCGGGCGAGGATCGCGGTGTGGGAGGTGGGTCCGCCCTCGGCGGTGATCAGGCCGCGGACCACGGTCGGGTCGAGCTGTGCGGTATCGGCGGGCGCGAGGTCCTGCGCCACCAGGATGAACGGCTCGGTGCGGGCCGGCACCCCCGGCGTCGGGACCCCGGTGAGCCGGGCGACGATCCGGTCCCGGACGTCGTGGACGTCCCGGACCCGCTCCGCGAAGTACCCGCCGAGCTCCTCGAACTGGGCGGCGACGGCGGCCGCCGCCTCCCACAGTGCTCGCTCGGGGCTGACCCGCTCGGTCGCGATGCGCTGCCGAGCGTCCTTGATCAGGGTGGGGTCGGTGGCGATCTGGGCGGTCGTCTCCAGCACCTCCTTGGCGGTGCCGGTCACGGTCTCCGCGCGGGCCCTGAGTTCGGTGGCGACGGCGTCCGCGGCCGCCGTGAGGGCGGCCACCGATTCCTCGGGCGGGACGGGGGAACGCCGCAACGGCGGTTCCGGCACCCCGGCGGCGAGGCGCACGGTGGGCCCGGCGGCCCGTCCGGGGGAGACCCCGACGCCCTGGAGCCTGGTGCTCCCGGCGACCTCGACGCCGTCCATCTCGACGTTACTCACGGTGGTCCGCCTTCCGTCGCACGGGGTTCGTCATATTGTGGCCAGCGCGCTGGGGGGCGGGCACCGGTTGTAGAGTGTCATTCATCACAGGACGATGCTTGTTGGGAGAAGAAGTGAGCAAGGCCGAGGACATCCTCGCCGCACTGGGAGGCGACGCGAACGTGGTCGACCTGGAGCCGTGCATCACCAGACTGCGGGTCGAGGTGAATGACCCGGCGCTCGTGAACGAGGAGGACCTGCGCACCCACGGTGCGTTCGGTGTGGTCCGTTCCGGCCGCGTCGTGCAGGTGGTGGTGGGTCCGGAGGCGGACGACCTCGCTGCCGACATCGAAGGGCTTCGCCCCGGCACCTGAGGCCGGCGCCCCGGTCCGGCGAACGTGGTCACGGGGCGAGTTCGATGCCACGCTCGGCGAACGCCACAGCGATCCGGTGGCGCAGTTCGCTGGCGACCGGCTGGTCGTGGTCGGCGCTGACGCGCACCCGCCAGGTGAGAGCGACCAGGTCGGCCGTGACCTCATTGATCAGACACTCCGGTTCGAGGTGACTGACGACGTCCGCGTAGAGGTCCTCGTTGCGCATCTGCGTGGTGAGTTCGCTCAGTGTGGTCCGCGCCAGGGTGAGATCCGTGGTGCGCGTGACCCGGAGTTCCACCACGGCGTAGGCCCAGCCCTGCGTCAGGTTGGCGACCCTCAGGATCTCGCCGTTCCGAACGTACCAACGGCGGCCGTCGTCGTCGCGGATGAGGGTGATCCGCAGCCCCACCTCCTCGACGACACCGGAGGCGAGGATTCCGCCGCCGGTGCCGAGTTCCACCCGGTCGCCCACACCGTACTGGTCCTCGATGAGCATGAAGCCACCCGTGATCACGTCCTTGACGAGCGCCTGCGCCCCGAACGCGACGGCGATGCCGACCACGCCGGCAGAAGCGATCAGTGGCGCCACGTTGACCCCGAGGGTGGTCAGGATCATCAGCACCGCGACGCTCCCGATGAGCGCGGTCATCGTCGAGATGAGAACCGTCCGGAGGGTCTCCAGGCGCTGCTTGCGGCGCGGGTTCGGGGCGACCCCGAGTTTCTCGGGCGCGAGTCGCAGGCCCTTCGCCTCAGTGGCGATCAGCCCGCGGATCGTCCGGGAGATCAGGAAGCGCACGATGACCGTGGTCAAACTGGCGACCGCGATGATGATCAGGACCGTCAGCGGGGCACCGGTCAGCGCGACGACGACGTCGGGCGCGGCGATGTTCACGTCGGTCAGCCTAACCACGGTGCCCGGCTGGCCGAGCACCCGGGTCCCCGGGCGTTGCCACGCGGACTATTGCCGCGCGCTCTGGCAAGATCAGGGCAGGAGTCGTCCCGCCACCATTCGCACTGACTCAGGAGCCTGGAACCTCACGTGAACGATCAGGACAAGACTGACGTCCTCAGTGACAGCCTGCGGGCTCTCGCGGCCGCCCATGGCGTCGCCACCGAGTTCTGGGACTTCCACGGGAACCACTGTGCGGTGAGCGCCGAGACCATCACCGCGGTGCTCGCCGCGATGGACGTGCCGGCCGGCAGTCCGCGCGAGGTCGAGCGGTCCCTGGCCGCGTGCGACCTCGCGCCCTGGCGCCGCGTGCTGCCGCCGAGCGTGGTGGTGACGGCGGGCATCGAGTCCCGCGTGCCGGTCCACGTCCCAGACGGCGAGACGGTGCACCTGCGAGTGGACCTGGAGGACGGCGGTTCCCGCGCCCTGGAGCAGGTGGACGACTGGGTCGAACCGCGGCTCGTGGACGGCCGCTCGATCGGGCGCGCCACGTTCCTGCTGCCGATCGACCTGCCACTCGGGTGGCACACGCTGGTCGCGACCGTCGGCTCCGGCGGCAGCGAGGCGAGTGCCGTCCTCGCGGTCACCCCCGCCGTGCTCGAGATTCCGCCGCTGCGTGAGGATCTCGGGCACCGAGCCTGGGGGCTGATGGCGCAGCTGTACTCGGTCCGCTCAGAGCGGTCGTGGGGGATCGGGGATATCGCCGACCTCACCGAGCTGACGTCGCTGAGCGGGGAGCTGGGCGCCGACTTCCTGCTCATCAACCCGCTGCACGCGGCCGAGCCGAGCGCGCCGATGACGCCATCGCCGTACCTGCCGGCCACGCGACGGTTCGTCAACCCGATCTACATCCGCCCGGAGGACATCCCCGAGGTGGGCTACCTGCCCACCTCCCAGCGCACGCTGCTGGAATGGGGCATCGAGGAGATCCAGGACACGAACACCGAGCCGGGCCCGCTGGACCGGGACGCCGTCTGGGACGTGAAGAAGCCCGCCCTGGAGACCATCTACACGTCGGGCCGGTCCCGCTCCCGTCAGCGCGCGTTCGAGCGGTTCCGACGTGACCAGGGCCAGGGGCTGGAGGACTTCGCACTCTGGTGCGCGGTCCAGGAGAAGTACGACGCGTCCAACTGGCCGCTGTCGGTGGAGCAGAGCAGCGCGGCTCGGACCCTCGCACTGCGCCGGGAGCTGGCGCAGCGGGTGGACTTCCACTGCTGGCTCCAGTGGATCGCCGACTCCCAGCTGAAGCGGGCGCAGGAGACGGCGCTCGCGTCCGGCATGCGGATCGGCGTCATGCATGACCTGGCCGTCGGGGTACACCCCGAGGGAGCCGACGCATGGTCCCTGCGCGACGTGCTCGCCCGCGGGATCAGCGTCGGGGCGCCGCCGGACATGTACAACCAGCAGGGCCAGGACTGGTCCCAGCCCCCATTGCGTCCGGACGTGCTCGCCGAGCAGGGGTACGCGCCGATCCGGGACATGGTGCGTACGGTTCTGCGGCACGCTGGCGCGCTCCGGGTCGACCACATCATCGGTCTGTTCCGACTGTGGTGGATCCCGCAGGGCGCCGGCGCCGCTCAGGGCACGTACGTGCGTTACGACCACGAGGCGACGATCGGGGTGCTCGCCCTCGAGGCGCACCGGGCCGGTGCCATCGTCATCGGCGAGGACCTCGGCACCGTGGAGCCCTGGGTCCGGGACTACCTGAGCGACCGGGGCATCCTCGGCACGTCCGTGCTCTGGTTCGAGCGCGAGGACGACCGACCGCTCCCTCCGGAGCAGTACCGCTCCCTCGTGCTGTCGACCGTGACCACCCACGACCTGCCGCCGACCGCCGGCTACCTGGCCGAGGAGCACGTGGACCTGCGGGACCGGCTCGGGCTGCTGACCGAACCGGTCGCCACCGTTCGCCTGGCCGCCCAGGTCGAACGGGAACGGATGCTCGAGGCCCTGCGGCACCGGTTCCTGCTGCCCGAGGACCCCACCGAACGGCAGATCGTCGAGGCGCTGCACCGGTACGTCGCACAGACACCGTCGGTGCTGATCGGGGTCGGCCTCGCCGACGCGGTGGGGGAGCGCCGCGCCCAGAACCAGCCCGGCACCGACACCGAGTACCCGAACTGGAAGGTGCCCCTGGCCGACGGCGGGGAGAAGGTCGTGCTCGTCGAGGACCTGGCCGGCAACGCCCGGTTCGCCTCACTGGTGGCCGCCCTGACCCAGGAACTGCGCGAGCAGGCCTGAGCGATGGCGGCGACGGGCAGGAACCGGCCGGCCACGTCGGCCGTCGGCGCGGTCACGGTCCTGGCGCCAATGCCGGGTCGCGCGGTCGCGCTGACCGAGGTGCCAGATCCGGTGTTCGCCGATGCGATCGTCGGCCCCGGCGTTGCGGTCGACCCGCATCGCGAGGGGGAGGTCGAGGTGATCGCCCCGATCGGCGGCACCCTCGTCAAGGTGCACCCACACGCGTTCGTGGTGGCGGACGGCAACGGTCACGCCGTGCTGGTGCACCTCGGCATCGACACCGTGCAGCTCGCCGGCGACGGGTTCACGGTGCACGTCGCCGAGGGCACCGACGTCGTCGCGGGCCAGCTCGTCACGACCTGGTCCCCGCAGGCCGTCGTCGACGGTGGACGCAGCCCGATCTGCCCGGTGATCGCCCTGGACAGCAGGGCGGCGGCCCTCACCGAGTGCGTGGAGCTCGGCGACGTGCTCGACGCCGGGGACCCGCTCTTCGACTGGGCCTGACCCGCCGTGCGGTGCCTGCTCACGGGGTTCCCGGGCTTCATCGGGACGCGGCTCGTCCGGGCCCTGCTCGTCGACGACGACGTCGTGGTCGACGCCCTGGTCGAGCCGCGGATGGTCGACCGCGCCCGGGCGGTGGCACGCGAGTTCGGCGACCGGGTCCGGGTGATCGAGGGCGACATCACCGAGCCCCGACTCGGACTCGACGAAGCCCTCTACGTCGACCTGGCCGACACCGTGGCGCGGGTCTACCACCTGGCCGCGGTCTACGACCTCGCCGTCGCCGAGGCGATCGCCACCCGGGTCAATGTCGAGGGCACCCGGCACGTCCTCGACTTCTGCCGTGGCTGCGCCCGGCTGGAGCGCCTCCACTACGTCTCCACCTGCTACGTCGGGGGCGAGCGGACCGGTGTGGTCCTCGAGTCCGAGCTCGACGAGGGCCAAGGCTTCAAGAACCACTACGAGGCCACGAAGTTCGCAGCAGAGGTCCTCGTCCGGGACTCGATGCCGCAGGTCCCCACCACGATCTACCGGCCCGGCATCGTTGTCGGTGACTCACGCACCGGCCGGACCCAGCGGTTCGACGGCCCGTACTTCATCCTGTGGTTCATCCACCGGATGAACCAGTTCGGCCTGACCGTCGGGACCATGGGCAGCGAGGAGGCCACCTTCAACGCCGTGCCGGTCGACTTCGTCGTCGATGCGATCGCGGCGTGCTCGCGCGACCCGGAGACCGTCGGTGCCACCCTGCAGCTCGCCGATCCGGACCCGTTGACCACGGCGGAGTTCGTGCGCGTCCTCTCCCGCGCACTGACCGGCAAGGACCCTCGGGGGCCTGCCGTCACCGACTCGCTCCTGCGCCCGCTGCTCTCGCTCACACCCGTGCGCCGCTACGTCGGTGGGACCCCGTTCGAGTCCCTCGTCTTCCTCCACCACCCGGTGCGCTACGACACCACCGAGGCCGGCCGGCACCTGGCCCGCAGCGGACTCACGTGCCCGCCGTTCCACCAGTACGCGCCGGTCATGGTCGACTTCTTCCGGCGCCATCTCGGGGATGAGGAACTGCGGGCACCGGTCTGAGGTCGGCACCACGCGCTCCGGTGACGTCCGGACCGTCAGGCCAGCGCGGTACCGCGGAACAGCGTTTGTGTCTGGCCGCCGACCCAGACGGCCCGGTCGGCGTCGACGGTGACGGTGATGTCTCCGGCGCGGTCGAGCCTGCGACCCTGGGAGACGCGGTAGCCGTCGACGGTCTCGCCGGTGCGGACGAGCCACTGGCCGACGGACGCGTTCATCGACCCACACACCGGGTCCTCGGCCACGCCGACACCGGGTGCGAAGCTGCGCAGCTCGTAGGCGTGTTCCGAACCAGGCGGGTACGGCCCGAGCGCGCCGATCATCGCGTCCGGGATCAGGGTCAGGTCGGGGTTGAGGTCGAGCACCTCCTGGGCCGTGGCCAGACGGATCACGGCCCAGCCGGGTCCATTGTCGATCCACTGGTGAGCGAGGACCTGGGTGCGGTCGATGCCGAACGCGGCCACGATCCGGTCCAGGTCGTGCTCGTCAAGGTTGCCGCTGCGCAAGGTCGGTGGGGCGGCGAAGGAGAGCAGGTCGGCGTCGCGGCGCACGTCGATGAGGCCGACGCCGCACTCCTGGACCACGACGTGCGCGTCGTGGGGTGTTCCGCCGTGTTCGAGCCAGGCGTGCGCCGAGCCCAGCGTCGGGTGGCCGGCGAAGGGCAGTTCTCCGCCGGGGGTGAAGATCCGCACCCGGTAGTCGGCTTCCGCGGTCGTGGGCGTGAGCAGGAACACCGTCTCGGACAGGTTGGTCCACCGGGCGATGCGCTGCATCTGCTCGGTGTCGAGGTCGTCAGCGTCGTGGATCACGGCCAGGGGGTTGCCCAGATAGGGGTCGGCCGAGAAGACGTTGACCTGAGCGAACGGGCGGTGGCGAGTCACGATGACGGTTCCTTCTCCTCGCGGACGGGTGGCTTTCGCGCCACCCAAGCATGCGACAGATCCGCGCACGCAGTTACGCACTCGCGGGTCACGCTCACGAGAGCAGCGCCTCGAACTCTGGAAGTCGGCGGAACACGTCGGGCAGGCCCTGCACGCCGTCGCGGACGACCTCGTGCGACAGCGCGAGGTCAGGACCGGTGCTCGGCTCGACCTCGGCGAGGCAGCGGAGGATGTGCCACCTCGTGTGTCCCAACCAGCCGGCGATCGTGAACACGAACCAGCTCGGACCCGAGGGCGGCAGCGCGCCGCCCCCTGCGACGTAGCCATCGAGGACCGAGCGGAAGCTGGTGGGCTCGATGGTGTCGAAGCCAGGCCCTTTCGCGAGGCCCAGCGCGGTCGAGCCGAGCTCGCCGGCGAGGTCGAGCATTCCCGAGAGCTCCCAGTCGAGCACCACCGGCCGATCGTCGCGAGCAAGCAGGTTCCAGGGTTGGATGTCCTTGTGGGTCAGCACGACCGGGCCCGGCCGCTCGCAGGTGTCGACGAAGTGGGCGATGGCGAGGAACGCCTCGACGTGGGAGGCGAGTTCGTCGGCCCACGGTTGGCCGGTCGCCGCCGCCCGCGCGGCGAGTTCCGGCCAGTCCCGTGGCGTCGGGTCCTCGGTCGACTCCTCGGTCCACTCGACGTCGAGCGCGTGGATGCGCGCGAGGATCTCACCGATCTCCAACGCGAACGCCGCCGGCACCGGTGCCTCGGGCACCTTCTGGCCATCGACCCACCGGTGGATGAGCAGGTGGTCGCTGGCCGAGATCGGCTCTGGCATGGGGATGCCGGCGGCGAAGGCAGCCTGTTCGAACCTGAACACGTCGCCGACGCGGTAGGTCCTGCGGCGGTCGTCGAGGTTGAGCTCCTTCACCGCGAAGGAGCCCTGGTCAGTGTCGAGCCGATACATCCGGTTGGCGAACCCGCCATGGACGCGGGTCATCGGCCCGATCGGCGCGCCGAGATGAGAGAGATCCATCCCGCGCACCCTAGGCCGCACAGTTCGTCCGCGCACCAGGCGACTCGCCTCAGCGAGCGGCGCGGTCGACCGCCTGGGCCGCCAGCGCGCGGCGCACCGTGTCCCGGGACTCCACCACGAGGCGGCGCAACGAGGGCGTGCGCTCACCGAGCCGGTCCAGGAACTCGTCGGTGCGGGCGAGCACGTCGACACCGGTGGAGGTGTCGATGTCCGCGAGCTGCGCCGGGTACAGGCCGACCACGATGTTCTGCGCGATCTCGTTCGTGCGCTCGGCCCAGACCTTCTCGAGGGCGTCGAAGTAGCGGCCTGAGAACGGAGCCAGCAGGGCTCGGTCGCGGGCGCGACCGAAGCCCTCGATGACCGCAGCCTGCACGGCGTTCGGCAGCTCGTCGCCGTCGACGACTGCAGCCCACGCGGCCTCCTTGGCCCGCGCCGTCGGGATCGCCGCCCGGGCCGCCGCCGCGGCCCGCTGGCCGGCCGCCGTCGAGTCCCGTGCGAGCTCGGCCGCGATCTCGGCCTCGCTCGCGCCGCCGCCGGCGGTCAGCCCGTTGAGGAGGCTCCAGCGCAGGTCGGTATCGATGGCGAGCCCGTCCAGGGAGACGTCACCGGCGAGCAGACCACGCAGGGTGTCGACCTGGGCGTCGGTGGTGGCCCGTGCCGCGAATGCCTTGACGAACTGAAGTTGCGAGTCCGACCCTGCCTCAGCCGCCCCCGCGAGCTCCCAGAGCGCGTCCGCGACGCCTGCGGCGACGTGCTCCCGGGCCGCCGGGTCGGTGTAGTACTCGACGCTCGTGGCGAGCTGGCGAAGCAGCACCAGCACCACGGTCGAGTCCGTCTCGGCGCCGATGTTCGCCGTGACCAGGTCGATGAACCGGCTCGCCGGCCACTCGCCGTCACGCGTCATGTCCCAGGCGGCCGCCAGCACCAGGCTGCGCGGCAGCGAGTCGGTGAAGTCGCGCAGGTGCTCGACGGCGGTGGCCAGGGAGGTCTCGTCGAGGCGCACCTTGGCGTAGGCGAGGTCGTCGTCGTTGACCAGGATCAGCTGCGGGCGGTCGATGCCCACGAAACCCGGTACCGGTGTCGCCGCGCCGTCGATGTCGAGTTCCACCCGGTGGGTGCGCACCAGGGCTCCGTCGGCGTCGACGTCGTAGCCGCCGACGGCGATGCGGTGCGGCCGCAGCACCGGGTTCGTCTCCGGTGCCTCCTGGGTGATCACGAACGAGGTGATCCGGCCCTGGGAGTCCACCTCGAGCTCGGGGCGCAGCAGCGTCACGCCGGCCTCCTCGAGCCACAGTTTCGACCATGCGGTCAGGTCCCGGCCGCTGGTGGCCTCGAGCTCGGTGAGCAGGTCCTTCAGCTCGGTGTTGGACCGGGCGTGCTTGCGAAAGTACTCCCGTACGCCGGCCAGGAAGTCGTCCTGACCGACCCACGCCACGAGCTGCTTCAGCACCGAGGCACCCTTGGCGTAGGTGATGCCGTCGAAGTTCACCTCAACGTCCTCGAGGTCGTTGATCTCCGCGACGATCGGGTGCGTGGACGGCAGCTGGTCCTGTCGGTACGCCCAGGACTTCTCCAGCGAGGAGAACGTCGTCCATGCCTGCGTCCATCGGGTCGCCTCGGCCGTGGCGAGGGTCGAGGCGTACTCGGCGAACGACTCGTTCAGCCACAGGTCGTTCCACCAGCGCATGGTCACCAGGTCGCCGAACCACATGTGCGCGAGCTCATGCAGGATCGTCACCGCGCGACGCTCGACGGTCGCCTCGGGCACCTTGGAGCGGAACACGTAGGTCTCGACGAATGTGACCGCGCCGGCGTTCTCCATCGCGCCGGCGTTGAACTCGGGCACGAACAGCTGGTCGTACTTCTCGAACGGGTACGGGACCTCGAACGCGTTCTCGTAGAACGTGAACCCGGCCCGGGTGATGTCCATGATGTTCTCGGCGTCCAGGTGCTCCGCCAGCGAGGCGCGGCAGAGGACGCCGAGCGCGATGGTGCGGCCGTCGCTCGACGTGAGTTCGCCGTCGACCCGGTGGTAGGGGCCCGCCACCAGCGCGGTGACGTAGCACGGCAGCACCCCGGTCGGGGCGAACGTCCACGTGGCGCTCTCGCCGCCACCCGTGGGTGCGGGGGTCGGGGAGTTGGAGACCACCTGCCAGCCCGACGGCGCAGTCACCGTGAACTGGAAGGTCGCCTTCAGGTCGGGCTGCTCGAACACGGCGAACACGCGCCGGGTGTCGGCGACCTCGAACTGCGAGTACAGGTAGACCTCGTCGTCGACGGGGTCGACGAACCGGTGCAGGCCCTCACCGGTGTTCATGTAGGCGCCGTCGGCGACCACGCGCAGCTCATTCTCGTCGGCCAGCCCGGTCAGGGAGATCCGGGAGTCGGCGAACACCTCCGCCGGGTCCAGCGCGACCCCGTTGAGCACGACGTCGTGCACCACCGGCGCGATGAGGTCGATGAAGGTGGACGCACCCGCGGTGGCGGTGAAGCGGACCGTGGTCGTGGAGCCGAACACCTCCGCACCGCGGGTGAGGTCGATCTCGACCTCGTAGCTGGACACGCTCAGCAGCGCAGCGCGCTCCTGGGCCTCGACGCGGGTGAGGTTCTCTCCGGGCACGGACGTGACTCCTTGATCGACGAGCTGGTGGTATCGACGGTGATGGTGGGCCGGTGGGCCGTGGTGCGATCCTGCCACCTCCGCCTGCTCGGCCGGAAACCGATAAATGCGGGCCCCGGACCCCGGGCGGATCGGCCGGCCGTGCCGACGACCACCCAGCGAGATGCGACCCCACCCCGGAATGCCACGGCGGGGGCCGGTGTTGCCGCCAACGTTGAGAACTCGCCCCCGCCGAACCCGTCCGAAGGAGCACCGTGAGCACCGCAACCGAGACCGCCACCGACGTAGCCCGTGAGACCAGCAAGGACGTCGCCGACTTCTGGTTCGACCCGGCCTGTCCGTGGGCCTGGATGACCTCACGCTGGATCGGCGAGGTGCAGAAGGTCCGCGACATCAGTGTGCGCTGGCACATCATGAGCTTGTCCGTGCTCAACGAGGACCGCGACCTGGACCCCGGCTACCGGGAGATGCTCGACAAGTCGTGGGGACCGGTCCGCGTGATCAATGCTGCGCGTGAGCTGCACGGCGAGGAGGTCGTCAAGCCGCTCTACGACGCGATCGGGACCCGGTTCCACCCGGGCGGGCGTGGCGAGGACCGGCACAACGTGCTCGTCGAGGCGCTGGCCGAGGTGGGCCTGCCCGCGGACCTGATCCGGTTCGAGGACTCCGACGCCTACGACGAGTCGCTGCGGGCCTCCCACGCCGAGGGGATCTCCCTGGTGGGCGAGGACGTCGGCACGCCGGTCGTCGCCTTCAACGGCACCGCGTTCTTCGGCCCGGTGATCACGCCCGCGCCCAAGGGCGAAGAGGCCGGCCGGCTCTGGGACGGTGTGGTCACGGTGGCCTCCTACCCGGGGTTCTACGAGATCAAGCGCACCCGCAAGCAGGGCCCGGTCTTCGACTGACGCCGATGGTTTCGCCGGTGTCCCTGGGCCCTCGCCGAGGGCCTGGGATCGCGAGCACCTGCGCGGACCGCGTACCGTATGGGAGTTCCCAGGGCCGCGAAGGCGGTACCGGTGGCGGTTCCGGAGGAGGAAGTGATGGCGAAACAACGTGCGCTCGGCGGCTGGGCGATCGCGCTCATCGTCATCGACGTCATCCTCATCGGGATCCTCGTGGTGATGCTGGTCACGCACCCCCGTGGTGACTCCGGAACGGACGGTGGCACGGACGGCGCGACGACCGGGGCAACGGACGCTCAGTCCGAGGCAACGGGCGACACCGAACCCACCACGCAGGCACCCGCCGTCACCGTGCCGGAGGATGCTCTGGACGTCGCCGCGTTCTCGTCACCGAGCCGCAACATCTGGTGCCAGATAGACGACGACAGCGCCACCTGCATGATCGGGGACATCACCTTCACGCCTCCGGCCGTCGAGGACTGCGACGCGGCGATCGCCGGACACTACTGGCGGGTCACCGCCGAGAGCGCCGACCCGATCTGCGGCGCAGAGGCGCCCACCGAGGCACCGGCCGACCTGCCTGACCTCGCGTACGGCGCCAGCACCGTCGTCGGCGACTTCCTCTGCACGAGCGAGACCGACGGCGTCACGTGCGTGGCGATCAGCACCGGGCACGGCGTGACGATCGCCAGGGGCGGCTCCAGCCAGTACTGAGGTCGTCGGTAGGGTCGTGGGGGTCAGGTCACACCCGCACCGAGCAGGAGCCCCCGTGTCGCACGCGTACCTCTTCGCCCTGGTCGACGGGGGCGGCACCGTTCCGCCCGAACTCGGAGTCGCGCGGCGGCTGGTCGAACGCGGTCATCGGGTGCGGGTGCTCGGTGAGGACTCCATGGCCGCGGACGTGGCGGCCGCCGGGGCCGCGTTCGTGCCATGGCGGCACGCGCCGAACCGGCCCGACCGTAGCGTTGCGCACACTGCCTACCGGGACTGGGAGACCACCGACCCCCTCGCGCTCGCCCGGGGCATGGCCGACCATATGATCGCCGGCCCCGCGTCCGGCCAGGCCCGTGACGTGGCGGCCGCCATCGAGACGGACCGGCCGGACCTCGTGCTCACCTCCTTCACCGCCCTCGGTGCGATGATCGGTGCCGAGGCGAACGGGGTGCCGTTCGACGTGTTGCTGCCGAACATCTACACGATGCCGGCGCCCGGGATGCCACCGATGGGGCTCGGCCTACGGCCCGCCACCGGTCGCCAGGGAGTGCTGCGCGATCGGGCCATGAACGCGATGAGCACCCGACTGCTCGGGCGCTACGGCCTGGACCGGGTCAACGCGGCGCGTGCTGCCCATGGACTCGCCCCGGTACCCACGATCTGGGACCAGGTCCATCGCGCCCGCCGGGAGCTGGTCATGACCAGCCCGGCGTTCGACTTCCCGGCCACCCTCCCGGCCAATGCCCGGTACGTCGGACCGGTGCTCGACGACCCGCCCTGGGCCGGCGGCGACTGGACCCCGCCGCCCGGCGACCAGCCCCTCGTCCTGGTCGCGATGTCCTCGACGTTCCAGGATCAGACCGGGTGCCTGCAACGCATCGCCGACGCCCTCGGGGCGCTCCCGGTGCGCGGCCTGGTGACCACCGGACCGGCGCTCGACCCGTCGACGATCCACGCATCCCCGAACGTGCGCGTGGTGGCCGCCGCGCCGCACGCGCAGGTGCTCCCTGTGGCGGCCGCCGTCGTGACCCACGGCGGCCACGGGACCGTGATCAAGGCCCTGGCTGCCGGGCTGCCCACCGTGGTGCTCCCGCACGGCCGCGACCAGGCGGACAACGCCGTGCGGATCGCGGACCGGGGCGCCGGGATCACGATTTCGCGGGAGTCGTCGACGCCGGCCATCGCCCGTGCGATCAACCGGGTGCTCTCCGACCCGGCCTTCGCACGGGCAGCGCGGACGATGGGTGCGGCCGTCGCGCAGGACGCCGCCGGCGACGCGCTGCTCCGGGAGCTCGAGAACCTCGAGGGCGCATCACCCGCCGAGGGCTGAGCGGCGCAGGACGGCCTTCCGGCCTGAGGATGACGTCGGATCGGCGACCCGTCATCTCGATATGTGAGACGTGCGACCGGGTGGTCGTCACGGACCACCCGGCCTGTTTGGCTGTACCCATGGTGAACGGAGTGCGGACCCGCGTCATGCGGGCATGTCTGATGTGTTGCTGCGCCTGAGCGCGACCCCAACACACCCGACCAGCCTGCACACCCTGGAGCCATGACATGGCCATCACCACCGGCACCACCTGGGACATCGTCCTCAACGCCGCCCCCACCCGCACCACCTTCGAGCAGGCCCTGAGCGCCCGCGCCGCCTACCAGGACGCACTCCACTCGCGTGCGGTGGTGGTGGACCTGCGCGCCGCGGAGGACCGGGCCGGATCCGGCGCGATCCACCCGGACCTCGGCGCCGTCACGATCGAGCCGCGGGAACTGCCCACGTGGCTCGTGCACAGCGGCCGCGGCGCGGACGCGATCCTGCTCACCGAGGACGGAACCCTGGCGGCCGAACTCGCGACCGGGCTCGACGCCGTCGGGATCGCCCGGACCACCTACGTCACCGGTGGCTTCACCGCCTGGCGAGCTGCCGGGCTCCCGGTGATCAACGCCGGCTGAGCCGGCGGCGTGGCGCGCCGGCGACCGGCGCACCGCAGCGGCCCCGGGGCCCGTGGGGGGGCCCGGGGCCGGCACCGCGGCGTCCAGGTGCGAACCACATACGGGCGCGGTCGGAC